>NC_016109.1:5855000-7319139 GCF_000269985.1 Kitasatospora setae KM-6054 | reverse complement strand
ACTGCACCTGATGCCGCAGCTCCCCCGGACCGCCACCGGAAAGCTGCTGCGGGACGCCGCCGCCCTGCGCCGACAGGTCGCCGACACCCCCCGCTGACCCACCCCGCTCCACCCCCGCCCCACCCCGTTCCCCGCCCGCCCCTTCCGGCGCGGTGCGCTCGGACCGGCGGCCGGCTCCAGACACCGTCCGCACGTCCGTCCGCGCTTCCGCCCGGAACCGACCTGCTCGTACGTACTGCGGCACCGTCGTCGTGGCGCTGGTGCCGTGGCATCGGTGGCACGTGACCCGTGCCGCGACATCGGTGACGCGACATCGGTGACGCGACATTCGTGCCATGACATCAGTGCCGCGACATTCATGTTGCGACATTGATGACACATCATCGATGTCTCGGCATCGATGATCCGACATCCGTGCCGCGACATCGGTGACCCCTCACCGATGCGTCGGCATCAATGCCTCGACATTCATGTCGAGACAACCATGTCGCGACATCGACGTCCTGGCCCCGCCGCCTCAGCGGCCGCGTCCTGGCGTCATGCCCCGCCGCCGATGCCCCGGCATCGATGTCCGGACATCCGTGTCGCAACACCCGTGTCGCAACACCCGTGTCGCAGCATTCATGCCTCAGCACCGATGCTCCGTCATCGATGTCTCGACATCGATGATCGGACATCCGTGCCGCAACACCTGTGCGACCACACCCGCGCGCCCGCTCCCGTGCCGCGACATCGATGCCTCGGCATCCATGTCCCAGCACCCATGCCCCAACACCGATGCGCCGACATTCGTGTCTCGACATCCGTATCCCGACGCCCCGGAAAGAGTCAGCTCATGCAGGAACAGATCCGCTCGTTCATCCTCACCTCCCTGGCGTCGATGAACTACGACGTCTCGCAGGTCACCTCGGAGACCGACCTCGGCCCGGCCGGCCTCGACCTGGAGTCGCTGGCGCTGGCGGACCTCGCGGTGCAGGTCGAGGAGGAGTTCGGCATCCGCTTCGAGCTGGACGACATGGAGTCCACCGCGCTGATGACCATCGACGAGTTCAGCGCCGAGGTCGCCGCCCGGATCGCCAAGACCTCGGTGGGTACCGCCTGATGGGCGCCGCCGACGTGCGCTTCGGCCGGACCGAGGCGCTGGCCATGCTCGCCCGGTACGGCGACCGCTCGCCCGAGCAGGTCGACGAGCACCTGGGCTCGCTGGAGCTGACCTGGCTGATCGCCGAGGCCGAGAACGCCTACGGCGTGCAGATCGACCTGGACGACGAGCGCCTCGACGCCATCCGCACGGTGGACGACGCGGTCACCGCGCTCGGCGCGCAGATCGCCGCCGCCGGGGCGACGACGGGGTCCGCCGCGTCATGACCGCGACCGCTCTCCGGAACGGCCCGCCGCGGCGCGCCGTCCTGGTCGGCGGGATCGGTGTGCGCTCGGCGTTCGGCGCGGGGCTCGCGGCGCTGACCGACGGGGTGCTCGCCGGGCGGCCCGCGTTCACCCGGGTGGAGCGCTTCGGCACCTCCGCCCAGCGCACCGACCGGGCCGCCACCGGGCCGGGCTCGCCCCGGCTGGCCGACCAACTGGTGGCGGTGCTCGCCGAGGCGGGCGCGCTCTCCGGCTCGGCCGATCCCGAAGTCCCTTACCGGAACGAAGAGTTGCTGATCGCCCTGCACGGTGACCGGCGGGCCGGACCAGTCGCCGCCGAGGTCGCCGAGCGCACCGGCCTGCGGCCCCGGGTGTACACCGGCGCGTGCGTCGCGGCGGCCACCGCGGTCGCCGACGCCGCCGCGCTGATCGCCTCCGGCCGCCGCGAGCGGGTACTGGTCGCGGCCGGATACCTGGTCGAGCCGGACACCTTCGCGGTGTTCGACGCCGGCCGGGCGCTGTCCGGGGACGGCGCCGTCCGCCCGTTCAGCCTGGGGCGGCAGGGGATGCTGCTCGGGGACGCGGCGGTGGCGGTGGTCCTGGAGTCCGAGCCGGCCCTGCGCCGGCGCGGCGGCCGGGCGCTCGCCAGGATCGCCGGCTGGGCCCGGACCGGGGACGCCTACCACGTCTGCCGGCCGCACCCGGACGGCACCGGTCTGGCCCGGGCGGTGCACGGGGCGCTGGCCCGGGCGGGGGCCGAGCCGGCCGCGGTCGGCTACGTCAACGCCAACGGCGCGGGCTCCAAGCTCGGCGACCTCGCCGAGGCCGCCGCCCTGCGCGCGGTCTTCCCGGCCGGCACCCCGCCGGTCAGCTCCACCAAGTCCGTGCACGGCCACGCCCTGGAGGCTTCCGCCCTGCTCGAACTGGCCGTCACCGTGGGCGTGTTGCGCGCCGGGTCGCTGCCGGTGAACGCCGGCTGGCAGGCGCCCGACCCTGGCTGCCCGCTCGACCTGGTCCTCGACCGCCCCCGGCCGGCCGCTCCGGCGCCGGCCCTCGCCCTGACCCTGAACGCCGCGTTCGGCGGCGCCGACACCGCACTCCTGGTGGCAGCCGAATGACCGTCCCGCCTCCTCTCCCCGCCACCGACCCGCCCGCGCCCCCGGCGGCACCCCCGCCGCCGGGACCGACGCGCCCACCACTCGACCCCCGCCCCGGACCGGCCGCCGTCCCGTACGCCCCGGACACCACGTACACCCCGTGCGCCATGTACCGCGGCGGCCGCCTCCCCTGCTGAGGCCCGCACCCCGCCCGTTCCCCGTACCCGCCGTCCCCGGCCCGTCCTCCTGGTGGCTCCCGCATGACCGCCCCGACCGCCCCGACCACCTCGCCCGCCCCGTACGCCACGCCCCCCGTACCCGCGCCCGCCTCGGCGCCCCGGCTGCTCGCCGGGCCGTTGCGGGTGCTGGCCGCCGCCCGGTGGCCGGACGGGCCGGCGGACGAACTGCCCGCCATCGCGGGGTTCGTGGAGTCCGCGTTCAGTCCGCTGGTGGCGGAACCGCCGAGCGCTGCCTGCGCGCCCGTTACGGGGCGCCGCCGGCCGCCGGGGCGCCGCGCACGGCGCTGCTGCTGGCCAGTCCGACCGGCGACACCGGCACGGCGGACGCGCTGGCCCGGGCCACCGCCGCCGGGCTGCGGGTTCCGCCGCTGCTGTTCTTCCAGTCCAATCCGAACGCCGTCCTCGGACACGTCGCCGCCCGCTGGCAGTTGGACGGTCCGGTCGTCGCGCTCGGTCCCGGCTTCGAGGACGAGCGCGAACTGCACGACCGGGCGGCCCTGTTGATCGAGGACGGGGATGCCGAGCAGGTGCTCGTGATCACCGCCGTCCAGGGCCCGCCCGACCACGCCACCGCCGTCCTGCTCGCCCCCTGAGCGACCGGGCGCCCCCGCCGGTACCACCCCCTCGCCCTCCTCCCTCGCGCGGCGCGGCCCCGCCCGAGGGATTCCCCCCTCCCGCACCACGACCAGAACGGGAACGATGAGCCTCCGAACCCTTCGCGCCACGCTGTCCGCGGACAGCTCCGTCGGCGCGGGCAACGTCCTGACCACCCGGGTCGAGCAGGGCCTCGGCCTGGACTCGCCGACCCTGACCTTCGACACCCCCGTCGACTCCCACCCGGCGAACGAAGCCCTGACGCTCCGTCAACTCGACGTCGCGGTAAGGGCCAGGGCCGCCGCGCTGCACGCCCTGGGGGTGCGTCGACGCGACCCGGTCGCCGTGCAGGCGTCCGCCGCCGCCGACCAGGTGCTGTCCTTCCTGGCGCTGAGCCGCCTCGGCGCGATCCCGGCCCTGCTCAACCCGGCACTGGACGCGGACACTTCGGCCCGCTACCTGCGCCGGTTGAACGCGGTCGGGCTGCTCGCCGACACCGCGCACGCCAAGGCCCTCGCGGACGTCGACTTCGGCGCCCCGGTCCTCGCCGACACCGCCGAACTCGCCGACGGCGACCCGGAGTCGGCGCCAGCCCCGTACCGGCACTGGCCGACCGACCCGGTGGCGATCACCCACTCCTCGGGCACCACCGGCCTGCCGAAGGCGGTGCTGCACTCGCACCAGAGCCTGTACGCGGCGATCCGGCACCGCCTGCTGCTGCCCCGCCCGCAGGGCATCGACCGGGTGCTCAGCGCGCTGCCGGCCGCGCACGCGGCGACACTGATCGCGGTCAACCTGGCGCTCAGCTTCGACGCCCAACTGCACCTGATCTCCCAGCAGTCGGGCCCGGCGGTGCTGGACGCGATCGAGCGCTGGCAGCCGGTCGGCGTCTACGGGTTCGCCACCACCTGGGCCGACCTGGCCCGGCGCGACCTGGACGCGCGCGACCTGTCCTCGGTCGGCCTGTGGTGGAACACCGGCGACTGCGCGCACGAGGCGCACATCCGCCGCCTGGTCGCCCAGGGTTCGCGCGAGACCGCCACCCGCCAGGGCCGGGTGCGCGCCGCCGGATCGGTGTTCATCGACGGCCTCGGCTCGTCCGAGATGGGCCACTCGCACTTCCACATCAGCCACACCGCCGACTCCGACCGCTACGGCCGCTGCGTGGGCCGCCCGCACGCCTTCGTCGACTGCGCGGTCCTCGACCCGGACGGAAACGAGCTCGGCCCGGGTGAGGTGGGCGAGTTGGGCACCCGCTCACCCACCCTGTCGCCCGGCTACTGGAACGACTCGGTCACCACCCACCGCACCCGGGTGCGCGACTACTTCCTCACCGGCGACCTGATGTACCGCGACGAGGACGGCTACTACTACCACGTGGACCGCGCCGTCGACACCGTCGACCTCGGCGACGGCCGGCGCCTGCACACCGCTGCCAGCGAGGAGCGCGTACTGGCCTCCTGCCCGGACGTGCACGACTGCACCGTGGTCGCCTTCCGCGACGGCGAGCGGACGATCGCCGACGTGCTGCTGCAACTCGACCCGGCCGCCGACCAGGACGCCGACCGCACTGCCGAGGTGCTCGCCGCGCTGGAGCCGCACGTCGCGGCCGTGGTCCGCGCGGTGCTGCCCGTCCCGGACGGCCGGATCCCGCTCGGCCCGACCGGCAAGGTCCGCAAGGTGCTGCTGCGCCAGCGCCACCTGGCCGAGAGCACCGCGACGGCGGCCGCGACCGCCGGAACCGAGAGCGCGACCGCGACCGCGACCGCCGGAACCGAGGCGCCGTGAGCCAGGCCGGACCCATCGCCGGACCCATCGCCGCGCAGGTCACCGCGCAGGTCGCCGCGCAGGTCACCGGCATCGGCTGGGTGACGCCGCTGGGCCGGGCCGTGCCCGAGTCGTTCCGCGCCCTCGCGGCCGGCCGCTCCGGCCTGGTCGCGCCGCCCGCCGACCACTCGGCGGCGGGCTGGCTGCGGGTCGCGGGCATCGCCCCGCACGTCCCGGCCACCGAGGTGCTGCCGCCGACCGAGACCCGGGTCGCCGACCGCTACCTGCTGCTCGCCCTGGCCGCCGCCGAGGACGCCCTCACGGACGCGAAACTGACGATCCGTCAGGACACCGATCCGGAGCGGGTGGCGGTGGTGCTGGGCACCGGCGGCGGCGGGCTGGAGAGCTACGAGCTGCAGGCCGTCGGACGGCGCGCGCGCGGCCGGGCCGCGGTCAGCCCGTACCTGCTGCCGGGCATGCTGTCGAACATGGCGGCCGCCCGGATCGCCATCACGCACGGCATCCGCGGCTACAGCTCGGCGGTGATCACGGCCTGCGCGGCCGGCGCGCAGGCGATCGCCGAGGGCCTGCGGCTGATCCGCGGCGGCGAGGCGGACGTGGTGGTGTGCGGCGGCGCGGAGGCCCCGCTGCACCCGACGATCGCCGCCGCCTTCGACAACTCGCGTGCGCTGGCCGCCGGTTGGGATGACCCGACGCAGGCGTCCCGGCCGTTCGACGCCCGCCGCAACGGCTTCGTGCTGGGCGAGGGCAGCGCCGTCCTGGTCCTGGAGAGCACCGAGCACGCGGCTTCCCGTGGGGCCAACGCCTATGCGGGGCTGGCTGGTTGGGGTGCGGCCACCGACGCCCACCACCCGACCATGCCGCGCCCGGACGGCGCGGGCGCGATCTCCGCGATGCGGGCCGCGCTGCGCTCGGCGGGCCTGCCGCCGACGGCCGTCGACTACGTCAACGCCCATGGCACCGGGACCAAGCTGGGCGACCGGGCGGAGGCGGCGGCCCTGCGCGAGGTGTTCGGCGACCACGACCCGTGGGTGAGCTCGACCAAGGGCGCGACCGGCCACCTGCTGGGCGCCTCGGGGGCGGTGGAGGCGGCGGTGTCGGCGCTGACCGTCGCCGAGGGCCTGATCCCGCCCACCCTGAACCTCGAACAGCCGGACGAGGCCTGCGCGTTGCGGCACGTCCGCGGCGCGGCCGAGCACAGTGTCGTGCGCCACGCCCTGTCCAACTCGATCGCGTTCGGCGGCCACAACCTGAGCCTGCTGTTCGGGCCGCCGAGCATCACGGCCAAGCACCTCGGAGGGGACTCATGACCGTGCCCGGCATCGCGTACACCGAACTGTACGTGGAAGACGCCCACAAGTACGCCGCCCAACTGCGCGACGACTGGGGGTTCACGCTGAGCGAGCCGGCCCAGGACGCGCCGGGGACCAGCCAGGTGCTGGCGCACCAGGGTTCGATCCGGGTGCTGCTGACCTCGGCGGTGGAGACCGAGCACCCGGTCGCGGCATGGGTGCGGCGGCACGGCGACGGCGTCGCGGTGATCGCGCTGCGGCACGCCGACGGGGTGGCGGCGGCCTCGGCCGCCGAGCGGGCGCTGGAGGCGGGCGGCGGCTGCCTGGACGGGGCGGGCACGGTCTCCGGCTTCGGCGACCTGGCGCTGCGTTTCGTCGGCCCGGAGGACCTGCTGCCGGGCGGTGAACTGCCGGGCGAGGGAGCGCTGTTGTCGCTGGACCACGTGGCGATCGTGGTGCCGGGAGGGCAGTTGGCCCCCTCGGTGGACTGGGCGGTGCGCGGGCTGGGCTTCCGGGAGATCTTCCGGGAGTACGTGGAGGTCGGTGACCAGGCGATGGACTCCCGGGTGGTGCAGAGCCCGTGCGGGACGGTCACCTTCACCCTGCTGGAGCCGGACACCTCGCGGGCGTCCGGCCAGATCGACGGCTTCCTGGAGGCGCACGGCGGCGCGGGCGTCCAGCACGTGGCGTACGCGACGGAGTCGATCACCGCCGCGGTGCGGGAGTTGGCCGGGCGCGGGGTGGCGTTCCTGAGCACCCCGGGCGCGTACTACGAGGCGCTGGAGTCGCGGCTCGGCCCGACGGCCATCCCGGTGCCCGAACTCCGGGACACCAACGTGCTGGTGGACCGGGACCACGGCGGCCAGCTGTTCCAGATCTTCGCCCGCTCGACCCACCCGCGCCGGACCTTCTTCCTGGAGCTGGTGGAGCGGCGCGGCGCCGGCACCTTCGGCACCGCCAACATCAAGGCCCTGTACGAGGCGGTGGAGCGCGAGCGCGCCACCGCGGACAGCTGACCGGTCAAGGCCCGGACGGACGAGAGAGGAGCGCGAAATGACCACCGTTGCGGAGCAGTTCGAGTTGACCGAGGAGGAGTCGGCGCTGCTGCCGACCGTCGAGGAGGTACTGGAGTACGCGGAGCGCGGCTGGTACCTGTCCCGGCGGCTGTTCTCCGACGCCGAGCTGGACGCGCTGCAGGACGCCACCGAGCGCTACTACGGGGGCGAGCGGGACCGCGAACTCCCGGCCCGGCCACCGCACCTGGCGTCCTGGAAGCCGTCGGACGGGCCGGTCCAGCGGCACAACGACTACGTGCACTACGAGCACGGGGAGATCGGCCGGATCCTGCGCAAGCCGCTGCTGGGCGCGGTCGCGGCCCGGCTCGCGCAGGCGGAGGAGATCCGGCTGTTCCAGTCGACGCTGATCTTCAAGCCGCCGGTGCCGGGCGAGCCGAGCAACGTGGTGCCGTGGCACTTCGACAAGCACTACTGGCAGACGTCCACCTCGCAGCGGATGCTGACGGCGTTCCTGCCGTTCCACGACTGCACGGAGGAGATGGGCACCATCACCATGGTGGACGGCAGCCACCGCTGGGAGGAACGGCCGGGCGGCGACGACTCGACCCGGCACTTCGCGGCCCGGGACCGCTCCGAACTGGAGCAACTGCTGCGGGAGAACGCCGAGTTCAACGGTACCGAGGTACGGACCGTGCCGATCGAGATCCCGCACGGGCACGTGTCCTTCCACCACTGCCGCACCTACCACGGCTCGGGCCCGAACCGGTCGGCGCAGCCGCGCCGGGCGGTGTCGCTGCACCTGCAGGACGGGGCGAACCGGTACCGCTCGTTCCTGAAGCCGGACGGCTCGCCGGTGGTGTACAACCACGACGCGGTGGTGCGGCGGGACGCGGACGGCCGGCCGGACTACGCGGACCCGGAGTTCTGCCCGGTGCTGTGGCGGTCGGAGTCGCGGCAGTCGGAGCCGCAGCGGTCGGAGCCGCGGCGGTCGGGCCGGTGAGCCTGCCGCACCTGGCGGACCCGGCGGGCCGGTACCGGACGATGCGGCTGATCCGCTCGTTCGAGGAGCTGGCCCTGGAGTGGGTGCGGTCGGGGCTGGTGGTCGGCGGCACCCACCCGTACATCGGGCAGGAGGCGGTGGCGGTCGGCGTGTGCGCCGCGCTGGATCCGGCCGACCAGTTGACCTCGACCCACCGCGGGCACGGGCACGTGCTGGCCAAGGGCGCGGACCCCGGTCGGCTGCTGGCCGAACTGCTGGGCCGGGTCGGCGGGTTGAACGGCGGTCGGGGCGGTTCGATGCACGCCGCGGACTTCTCGTTGGGCATCCTGGGCGCGAACGGCATCGTCGGCGCGGGCGCGCCGATCGCGGTCGGCTCGGCCTGGGCGGCCCGGCGGCGCGGTGAACCGACCGTGGTGGCCTCGTTCTTCGGCGACGGCGCGCTCAACCAGGGCGTCCTGCTGGAGGCGTTGAACCTGGCGTCGATCTGGCGGGCGCCGGCGGTGTTCGTCTGTGAGAACAACGGCTACGCGACGACGCTGCCGGCCGCCTCGGCGGTGGGCGGTTCGGCCTGCGGCCGGGCGGCGGCCTTCGGCATCCCGGCCGAGACGGTGGACGGGATGGACGTGGAGGCGGTCCGGGCGGCGGCCGGGCGGGCGGTGGAGCGGGCGCGCGCGGGGGGCGGTCCGTCGTTCCTGGAGTGCCTGACGTACCGGTTCGAGGCACACCACACGATGGAACGACGCTTCCGGCTGTCGTACCGGACGGCCGAGGAGGTGGCGTCCTGGCGGGAGCGCGATCCGCTGGCGACCGGCCTGCCGACCGGGCGGATGGCGGAGATCGACCGCGAGGTGGCCGAACTGCTCTCCGCCGCCGCCGAGTTCGCGCTGGCCTCGGCGGAGCCCGATCCGGCGACGGCCAATGACCACCTGTACGCGAGCGGGCTGCGGCCCCGGTCGGGAGCGGCACTGTGACGCTGTTGTCGTACGCCAAGGCGATGAACCGGGCGCTGGCGGACGCGCTGGAGGCCGACCCGGCGGTGTGCGTGTTCGGCGAGGACGTCGGCGCGGGGCTGGCCGGCCTGACCCTGGGCCTGCAGCAACGCTTCGGCGCCGAAAGGGTGGTGGACGTCCCGCTGTCGGAGCAGGCGTTCACCTCGGCGGGCATCGGGGCCGCACTGAACGGGATGCGCCCGGTGATCGAACTGCAGATCCCGTCGCTGCTGTTCCTGGTGTTCGAGCAACTCGCCAACCAGGCGCACAAGTTCTCGCTGATGACGGGCGGCCAGGCCCGGGTGCCGCTGACCGTGGTGGTGCCGGGTTCGGGCTCCCGCAGCGGCTGGGCGGGCCAGCACTCGGACCACCCGTACGGCCTGTTCGCACACGTCGGCATCAAGACGCTGGCACCCGCGACGCCCACCGACGCGTACGGGCTGCTGAGTTCGGCGATCCTGGACGACGACCCGGTGGTGCTGTTCGCCCCGGCGGGCGCGCTGGGGGTGCGGGAGGACGTGACCGCGCCGCTGGTGCCGATCCCGCTCGGCACCGCCCGGACGGTGCGGCCCGGCAGCGACGTGACGGTGGTCGCGGTCGGCCACCTGGTGCACCAGGCCGTCGCGGTGGCCGAGGAGTTGGCGGGCGAGGTCTCGGTGGAGGTGCTCGACCCGCGCACCCTGTACCCGCTGGACCGGGCGGCCCTGGTGGAGTCGCTGAACCGCACCGGTCGGCTGGTGGTGGCCGACGACTCCAACCGCTTCGCCGGCTTCGCCGCCGAGGTGCTGGCCGTCGCCGCCGAGGAGTGCCGCCTGCTCGCCCCGCCCCGCCGGGTCACCCGCCCGGACGGTGCGGTCCTCCCGTTCGCGCTCGCCCTGGACCGGGCCCTGCAGCCGAGGGAGGACCAACTGCGGGACGCGATCCGGGCCGTCCTGAAGTAGCCGCGGCGGAAGGACTGGCCCCGGAGCGGTTCGCACCGCTCCGGGGCCGGGCGTTTCTCTCGTCATCCACCGCTTCCCGCAGGGCAGTTGACGCCACTGGGGGCTGCGCCCAGGCCGGCCGGCGGACCCGGGGACGGACCGGCCGTCAGTCCTGGCCGAGCCACAGGTCGGGACCGAAGACCTCGTAGTGGATGTCGGCGGCGGGCACACCGGCGGCGAGCAGCTGGGTGCGGACGGCGCGCATGAACGGGAGCGGGCCGCACAGGTAGGCGACGGTGTCGGCGGGGACGCCCAGCGCGGCCAGGTCGACCAGGCCGGTGCGGGCGGCCGGCCACTCGCCCTCGGGGCGCTCGTACCAGACGTGCGCCTCGCCGTTCGGGAGCTTGTCGACCAACTGCGCGTACTCGGCGCGGAAGGCGTGCGCGGACTCCTGCCGGTCGCCGTGCACGGCGATCACCCGACGGGTGGCACCGGTCTCGGCGAGGTGGGTGAGCATGCCGACGATCGGGGTGCAGCCGATGCCGGCCGAGGCGAGCAGCACCGGGCGGTCGCCGTCGGCCAGTCGCACGTCGCCGAACGGGGCGCTGACCAGCAGCGTGGCACCCTCGTCGACGTGCTGGTGCAGGTGGTTGGAGACCTCGCCGGCCGGGTCGCCGGCGACCTTCTTGACGGTGATCCGCAGGCCACCGTCGGGCTGCCCGGAGAGGCTGTACTGGCGGATCTGCCGCGCGCCGTCGGGGAGTTCGACCTGCACCGAGACGTACTGGCCGGGCTGGTGCGCGGGCACGGGACCGCCGTCGGCGGGGCGCAGCAGGAAGGTCGCGACGTCGGCGGTCTCGGCGGTGCGGGCGGCCACCGCGTACGGGCGGCGCTCGCCCCGGGTGCCGCTCTCCTCGTACAGGCGGGCCTCGACGGCGATCAGGGCGTTGGCCATCAGCCAGTAGACCTCGTCCCAGGCGGCGGCGACCTCAGGGGTGACGGCGTCGCCGAGCACCTCGACGATGGCGGCGAACAGGTGGGTGTGGACCACCTGGTACTGGTCGGGGGTGACGCCGAGCGAGGCGTGCTTGTGCGCGATGCGGGCGAGCATGGCGTCCGGACGCCGGTCGGGGTGCTCGACCAGGGCGGTGGCGAAGGCGGCTATCGAGCCGGCCAGCGCCTGGCGCTGGCTGCCGTCGGCCTGGTTGCCCCGGTTGAACAGGTCGCGCAGCAGCTCGGGGTGGGCCTCGAACAGCCGGCCGTAGAACGATCCGGTGATCTCCCCGATCGCCGCGCCCACCACGGGCAGGGTGGCGCGTACGGTCTGCGCGGACTTGTCGGACAGCATCCGGAACTCCAAACTCGCATCTGAGATGCGTATTTAACAGTGTGGAAAATCTGCTACTTGACTACTGATTGTCACTACTTACCGGTACTGACCGTCACCGACTAGCGCCGGAGACCGCGAGAGCCCCGCCCCGTGCCCGTCTCGATGCTCGTCCGGCCGAGAGCTAGACGGAAGGGCCGAACGGCCCCACCACCGGCAGCCCCAGCAGGACCGGGCCGATACCGGCGCCGCCGGCCTCGCCGCCGCCAGCCTGGCCACCGTCGGCGACCAGGTCGGCGACCAGGTCGTCGACGGTCAGCGGATCGAGGGTCGCGAAGAACGCCTCCTGCGCACGGCGCAGCGCCCCGCGCAGCCGGCAGGAGTGGCGCAGCGGGCAGGGCGGATCGTCCTCGCAGCCGACCACGTCGCCGACGCCCTCCAGCTCCCGGACGATCCGGCCGAGCGAGCCGGTGCGCCCGGCGGCGGTCAGGGCGAGCCCGCCGCCCCGGCCGCGCCGGGCCTCGACCACGCCCAGGTGCTGCAACCGGCTGACCACCTTCGCCGCGTGGTTGTACGGGACGCCGACCACCTCGGCCACCTCGCGGGTGGTCGGGGTCTGGTCCTCGTCCAGCACCGCCAGGCGCATCGCGATGCGCAAGGCGATGTCGGTGCTCTTGGTCAGCCTCACGGGCCCGACTCTAGCCAATTACGCATCTTGGATACCAATTAGGCCGGTGTCTGCTGCGTCACGTTCCGCCACGACCCGCTGCCACTGCGACCGCGCCACCTCGCACCGCGCCAGACCCACCGCCGGGGGCACGGACCGGTGATCTCGCTCACCACCGTGCGGCGTGCCCGCCAAGCACCCCGTCGCCCCGCTAGCCTCGGCCGCACGCCCCTCCCCTTTCTCCCCTTCCCCTTCTGCCGTACGACGGAGGCCCCGGTGACCGCGCGTCAACTCCTCGACCTGCTGGTCGACCCCGGCACCTTCCACAGCTGGGACGAGCCGGTCACCACCGCGTACGCCGACCCCGGCTACCGGGACGCGCTGGCCCGGGCCAGGGCCCGCACCGGCCTGGACGAGGCCGTGCTGACCGGGCGCGCCCTGCTGGACGGCCGGCCGATCGCGCTGGTCGCCTGCGAGTTCGCCTTCCTCGGCGGCTCGATCGGCGTGGCCACCGCCGAGCGGATCACCCGGGCCGTGGAGCGCGCCACCGCCGAACGCCTGCCGCTGCTCGCCCTGCCGGTCTCCGGCGGCACCCGGATGCAGGAGGGCTCGGCCGCGTTCCTGTGCATGGTCCGGGTCACCGCCGCCGTCCACGCCCACCGCACCGCCGGACTCCCCTACCTGACCTACCTGCGCAACCCGACCATGGGCGGGGTGTTCGCCTCCTGGGGCACCCTCGGTCACCTGGTGCTGGCCGAACCCGGCGCCAGGCTCGGCTTCCTCGGCCCCCGGGTGTACGAGGAGCTTCGCGGCGAGCCGCTGCCGCCGACCGTCCAGCGCGCCGAGACGCTGGCCGCGCACGGCCGACTGGACGCGATCGTCCCGCCCGAACGGCTGCGCGCCTTCCTGGCCCGAGCCCTCACCGTCCTCACCGCCCGCCCTGCGGCCACGCCCGCGCCCGCGTCCACACCGACGCCGGTACCCGCGCCCCTACCCGTGCCCGAACCCACGCCCGTCCCGTCGGACGCCTGGGAGTCGGTGCTGCTCAGCCGCCGCCCGGACCGCCTGACCGCGCTCGAACTCCTCTACCACGCCGCCGAGTCCTTCCTCCCGTTGGACGGCGACAGCGCGCTCGTCCGCGGGCTCGCGCTGATCGGCGGACACCCGGTCATGGTCGTCGCCCAGCAGCGGCAAGGGCCCGACCAGCCTCAACTCCCCGTCACGGCAGCCGATCTGCGGGCCGTCCGGCGCCAGGCGCAGATCGCCGAGGAGTTGGGGATGCCGCTGCTCACGGTGGTCGACACCACCGGCGCGGAACTCTCCATCGAGGCCGAACTCGACGGTGTGGCACTGGAGATCGCGCACTGCCTGACGACGCTGGTCGGACTGCGCACCCCCGTGCTGGCCGTCCTGCTCGGCCAGGGCAGTGGCGGCGGGGCACTCGCCCTGCTGCCCGCGGACCGGGTGCTCGCCGCCCAGCATGCCTGGCTGGCCCCGCTGCCGCCCGAGGGCGCCTCCGCGATCGTCCACCGCGACGGCGACCACGCGCCCCAACTCGCCCGCTCGCAGGGCATCACCGCCACCGACCTGACCGCCACCGGCCTGGTCGACCAGGTCGTCCCGGAGGGTGCCGACCCGGCCGAACTGCGCGACTGCCTCGCCGCCGCCGTCACCACCGCGCTCGCCGAACTCACCCGACTCCCGGACGCCGAACGCCTCGCCGCCCGAGCCGCCCGCAACCGCCGCCTCGGCGGCCCCAGTTCACCGGGAGATCCGCGCTGAACACCACCGCCCCACCGGTCCCCGCCCTGGCCGGGGCCCTCGCCGACCTGCTGCGTTTCCTCGACGCGTGCGCACGATCCGGGTGAGCCGGCCGGCCGTCCGGGGGCCGGGCAGCGCCGGGGCAGGCCCGCATGCGGGCGCAGGTGACCGCTGTCGGAGTGGTACCGGGTTCGGCGGCGGTCCCGGCCACCGACTCGGCGATCCCCGAGTTGCGGGCCCCGACCCCTGCCCCGACCTCTGCCCCAGCCTCCGCCGCACCCCGTCCCTCGCATCACCACTCGCCCTGGTGGCCGCGATGTTCCTGGCCACCGACCGCCGCCGATGGGAGCCGACGGCTCGGGGCCGGTCCCGCGCGATCCTGTCCAACGGCTTCCGCCCCCGCACCTGAACCGCCAGCCCTCCTGCAAGGCGCACGGATCCGGGAACCGCTGGGGCCAGGAGTCGCCGCGCTTAGGATCTGGCGCATGACCGCTCGCGTCCAGTCGCTGCTCGCTCAGCTCCCCCACCGTCCGGACGCCGCGCCGGTGCTGGTGGCGGCCGGTGCCGCGCTGGCGGCAGGCGACGGCGCGTTCGTGGGCGGGCTGGGTTCGGCGCTGGCGGCCCGTTCGGCGGGGCCGGGCGGGGCGGCGTACCTGGGCGCCTTCCGGGAGTTGTTCGACCTGGTGGCGGCCGGGCCCGGGCCAGGGGCCGTCGGCTTGGCGGTGGAGTTGTTGGCGATGCTGCCGCCGGGGGCCTGGCGGGACTTCCGGGGGCAGGCCGCGGCGCTGGCGGCCGACCGTCCGGCCGCGGACCTCGCCGCGGTGTTCAGCGGGCCGGCCTCCGATCACCTGCGGATCCGCCTGTTCCGACTGCTGGAGCTGCGCGGCGCCGACCCGGCGGGTGTTCCGGCGATCGCCGCGTGGCGCACGTACCGGGAGCGCGAGTACCCTCCGCTGCACCTGGCGACGCACCTGCCGGAGCTCACACTGCCCCGGTACGGCGGGAACGGCCGCGCGAGCGAGGCATGGTGGCCCGCCCCCGGCCCCGACTCCCGCTCCGGCTCCGACTCCCGCTCCGGCTCGGACTCCAACTGCCTTTCCCGGCTGCCCGCGACGGCGACGGCGCCAGCGGCGAAACCGGCCGTAGCGCTGCCGCCCTTCGCCGATGTCACCGAGAACTCCCTTGCCACCGCGCTGGGTTCGGCCACCGCCGCCTGGTCCGAGTACTCCAACGGCCGCACGGAAGCCCGGGTCTTCCACTTCCGCTCGCCACTCGCCCCCGCCGCCACCGAGCCGTCAGTACTGCGAACTCTCCTGCCGTCCATGGGACTCGACTGCCTCACCGCCGACGCCTCACCCCGTCGGCGCTCCCGCCTGAGCCCCGCTCCGGCGGTGGAGGCGCGGGACGCCGAGCGGGTGTGGCTGCTGCTGCACTGGGCAGCGACGAACGGCGGCGCGTACGGCGGCGCCCTCGGCGAGGCGCCCGGACGGGCCGCGGCCTGGCGGTCGTTGGCCGCGCTGGCGGGCTGCCCTGACCCGGTGACGACCGACGAGGTCGAACTGGCGGCGGACGAGTACTCCTGGTTCGCCTTCGCCGGCGGCAGCAGCTGGTTCGACCAAGTCGCCTGGGACCTGGGCGTGCTGGCCCTCTCCCCCGACCGGAGCCGACTGGCCGTCCTGGCCGCGACCGACACCGACTGAACGGACTGAACGGACCGAGCGGGCCGAGCGGGCCGAGCGGCCGGAGTCGGCGAACGCCCTGCGCGGTCAGTACGGTTCGCGCAGCCACTCCTCCAGGACGGTGAAGTCGTCCTCGGTCAGACCGACTTGGGGATCGACTCGGAGCAGCAGGGCGGGCCCGGTGTGGTGGGCGGCCACCCAGTTCCGGTCGGCGGCGCCGATCTCGTCGTCCAGCCAGGCGAACGCGCCGCCCGCCGCGTGCCCGACCAGTAGCGGCGTCTTCCAGTGCAGGCCCGGCGGAAGAGCGTCCAACGGGTTCAACGGATCCGCGTCGGCCGGCTCCTCCAGGACGGGCAGTCGGGGGAGTCCGAGCAGCGGGGCGACGCAGATGTTGGCCTCGTGCTGCCAGGTGGTGGCCCACACCGGGCGGCAGGCCAGCCCGGCGATCCGCGCCCCGCGCCGGGGGTCGAGCCGGGCCAGCAGCGGGTTGCCGGCGGCTTCCGGCCCCAGCACCTCGCGGATCCGGCGCGGCGTGAGGTACTCCGGTTGCCGCCCGGCCGGGCCGCCGAACGGGATCAGCGGACCGTCGACGTCGAGGTACAGCAGTGGCGGGGGTGACTCCATCCCCGCATCCTGCCAGTCCCGTTGGCACCCCGCCGTCCCGCCATTCCGCCGCTACACCACTCCACCGACCCGCCGCCCTCCTGCCTCCGCACGCCTCGTCACCGTCGTAGCCGGTAGCCGCCCTCGATCACGTACAGGTCGGGGGTGGGGGCCTCGCACTTCGCGATCACCGGCGGGGCGGTCGGATCGCTGCTGTCCGGGACGCCCGACCAGCCGACCCTCCCCTGCCGGGTCCGGTCGAGCGAGAAGCTGAAACCGACTTCCGGGTGCCAACCGTCCGGCGGGCCGAGCGGTTCGGCCGTGCCGGGCGGGACGGTGTAGGCCAGCGACCGCACCGTTCCGGTGACCGCCGCGATGTCGCCGTCCGCGACCAGGCAGTCGACGTCGACCTCGACCCGTACCGTTCCTTCCCAACCGCCTTGCGGGGTGGAGAACTTGTGCTGGATGACCGCTCGCCCCGTACCGCCGCTCCGCCCCTGCGCGTGGGCGTCGACGCTCAGGGTGAGGTCGCCGTACCCGGGCAGCGGCGCGCTCTGCGGGCTGAGGCCGACCCATCCGTACAGCGCGGCGGCGCCTCTCGACGCGGGTGCGGGTGCGGCTTCGGCGGCCTGTGCGGACGGCACCACCAAGCAGGACACCGCCACCCCGGCCACGAGGCCGAAAATTGTCCGACGCATCGTCATATCTTCACTCTCCCATGCAAGTTGAACTGATCCTTCGTCCGCCTTCGCCGCACTCCACGGCCGCGCTCGGGGACGAATCCAAGATCCCAGCCACCGCCGCCGACCCGCGTCCGTCACCGGGAGGAGCCGCGTCATCCGTGCGGACGAAGGCCGCCCACCCCGCTCTCCACCCGGATGATGGTGGGCCCGGCAGCGCGCGGTGGCCTACGGTGTGCGGCAACGTGCTTGGCGGGGAAGGATGGTGGCGGTGGGCTGGGAGCTGACCTTCGAACGGCCGGACGGCGCCGGCGATCCCGCGTACCGGTTCGACTCGGCCGGGATGCGGCCGGTCCGCCGGACGATGGAGCGTCTCGGGATGCTGTCGTACGACGAGCCGCCGCCCTGGCCCTCGCCCACCGAACACGGCCTGACCCCGGCCGACTTCGCGGCCGCCCTCGACGGCAGGACGTCGGAGCGCATGCGGGCGTTCCGGTCCGCCTGCCGGGTCGTGACCGACTGGGCGGCCGAACGGCCCACTGGCATACCCGCGTACAAGTTCGGTGGCACCAACGACGGTTGGCTGGTGACGCCCGCCGAGATCCGCTCCGCGCTGGCCACCCTCGCGGCCCACCCCGCGTGGGCCAGGACCGTGGTCCTGCGGGGGCAGCCGTCCTGGACGGAGTGGATCGATTACCTCGAACGCGCCACCGCACACGGCGGGTTCCGGGTGGAGTGACCCCCGCACACCGGCCGCGCTCCACCGGATCCGCTCACGCCGACCCGCTCACCCTCGCCCCAGCGCGTCCGCCCCACCCACCACCGGCCCACCCACCACCGGCCCACTCACCCGAGACCCAGCGCGTCAGCGAGCCAGTCGGCGGTGTCGGGGAGCCAGTCCGGCAGGGCGTTGCCGAGCAGGTGGTTGCCGTGCGGGACGTGCAGCAGCTCGGCGTGCGGCAGGTCTGCGGTGAGGGCGGCGGCGTTGGTGACGCCCGGGATGCGGTCCCGGCCTCCCTCCACCAGCAGCAGCGGCCGGTCGCGCAGGCGCGGCGCCAGGGCGGCCAGGTCGAGCTGCCCGGCGAAGGCACGGGCGGCGTCCTCACCGCCGCAGCGCCGGGCCAGCGTCGCGGTGACGAACGGCACCAGCGCGTCCCACTCCAGCCGGTACGGTCCGCTGACCAGCGCCGCCGCCCGCACCCGCGGGTCGTGCGCGGCCAGGTCGGCGGCGAGATAGCCCCCGAGACTGAGCCCGAGCACCGCGACCCGCCCCGGATCGACCACGCCACCGGCCGCCCCGCCCACCGACACGGACACCGCCGACTCCGACCGCTGCCTCCCCTCACGGCTCGGATCGCGGCTGGGGTCGCGGCCGGGGTCGCGGCTCGGGTCGTCACCGAGGACGTGGTCCAGAGCCCGGCCGAGCGCGGTGCGGTGTTCCGGGCCGAGCGCCGGACCGGCTGCCAGGACGCCCTGCCCCGGACCGTCCACCGCCAGAACGGCCAGGCCCCGGGCCAACAGCGCGTCGGCCGGCCGGTGGAACTCCTCCTTCGACGAGTCCATCCCGGGAACCAGCACCACCAACGGGCTTCCCGCCCCGCCCGGTTCCGCCGTCTCCGGCAGGCGCAACCACCCCGCGTAGCCCGTGCCGGAGATCCGCCGGGCCCGGGGTTCGAGCAGCGCGAGGCTGTCGCCCATCGACCGGTCGGCCGCCGCGGCGACCTCGGCCGCCCGCTCCCGGTCCGGATCGGGCAGCAGGGCGGCGAGGTGGAACCAGCGGGCCGCCAGGCGGTGGTGCCGGCCGGCGGTCCGGACCCGGCCGCGCCCGGCGGCCTCCTCCGCCCGGGCCCGGTGTGCGAGCGCGGCCGCTCGGCACGCTTCCGGCCAGTGCACCAGCGAGTCGACCGGCGCGGTGACGCGGTCGTACTCGTACAGGTCGATGCCCGCGCCGTGGGCCCGCGGGCGGGTCTCCGCGATGAAGCCGGCTGCCAGGCCGGGGGCGCTGAGGAAGGAGAGGTCGTCGGTCACGGTGCTGCGGTCCTCCGGGGCTTGGCGGTCCTGGTGGGCTGATAGATCGACAAATCGATGTGGGGGGCCGACCGGCCCCCATCCCGATCGGACTCGGGCCTCGATCGTCAAGGAAAACCATCCTCATCAATCAATTGACGACTGTCAACGCCATGAATTGACATCGCGGACCCTGTAACATCCCCCCATGGGAATGCCTGCCAACGAGCGTCTCGGCGTCGACCTGCACCGCGCCGGCCAGGAGTTGCTGACCGCGAAGCGTCTCGCGGTCGAGCCCGCGGGGTTGACCGTCCCGCAGTACGCGGCCTTGTACGTGCTCGCCGACAGCCCGGGGATCAGTGGGGCAGGGCTGGCTCGGGCGTGCCAGGTCACTCCGCAGGCGATGGCGGTGCTACTCAGGCACCTGACCGAGCGCGGGCTGGTGGAGCGGGCGCCGCACCGCTGGCACCGGAACGTCCTGGAGACCCGGTTGACCGACCGGGGGCGGGCGGCGATGGAGTTGGCGGACGAGCGGGCGAGCGAGGTCGAGCAGTGCCTCGCCGATGAGTTCACCGAGGACGAGCAGGAGCGGTTCCGCGACTTCATGGTCCGCGCCGCCCGGGCCCTGCAGCGCTCCGCCGCCGAGCTCGGCTGACCCCGTACCGTACGGCGCCCCTGTCGTCCCCCGGCATCCCCTGCCATCGCCGCCCACCGCAGGCCGCGCTGCCCACGCCGGCCCCGGTGTGGCCAATGTCGCACGGTGGATCTCCGCAGCTCGTGGGGGGTACGGCGGGCGGCTGCGGGTAGGCTGCGGCTGCCCCGTACCCGAGCCGTGAGGAGTTGCGCGTGTCTGCGATCACCGTCGTGGGGGTGGGGGCGGACGGCTGGCCGGGGCTCTCGGGTGCGGCGCGGGAGGCGCTGGAGGCGGCGGAGGTGGTGCTCGGCGGGGGGCGCCAGTTGGGCTTGCTGCCGGTGGGGGTGACGGCGGATCGGGTGCCGTGGCCGTCGCCGCTGCGGCCGTCGGTGCCGGGGCTGCTGGAGCGGTTCGCGGGGCGGCGGCTGGCGGTGTTGGCGAGTGGCGATCCGATGTTCCACGGGATCGGCCGGACGCTGCTGGAGTGCGGGGTGCCGGCGGAGTCGCTGCGGGTGCTGCCGCATCCGTCCTCGGTGTCGCTGGCGTGCGCCCGGCTGGGCTGGCCGGTGGAGGAGACCGAGGTGGTGACGCTGGTGGGCCGGCCGGTCGAGTCGCTGCACGCGGCACTGTACCCGGGGCGACGGCTGCTGGTGCTGAGCGCGGACGCGTCGACGCCGGCCCGGGTCGCGGAGCTGCTGGCCGGTCGTGGCTACGGGCCCAGCCGGTTGCGGGTGCTGGAGCAGTTGGGCGGTCCGGCGGAGGCGGTGCGCGAGGGGGTGGCGGCGGACTGGCCGGTTCCGGGTGGGCCGCCGGTCGACCCGTTGAACGTCGTGGCGGTCGACTGCGTCCTCGACTCCGAGGCTGTCGCGCCGAACTCCCCCCGGCCGCAGCTGGTTCCGGGACTGCGGGACGAACTCTTCGAGTCGGACGGCCAGTTGACGAAGCGTCATGTCCGGGCGGCGACGCTGGCGGCGCTCGGTCCGGCGCCGGGCGAGCTGCTGTGGGACGTGGGCGGCGGTTCGGGTTCGATCGGCATCGAGTGGCTTCGGGCGCACCGCAGTTGCCGGGCGGTGAGCGTGGAGCGCGATCCGGTGCGGGTGGAGCGGATCGTCCGGAACGCGGCCGCGCTGGGGGTCCCCCGGTTGCGGGTGGTGCGGGGCGCGGCGCCGGCCGCGCTGGCGGAGCTGGTCGCGTCGGGGCCCGAACTGGGGTGTCCGGACGCGGTGTTCGTCGGTGGCGGGTTGACGGTGCCCGGGGTGCTGGAGGCGTGCTGGGCGGCGCTCGGGCCGGGTGGGCGGCTGGTGGCGAACACGGTGACGCTGGAGTCGGAGGCGCTGTTGACGCAGTGGTACCGGCGCCACGGCGGCGAGTTGGTGAAGCTGTCGGTCGCGCGCGCGGTGCCGGTGGGCGGGTTCACGGGGTGGCGGCAGGCGATGCCGGTGACCCAGTGGAGCGTGGTCAAGGGCGCGGCGGCGGAAGCACCTGCGGAAGGACTCGCCGAAGGACCCCTGAGAGCGCCCGCGGAAACACCCGCGGAAGCAGGCGGGGCAGTGGCAGGAGGAGGAGCGAAGTGACGGTCTATTTCATCGGCGCCGGTCCGGGTGCGGCGGATCTGATCACGGTGCGCGGCCAGCGCACCCTGGGCCGCTGCGGGGTGTGCCTGTACGCGGGGAGCCTGGTGCCGCCGGAGTTGCTGGCGGACTGCCCGCCGGACGCCCGGCTGGTCGACACGGCGAACCTGGACCTGGACCAGATCCTGGCGGAGATCGTCCGCGCGCACGGCGAGGGCCAGGACGTGGCGCGGTTGCACTCTGGCGATCCGTCGGTGTTCTCGGCGATGGCCGAGCAGATGCGGCGGCTGGACGCGGCGGACATCCCGTACGAGGTGGTGCCGGGCGTGCCCGCGTTCGCGGCGGCCGCGGCGGCGCTGAAGCGGGAGTTGACGGTGCCGACGGTCGGGCAGACGGTGATCCTGACCCGGGTGGCCCGGCAGGCGACGCCGATGCCGCCCGGCGAGGAGCTGGACGTGCTCGGCAAGAGCGGGGCGCTGCTGGTGCTGCACCTGGCGGCGCGCTACGTGGACAGCGTGGTGGAGGAGTTGCTGCCGCACTACGGCCCGGACTGCCCGGCGGCGGTGGTCGCGATGGCCAGCCGCCCGGACGAGTTGGTGCTGCGCGGCACGCTCGGGGACATCGCCGTGCAGGTGAAGGCGGCGGGCGTGCTACGGACGGCCGTGATCATCGTCGGGCAGACCCTGGCCGCGACGGAGTTCCGCGACAGCCACCTGTACTCGACGGCCCGGGCCCGCTGACGGCCGTCCGGCCCGCGTCTCCCCGCACACCACCGCAACGCGGCGCGGGCCGGCGCCCCGACCGTCCGCCCCGGGAGCCCCACGGCACCGGGGCGGTGCCGGATACTGGGGGACACGGAGGGGTGCGGGCGGGGATGCCCTGCGGAAAGTTCAAGTAGCTTGCAGGCAAAGGCTTTTGGCTGTTCGTCAAGTTGACTTGTTACAAAGGGTTTTGAAGAAATGCGTGTTTATTTGTGAACGTCGTGCGACGATCGCTGCTGGCGCCGTACTCCACGGATCGGCTCCCGGCGTGAACCGCCACGCGGCCGCCGGAAGTCGGGTGTGGGCTGGCCTACTTCATCAATTGGCCTTCAGCATAGGCATGTTGCTCCTGTTGCTTCCGCTGCTCCGCGCCCGATCGGGATGGTCCGCCGGGACGCGGCCCGATCCCCGCGAAGGGCGTCCACGCCCAGTTCCGTTTCCGTCGCGCCTCCGGTCCGTCGTCGCGCTGCGGCCTTGTTCACCGTATCGGCCGCCTCTTTCGGCCTGCTGGCCCTGGCCACCCCCGCACATGCCCTCGGTGCGGGCATGACCGGCCCGGCAGCTCCTGTGCCGGCGGACGCCCCCTACACCGTCCTCGTCCACATCCCCAACAACGAGCCTTCCCAGCTCTCCCACGTCGGCCGGGTGGAGATCACGCTGTCCGGTGCCGCGGCCACCGTGACGTCCGCGCAGTCCTCGTCCCCGTTCTGGACGTGCGACTTCTCGGCGGGCACGTCCGGCTCCTGCCAGGACAAGGAGAAGTCGGCTCATGACACCGTGCTCACTCTCACCGTCCTGCCGACCACGGGTGGCACCGTCACCATCAACACCACGAGCTTCCACCCCGTCGGCCACCGGGTGGGGCCCGACGACATCCTGAAGACCACAGTTCTGACCCCGCCTCCCGCACCGACCGGTCTGGCGCCCGACCACGGGCCGTCGGCCGGTGGCGGCAGGGTGACCATCACCGGCCGCCACCTGACGGGGGCCACCGCGGTGGACTTCGGCGGGGTCGCCGCGACCGCGTTCACCGTCGACAGCGACACCCGGATCACCGCCACCGTCCCCGCCGGGAAGGCCACCGGGAAGGCCGAGGTCACCGTCACCACGGCCGGCGGCACCGGTAGCCCGGGCCAGTACACCTACGATGTGCCGACGCCCGGCGGCTACACCTTCGCGAAGAGCGCCGCCCCGGCGTCCGGCTCCACCGTACGGGTGGGCGACCGGGTCACCTACACCGTGACCGTCCGCCAGCACGGGGACGGCGCGGTCACCGGCGCCCGGGTCGTCGACGACCTGTCCGGGGTGCTGGACGACGCGGTCCTGGGGGCGGATGTCGCGGCCGGGTCCGGCACCGTCGCGGTCAGGAACGGGAAGCTGACCTGGAACGGTGACCTACCGGTCGGCGGCAGCACGACGATCACGTACTCGGTGACCGTCAAGAACGGCGGCGACCGCCGGCTGTCCGGTGCCGTCAGCGCGCCGGACGACGCGCGCGGCACCTGCGACGACGGGAAGAGCTGCGCGACCGAGCACACCGTGCGGGGGGCGAGCGCCCCCTCGGAGGTACCGCGGCCCTCGGACGAGCTCGCCGACACTGGCGCCACCGTGCTCGGCACGACGGCGGCCGGCGGTGCGCTGCTGGCGCTCGGCGGCCTGAGCCTGGCCCTTGGCCGGCGCCTGGGCCAGCGGCCCCGCGCCTGAACCGGGTAGTCCCCGCAGGGTGGTCACGGCCCCGGCCGCGGCCACCCTGTCGCACGCTCGGGAGCCGGCCGTCCGGGCGTCCGGCTGTTGTCGCAACGGGCTGACAGGATGGGCAGGTTGGCGCTCTGCCCCACCCTTTGCCGCCCAGTCCAGCGCCGCCGGTGAGAGGTTTCCCCGATGTCCGAACCGTACTCCGCGATGGCCCGGCTGCACCTCGAACCGGCCGCGCTGCGAAGCTACTTGGCCGCGCCGTCCCGGCCGTGGACGGGGTGGGGTGAGCTGACCGGCCGGTACGACCGGTCCGGTGAGGCCGGCGGGCTGCCGTGGTCGATGCACCCGGGGCCTGACAGCGCCTCCGTGGAGCGGTGGTTGACGGACGGCGACGACCACCGGGCCCAACTGCGCGCGTTCCTGCGGACGGCGGAGGAACCGGGGCTCGCCGCGGTGGAGTACGACGAGGCCGCGCGGACCTTGACGGTGGTGAACCTGACCGTGCACCGTGAGTCGTTCCGCGACCCGCTGTGGTTCCTTTCGGTGATCGGTGGTGCGGCCGAACACGTCGGTGCGCAGGGCGGATTCGCGGTGGTCCGCGACCACATCTGGCCGGGCCCGGACGACCGCTACACCCTCGGCGTACTCACCGTGGCCCCGTCCGGAGCGCGCGCCCTGCACCCGGTGCGGGACTCCGAGGCGTACCGCGCGGCGGTGCGGACGGCCGACGCGGTGTTCGACACGACGGGCCTGCCGGTGGGCGGAGATGACCCGGAGGAATGGGCCGGTTTGGACCCGGTGGAGTGCCTGGACGCGCTCTGAGCGCGCCGCGCGGTGCGGCCGGGAGGGCGGGCCCGGCCTGGCCGCGCGGCGCGCCCGTGCGGGCTCAGCCGAGCGAGGCGACGAACTCCTTGGCGCGGCGGGTGATGTCGGCCCAGTCGCCGTCCGCGACGGCCTGCGGGGGGACGACGTCGGTGCCGGCGCAGACGGCGAGGGCGCCGTGGTCGAGGAAGGCCCTGGCGTTGCCGGCGTTGACGCCGCCGGAGGCGACCAGCGGGACGTCCGGGTAGGGGCCGCGGAGGTCCTTGAAGTAGCCGGGGCCGAAGGCCTTCGCGGGGAAGATCTTGACGGCGGCGGCGCCGAGGTCGACGGCGTCGGCGACCTCGCTGGGGGTCAACGCGCCCATGACGACCGGGATTCCGGCTTCGCGGGCAATGTCGGCGACGGCGGGGCGCAGGCCGGGGGTGACCAGGAAGCGGGCTCCGGCGGCGATGCCGGCCCGGGCCTGGTCGGGGGTGAGCACGGTGCCGACGCCGATCCGGCAGCCGGCTTCGGCGGCGCGGGCGAGGTGGCGGGTGACGTCCGGTGTGGTGAAGGTGAGTTCGGTCCAGGCGATGCCGCCTTCGGCGAGTGCTTCGCAGAGCGCGACCGCGTCGGGGATCACGGGGGCCCGTACCACGGCGATCACCGGCTGCCGGGTCAGTGCCGCGCGCAGGTCCGTCGTTTCCGTTCCCATCCTGACAACTCCTGTTCGAAATGCGGGTGTTCGTGGTGTCGGGGCGGATGTCCAGGGCCCCAGGCCGTCGGCCGTTCAGCCGAGGGCCCGGACCTTCCGGTCGGCGCCGCGGCGCAGGGCGCGGCCGGCCAGGTCGCCGGTGGGTTTGCCGTCGGTGAGGGCGGCGACGCCGTTGACCAGGACGTGCCGGATGCCGTCGGCGGCCTGCCGGGGCTGGTCGAAGGTGGCGGTGTCGCGGACGGTGTCCGGGTCGAGGAGGACCAGGTCGGCGTGGTAGCCGGGGCGGATCAGGCCGCGCCGGTCGAGGCCGAGGCGGCGGGCGGGCCGGCCGGTCATCCGGGCGATGGCCTGTTCGAGGGTGAGGACGCCCAACTCGCGGCTGTAGCGGGCGAGGTAGCGGGGGAAGGTGCCCCAGGCGCGGGGGTGCGGGCGGGCGCCGACCAGTAGTCCGTCGCTGCCGACGGTGTGCACGGGGTGCCGCATGATGGCGCGGACGTTCTCCTCGTGGCCGACGTGCTGGAGGATGGTGGTGCCCAACTGGTCGGCGCGCAGCAGGCCGAAGAAGACCTCGGTGCCGGTGCGGCCTTGTTCGGCCGCGAGTTCGGAGACCTTCCGGCCGACCACGGCGGCGAGTGAGCTGTTGCGGACGCCGGAGATCTGGATGGTGTCCCAGTCGGTGACGACGCCGTGGCAGCCGTCGCTGCCGCGTTCCTCGACGTCGGCGCGGATGCGTTCGCGGGCGGCGGGGTCGGCGAGCCGGGCCAGGGTGGCCTCGGGGCCGCCCTCGGTGGACCAACTGGGCAGCAGGGCGGCCAGGGTGGTGGATCCGGGCAGGTAGGGGTAGCTGTCGAGGGTGATGTCGATGCCGTCGGCGAGGGCGTCGTCGACCAGGGCGAGGAACTGTCCGGCGCGGCCCTCGTTGACGCCGAAGTTCATGGTGGCGTGGGTGAGGTGGAGCGGGCAGCGGGAGCGCCGGGAGATCTCGACCATCTCCGCGTAGCCTTCCAACGCGCCCGCGCCGTAGGAGCGTTGGTGGGGCGCGTGGAAGCCGCCGCGGGCGGCGACGAGGGTGCACAGTTCGACGAGTTCGGCGGTGTCGGCGTACATGCCGGGGGTGTAGGTGAGGCCGGTGGACATGCCGACCGCGCCGTCGGTCAGCGCCTCGTCCAACAGGCTTTTCATCCGGTCGAGTTCGGCGTCGGTGGGCGGGCGGTTGTCCCAGCCCATGGCGAGCATCCGCAGGGTGCCGTGCGGGGCGAGGTAGCAGGTGTTGACGGCGACGCCCGCGCCGGCGCCGGTGTCGAGGCGGTCGAGGTACTGGGCGACGGTGCGCCAGTTCCAGTCGAACGCGTGGTCGGCGGGGTCGCCGTTCCAGCCGGCGAGTTGGCGGCGCAGGGCGGCGAGGGTGGTGTCGTCGGCGGGGGCGTAGGAGAGGCCGTCCTGGCCGAGGACTTCGAGGGTGACGCCCTGGGTGATCCGGGAGGGGTGGTCGGGTTCGAGGAGGATCCGCAGGTCGGAGTGGGCGTGCATGTCGATGAAGCCGGGGGCGAGGACGAGCCCTTCGACGTCGATGACCTGACGGCCCGTCAGGTGGTGTCCGATCTCGTCGATCCGGCCGTCGGTGACGGTGACGTCGGCGTGGCGGCGGTCGGTGCCGGTGCCGTCGATGACGGTGGCGCCGCGCAGGAGCAGGTCGGCCATCAGAAGTACGTCCGGATCAGGTCGACGACGCGGGGGTGGTCGGTGTCGGCGTGGTCGAGGACGGGGATGAGGCTCCACTTGTCGAAGGCGGTGCAGGGGTGGGAGAGGCCGAGGCGCAGCACGGCGCCGATCGGGGCGGCGGGTCCGGCGTCGCGCAGGAAGGTGTGCTGGTCGTTGAGGGCGGTGACGGTGGCGCCGGTCAGCGGGCCTTGGCCGCGGACGAGTTGGGGTTCGGGGAGTCCTTCGTCGAACGGGAGGTCGCGCTTTCCGGCGTCGAGCAGGGCGAGTTGGGGTTCGGGGTGGGAGACGACGCGGGCCCAGCCGTGCATGGCGGAGCGCAGCGGGGTGGCGGTGGTGTCGCGGGCGAGCGGGGAGATGCCGCGGTAGAAGCCGTCGTCGTGGGCGAGGTAGGCGCCGGCCCGGACGATGACGGCGGTGCCGGGGACCTGCCGGGTGAGGGGGGTCAACTCCTGGGCGACGGTGTCGAAGTAGGCGCTGCCGCCGGCGGTGACGATCGGGGTGGGGGTGGGGTAGTCGGCGGCGAGGCGGCGGTGCAGGTCGGCGAGGTCGGCGAGGTAGCCGCGGATGGTGGCGAGGGCGGTGTCGGAGGCGTCGTGGGCGAGGGCGCCCTCGTAGCCGCCGACGCCGGCCAGTCGGAGGGTGGGGGCGGCGAGGACGGCGGCGGCGACTTCGAGGGCGGCGGGGACGCCGCGGGCGCCGGTGCGGCCGCCGGGGCCGCCGAGTTCGACGATGACCTCGACGGGGCGGGTGGCGCCGGCGGCGCGCAGGGCGGCGTCCATCCGGCGGACGCTGTCGGTGGAGTCGACCCAGGAGGCGAAGGCGAAGTCGGGGTCGCGGTCGAGTTCGCCGGCGATCCAGGCGAGTCCGGCGGGGTCGAGCAGGGTGTTGGCGAGCAGCAGGCGCTGGACGCCGTGGGCGCGGGCGACGCGCAGTTGGGGGAGGTTGGCGAGGGTGATGGCGTGGGCGCCGGCGGCGAGTTGGGCCTGCCAGAGGGCGGGGGCCATGGTGGTCTTGCCGTGCGGGGCGAGGCGGACGCCGGCGGCGCGGCACCAGGCGGCCATGGTGTGCAGGTTGTGGCGGAGGGCGGCGGCGTCGAGGGTGAGCAGGGGGGTGCCGAGGTCGTCGAGGGTGGGGCGGGTGGCGAGCCAGTCGCGGACGGTGCGGCCGTGGGCGTCGGCGGGGAGGGCCTTGAAGCGGAAGTCGATGGTCTCGTCGGCGAGGGCGGCGACGGCGGCGGTGTCGATGCCGGGGCCGTGGACGGGGTCGGCGAAGTAGCGCTGCGGCCGCTGCCCCGGGGCCGCGTCCGCCGCGCCCGTGCCCGCTGCGCCCGCCGCCGGACCCGTCCCCGCGCCCGCCGCCGGACCCGTCCCCGCGCCCGCCGCCGAGCCCGTTCCCGCGCCCGCCCGTGCTGCCGTCTCGTCCATCGCCGCGCCTCCGTTCGAATCCCTGCCCACTCGCGAGCTGGGAAGTTGCAACATGCGCAACCTGTATTGCGCATGTTGGTGCTACGGTTCTAGCATTCACGCCGGACGGCGGTCAACGGACCGCGACGCGGCCCGTCCACCCCTCCCACCAGGCACGCAGCACCGGGGCTCACCGCCGAGCGCCGGGCCGCGCGGGCTGTCGACGCGGGCCGTCGAGCGGTGGGGGCGGGAGGGGCAGGGGCCCGAGGGTGAGGGAGCGGGTTTGATGGCGGATCACGGCGGCGCGGGCCAAAACGGTGCCCGGGCGGTGTGCCTGGGCGAGTCGATGGCGGTGCTGCTGCCGGACCGGCCGGGGCCGTTCGAGGCCGTCGGCACGTTCTCCCCGTCGGTGGGGGGCGCCGAGTCGAACGTGGCGGCGGCGCTGGCCGGGCTGGGCGTGCCGACAGCGTGGATCAGCCGGGTCGGCGCGGACGGGTTCGGCCGTCGGCTGACCGGCGACCTGGCGGCGGCGGGGGTGGACGTGTCGGCCGTCGCGGTCGACCCGCACCGGCCGACCGGCGTGTACCTGAAGGAGACCGGCGGTTCCGGCCTGCCGCACGACCTGGGCCCGGGCCGCTCCCGCCTGCACTACTACCGGACGGGTTCGGCGGCGTCCGCGCTCTCCCCCGCGCTGCTGGACGACCCGGCGGCCGCGGCGCTGCTGGACGCGGCGCCGCTGCTGCACCTGACCGGCATCACGCCCGCGCTGTCGGACGACTGCCTGGCGCTGGTGCGGGCGCTGCTGGCCCGCCGCCGGCCGGGCCGGCTGGTCTCCTTCGACCTGAACTGGCGCCCGGCGCTGTGGCGGCTGCGCGACCCGGCGGTGCTGCCGGAGCTGCTGGACGCGGCGGACGTGCTGCTGCTCGGCGCGGACGAGGCGCAGGACGCGTTCGGCACCGGCGACCCGGGCGAGCTGCGCCGGCGCTTCCCCTCGCCGGCGACGCTGGTGGTGAAGGACTCCGGCCACCTGGTGACCGCGCTCGACCGGGACGGGGGCGCGGTGACCGAGCCGGCGCTGCGCGTCGAGGTGGTGGAGCCGACCGGCGCGGGCGACGCCTTCGCGGCCGGCTACCTGGCGGGCACCCTGCGCGGCCTGGACCAGCGCTCGCGGCTGCGGCTGGGCCACCTGTCGGCGGCGGGCGCGCTGACCGCGCACACCGACCACGGCACCCTGCCGGACGCCCGGACGGTGGCCGCGCTGCTGGCCGCCGACGGGCGGGACTGGGCGGCCACCCGGGTCTCGGCGGCCGGCTTCGACTCCCCCGTGCTGCCCGCGCCCGTCCTGCCCGCGCCCGTGCACGCCCCCTGAAGCCGCCGCACCACCTCCCCGAACTCCCTCGAACTACCCTCGGGACTCCCATGAGCCAGACCGTCACCCGCGCCCTGCGCCTGCTCGCCGAACTCGGCGAGGGCGAGCGCTCCCTGGACCAGTTGGCCGAGCTGATCGGCGTGCACAAGACGACCGTGCTGCGGCTGCTGCAGAGCCTGGAGGAGGAGCGCTTCGTCCACCGCGACGCCCAGTACCGCTACCACCTGGGCGCGGGGCTGTTCGCGCTGTCCAGCCTCGCCCTGGAGCAGCGGTCGATCCGCCGCACCGCCGCCCCGCACCTCGCCGAGCTGAACGCGGCGACCGGCCAGACCGTGCACCTGGCCGCGTACGAGGGCGGCGAGGCGGTGTACATCGACAAGTACGACTCGCGGCACCCGGTGCGGATGTACTCGCGGATCGGGCTGCGGGCGGCGCTGCACAACACGGCGGTGGCGAAGGTGCTGCTGGCGGACCTGCCGCCGGGCGAGCGGCGCCGGGTGGTGGACCGGATCGAGTTCACCGTGCACACCCCGAACACCCTGACCAGTCCGCAGGCGCTGCTGGCCGAGTTGGAGCAGGTCGCGGCACAGGGCTGGGCGCAGGACCACGCCGAGCACGAGTCGTTCATCAACTGCGTGGCCGCGCCGATCCGGGACGCCTCGGGCCGGGTGGTGGCCGCGGCGTCGATATCGGTGCCGGACGTGGTCCTGCCGTACGAGCAGGTGCTCGACCTGCTTCCGCAACTGCTCGCCTGCACCCGGGCGATCTCCACCGACGCGGGCCTTCCGGTGCGCGGCGGTCTCCACTGACCTATCTGATTTGTCGTCAACCCCATTGAGGAGCACCGAAGATGAGTGACAAGATCGAGGTTCGTACCGACGGCGCGCCCGCTCCGGCGTGGGTGTTCTCGCAGGGGGTGCGCAAGGGCCCGATCCTGCAGGTGTCCGGCCAGGGCCCGCAGGACCCGGCGACCGGCGAGTACCTGTACCACGGTGACGTGAAGGCGCAGACCCGGCGGACGCTGGAGAACGTCAAGGCGATCGTGGAGGCCGGCGGGGCGAGCATCGAGGACGTGGTGATGTTCCGCGTCTACCTGACCAAGCGCGCCGACTTCCCGCTGATGAACGAGGTGTACGCGCAGTTCATCGAGGAGAACATCGCCCCGGGCGGCGTGAAGCCCTGCCGGACCACCATCTTCGTCGAACTCCCGCAGGAGCCGATGCTGGTGGAGATCGACGCGCAGGCCGTCGTCACCGGCTGACCGGCCCCAGGCGCCACGCCGTAACCCCCAACGCGCCCCCGCCGCGCCCCCGCCACGCCCGGGGCCCCGGACTTCAGGGGCCCTCGGGGGCGGCGCGGCCGACGACGGTGCCCGCGCGGTCGATGCAGATGACGTCGACCGTGACGGGGGCGCCGAGCAGGACGCCGAGGGCGGTGGCGCGGGCCCGTTCGGCGACCAGGTCGCCGAGCGGGACGCCCGCCGCCGCGCACGACTGGACGGCTTCCAGAGCGGTGTTGGCGGCGGCGACCCGGGCGGTGAGCTCCTCGTCGGCGCCGCCTTCCCGTGCCAGGGCGGCGAGTTGGGCCTTGTCGACCTGGGAGCGGCCGGAGTGCAGGTCGAGGTGGCCGGCCGCCAGCTTGGAGAGCTTGGCGAAGCCGCCGCAGACGGTCAGCCGCGGAACGGGGTGCCGGCGCAGGTACTTGAGGACGGCGCCGGCGAAGTCGCCCATGTCGAGCAGCGCGTCCTCGGGCAGTCCGTACTCGGCGACGACGACCTTCTCGGAGGTGGAGCCGGTGGCTCCGGCGACGTGGGTGCGGCCGGCGGCGCGGGCCACGTCGATGCCGCGGCGGATCGAGTCGATCCAGGCCGAGCAGGAGTACGGGACGACCACGCCGGTGGTGCCGAGGATGGACAGGCCGCCGAGGATGCCCAGCCGCGGGTTCCAGGTGTGCCGGGCGATCTCCTCGCCGTGGTCGACCGAGAGTTCGACCTCCACGTCGCCGGATCCGCCGTACGCGCGGGCGACTTCGGCGATCACCTCGCGCATCAGCTGTCGGGGCACCGGGTTGACGGCCGGCTCGCCGACCGGCAGTGGCAGGCCCGGCTTGGTGACCGTGCCGACACCGGGGCCGGCCCGGAAGACCACGCCGCTGCCCGGCGGTCCCGGGCGGACGGTGGAGCGGACGAGCGCGCCGTGCGTCACGTCGGGGTCGTCGCCCGCGTCCTTGACCACCCCGGCGCTGGCCCACCCCTCGCCCAGCTCCTCCACGGCCAGCGCGAACGCGGGCCGCTCGCCCTTCGGCAGCGTGATCACCACCGGGTCGGGGAAGCCGCCGCCGAGCAGCGCCGTGTACGCCGCCTTGGTGGCGGCCGTCGCGCACGCCCCGGTGGTCCAGCCGGGGCGCAGCCCGCTGCTGCGCAACTGCCCCTTCCGCCCGCCGCTCGGCGCCTGCGCGGGCGTCTGCCCGCGCTCGTGCCCCTGCCCCTGCTCCTGCTCCTGCTCCTGCTCCTGCTCCTGCCCATGCCCCTGCTGCTCGCCCTGTGCCTCGTCACTCACCGCTGGCCATCCCGCCGCTTCCGTTCCGTCCTCGCCGTTCCGCTGACACCACCCTCCCACCGTCCCACGCCGGGGCCGCCGGCCGCCCGGTTAGGGTGGTGTGTCCTGATCGCACCGGCCCCGGGAGTCCCGCATGCACGTCCTGATCCTCGGCGGCACCAGTGAGGCCCGCCGGCTGGCGGACGTGCTGGCGGCCGATCCGGCGCTGCGGGTGACCAGTTCGCTGGCGGGGCGGGTGGCGCAGCCGCGGCTGCCCGCCGGGGAGGTGCGGATCGGCGGTTTCGGCGGTCCGGAGGGGTTGGCGGCGTGGCTGCGCGCGCACGCGGTGGACGCGCTGCTGGACGCCACCCACCCGTTCGCCGAGCGGATCAGCCGCAACGCGGCGCTGGCCGCGGCGGGCACCGGTACGCCGCTGCTGGCGCTGCGCCGGCCGAGCTGGGAGGCCCGGGAGGGCGACCGCTGGCACCCGGTGCCGAGCCTGGCCGCCGCGGCGGAGGCGCTGCCGGGGCTCGGCACCCGGGTGTTCCTGACCACCGGGCGGCAGGGCATCGCGGCGTTCGCGCACCTGGACGGGCTGGTGTTCCTGGCGCGTTCGGTGGAGCCGCCGGTGGCGCCGATGCCGGCCGTGACCGAAGTCCTGTTGGAGCGGGGCCCGTTCACCCTGGACGGGGAGCGCGAGCTGTTGCGCGCGCACCGGATCGAGGTGCTGGTGACGAAGGACAGCGGCAGCGCGGCGACCGCGCCGAAGCTGACCGCCGCCCGCGAACTCGGCCTGCCGGTCGTCGTGGTGGAGCGCCCGCCGGCCCCGGCGGGGGTGCGGACCGCCCCGGACGTGGCCGGGGCGGCCGACTGGGTCAGGCGGCTGGCGGGCTGACGGCCGGTCAACTCGCCTGCTACTGCTCGGGGTAGCGGCGCGGCGTCCAGACCACTTCGCTGTCGGCGCCGCGCCGCACCCACTGGGTCTGGGTGGAGCCGACCAGCAGCAGGGTCCGCATGTCGACCTCGGCCGGGTCGAGTTCGGCGAGGGCGACGGTGCGGATCCGCTCGGTGGGGCCGCCGACGTCCCGGGCCATCACCACGGGGGTCTGCGGGTCGCGGTACTCCAGCAGCAGATCGCGAGCCGAACCGACCTGGGTGGTACGGGACTTGGAGCCGGGGTTGTAGAGCGCCAGGACGAGGTCGGCCTCGGCGGCGGCACGCAGCCGGCGGGCGATCACCTCCCAGGGCTTGAGCCGGTCGGAGAGCGAGACGACGGCGTAGTCGTGGCCGAGCGGGGCGCCGGCCCGGGAGGCGGCGGCGTGCGCGGCGGTCATGCCGGGCAGCACCCGGACGGGCACCTCGCGGTAGGGGTCGGCGCAGGCGGCCTCCAGGACGGCGGTGGCCATCGCGAAGACGCCGGGGTCGCCGGAGGAGACCACGGCGACCCGGCGGCCGCGGCGGGCCAGCTCCAGGGCGAACTCGGCGCGGACGCCCTCGACCTTGTTGTCGGAGCCGTGCCGGACCTGCCCGGCGCGGACCGGCACCCGGTCCAGGTAGGTGGTGTAGCCGACCAGGTCGGTGGCGTTCGCGAGGGCGCCGCGCGCCTCGGGGGTGAGCCAGAGCGGCCCGGCCGGCCCGGTGCCGACCACGACGACCTCGCCGGGGGCCTGTCCCGCGTCCCCCACCGCGCCCCCCACCGCAGGCTCCGCGGAGTCGTCCGGGGCCTCGAAGGGCCGTCCTGCGGAGTCGAGCGCGGCGACCCGGCTCGGCAGCACGGCGACGGCGAAGTACGGGACGCCGTCGGGGTCGACGTCGGCCAGCCGTCCGGTGCGCTCGCCGTCCATGGTGGCGCGTTCGACGTACCGGGCCTCGTCCAGCCGGCCGGCCCGCTCCAGGGCGCGGCGGACGGCCGGGAAGGTGCGGCCGAGCTTCATCACGACGGCGGAGTCGGTGGCGGCGAGGCGGGCGGTGAGCTCCTCCTCGGGGAGGGTGCCGGGGATGACGGTGAGGACTTCCTCGGCTTCGACCAGGGGGGTGCCGAGGCGGGCGGCGGCGGCGCTGATCGAGGTGACGCCGGGGACGACCTCGGTGGGGTAGCGGTGCGCGAGGCGCTTGTGCATGTGCTGGTAGGAGCCGTAGAAGAACGGGTCGCCCTCGGCGAGGACGACGACGTCGCGTCCGGCGTCGAGGTGGGCGGCGAGCCGGGCAGCGGCCTCCTGGTAGAAGTCGTCGAGCGCGCCGCGGTAGCCGCCGGGGTGGTCGGTGGTCTCCACGGTGACGGGGTACATCAGCCGCTCTTCGATCTGACGGCCCGTCAGGTACCGTTCGGCGATGGCCCGGGCGTGCGAACGGCCGTGCCGGGCGCAGTGGTAGGCGATCACGTCGGCCTTGCCGATGAGTTCGGCGGCGCGGACGGTGAGCAGGGACGGGTCGCCCGGTCCGACGCCCACGCCGTACAGCTTGCCGGTGTGCTGACTGTCCGTCATTCTTCTTCGCTCGCAATCGCGTTGATGGCGGCGGCGGCTATGGCACTGCCGCCTCGGCGGCCGCGGACGACCAGGTGTTCCAGGGCGGCGGGGTGCTCGGCGAGGGCCTGTTTGGACTCGGCGGCGCCGATGAATCCGACCGGGACGCCGATGACGGCGGCGGGGCGGGGGGCGCCGGCCTCGATCATCTCCAGCAGGCGGAACAGCGAGGTGGGGGCGTTGCCGACGGCGACGACGGCGCCTTCGAGGCGGGGCAGCCAGAGTTCCATCGCGGCGGCGCTGCGGGTGGTGCCCATCGCGCGGGCGAGTTCGGGCACGGCGGGGTCGGTGAGGGTGCAGAGCACCTCGTTGTCGGCGGGCAGCCGCTTGCGGGTCACGCCGCTGGCGACCATGTTGACGTCGCACAGGATCGGCGCGCCGGCCAGCAGGGCGCGGCGGGCGTCGGCGACGGCGTTCGGCGACCAGAGCAGGTCGTCGACCAGGTCGGTCATGCCGCAGGCGTGGATCATCCGGACGGCGACCCGGGCCACGTCGGCGGGCAGGTGGGCGAGGTTCGCCTCGGCCCGGATGGTGGCGAAGGACTGGCGGTAGATGGCCGCGCCGTCCTTCTCGTACTCGATCATGCGGGCCTCCGGCGTGGGGCGGTGGGACTCTGGACGGTGGTCGGGCTCTGGGCGGTCGAAGTCTGGACGGTCGGGCTCTCGGTACTGGCGCCCTGGGTGGCGCGGGCCGCGGCGACGGCCCCGGCGGTCTCGTCCGGCGCGGTGTCGCGGGTGGCGCCGTCGAGCGTGACGCGGTGTCCGGTCGGGGTGGCCAGGACGTCGACCCAGCGGCCGGCGGGGTGTCCGCAGCGGCGTTCGCAGCCGGACCAGTGGACGGGGAGTCCGGTGGCGGGTGCGGCGGCGACGGCCCGCGCGGCCTGGGCGCGGACGTCGGCGCGGGACTTCGCGCAGCCGGGCAGGCCGGTGCAGGCGGTGACGCCCTCCCAGGGGCCGCCGGGGGCGGTGCGGAACCCGGCGGCGGCCAGCCGCGGCAGCCAGTCGGGGTCGGCGTGCGGCAGGACGACGCCGCGCCAGGGGGTGAGCCGGGCCCGGTCGGGGGCGGCGGGGCCGAGGGCTTCGGCGAGCAGCCGCCACTGGGCGCTGCTCGCCCGGCCGAGGCGGGGGGCGACGGAGAGGGCGCCGGGGAGCCGGCCCAGCGCGGTCCGTCCGCCGCCGAGGGGCGGGGGCAGCGGGGTGTCGCCCGCGGGGAGTGCGTGCTGGATCTCGCGGGCGTGCCAGGCGCGTCCGGCGGCGAGGTCGAGGATGCGGCGGGCGGCGTCGAGGGCGGCGGCCACGGGGGTGCCGGCGGTGGTGTCGACGGCGGTGGCGCGGGGGGCGCGGCCGTAGCGGAGCAGGGCGCGGCCGTCGCCGACTGCGATCAAGGTCACATCGGCGTCGAGGGCGGCGACGTCGCCGCGGCCGTCGTCGAGGGCGAACAGGAACTTGCCGGAGAGCGCGGCGGCCCACGGCGCGGCGCACAGGGCGAGGTCCAACTCCCTTACCCAGTCGGTGATCTGTTCTCCGCCGGTGCCGTGGCCGTCGAGGCCGGCCAGTGGGGAGGCGACGATGTTGCGGACGCGTTCGTGCGTGTCGGAGGGCAACAGGCCGACGGCGCGCAGGCGTTCGGCGAGGTCGGCGGCGCAGTGGGCGGTCAGGCCGCGGAGCTGGGCGTTGCCGCGGGAGGTGATCTCGATGTCGCCGTTGCCGAGGGCGTCGGCGGCGTCGGCGACGGCGTTCATCTGACGGTGCGTCAACTGACCGCCGGGCAGCCGGAGTCGGGCGAGGTGTCCGTCCTCGGCGGCGTGCAGGCGGAGCGCGCCGGGGCAGGCGTCGGCGCGACCTCGGTCGGGCCCGACGGAGGGTGCCTGGGTGGCGTCGGGTGTGGGTGGCATGGCGGCGAGCATACCCATCGCCCGCGCCCGCGCCACCGCCTCGTCCGACACGTCCGGCCGCCGCTCCCGCCGGGCCTGTCGCGGGGTGATTGCGCAGCTCAGCGCGGTGTGGGCGCGGTGCGGACGCCGTCCGGGGGCGGCGCGGGCCGGATTTCGCGCGGTGCGGACGCGGCGCGGGCAGGGCCCGGACACGACCCGGACGCGGCCCGGGCGGGGCGCCGGTGGTCGGGTTTCGGTCAGCGTCACAGGTCACACTCCCCCGTGGGCCGATCACCCCGTACGATGCTGGCGGGCGCCTCTCGGGGCGTCCGCTGCCAGCGACGGCACAGCGGAGGAAGTCCGGTGCGAATCCGGTGCGGTCCCGCCACTGTGACCGCGGCTCACTGAGCCGTGGGAGCCAGGAACTCCGGCCGTCCTCCACTGCCCGGGGCGAGGACCCCGAGGAAGGCTGTTCCATGCGCTGCCGCATGCCCGTGCCCCGGCGGGCGCCCGCCGTCGCCGGGTCGTCCCGTGCCGTTCGCCCCGCGCCGTCCGCCCGCCTCGCGCCGCTGGTCAGCCCCGGGCCGCTGGTCTGCCACGCACCGTTCGTCTGCCCGGCGTCGCCGGTCCGCCCCGCGCCGTCCACCCGCCCCGTGCCGTCCGAGACGCCCGGGAGGGCTTCCGCATGATCCTGCTGCTGTCGACGTCCGACACCGACCTGCTGAGTGCCCGCGCGGCGGACGGCCCGGTGCCGTTCCGCTGGGCGAACCCGTCCCGGTTGTCGCCGGAGGAGCTGCCCGCGCTGCTGGACGGCGTGGAGCTGGTGGTGGTGCGGCTGCTGGGTGGTCGCCGGGCCTGGCAGGAGGGGTTGGACGCGCTGTTGGCGGGTCCGCGTCCGGTGGTGGTGCTGACGGGCGAGCAGGCGCCGGACGCGCAGTTGATGGAGTTGTCGACCGTTCCGGCGGGCATCGCGGCGGAGGCGCACGCGTACCTGGCGCACGGCGGTCCGGCGAACCTGGCGGAGCTGGGCGCGTTCCTGTCGGACACGGTGCTGCTGACCGGGCACGGTTTCGCGTCGCCGGCGTCGGCGCCGTCCTGGGGCCCGCTGGAGCGCGAGGCGCGGGACGCCGGGGGGCCGGTCGTCGCGGTGCTGTACTACCGGGCGCACCACATGAGCGGGAACACGGCGTTCGTCGAGACGCTGTGCCGGGCGGTCGAGGACCAGGGCGCCCGGGCGCGGGCGTACTTCTGCGCGTCGCTGCGCGGGGCCGAGCCGGAGCTGCTGGCGGAGCTGGGCGCGGCGGACGTGATCGTGACGACGGTGCTGGCGGCGGGCGGTACCCGGCCGGCCGACGCGCAGGCGGGCGGGGACGAAGAGGCATGGGACGCGGGGGCGTTGGCGGCGTTGGACCGTCCGATCCTGCAGGCGCTGTGCCTGACCTGGTCGCGGGAGCAGTGGGAGGGCAGTGACGACGGCCTGTCGCCGCTGGACACGGCGACGCAGGTCGCGGTGCCGGAGTTCGACGGCCGGCTGATCACGGTGCCGTTCTCGTTCAAGGAGGTCGACGAGGACGGGCTGACGGTGTACGCGGCGGACCCGGAGCGGGCGGCGCGGGTGGCGGGCATCGCGGTGCGGCACGCCCGGCTGCGGCACACTCCGGCGGCCGAGCGGCGCCTCGCGCTGGTGCTCTCCGCCTACCCGACCAAGCACGCGCGGGTGGGCAACGCGGTGGGTCTGGACACGCCGGCGTCGGCGATCCGGCTGCTGGAGCGGCTGCGCGCGGAGGGCATGGACCTGGGCGACAGCCTGCCCGGTTTCCACACCGACGCCGGGGGCGGCCACGAGGGCGACGCGCTGATCCACGCGCTGATCGACGCGGGCGGCTACGACCAGGCGTGGCTGACCGAGGAGCAGTTGGCCCGCAACCCGGTGCGCATCCCGGCGGCCGACTACCGCCGCTGGTACGCGACGCTGCCGGCGGCGCTGCGCGAGCGGGTGGAGGAGCACTGGGGGCCGGCGCCGGGCGAGCTGTACGTGGACCGGTCGCGCAACCCGGACGGCGACCTGGTGCTGGCGGGCATCCGCTCCGGCAACCTGCTGGTGCTGGTGCAGCCGCCGCGCGGGTTCGGCGAGAACCCGGTGGCGATCTACCACGACCCCGATCTGCCGCCCAGCCACCACTACTTGGCGGCGTACCGGTGGATCGCGGCGGACCGGGCGGACGGCGGTTTCGGCGCGCACGCGGTGGTGCACCTGGGCAAGCACGGCAACCTGGAGTGGCTGCCGGGCAAGACCGCCGCGCTGTCGGCGGAGTGCGGCCCGGACGCGGCCCTCGGCGACCTCCCCCTCGTCTACCCGTTCCTGGTGAACGACCCGGGCGAGGGCACCCAGGCCAAGCGCCGGGCGCACGCCACGCTGGTCGACCACCTGGTGCCGCCGATGGCGCGCGCCGACTCGTACGGCGACATCGCCCGGCTGGAGCAACTCCTCGACGAGCACTCGAACATCGCGGCGATGGACCCGGCGAAGCTGCCGGCGATCCGGGCGCAGATCTGGACGCTGATCCAGGCGGCGAAGCTGGACCACGACCTGGGGTTGGCGGAGCGGCCGGAGGACGACGGGTTCGACGACTTCCTGCTGCACGTCGACGGCTGGCTGTGTGAGGTGAAGGACGCGCAGATCCGTGACGGGCTGCACGTGCTGGGGCAGGCGCCGACGGGCACCGACCGGGTGAACATCGTGCTGTCGATCCTGCGGGCGCGGCAGATCTGGGGCGGCGTGAGCGCGCTGCCGGGCCTGCGCGAGGCGCTGGGCCTGGACGAGGCGGCGCTGACGCTGGGGGCGACGGACGCGGCGGAGGCGAAGGCCCGTTCGCTGGTCGAGGCGATGGAGGCGGAGGACTGGAACCCGGCGGCGGTGGCGAAGGTCGCCGAGGGGCTGCCCGCCGCGGTCGCCGAGGTGCTGTCTTTCGCCGCCACCCAGCTGGTGCCCCGACTGGCCGCCACCACCGACGAGTTGGACGCGGTGCTGCACGCCCTGCGAGGCGGTTTCGTCCCGGCCGGGCCGTCGGGTTCGCCGCTGCGCGGGCTGGTGAACGTGCTGCCGACCGGCCGCAACTTCTACTCGGTGGACCCGAAGGCCGTCCCGTCCCGGCTGGCCTGGGAGACCGGCCAGGCGCTGGCCGCGTCGCTGATCGAGCGCTACCGGGCCGACAACGACGGGCAGTTCCCGCCGTCGGTGGGCCTGTCGCTGTGGGGCACGTCGGCGATGCGCACGGCGGGCGACGACATCGCGGAGGCGTTCGCGCTGCTCGGCGTGCGCCCGGTGTGGGACGACGCCTCGCGCCGGGTGACCGGCCTGGAGGCCGTCCCCGCTGAGGAGTTGGGCCGGCCGCGGATCGACGTGACACTGCGCATCTCGGGTTTCTTCCGGGACGCCTTCCCGCACGTGGTGGCGCTGCTGGACGACGCGGTGCGGCTGGCGGCCCGGCAGGAGGAGCCGGCCGAGCAGAACTTCGTCCGGGCCCACGTGCAGGCCGACCTGGCCGAGCACGGCGACGAACGCCGGGCCACGGTACGGGTGTTCGGCTCCCGCCCGGGCACCTACGGCGCGGGCCTGCTGCAGCTGATCGACAGCCGGGACTGGCGCACCGACGCCGACCTGGCCGAGGTGTACACGGTGTGGGGCGGCTACGCGTACGGGCGGGGCCTGGACGGGCGGCCCGCGCGCGAGGAGATGGAGAGCGCGTACCGGCGGATCACCGTGGCGGCGAAGAACACCGACACCCGTGAGCACGACATCGCCGACTCGGACGACTACTTCCAGTACCACGGCGGCATGGTGGCGACCGTGCGGGCGCTGACCGGTGCCAGTCCGGCCGCGTACATCGGCGACTCGACCCGGCCGGAGACCGTGCGGACCCGCACCCTGACCGAGGAGGCCGCCCGGGTCTTCCGGGCCCGGGTGGTGAACCCGCGCTGGCTGGAGGCGATGCGGCGGCACGGCTACAAGGGCGCCTTCGAGATGGCCGCGACCGTCGACTACCTGTTCGGCTACGACGCGACCACCGGGGTGGTCGCGGACTGGATGTACGAGAAGCTGACCCAGGAGTACGTGCTCGACCCGGTCAACCGGGAGTTCTTCGCCGACGCCAACCCGTGGGCCCTGCACGGCATCGCCGAACGCCTGCTGGAGGCCGCCGGGCGCGGCCTGTGGGCGGAGCCGGACGCGGCGCTGCTGGACGAGCTGCGGCAGGTGCTGCTGGAGACGGAGGGCGAGCTCGAAGGCGAGTGAGTGCGGCGGCATCCGGCAAGACCATCCCTACACGAACGGCTTCCGCGGCATTGCGCGAGTACACGAACCGATTGTCCGAACCCGCGCGTAACCCGGTTCAAACCTTCGGTGACCGTGACATGCCGATGATCGTATAGGGGTGCCTTCCGGCCCGGCCGGGCGGACAATCTCCGCATGAGCCTGCGAACCGCCCTGACCCGACCGGCCCGCTACGGCGCGCTGGCCTCGGGGGTGCTGCCCGTGCTGACCTTCCCCGGCGCCGGCCTGGCCTGGCTGGCCTGGGCGGCGCTGGTGCCGGGGCTGCTGCTGATGCGGGCGGCCGGCGGGGCGCGCGAGGCGGTGGTGCGCGGCTGGTGGTTCGGCGCCGGGTTCATCCTCACCGGGATGTACTGGCTGATCCCGTCGATCGGCCCGGGCCTGCCGGTGCTGGCGGTGCTGTTCGGCGTCCTGCAGGCGCCGTTCGGCCTGGCCGCGTGGTGGCTGCTGCACGGCGAACCGACGCTGCGCCGCGCGGCGGCGGCGCTGGCGGTGCTGCCCGCGGTGTGGGTGTGCGCCGAGTACGCCCGCTCCTGGAACGCGCTGGGCGGGCCGTGGGCGCTGTTCGGCGCGACCCAGTGGGAGCACCCGGCGGTGCTCGGCCTGGCGTCGATCGGCGGCGTGTGGCTGGTGAGTTGGGCGCTGGTCGCGGCGAACACCGCGCTGGCGGTGCTGCTCTGCGCCCACGGGTCGCGGGTGCGCGCGCTGGCGGGGGCGACCGCGCTGTCCTCCGTCCTGGCGGGGCCGCTGGTGTTCGCCGCGCAGGCCGCCCCGGCGACCTCGGGCAGCGCGTCGGTGACGCTGGTGCAGGCCGGTTCGACGCCGGACGAGCAGGCCCGGCTGGAGGCGAACGCGCGGATCACCCGTTCGCTGGCGGGCCGTCCGACGGACCTGATCGTCTGGGGCGAGAGCTCCACCACCGAGGACCTGGACCGCCGCCCGGAGACGGTGGCCCGGCTGGCCGCGCTCTCCCGGCTGACCGGGGCGCAGCTGCTGGTCGGCGAGGACGCCCGGAAGGCGGACGGCCGGATCTCCAAGGACGCGGTGCTGGTGGACGGTTCGGGCGTGCTGGCGCGCTACCGGAAGATCCGGCTGGTGCCGTTCGGCGAGTACATCCCGCTGCGCCCGCTGCTGGGCTGGATCGCGGGGGTGAGCGCGGCGGCGGGCGAGAACCGGGCGCCGGGCAGCTCGGTGCACCTGCTGCCGGTGGCCGACCGGGACGGGCGGGCGCTGCCGGTGGGGGCGCTGGTCTGCTTCGAGTCGGCGTTCCCCGACATGTCGCGCACCATGGCCCGGCAGGGCGCCGCGCTGATCGTCTACCAGTCGGCGACCTCGACGTTCCAGTCCACCTGGGCGCCCGCCCAGCACGCCTCGCTGGGCGCGCTGCGGGCGGCGGAGACCGGCCGCCCGGTGGTGCAGGCGGCGCTGACCGGCGAGTCGGTGGCGTACGACGCGCAGGGGCGGCGGCTGGTCCGGCTGGGCACCGACGGGTCGGGGGCGGTGACGGCCGACCTGGCGCTGGCCGACCCGGCGGCGCGGACGTGGTACGTGCGGCTGGGCGACTGGGTGCCGATGCTCTCGCTGGCGGCGGTGCTGGCGGCGGCCGCGACGGCGGCCGGGCCCGCGCTGCGCGAGCGCCGCCGCCGCCGCCCGGGCCCGCCGGCCGCCTCGGCACCGACCGACGTCCCGCCGGCCCGGGTCTGACCCCCGCCCCCGCCCCTCCCCTTCCCCCCTCCTACTCCTCCCTCTCCTCCCTCTCCTCCGGCACGTGGAGGCCGAACAGGGCGCCCTGCGGGTCGCGCAGCACGGCCAGCCGGGGGCCGTCGGGAACGTCGGTGGGCGGGAGGGTGACGGTGGCGCCGAGCAGGGCGGCGCGTTCGGCGCCGAGGTCGGTGTCGGCGACCACGAAGTACGGCATCCAGTAGGGGGAGGTGCCGGCCGGGAACTGGTCGGACATGTCGGTCATCCCGCCGAAGTCGCTTCCGCCCAGGCCGAATCGGGTGTACATGTCGCCGGAGTTGACGCTCCAGCCGAACACCCGCTGGTAGAACTCGGCGGCGGTTCCCGGTTCGTGGGTGGCGAGTTCGACCCAGCCGAGGGCGCCGGGCTCGTCGCGCAGGTCGACGCCGCGCAGGGTGTCGGGCTGCCAGGTGGAGAAGACCGCGCCGGTGGGATCGGCGGCGACGGCGAACCGGCCCCAGTCCAGGGCGTCGGTCGGCGGGACGATCAACTTGCCGTCGGCATCGGCGATTTCGTCGGCGGTGATGTCGGTGTCGGGAGTGTGGAAGCCGATCGTCCAGGCGGTCGGCTGCTCGGGGTGCATCAAGGCGCTGAGTCCCGCGACGAGTTGCTCGCCGAGGTAGAGCCTGGTGTAGCCCATGGCCTTCTCGTCGGGGACCACTTCGGCGCGCCAGCCGAAGAGTTCGTGGTAGAACGCCTTGGCGGCGGCGGGGTCCTTGGTGGCGAGTTCGACCCAGCAGGGCGCGCCGGGGCTGGGGTTGGTGGTCTTCACGGTCGGCTCATCTCCAGGATCAGTTTCCCTCGGGCGTGTCCGGTCTCCACTTCGGCCATCGCCTCGGCGGCCCGTTCCAGCGGGTAGCGGCCGCTGATGTGCGGGTCGAGCGTTCCGGCGGCGACGAGTTCGGCGAGGGCCGCGAGCGGCGCGGCAGTACCGTCGCGCCGGACGTAGGCGCCGCCGAGTTCGGCGGCGGTGGCCGGGTCGGCGGTGGAGACCAGACGGCCGGGGGCGCGCAGGGCTCCGGCGACCTCGCGGACGGCGTCGCCGCCGACCAGGTCGAGCACGGCGTCCACACCGTCGGGGGCGACGGCGCGCAGCCGGTCGGCGACGCCCGGGCCGTACCGGACGGGGGTGGCGCCGAGGGCCCGGACGTGCGCGGCGCTGCCCTCGCCGGCGGTGCCGAGGACGGTCAGGCCGCGGCCGCGGGCGATCTGCGCGGCGGCGGTGCCGACGCCGCCGGCCACGCCGACCACCAGCAGGGTCTGGCCGGCCCGCAGGCCGAGAGCAGCAAGCTGGTCGAGCGCGTCGTAGGCGGTGGCGGCGGCGACCGGCAGGGCCGCCGCCTCGGCGAAGCCGACGGTGCGCGGTTTGTGCGCGGTGGCGCGGGCCGGGAGCAGCGCCTCCTCGGCGAACGCGCCGCCGATCGTGGTGCCGAACACCTCGTCGCCCTCCCGGAAGCCCCGGACGCCTTCGCCGAGGGCGGTCACCACGCCGGCCGCCTCGCTGCCCATCACCTGCGGCGGGGCGTCGTCGGTGCCGAACAGGCCCTGCCGCTTCTTCCAGTCGGCGGGGTTGACCCCGGCCGCGACCACCCTGATCCGCAACGCGCCGGGGCCCGGGGCGGGCGTGGGCCGGTCCAGGAACTCCTGCTGCTCCGGCCCGCCGTACGCGACGAACCCGAATGCCTTCGCCATCCGCTCTCTTCCTCCCTCGCCGAGCCCTGCCGTCTCTCCCCCCGCCTCCCCCTCCCCACCATGCCGGGGTACCGGCGGGTAGCGGCGAACTGGTGGGCCGAACGGGAGGGCCCGGGGGCCGGCGGCGGTGGAACAGACGGGGCGGGCAGGGTTCCCGGGACGCCGGTTGTTCGCATGGGAACGACGGTGCAGCGCCCGGGGGGCACAGCCCGGTTCGCATGTGAACAACCCGGCTGGGCCCCTCGCACCAAACCGCAGACCACGCCCACCGCGGACGCCCCGACCACCGCCCCGCCGCCGCGCGAGGCCGTCCAGCGGATCGCCGAGACCGGCGGCCACCTGCTCCACCTGTGCCAGGAGGGCCGCGGCATCGGCCTCCACAACAAGCTCGACGCCTACGCCCTCCAGCCCTCGCAGACCGCGATCACAATCAAACGGTTCAGGAACGCAATTGCCACCAGTTGCACTGAAACCTCGGGTGCGGGCCGGCCGGCCATTCCCCAGGCCCACCAGCACCCCTTCGGGCATGGGCACCATCAAGGATCCTCCCGGCCTCCGGGATCAGACACCTGCCGCTGCGGTGATGCTCGGAGCGACATTCGTCGCCCCGGCAGAAGCATGATGAGACCGAAGTCCGACAGTAACTCGCCCCCTTGGGAAAGACCCGCCCTCCGCACCACACACCCTCACGCACCAACGCAGCCCCCGCTAACGCGGGGAGGACGCGGACCAGCTCCTCCTGGGCGCGGTCGGCGTCGGTAGACCCCCACTCGCGCGGGGAGGACCTCTCCGAGTGGCTGCCGTACTGGCTGGAGCACGGTAGACCCCCGCTCGCGCGGGGAGGACCTGTACGTCGAGTGCGCCAGCGTCCGGACGTGCGGTAGACCCCCGCTCGCGCGGGGAGGACCGGAGCTGGGCGGCGACGGTGCGGTAGGCGTCCGGTAGACCCCCGCTCGCGCGGGGAGGACTACGTCGCGGTGATCCGGACCCGCGGCGTCGCCGGTAGACCCCCGCTCGCGCGGGGAGGACCTGTGGTGCATACCGGGGGGCGCACCCAATCCCGGTAGACCCCCGCTCACGCGGGGAGGACATGGGCTCCTGCTCCATCGCGCCGCCGATGCCCGGTAGACCCCCGCTCGCGCGGGGAGGACGGCCCAGGGCCTCGGCGGCGACCGCAGCATGCGCTGGATCGCCGGTAGACCCCCGCTCGCGCGGGGAGGACATGACCACCTGGCTCGGCCTCGTGATCACTACCGGTAGACCCCCGCTCGCGCGGGGAGGACAAGACCTGGATAGACGGCCTCCCGCAGATCCCCGGTAGACCCCCGCTCGCGCGGGGAGGACTCGCGCCCGGCACCGCGGACCGCCTGCTGCACTGGTAGACCCCCGCTCGCGCGGGGAGGACTGACAACATGCTGGGCGGAAGTCGCCCGCTGACGGTAGACCCCCGCTCGCGCGGGGAGGACGGGCGTGGGTGCGGTGGCCCGCTTGGTAGTTGCGGTAGACCCCCGCTCGCGCGGGGAGGACCGGCGCGCGCAGACCGACGGCGTGTTCGACCGCGGTAGACCCCCGCTCGCGCGGGGAGGACCCGTTGGACGGTATGCACGTTCTGACGACAGGCGGTAGACCCCCGCTCGCGCGGGGAGGACGGGGCCGGTAGCCGCCGGCCCCTCTCTTGTGCCGGTAGACCCCCGCTCGCGCGGGGAGGACGCAGACCTGACCATGATTTTCGGATCGGCACGCGGTAGACCCCCGCTCGCGCGGGGAGGACCCTTTTTGACCTGCGCCTTCTCTAGGGCTTTGCGATTTCTTGACCTTCTGGTGTGGTCGCTCGGGTTTGGGCGATGAGCAGCAGGCCGTCGAAGTCGATGGGTTGGCGTCGTTGGGTTCCTGCTGTCCGCAGCGCGAATCCCTGTTCGTTCGCGGCGGGGTGGACGAGTACGGCGACTCCGTCGGCGATGCAGTTGCTGACGGAGGACCAGAGTTCTTCGCGGACCTTGGCGGAGACGGTGCCGACGTACAGCTGGGGTGTGACTTCCAGGAGCCAGCGGGTCAGGGCGCCGCGCAGGTGGTCGGGGACGGCGGTCATCGACAGGACGGTCAGGGATGCCATGGGGGTTCCTTGGCGGCGGTTGCCGAAGGGCGGCGGTTCACTGTGCTTCTCCGGTGGAGTAGTTGACGCCGCCGGGGACGGCTCCGAGGACCGGGTCCCAGAGGTCGACGAGTTGCTCGTCGGGGTCGGGGGTGGCGATGTCGGTGCCGGGTGCGAGCAGGCGCTGGATGTCGGTGACGATCCTGGGGAGGAGTTTGAAGAGGCGCAGTCCTTCGCGGAAGCCGCGGCGGGCTTCGGCTTCGGGTTCGCTGGAGGAGTGGAGGGAGAAGGCCAGGGGGATGGTGAGTTCGGCTTTGTAGAGGTCGGCGATGTCGTAGACGAAGGCCTGCTGGTTGCCGTTGTGGACGAAGCCGAGGGCCGGGGAGCAGCCGAGGGCGAGGATCGCGGCGTGGACGATGCCGTAGAGGCAGGTGTTCGCGGCGGACAGGGCGAGGTTGACGGGGTCTTGGGTGTCCCAGGAGTCGGGGTCGTAGGTGCGGCGGAAGCGTCCGATGCGGTGTTGTTGGGCGAGGAGGCGGTAGTGGGCTTTGACGCGTTGGCCTTCCTTGCCGCGGAGTGTGTCGAGGTTGACGTCGGTGGGCAGGTCGGTGTCGCCGAAGCGGCGGCGGTACATGGCGATGGCGACGGCCATGCGTCGCTGGTCGTCGGCCCAGGCCCGTGCTTGGTGTTCGAGCCAGGTGGTGCTGAGGGATTCGGGGAGGGTGGCGGCGTAGCAGCGTACGCCGCCGGAGCCGGCGATGAGGACGGTGGTGCCGTGGCGGGCGAGGGTGGCCAGGGCGCGGGCGGTGATGGAGGTGCCGGGGCCGAGCAGGACGCAGCTGAGGGCGGCGGTGGGGAGGTGGACGGTTTCGGTGCCGCGCTGGGTGGTGTTGATCTCGGCGCGGACGCCGGTGTCGTCCTGGACGACGCGGACGAGGTCGAGGTAGAGGAAGGAGAGGGAGTCGGCGATGCGGGGAAGCATGGCGACGGTGGGTGCGGCGAGTTTGCGGCGGGCGCCGGCGGGGTTGTCGTTGCCGCGGCGTGGGCGTGGGGGTGTCATGAGGGTTCCCGGCGGGGGGCGATGCTGAGCAGGCCGCAGCCGTAGGCCTTGCCGCGGCCGATGCCTTCGCGGATGCGGGTGCGCAGGAGGTCGGGGTCGGTGATGTGGGCGGTGCCTTCGAAGAGGGTGCGGGCGTGGTGGACGCGCTGCTGGTGCTGGCGACGGTGGCCGGTGGCGGCGTCCAGGGGGGTGGAGTGCAGGGTGGTGAGGGTGAGGCCGGAGGTTTCGGCTTGGCGGGTCCACCATTCGTCGGCGTGCGGGCCGTTGAGGGGGACGACTTCGGGGAGGCGGTAGAGGGCGCGGGTGGTGGCGCCGGGTTTGCGGACGGCGTTGGCCGCGATGCGGTAGCGCACGGGCAAGCCCTTGCGCAGGGCGTCGAGGAGCGGGGTGAGGGGTTTGGTGGCGGCGCTGCCGTAGCCGGCGGGGAGTTGGGCGAGGTCGGGTTCGCGGTTGCTCTGCAGCAGGATCTGGTCGCCGTCGCGGCCGGTCTCGGTGCGGAAGAGGATGCCGAGGTGGCGCCGCGGTTCGGTGCTGGGGACGTCGTCGGGGAACAGCGACATGATGCGGTGGTGGAGGTTGACGGCGTCGTCGCCGTCGCAGTGGACGTCGCGGTGGCGCTGGTCGGGGATGATGCGGGTCAGCCACAGGGTCATGCCGGCGAGCTTTCGGGACGGGGCGTGTGGGGGGCGAGGTAGGCGGCGAGGGCGTGGAGGTAGTCGGTGCCCAGGCCGTGGCAGCGTTCGGCGGGCAGGTGCAGGGTGCGCTGGTAGCGGGGGCGGCTCTGGTGGGCGCGGCGCTGGGGGTGGAAGGTGAGGGGTTGGTCGTTGACCTGGCCGGCTGCCTCATTGCCGTCAGGGGCGCCCGTCTCGGCGGGGGCGAGGCCGCCGAGGGGTCGGTCGCCGTGGAAGACCACCGGGACGGTGTCCGCCGTCCCGCGGCGGGTGCGGGCCAGCGGCAGCTCCACCAGCCGGCGGTGGATGTCGTCGAACTCGCCCAGCAGCAGCGGCCCTTCGGGCGGACAGGAGCGCCGGCCCAGGTACGGCGGCCAGAACGGCTCGCGCAGCGCCGCGGCGCAGGTCCGCAGGGTGTCGGCGGGGCCGGTGAGCGCCGCGGTGAACACCGCGTCCGCGAGGTAGTAGCGGTGGGAGAGCAGTGTCGCCGCGGCGGCGGGGCGTTTCTTGCCCTCGGCGGTGGTCACCGTGTGCCGGGCGGGCAGGCCGCCGCCGACGGTGTGCAGGTCGCGCAGCAGCACCCCGGGGCGGTCGGCGCGCACGGTCAGCGACAGGCGGGCCAGGTCGTCGATGTCCTCGCCGCGCCGGCGGCCGAGCGCGCAGGCGAGCAGGCCGATCACCCCGGAGCGGGTGGGGAAGGGGGCGGTGTCGCGTTCGTTGAACTTGCTGCGCTCGCCCCAGGACTGCAGCGGGCCGGCCAGGTGCAGCAGCAGGCCCGCCTCGGCGCTCACTGGCCGACCTGGGGGTAGGCGGCGGCGATGGCGGTGTCGATCAGCGCGGGGAAGGAGACGGCCCGCTCGCCCAGCTCCTTCGGGTTCTTCTCGTCGGTGCCGGCCCAGCCGGCCGCCACGACGCCGCGGTTGCCGAGCAGGGTGTTCGCGGCCGTCGCGTACTTGGCCAGCGCGTCGCGCGAGGGTTCGGAGTAGCCGCCTTCCCGGCCGGGGCGCACCGGCTTCTCGAACGCGGCGGCGAACGACAGCGGCCGGTCCGAGCGGACCGCGATGTGGACGAGGTCGGGGATGGTGTGCGGCGCGGTCGCGGTCTTCTTCGCCTGCGGCAGCGACAGGACGAACGCCTCCGTGAAGCCGGCCGCCAGCTCGCGGGCGGCGGCCAGGTCGCCGCCGAGGTTGTCCGCCAGCTCCTTCAGGTCGATCGTCGCGAAGCGGTAGAACACGCCGGCGGAGAACTCGGCGTGCCCCATGTGCGCGCTGCCGGTGGTGTCGCCCCAGAAATCGGTCACGTCGTCGACGGCCGAGAAGTAGTCCAGCTCGATGTCGGTGCCGTGCGTGGTCAGCGCGTGCGCGACCTGCACCGCCCCGTCCACGCCCGCGTCGTCGACCTCCGCCAGCATCCGCCCGAACAGGTTGATCACCCCGTTGCGCGAGCGCAGCACCGCGTCGATCCGGTCCTTGGGCAGCGCGCTCTTGTCGCTGGGCTTCCTGACGTCCTTCGCCGCCTCCAGGACGCCCCGGAACTCCTCGGCCAGGTCCGCGAGTTCGGCGACCGCGCTGCCCGGTACGTACACCATGGCGTTGGTGGTCACCGCGGCGCTGTCGCCGTCGACCTCGAACTTGATGCTGCTGCCCGCCGCCACGTGCTGACCCGCCCGCGCCGCCAGCGTGGCCGGCCAGTCGCGCTCCTCCTCCAGCAGCCGCGCCACCCGCTCGCCGATGCGCCGGGTGCGCAGCGCCGCCTCGCCCATCCGCTCCTGGAAGTAGGTGCGGGCCGCGCGCTTCCACGACTGGCTGCTGACCCGGGTCCGCTCGGCCCCGCCGTAGGAGACGGTCTTCACCGAGTTGTTGTCGTCCCGGTTCAGGTTCGCGAACGGCACGCTCTGCACCACGTGCACGTCCACGAACCGCGCGACCGCTCCCGTGCCCGACTTCGCCGCCATGCTCTTCTCCCTTAAGTTATTGTCATGGACCTGATTTGATTGGGTGCCGTCCGGCGGACGGCACCCGCAACCGCTTACTTGCCGACGTCGGCACCGACGCCCTCCGCGTCGTCCACCTCCAGCGCCGCCCGCACACCCGACCGGTAGCGCTCCCGGTAGAAGTCCTGCAGCCAGCGCCGCTTGATCTCGCCCCCGTACCGGCGCCAGCGGGCCAGATCCACCAGCAGCTGCGCCCAGTCCACCGGTGCCCCGGCCTCCCGCAGCTGCCGCACCGCGCCCGGAAGGTGCCGGTGCAGACCGTCCACGCTCTGCCGCGACAGCAGGTTCAGCCGCGTCTCCGCCGAGCTCTCCCGCACTGCGCGAGCGGGGCGGCCCCGGGGACCTCGACGCCTCGGTCGACCTCCTGCGCGGGACGGTCGACGACCTGAACGGCCGCCACGGCGACCCGAACATCGCCCACGCGCGCTCGGAACTCGGCTACGCGCTGGTACGCCGCTTCCAGGCCCAGGGCCGGCCCGAGGACGGCTACGAGGCCGAGCAGGCGTTCCGGCAGTCCGCCGGGACCGAGGCCGCCTCGATCAGGACCCGGCTGTTCTCCGCCTTCCACTGGGGCGGCCTGGGCATGGAACGCGGTGACGCCCCGGCGGCCCTCACGGGCTACCGGACGGCCGTCGACGTCTTGCTGCCCCGGTTGGCGGACCGCGGCCTGCCCCGGGCCTCACGACTCGCCCAGATCGCCCAGGTCCCTCGGCTCGCGAGCGACGCCGCCGCGGCCGCCACGGCGGTCGGCGACCTGCCCGGCGCGGTCCGCCTGCTGGAGCAGGGCCGCTCGGTGATCTGGTCCCAACTGCTGCAGACCCGCACCGACCGGACCGTCCTGCGGGAACGCCACTCGGCGCTGGCAGCGGAATTCGACGCGATCTGCGCCGCCCTGGAAACCGGCGGCCCCGGACCCGGCGGCCCCGGACCCGTCGGCCGACCCGGCCCGGGCCCCGAACAGGGCGAACAGCCCTGGCAGCTCAGCGAGCGGTTCGACGACGTCCTGACCCGGATCCGCCGCCTCGACGACTTCGAGCACTTCCTCGAACCGCCGACCTTCGGCGAACTCCGCCGCGTCGCGGACGACGGGCCGGTCGCCGTCATCAACATCAGCGCCCACCGCTGCGACGCCCTGATACTCCGCTCCGTACCCGGTGTCCCGCCGGTGGCGCTGGTCCCGCTGGCCGGCGTCACCGCCGCCGAGGTCGACCAGCGCGCCACCGAGTTCCTCGCCGCCGTCGAACGGCTCTCCCGGGTCAGTCCCGAACCCGGACCCGCCGAGAAGGTCCGCCTGACGAAGCGGATCGACGACACGCTGGCCTGGCTCTGGACCGAGATCACCCGGCCCGTCCTGGCCGCCCTGGGCCTCGACCGCCCCGGAGCGACCACCCCCCGGCTGTGGTGGTGCCCCACCGGCGCGCTCGCCCAACTGCCCCTGCACGCCGCCGGACCCAAGGACGGCCCGCGCGTCATCGACCTGGTGGTCTCCTCCTACACGCCGACCCTGAACTCCCTCATCCGGGCCAGGGCCCGGCCCGCGACCCCGCGACCGCACCTGCTCGGCGTCGGCGTGCGGCAGTCGGCGCCCGGCGACGGCAGCACCGGGGCCCAGCCGGAACTACCGGGCGTGAGCGTCGAACTGGCCATGCTGGCCGACCTGTTCGGCGACCGGTACAGCGGCAGGGCCGACCGGGACGCCGTCCTGTCCGGGGTGCTGGCCGACCTCCCCGCCCACCCCTGGGTGCACTTCGCCTGCCACGGCGTCCACTCCGCCACCGACCCCGCCGCCAGCCACCTGGCCCTGTACGACGGGCCGCTGCCCGTCGCCGGCGTCGCCGAGCAGGACCTCTCCGGGGCGGAACTCGCCTTCCTGTCCGCCTGCCACACCGCCCTCGGCAACCGCAGGCTCGCCGACGAGGCCGTCCACCTCGCCGCCGCCTTCCAACTCGCCGGCTACCAGCACGTCGTCGGGACCCTCTGGGCCCTCGACGACGGCCCGGCCCCGCACGTCGCCCGCGACTTCTACCGCTCCCTGGAGACGGCCGGCAGCGCGGCCGACAGCGCCCGCGCGCTGCACGACGCCGTGCAGCGCCTCCGCCGCGAGCCCGACCACCGCGCACCGCTGCACTGGGCCAGCTACGTCCACCTCGGTCCCTGACCCTCCCCGGCGGGTGGTCTCCCGTACCTGTGCCCGGCCCAGGAACGGCCACCCGGGGTGACCACCACCCTCGACGAGGAGACGGAGGCGGCCGAACTCGCCACCGCGGCCGTGCGGGAGCCACCGCGGCCGTGCGGGAGCCACCGCGGCGGGCCGGAGACCCCCGCCGTTCCGGTCGTGGCCGACGGCCTCTCCCACCCGGAGCGGATCACCACCGAAACGACCGACCTGCCCGAGCGGTCGGTCCGGGCCGCGGTGACGGGGCCCGGCCGGCGACGGGACACGGCCGGCGACGGGACACGGCCGTCTGCACCCGACCAGCCACGGTGCGGAAGACCGGCCTCGGTCAGGTCGGGGATCGCGGACGCGGGGCATGCAGGCGGATCCGCCCCGGTGGCCGCCGCGTCCAGGGCCCCGGCGGGCATCCACACGATTGTTGTTCAAATTCGAATCAGTGTGTAGGGTCGCCGCAGGGCGTAGTTCAAATTGGAACTACAGCTAGATCGAACGAGTGGAGCAGCCGATGACCGCGACCGTGATCCCCGAGGCGACGGTCCGCACCCGCGTACGCGTCCCGCTGCACTTCGGCGACGGCTACTCCGTCGACTCCGAACTGGTCACCTTCCACGGCCTCGCCGACGGCCTGGAACACCTCGCCGTGGTCCTCGGCAACCCCTCCGCCACCCCGGTCCCGCTGGTCCGCCTGCACTCCGAGTGCCTCACCGGCGACGTCTTCGGCTCCGCCCGCTGCGACTGCGGCCCCCAGCTGCGCGAGGCCGTCGAGAAGATCACGGAACACGGCGGCTACCTGCTCTACCTGCGCCAGGAGGGCCGCGGCATCGGCCTCTACAACAAGCTGGACGCCTACCGCCTGCAAGACCTCGGGCACGACACGTACGCCGCGAACACCGCCCTCGGCCTCCCCGAGGACGCCCGCGACTACACCGCCGCCGCCCAGATGCTCACCGCCCTCGACGCCACCGCGGTCGACCTGCTCTCCAACAACCCGGACAAGTCAGGCCAGCTCCAGGCACTCGGGATCCAGGTGCACAACCGCGTCCCCACCGGCGCCCACACCACCCCGCACAACCTCACCTACCTGCGCACCAAAGTCCGCGGCACCACCGACCTCCCCGCCCACGACCTCCTCGCCAGCCGCATCGCCTGACGGGCCCGGCACACCAAGGGACACCACCTCGATCGCGAGCTCCTCAGCGACAACCCCAGCCCACCTCGCCCCTGCGGCAATGCCGGCTCTTCGGCCCGGACCCTTCCCCCCCCCCGCGGAGCGGGCCGTCGTCGGCGAGGCAGGAGCGTGGCGCGGCCGCCATCAGGTCCTCGCCGTCGATCCTGAGCCGCAGCTCGGTGGGGCGGCAGCTCAGCGGTACGGCAGTGCGGCGGGGCGGCGGTCGGGGGCCGGTCTTCGATCTCCGGCCGGTTGGGCACCGGCCCGGCCACCGGGCGTGGTCGGGCGGGTACGGGGCGGGGTCCGCGTTGCGCGGGGGGCGGGACGGGCGGACGGTGGGGGTAGTCCCCGTTCGGCAGTCCGCCCTTCCCCTCCGCTTCCCGGAGCGCGCCATGTCCCCCAGGCCAGCCAGCGCCGCGGGCCCCGGCGAGCCGCCGCCGCAGGCTCGCGCCGGCCCGGTCCGGCCGGCGGATCCGCGCGCGACGGTCGCCGAGCTGGCCGGGGAGCTGGGCACGACGGCGCGGGCGGGCGATCCGCTGGACGCGTTCCTGGCCGCGGCGGGCATGCTGCAGGCCGCCGAGGACCGGCTCGCGGGCGGTCGGACGGTGCCCGGGCGGCTCGTCCGGCACCTGCGGGAGGGCGGCGGCAGTGGCGGCGGCCCGGTCGGCGCCGCGTTCGACCGGACGGCGGCCGCGCTCGCCGCCCGCGCTCCCGCGCTGCGCCCGGCGGCCCTCTGGACGCGCCTGGTCGCCGACGCCGTCGACGACCTGGCCGCCCTGGTGCTGCGCCCCGCGCCGCTCCCCTCCGCCCTGTACCGGCGCCTGGACCGGCTGGCCGCGCGGCTGACGGGCACCCCGGTGCTGCGCCGGGTGCTCGGGTCGGCGGTGCGCCGACCGCCGTCCTGCTTCTGCGGGTTCGACCAGTACCCGGACGACCTGGCCGAGTTGGCCCGCCGCTTCGACGCGGCCCGGCCGCTGCCCGCCGACCTGCCGCTGCTGGTGGTCGGGGTGCGGACCTCCGGCAGCTACCTGGGCCCGCTGCTGGCGGCCGCGCTGCGGCAGGCCGGGCACCGGGCCGTGACGGCCGCCACCGTACGCCCCGGGCAGGCCGTACTGGCGGGCCGGGAACGGGAGTTGGCATGGTTGCTGGCGGCCGGCGGGCAGGCCCTGGTGGTGGACGAGCCGCCGGTGACGGGAGGTTCGCCGGCCCGGGTCGCGACCGGCCTGTGTGCCCGGGGCTTCCCGGCCGGCGCGGTGAGCGTGCTGGTCGCGGTCGCGCGCGAAGCCCCGGCGCTGCCCCCGCACCTGGTCGTCGCGCTGCCCGAACCCGACTGGCGGGTGCGGCGGTTGACCGCGCCGGACGCGTTGGAGGCGCTGGTCCGCCGGAGCGTCCCGGGCGCCGCCGACTGGCCGCGCGTCGAGGTCGGCCCGGTCCGTTCCCCCGGGCGCGGCCTGCACCGCTCGGCCCCGGTGACCGGCCATCCGGCGGGCGGGCCGCCCGTCCCGCTGCGGGTGGAGACCGTCGGCCTGGGGGCGTTGGGCCGCCGGGCCGCCGACTACGCTGCCCTGCTGCCCGGCCTGGTGCCCGAAGTCCTGGCCATCGAGGGCGGGTTGATGATCCGCCGGGAACTGCCCACCGGTGTACCGGCGTTGACGGAGGCAGACCCCGCCGAAGCCGCCGAGACCGTTCCGGCGGAGGCTGCGGCCCGCTATGTGGCCGCCCGGCAACGGGTGTTGGCCGTCGGCGTGGACCGCAGCGGGCGGCCGGCCGGACGCGGGGCGGTCCGGGAGGAGGCCGGGCGGCTGTTCGCGCCGCTGTTCGGCCGCGCCGCGACCGTGCTGCGCCCGCTGCTCGCCGACCCGGTCGCCCGCCGGCTCACCCGCGCCGCCCGGCCGTACCTGGTGGACGGCCGCACCTCGGCCGGGCGCTGGACCGGGCGGGACGGGCGGTGGGTGAAGACCGACTGGGCGGAGGGCGCGTTCGGCCCCCTGGACCTGGCGAGCTACGACGCGGCGTGGGACCTGGCGGGCCTGGCCGGTTCGCCGGCCGCGCTGGAACCGCCCGAGCGGGCCGACCGGGCCGACCGGGCCGCCGAGGTCCGCCCCGCGTACGAGCGGCTCACCGGGGAGCGGATCGGCGCGGCCCGCTGGTGCCTGGCCCGGCTGGTGCGGGCCGGGCACGGCGGGGCCGACGGCCCGGCCGAACGGAACGCCCGCAGACGGGAGTTGTCGCAGGCGGTGCAGGAGTTCCTGGCCGAGGAGTACCTGGCCGGCCTGCCGGCGGCCGGGCCCCGGGACGGGCCGGGCGCGGGGTGGTGCGTGCTGGAGGTGGACGGCGTGCTGGAGACCGATCCGCTGGGCTTCCCGGCCGGTTCGCCGCTCGGGATGCTCGCGCTGCGGGCGCTGCGGGCGCACGGGTTCCGCCCGCTGCTGGCGACCGGCCGCTCGCTGCCCGAACTCCGGGACCGCTGCCGCGCCTACGGGTTGGCGGGCGGCGCGGCCGAGTACGGGGCGGTGGCGCACCTGCCGGGCCGGGAGCCGCTGCCGGTCGCCGACCGCGACGGGGCCGAAGTGCGGGCACTGGTGGGCCAGTCGGCGGACCTGGCGGTCGATCCACTGGCCCGCTGGACCACCCGGGTGTCCCGGCGGCAGCCGGACGGGCGGTACACCGGGCTGGACGGGCGGACGGCCGGGCGGATCGCCGCCGCGACTGGCACCATGCCGATCGCGGGCGAGCAGCAGAGCGACTTCCTGCCGCCGGGGGCCGGAAAGGTCGCCGGAGTGCGGGCGCTGCTGGCCGAGTTGGGCGATCCGGGAGCGGTCCCGGTGTTCGCGGTGGGCGGCGGCCCGGCCGACCTGGAGCTGCTCCAGTGGGCCCGGCACGGCGCGGCGCCCGCCCAGGCGCCGGCCGAACTCCGCGCCGTGGCACGGTTCTCCGCCTCCCCCTACCAGGCCGGCCTCGCCCAGGCGGTCGCCGGACTGCTGGGCCACCGCCCGGGCGGCTGCGCCCGCTGCCGCCCGCCCCGGCCGTCACCGGCCGGCCGGGCGCTGCTGGCACTGCTGGCCGTACCGGAGGCGGGGCGGGCCGGCCGGCCCGCCCGACTGGCCGAACTCGCCTACCGGGCAGCCTGGTTGGCGTCCGCTGGGGAACAACGGGGGGCCGGGGAGCGGGAGGCCGGGGAACGGGGGGCCGGGGAGCGGGGCGGCGGATGACCGGCCGGGTGCCCGTGCGCGAGCTGCTGGGGGTGCGGGAGGTCGCGGGCGGGCTGCTGCTGGTGCCGCCGGGGGTGGCGGGCCGGGCGGCGGACGAGCTGCGACTGCGCTGGGCGGGGCGGGAGTTGGGGCGCGGCCGGTGGGAGGCGGTGGCGCGGGGCTGCTCGGACGTGCTGGTGGCGCGCCGGCGGTCGGCCGGCGGTGGGCCGCCGGTGCTGGTGAAGTGCCCGCGCACCGGGGAGGCGGTGCGGGCGCTGGTCCGCGAGCGGGACGCGGTGGCGGTGCTCGGCGCGCAGCTGGCCCCGTCGGGGCTCCGGGAGTTGCTGCCGCAGACCCTCGACTCGCGCCTCGGCGCCCGCCCGCCGGTACTGGTGCAGGGCGTGCTGCCGGGCCTGCCGGGCGACGTGCTGCTGGCCCGCCGGCCCGGACTGTCGGCCGCGCTGACCGCGTCCGCGTTCGCCGTGCTGGACGAAGTGCGCGGCGCCACCGGCGGTTCGAGCCGGGACGGGCGGCTGGTGGACGGCTGGCTGGGCCACCGGCTGGCGGTGCTCTCGGACCGGGTCCGCTGGTGCCGGGGCGCGGAGGGCACCGCCGGACTGCTGGCCCTGCGGGCGCTGCTGCGCAGCGAGTTGACCGGCCGCCCGGTCGAAGTGGCGTGGACGCACGGGGACTTCACCCCGGGCAACCTGCTGGTCCGCGAGCCCGGCCCGCACCCGCTCGCCGACCCGTCCCGAACCACCGGCTCGCCGGAGATCACCGGTGTGGTCGACTGGGCGGACGCGCTGGCCGACGGCCCGGCGGTGGTCGACCGGGCGAGCTTCGCGCTGGCGCTGGGCCGGCTGCTGGACGGCCGCTCCTGGGGCGCGCAGACCGTCCAGGCCCTGCGCGCGGGCGTGCTGCACCGCCCGGAGACCGGCGGGATCCCGCTGTCCGGCGCCCTGTTGGCGTGGCTCTGGCACGTCTCGGGCAACCTGGAGAAGTCCCGCCGGCTCGCCCGCAACCGGCACTGGCTGCGCGAGGTCCTCGTCCCGGTCCTGCGCGAGCTGGCCGGCACGGCGGGGTGAAGGGGGCCGGAGCGCCACGCGTCCGGGCGGCCGGGGGCGGCGGTCGGGTGGCGCGTTCGCGGGTGCGGGTGGCGCGTTCGCGGGTGCGGGTGCGGGTCTGCTGCGGGAGGGTGTGGCCGGCGGTGTGCGGGGCGCGGTCGCAGGTGTCCGGGGCACGCCGGGCGGGCGCCGGCAGCAAGACCGACCTGGCCGGCTACGACGCGTCGGTGCCCGAGCGGCGCTGGAAGCTGGACGCAGAACGACAGCGGCACGCTGACCTTCACCTGCCAGGCGACCGGGCGCGTCCTCGGCGCCGACAAGACCCAGCGCTGGGCCGTCCTGCCGTAGGCGGATGCCGCCCGCCGCGGGCCGTCCCGGCGAGCGGCGGCGGCCAGCGAGCGGCGGCGACGGGCGCCCGTTTCGTCCCGTTCCGTGGTGGAGAAAGGTTTCAGCTCTCGTCGTCGAAGCCGGGTTCGGACGCGGCCTCCGGGTCGGTCTCGACGATCCGGCGGGCGATCTCGGCGGGGCGGACGGGACGGCCGAAGTGCCAGCCCTGGGCGAGGTCGCAGCCCATCAGGCGGAGGCGTTCGGCGTCGGCGCGGCTCTCCACGCCCTCGGCGGTGACGGTCAGGCCCAGGGTGTGGGCGAGCGAGACCAGGCCGCTGACGATCCGCCAGCCGAGGTGGGTGTCCTTGGCGGGGTCGTGCAGGTCGCCGACGAAGGAGCCGGCGATCTTGAGGTTGGAGACGGGCAGGTCGCGCAGGTAGGCCAGGTTGGACCAGCCGGTGCCGAAGTCGTCGACGGCCAGCGAGACGCCGAGGTCGACCAGGGCGTGCAGGGCCTTGAGCGACTCGTCCTCGGGGCCGACCACGGTCGACTCGGTGATCTCCAGTTGCAGCATGGACGGGTCGAGGCCGGTGCTGCGCAGGGTGCGTTCGACGTCACCGACCAGGCCGGCGCTGCGGGCCTGCCGGACGGCCAGGTTGACGCTCAGCCGGGGCGCCCGCTCGCCGAACCGGGCGACCCAGTCGGCGGCCTGCTCGCAGGCCTGCTCCAGCACCCAGCGGCCGAGCGGCATGATCAGCCCGGTCTCCTCGGCGACGCCGACGAACTCCTCCGGGCCGAGCACCCCGAGCTGCGGGTGCCGCCAGCGCACCAGCGCCTCGACGCCGGTCATCGTGCCGGAGGAGAGGTCGACCATCGGCTGGTAGTCGATGAAGAACTCGCCGCGGTCGAGCGCGGCGGGCATCCGCACCGAGACGGCGTACCGGCTGACGGCGCGCGCGTTCTCCTTCGGGTCGAACAGCGTCCAGCGGCCGCGCCCGGCCTCCTTGGCGCGGTACAGCGTGAGGTCGGCGGCCCGGACGGCGGCGCCGGGCGTGGTGCTGGCGATCCGCCGCTCCAGCACGCCGACGCTGGCGCCGACGGCGAGCCGGTGGTCGCCGATCACCACGGGCTTGGTGAGCGCGGCGAGGACGGTCTTGGCGGCGGCCACCGCCTCCTGCTCGCCGCGGCAGTTCTCCAGCAGCACCACGAACTCGTCGCCGCCGAGCCGGGCCACCATGTGGCCGAGCGGGCTGAGCGCGTTCTCCAGCCGGCGGGCGACGATGGTCAGCAGCTGGTCGCCCATGTCGTGGCCGAGGCTGTCGTTGACGACCTTGAAGCCGTCCAGGTCGACGTAGCACAGGCCGAAGCGGGTGTCCGGCTCCGGCTCCTCGAAGATCTTCTCCAGCCGCTCGAAGAACGCGGCCCGGTTGGGCAGGCCGGTCAGCGGGTCGTGGGTGGCCTGGTGGCGCAGCCGCTCCTGGAGGCGGTAGCGCTCGGTGACGTCCTCCAGCATGGCGACCTGGTAGAGCGGGGCGCCGTCGTCGTCGCGGATCAGCGAGACGGTCAGGTGGGTCCAGACCACCTCGCCGTCGCGCCGGTAGTACGGCTTGTCGAACTGGAAGTACTCGCGCTTGCCGCTGATCAGCTCCTCGTACGCCTCCCAGACGCCGGGGGTGTCCTCGGGGTGGACCAGGTCGTCGACGCGCACGCCGGTCATGTCCTCGGGGCCGCCGCCGAAGATGTCGCCGAGGGCCCGGTTGACGGCCAGGATGTTGCCGTCGGTGTCGCCGAGGCCGATGCCGATCGCCGCGGACTCGAACAGGGCGCGGAACCGGGCCTCGGAGACCCGCAGCGCCTTCTCGACCTCCTGCCGGGCGGTGTCGGCGGCGAGCCGGATCGCCTCCTGCTCGCGCAGCGTGCGCTCGCGCAGGGCGGCCGCCCAGCCGGCCGCGAAGGCGCCGCTGAGGGCCGGGCCGCGGTCGTCGGGGACCGCCTGACGCTGGATCAACTGCACGGCGTCGGCCAGCAGTTGGGGGTCGGTGAACTGGTTGTCGATGAGCAGCGCGCCGACCTGTCCGGCCAGCTCGGGGCGGAACGGGTGCTCGGCAGCGGCCCGGCGCAGCAGTTCGGCGGTGCGGGCGATCAGCGGGTTCAGCACCCCGGGGCGGACCGCGGCGCCGTGCCCGGTGCGCAGCATCGCGGACCACGCGGCCCGGAAGCCGGCGGCGGCGGTGTCCGCGTCCGTCGTGCCCGCGTCCGCCACGCCCGCGCCCGTCACGCTCGGCAGCGCGGTGGCGTCCACGCCCGTGCCGCTCCCGTCGGGCGGTCCGACCGGGCCGGCTGACCCGGTCACGACAGGCGCCCGACTCCGGCCATGCCGGTCATCCGCTCGGGGTTCGGGCCGACCGATTCGGCGTCGTCGGGGCGCCACTGCGGCAGGTAGACGACGCCGGGCTCGACCAGCTCGTAGCCGTCGAAGAAGGCGGTGATCTGCTCGCGGCCGCGCATGGTGAGCGGGGTCGGGGTGGCGCGGTAGAGGCTCTGGTGGGAGCCGGCCTGGTCGGGGCGGCCCTCCAGGGAGGCGTGCGAGAGGATCAGCATGCTGCCGCTGGGCAGGGCCTCGCGGAGCTTGGCGAGGATCTTGGCGGGTTCGTCGGCGTCGGTGACGAAGTGCAGGACGGCGTTGAGGATGACGGCGACGGGTTCGCCGGGGGCGAGCAGCGCCTCGACCTCGGGGCGGGCGAGCAGGTCGTCGATGTTGCGCAGGTCCGCGTCGACGACCTGGCTGAGCGGGTCGTCGGCGAGGATCAGGCGGCTGTGCGCGACCGCGACGGGGTCCAGGTCGACGTAGACGACGCGCGCGTCGCCCTGGTACTCGCGGGCCACTTCGTGGACGGCGCCGAAGGTGGGGATGCCGGAGCCGATGTCCAGGTAGCGGGCGATGCCCTCCCCGGCGGCGAACTGGGTGGCGCGGCGCAGGAAGGCCCGGTTGGCGCGCATGATCATCGGGAGGTCGGGCCAGAGCTCGATCGCCTTGCGCGCCATCTGGCGGTCGACCTCGAAGTTGTGCGATCCGCCGAGGTAGTAGTCGTAGACCCGGGCGGCGTTCGGCTTGTCGAGGTCGGTCCCTGCGGGCACCCAGTTCGGACTCGCCATGACGGCACTCCCTCCGACGTGGCATTCGAAAATGGCAATAGTACACAAAGATCTTCCTACACTTCCGATCCCCCTTGCAAGCCACGGCGTCCGAACGGCGGCGTGGCGGGTCCCGGCCGGGCGGTTGGGCCCTCCCGCCGGAAAAGGGCGACCGCCCCCCTGCGGACTCTGCAGGGGGGCGGTGCCTCCGGGGGTGTTGCGCGGTGCGGATCCGGCCCGCGTCAGTCGGGCCGGGGCCGCGGCCGGTTTCCCGCGGCCGTGCCGACTCGGTTCCGGGTCAGCTGGTGGCGGTGCAGGTCAGGGTCGGGACGGCGTTGCTGCCGGAGTAGCTGCCGCCGAAGCCGAAGCTGGTGGTGCCGTTGGCGGCGACGGCGCCGTTGTAGCCGGCGTTGTTGACCGTCACGGACTGGCCGGACTGGCTGACGGTGCCGTTCCACAGGTTGGTGACCTGCTGGTTGCCCGCGAAGCTCCAGGTGACCTTCCAGGACTTGATCGCGGTGTTGCCCGCAGTCACGGTGACGTCGGCGTTGAAGCCCGCGCCCCAGTCGCTGCTGACCTTGTAGGTGGCGGTGCAGCCGGCGCCGCCGGTGCCGGTGCCGGCCTGGGTGGTGGCGGTGACGGCGGCGGCGGCGGAGAGGTTGCCGGCCGCGTCCTTGGCCTTGACGGTGTAGGCGTACGCGGTGGAGGCGGTCAGGCCGGTGTCGGTGTACGAGGTGCCGGTGACGGTGGCCACCAGGGTGCCGCCGCGGTACACGTTGTAGCCGGTCACGCCGACGTTGTCGGTGGAGGCCGACCAGGTCAGCGAGGCGCTGCTGGCGGTGGTGGTCGCCGCCAGGTTGCCCGGGGTGCTCGGCGGGGTGGTGTCACCGGTGGTGCCGCCGCTGGTGGTGACGCTGAGCGCCGCGGAGGCCGCCGAGACGTTGCCGGCCGCGTCCTTGGCCTTCACGGTGTACGAGTACGCGGTGGAGGCGGTCAGGCCGGTGTCGGTGAACGAGGTGTTGTTGGTGGACCCGATCAGGGTGCCGCCGCGGTACACGTCGTAGCCGGAGACGCCGACGTTGTCGGTGGAGGCGGTCCAGGTCAGCGCGACGCTGCTGGCGGTGGCGGTGCCCGCGAGGCCGGTCGGGGCGGTCGGGGCGGTGGTGTCCGCGGTGCCGGTGCCGAGCGCCGGGTAGGCGTTCTGCATCAGCTGCTGGAACTGGGCCGAGAACCAGTGACCCGCGAGCGGGGAGTTCGGCAGGGCGCCGGACATGTTGTTGTTGTTGCGCGCGTTGCCGGTGTAGGCCGGGTCGCACATCCCGTCCTGGCCCTTGCCCTCGTCGTTCGGGATGTACTGGCTCGCGCCGTCCGACTCACCCGGGGGCTTCACCCACACGTACGCGGCGATGCCGTCTTCGGGGGCCGCCTTCGGACGCTCGCCGAGACCCGCGCCGGACTGGTTGCACCAGTTGCCGGTCTGGAAGCGGCGGTCGATCCGGCCGCCGTCGACGTACGCGTCGACGGTGGTCTTCGGGCCCGGGCCGGCCGGGCGGGCGGCGCCGCCCCAGCCGTTGCGGGAGGTGTCGATCAGCATGCCGATGTTCGAGTTGAAGCCGGAGGCGATCGCCTTGGCGCGCCAGCCCTTGGCGAAGGACGCCTCGTCGACGTACTGGTTCCAGTCGACCCACTTGGACTGGCGGACCGTGGTGCCGTTCACCGAGTCACCGACGGTGAAGTTGGGCTCGTGCAGCGCGCCGTAGTTGGCGGTGTTGACGACGAAGCCCTGGACGTTGGCGAGCGTCGAACCGGACGCCTGCGCGGCCTGCTTGATGGTGTCGATGGCCGGCTGGAGGTTGGAGTCCCAGCCGAGCCAGCCGTGGTGGCCGGCGTCCACGTAGTTGTAGACGTTGGAGATCGCGCCGAGCTTGGCGAGCGCGTAACCGACGCCGTTGATGTAGTTGCCGTTGGCCTTCATGGTGTCGCACGCGGGAGTGGAGGTGGCGGTGCCGCCCGCGTTGGTGACCAGGTTCGGCAGCGAGTCGAGCTCGATCGTGGTGACGATCCGCAGGCTCGCGTAGGCCGGGTCGGCCAGGATCGCGGCGATCGGGTCGATGAACTCGCTCTTGTAGCGCGGCAGGTCGGTGGGGCCGAGCTCGCCGTTCGAGGAGAGGGCGGCGCAGTCGCGGCCCGGCAGGTCGTAGATGACGACCTGGAACACGTACGGCTTGCCGGCGGCCTGCTGCACCGCGGCGTTCAGGTGGGCGCGCAGGCCCATGCCGCCGTTGACGCCGTTGATGGCGGCGATGCGGTCCAGCCAGACGAAGGTCGGCTGGTTGGAGACCGCCGAACCGCCCGGCTCGGCGGCGGCGTTGGCGGACCACTCGGGGTTCACGTAGACCCCGGCGCCGACGAAGGGGTTGTCCACGCGGGTCGCCGCGTGGGCGGCGGTGGTCGACATCGCAAGGGGGGCGATCGTGGCGGCGCTGAGCACCACGGCCGCAGCCGCCGTCCGGAGACGGCGCGTCAGGTTCGACGACACGGTAAGGGAGTCCTTTCGGGTGGGGGACGGACTCGATGGAGGCGCTCCTGGCAATGGGAGCGCTCCCATACTTGGCCCGCTCTGAGTTCAACTCAGCTCGGGGACAACCGATATGAAGCCATGACCTCGAACTCCCGTCAAGGAGTTCGACAGAAACCGTGGGAGCGCTCCCGCAGACTCGGATGGACGCCGCCCGTAGACGGGCGGCCGCCCGGTCCGGGGCCACTGCGGGCGCATCGCGGGCGCCCCGCGCGCGCCTCGCGGGTGCGCGCGGTAGGCCGCCACCGGCCCACCACCGACCGGCCGCCGACCGGCTGGGCGCTGGTACCGGCAGCGCCCGGCCGCCTCGTCCCGTCGATCCGACGTCACATCAACCGACCTTCTAGACAGGTGAGTTGGAGCAGCCTCCGCAGACCCCGGGCCTCGTCCGCCATCCGCCCGGCCGCCCAGCCGCGCACCCCGGCCATCGCCCCGGACCGGCGGCCGCCGTTCCGCGAAACTTTCACGGACCGCCGCGCCACGAGGCGTCCGGAACCCGGAACGGGCCCGCCGGGGCGGGCCGCGTGGCAGGCTGGCCCGGCCCCGACCCCTTGGAGGAACCGCGTGTCCGCCCGCCCCGCCTTCGACGACGACCAGCGCCGCGCCCGGCTCGCCCACCGGCACCTGCTCGCCCCCGGCGGCGGTGCCGACCGGGCGGAGCAGGTGGTGGACGCCCTGGTCGCCGTGCACGCCACCGACCCCGCCACGGTCTTCCTCGCCGTCGCGGCCCGGCTCACCGCCCCCGGCATCGCCGACACCGAGCGCGCCCTGTACGCCGACGGCACCGTGCTGCGCCGGCACGGCATGCGCAAGACCCTGTTCACCGTCCCGGCCGGCCTCGCCCCGGCGCTGTACGCCTCGACCACCGCGAAGACCGTCGCCGCCGAACGCACCCGCCTGCTCCGGGACTTCGCCGCCACCGGCCGGGACGCCGCCTGGACCGCCCGCGCCCAGGCCGACGTCATCGCCGCGCTGGACGCCGCGCTCGCCGGCTCCCCTGGCTCCCCCGGCTCTTCCGGCTCTTCCGACGGCCTGACTGGAAGCCAACTCGGGGAGCTGGTACCGCAGTTGCGCGAGACCCTCGACTACGGCAACGGCGTCACCCAGCCGGTGGGCATGCGGCTGCTGCGGCTGCTCGGCATGGAGGGCGCGCTGGTGCGCCGCCGCCCGCTCGGCGGCTGGACCAGCAGCCGACACCGCTGGGCGCCGGGGCCGCCCGTCCCGGCCGCCCCTTCCGCCGCCGAACGGGCGGCCGCCCAGGCCGAGTTGGCGCGGCACTGGCTGGCCTCCTACGGGCCCGCCACCGAGGACGACCTGGCCTGGTGGACCGGCTGGGGCGTCCGCGAGGTGCGCGCCGCGCTGGCCGCGCTGGCCGCCGTCGAGGTCGAACTCGACGGCGGCGCAGCCGGTTTCGTCCTCCCGGACGACCTCGAACCGGCGACCGCACCGGCACCCTGGGCGGCCCTGCTCCCGGCCCTCGACCCCAGCACGATGGGCTGGAAGCACCGCGACTGGTACCTCGCCCCCGAGCACCGCCCCGAGCTCACCGACCGCTCCGGCAACCTCGGCCCGACCGTCTGGTGGAACGGCCGCGTGATCGGTGGCTGGGCCCAACTCCCGGACGGCGAGCTGGCCTTCGAGCTGTTCACCGACCCCGGCCGGGCGGCCCGCGACGCCGTCACCGCCCGGGCCGCCGCCCTGCGCGCCGTCCTCGCCGACACCCGGGTCACCCCCCGCTTCCGCACCCCGCTCGAACGCCGCCTCACCGCGTGAGCGCCCGGGCCCGGAACCGGCGCCCGGAGCCGACGCCCGGAACCGGGCCCGGAGCCGGCCGGTACGGTTCGGGCATGAACACCGACACTCCCGCCCGGTACCAGCGCTGGGACGGCCCCGCCGTCCGTTCGCGCGTCGCCGCACTGGCCCTGGCGGACCCCGGGCACCGCCGGTTCGGCGCCGCCGGCCACGGCTACCGGCTGCACCCGCCGCTGCCGGAGGAGGCGATCCGCCGCTTCGAACGGGCGCACGGCATCGTCCTGCCCGCCGCCTACCGGGACTTCCTGGGCGCGGTCGCCGGCGGCGGAGCGGGGCCGGACCACGGGCTGCTGGGCCCGGCGGAGCAGGTCGACGAGGAGGAGGCCCTGTACGACCTGCGGGCCGAGTGCCTGCGCGACGGCTTCCTGGCCGCCCCGTTCCCGCACACCACCGCCCGGCCGGGGCCGGGCCTGGGCGGCGACGCCGACTACTCCGTCACGGGGTCGCTGGTGATCGGCGAGCAGGGCTGCGGCGCCTTCAGCCGCCTGGTGGTCACCGGCAGCGGCGCCGGGCAGGTCTGGACCGACGACCGCGTCTGGGGCGGCCTCACCCCCGGGCCGGACTTCGGCGCCTGGTACACCGCCTGGCTGGCCTCCTGACCGGCCCCGGACGGCGGAGGCGCCCGGGCCGGACGGCACGAACGGCGCGGGCCGGTTCACACCTCCAGGACGAACCACTGCCGGGCCGTCGGGCCGTGCAGGTAGAGCCGCCCGCCCCGGCCGACCGGCTTGGCGTAGCGCGTCAGGGGCGCGCCGTTGGGGAAGGTCAGCCGGGCCTCCTCGACCGGCACGGCCTCGTCCGCCGTCAGCCGCAGCCGGTGCAGCCGGTCGGCGCGCGCGGCGGCGCCCCGACTGCCGCCGCCGAGCAGGACGGCCTCGTCGCCGTGCACCGCGAGGCCGCGCGGCGCCCGGACCGGTGACCTGCGCAGCGTGGTCCGGCCGTCGGTGCGGGCCTCCAGCAGTGGGAAGGCCGGGTAGGAGCAGGCCCAGGCGGTGCCGTCCTCGACGTTGAGGGCGTAGACCGTGTCGATGTGCTGGACGCCGGGCGGGGGCGAGTAGCCCCACCGGTGGTTGCCGCCGCCGTCCCGGAGCACCAGGCCGTCGCTGCTGAGCGGGTCGCCGTAGACGCCCTCGTCGCCGTAGGCGAACCACAGGTGGTGGCGCCGGTCGGCCATCGCGAACTCGACGCAGCGGCCCGGCTCGAACCCGTGCCGCCGCCGCCCGCCCCGGCCGTGGACCTGTGCGTCCGGCTGCCCCGGCGCGCCGGGGCCGAGCAGCAGGAGGCGGCCGCCGGGCAGCGCCTCCAGTCGGGAGACCCGCAGGCCGAGCCCGTACAGGTGCTGCTCGCGGACCGCGCCGCCCGCGCCGTCGACGCTGACCAGCAGGGCGTCGTACGGGTGCCGCCGGGGTCGGGCGGCGAACCGCTCGTACCGGCCCGGGTCGGGTGCCGCCTCGGGGCCGATCAGCCAGAGCGCCCGCCCCCAGGCGTCCACGGTGGTGGCCAGCAGCCTCCGGTGGTCGTACTGCGCGGGCAGCAGCGCGTACGGGCGCAGTGCCACCTTCCTCACGGGATCACCTCGCGGGCGGACGGACGGGATCCGGCCATGGTCGCAGAGCGGCCGCGACCGGCCCGGGGAGGGTACGGGGACCGGGGAAGGCCCGGGCGGCGGGGTACGTGTCGGGAGCGGGGCGGACGTGCGCGAGGGCCGTGCCGGTGGTGGCACGGCCCTCGCGTCGGGTGTGGGGCGCCCCGTTCCCGCCCTCGTCGTCCGGATCTGCACATGGTGGTGAGGTGTGCGGTGTGCACCGTCACTTGTGCGCGGTGCTGGGCTGCACGGTGAGTGGGGAATCGAACCCCGGCGTTGCCCTTCACGCGCCAGTGGCCGGATGAACCGCCGGCCGCGGTCTGTGCACGCCTCCGTGGCGACTACCTGCTGTCCCACACCCGGCTGGTGGGGGAGGTCAGTCCTCGATCAGGTCGATCTCCCAGTTGGTGCGCTGGATCAGGGTGTCCACCTCGCGGATCTCCTTGGCCAGCTGGTCGGCCCGGGCGCGCAGTTCGGCGACCGGCAGGGCGGAGAGGATGCGGAGCTCGGACCTCAGCTGCCGGACGGCTCCGCCCTGGCCCCGGCCGGAGGCGGCGTCGGCGGCCGAGGTGAGCACCGAGTGGCGCAGCCGCAGGACGTCGCGGCGGGCGAGGGCGTCGGTGAGGGTGCCGCCGCCGTCGACCCGCGCGGTGGAGTTGGTCAGGTTGATCCGGCGGATCAGCAGTTCCAGCTGGTCCAAGGTCCGGTCGGCCTCGGCCAGGACCTCGGCGGCGTTCTCGGCGGGCTCCTCGCCCTCCTGGTGGCGGGCGCTGCCGACGACGCGCGCCCGCAGCTGCTCGACCTGCCGCGTCGCCGCGGCCCGCTCCGCGAGCGCTTCGGCCAGTTTCACCGTGCCGCCACCTCCACTGCTTCCACTGCTTCGGGTACTGCTGATCGTCGGGCCAGTATGCCGGGCGGGGCGGCCGGGCCGCTCCGGGTTTTCGTCCCGACCGCCGGCGCGCGGGCCGACCCCGTCCGACCCCGTCCGACAGCGGCGCCGGCGGCAGCGCGGCAAGGCGAACTCCGTGCTGCGGGACGGGCAGATATTCCCGGCCAAACGGGTGAATTCGGATGAATCCGCGCTCCGGCGGTGGCTAAGATCAACACGCCTGACCATCCGTCAGGTTTCTCCGGGGGAACGGTGCCCGTCGCATCCGCCTCCTCCGCGCCGTCGGGCTGCGCCCTTCCCCCATGCGGGCGCAGCACCGTCCCGTGACGCGTGCTCTCCCCTCCAGAAACGTTTCGCCCACGCATAACCCCCTGCTGCCCCCTCCCCCCGGTTCCCGCATCCCCGAGGACGCCCCACCATGACCACCACCGCCACCACCGCGCCCGCAACCGCCCCCGCCCCCGCACCCGCACCCGCACCCGGCGGCCTGACCGACGCGGAGCTGCTGCGGGCCGCCGCCGACCACGCCCGCCGCCACGACACCGCCGCCCTGTTACGGGCGCTGCTGCCGGGGTTGGACGGCGTGGAGCTGCGGGCGCTGACCGACCGCTGCCGGTTCGCGCACACCGCGCTGCTGGTCTTCCCGTCGGACGGCGCGGCGCTGGCGGGGATGCTGGCGGGGGCGGGGTTGGCGGTACGGGAGGCGCCGCGGCCGAGCACGGTGGTGCGGGAGCGGCTGGCGGCGCGGTACGGGCGGGACGCGGCGGGGCTGCCGGTCGGCATCCTGCGGCCGGCGGTGACGGGCGCGGACGGGGAGCCGCGGGTGGTGGAGGTGTTCGCGCTGACCGTCCCGCCGGGGTCGGGGCTGGCCGGGCTCGCCGCGCGCGAGCGGGTCGCGCAGCACGAGGCGCACCTGGGCTTCGAGGTGGTGCGGCCGGATCCGCTGGTGCTGCGCGGGCTGTGCGCGCTGCTGGACCGGCACGGCGCGCGGCCGGACGGCGGCGGCTACAACCCGCACGAGGACGGCACGGTGCTGTACTTCACGGTGCCCGCCGACTCGAAGGCGGGGTATCCGCGGATCGAGCTGTACGCGCCGGGCGACCACCGCGAGTTGCTGGCCGAGCACCTGGCGCGGCACCGGGCGGGTGAGCCGGCCGAGGTGCTGCTGCGGCAGTTGACGGGGGCGTGGACGACCCAGGCGCTGGCGGTGTTCGCCGAGTTGGGCCTGCCGGACGCGATGGATCCGCGGGTTCCGTGCGGGGTCGGGGAGTTGGCGGCCGCGGTGGGCGCGGACGAGGAGGCGCTGCGTTCGCTGCTGCGCTACCTGGCGATGCTGGGCGCGGTGCTGCCGGACGGCGGGGGCTACCGGCTGGCGCCGACCGGGGAGTTGCTGCGGGCGGGGGCGGCGGGTTCGCTGCGGCCGCTGGCGCTCCTGTACGCGGGGCCGTTCTACCGTTCGTTCGGGGAGTTGGCGGGGACGGTGCGGACCGGGCGGGTGGCCTTCGACGGGCTGTTCGGCGAGAACCACTTCGACCACTTCGCCCGCGATCCGGAGTTGGCGGAGCTGTTCGACCGTTCGATGGCGGCGAGTGCCCGGATGTTCGACCCGCTGCCCGCGCACCCGGCGGTCCGGGCGGCGGCGGCCGGGTCGACGCCGGCGGCGCCGCGGACGGTGGTCGATCTGGCGGGCGGGACGGGCGAGTTGCTGTCCCGGCTGCTGGCCGCGCACCCGGGGCTGCGCGGTGTCCTGCTGGAGCGGCCCCACGTGGCGGAGGCGGCACGGGTGTTCCTGGACGGTGCGGGCTGCGGCGAGCGGGTGGAGTGCCGGGCGGGCGGGTTCGCGGACGTGCCGGCGGGCGGCGACGTGTACCTGCTGTCGCGGGTGCTGCACGACTGGGACGACGAGCGCTGCCGGGAGATCCTCGGCCACCTCGCGGCCGTGATGCCCGCGCACGCCGAACTGCTGGTGGTGGAGCGCCTGTTGCCGGAGGACGGCACCCCGTCCCTGGCCACCGCCTGGGACCTGCACATGCGCTGCAACGTGGGCGGCCGGGAGCGCACCGCCGGGCACTACGCGCGCCTGTTCGCGGACGCGGGGCTGGAGTTGACCGGCCACGACCCGCTGCCGCTGGACGCGTACGTGCTGCGGGTGCGCAAGGCGGGTGCCGCAGCGGCCGGTTGAGGGCACCGGGGCCGGCCGGGGCCGGCGGGCCGTCGCGTCCGCCGGGCGGGGCGGCCCGTCGCGTCCTACCGTGGGGGGCGGTGCACGGCGGCGACGGCGGCGGAGGGAGCACGGGGTGTTCGAGCGGTTCTCGCGGGCGGGGACGGGCAGCGCGAAGTGGGCGCGGGCCGGGGCGGGGCGGATCGCGATGGGGGTGGCGGACATGGACCTGCCGGGGCCGCCGGCGGTGGGGGCGGCGCTGCGGGTGCGGGCGGGGCACCCGGCGTTCGGGTACCCGGTGGCGGAGGCGGCGGACCGGGCGCTGGTGGCCGACTGGTACCGGCGGCGGCACGGGGTGGAGGTGGACCCGGGCTGGGTGATGCTGCTGCCGTTCGCGCCGGGCACGGCGGTGCGGCTGCTGGTGGAGGCGGCGCGGCCGCTGCCGGGTCCGGCGGTGTTCGTGACGCCGGAGTGGGGCGGGTTCGCCCGGGTCTGCGGGGCGGCGGGGGTGGCCGTCCGGGAGCTGCCGCTGCTGGAGACCGGCGATCCGGCCGACCCGTACCGGCTGCCGCTGGCGGAGGTCGCGGCGGCCCGGCCGGGGCTGGTGCTGCTGAGCAGTCCGCACAATCCGAGCGGCCGGATCTGGTCGGCCGCGGAGGTCCGGGCGCTGGCGGCGGCGGCCGGGGCGGGGCTGCTGGTCTCGGACGAGGTGCACGGCGACCTGCGGCACCCGGACGCGGGGGCGGCGCATCCGGTGGCGGTGGCGGTGACCGGCGGGGCGGCGAACGTGGTGACGCTGAACTCGGTCGGCAAGACGTTCAACGTGTCGGGGCTGCCGAGCTGCTTCGCGCTGGTGCCGGACCCGGGGCTGCGGGAGCGGCTGACGGCGGTGATGGCGGGTTTCGGGCTGTGGGAAGGCGGACTGCTGGGGGCGGTGGCGCAGCGGGCGGCGCTGGCGGAGGGCGGGCCGTGGCTGGACGGCCTGCTGGCGCACCTGGTGCGGGCCCGGGAGCTGGCGGTGGCGGCGCTGGGCGGGGCGGTGCTGGCCCGGCCGCAGGCGTCGTACCTGCTCTGGCTGGACGGGTCGGGGCTCGGCAGCCGGGCGGAGGTGATCACCCGGTGTGACGTCGAGCTGGCGGACGGGGCGGATTTCGGAGTGGCCGGTTCCGGGCGCCTCCGGCTGAATTTCGCCCTGCCGCTGGACCGGCTGCGCACCGCGCTCACCCGCCTGACCTGCGAATAGGCGTTCGAGTCGGCATCGAGGTTTGCCCCGGAGCAGACTGAGCAGGAACAACCGGGCTCAAGTCGCGTACCGAGGGATGGTGAAACCCGGTGACATCCGTACGTCCGCAAGCGGCCGCTCCGGTCGAGGATCCGATACACAGCGTGACCGGTCGGGCGGAGTTGACCGAGGCGTCGGCCGAACGTCGGCTGGGCGCCATCTGCTTCAAGATCGGGCCGCCCGCGCTGGTCGGGGTGGAGACGGAGTGGTTCGTCCACGACGTCCGATGTCCGGGCGAACCGGTGGACCCAGGCCGGGTGGCGGCCGCGCTGGCGGCGCTTCCCGGCACGATCGATCCGGCCGATCCGGCCGGCGGCCCGGTGCTCCCGTCCGGGTCGAGACTGACGCGTGAACCCGGTGGGCAGGTCGAGCTCAGCTCCCCGCCCGCCGCCGACCCGGCCGACTGCGCGGCCGGACTGAGCGCCGACCAGGCGCTGCTGCGGGCGGCGCTGGCCGCCGAGGGCCTGCGGCTGACCGGCAGCGGCACCGACCCGCTGGACCGCGAGCGCCGGATGCTCGCCACCCACCCGCGCTACCGGGCGATGGAGCGGTACTTCGACCGCGGCGGCCCGTGGGGCCGGATCATGATGACGGGCACCGCCTCCGTCCAGGTCTGCGTGGACGCGGGCGGCGCGGGCGGCGCGGACGACTACGGGCGGCGCTGGCGGCTGACCCACGACCTGGGGCCGGTGCTGGTCGGCGCGTTCGCCAACTCGCCGCTGCTGGAGGGGCGTCCGACCGGCTGGAAGTCGACCCGGCAGCTGGTCTGGTCCCGGATGGACCCCTCCCGCACGCTGGCCCCGCCGCCCACCGCCGACCCGCGCACCGCCTGGACGGACTACGTGCTGGACGCGGCGCTGCTGTGCGTGCGCCGCCCGGACGGGCTGCCCTGGGACGCGCCGGCCGGGCTGACCTTCCGCGACTGGCTGCGCGGCGCGGGCGAGCGGCCGCCCACCGTCGCCGACCTGGACTACCACCGCACCACGCTGTTCCCGCCGGTGCGCCCGCGCGGCCACCTGGAACTGCGGATGATCGACGCCCAGCCCGGCGAGGGCTGGCGGGTGCCGCTGGCGCTGGTCAGCGCGCTGCTGGACGACCCGCGGGCCGCCGACGAGGCCCGGGAGGCGCTGGAGCGGCTCGGCCACGCGGGCAGCCGCGCCCCGCGCTCGGGCCTGTGGCGGCGGGCCGCCGCGCTCGGGATGGCCGACCCTGACCTGCGCCGGGCCGCCCTGCTCTGCTTCGCGGCCGCCGAGCGGGCGCTGGCCCGCCGGGGCAGCGGGCTGCGGGCCGGCCTGGTCGAGTTCGCCGAGCGCTACCCGGCGCGCGGCCGCTGCCCGGCCGACGACCAACTGGCCGCGCTGCGCGGCGGCGGCGCCCCGGCCCTCCAGGAGGACGCCCCGTGCTGACCGCCGCCGCTCCCCCCTTCCCGCCCTTCCCCGTCCAGCCCGCCGCGCCGGAGGAGACCCCGTGCTGAACGCCGACCGGACCGACCCCGCGCTGCTGCGCGAGCTGATCGCCGCCGAGCTGATCGCCGCCCGGGAGCGCACCGCGCAGCTCACCGAGGCCGTCGACGACGCCGAACTGGTCGCCCAGCACTCGCCGTTGATGTCGCCGCTGGTCTGGGACCTGGCACACATCGGCAACCAGGAGGAGCTGTGGCTGCTGCGCAACATCGGCGGCCGCGACCCGATGCGCCCGGAGATCGACCCGCTGTACGACGCGTTCGAGCACCCGCGCTCCGAGCGGCCCCGGCTGCCGCTGCTGCCGCCCGCCGAGGCCCGCGCCTACGCGCACGAGGTGCGCGGCCGGGTGCTGGACCTGCTGGCCGCGTCCCCGCTGGAGGGCGCGCCGCTGCTGGACGCCGGGTTCGGGTTCGGCATGGTCGCCCAGCACGAGCAGCAGCACGACGAGACGATGCTGATCACCCACCAGCTGCGCAGCGGCCCGGCCGTGCTGGACGCGCCGCCGCCGCCCGCCGCGGCCGGCGGCCCGCTGCCGGCCGAAGTGCTGGTCCCGGCCGGGCCGTTCACCATGGGCACCGACACCGAGCCGTGGGCGCTGGACAACGAGCGCCCGGCCCACCGGGTCGACCTGCCGGCCTACTGGCTGGACAGCGCGCCGGTCTCCAACGGCGCCTACCAGCGCTTCATCGCCGACGGCGGCTACGACGACCCGCGCTGGTGGACGCCGGAGGGCTGGGCGCACCGGATGTCCGCGGGCCTGGTCGCGCCGCTGTTCTGGCGGCGCGAGGGCGCCCAGTGGCTGCGCCGCCGCTTCGGGCACCTGGAGCCGGTGCCGGAGGACGAGCCGGTGCTGCACGTGAGCTGGTACGAGGCCGACGCGTACGCCCGGTGGGCGGGGCGGCGGCTGCCGACCGAGGCCGAGTGGGAGAAGGCGGCCCGGCACGACCCGGCCGCCGACCGCTCCCGGCGCTTCCCGTGGGGCGACGCCCCGCCCGGCCCGGAGCACGCCAACCTCGGCCAGCGGCACCTGCGCCCGGCTCCGGTCGGCGCCTACCCGGAGGGCGAATCTCCTTACGGGGCACGGCAGTTGATCGGCGACGTGTGGGAGTGGACGTCCAGCGACTTCACCGGCTACCCGGGCTTCTCGGCCTGGCCGTACAAGGAGTACTCGGAGGTGTTCTTCGGCCCGGAGTACAAGGTGCTGCGCGGCGGCTCGTTCGCGGTCGCGCCGGTCGCCTGCCGGGGCACCTTCCGCAACTGGGACTACCCGGTCCGGCGGCAGATCTTCTCCGGCTTCCGGACCGCGCGCGACGCGGAACCCCGGACCGGGGGTGGTAGCTGATGTGCCGTCACTTCGCCTACCTGGGGCGGCCGGTGCCGATCCGCTCGGTGCTGCTCGACCCGCCGCACGGGCTGCTGCGGCAGTCCTGGGCGCCCCGGCTGCAGCGCTACGGCACGGTCAACGCGGACGGGTACGGGGTCGGCTGGTACGCGGCCGGCGACGAGCGTCCGGCCCGCTACCGGCGGGAGGGGCCGATCTGGGCCGACACCGACCTGGCCGACCTGGCCCGGGTGGTGAGCTCGCACGCGGTGCTCGGCGCCGTCCGCTCGGCGACCGCGGGCTGCGCGGCCGGGGCGCAGGCGGCCGCCCCGTTCGCGGCCGGGCGCTGGCTGTTCAGCCACAACGGCGCGCTGCCGGGCTGGCCGGGCGCGTTCGCCCCGCTGGCCGAACTGCTGCCCGCCGCCGAGCTGTTGGAGCTGGAGGCGCGCACCGACTCGGCGCTGCTGTGGGCGCTGGCGCTGAACCGGCTGCGGGCCGGGGCGCAACTCGGCGAGGCGCTCGCCGAAGTCTGCCTGCTGGCGGCCGAGGTGGCCGACGCCCGGATCAACCTGCTGGCCACTGACGGCACTTCGGTCGCGGCCACGGCCTGGGGCGACACGCTGTTCCAGCACCGGGACGCGGACGGCTCCGTCCTGGTCGCCTCCGAGCCCTTCGACGACGGGCCGGGCTGGTCCGAAGTCCCCGACCGCACCCTGCTGGTGGCCGACGAGACCGGCAGCTCACTGACCCCGCTGACCCCGCTGGCGCCGACGCCGCCTGCCCCGCCGACCCAGACCGCGCTGACCACGCCGGCCCCCGTCGGCCCGCGCACCCGAGAGGACGCTCCCCGATGACCGGACACCAGCTCACCCGCCTGCTGCCGCCCGACCACCTGCACCACGCGCTGCGCGCGGACGTGCTGGCCGGGCTGACCTCGCATCCCAAGCGGCTGCCCCCGAAGTGGTTCTACGACGCCCGCGGCTCCGAGCTGTTCGAGGAGATCACCCGGCTGCCGGAGTACTACCCGACCCGGGCCGAGCGCGAGATCCTGGCCGACCGCGCCGCCGACATCGCCGCCGCCACCGGGGCCCGCACCCTGGTCGAACTCGGCTCCGGCTCCTCGGAGAAGACCCGCCTGCTGCTGGACGCGCTGCGCGCCGCCGGCACCCTGGAGCGGTACGTGCCGGTGGACGTCAGCGAGAGCGCCCTCGAAGCGGCCGCGCAGGCGCTGACCGCCGACTACCCGGGGCTCGAAGTCGCCGCCGTGCTCTCCGACTTCACCAAGAGCCTGGGCCTGCCCGAGGGCGGCGGCCCGCGCCTGGTGGTGTTCCTCGGCGGCACCCTCGGCAACCTGCTGCCCACCGAGCGGGCCGGCTTCCTGACCGGACTGCGGGCCCAACTCCTGCCCGGCGACTGGCTGCTGCTCGGAACGGACCTGGTCAAGGAGTCCGCGGTGCTGGTCGCCGCGTACGACGACGCGGCCGGCGTCACGGCCGCGTTCAACCGCAACCTGCTGTCGGTGCTGAACCGGGAGCTGAACGCCGACTTCGACCCGGAGCAGTTCGAGCACGTGGCGCTCTGGGACCCCGAGCACGAGTGGATCGAGATGCGGCTGCGCTCGCGCCGCGCGCAGACCGTGAAGGTCGCCGAACTCGGCCTGCCGGTGCACTTCGAGGCCGGCGAGGAGCTGTACACCGAGGTCTCCGCGAAGTTCCGCCGCGAGCGGGTCGAGCGCGAGCTGTTCGCGGCCGGCCTGCGCCTGACCGACTGGTGGACCGACGGCGAGGGGCGCTTCGGCCTGTCCCTGGCCCGCCCGTTCGAGGACGGCTCCGACTGATCCGTCGCCCGGGCGGGGCCCTGCCGCCACCCGGCCCGGGCCACTGTCAGGGGCCCGGTGCGGGCGGGGCGTCCCGCTGCGGGCGGATGCCGTGCCGCAGCAGGCCCGCCCACAGCCGGGCGCGGCCGCCGCGGTCGAGCGCTTCGTGCGCGGCGAGCAGCCCGCCGGTGGCCGCACCGAGGAAGCCTCCGGCCAGGCAGTCCTGGCCGGAGAGGTAGAGGCCGTCGACCGCGGTGCGCGGGCGCAGCCAGTCCGCCCGGCCGGGGTGGCGGCCGTCACCGAAGGCCGTGACGTCCTTGGCGAGCCCGTAGAGGCTGCCGCCGGGCCAGCCGGTGAAGTGCTCGGCGGTCAGCGGGGTGCCGAGCTCGTGGTGGGCGACCCGGCCGCGGGTGCCGGGCAGTTCGCGGTGCAGGACGCCGAGCAGGTGGGCGGTGAGCTCGGCCTTCAGCTCCAGGTAGGCCGGGTCGCGGTGGCGCGGGCGCGAGCCGCGGAAGGGCGCGAACAGCTCCGGGCGGACGTAGGCGAGGATCTCGCCGGTCGAGCGGCCGGGGCTGCGTTCGGTCCAGGTCGGGTCCTTGGCGCAGGAGAAGGAGAGGAAGCAGCCGCTGACGGGTCCGCCGGTGCCGTCGAAGAAGGCGTCGCAGTCCCCGTCGGTGACCATGAGGTTGTGCCGGGGGAGGCCGATCTCGGCGGGGTCGCCGTCGAGTCCGACGAAGAGCACCACGAACGGGAAGCCGCGCCGCATGCCGTCCAGCCGGTCCACGGCGGGGTGCGGCCGACCGGTTCCGGCTCCGGGGAGCAGGGTGCGGTAGGTGTGGTGCGCGCCCGCCGCGCTGACCACCACGGGGGCGCGCACCCGGGTGCCGTCCGCGAGGAGGACGCCGGCGGCCCGGGTCCCGTCGAGTTCGATCCGGGCGACCGGGGCCCGGACGAAGACCTCGCCGCCGGCGGCGCGGACCGGGTCGAGCATGGCGCGGGCGATCGCGGCGCTGCCGCCCACGGGGTACCAGGCCCCGGTGCGGAAGTGCTCGAACATCACGGCGAGCAGGAAGAACGGCAGGTTGGCGGTGGAGTCGGCGAGCAGCAGGGCGCTGCGGGTGAGGACGGCCTGCCGCAGGCGCTCGTCGCCGATCAGCCGGCGCACCACTTCCCGGGCAGGGCGCATCGCCTCGGGCGGGACGGCCGCCGCGCGCAGCAGGCGGGCCAGCCGGCGGGCGACCGGGCCGGAGAGACGGCCCAGCGCCAGCGCGGGGAGGACCGCCCGGCAGCGTGCGACCAGGGCGAACAGGGCGTCGATGCCGGGCCGCTCGGCGGGGAAGCGGGCGGCCAGTTCGGCCCGGTGGGCGGCGAAGCCGACCGGGCCCCGGTGGACTTCGCCGGCCAGCCGGTACTCGTCGCACGGATCTCCGACGGGGGCCCAGCGCAGGGTGCCGCCGGTCAGGTAGTCGGAGAGCATCCGGACCGGTTCGCGGGGGGCGAGTTGGCCGACGTAGTGGATGCCGACGTCCCACTCCCAGTCGCGGCGCCGGTAGGCGTGGGTGTAGCCGCCCGCGGTGTAGTGCTGTTCGAACACGGCGACCCGGCGTCCCTGGCGGGCCAGGCAGACGGCGGTGGTGAGCCCGCCGGCGCCGGAGCCGACCACCACCGCGTCGTAGCGGTCCGCGACCGCGCCCGGCGTCAGCGGCCTGCCCACCCGTACGCGTCCCGCCACGTCCGTCACCTCCGCCGCCGACGGCCGGGGCCGGGGCCGGGCGTTCTCCGGGCAGTGCCGCTGCCCACGGAGGTGGAGGGGGTCCACCGCCCGGTGGAACTCCCCGGGGGGCTCCGTGGTCACGGCCGGGCCCCCGGACGGGCGAACGGGCGGTGGGGTGCGGCGGGCCGTCCGATATTCGGTGGCGGGCCCCCTGCCCGGTCCGGAGAATGCCCCGGTGCAGATGACTGAACAGCGGACGGCGACCGTCGTGGTCGAGTGGCGGGGCGAGCGCGTCGGGGCGGTGGGGCCGATCGCGGCCGAGTCGCCGTACTGGGCGCAGATCGGGGAGGTGGCCGCGGCGGCCTCCCGGCTGGCGGGGGTGCCACTGGCGGTGCTGCGGCTGCTGTCGGTGGCGGGCGGCGAGGGCGGCCGGGGCGGCGAGGTGGTGTACCTGGCGGTGGCGTCCGAGCGTCCGACCGGCGTATTGGCGCCGGTCGGACGCTCGGACGACGCCGGGCACCCGCTGCGGCTGGACTGGGCGCGGGCGGACGGTCTGGCGGGCGAATGGGCTTGGGCGGACGGCGAGTTGGCGAAGCTCGGCCGCCCGAGGACCGGCCCGGTGGAGCAGGTGCGGAGCTGGAACCTGTCGGCGCTGTCGCGGTTCCCGACCGCCGACGGCCCGGTCTGGCTGAAGAGCACGCCGCCGTTCGCGGTGCCGGAGGCGGCGGTGATCACCCGGGTCGAGGCGGTCCAACCGGGTCTTACGCCAAGGGTATTGGCCTCGGACGGGCGGCGCGCGCTGCTCGCGGACGTGCCGGGCGCGGACTGCTGGGGCGTGCCGGAGGACGGCATGCTGAGCGCCGTCGACCGCTGGGCGGCCGCGCAGGCGGCGTCGGCGGTGGACGGCCCGGACGGGCTGGCGGACTGCTCGCCGGCCGCGCTGGCGGCGCGCTTCCCGGCGCTGCTGGAGCGGCTGCGCCCGGAGCTGTCGGCGGCGGAGTACGCGCAGGCCCGGCGGCTGGCCGATCACCTGCCCGAGCTGGCGGAGCAACTCGACGGCTGCGGGCTGCCGTTGACGGTGGTGCACGGCGACTTCCACCCGGGCAACTGGCGGTTCGACGGCGGGCGGGCGACCGTCCTGGACTTCTCGGACGCGGCCTGGGGCCACCCGGCCCTGGACGGGCTGCGGCCGCAGCCGTTCCTCTCCCCCGAGCGCTGGGCGGACGTCCGGGCCCGCTGGGCGGCGGCCTGGCGCGAACTCGCCCCGGACAGCCGCCCCGAACAGGCCCTGGAGATCGCCGCACCACTGGTGCACGTGCACTTCGCGCTGCGCTACCAGGAGTTCCTGGACGGCATCGAGCCCAGCGAGCACCCGTACCACGCGGGCGACCCGGCCGCCGAGCTGCGGCGGGCGCTGCGCAAGGCGCTGTTCCCGACCTCCGGGTCCGAACCGCTGGGCGCGGGACGGGAGTTGTACGAGGCGCTGATGTGGATGGGCGGCGAGGGCACGACGGCGGCGGTACTGGACGGCTGGGCCGCACAGGCGCTGCCCGGCTATCCGGAGCGGCTGGCGGCGGCGGCCGCGTACGACACGTTCACCGCTCAGCCCGAGGACGAGCGGCGGACGCTGGCGGAGGAGCTGTACGCGCTCAGCCGGACCGCGGACGCGCTCGCCACGGAGTTCCAGCCGCCGTACGGCGACGGACCGGCCCGGGACGGGACCCGGCTGGGCCTGGACCTGGCGGGGTACCGGGCGTTCTTCACCCGGCTCGGGATGACCGGGACCGGCGCGAAGGGCGGCTTCGACCCGTTCCTGCACGAGATCGCCGAACTGGTGCCCGCCGAGGACCCGGACGCGCCGATCGAGCTGCTGGACGTGCTCTGGCCGGGGTTCACCTTCGGGGAGCTGCTGTTCGTCCGGGCGGGCGTGCGGGTCCGGGCGGGCGCCCGGGTGGCCGAGCCGGGCTGGGCGGACGCCTCACCGATGTACTGGGCGTTCCGACGGCGCGGGCGGCCGCCGGTCGACCTGTCGCACGGCTGGGGGTCGAACTCGCAGTGGGGCACCAACCTCCGGATGGACTTCCGGACGGCGGACGGCGACCGGCTGAACGTGGTGCGCGACCCCGACCGGCTGTCGAACCACCACCGGGTGGAGGGGCTGACCCGGGCCGAGGCCGAGGAACTGCTGCGCCACCGCTGTCTGCTGCGCCGCCCGGCGGGCCTGCCGGAGCTGGTCGCGGACTCGCAGGCGGCGATGGACTTCCTGCCGTTCGACTGGACGCTGCCGGAGCCCGCGGCATGCGTCGGGGGCTGCCGCGACCACGAGGAGGCGTGAGCCGGGCTCAGCCCGGCAGGCGGCGGTAGCGCAGTTCCAGGCCGTCGAGGAGGGCGTCGAGACCGGTCTCGAAGGCGCCCTCGTCGACGGCCCGGCGGTGTTCGGCGAGGCGGTGGGCGTCGCCGAGGTGGGGGTAGTCGGCGGCGTCGTAGAGCGCGGCGTCGTCGGGGAACCCGGCGGCGAAGGAGCCGAGCGCGGAGCCGGTGACGAAGTAGCGCATCAGGGCGCCGATCCGGGTGGCCTGGCCGCGCGGCCAGCCGGCCTCGACCAGGCAGCCGAAGACGGCGTCGGCGAGGCGCAGCGCGTGCGGGCGGCGGCCGGGGCCCTGGGCGAGGACGGGCACCAGGTGGGGGTGGGCGGCCAGGGCGGCGCGGTAGGAGCGGGCCCAGGCGCGCAGGGCGGTGCGCCAGTCGTCCGGCGCGTCGAAGACGGTGAGGTCGACCTCGCCCATCACACTGTCGACGACGGCGTCGAGCAGGTCGTCCTTGGTGGCGAAGTGGTTGTACAGCGAGGGTCCGCTGACCGAGAGTTCGGCGGCCAGCCGGCGGGTGGAGAGGGCGGGCAGCCCTTCGGCGTCGATCAGGGCGAGCGCGGCGGTGATGATGCGGTCGCGGCTGAGCAGGGGGGTGCGGGGCCGGGCGATCTCCGCCTCCTGGGGCGCGCGGGCTGGCTGGGTCCGGGTCATTGTCGCAGGCGGTCGGGGGTGGTCCGGCGGGTGCTCTTCCGTGTCCGGCCCGGGCGGGTTACAGTCACCGTAAAACTTGCACTGCTAGTTTAACGACTGGTTTAACGGCTGGTTCATCGGCGGCGCCGGATCGCCGAGTGGGTACCGAGTGTTCGGGGTGTCGCCGCGTGGATCTGGAACTGACCGAGGAGCAGGCCGCCGTACGGGAGTTGGCGGCCGCGTTCACCGACCGCGAGATCGCGCCGTTCGCGGCGCAGTGGGACCGGGCCGAGTCGATCGACCTGGGCGTCGTCGGGAAGCTCGGCGACCTGGGCTTCCTCGGTCTGACCCTGCCCGAGGAGTACGGCGGCAGCGGCGGCGACCACCTGGCGTACTGCCTGGTGCTGGAGGAGCTGGGACGCGGCGACTCCTCGGTGCGCGGCGTGGTGTCGGTCTCGCTGGGGCTGGTCGCCAAGTCGGTGAACGCGTTCGGCACCGAGGCGCAGAAGCGCGCCTGGCTGCCCCGGCTGTGCGCGGGCGAGGCGCTGGGCTGCTTCGCGCTGACCGAGCCCGGCACCGGGTCGGACGCGGCGAACCTGACCACCCGGGCCGAGCGGGACGGCGACGGCTGGCTGCTCTCCGGCACGAAGATGTTCATCACCAACGGGACGTGGGCGGACGTCGCCCTGGTCTTCGCCCGCACCGGCGGCCCGGGGCACCGCGGGGTGACCGCCTTCCTGGTGCCCACCGACGCGCCCGGCTTCGAACGGCGGCTGGTGCACGGCAAGTTGGGGCTGCGCGGGCAGGCCACCGCCGAGCTGGTGCTGGACCGGGTCCGGGTGCCGGACGGCGCCCGGCTGGGCGCGGAGGGCGGGGGCTTCGCGGTCGCGATGGCCGCCCTCGCCAAGGGCCGGATGTCGGTCGCGGCGGGCTGCGTGGGCATCGCGCAGGCGTCGCTGGACGCGGCGGTGCGCTACGCCGGGGAGCGCGAGCAGTTCGGAAAGCCCATCGCCGCCCACCAGTTGGTACAGGAACTGCTCGCCGACATCGCCGTCGACGTGGACGCGGCCCGGCTGCTGACCTGGCGGGTCGCCGACCTGATCGACCGGGGGCTGCCGTTCGCCGCCGAGTCGTCCGTCGCCAAGCTGTTCGCCTCGGAGGCGGCGGTGCGCTGCGCCAACAACGCGCTGCAGGTGTTCGGCGGCTACGGATTCATCGACGAGTACCCGGTCGGCAAGTACCTGCGCGACGCCCGGGTGATGACCCTGTACGAGGGCACCAGCCAGATCCACAAACTGCTGATCGGGCGGGCGCTGACCGGCGTCAACGCCTTCTGACCCACCCCCACCCGCCCCCGCCTCCCCTCCCTCCACCCTCACGACAAGGAGCCCGCCGAAGTGCTTCCGGTCTTCATCGCCGCCGCCCGCCGCACCCCGATCGGGCGGCTGCGCGGCGCGCTGTCCGCCGTCCGGCCCGACGACCTGTCGGCGGCCGTGCTGCGCGGGCTGCTCGCCGGGGTCCCCGCGCTGGACCCGGCGCGGATCGACGACGTGTACTGGGGCGCCGCCAACCAGGCCGGCGAGGACAACCGCAACCCGGCCCGGATGGCCGTCCTGCTGGCCGGGCTGCCGGACAGCGTGCCGGGCGCGACCGTCAACCGGCTCTGCGCGTCCGGGATGGAGGCCGTCACCACGGCCGCCCGGGCGATCGGCTCCGGCGAGGCGGACGTCGTCGTCGCGGGCGGCTGCGAGTCGATGAGCCGCGCCCCGTTCGTGCTGCCCCGCCCGGACGAGGCGCTGCCGCACCGGATGGAGACCTTCGACACCCGGCTCGGCTGGCGGATGACCAACCCGCGGATGCGCGAGCTGCACGGCGTCCTGTCGATGGGCGAGACCGCCGAGGAGGTCGCCGCCCGCTACGGCGTCGACCGCGCCGCCCAGGACGAGTTCGCCCTGCGCAGCCACCGACTGGCCGCCGCCGCAAGGGAGTCGGGGCACTTCGACGCCGAACTTCTGCCCGTGGCAAGGCCGGACGGAGTGGTGGTCGACCGCGACGAGTCGATCCGGCCCGACACCACCGCCGAGAAGCTGGCCGCCCTGAAGCCGGTGTTCCGGCCCGGCGGGACGGTCACCGCGGGCAACGCCTCGCCGATGAACGACGGCGCGGCCGCGCTGCTGCTGGTCAGCGAACGGGCGCTGGCCGAGCTGGAGTTGGAGCCGCTCGGCCGGTACGTCGCGGGCGCCTCGGCGGGCGTCCACCCGGACGTGATGGGCATCGGCCCGGTGCCGGCCACCCGGCGGGTGCTGGAGCGCTCCGGCTGGAAGCTCGCCGACCTGGAGAGCGCCGAGTTCAACGAGGCGTTCGCCGCCCAGGCGCTGGCCTCCGTCCGCGAGTTGGGCCTCGACCCGGAGCTGGTCAACCCCTCCGGCGGGGCGATCGCGCTCGGCCACCCGCTGGGCTGCTCCGGCGCCCGGATCCTCACCACCCTGCTGCACCGGATGCGCCGCACCGGCGCCCGCCGCGGCCTGGCCACCATGTGCGTCGGCGTCGGCCAGGGCTCCGCCGTCCTGGTCGAGCGTGACTGAACTCCCTTCTCCACCCATTGACATGACGGATCATCAGAACAGGAGTGCGACGATGGGCAGGTTCGACGGCAAGGTGGCGGTGGTGACCGGGGCCGCGCAGGGCATCGGCGCGGCGACGGCCCGGCTGCTGGCCGCGGAGGGCGCGGCGGTCGCCGTGGTCGACCTCACGGCGGAGCGCGCCGAGGGCACCGTCAAGGAGATCACGGCGGCCGGCGGCCGAGCGCGCGGGTTCGGCTGCGACGTGGCGGACTACGACGCGGTGGAGGCCGTGTTCGCCGCCGTGGCCGAGGAGTTGGGCGGGGTGCACATCCTGGTCAACAACGCCGGGATCACCCGCGACAACCTGTTCTTCAAGATGCCCAAGCAGGACTGGGACACCGTCCTCGCGGTCAATCTGACCAGCGCCTACAACTGCGCGCACGTCGCCCAGCGGTACTTCGTCGCCCAGAAGTACGGCAAGATCGTCTCGCTCAGCTCGCGCTCCGCGCTCGGCAACCGCGGCCAGGCCAACTACGCGGCGGCCAAGGCCGGCATCCAGGGCCTCACCGCCACCCTGGCCATCGAACTCGGCCCCTACAACGTCAACGTGAACGCCGTCGCGCCCGGCTACATCGCCACCTCGATGACCGCCGCGACCGCCGAACGCGTCGGCGCCACCCCCGAGGACCACCAGGCCGAGGTCGCCGCCCGCACCCCGCTGCGCCGCGTCGGCCGCCCCGAGGAGGTCGCCGCCGTGGTCGCCTTCCTGGCCAGCGAGGAGGCCTCGTACGTCAGCGGCCAGACGCTGTACGTCAACGGCGGCGCGCGCTAGGCAACCTGACGGCCCCGCCGCGCTGTCGGTGCGGGGAGCTAGCGTGGCGGTCCGGCATTCCCACCGGGCCGCCAGGCCGTCGCGGCCGACGCAGCTTCCACGGCTTCCACGGTCTTCACGGCCTTCGCAGCCTTCGCAGCCTTCGCGAAAGGGCACCATGAAGCTCCTCCTCACCTCCGCGGGCGTCACCAACGAGAGCATCCGCGGCGCGCTGGTCGACCTCCTCGGCAGGCCGCTCTCCGAGGCGAACGCGCTCGTCGTCCCCACCGCGGTGCACCCGATGGGCGGGCCGGCCGCGGCGTGGCGGGTGGCCTCCGGGCGGAGCAGGACGCCGCTGGCCGAGTTGGGCTGGAAGTCCCTGGGCGTGCTGGAGCTCACCGCACTGCCCAGCGTCGGGCGCGAACGCTGGCTCCCCTGGGTCGAGGAGGCCGACGCCCTGCTGCTGAGCGGCGGCGACTCGCTCTACCTCGCTCACTGGATGCGCGAGTCCGGGCTGGCGGAGCTGCTGCCCTCGCTGGAAGCGGTCGTCGTCGGCGTCAGCGCGGGCAGCATGGTGATGGCTCCCTGGGTCGGCGAGGAGTTCGTCGACTGGACGCCGCCGACGGGCGGCGACACGGCCCTGGGCGTGGTCGACTTCGCGGTCTTCCCGCACCTCGACCACCCGGACTGCCCGGAGAACAGCACGGCCGACGCGATCGCCTGGGCCGCCCGGCTCCCCTGCCCGGGCTACGCGATCGACGACGAGACGGCCCTCAGGGTCGTCGACGGCACCGTCGAGGTCGTCTCCGAGGGGGCCTGGCGGCTGCTCACCCCCTGAACACACCCGGAGCACGCACCCGGAGCACGCCCCCGGGCAGCCCCGGGAACGGCCGACACCGCAGAGGGGAACCTCCCGCGAGCGCACACCCCGCCGAACGCCGGCCCCGCCGCCCGGCCGGGCGCGCGCCCCGGGTTACGCCCGGGCCTCCGCGAGCTGGCGCAAGTAGCGTTCGGCGGCCCGGAGTTTGCGGTTGTCGGGGCCGGGCAGGTGGGCGCGCAGCTCGATGATGTCGGGGGCGATCCGGATCGCCTCCGCGGTGTCCTTGACGGCGCGCCAGCAGGCTTCGGCGTTGGTGACGGCGCGCTGGGTCTCGGGGTGCTCGGGACCGTCGGTGCGCAGCAGCGCCGCGGCGACCTCGCGGTAGAGCTCGGCGGCGACGGCGGGACGCCCGCCGACCCGGCTGACGTGCGCGCGGACCTGGCGGACCTGTAGCACGACGGTCGCCTGCTCCCCGTACGCGCCGACGGCCTTCTCTTCGAGCGCGAGGGCGAGCGCCGACGCGGTGCCGTGGTCGCCCGCCTCGGCGCTGCGGACGATCTCCCCGATCGCCTCCAGGTACTCCTGCGGCGGCACCTGGTCGACCGCCGACCCGGCGGGCGCGGCGGGCGCGGCCTCCGCCGCCGGGGCCTGCGCCGCCGGCTTGCCGAGCGGGACGCTGCCGGGCTTGCCGAGCCGTACGGCGGCGGGCTTGCCGAGCGGGACGGTCGCCGCGACGGCGTCCGGGCCAGGCAGCGGGGCGGTGGCGGCGAGCGGGTCGTGCCGGGGGGCCGGCTCCGGCTCGGGGGCGCGTTCGAGCAGCGACGCGGCAACGGCGGCGGGAGCAGCGGGAGCGGTCGGCTTGTCGAGCGGGACGGTCGCGGCGAGCGGATCGGCCACCGCGCTCCCGCCCTTGCCGAGCTCGACCCGGGGCGGCGGGGCGTCCGTCCCCGGCTTCTCCAACGGCACCCGCACGGCGGCAGCGGCGGCGCCGGAGACGGCGGGGGCGGCGGACGAGCCGGGCTGGACCAGCGGGATGGTGCCGGTGGCGGCGAGCGCGTCCGCGGGGACCATCGGCTCGCCCTTGACCAGCGAGACGATCATCTTCCGGCGCGGCGGGGTGGCCGGGACGCCGGCCTTGCGCAGCGAGACCAGGCCGCGCGGCGTCCAGCCGGGGGCGAGCCGGGGCCGGGTGGGCTCGGGCGCGGCGGCGGCCGGCGGCGGGCCGTTCTCGGCGCGCGCCGGGGCGGCGGCCAGGGGGGCGGCCAGGGCCGCCGGTTCGCCGGTGCCGATCTGCCGGGCGGTGTTGCGGAAGTAGGGCCGGTCGGCGGGGTGGGCGGCGATCGCGACGGTGTCGGGGCGCAGCACCGAATGGACCTGCTGGCGGACGAGTTCGGGGGTGAGGAACTGCTCGGCGCCGGGGCGGCCGCGGTGCAGGGTCTCGATCAACGCCCGGGTGAAGGTGCCGAGTTGGTCGGGGTCGTGGTTGACGATCGCCCAGAGCGGTACGCCGTCGGAGAGTTGCTGTCCGGCGGTGGCGGCGAGCCCGGGCCAGACCACCTGGTCGGCGCTCAGGTCGCCGATCACCAGGGTGTCCAACTCGGTTCCGCGGTGCCGGAGTTCGTTGGCGACGGCGGACCAGGGCAGGCTCTCGGAGGGCTTGTTCTCGCGCAGCGAGAGGTAGAGCTGTTCGCCGCGCCGGTCGGTGATCAGGTGGCCGCCGAGGTGGATCAGCAGCGGGCCGGGATGGCGGGCGGCGGCGCGCAGGTGGGCCAGCACGGTCTGCGGGTCGCTGGCGCCGGGCAGGTGGACGGCGTCGACCTGGTCGGCGGAGAGCAGCACCTGGGGGGCGACGCCGGCCAGCGCGGCGGAGAGCACCGAGGGCTGCCCGACACCGCCGCGCCCCCAGCGGCGGCCGCCGCCGTAACCGCCCTCGATGACCAGGACGCGTCCGCGCAGGCCGCCGCCGATGCCGTGCGCGACGGGCGCGGCGTGCGCGCCGTGCGGCGCGGGCACCACCACCGGCGGAACGGCCGGCGGGACGGCGGGCGCGTGCCCGGTGCCGGGCCGGGGTTCGGCGGGCGCGATCTGGAAGGCGCCGGTCCAGCCGGTGGCCTGGGCGGGCGGGGCCGCGACGGGCGGGGCGGCGGGCGGCGGCAGCGGGGTGCCGCCGGCGGGGGTGGGCGTGGGCGTGGGCAGCGGGATGGTGCGGGTGGCGCCGAGCGCGGCGTCCGGGACCACCAGGTTGATGGAGGTGGCGAACGGGTCGGCTCCGGGCGGGATTTCGAGCGTCTTCTCCAGCACGGGGGGCGCCTGTTCCGGGGCGGACGCGCTCGGGGGGAGTTTGACCGTCTCCTCCGGGTCGGTGTCCACCGGGCCGCCGCCACTCGTCGATGCCACGTCAGCCACCGTTCGGTCACCGCCCCCGTCCGTCGCCCGCGCGACGTCGTGCCTGTACGCCGTGGTGTCCCCCACCACGCTCCGATCCCGGCCACGATACGTGGTCCCCGGGCGGGCGGGCCAGGCCGGGTCCCGGGAGGCGCGCGGGCGTCCGGGGCGCGGTTTCGGACGGCGCGGCGGCCGCGGGCGGGCCCGGGGTCGTCCGGCGGGTGCGTTCCTCGCCGGCGGCGGCCGTCCGGTGCCGGCGCCGGCTTCCCTGTCGCCCTGGGTATCGTCGTGAATGTCCTTGGCCGCGACGTGAGTTGTCGTGTGGGCATCCCGGTGCGGTCGGCCTCGGCACCGGCCGCGCTGCCGGTGCCGACGGTACTGCCGGTGCCGCGGTTCCCGGGCGTCGGAACCTGACCGCCCGAGCTCCCGGTGCCGCGCCGCCCGTCCCGGCGGAGTCACCGCCGTGTCACGGGCGCGTCCCGACCTCCCCCGGCCCCTCGTCCGCCGGCCTCCGGGGCCGCACACTTGGACGGCCCCGGTGGCCGGGGTACGGGTGGGAACGGGAGGGGCGGCATCGATGGCCTACACGGCGATGCTGGTGGCGGCGGGGGTCACGGGTACGGCCGGAACGGCCCTGCTGGCGGCGGGTGTTCCCGCCGTGCTGCGGCGGGGGCGGCGGTGGGCCGCCGAGGGGGTGACCGCGCGGGCGCGCTGCCTGCGGACGTTCGTGCGTCCCGCCCGCGACAACCGGCGGGCCCAGCGCCGGGCGATCGTCGAGTTCCACACCCCCGACGGCGCCGCGCACCGGGCCCAACTGGCCGCCCGCCACCTGGTCGAGGGCGACGTCGTGGCGATCCGCTACCGGCCGCGCCGTCCGAGCCGGGTCCTGCGCGCGGACGAGTCCGTCGGAACGACCGGGCTGCTGATCGTGACCGTGCTGCTGGCGGCGGGGCTGTTCACCGCCTTCGCCGTCACCCTGCACAAGGGCCTGGAGCCCGACCCGCCGCCGGCCGGCACCATCGGCTGGCACCTCCAGGGCCAGTGATCCCGCTCAACGCCCGCGCCGCCGAAGGCGGTTGCGCGCGAACAGCAGCGCCCCGCCGCCGACCGCCGGGCTCAGCCCCGCCCCGGCGGCGACCGGCCCGAGCCCGCCCGCCCCGGTCGCCGGCAGCCGCCCGCCGGGGTGGTCCGGCACTGGCTCCGGGGTCACCGGAGCTCCGGCGCCGGGGGCGTCAGGGGTGCGGTTCGCCGTGTCGCAGGGCGGCGCCGAGCGGGGTGGGGCGGTAGTGGACGTGCCGGCCGTGCCGGGTGCGTTCGAGCAGGGCGGCGGTGCGCAGCGCGGTGAGGTGGCGGCTGACGGCGGCGGGGGTGACGGCGAGGCGGTGGGCGAGTTCGGTGGTGGTGGCGGGGCCGTCGTCGGCGAGCAGCACCAGCAGGCGGGCGCGGGTGGCGCCGAGCAGGCCGGTGAGGGCCTGCGGGGCGGGTGGCGGGGGCCGTTCGGCGAGGGTGGCGAGGCCGCGGGTGGCGTAGACGATGTGCGGCGGGGCGTCGCGGTCGAGCATGGTGGAGACGCCGTCGGCGAAGCAGCTGGGGGTGAGCAGCAGGCGGCGGCCGTCGACGGGGATGTCGTCGGGGGTGGACGGCCAGGGGCCGCCGCGGCGGATGGTGAGGGTGTCGTCGGCCCAGGAGAGCCGTGCGCTGATGCCGTGGAACAGGGCGTCGGCGCCGCCTTCGGCGAGGGTGCGGGCGCGGTGGGCGAGGTCGGCGGTGAGGACGGTGCGGGCCCGGGGCCACCAGTGCGGGGCGAGGCAGGTGTGCCAGTAGGTCTCCAGGGCGTCGGCGAGGTCGGCGAGCAGCCGGTCGGGGTGGCGCAGGCCGGCGGCGAGGACGGGCGGGACGGGTTCGCCGAGCGGGTGGAAGGTCTGTTCGAGGCCGGGGCGCAGCCGGGCGGGGTCGGTGGCGCGCAGGGCGGCGAGTTCGTCGCGCAGGGCGGGGGCGGGGACGGCGGGGCGCGGGGTGAGCAGGTCGGGGACCCAGTAGCGGCGGCGGGCGACCAGCGCGGTCAGCAGGGGGTGCGCGTCGAGCCGTTCGAAGGCGGGGCGCAGGGCCGCGAAGGCGGGGCGCAGGGCGGGGAAGCGGTGGGCGTGGTGGGTCCACATGCGCAGGCTGAGCACCGCCTCCTGGAGCGGGGAGTACCCGAAGGAGGTGGCGGCGAGGTCGGCGAGGCGGAGCCGGAAGCGGATCATTGACCGCCAGGGTAAATCGGTTCCGGTCCGAACGGCCCGGGGGTGTGCTGTCCGGCATGAACGCAGTGACCACTTCCCCGCCGCTGTCCCCTTCTTCTCCCCCGCTGTCCCCTCCTCCCTCGCGCTCCCCGGTGGTCCGCCGGTTGGCCGCGTTGCTGCTGGTCAACGCGGTGGGCAACGGGTTGTTCCTGACGGTGGGGGCGCTCTGGTTCACCCGCGGGCTGGGGTTCTCGGCGGGGGTGGTGGGCGCGGCGCTGACGGCGGCGGGCCTGTGCGGGGTGCCGGCGGCGCTGCCGGTGGGGCGGCTGTGCGACCGGTGGGGGGCGAAGCCGGTGCTGGTGGTGGTGCACGTGGTGCAGGCGGCGGCGACGGCGGTGTTCGCGTGCGCGGGGTCGCTGTGGCTGTTCGTGGTGCTGGTGTGCGTGACGGGCACGGCGTCCCGGGCGAACGGGGTGGCCAGGTCGACGCTGTACGCGCACGCGCTGCCGGCCGGGTCGCGGACCCGGGCGCTGGCCGTGCTGCGGGCGCTGAACAACGTCGGGATCGGGGCGGGCGCCGCGCTCGGCGCGCTGGTGACGGCGCACGGCGGCCGGGTCGGGCTGCGGGCGGCGGTGTGCGCGAGCGCGGCGGCGTACCTGCTGGCGCTGCTGCCGCTGCGGGCGGTGCCGACGGGGGCGGCGCCGGCCGGGGGCGCGGCCGGTCCGGGGGCGGCGCGGCCGCTGCGGGACGTGCCGTTCCTGGGGGTGGCGGCGCTGAACGCGGTGGTGAACACGCTGTACGTGGTGCTGGAGGTGGGGCTGCCGCTGTGGACGCTCGGCCACACGGCGGCCGGTCCGGCGGTGACGGGCTGGCTGCTGCTGGCCAACACGGCGCTGGTCGCGCTGGCGCAGGTGGCGGCGGCCCGCCGGGTGGCGGGGCTGGCGGGGGCGGCCCGCTCGTTCCGGCGCGGCGGGCTGCTGGTGGGCGCGGCCTGCCTGGCCCTGGCGGGGGCGGCCGGGCGGACGCCGGGGGTGGCGGTCGCGGTGCTGGTCGGCGCGGTGGTGCTGCTGACGGCGGGCGAGGTGCTGTCGCAGGCGGGCAGCTGGGCCCTGTCGTACGGGCTGGCGCCCGAGCACGCGCACGGCGCGTACCAGGGCGTCCTGCACACTGGTGTCGCCCTCGGCCAGGCGCTCGCCCCGGCCGCCCTGACCGTCCTCGTCCTGCCGCACGGCACCGCGGGCTGGGCGTCGCTGGCCGCGGTGTTCGCGGCGGCGGCCCTGGCGCTGCCCCCGGTGGCCCGCCGGGCGGCGGTCGGCCGGGGTGAGCGTCCCCTCTTGGCCCTTTCCCCTCAGTAGGTGACGGTGATCCGGCGGGCCGGCCCGTCGACGCGGACCAGGCCGCCGTAGGGGATGACGAGCTGCGGTTCGGTGTGGCCGAAGTCGACGTCGAAGACGGCGGTCGCCTCGGGGGCGTAGGCCGCCAGGGCGCGGAGGACGGCGGCGCGCTGTTCGGCGCGGTAGTGGGCGCGGGCGGCGGCGTCGTGGGGGTGTTCGAAGCTCCAGGCCATGGCGCGGCCGACCAGGACGGCGGGGAACTGCCGGAGCAGGCCGCGCTCGCCGAGGTTGCGCAGGATCCGGAACACCTCGGTGCCGCTGGGCAGTTCCTCGGAGGTCTCGATCAGCAGCACGCCGCCGGCGTACGCCTCGGCCGGGCGCAGCCGGTCGGCGGCGGCCATCCAGTGCAGGATCTCCAGGTTGCCGCCCCAGCTGGGGCCTTCGACGACGCGGTCGGGGCGGTGCCAGTGCCAGCCGGTGGCGGGCTCGGTGGCGGGCTCGCGGGTGAAGGTCTCCGGGTCCTCCCAGCGGCCGTTGGCGGTGCTGGTGTCGGTGGCGGCGGTGAGCTCGTACGTGCCGCCGTCGAAGAGCGCGGCGCGCAGCGAGGCGGCGGTGAGCGGGTGGACGGCGACGGGCCGGCCGAGCTGGGTCATCAGGGCGGCGCCGTGGTAGGAGACGATGCCCTGGCGGTGCAGGAAGTCGAGCAGGTTGGTGTTGTCGCTGTAGCCGAAGTACGGCTTGGGGTGGGCCCGGAGCAGTTCGGCGTCGAGGTGCGGGACGACGGTGAGCTGGTCGTCGCCGCCGATGCTGGCCATCACGGCGGTGACCGTCGGATCGGCGAACGCGGCGTGCAGGTCGGCGGCGCGCTCGGCGGGGGTGGCGCCGAGCTTGCGGGTGGTCGGGTACTCGACGGGTTCGAGGCCGAACTCCTCGCGCAGGCGGCGCAGTCCGAGCTCGTACGGGAGCGGGAAGGCGCCCGGCCCGGCGAAGCCCGGCGAGACGATCGCGATCCGGTCGCCGGGCCGGGGCCTGGGCGGGTACGCGGGCGGGTACGCGGGCAAGTGCGCGGGTCGGGGCGGGAGCGGGCGTACGGGCTGGGACGTCGACTGGTCGGGCATGCCGGGATGCTAGCGGCGCGGACGCGCCGCACACGACCGGGTTTCGGCGCCCGGCCCGGCCGCCGCTCCCCCGTCCGCCCGGTCGCGGGCCTCAGCCGTCGACGTCCAGCAGGGTCTTGCCGAGGGTGTCGCGGGCCTCGATGGCGCGGTGCGCGTCGGCGGCGCGCTCCAGCGGGAAGCGGCGGCCGATGACGGGGCGCAGCCGGTGCGCGCGGGCTTCGGCGAGGACGTGCCCGGTGGCGGCGCGCGTGCTCGCGGGGGTGGGGCGCAGGGCGAGGACGGTGAGGCGGCGGGCGGCGGCCTCGTCGGCCGGGAGGTCGGTCCAGGCACCGCCGGCCAGACCGTGGTTGATCAGGCGCCCGCCGTCGCGGAGCAGGTCGACGGCGGCGCGGCCGAGCGCGCCGCCCACGCCGTCGAGGACGGCGTCGACGGGGGCGATCCGGTCGGCCCAGTCGGGCCGCAGGTAGTCGGCGGTCTCGGGGGCGCCGAGTTCGGCGGCGAGGGCGAGCTTGCGGGGGCCGCCGGCGGCGGCGACGACGTGGGCGCCGGCGGCGGTGGCGAGTTGGACCAGCAGCGTGCCGACCCCGCCCGCGGCGGCGGTCACCAGGACGCGTTCGCCGGGTGCGGGCGCGGCGGTCTCCAGCAGGAGCCGGGCGGTGCGGCCGTCGGCGAGCAGGGCGGTGGCGGCGTCCAGCGGGAGGCCGTCAGGAACGGGGTGGAGGCCCTCGGCCGGGACGGCGGCGAGTTCGGCGTACCCGCCGCTCCCGCCGGTCGCGGAGACCACCCGCCGCCCCAGCCAGCCGGGGTCGGCGCCGGGGCCGAGCGCGGTGACGGTGCCGCCGACCCCGTTCCCCGGGATCATCGGCAGGCGCCCGGCGAACGGCCCGCGCCCGGTGGCCCGGAACTGGGTCTCGACGAAGGTCAGGTTGGCGTGCGCGACGTCGATCAGCACCTGCCCCTCCCCCGGCACCGGATCGGGCGCGGCCCCCGGCACCAGCACCTCGGGCCCGCCGAACTCCCGCAACCACACCGCGCGCATCGTCTCTCCGCCCGTTCGCGGGCCGGTCGTTCCGGCCTGACGGCGATCCTGTGACATCAAGTCCGCTTGAGGTCAAGCCCGTGACGTGTCATCGTTTCCCCGCCCTATCGCCGACCCGAGCCGAGCTGAGCCGAGCCGCCCCGTGACATGTCACCTATCTGCTGGCCCTGATCCGTGACACGTCACCGACCCCGGCCGCGCCCGGCCGGGCGAGGCTCGCTCGGCCCGAAACCGTGACACGTCACCGACCCAGACCCGTGACATGTCACGGATGGCTGCCCCGACCGGCCCCAACCGGTGACGCGTCACCTATCCGCCACCCCGAACCGTGACACGTCACCGACTCGGACCCGTGACATATCACCGATGACCGCCCTACCCGACCCCGACCGATGATGCGTCACCCATCCGCGACCCCGAACCGTGACACGTCACCGACCCAGACCCGTGACATGTCACGGATGGCTGCCCCGACCGGCCCCAACCGGCCCCAACCGGTGACGCGTCACCTATCCGCCACCCCGAACCGTGACACGTCACCGACTCGGACTCGGCCCGGCCCGAAACCGTGACACGTCACCAACCCGAACCCATGACATGTCACCGATAGCTGCGAGGATCCCCACCATGGACACGGACGGTTTCTGGACCCTGGTGGAGTCGAGCGCGGCGGGCGACCTGCCCTGTACCCGCGCCGACCGGCTGACCGACCGGCTCGCCGGGCTGCCGCTGCCCGAGGTCCTCGACTTCCAGTTGCGCCTGGACGAGGCCCGCGCCCCGCTGGACACCCCGGCCACCCTGGCGGTGGCGAAGCTCGTCCTGCGCGGCCGGGTCAGCGACGACAGCCTCTGGTACTTCCACGCCTGGCTGATCGGTCTCGGCCAGGACGCCCACCACCTGGCCGTCCACGACCCGGACGCCCTGGCCGGTCACCCGGCCCTCCGCCGCCTGGCCGCCCTGCCCTACCGCCGCTGGGAGAACCACGACTTCCCGGACTGGGAGTCGGTGGACTACTGCGCCCAGGAGGCGTACGAGCGCCTCACCGGCGAGGAGGACGGCCTGGAGGAGGCGATGGAGGCGATCGGCCACGACAGCCCGTGCAACGCCGGGTTCGCCGACCCGGCCTGGACCTCCGAGGAGTCCGCCGCCCGGCTCCCCCGCCTCACCGCGCTGTTCGCCGACGCCGGATGAGGCCCGCCCGGCCCGACACCCACCGGCCCGACAACACCGCCCAGGCCGACACCGTCCAGGCCGACACCCCTCAGGCCAGTGCCCGTTCGATCAGCTCGCGGGTGAACAGCCGGGCCCGCTCGGCGCGTTCGTCCCGGGCCTCGGGGGTCAGGGCGGGCGGGACGCCGTAGCGGCGGGCGGCGATGTCCGCGGCGAGGCCGGCCGGGGCGCCCAGGGCGGGCAGGCGGCTGATCGCCTCGCGCTTGCTGATCAGCCGGCCCTCGCGCAGGGCGACGGTGGCGCGGACGGCGGTGACCGGGCCGTGGTCGACCCAGATGTCGCGCTGCCAGGGCTCGGGCCGCGCGGTGACGGGGTACCAGAACTCCCGCAGGTCGGTCCGGATGTGCGCGTGCAGTTCGGCGTCGTCGACCGGCGGCAGTAGCGCGCTCGGTGCCTCGCCCGCCAACACCCGTCCGCCGTCCAGCAGTTCGCGCCGGGTGACGGCCGTGACCGGGCGGTCCATCGGCTCCTCCTGGGCGAAGGCGAAGTGCGCGACGGCCGGGTCGGCCAGTCCGGTGCGCGGCACGTACGCGCAGTGCAGCCGCACCGCGTCGGGCCGGTCCGCGATCAACTCCCGGTGCAGCGCGGCCAGTCGTTCGCGCACCGGCTCGTCGGGGGCGGCCGGGAGGACGGCGACCAGGTCGAGGTCGCTGCGCCCGTGCCGGTAGTCGCCGTGTGCCAGCGAGCCGTGCGCCCACAGCGCGTCCACCGGCACGGCGGCCGACAGGCGGTCCGCGAAGAGCGCCAACAGCGGTGCGGCCAGGGCGTTCTGGGCGGCATCCTCGGCTTCCTGCGCCGCCGCGGAGGGGAGTGCCGACTCGGGGAGGGTCATGCCGTCCATCCTGACACGACCGGGCGGTCGACCATCCGCCCCGGCCACTCGGCCCCGGCCGCCCCGCGCCCGGACGCGCCTGCGCCGCGTTCCGCCGCGCGCGTCCTACCGTCGGAGGGGTCCGGCCGACCGGCCGGGTGACCGTGCGGGAACGGAGGAGCCTCCCGATGGCGCAGAAGATCACCACTTTCCTGTGGTTCGACGACCAGGCCGAGCAGGCCGCCGAGTTCTACACCTCGGTGTTCGAGTTCGGGCGGGTCACCGACGTGCAGCGTTACTCGGCGGCGGGGCCGGGCGAGCCGGGCAGCGTGATGCTGGTGTCGTTCGAGTTGTTCGGGCAGGAGTTCCTGGCGCTGAACGGCGGCCCGCAGTTCACCTTCAACGAGGCGGTCTCGCTGCAGGTGGACTGCGCCGACCAGGCCGAGGTGGACCGCTACTGGGAGCTGCTGACGGCGGACGGCGGCGCGCCGGGCCCGTGCGGCTGGCTGAAGGACCGCTACGGCCTGTCCTGGCAGATCGTGCCGCGCCGGATGACCGAACTGCTCAGCGACCCGGACCCGGAGCGCGCCCGCCGGGCCACCGCCGCGATGCTGCGGATGGGCCGGCTCGACATCGCTGCCCTGGAGGCCGCCGCCGACGGAGCCGACACCGACGGGGGCTGACACGGACGACGGGGCCGCCCCCGGCAGGACCCGGCCTCGCCAGAACCCGAGCCCGACACGCACCGGTCCCGCACGGCCCGTCCCCGCACGGCCCCGAGCCCGCCAGACCCCGGCCCCGGCCCCGGCGGAACCCGGTCCCGCACAGCCACCCGTGGCACCGCGCCCGCCCGGTCACGCGCGCCTCGGCTGCCCGCGAATGCCGTCGAAATAGGGTGGCACCAGGCGAAAAGGACTTTCGGCTGGGCCGCGCTGGCGGCAGCGATGGCGTGGTGGGTGCGGTGACGGGACCGGCCTGGCCGGCGGGCTCGTGGCGGCCGGTGCAGGGTCGGTCCGGGCCGTGGTGACGGGGGCGGAGACCGCCCGGATCGCCTGGGAACGACTGGGGCGCGCCCTGCCGGGCCACCGGCTACCTCGACGGGGCGGAGGAGTACGCCGGCGGCGGCGCCCGTCCGCGAACTGCCCACCGCCCGGGCGCCGTACCCCACCGTCTGCGCCGAACTCTCGCTCACCGAGCGGCCCGACCCGTCCTCCGGGCACCTGGTCGGCGACGAGATCTGCTGGACTCTCACCCCGCACAACGCGGGCCCGCGATCCGCCCCCGCCGGCTGGAGCATCACCCAACTGCTGCCGCCCGAGGTCGAGTTGGTCTCCCTCAGCGGCCCCGGCCACACCGTCTCCGGCTTGACCGCCACCGCCACCGCCACCACCGAGCTCCCGGCCGGCACCGACGGCCCCGCCCTGACCGCCACCGTCCGCGCCCGCAGCCCGCAGGACCTGCACAACGTCGCGTACGTCGCGCCGCTTCCCCCGTCCGCCGCCACCGACCTGGACGGCGACGGCTACCCCGACACCGTCTTCGAGCACCTCAACCCGCTGGTCGTGCCCACCCCGGACACCGACACCGACACCTCCCCCACCGACAACGACGCCCAGGGCCACTGGACCGTCACCGCCCCCACACCCGCACCCGCGCCCACGCCCACGCCCACGCCGGCTCCCGTGCCAACTCCCGCGCTCAGCGCGTCCGGTGGCGACGGCCGCCTCCCGGACACCGGCACCGAGCTCGGCACCCAGGCCGCCCTGTCCGCCTTCCTGCTGAGCGCGGGCGCCCTGGCCCACGGCCTCGGCCGCCGCCGGAAGCGCTGAGCTCGCGGAAAACCGGCGGACGGCCGGCGGGCGCTCTGCCAGCATGGGGTCCGTGACCGCTCCCCGAAAGGCCGATGGCGCGTAAGCCGCCCGGCGCCGTCCGCGCCCTGCTCGCCGTGCCGCGGCGCGCCCTGCACCGTCCCGTCCGCCCGCTGCGGGGGCTGCCCGCACGGACGGTCGCGGCCGTCCGCCGCTTCGAGGCCGCGCGCCTGTGGCCGGGCGCCGTCGCCGACGCCCTGCACGCGTACGAGGGGTTCCTCCGGCAGCCCGGCCAGTACCTGTACGTCCCCCTGTCCGACTGCCCCTGCTGCGACCCGCTCGAAGCCCGCGACACCCTCGAACTGGCACTGCGCCTGCTCCCCCGCCCCGCCGGGGCCCCGCTGCGCGCCGCCGTCGACCGGCTCGACACCGAGTTCCGCCGCCGCACCCTGCCCGACCCGCGAGCCGCCCCGGCGGGCGCCTGGCACGCGGCGGCCTGGTGGCGCCGGCGTCTCACGGGCAGCTGAACACCGCCCATGACGGGACGTCAGCCATGCGCCGCCGGTCGGTAGTGTGGTGGCTCCTGAGGGCTCCTGACGGTTCCTGATCGTTCTTGGGGGGGACGGCATGGATATCGGAGGATTCGCCCACTCGGTGGGACGTCGGAACGCACTGCGCTACCTGGGCGGGGAGCTCAAGGCACAGACCCTGGTGGCCTTCGCGAAGGACACCAGGACCTACGAGTCCGACCAGGACCACCGTGGCAGGCTCGTCGTTCGCGGCGACGGCAGCCGGCACACCACCCAGTGGGGCGGCATCGCCGGAGAGTGGCAGTACAACGGCGGCGTCGTCTCGCTCCTCGACGGGAGCCGGGAGTCGGACGCCCTCACCGTGGGCAAGGTCCCGGAGACGATTGCCGCCGGATTCAGCCGGACCCTGCCCCTGGCGTCCGGGTGGGCCGAGGTCGGCGGAGACGGGGACCTCGACGTGCAGGTGACGAAGGACACCATCCGGCTGACCTTCGGCGGCGGGCAGCGCGTCATCACCTGCACCCGGGCGTAGCGGACACGCCCCCGGGCCGCGACACCCGGACCCCGGAGCCACTCAGCCCCTGCGGGGCAGCTGCCCGGGCACGGCGGCGCGGCCCTCCAGGCTGAAGTGCGGGGAGTCGAGCAGGCCCGAGTCACCGACGGCCGGCGCAAGGCTTCCCGCGCCTTCCGGCAGCGCCGGACGCACACTGCCACCGATGCGGACGGTCTGCTGGTCCCCCGCCTGCACAGCCACCCCACCCACGCTGTCGCCACCGATACGGACGACCTGCTGATCCCCCGCCTGCACGGCCACCCCACCCACCAGGTGGCCGCTGATGCGGATGGTCTGCTGATCCCCGGCTTGTAGGACCGGCGCGTTCAGGACCGAGTTGCGCAGATCGATGATCTGCCCATCGCCCGCGGTCAGTTGGAGGCTGTAGATGACCGCTCCCCGGAGGTCGACCCGTGGCGGCTCTCCGGTGTCTTCTCGCGCCTCGGAGCGGACCTCCGCCTCGGGCTGCTCGAGGTCGTGCAGTTGACGTGCCCTCTCCTCCGCTCCGGTGGCGTCGTCGCCGCCGAGGGAAGCCAGTGCGCGCACGACGGACATGACGCTGTTCTGCTTCGCCCGAGCTCCGGCGACGACACGCCGGACGGTCTCGGGGCTGATGTCGCTGCTCTGGGAGTCGGCCAGGACGGCCGTGCTGATGGCGCTCAACGAGGGGCTGCCGGCCGCCTCGTACAGCCTCCTGACCTCGGCCCTTAGCGCCGACGGCACCGATGACGCCGATGACGCCGATGGATCGCCGACCGGCTGCGGCCGCTTCGAGGGCGCGGCCCTGCCCGTCGGCGTCGACCGATCGCCTTCGGACGCAGCGGGCTTGGCGGCACCGGCACTCGAACCACCCGCGGCCGAACGGCCGGTGGCGGACTCGTCCAGGCCGAGTGCCTCCTCGACCTCGCGCCTCCTGTCCATCCACCTCGCCATCGCCGCCTCGCCCTCCGGGTCCCAGGCCAGCACCATGGCGCGCAGCAGCGTCCGCGAGGGCAGGCGCCTCGCGCCGAGGGCGGCGTAGATGCTGGATCGACCGACCCCGTGCTTCGCCACGACGTGGTCGACCCCGAGGGGCTCCGGCCCGGTGGCCTTCGGCCTTCGGGGAGGGGCCGAGTCGCGCAACCTGCGCAGGTCGGCGGCGAAGGCCTCGAGTGGCTTGGCGGGATCCAGGGGACGTGCGCGACGCGCCAATATTACTCCACGGTAAGTCCGTTTTAGTCTCGCTTGGGACCATGCTAGCGGCCTCGGTTCCCCAGGGTGGTGGAGTTGGTGGTGTCCGCCGTCGCTTGGCACCAAGTCGACGGACTGACCAGCAGAGAAGAGGAGTTGACGTGTCCTTCGACGATCAGGACGACAGCCGCGAACGCACCACCGCCACCACCACCGCCGCCACCACCACAGCCGCCAGTGGCTGGCGGCGCATCGCCCTGCCGGTTCCCCCGTTGGGGAAGCTGGCACGGGGCAGCGGGATCGCGGACAGGCTGGGCACCTGCACCGGCTCCGGTCTCGCCGGCTGGGTCGCGACCGGCCACACGCACGGGGAGGCCACCTGGGCGACCGTGGTCCTCGCGGTCGCGATGATCGCGGCAGAGGCGGTGCGTGCGCGCAGGTGCGCCTGCCCCGCGCCACGGGGCCTGAGCTAGCCACCGGCACGGCGGAGGGCGGTGTTCGCGGGGGATCCCCCGCGAACACCGCCCTCCGCCGCGACTCCGCCGCCCCCGACCGGGCCCGGACCGGACTGGGCCACCGCCGGTCCGGCTCAGCTGCCGGTGAGCAGGTCGCGGAGCAGCGCGACGGTGTCCGGGTCGAGGTCGCGGCCGGTGCGGCGGCTGAGCGCGTCGAGGCGGTTGACCGAGCGGACGAGCTGGTCGCGGGCGCCGGCCGAGGCGTAGGCGTAGAACAGGTCGCGGTGCAGGAGTTCGACCTCCGGGGCGACCGCGAGGGCGCGGAAGATCGCGGCCTCGGCGGTGCGGTGGTCGCCGTACTGGAGGCGGCGGGCGGCGAGTTCGTGCGCGGTGTCGACGATCGCGGCCAGCATGTCCTGCCGTTCGGCCTCCGCCCAGCCGTAGGTGCCGGCCGGGGCCTCCGCGAACGGGGCGCCCCGGACCAGGGCGAGGGCGTGCGCGAGGGCCGCGTCGGCGGTGCTGGAGGTGGAGCGCATGCCGCGCCGGTACAGGCTGCGGAACTCGTCCCAGTCGCAACTGACCGTCGGCGCCAGCGCGTACGTGTCGGCGGGCACCGCGCCGAGGTAGCCGCGGCCCTCCGGGGAGATGCCCAACCAGCCTGCCAGCGCGGCGAGTTTGGCGGGCAGCGGGTCGGCCAGGCGCTCGGCGGTGGCCCGCGGGTCGAGGTGCGCGGCGCCCGGGTGGATGTCGCGGTCGATCGCGGTGTGCTCGGTGCCGGGCCGCAGTGCCAGGTACGCGGCGAGCTCGGTGAGCCGGGGGCGGCCCGCCGGGTCGGTGCGGCCGGCCGCACCGAGCACGTCGACCGGCCCGAGCACCCGGATCCGCGGCGCGGAACGCAGGTGGTGGGCCTCCGGGGAACGCAGGATCGCCAACAGGTCGTCGCTGTCGGTGCGGGCCGGACCGCTCCCGGGCCGGGCGGACGGCCGGGCCGGGGAACGCGGGTCGGGCGCGGCCGCCTGGTCGTGGACGGGCAGCGGCTCGGGCGCCGGCGGCGGCCCCGCCGGCGCGGCGGGCTGCTCGAACGGCTGCTCGACGGGCCACTCGACCGGCTGCTGCTCGACCGGCGCGGGGGCGGCCAGCTCGAAGGACCGGGTGCCGCCGTCCGCGACGGGCTCGGGCTCCCACCCGGGCTCGGGCTCCGCGATCGGCTCGACCACCGGCTCCGGCGTGGACCCGGCTGCGGGCTCGGGCGTGAACTCGGTTGCCAGCGGCGGGAGTACGTCCTGCGGCGGGTTCGGCGACTGCGCGGGAACAGCGGAGTCGGCGGGAACAGCGGGGTCGGCGGGCAGCGCGGCGGCGATCCGGGGATCGACCGGCGTGCCGTGCGGCGGGGTGGTGACCTTGCGGGCCTGCCCGTTCGCGGCGTGCCGCGGCTCGGCGGGGGCGTTCTCCACCGGCTCCACCGGGGCGGCGTCCTCGACGGCGGGGGCGCTCTCCGCGACAGGCGCGGACCCCGGCGCGGGCGCGGCGGGCTGCACGGGCAGCACCGGGACGACCGCGTACGGGTTGGTGGGCGCGGTCGGGACCAGTCCGGCGAACGGGCTGCTGCCGGTGGGCACCACCCGGGCCAGCAGCCGGGGCCCGGCCGCGTCGCCGCCGCCCGTCCCGTCCGCTCCCCCGTTCGTCCCCCCGGCCCCGGCCCCGGAGGAGCCTGTGCCCGGCTTGTCGAGGCTGGTCTTCGCGGGCGCCTCGGTGAGCGCGGCGAGCGCCGTGCCGATCGACGCACCGGACGCCGCTCCGGACGCCGCTCCGGCGGCCGTGGCCTCCGGCCCGGTCGGGCCGCCGAGCAGGGCGATCAGCCGGGCGTCCAGGGTGCCGTCGAACCGGGTCTCGGTGTCGCTCAGGCCGAGGCTCGGCGCGTCGGTGCCGAACGGTGCGGGGACGGCCCCGATCGCGGCGCCGACGGCGGCCAACGCAGGGACGGGCAGCGGGAGTTCCTCGTCCTCCTCGGGGCCGTTGTGCGGACCGTCGAGGGTCCATTCGGGGGCCGGGTGCTGGGTGAAGTCGCCGGAGGAGCGGACGAGTTCGCCGATCCGGTCGTACTGTTCCCGGTTCAGGCGCTGGAGTTCGACGCTGAGGTGCAGGCCGGGCAGCGCGGCGTGGCCGGTCGCGGGGAGGGTCCAGCGGGCGACCGGGCCGGCGCCGCGCTCGGGGGCGCGGGTGAGGACGGCCAGGCAGGTGCGCGGGCGGCCGTCGAGCAGGCGGCCGAGTTCGGCGGGCACGGTGCCGGCCGGGGGCTGCGCGGAGAGCACGATCTCGGGCAGCCACGCCTCGTTCGCGCTGCCCCGGCTGCGGGCCTCGCGCGGGCTGCCGACGTTGGCGCCGATCAGGGTGGCGCGGGCCTTGGCGGTGCGCGGGCCGAGGGCGGCCAACGCGGCTTCCAGGGTGGGGTGGTGGTGCACCCGGTCGGCGGCGGGTCCGGCGGTGGGCAGGTCGGTGGCGATGCCGACCAGGTGCAGGTGCAGGCGGTCGGCGAGCGGGCTGTGGGCCAGTTCGACGGCCAGGCTGCGCAGCACGTCCTCGGCGTCGTCGGGGTGCCCGGAGAGGTGCACCAGCCGGACGGTCTCCAGGTCGGCGAGGACGGTCGAGCCGTCCGGGGTGGCGCCGAGGGTGACCAGCGCCGGGTAGGGGGCGGCGTGCTTGGCGGCCTGCGCGGCCGAGAGCAGCTCGGTGGAGTCGGTCGGGCACCACCACACGTTGGGGGCGTGCGCGGCCCGGAACGGGGCGATCGGCACGGCCGGTGCGGCCAGGTGCAGTTCGACGGTGCCTACGGTGGTGACCCGGACGGCGACCAGCGCGGGCAGCCGCTTCTCGCCGCGGACGACGTTGCGGCTCAGGGTGCGCAGCGCCCGGTCGAGCAGCTCCAGGCCGTGCTCGTCCTGCCGGGCCTTCAGCTCGGACTCCATCCGGCCGGCCGCGGCCGGGGGCAGCGCGATCCGGTGCCGGGGGCGGCGGGCCCGCTGCTGGTCGGTGCGGCGGCGGGCGACCAGGGCGATCAGCGCGGCGGCCATCAGCACGCCGACGCCGGAGGCCGCCAGCGCGACCGTGTAGTCGCCGTTGCCGGTGGCGGCGGTGTGCTGCTCGCGGACGGCGGGCAGGTTGGCGGCGGACGCGGAGTCCTGCGGCGCGGGCGACTGGACGGCCGGCGACTGCGCGGCCGGCGACTGGGCGGCGGGGCTCTGCTCGGGCGCGGGGGTGGCGGCCGTCGGCGCGGGCGTCGGCGCGGCGGCCGGCGGCGGGGTCGGGGCCTCGACCGGCGGCGTCGGGGTAGCCGGGGCCGGGGTCGCCGGGGCCGGGCTCTCGGGTGCCGGGGCCTGGTTGGCGCCGGGCACGGTGAGCACCATGCCGGGGGCGAGCACGTCCGGGTCGGTGAGCTTCTCGCCGTCGGGGGCGGTGGCGCCCTTGTTGGCGTCGAAGAGTTCGGGCCAGCGGTCGCCGTCGCCCAACTCCCGCTGGGCGATGGAGGAGAGTGAGTCGCCGGAGTGCACGGTGACGCTGCCGTGCGCGGGCAGGCCGGCCTGCGCGGAGGTGCCGGCGGGCAGGGCGGGCGGCGCGGGCGGGGTGGCGGTGCCGGGCTGGGCGGCGGGGGCGTTCGCGTCGGGCTTGGCGTCGGCGGGCATCAGCAGCTGCCAGCCGGGCTGGATCGGCCGGTCGGCGTCGAAGCGGGTGCCCGAATCGTCCATCGGGCGGCCCGCGTTGAGCTTGGCGATCTCGGTCCACCGTTCGCCGGAGCCGAGTTGGCGTTCGGCGATGGACCACAGGCTGTCGGCGGGCCGGGCGTCGCGGACGGTGTAGACGGCCTGCTGCGGGTCGGCAGCGGGCGCGGCCGCGGGCGCGCCGGCGGGCAGCGCGGCGTAGGCCGGGGCGGCCTGCAACTGGGCGACGGCGGCCGGGCGCTGGGCGGTCTCGGGGGTGGCGGCGAAGGCCGATCCGGCGACCGGGAGCAGTGCGATCACCGAGCCGACCAGGCCGGCCGCGATCCGCTGGCTCCAGCCGAACGCGGGGATCCGGCGGGCGACCCGGCCGCGCAGTTGGGCCGGGATCTCGACCAGGACGGAGACCAGGAAGCACAGCCAGCCGATCCAGCCGAGGCCGACCAGCAGCCACAGGAACAGGCTGCCGTCGTCGGGGCTGGTGAGGGCGGCGATCAGGTCGCCGTGGACGGGGTCGCCCATCGCGGCGACGGCGAGGGTGCCGTAGCCGAGCAGCGCGGGCACCCCGGCCAGCAGCAGGACGAGGGCCAGCAGGGCGCCGAACGCGGCGAGCACCGAGCTCCCGGTGCCCCGCCGGCCGCCCCGCCCGGCGGCGGACGGCACCGGGCGCCGTCCGCCACGGCCGGTGCCGGTACCGGTGCCGGCGGTGGGCTCGGGGCGCCGCGCTCGGCGTCCCTTGCGGTGCTGGTCGTCGGCTCCGCGCGCGGCCATCAGCCGGTCTTCCCTTCCGTGATGCCGTGCAGCAGGGTGGCCTTGCCGTGGCCCTGCACGGAGAGTGAGGTGATGCCGACCGCGCCGAGCAGGGCGGTCGGGTAGGTGGTGTCGACGGTGACGCTGATCTCGCTCAGGTCGGGGTACCTGGGGAAGTCGACGCTCCCGGACACGTGTTGCGAGGCGAGGTAGGCCCGGCCGGCGGAGACCGCCTGCTTCGGGTCGACCTGGTAGCCGCCGCCGGCCCGCAGCTTGGTGATGTCGAGCTGCTGGCCGGCCACCCGGGCGGCCTCCTGGGCGAGCGCGTCGGCCCGTTCGGTGGAGCGCAGTTGGCCGCCGAAGTCGAGCACCAGGCCGACCACGGCGACCAGGCTGACGGCGGTGATGGCGACCATGACCGAGATGCTGCCCCGGTCCGGCCCGTTCACGCCTCGCGCGGGCGCCTCGGCGCCTCCTTCGTCCACGTCTCCTCCCCCCACGGTGTGTTGACGTCCTCTCAGTTTCCCCGATAACGGTCCAGCACAGAAGTGAACGTGCCGGTGATCGTCTTGCTGCCGGGCACGCCGTCCAGGCCGAGCAGGTCGGCCAGCGGCACCGTGCACGACACCTGGACGGTGACGGTCTGCAGCACCCCGCCGTCGGTCTCCAGGGTGCCGTACTCCGGCACCCCGGTCGGCTCGGTCGCGCACTCCACCTGGCGGAAGGCCAGCGCCTGCCGCACGGCGGCGGCGGCCTCCTTCTCCGCCCCGGCGGGGGTGCGGGCCAGCGAGGCGGCCCGGGCGCCGGCCCGGGCGGCGGCGTCGACCACCGCGCCGGTGGTCTGCACCCGTCCGGCGGCGACCGCCATCAGGGCGAAGCTCAGGATCACCGGCACCAGGATCGCCGCTTCGAGCGCGAACGAACCCCGGTCCCGGCGAAGGAAGTCGACCGCTCTCGCCGTCACGGTGCCCCCCGTCACGGCGCCCCCGGTCACGGCGCCCCCGTTCACGGTGCCCCCGGCGGGACGAACTTCTCCCGGGGCGCGCCGGCCGTCTTGGTGATCGTCGTGTCGACGAACGGGATCAGCGTGAGCGGCTTGACGGTGACGGACAGCTGGTACAGGTCGGGGTCGTTGCCGGTCTGCCGCGGCGGCTGCCGGAGCGTCGCCAACTGGCCGAGCCGGCCGACGAATTCACTGGCCCGCTGCTCGCCCGCACCGGTCGGCGCGCCGTTCACCCGGCCGGCTTCGACGCCCTCCCGGGCGGCGGCCAGCGCGGCCTGTTCGGCGTACCACCACAGGCCGGCCTGCACCACCAGCAGGATCATGAACAGCACGGCCGGGAAGACGATGGCGAGGCTGATCGTCATCGCCCCCCGGTCGGAGCCCCGCCCGAAGCCTCGAACGGAGCCCGGCCCGGAACTACGTCCGGCGATCCGTTCGAGGGTCCGGGCACGCCGGGGCCACCCGGCCGGTGCGGGCCGGGTGGCGGGCCGGTGCGGGCGGTGGGTCACGGGGCGGTGCCGCCGACGGGGGAGTCCTTCGGGATCTTCGCCTTGACGGTGTTGCCGAGCTGGGTGATCGCGTAGACCACCGCCCCGGCGATGCCGACCAGCAGGATCACGGCGAGCGCGAGTTCGATGCTGATCGCGCCGCGGTCGCCGCTGCCGCGCGCGATGCGCAGCTTGGCGAGGCGGTACTCGATCAGGGGCTTGAAGAGGTCGAGCGGCAGCAGGGCTGCCGCGACGGTGCGGATTCGGGCCATGGTGTGGTCTCCAGGACGTCGAGGGGAGGGGCTCGGTGCGGCGGGGTACCGGTTCGAGCGGGTGGCGCTGTTCGTTCGCTGCTCGGGCGGGATCGGTGCGGGGTCGGGGCGGGGTCGGGGCGGGGTCGGGGCGGGGTCGGGGCGGGGTCTCCGATTCGGGTCTCGGTCGGCTCAGTCGGTACTGAGCATCTGGTAGATCGCGGGGAAGGCGATCAGGACGGTCATCAGCAGGGTCAGGGCGGAGCCGGGGGCCACCATCCGTTCGCTGTCGGTGTTGGCCTTGGCGAGTTCCTCGGAGAGGAGTTCGCCGCGCAGGCTCTTGGCGCGGGCCCGCAGGGTGTCGTAGACGGCGGCGCCGTCGACGCCGGAGATCCGCATGATGTCGGCCACGTCCTGGAGCGGGGTGAGGCCCAACTCCTGGGCGAGGGCGTCGAGTCCGTCCCAGGGCGGGAGCCGGTCGGTGGCGGCCCGCTCCAGCGCGTCGCGGATCTTCCGGAACACCGTGCCGCGGCCGACCGAGGCGGCCCGGCGCAGCGCCTCGGCGGGCCCGCAGTCGGCGGCCCGTTCCAGCGCGACGAGTTCGAGGTAGGCGGCGATGCCGTGCAGGTACTCGGTGCGGGCCTCCTTGGCCTCGCCGGCCACGATGCCGTCCGGGATGAACCAGAACAGTCCGGCGAGCAGCGGTCCGACCAGGAGCGGGACGGCCAACGGCAGTCCGTCGCCGATCAGTTCGGCCAGCACGGTGAGGTAGCCGGGGAGGGCGAAGCCGAGGAAGGAGAACAGCAGTTTGTGCGCCATGAAGCGGGCCGGGCTGCGGCCGATCAGGGCGAGTTCCTGCTGCGGGATCCGGACGCCGGGCAGCCGGGTGGAGCGGTCGCCGACCCGGTCGTACCAGGGCAGCACGGCCTCGGCGTCCTCGGCCCGGCGGGGCTCGGGGACGCGGTGCAGCCGGTCCAGGGCCTGGCCCAGGTCCGGTGGGGCGGGCCGGAGTTCGGCGAACAGCAGGGCCACGCCGCCGGCCGCGGCGCCGCCGGCGAGGATCGCCCAGGGGGAGATCACCTGGCCTCCTTCACGAGTGGTTCGTCCTCGCTGCCGGCGCCCTCGGCGGCGGCCTGCTCGCGGCCGGGCAGCTTGCCGGTCTTGGAGCGGCGGTCGGGCTCCAGGACGCGCGGCAGCGGGGTGTGCCGGGCCAGCGAGCGCATCCAGGCGATCACCGCGACGAACGCCACCGCCACGATGCCGAGCACGAGTTGGCCGATCGTGGTGGTGTAGGGCGCGGTGTAGCCGGCGTTGAACGAGCCGACCACGACGACCAGCAGGATGATGCCGACCATCCAGCGGATGGTGGTGCGGTGCTTGGAGCGGTCGGCCTCGATGGCGCGCCGCTGCCGGACCTCCTCACGCACCGATTCGGCCATGTCGGCGAGCGCCCGGGCCAGTCCCGGCCCGCTGTCGCCGGCCCGCAGGACGAGCGCGGCGAGCACCTTGTCGGCGGTCGAGTCGGCGACCTGGTCGCCGAAGGCGCGCAGCGCGTCCTCCGGCCGCCAGCGGGACTGCAGCCGGGCCGCCAGGTCGGTGATCTCGGTCTCCAGCGCGGCGGGCGCGGTGCGCCGGCTGGTCATGATCGCCTGGTTCAGGCCGACGCCGAGCAGCAGCACGTCGGCGAGGCGCTGGGTCCACTCGGCGAGCGCCTCCAGCCGTTCGATCCGCCGGGTGTCGGAGCGGGTCGCGTCGAACAGCCAGGGCAGGCCGAACACGGCGGCCGGGACGAGCAGCGCGACCAGCGGGATCCGGGTGAACAGCCAGCCGCCGGGCGCGCCGATCAGCGCCAGCACCAGCTGGATCCGGCGCAGCCGGGCGACGCCGGGCGAGGCGGTGCCGGGCGCCCCGTACCAGAGGGTGTGCAGCCGGCCCTCCAACGGGTTGCGGGGCTGCTCCTCGCCCTCCGGCCGCCCGGTCAGGCCGACGGCGAGCGCCACCAGCCCGCCGGCCACGGCCAGTCCGCAGAGCACGTACAGCATCAGCATCAGCGCGTCCCCCCGATCCGCAGCGCCAGCGGGGCGCCCCAGGTGCCGTACGGGGAGGCGAGCAGCCCCGCGTCGAAGCCGGCCCGGCGCAGGTCGTCCAGGCAGTGCGGCGGGGTGACGGGCACCGCCCGCACCTCGCCGATCTCCGGGCGCGGCCCGAAGACGGTGTTCAGCGCGGGTCGGCCGGACTCGCCGAGGCCGGCCACCTCCAGCACGTGCGAGACGAAGCGGTGCCGGCGGCCGCCGACGGCGGTCTCGTCGACCATGGTGACGTGCACGATGAAGTCGACGGCGTTGGCGGTGAGCCGGTACGCGAGGGTGTCGGTCATGTGCGAGCCGTACTCCAGGCAGAGTTCGGCGATCCGGTCGACCACCATCTGCGGGCCGCGGGCGTGCAGGGTGCACATCGAGCCGCCCTCGCCGTTGGTCATGACCCGCAGCATCGGCACCACCTCGGCGGAGCGCACCTCGCCGACGATGATCCGCGACAGCGTCATCCGGAGCGCCGCCGGGATGAGCTCGCCGATCGTCAACTCGCCCGCCAGGCGCCCGTCGACGCGTTCGCCGTTGCCCTCGCGGGCCTCCATCGGGACGACCTGCCGCAGGTGACCGAGGGTGTGCAGCCAGAGCTCGAACTCCGACTCCAGGGTGCCGACCCGCTCGTCCGGCGGGATCTCGGCGGCCATCGCGCGCAGCAGGCTGGTCTTGCCGACGCCCTGGGTACCGGTGATCATCACGTTCTTCCGGGCCCGGATCGCGGACGCCAGGAACGCCGCCAGGGTGGTGTCCACCGTGCCGAGTTGGACCAGGTCGCTGAGCGTCGCGCTGGCCACCCGGTGGCGGCGGATCGCCACGTACGGGCGGGGCGTGACCTCGGTCATCGCCTGCAGGCGCATGCCGCCCTCCAGGCGCAGCGCCAGCATCGGGCTGGCGGTCGACAGGCTGCGCTCGCCGCCGCCGTGCTGGCGGGCCAGGTCCTGCAGCAGCTCGACCAGTTCCTCGTCGGTGTCGGCCACCGGCGGTACCTGGCGCAGTGGTTGGTGCACCCGCGAGATCCACACGTCGTCGCAGCCGTTGATCAGGATGTTCTCGATCTCCGGGTCGTCGAGGTAGGGCTGCAGCCGGCCGGCCCGGAACAGCAGGTCGTACACGGCCTCGGCGAGCAGCCGGTCCTGTTCCCGGGTCGGCGGGATGCCGTGCGTCTGCGCGTACGCGTCCGACCAGCGGGCCACCGCCTCCTCGATCAGCGCCCGTCCGCGCTGCCGCCGGGTCGCCCGGTCCGCCTCGCTGCCCGACGCCTGCGCCAGCCGCGACAGCTGCTGGTGCAGCTCGGCCGCGACCTGCCGCTTCAACTCCCTTGCCACCTGCGTGTCCACCACCGGCCGCGCCCCCGCCGCCGGGAGCGCCGGCACCGCCGCCGCGGCGGCCACCGGCCCGACCTGCGGCTGCGGTTGCGGCTGGTACGGCTGCTGCGGCTGCTGCGGCTGCTGGTACGGCTGCTCCAACGGCGGCTTGGCCCACGGCAGTCCGGCCGCGTCGGCCGAACCTCCCTGCGCCACCTGCCCGTTCACCGCCTGCTGCGGCAACGGCCCCTGGTACGGGTTAGCGCGCATGCCGTCCCTCCTCCCGACTGCCGTCCCCGCCCTCGCCGTCGACCACCGCACCACCTGCCCCGCCCTGCCCCGGGAAGGGCGCGGGCACCGGCGGCTGCGGCACCACGGGCGGCGCTATGTGCGGTGCGGCGTACGAGATCTGCGGCGGCTCGACCCGGATCGGCCACTCCCCCGTGAACTGCCCGCCCGCACCCGCCTCTTGCGACACCTGCTGCGGCGACTGCGGCTGCTGGTAAGGCTGTTGCTGCTGGTACGGCTGCGCCTGCTGGTACGGGGGCTGCGCCTGGTAGGGCTGCGACTGCGGGTACGACTGCGGCCCGCCCACCGGCCCCGCCACGAACGGCGGCACCTGCTGCGGCGGCACGGGCGCCTGCCGCAACGGCTGCTGGTACTGCGGGGGTTGGACGTACCCCCGCTGCGACGACTGCGGCGGCTGCGGCTGCGGCTGCGGCTGCGGCTGCGGCTGCGGCTGCGGCTGCGCGAACTGCGGTGCCACTGGCTGGGGTTGCACCGGCTGCGGCTGGTAGGGCTGCTGCAACTGCGGTTGCTGCTGCGGCGGTTGCTGCAACTGCGTTTGCTGCAACTGCGGTTGCGGCGGCGGCTGGCCCTGCGGGCCGCCGAGGCGGCGCCGGCGGGTGGTGACCAGGTCCTGGATCCGGTCGGCGGCGCTGCGCGCGGTGCGCATCAACTCGGAGCGGATGAAGCGCCGGTCGGTGGTGTCGCCGCCGTCGGAGAGCACCCGGGCGGTGCGCGGGGCGTGGGTGAGCGCGCCGAGCACGGGCAGCCGGAACTGCCGGGAGACCTCGCTCTCGGGGTAGGGGCCCTCGGTGACCAGCAGCAGGCCCAGGCCGTCCGAGCCGGTGCCGTTGGCGTCGAGGTCCTCGCGCAGTGCGGCGATCCGGGGCCGGGCGGCGGAGAGTCCGCGCAGCGTGGTGCGGACGGTCGCGGCGACCACGTCGGCCCGCCGGGGCAGCACCGCCATCGGCCCGCTCGCGCCGGAGCGCCCCAGGTCGAGCAGCACGTCGTAGCCCTGCGGTTCGAGCGCCCGCAGGGCTTCGACCAGGGGCTCCCAGGTGTAGGCGAGGCCGGGGGCCTGGGCGGGGTCGGTGAGTCCGGGCAGCAGCAGGCGTTCGCCGTTGCCCTGCGGGGAGACGTCGAGCAGCTGTTCCCAGAGTGTTTCGGCGAGCAGTCCGCGCCGGTCGGCGACGGCCAGGTTGCGCAGCCCGTAGACGGCCTCGACCCGCCCTTCCAGCGCGCCGGCCAGCACGGCGCCGCCGTCCGGGTCGCACTCGACGAGCAGTACCCGGCGGCCGGGGCGCAGCGGCCAGGACAGCAGCAGCGCGAGGGCGCTGCTGGTGGCCCCCGGCGCTCCCGGCCCGCCGAGCACGGCCACCACGGACATCAGGACCCCCCGCTGCTTCGGGGCGCCAGGATCACCTGGAACTTGCCGCCGGCCACCCAGAGCGCGAGCTTCGGCCCGTCGGAGGGGCCGACGGCGACGTCTATCACGGTGCTGCCGTCGGTGTCAGGGCGGCCGACGGCGGCGACCACGGCGGTCAGCGTGTCGGGGCTGCGGGTGGTGGCGCCGGCGCTGCCGCCGTCGCCGGCGGGCGCGTTGACGATCAGGATCTGCAGGCCGGGCTGCAGCTTGGTGGCGGGCAGCTGGGAGCGCTTGGCGTAGACGCCGACGATCTGCTGCCCGGCCTGGGTCGCCGGGTCGCTGGTGAGGTCGGACTTGACCAGCAGCGCCCCGCGCTTGAGGTCGGTGGTGGCCCGCAGCCCGATGGTGCCCTGCAGGTCCCGGGCGTCCAGCGGGCGCAGCGCGGGGTCGCCGGCGATGTGCGCGACCACCAGGTCGTCGGAGCTGATCACCTGCCCCATCGGGACGTCCCGGGCCAGCGCGACGACGGCGATCCGCTGCCCGCTGCTGTTGTACAGCACGGCGCCGCCCAGCCCGCCGGCCGCGATCAGCGCCACCGCCATCGCCAGCACGGCGGGTCGCCGCCGCCGGGCGCCGAGTCGGCGCGGCGGGGTCGGCATGCTTCGGTTCTCCACCGCTCTGCGGCCTCTCACTCGTGTTCGAACGTCAACTCTCGGGCCGCCGGGCCCGGTCCGGCTCCGGCGGCCGGGCCGGTCAGTTCAGCACCTGGACCTCGTTGACCGGAACCTGCAGCACCGCGTCGGTGTAGGTCGGCCACCAGTCGTAGGGGATCATGTTGATCGGGGTGCCGTCGTCCTTGTGCGCGCTGACGTGCCAGAGCATCCGCACGCCGAGCGTGAAGGCCTTCTCCTTCATCCCGGCCGAGCTCTTCTCGAAGACGTGGCTGCAACTGGGCGTCCCGGTGCTGCTGAACGGGTTGCCGCCGTCCTTGCAGCTGAAGTGACCGACCTGCTCGTCCCCGGCCGGGCCGTCGTCCACGCTCCACTCCACCTCGGCCAGCGTGATGGTGGTGGTGACCTTGAAGCCTTCGCCTTGCAGTTCGCTGCTCAGCGGCCCGACGGTGCGGGGGTTCGCGTCCATCCAGAGCCAGACCGGCGAGCCGACCACCGCGTCCTTGCCGGGGGCGGCGTGCAGGACGGGCGGGACGACGGTGATCTCCTGCAGGGCGTCGTAGGCGAGCTGGGCGGGCGTCTTGGGCGGCGTCTTGCCGGGGGCCTGGGCGAGGAAGGTCTGGCCGGCCGACTGGAAGTTGAGCAGGTCGCCGGTGAGGTCGCAGGCCTTCTGGTAGATCGCGCCGTCCTTGCTGGTGTGCCCTTCCCAGGACCGGTCCCCGGCCAGGGGCTGCGGGGTGACCAGCGAGTAGTAGCAGCCCTCCGAGAACCAGCCGAGGTCGTCCCGCCAGCACGGCACCTGCTTGTCCTTCCAGGTGCACATCTCGGTGCCGCCGCCGCTCCCGCCGGACGTCCCGCCGCCGCCGGCGGTCGGGGTGCTGCCCGGGTGGTGGGTGCCGGTGCAGATGGAGAGGTCCGCACAGGGGCCGATGACGACGCCGCCGCCGTCATCGGCACTGGCCGCCGGAACGGCGGTGGCCGCCAATCCGAGCCCGATCAGTACACAAATGGCTGTGCGCCAGGCGGAGTTCAGCATGTCTTGTCCACCTCACGGGTGAAGTCGGTGATCAGCCAGCGGTTTCCGTATTTCTTCATCACGGCGGTCGCCGGATAACGCGACAGCCGCTGCTGCGGATCCCTGATCTCCTTGGTCGTCGCGTCCACCTGGTGCCAGTCGGTCACGTCGAGGCAGTCCCCGATCGTGGCGGTGGGCGGATTCGCCTGCGGGTCAAGGCTTTTGAGGGTTGGTGAGGTGCGCGGCCGACCGGCCATGACGAGTTTGTTGTCGTGCAGCCGGGTGAGCGAGATCACGGTGTCGCTGAAGGCATTGCCGGTGGCGTACTGCCGGAGCGGAGTTCCGTCCGAATCCGATCGCCCGAGGACGTCGACCTGGACGTTCCACCAGCCTTGATAGGCCGTCACCGCCTCGTTCCCCTCCAGGCCCTGGACGCCTTGGTGGGGGACGGGGGTGCCGGTCGGTCCGTTGTCGGGAGTGGTCGTGGAGGTCGCCCGGGCGAGGCTCGCGTCGGGTGTTCCGAGTCGGTCCGCGGATCCCGTGCCGGCGGCCGAGCAGGCCGTCAGCAGGAATGGCAGAAGCAACCCGCTGATCCCAACCGCCCCAGGGCGCACCAGAATTGAGCGCTGCCGCATAGCCCCACCTTGTTGCGGCCGGACCTGTGGTGGATCCGGACCGCGGATGTCGTCTGCCGTCCCCGGTGTCGTTCTGAGGTCGCTCGGAGGTCGATTCTTCGCCACCCCACCCCGGCACGGCAACACCCGGGCCTCCTGACCTTACGCGGAAGGCGGATCCGTTGGGGCACTTTCTCGCCACAGAACCGCCAAAAGTTCATCGGAAAAGGGCAATCCGGCGAGCGCACCTCTCACTGCGGCCCGATTGCGCATCAGGAGTCTTCCCCCGTCACGCGGCACCAACAGCCTTGCCTCGCCCGCGTTGGCCGGTTCTCCCCACCCCAACTGGCCTTCCACGGCGGGCTGGAGGTCGAGCGGTCCGACGGCGGCGGGGGCGCCGGGCACGCCGTGTTCGAGGACCCGGCCGAGGGCCCAGCTGAACGAGCCGTCCGCGCCGGGGAGTACGCCGTCGCGGCCGCGCCGGCCGGTGTTCCAGCGGCCGATCCGGCCCCAGAGCGGGACGCGCGAGTGGCCGAGCAGTTCGCCGGCGCCGTCCTCGCGCTGCAGGGCGGTCCAGGTGTCGCGGTCGGCGACGGCGTCGACGATCAGCAGGGTCTCCTCCTGTTCGCCGTGCACCATGGCGCTGGTGATCCAGTCCCAGGCGAGGCCGCGCCGGTAGGCGTTGTCGGGGGTGGAGCCGGCGGTGACCAGGGCGACCCGGCGGCCGCGCGGGTCGGCGACGAGTTGGCCGACCAGGCAGACCACCAGCCAGCGGGCGGGGCGCTGGGCGGCCTGCCGGACGGCGGTGAGCAGGGTGTTGGCGTCGGCGTCGGCCGGGGGGTGGGTGACGGTGCTGCCCCGGGTGCCGGCGTCGAAGGTGCGGCCGGGGAGGGCGTCGGCCAGGGTGCGGGCGCCGTCCGCGGCGCGGGCCGACCCGCCGTGGGCGCGCTCGGGACCGCCGTCCGCGCCGATCATCACCAGTTCGATGCCACCGCTCACCCGTACCGCCCCCTCCGCCCGCCTGTACCGCCCGCGACCTGCCGCGCGGCCCGTTCGGGGGAGCCCGCGGCGGGCCGGGGGCGCCGCCGGAGGCCAAGGTATCGCCGAGGGGTGTCGCGCGGGGGCGGAATCGGTCCGATGAGCCCCAGCTCAGGGACCATGGGCCCTGTTCGGGGCGGTGCGGGCCGGGGCACCATCGACGGTATGGACCGTGACGACCGGGTGGAGACCCTCAGCGAGGCCGAGTGCCTGCGGCTGCTCGGCACCGTGCCGCTGGGGCGGGTGGTGTACACCGAGCACGCGCTTCCGGCGGTGCTCCCGGTGGCCTTCCGGGTGGCGGCGGACGGCCGGCTGATCCTGGCCCTGCGCGCCGGCACCCGGGTGGCCCGGGCGCTGGACGGCACGGTGGCCGCGTTCCAGGTCGACGACTTCGACCGGGCCGGCCGCTGCGGCTGGAGCGTGCTGGTGCACGGCCGCGCCGAGGTGGTCCGCGACGCGGGCGAGCGCGCCGCGCTGCGCTCCGGCGGCCTGCGCCCGTGGATCCCGGACCCGGGCCCGGAGTACGTGGCGATCACCCCGGAGCTGGTCTCCGGCCGCCGCATCCTCCCGGACGCCGGGGAGCCGGCCCCCGAGCCCGCCCTCCCGGGCCGCCGCCGGGCCTGACCCCGGGCCCGCTCCCCCGCCCAGCCCCTCCCCCGCCCGACCCCTCCACTGACATGTGACCGGCGAGTAGGCATACTCTGCGGGGCGGCCCGCCCAGGGCCGTCCCGCTTCGAGCCCCCGCTTCGAGCCCCCGCTCCGAGCCCCAGCTCCGAGCCCGCCCCGACCCACCGTGGAGCACACCGTGACGACCTTCGCCTCGCTCGCCGACCTGACCGCCGCGGTCGGCACCGAACTCGGCACCAGCGCGTGGCACACCATCGACCAGGACCGGGTGAACCTGTTCGCGGAGGCGACCGGCGACCACCAGTGGATCCACGTCGACCCGGAGCGCGCCAAGCTGACGCCGTTCGGCGGGACGATCGCGCACGGCTACCTCACGCTCTCCCTGCTGCCGGTGCTGGCCAAGGAGTGCTACGGGGTGGAGGGCGTCGCGATGGCCCTCAACTACGGCTCGGACAAGGTCCGCTTCCCGGCCCCGCTGCCGGTCGGCACGGCGGTGCGGGCGACCGCGGTCCTGGTGTCGGCGGACGAGGTGCCGGGCGGCGGCGTGCAGGTGCTGGTCCGGTTCACCATCGCCAGCGAGGCGAGCCCCAAGCCGCACTGCGTCGCGGAGACGATCACCCGCTTCTACCCGGCCGCCTGAGCCCCGCGCCCGCCGGGCCCGACTGACCCGCACCGGCCCACGGACCGTCCCGCACCGCGGGGCGGTCCGTCCGCGTTCCCGGCCCCGCCCCCGACCTCGCCCTCGCCCCCGTCTGCGCCCCTGCGCCACCCGGTCGACCCGCCCGGCGCGCCGTACGCCGATTGCCACGTTCCTCCGCTTTCCGCCGGTAATGTCCGGCTCCGAGGTGCGCCGTCCGGCGCCCGGGTATCCCCCCGTCGCCGCCCCGCCGCCCTCCGGCCCGCCGCCGACGCCGCGCGGGGCGCACCGCGTCCCGTCCCGTCCCGTGCCGGTGCGCCGCCGTTCGGGTGTTCGATCGTGGAGGTACCGTGTCCCGCCCCGTCTCCTGGCTGTTCCGTGCCGGCGAACTGGCCGCCGAAGCCGGGCTCGCGCTGCGCGACGCGAAGCGCTCGTACCGGACGCTGCCCCGGGAGACCTGGCAGCGGATGCGCACCGACGCGTTCGGTGCCGACCCGACGGGCTGGCGGCTGCACCGGGTCCGCAACTCGCCGCACTTCGTGGACGGGTCGTTCCGCAACCCGGTGGCGACCCGCCGCCTCGCGTACGCGCACACCCCGCTGGGCCTGCTGCGCACCAAGCTCGCGGCCGACCAGAACCGCCGGACGCCGGCCGCGGCCGTCCCGGTGCACCGCCTGCTGCCGATGGAGCTGGCCGCCGCGCCCGAATCCGGCCTGCGGCTGACCTGGCTGGGCCACGCCACCGTGCTGGCCGAGCTGGACGGCGTCCGGGTGCTGTTCGACCCGGTGTGGAGCGAGCGCTGCTCCCCGTTCGACTGGATCGGCCCCAAGCGGCTGCACCCGGTGCCGCTGCCGCTGAGCGAGCTCGGCCCGGTGGACGTGGTGGTGATCTCCCACGACCACTACGACCACCTCGACATGCCGACCATCCGGACGCTGGCCGCCGGGGACGCGGTCTTCGCGGTCCCGCTGGGCGTCGGCGCGCACCTGGAGCACTGGGGGGTGTCGCCGCGCCGGATCGTCGACCTCGACTGGTGGGAGTCCGCCGAGCTGGACGGCCTGCGGCTGACCGCGACCCCGGCCCGGCACTACTGCTCGCGCGGGCCGCGGCCGAGCGGCAAGTTCCTCTGGGCGTCCTGGGTGGTCGAGGGCAAGCGGCACAAGCTCTTCCACAGCGGCGACAGCGGCTACTTCCCGGGGTTCGCCGACATCGGCCGCCGCCTCGGCCCGTTCGACGCGACGATGATGCAGGTCGGCGCGTACTCCGAGCACTGGCCCGAGGTCCACCTGACGCCCGAGGAGGCCGTCCAGGCCCACCGCGACCTGGGCGGCCGCGTGCTGCTGCCGGTGCACTGGGGCACCTTCGACCTCGCCCCGCACCCGTGGGAGGAGCCCGCCGAGCGCACCGTCGCCGCCGCCCAGGCGGGCGGCGTCACCCTCGCCCTGCCCCGCCCCGGCCGCCCCTTCGAGCCGGCCGCCCCGCCGACCACCACCCTGTGGTGGCGGGCCGTCGCCGCGCCCCCCTCCGGCGCGGACCTGCTCCTCCCGGACGGCGTCACCACCGTCCCCGACAGCCCGGCCGCCCTCACCGCCGGCGCCCCGGCCCGCCCCGACGCCCCGCTCGCCGACGCCCGGCCGGGCGCGACGGCCGACGTCGGTCGCGCCGGGACGGCCGGCGTCGGTCCCGGTGCGGCGGCCGACGGGTCCCCGCAGTCCCCGGGCCAGGAGGGCGAGGTTCCGCAGTTCTGAGCCGCGGCGGCCGGGCGCTCTCCGGGGCCCGGCACCGCTCAGCCGAGCAGTTCCGCCAGCCTGCGCGCCTCCGTGACCGCCTTGCTCCGGCCGCCGCCGGTCGCGAGCCGGGTCACCGCCGCGATCGCGCCGCCCGCTGCCGTCTCCCGGGCCCGGTCGACCGCCGTGGCGAGGAGTTCCGCGGCGCCCCCGGGCAGCGGTTCGGCCAGCAGGACGGGCAGCAGGCCGGCCAGGGCGGCCCAGGCCAGGCGGGGGGCGCCCGCGGTGGCGAGGTCGGTCAGGACGGCGGCGAGGCGGTTGGGCCGGAGCGCGCCGTCCCGGACGAGGGCGCCCGCCTCCCGGCCGAGGGCGGCCGGGTCGAGGGCCCGCTGGGCGGCGAGCGAGAGCAGCGCGTCGACGGTGACGGCCCGGGCCGGGCCGGGGTCCGCGTCGCAGCAGCGGGCGAGCAGCAGGTGGACGGCGGGTCCGCAGGGGCCGGTGCTCTCGGCGAGCAGGAGCGCTGTCCGGTCGCCGCCGGGGCGGGGCAGGAGGCGGGCGGCGGTCTCCTCCCGGTGGTGGGGCAGGATCGCGGTGGCCCGGTCGTCGATCCGCCAGCCCCTGCCCCGGTACCGCTCCTCCCGTTCCGCGCGCGGCCCGAGCAGCAGCCGGACGGCCTCCGGCAGCTCCGCCCCGGGCGCGACCGCGAGCCGTCCGGTGTCCGGTGCGGGCTGCTCGCAGTACCGGTACCCGTTCTCCCCCTTCGGCACCACGACAGTGGCCTCCCGGGGCAGTCCGCCGTCGCGCAGCCAGGCCGCCAACTGCCGTCCGGCGTCGGAGGCGAGCCGCTCGGCACCCTCGCCACCGCCGTCGCCACTGCCCTCGCCACCGCCGCCGCCGTCGCCACCGCCCTCGCCGCCGCCGTCGGCCGCCGTGCGCAGCAGGGCCTGCGCGAAGTCCACCGGCCCGGGCTGGACGCCGAGTTCCTCGTAGCGCTCCAGGCGCGTCACCAACTCCCGGGCGTCCAGGGCGCCGTTGGCGTGGGTCGGGGTGGCCAGCAGGAACGGGACGCGGTGGGTCGCGGCCTCGTGCAGGCGGGCGGCGAGGACCGAGCCGAAGGCGTGGGCGTACTCGGGCCGGTGCTGGAGCAACTGCGCCAGGAGCCCGGGCGGTTCGGCACCGACGACGACCCGGGCCAGACCGTGCAGCGGTTCCCAGGACCGGCCGAGCGGGGCGAGGGCGGCGGCGAGGGCCGCCCGGTCCGTCCAGACCTGCCGGACCAGACCGTCCAGGACGCGCTCGAACCGCACGCTCTCGTCGTCGGCGGCCAGAGCCGCGGCCAGCTCCTCCGCGACCTCCGCCGGACTGCCGAGCGGCCCGGGCACCCGCACCGGGCGCGGCGGCTCGGGCAGCCGGTCGTCCTGTGCCGCCCCGACCGGCTCCGACCCGACCGAGGCGCCCAGCAGTTCGGCCGCCACCCCGGCGCGCACCGGATCCAACAGCAGCGCCGCCGCCCGCAACTGCACCGACAACTCCCCCTCCACCACACCCGCATGGCGCTTCAACACCTTCAACGCCAGCTCCTGCACCTGCCGGTCCGGATGCCCGAAGCACCCGGCGACCCCGCCCAGCGCCACCACCACCCGGCCACCCGCCGCCACCCGGTCCAACCAACCCAGCAACGCCCGCACCACCTTCTTCTCCGGCCGCACCGCCAACACCCCCGCCGCCTCCGCGACCTCCGCCTCCCCCAACAGCCCCGCACCGTCCAGCACCACCAACCACTCCAACGCAGACCCGGCCACCACCGAGTCCCCGTCCAGCAGGGCGAGCAACGCCCGCCGACTGCCGGCCAGTTCATCCACTCCGGGCGCCAACGCGCGCAACAGCTCCAGGTACGTCCGCAACTCGCCCACCGCACCACCGCGCACCAACCGGGCGAAGCCCCGCGCCAGGAAAGCCGACCGGTCGATCGTTCCGTCCGCGACGAGTTCGACCAGGGCGGGCACCCAGCGTTCGCTCTCCCGGCGGCGGGCGAAGTGGTCGAACCAGCGGGCGGTGGGGCCCTCGAAGACCAGCGGGGCGAGGACGGGGGTGAAGCTGTCGGCGCGCAGCCGGGTGCGGAGGTCGGTGTCGGGCGGGAGGACGGTGACGGCGCTGCGGAAGAGGGTGGAGCTGCGGTCGCGCATCCAGTCGACGACCAGGTTCGGTTCGCCGGGCGGCGGGGTGTCGCTGCGGCGCAGCAGGTGTTCGGCGAGGCGGAAGAGCAGGCCGGAGCCCCAGTCGTCGGTGCGGCCGGCCCGGCGGTTGGCCAGCCGGAGGCCCACTTCCCGCTGCCAGTGGGAGGGTTGGGCTTCCAGCAGGCCGAGCAGGGGCGGGCGGTCCCAGGCGGCGACGGTGTCGATCTCGCCGTGGGCGAGCCAGTCGGCGGCTTCGGCGGGGGTCGGCTGGCAGACCGCGCCGATCACCCACAGGGCGTCCCAGCCGGGCCCGAGGCCGTCCCGGCGGACGAGTTCACGGCGCAGTTCGCGCAGGGCGGGCAGGGCGTCCTTCCGGCGCGCCCCGTCCAGCTCCTCGACCAGCACGACCGCCCGCGCGTGATCGGCGTTCCGGACCGCCGTGACCAGGTCGTTCATGTTCCGCTCCGCTCCTCGCTGTTCGTCCCATCGAACCAGTCGGCCGTCAACCGCCCAGCAGCGCGGCCAGGGTGCGGGCCTCCGCGAGCAGCTTGGTGCCGCCCTTGCGGGCGGCGGTGCGGGTGACCGCCGCGATCGGGCCGCGGGCGCCGCTGCGGCGGGCGGTGTCGACCGCGACGGCGACCAGCTCGGCGGCTCCGCGCGGCGGCCGCCCGCCGGACGGGCCGCCGGACGGGCCGCCGGGCGCGCCCGGCGCACTGGACGGCCCGTCGAGCAGACCGGGGAGCAGGACGGCGAGCACCCGCCAGGCCGTCTGCGGTGCGGGGTCGGCGAGTTCGCGGAGCGTCGCGGCGAGGCGGTTGGGCTTGACCGCGCCGACGGCGAGCAGTTCGAGCGTCTCGCGGCCCAACGCGTCCGGGTCGAGCTGCTGTTGGGCGGCGAGGGCGAGCAGGGCGTCGACGGTGGCGGAGCGGTCCTCGGCGTGGCCGGCGCCGAGGCCGTAGGCGAGGGCCTGGTGGACGGCGAAGCCGCAGGGGCCGTCGGCTTCGGCGAGCAGCGGCAGCAGCCTGGCGTTGCCCCGGACGGGGGCGTCCCGGGCGGAGTCGGCGAGTTGGCCGACGAGCCGGAGGGCGAGTTCCTCGCGGTGGTGCGGGAGCAGGGCGGTCCAGCGGGCGCTGGGGGTGGTGTCGTCGACGGCCGAGCGGCGGTGGAAGGGCGCGGCGGGGCCGAGCAGGGCCCGGACGGCCTCGGGCGGGCCGGGGTCGGGGTCGACGCCGGGCACGTCGAGGGCGGGGATGGCGAGTCGGTCGAGCTGCTCCTCGTCGAGGCCGGGTTGGTCGGCGTAGCGACGGCCCTCCCAGTCCTGGACGCCCGGCCGCCGGGTGCCGGCCGGTACGGCGGTGGAGGTCTGGCGGGGCAGTCCGCCGCCGCGCAGCCAGGCCGCGAGCCGCCGTCCGGCGTCGGAGGTGAGCCGCTCGGCGCCCTCGCCTCCGCCGTCGGCCGCCGTGCGCAGCAGGGCCTGCGCGAAGTCCACCGGCCCGGGCTGGATGCCGAGTTCCTCGTAGCGCTCCAGGCGCGTCACCAACTCCCGGGCTTCCAGGGCCCCGTTGGCGCGGGTCGGGGTGGCCAGCAGGAACGGGACGGGGTCGGCGGCGAGGCGCCAGGCGGTCTCGTGCAGGCGGGCGGCGAGGAACTCGCCGAGGGGGCCGCGGAATTCCCAGTGCCCGAAGATCCGGCCGCGGCGGGACTGCAGGGCGCTCAGGACGCGTGGCGCGGGGGTGGCGCCGGTGGCGACGCGGGCGATCCGGCCGAGCGCCTGCCAGTCGTTGTCGGGCCGCAGGACGGGGGCGAGGGCGGCGGCGAGGGCCGCCCGGTCCGTCCAGACCTGCCGGACCAGGCCGTCCAGGACGCGTTCGAAGCGCACGCTCTCGTCGTCGGCGGCAAGGGCGGCGGCGAGTTCCTCGGCGACCTCCGCCGGGGTGCCGAGCGGTGCGGGTGCCGGTGCCGGGCGGGGCGGCTGCGGCAGCCGGTCCGGCTCGGGCAGCCGGTCCTGCTCCGCTCCGAGCGGCCCCGACTCGACCGGGAGGCCGAGCAGTTCGGCCGCCGCGGCGGCGTGCGCCGGGTCCAGCAGCAGTGCCGCCGCCCGCAGTTCCAGCAGCGACTCTCCTTCCACCGGGCCGATGTGGCGCTTCAGCACCTTCAGTGCCTGTGCCTGCAGCTGCCGGTCCGGGTGCCCGAAGCACCCGGCGATCCCGCTCAGTGCCACCGCCGTCCGGCCGTCGGCCGCCACCCGGTCCAGCCAGGCCAGCAGGGCCCGTACCAGCTTCTTCTCCGGCCGCGCGGCCAGCACCCCGGCCGCCTCGGCGACCTCGTCCGCCCCGAGCGGCGCTGCGGCGTCCAGTGCCGCCAGCCACTCCAGCGCGCTTCCGGCGACCACCGAGTCGCCGTCCAGCAGGGCGAGCAGCGCCCGCCGGTTGTCGGCCAGTTCGGCTGCCGCGGGGGCCAGCGCGCGCAGCAGTTCCAGGTACGTCCGCTGCTCGCCGGCCGCGCCGCCGCGCACCAGCCGGGCGAAGCCCCGGGCCAGGAAGGCGGGCCGGTCGATGACGCCCTCGGCGGCGAGCCGGGCCAGGACGGCGGGCCAGCGCTGGTCGGGGCCCTTGGCGGCCCAGGGGCCGGAGAGCTGCTGGACGGTGTCGGCGTCGAAGACCAGCGGGGCGAGGACGGGGGTGAAGCCGTCGGCGCGCAGCCGGGCGTACAGGTCGGGGCCGGGCGGCAGTGGGGCGCGCCAGCGGCGGGGTTCGGGGCTGCCCCGGTCGCGCATCCACTCCCGGACCAGGCCGGGTTCGGCGGGCGGCGGGGTGTCGCTGCGGCGCAGCAGGTACTCGGCGATCTCGTAGGGGACGGGGGTGTCCCAGCCGAACGGGTCGGCGGGGCGCAGCGAGAGGCCGTGGGCGAGCCGGAGCGCGACGTCCCGCTGCCAGGCGGCGGGGCGGGCGTCGAGCAGGGCGAGCAGCGGGCGCTGGGCCCAGCTCGGGACGTCGAAGTCGCGGCCGGCGATCCACTCGGCGGCGCCGGAGGGGGCGGTGTGGCAGACCGCGCCCGCGATCAGCAGGGCGGTGACGGCGCCGGCCCGGGCGTGCTCGCCGGTGCGCAGTTCGCGGCGGAGCTCCTTGAGCCGGGGCAGTGCGGCCCGGCGCTCGGCGTCCGTCATCGGCTCGATCAGGCGGGCCACCTCGAGGAAGACACCCTTCCGGATCGCCACCGGCAGGCTCTCGGCGCTCACTTCGGCCCCTCCCCTTCGAGACCCTCGGAACCCTCGGAACCCCCGGAGCCCCCGGAGCCCCCGGAGGTACCAGCGCCGCCCGCGAGCATCCGCACCGCGAGCACGTGGCTGCACGGCCCGCGGCCGCCCCGGTGCCGGGCCCACCAGCGGCAGGTGCAGCCGAGGGCGGTGCCGTCGGTGCCGACCCGGACGTGGTGGGCGTGGTCGCCGACCGCGACGACCCGGATGTCGCCGGCCACCGGGCCGACGGCGTCGGCGGCGAGCAGGGCACGGGCGGTGCGCAGCCGGGGGTTGCGGTGCTCGGTCCGGTCGGCGTCGTACGGGAGGCGGCGGTGGAAGTGGGCGGCTTCGGCGAGGTCGTAGCCGAGTTGGCCGGCGCCGGCGAGGTGGGCGAGGGCGGCCCGGACCCGTTCGGGGGTGAGGCCGGAGTCGGCGGCGAGGTCGGCGGGGTCGATCCGGGGGTCCCAGGCGAGCAGGCCGGCGAGCGCGTCGGCGTCCGCGGCGGGGGCGTCCTGGGCGAGCAGGTCGAGCAGGCCGCCTTCGCCGGAGAAGCCGCGGGAGCTGTCGGGTGACAGGGTGAGGGTCAACCGGCCGCCGGGGAAGGCGAGTTCCCAGGCGGAGGCGGTGGGCTCGGCGGGGGTGCCGGGCGGGGCGTAGACGCGCAGCGCGGTGGCGTGGCGCAGCAGCGGGCGGAGCGCGGCGAGGCGTTCCGGGCCGGGCAGGCAGACCGCGCCGGGGCCGGGGCGGGAGGCGGCGCGCAGGGCGGGCCCGGCGGGGACGACCCAGCGGACGGTGCCGCGGCCGGTGACGGGCAGGGCGCGCAGGAAGCGGACGGCCTCGGCGGCGGTGAGCCGGGCGCGCGGGTCGAAGCGGGCGGTGAGCAGCTGGGTCTCGGCGAAGCCCTTGAGCCAGCGCGGCGGCAGCGGGACCCGGCGTTCGACGGTGGTGCCGGCGGCGGTGCCGACGGTCATCTCCTCGGCACCGACGGCGAGCGTCAGGCGTTCGCCGGGGGCGCGCAGCCGCAGGGCCTCGCGCAGCGGGGCGTTGACGTCGACGTTGGTGGTGCCGTGGCCGGTGGGGGCGCCGTCGAGTCCTTCGGGCAGGACGTCGAGCCGGGCGTGCACGCCGCCGCAGCCGGAGAAGGACTCGAAGCGCAGCCGGTCGCCGTCGGCGGTGACCACGGGGTCGAGCGAGACGCCGCCGCCGGGGCGGTGGTAGCGGGTGGCGGCGACGTCGGCGACGGCGAGCAGGGCGGCGGCCGCGGCGTCGGGGTGGCGCAGCGCGCCGTCGAAGAACCGGGGGTGCCGGACCGCGCCGTGCGGGGTGGCGCCGCCGCTGGTGGCGAACTCCAGCCGGCCGGGTCGGAGCGCGGAGGAGCGCTGGTAGCGCAGGGCGTGGACGGTCGCGGTCATGGTCGGAACGCTAACCTCCGCCCCCGACAGCCCGCCCGAACGCCCGTTCCCCGCCCGGCACGCACACCACCCCGCACGCACACCGCCCCGCACACCGGGGCGTGACCGGCGCCACAGCCCCCGCCGACTGCAACGTGTTCTAGCATGTGCCGGGTGACCGCCCCCGCCGCCCCGACGCCCGGATCCGCCACTGAGCTGGGCTCCTTCGCCGAGTTGCTCGGCATCGAGGAGCTGGAGCAGAACCTGTTCCGGGGCCACTGCCACGCGGGCGCGCCGCTGCGCGCGTTCGGCGGGCAGGTCGCGGCGCAGGCGCTGACCTCGGCGGGGCGGACGGTGGAGCCGGAGCGCCGGGTGCACAGCCTGCACGGGTACTTCCTGCGGCCGGGCGACCCGCGCCGTCCGATCGTCTACCAGGTGGACCGGGCCCGGGACGGGCGCTCGTACGCGACCCGGCGGGTGTCGGCGGTGCAGCGCGGCGAGGTGATCTTCACCATGTCGGCGTCGTTCAAGCTGCCGGAGCCGGCGGGCGACCGGCAGCGCACGATGCCGCCGGTGCCGGGCCCGGAGGAGCTGCCGGACCCGTACCTGGCCTGGCAGCGGGACGCGCCGGAGGAGTTCGCGGGCGCGGCGGTGTTCCGGGCCCTGGAGATGCGTTTCGTCCCGTCCGGCGCGCCCGGTCTGCCGCCGGAACTGCCGGGCGTGCCGCAGCAGTTCGTCTGGCTGCGGACGGGCGGCGCGCTGCCGGCGGACGATCCGCTGCTGCAGGTCTGCGCGTTGACGTACCTGTCGGACCTGACGCTGGCCTCGACCACGGCGCTGCACCTGCAGCCGCACCGGGTGCACCGGGTGGCGGAGCCCCGGGTGGCGTTGGCCTCGCTGGACCACGCGATGTGGTTCCACCGGCCGTTCCGGGCCGACGAGTGGCTGCTGTTCGCGCAGCGCAGCCCGTCGGCGGCGGACGGGCGGGGGCTGGCGATGGGCGAGTTCTACGACCGGGGCGGGGTGCTGGTGGCCTCCGCGGTGCAGGAGACCCTGCTGCGCGAGCTGCGTCCGGGGCGGGCGCCGGGCCGCTGACCTGGGGCGGGGCGGCGGGTCCCGCCCGGTGGCGGGCCCGTCACCCACCGGTGACCTGTCGCGTCATACCGCGGCGAGGGGCCGCCCCGTATCATGGTCCGGGTGACCAAGGTTGACCTGTCACCTCGTCCGGTGGAGGCGATGTCCCCCCGTCAGCTCGAACGCCGCGGCTCCCTCCTGTCCGCCGCCCTGGCCCTGGTGTCCGAGATCGGCGTGGAGCGGCTCCAGATGAAGCAGGTGTCGGAGCGTTCTGGCGTGGCCCTCGGGACCGCCTACCGGTACTTCTCCTCGAAGGACCACCTGCTCGCCGCCGCGATAGCGGACTGGCACCGGCTGCTGCTCGCCGACCTGGTCGGCGAGGTGGGGGCGGGGCGCAGCGCCTCGCCGACCGAGCGGGCGGTGCGGTTCGTGCGGCGGGGGATGCGGGCGTACCAGCGGCAGCCGGAGCTGGCCCGGCTGCGGGTGGCGGTGGCGACGTCCACGGACCCGTTCGCCAGCGAGGCGTTGCAGGGCCTGGCCCGGGCCGACCGGGCGGCGCTGGGGACGGTGCTGCCGGAGGTCCCGCCGGCCCCCGGGGAGCTGGTGCGGCACATGGTGGGGCACGCCTGGCAGGGCGAGTTGACCGCCTGGGTGACCGGCCGGACGACGCTGGACGACGCCCGCACCCGGCTGGAGGAGATGGTCCGGCTGGTGCTGACGCCGTACGAGCCGCCACCGGTCCCGGGCGGCTGAGCGGGCGTCCGGCGTGCCGCGCCACCGGCGTGCCGGATCGTGGACATAGTGCCTGGTATGTCCACATCTGCCGAACCCCCGACGGACCGTCAGCCCCCCGCGCCGGACGCGGACGCCTTCCCGCTCGACCGGGTGGTGTTCGGGATCGGCGCGGCCGCCGTGCTGGGGGTGGTGGCCTGGGGGGTGTTCGCGGAGGACTCGCTGGGCCGGGTCTCGGACACCGCGCTGGCCTGGGTGCTGCACAACTTCGGCTGGCTGTTCGTGGTCGCCGCGGACGTGTTCCTGCTGCTCGCCGTGGTGATCGCGGTCAGCCGGTTCGGCCGGATCCCGCTGGGCCGGGACGGCGAGCAGCCGGAGTTCTCCACACTGGCCTGGATCGCGATGATGTTCTCCGCCGGCATGGGCATCGGCCTGCTGTTCTACGGCGTCGGCGAGCCGCTGCAGCTGTACGCGCAGCCGCAACCGGGCTCGGGCGTCGAGCCGCAGACCCCGGCGGCGGCGCAGCGGGCGCTGGAGTTCTCGCTGTTCCACTGGACGCTGCACCCGTGGGCGATCTACGCGGTGGGCGGCCTGGCGCTGGCGTACACCACCTTCCGCAAGGGCCGGGGCAACCGGATGTCGGCGGCGTTCGTGCCGCTGATCGGCGAGCGCGGGGCGAACGGCTGGCAGGGCCGGCTGATCGACCTGCTGTCGGTGTTCGCGACGGTGTTCGGTTCGGCGACCAGCCTGGGCCTGGGCGCGATCCAGGTGGCGGGCGGCCTGGGCTACGTGACCGACATCCGGGCGACCGAGGGCGTCGAGCTGGTGGTGATCGCGGCGCTGGGCAGCGCGTTCGTGCTGTCCGCGATGTCGGGCGTGCACCGGGGCGTGAAGTGGCTGTCGACCACCAGCGTGGTGCTGGCCTGCGTGCTGATGCTGTTCGTGTTCCTGGTCGGCCCGACGGTCTTCGTGCTGGACGCGCTGCCCTCGACGGTCGGCGGCTACCTGTCCGACCTGGCGGTGCTGGCCACCCAGACCGGGGCGTTCACGGACGAGGACTGGCTGGGCTCCTGGACGATCTTCTACTGGGCGTGGTGGCTGTCCTGGGCGCCGTTCGTCGGCACCTTCATCGCCCGGATCTCCCGGGGCCGGACGGTGCGCCAGTTCCTGGTGGGCGTGCTGCTGGTGCCGAGCGGGGCGACGGCGGTGTGGTTCGTGGTGATGGGCAGCTCGGCGATCCGGCTGCAGTCGACCGGCGCGGCCGACCTGGTGGCGACCATTCCGCGGGGCGCGGACGCCGGGCTGTTCGAGATGCTGGAGGCGCTGCCGCTGGGCGCGGTGACCAGCGTGGTCGCGGTGGTGCTGGTGATGCTGTACTTCATCACCTCGGCGGACTCGGCGTCCCTGGTGCTGGGCTCGCTCTCCTCCGGCGGCGCCCTGCACCCGCGGACCTGGCTGGTGGTGGCCTGGGGCGTGCTGATGGCGGGGGTGGCGGCCGCACTGCTGCTGGCGGGCGGGCTGACCGCGCTGCAGAACGCCACCATCCTGGTCGCCCTGCCGTTCGTGCTGGTGATGCTGGGCCTGTGCGTGGCGCTGGTGCGCGAGCTGCGCACCGACCCGGCGGCGGGCGGCCCCCGGCACCGGCCCGCGCACGGCCTGCGGGACGCGGTGGGCACCAGCGTCGGCCGGGAGTACCCCGAGCGGTCTCGCCCGCAGGAGTGAACCCGCCGCCGGTCCGCGGCCGGTCCGCCGCCCCGGCGGCGGTGGCAGGCTGGTCCGCGTCGGAGCCACGCCGAACGGCGGGCGCGGACGGCCGTCATCCGCCCGCGCCCGCCATCGCGCCCGCCACCGCGCCGCGACAGCCCCCGGCCCCGTTCGCCCGCAGCGCCCGCTCCCCCGCCCCCTCGCCGCTACGCCGCTACGCGCGTCGACGATCAGCCGTTCGACCTGCGCGGATGCGGTGGCGGCGGTTCCGACGCCGAGACCCCTTCCAGACTTCACCCGCGTTTCGCGACCGCGTAACACCCCCCTGGCAAGCTCGGTGACATGAACGCCCGTACTGTCCCGGCCGCCCAGGAACCGCGCTTCCCGCTGCCCCGGCGCCACCGCCGCCTGCTCGCCGTCGCCGCCGTCGCGGCCTCCGTGGCGCTGGGCGCGCTCGGCGTCGGCGCGACCGTGGAGACCGTCGCCCACCAGCTCCCGTCGACCCAGGCGGCGGGCCAGCAGAGCGGCCACTGAGCGGCCACTGAGCCCGGCCGCCGCGCCCACCCCTGCGCCCGGCCGCCGGGCGGCCGCCGCTGGGCCGGACGGGTGGTGGGGGCCGGGCCGCGGGACGATACTGGGGCGACCGGCCCGAAGGGAGTCCCGCCATGGAGACCGGCACCGTGAAGTGGTTCGACGTCCACCACGCCTACGGCTACATCACCCCGGACGGGGGCGGCCCGGACGTCGCCGTCTACTACGACTCGGTGCTCGCCGACACGGACGAGCACCGCTTCCTGCACCAGGGCCAGCGCGTCCGCTACGACGAGACCGTGCAGGAGTCCCGCCCGGTCGCCGAGCGGGTCCGCCCGGTCACCTACTGAGCACCCGCCCCTGCTGTCCCTGCGTCGGCACCACCGCCGGGCGGGAGTGCCGACCGCTGCCGGCCGGGGGCTCGGGGTCGGCGCGCGGCGCGTAGCGGGCGGCGGGGGCGCGCAGCAGCCAGGTGCGGCCGGCCGGGGCGGCGAGGCCCATCCGGTGGAGCAGGTCGAGCGCGTCGCGGCGGAAGGCGCCTAGGTCGGCGAGGTAGCCCGCGTCCCAGCCGGCGCTCATGCCGTGGTCGTCGGTGATGTCGCCGAGGGCGCCGTCGATCAGCGCGTCGGGGACCAGCACGGCGGGCGGCGCGCCGTCGGCGGCGGCCGGGCGGAGGTCCTCGACCAGGCGTTCGGCGAGCAGCAGGGCGGCCTGGGCGAGGGTGCCGGTGCCGGGCAGCGCGAGGTCGGTGAGTTCGTCGGCGGGGTCGAGCAGCGCGGCGCCCTCGGCGCGGAGCTCGGCGGTGAGGCCGAGGAAGTCGGCGATCAGCTCGGCCTCGGCGGGGGCGGCGGCGAGCAGGTGGGCGCGTTCGGCCGGGGCCAGGTCGTGGTGCAGGACGACGGGCGTCTCGGCGAGCAGTCGGCGGACGGTCACCTCGGGCCCGGCGGCGGGCAGCGGGGGCGCGGTGAGCAGGTCGGCGGCGAGGGCGGCGGGCGGGCGCCAGTCGTCCAGCAGGGCGCGGACCGGGGCGGGCACCGGGCCGGGGCGGCCGGCCAGCGCGCGGACCAGGGCGGCGCAGCCGGCCGGGTCGAGGCCGGGGAGCGGACGGCCGGGCAGCGGGGCCTTGTGCAGGCGGGCGTGGTCGGGGCCGAGGGTGAGCCGGTAGCCGAGCAGGGCCTGGAAGCGTTCGGCGAGCGCCTCGGCGTGCCGGCGGACCAGCGGGAGCCCGGCGGCGTGCGGCCCGTCGGCGGTGACCAGCGGGTGGGCCATCAGCAGCCGGGCGGCGGTGACCGGTTCGGTGGCGGGGCGTCCGGGTTTGCGGTGCCGGCCGCCGCCGGTGGGCCGGGCGCCGGCCTGGGCGGGCGCTTCGCGGCGTATCCGGCGGTAGCCGAGCGGCCGGAACAGCGGCGAGGTGCTGTGGTGCACGGTCGGGCCGTGCCACCAGCTGGTGCCGGGCGCGGGTTCGGCCTCCCGGGGTGCGCCACCCAGGTGCCGGGCCCCGTACGCGCCGAACACGGCGGCGGCCAGCAGGTCGGCCTCGGCGGGTTCGGCGGTCGCGAACCGGGCGGCCAACTCCTCGGCGACTGCGGCGAGTTCGGCTCCCGCGAGGCCGTCCGCCGGGCCGTCAGCCGGGTTGTCCACCAGGCGTGCGTCCGGACGCGCCCCCGGGCGTGCGTCCGGGCGTGGCAGGTCGGCGAGCCGTCCCGCCCCGCCCGCGCGCCCCGTCCCCGTTCCGCCGGTCGCCGCGACGGCGCCGGCGGCTGCTCGCTGCCGTTCCATGTCGCCCCCCACCCTAGACGCCGCACCGGCCGCTACGCGCCGGTAACAACCTCTTCCGCTGGTCGCCGCCGTCGCCTAGGGTTCCGGGCATGCCACACCTGCCCGATGTCGTGCTCTGGTCGATTCCGGCCTTCGTGCTGCTCACCGTCCTGGAGATCGTCTCGTACCGCTTCCACCCGGACGAGGACGAGCGGGGCTACGGCGCGAAGGACACCGCGACGAGTCTGACGATGGGTCTGGGCTCGCTGCTGTTCGACGCGGGGTGGAAGATCCCGATCCTGGCGGTCTACTCGTTCCTGTACGAGTAGACGCCGCTTCGGATACCGGTGCTGTGGTGGACGGTTCCGCTGATGCTGCTCGCCCAGGACTTCTTCTACTACTGGTCGCACCGCGGCCACCACGTGATCCGGGTGCTGTGGGCCTGCCACGTGGTGCACCACTCCAGTCGGCACTACAACCTGTCCACCGCGCTGCGCCAGCCCTGGACCTCGGCCACCAGCTGGGTGTTCTTCGTGCCGATGGTGCTGGCGGGCGTGCACCCGGCGGCGCTGGCGTTCTGCTCCTCGGCGAACCTGGTCTACCAGTTCTGGATCCACACCGAGCGGATCGGCCGGCTGCCCCGCCCGGTCGAGTACCTCTTCAACACCCCCTCGCACCACCGGGTGCACCACGCCTCGCAGGGCGGCTACCCGGACCGCAACTTCGGCGGCATCCTGATCGTCTTCGACCGGCTGTTCGGCTCGTTCGCGGCCGAGGCCGAACGCCCGGTGTACGGGCTGACCAAGAACATCGGCACCTTCAACCCGTTGCGGGTCGCCACCCACGAGTACGCGTCGATCGCCCGGGACATACGGGGAGCGACCACCTGGGGCGACCGGCTGCGCCACCTGGCGAAGGGGCCGGGCTGGCAGCCCGCGCCGCGCACCGCGACCCCCGCCACCGCCGCCAACGGACCGGAGAGTGCCGCCGCATGACCGCCCTTCGCGACCCGCGCACCGCGCGGGTCCTGCTGACCGCCTTCACCGTCGTCACGGCCGCGCACCTGCTGGCGATCGCCTTCGGGGTCAAGCCCCTGCAGTACGGCACCAAACCGCTGCTGATGCCGCTGCTGGCGGCCTGGGTGTGGGCCCTCGCGAAGCCCGGCACGCCGCGGCTGCTGGTGCCCGCGCTGCTGTGCGGCGCGGGCGGCGACATCCTGCTGGAGATCGGCGGGACGGTCGCCTTCCTGGCCGGGATGGGCTCGTTCGCGGCCGGCCACGTCTGCTACGTGACGATGTTCGTCAAGCTCGGCGCGCTCGCCGACCGGCGCCGGACGCTGCTGGTCGCGGGCTGCTACGCGGTGCTCTGGGCGGCACTGATCGTGCTGCTCTGGCCCGACCTGGACGCCGGGATGCGCGTCCCGGTGGCGCTCTACAGCCTGCTGCTGGCCTCCACCGCGGTGACCGCCTCGCAGGTCAACGTGCGGGCCGGGCTGGGCGGGGCGCTGTTCCTGTTCTCCGACACCCTGATCGCCACCGACCTGGCGGACTGGCGGCACCTGCCCGCGCACGGCTTCCTGATCATGGCCACCTACCTGGCCGGCCAGTACCTGCTGACGATCGGCACCCTGGAACGCACCGGCGGCGCGGGGCGCACCGGCAGCGCGGGGCACAGCAGCAGCGCGGGGCACAGCAGCAGCGCGGGGCGCACCGGCAGCGCGGAGCGCACCGCCTCCTGAGCGCACGGCGAAGGGCGGCACCCTTGCTCGGGTGCCGCCCTTCGCCGTGCCGTCGGCCGCGGCGGGACGCGCGGCCTGCCGGGTACGGTGGGCGCGTACCGGACGGCCGCTCAGGCGCCCTGGCCGGCGGCCGCGCCGCGACGGCGCAGCAGCCAGAAGCCGCCGACGCCGGACGCGACCAGCGCCGCGCCGAGCGCCAGCCGGGTGCCGTCGACGCCGACCGAGCCGCCCAGGCCGGTCTCCACCGCGCCGTGCGGCAGCCGGGCGCCCTCCCAGACGCCCGCCCCGGCGGCCGAGCCGCTCGCACCGGCGACCGCGATGGCCACCGCGCCGACGAAGCCGTCGCCGTTCGGGCACTTGCCGTCGACGCCCCAGGAGGAGTCGTTGGTGGTGCGCTTGGCGGCGGCCGCGGCCATCTCCTGCTCGGAGATGACGGTGGCGCTTCCCGAGTACTTCCCGTCCGGGCCCACGCGGAGCGTGGTGGACCCGCCGGCGAACGCCAGCGAGGTCGCGGTGACGGTCTTCTCCGTGCTGCTCGCGCACGTGACACTGACCGAGACCGACTGCCCGGGCTGTGCCTGCGCGGGAGAGACCCAGGCGGGTTCACTGCCCTTCGCGGACGCGGGGGCGGTGCCGGCCAGGCCGAGCAGGACGGTGGTGCCGAGCAGTGCGGCGGCGGCGGTGCGCGTCGGGCGCATGCCGTACCTCCAGGGGGTCGGGGTTGGGGCAGCGGACGCGTGTTCGACCCGCTACTCCCGGTTGCCGACCACGCTAGGCAGTACCCCCCGCCCCGGCGAACGCGCGAGGCCGTTCGGGGCCACCCGATCCTCCGACCCCGAACGACCGCCACCCCGACCACCCCCGCCCCGAACGGCCCCACGCGTACGGCCCCCGCCGGTCCGCCCCGCCCCCCCGGCGGGCCTACTCGTTGCGGGCGGCCTCCGGCCCGGTGATCCGGCGCAGCAGCGGCAGGGTGGCGCCGATGACGGCCAGCGCCCCGGCCAGCCCGCCCGCGACCGCCAGGTAGTAGCCGGTGCCGAGCGAGTGCAGCGTGTAGTGGAGCTGCGAGCGCAGGAACAGGTCGGCGGCCAGCAGGCCGGTGCCGATCGCCAGCGCCGAGACCGCCAGCAGCGGCACCGCGGACTCCATCAGCACCACCCGGCGCAGCATCGCCAGCGACACCCCGCTGAGCCGCAGCAGGCTGAACGGCCGCTTGCGCTCGCCGAGCGCGGCGGCGACGCTGACCGCCAGGCTGCAGCCCGCGATCGGGAAGGTCGCCAGGATCACCACCCGGGCCAGCTGCTGGAAGCCCTCCAGCTCGCTGCCGGACAGCTTCCGCCCCTCGGACAGGGTGTGTGCCTGCCGGACCGCCGGGTAGGCGGCGTCCACCATGGTCCGGGCCCGTTCGACGGCGGCCGGCGAGCCGTCGGTGGCGACCACCACGTTCACCACCGGCAGGGCCGCCAGCTGCTCGGCGGTGTGGGGCGCGGCGGGCCACGCGGTGCCGGAGTGGTCGCGGAAGCCCGCCAGCACGGAGGGCAGGTAGGCGGTGGCCGCGCCGGGCTCGCAGTGGCCGAACACCGCGACGGCGTCGAGCTCCGAACAGGCCACCACCTCGGATGCCGTGGTCTCCTCCCCGACCTGGACCGGCACCACGTGGTCGAGCGGGTGCACCAGCATGGTGGCGCGCACGCCGGGGACGGCGAGCAGGCCGGTGGTCAGCCCGGGCGGCGCGGGCGGGCCCGAGCCGCGGTCGAGTCCCTCGGGGGTGCGGCCGTCGCTGAGGTGGTTGAGCAGCACGTTGTCGAACTGGCTGCCGCCCTCGACCCGGCCGCGCTCGTCGGTCATGGTGGTGATGATCCCGATCGTCGCGGTCATCACCAGCAGGGCCAGCACCAGGCCGCTGACGGCCCGGAACCCGGCGGTGGGGTTGTCGGCGAGGCGGCGGACCGCGATCAGGGTGGCCGGGCGCTGGGTGCGCCGGGCCAGCAGGGCGGCGGCCCGGCCGGTCAGCCAGGGGCCGGCGAGCACGATGCCGATCATGATCAGGCCGAACGCGGAGAGGTACCCGCGCACCTGGCCCGGGACCGACTCCGGATGCCGGACCAGCAGGAACACCAGCTCGGCGAGCCCGGCCAGCAGCGGCGCCACCCGCCAGGCCCGGGGCGGCTTCGGCGTGACCCGGCGGCTGACCCCGAGCGGGGAGACCTGCACCCGGCGCAGCGCGATCCGGGCGGCGACGACGGCCGCCAGCGGCACGCCCAGCAGGAGGACCGCGATCTGCGGGAGCGTCAGGGTGAGGTCGGAGGCGTAGAAGCGCTCCGTGGTCAGCGACAGCCCGGCGACCCGGCCGCGCACCGCGAGGTAGGGCAGGAAGCCGAGCAGCGCGCCCGCCGCGGCGGAGACCGCCGCCTCGACGGCGGAGACCGCCGCCACCTGCCGGGGCGTGGCGCCGACCAGCCGCATCGCGGCGAAGCGGCGTTCGCGCTGGGTGGCGCTCAGCCGGGTCGCCGTGCCGATCAGGATCAGCAGCGGGAAGACCAGGGCCCCGGCGACGACGGTCAGGATCAGCGTGACGCCGTTGGACTGGATGCCGACCACGCAGTCGTCGCAGCGGTCGGGCGGGGTGGTGAGGATCCGGGCCACCCGCACCGCCCCGTGCACCTGCGACACCTCCTGCGGGGTGCCGCCGACCAGGGCGACCAGGCTGTCGGGGCCGGGCAGCGCCTCCTTGCCGAGGATGCCGATCCGGTGGCCGCCGAAGCGGTCGGCGAGCTGCTCGGGGGGCGCGGCGTCGGCGAGCTTCGCCAGCGCGGGCGACAGGTAGTACTCGCCGTCGGCGGGCAGCCGGTCCACGCCGGGCGGCAGGGCGCCGGTCGGACCGGTGGCGGCGACGTCGATCCGGCCGATCTCCCGGCCCTGGAAGGAGTCGCGCCGGGCCAGCCACCACAGCGGCGCGTTGCCGTCCGCGTCCGGTCCGGTCGCCGTCGGACCCGCCGCCCCCGGCTCCGCCGCCTCCCGATCGGCGGGGCCGGCCTGGGTGGCGGCCGAGAAGCCGCTGTTGGTCCAGGCGTAGCGGCTGTTCTGGGCGTGCACGGCGTTGACGGCCGCGAGGGTGGTGAAGAGCAGTCCGACGCCGATGGCGACGGCGGCGGCGGTGACCAGCAGCCGCAGCAGTGCTTCGCGGCCGCCGCTGACGGCGAGGCGCAGGCCGAGGCGGATCATCCGGCGATCCGTCCGCTCAGCGAGGTGGCGCGGCCGTCGCGGACGACGGCCTCGCGGTCGGCGTAGGCGGCGATCCGGGCCTCGTGGGTGACCAGGACGACGGTGGTGCCCTGGGCGCGGGCGGAGTCGACCAGCAGGTCCATCACGTGTTCGCCGGTGAGCGAGTCGAGCGCGCCGGTGGGTTCGTCGGCGAACAGGACGCGCGGCTCGGCGACCAGGCCGCGGGCGAGCGCGACGCGCTGCGCCTGGCCGCCGGAGAGTTCGCCGGAGCGGCGGCGCTCCAGGCCGTCCAGGCCGAGCCGGGGGAACCAGGCGCGGGCCCGGGCGAGCGCGTCGGCGCGCTTGGCGCCGCCGAGCAGCAGCGGCAGGGCGACGTTCTCCTCGGCGGTCAACTCCGGTACCAGCTGGCCGAACTGGAAGACGAAGCCGAAGCTGTCGCGGCGCAGCGCGCTGCGCTGCTGTTCGCCGAGGAGGTCGATCCGGCGGCCGTCGAAGTGGATCTCGCCGCCGTCGGGGGCGAGGATGCCGGCCAGGCAGTGCAGCAGGGTGGACTTGCCGGAGCCGGAGGGGCCCATCACGGCGAGGATCTCGCCGGCGTCGACGGCGAGGTCGGCGCCGCGCAGGGCGGGGGTCTCGCCGAAGGAGAGGGTGACGGCGCGGGCCTCGATCAGGGGTGCGGTCATCGGGCGTTCACCTCGGCGGCGAGGGCGTCCAGGCGGGCGGCGGTGAGGTCGATCCAGCGCAGGTCGGACTCCAGGTGGAACAGGCCGTGGTCGGCGAGCAGCGCGTCGACCAGGCTGCCGGAGCGCTTGACCTCGGTGAGTTCGCGCATCCGCTTCAGGTGGGCGGCGCGCTGGGTGTCGAGGTAGTGCTCGGCGTCGCGGCCGAGCATCAGGGCGAGCACGACCTTGCTGAACAGCACGGTCTGCAGGTGGGGTTCGGCGGCGACCGGTTCGCGCAGCCAGTCCTCGAACTCGGTGGCCCCCGCCTCGGTGATGACGTACCGCTTGCGGTCCGGGCCGTCGCCGGCCTCGGGGTCGCCGACCACCACCTTGCCGTCCCGGGCGAGCCGCCCGAGGGTCGCGTAGACCTGGCCGAAGGGGAGCGGTTTGCCGCGCCCGAAGAAGGCGTCGTAGTCGCGCTTGAGGTCGTAGCCGTGGCTGGGCTCGCGTTCGAGGAGCCCGAGCAGGGTGAGAGGAACGCTCATGAGCGGAGCGTACGCCGCGCGTACACTCCACGTCTATACACTCAGAGAATACCGGCGCGGAAATCTCCACCGACCGCCCGCCACCTGGGGTTTCACCGAGCCGGGAACGACGCCGACGGCCGGGGGCTTCCCGGCGGGGCTGACGCCGACCGGGAAGCCCCCGGGTCTCACAGGTCGAGGTCGACCACCACCGGCGCGTGGTCGGAGGTGCCCTTGCCCTTGCGGGCCTCGCGGTCGACGTAGGTGTCGGTGACGGCGTCCGCGAACGGCTCGTTCGCGTAGGTCAGGTCGATCCGCATGCCGCGGTTCTTCGGGAAGGCCAGCGCCCGGTAGTCCCAGAAGGTGTACGGCCGGTCGTACTTGAGCGGGCGGGGGACGACGTCCCGCAGGCCGAGCTCCCGGAGGGCGGCGAGGGTGGCGCGCTCGGGGGCGGTGACGTGGGTGAGGCCCGCGAAGGCGGCGAGGTCGTAGACGTCCTCGTCGGTGGGGGCGACGTTGAAGTCGCCGAGCACGGCGAACGGGCGGCCGCCCGCCGCGTCGTCGCGGACGGCGTCGCGCAGCGCGGCCATCCACTCCAGCTTGTAGCGGTAGTGGGCGTGGTCGACCTCGCGGCCGTTGGGCACGTACACCGACCAGACCCGGACCGGGCCGCAGGTCGCGGCGATCGCGCGCGGCTCGACCACCGGGGCCTCGGCCGGGTCGGCGTCGTCGGCCCGGTAGCCGGGCTGGGCGGGCAGGTCGCGGACGACGTCCGCCAGGCCGATCCGGGACAGCAGGGCGACGCCGTTCCACCGGCCGTCGCCGTGCGCGGCGGACTCGTAGCCCAGCTCGGCGACCGCCTCGGCGGGGAACGCGTCGGTGGCGCACTTGAGTTCCTGCAGGCAGAGCACGTCCGGCGCGGCGGACTCCAGCCACTCCAGCAGCTTGGGCAGCCGGGCGGTGACGGAGTTGATGTTCCAGGTGGCGATGCGGACGGTCACGGCGGCCTTCCCTCGGCGGTGCGGACGGACGGGGCCCCGGCGCACTGGCCGGGCACCCCGTCCGAACATACCGCCCGCCGCCGACGGCGACCGGCCGCTGACCCCGGATCAGCCGGTGGGCCGCACCACCCCGGCCGCGCCGCCGCCGCGCCGGACGGGTTCGGCGGCGGCCAGCCAGCGGCCGTCCGGCAGCCGCTCGACGCCGGTCGCGGCGCCGATCTCCGGCACCGACGCGAAGACGTGGCCGAGCTCCTTCAGCCGGGCCGCCTCGGGCGAGGCCAGGAAGGCCGGTTCGGCCTGGGTGGCGGCGGTGTTGCGCTGGCTGGCCCGGGGCGCGGCGATGGCCTGCTCCAGGCTCAGCCCGCGGTCGACCCGGCCGGTCAGCACCTGGAGGACGGTGGTGATGATGGTGGCGCCGCCGGGCGAGCCGAGCGCCAGGTAGGGCTTGCCGTCCTTGAGCACGACGGTCGGCGAGATCGACGAGCGCGGCCGCTTGCCGGGCCCGGGCAGGTTCGGGTCGGGGACGCCGGGGGTGAGCGGCGCGAAGTCGAAGTCGGTCAGCTCGTTGTTGAGCAGGAAGCCGCGGCCGGGCACGGTGATGCCGCTGCCGCCGGTCTGCTCGATGGTCAGCGTGTACGCCACCACGTTGCCCCAGCGGTCGGCGACGGTCAGGTGGGTGGTGCTCTGGCCCTCGTAGGGTTCGGCGACGGCCGGTCCGGCGGTGGCGCAGGGCGCCGGGTGGTACGGGTCGCCGGGGGCGAGCGGGCTGGTCAGCGCGTGGGCGGGGTCGATCAGGCAGGCCCGGGAGGCGGCGTAGGCCGGGTCGAGCAGCTGCCGGGTGGGGACCTGGACGGCGCTCGGGTCGCCGACCCAGCGGTTGCGGTCGGCGAACGCGATCCGGCTGGCCTCCAGGTACCGGTGGTCGTACTGGGCGGGGTCGGTCAGGTCGGCGGCGCGGCCGGCGGCCAGCACGTTCAGCGCCTCGCCGACCGTCGTCCCGCCGGAGGAGGACGGCGCGGGGCCGTACACGTCCAGGCCCCGGTAGGAGACGTGGGTGGGCTCCTGGAAGCGGACCCGGTAGGCGGCCAGGTCGGCGGCGTCCACCTTGCCGGGGCGGGCGGTGCGGCCGGAGGCGGGGTCGACCGGCGGGTGCTGCAGGGTGCGCACCACGTCGGCGCCGATCGGGCCGCGGTACAGCGCGTCGGTGCCGCGGCGGCCCAGCTCGCGGTAGGTGGCGGCGAGTTCGGGGTTGCGGAAGGCGGTGCCGACCACCGGCAGCTGGCCGCCCGGCAGGAACAGCGCGCGGCTGGCCGGGAAGTCCTGGAACCGGGACTGGTTGGCGGCGGTCTGGTCGCGGAAGGTCTGGTCGACGGTGAAGCCCCGGTCGGCGATCCGCTCGGCCGGCTTCAGCACCTCGTCCAGGCTGCGGCTGCCCCAGCGGCGCAGCGCCTGCTCCCAGGTGGCGGCGGTGCCGGGCACGCCGACGGACAGGCCGCTGGTGACGGCGTCGGCGAACGGGATCGGGGTGCCGTTCTCCTGGAACAGCGCGGCGTCGGCGGTGCGGGAGGCGGTCTCCCGGCCGTCGATCGTCTCGACCCTGCCGGTCCGGGCGTCGTAGTGGACGAAGTACCCGCCGCCGCCGATGCCCGCCGAGTACGGCTCGGTGACGCCGAGCGCGGCGGCCGTCGCGACCGCGGCGTCGACCGCGTTGCCGCCGCGGCGCAGCACCTCCAGGCCGGCGGCGGTGGCGTCCGCGTCCACGCTGGAGACCGCCCCGCCCCAGCCGGCCGCGACCGGCTGCTTCCCCGGCGGCGCCTGTCCGGCCTGGGCGGGCGCGGCGGCGCCGAGCAGACCGGTGGCGGTGACGAGCGCGAGGACGGGGACGAGACGGGCGCGGGTGCGCATGCGGCCTCCAGGGGACGGCGTCGGGCCTCCCGTTCTCCCACAGCCGCCGTGCTCCGGACAACGGCTCAACCGGCCATCCCGGGGCGGTTTCACGCGGTGTTGACGCGGCGTCAACCCGGCGCCACGGACCACCCCGCCGGAGCCCACCGGGGGGGGCCGCGCGGCGGTCCGGGAGGCGGTCCGGGAGATGGTCCGGGAGATGGTCCAGACCAAAGTTCTATCTATCAGGGTCCCTTCCTGATAGTTTCTGTGCCGGTCGCCCGGCCGGTCATCCGCCGGCCCCCGGGGCCGCCCCCTGCGGGCTGCCTCCGGCGACCCCTCGAAACGATCCGACCCGCGGGGAGCGTGCTGGGAACATGGACGGCTATCAGGAGGCCCGCCGGGCCAGGAGACGGTTCACCGTGGTCTTCGCGGTGCACGGGGCCGTCACCGGCAGCTTCGTCACCCGGATCCCGTGGATCCAGGAGCACCTGGGCCTGACCCCCGGCGAACTCGGACTGGCCCTGGTCGCCCCCGCGATCGGCGCCTCGCTGGCGATGCCGATGGCCGGCCGGGTCGCGCACCGGTACGGCTCGCGGGCGGCGGTGCGCGGGCTGATGGTGCTGTGGTGCCTCGTCCTGGCGCTGCCCGCGCTCGCGCCGAACCTGGCCGCGTTCTGGGCGGCCCTGCTGGCCTACGGCGCGACCTCCGGCATGGCGTCGGTGCAGCTCAACGCGCAGGGCGTGGAGGTGGAGCGGCGGGTCGGCCGGTCGATCATGGCCGGCCTGCACGGGATGTGGAGCGCGGGCGGCCTGCTCGCCTCCGGCCTCGGCGTGCTGGCGGCCCACCAGGACCTGGACGCCCGGCCGCAGTTGGCGCTGACCGCGGTGCTGCTCGCCGGGCTGGCCCTGCTCGCCTGCCGGGAGCTGGCCGACGTGCGCCCCGCCCCGGACGAGGACGCGCCGCCGCGCTTCGGCCTGCCGCCGCGGGCCGCGCTGGCGATCGGCGCGGTCGGGTTCTGCGGGGTCTTCGCGGAGGGCGCCAGCATGGACTGGGGCGGGGTCTACCTGCGGGACGTCACCGGCGCCTCGCCGAGCACCGCGGCCTTCGCGTTCACCGCCTTCGCCGCGACCATGTCCGCCGCCCGGCTGGCCGGCGACCTGGTGGTCCGGCGGCTGGGTCCGGTCCGCACCGTCCGGCTGGGCGGGTCGGTGGCCGCGCTCGGCGGCGCCCTGGTGGTCGCCGCCTCCTCCCCCGGGCTGGCCGTGCCGGGCTTCGGCCTGATCGGGATCGGGGTCGCCGTCGTCGTCCCGCTCGCCTTCGCCGCCGCCGGGCGGACCGCCGAACCGAGCCGGGCCATCGCCGGGGTCGCCACCCTCACCTACACCGCCGGGCTGCTCGCCCCCGCCGTCATCGGCGTGGTCGCCCAGGCCGCTTCGCTGACCGTCTCCTTCGTCCTGGTCACCGCGCTGGCCGCCGCCCTGGTCCTCACCGCGGGCGCGCTCGGCCTGCGGCCCCCCGCCCGGCCGGCGGCCCGGGGCCAGGCCCAGGCCCGGCCGACGAGCGCGACGACGACCGCGAGCGCCGACGCGACCACCGCCCGGGGCTCGTAGCGCCCCCGCGTCCTTCGGACGGCCCGCCGTCAGGCGTCGCGTCCGATCCGGCGGCGCTTGACGGTGCGGAAGCGGCGGGCGAGCTGGCGGGCCAGGTCCGCGGCGCCGACCAGGCCGGCCTCGTTGCCGAGGGCGGCGGGCACGAGGTCGGCCTCGGGGCGGAAGCCGCGGCCGGTGAGGGTGCGGCCGAAGGCGTCGCGGGCGGGGCCGATCAGCAGGTCGCCGGCCTCGCTGACGCCGCCTCCGATGACGAAGCGTCCGGGGTCGAGCGCGGCGGCGAGGTTGGCGATGCCGACGCCCAGCCAGCGGCCGACCTCGTAGAGCAGTTCGACGGCGACCGGGTCGCCGTCCCGGGCGGCCTCGGTGACCAGCGGCCCGGTGATGCCCAGCGGGGTGCCGCCGGCCCGGGCCAGCAGCGGCTGGACCACCGGGGACTCCTCGGCGGCCAGGCCGCGGGCCTCCCGGACCAGCGCGTTGCCGGACGAGTACTGCTCCCAGCAGCCCCGGTTGCCGCACGGGCAGCGGTGGCCGCCGGGCACCACCTGCATGTGGCCGAACTCGCCGGCCAGGCCGTGCTTGCCCCGGTCGACGCGGCCGTCCCGGACGACGGCGCCGCCGATCCCGGTGCCGAGGGTGATCATCACCATGTGGTCCTCGCCGCGCCCGGCGCCGAACCGCCACTCCGCCCAGGCGGCCGCGTTGGCGTCGTTCTCCACCACGACGGGGAACCGCAGCCGGGCGCTGAGCGCCTCCCGCAGCGGTTCGCCGCGCCAGTTCAGGTGCGGGGCGAACAGCACGGTGGAGCGCTCGGCGTCGACCCAGCCGGCCGCGCCGACGCCGACGGCGTGCACGTCGTGCTTGTCGGCGAGTTCCAGCACGAGGTCGACGATGACGTCCTCGACCACCCGGGGGCTCTTGCTCTTGTCGGGGGTCTCGGTGCGCAGCCGGTCCACCACGTTGCCGTCGCCGTCGACCACGCCCGCGACCACCTTGGTGCCGCCGATGTCGACCCCGACGGTGGGGAGCCGCAGCACTCCGGCGGGCAGCGTGCGGCGGCGGCGCTCGGCGCGCGGGCCGAGGCCCAGCAGGTTCGGCAGGGCGGGGCGGGGCGGGCGGGCGGGGCGGTCGGCGCGGGTCACGGAACGAATGCTCCTTGATTGGGTAAAGGTTGCGGTCCGGTGTCGGAGGGCTGTGGGCGAACTGGCAGACTGAGTGCACAGCACCCAGCGGATTCTCACGAAAACGTGATGTTCCTCTCAGGTTTCCGCTGGTGTCGACAGCAACTGATCGACTGTGTGACGCAGTCTGACAAGTGTGATGCGTGAACCGGGGGACCTTGCCCCGGACGGCCGGACGAACCGATTCGAGAGACCTCCATGCAGCTGACAGGCACCCCGTTCCTCCTCCTCACGATCGTCCTGGTGCCGATCTCGATCGTGGTGGCGCTGCTGTTGTGGGGGCGGGTGCGCGGGCCGAAGCCCGTCCAGGCGGTCTCCAGGATCGCGATGCTGCTGTTCTGCCAGCTCACCGCCGTCCTGACGGTGTTCGTGATGGTCAACAACGCCAACCTGATCTACGGCAGCTGGGACGACCTGCTGGGCACCGGCAACCACGTCCGGGCGGTGCCGAACGTGCAGGCGCAGACCGACGACGGCGGGGCCGGCGGGGCCGGCGCGGGCGCCACCGGGCAGCCCAACAACGACGCCCAACGGGCCAAGGTGATCCAGCAGTTCAAGCCGGTCGGCGACCCGAAGGTCCCGAACGACGTGCAGACCACCGACCTGAAGGGCGCGGTCTCCGGCGTGGACGGCGAGGTGCTGGTCTGGCTGCCGCCGCAGTACAACGACCCGGCGTTCAAGGACAAGACCTTCCCGGTGGTGGAGCTGCTGCCGGGCTGGCCGGGCTCCTCCAAGACCTGGTTCGGCACCCTGAAGGTGTCCGAGCAGTTGAAGCCGATGATGCAGAGCGGCCAGGTCGCCCCGTTCATCCTGGTCTCGCCGCGCACCAACCTGCTCGGCGACAGCACCGACACCGGCTGCGCGGACGTCCCCGGCAAGGTCAACGCGGACGCCTGGCTCTCCCGGGACGTCCCGCAGATGGTGCTCGACAACTTCCGGGTCGACGCCTCGCCCGACCGCTGGGCGGTGGCCGGCTACTCGGCGGGCGGGCACTGCGCCGCGAAGCTCGCCGTGGAGCACCCGAACCGGTACCGGGCCGGGGTCAGCCTCTCCGGCTACAACGACCCGGCCGTCGAGGACCGCTCGCTGACCGCGAAGGACCCGCAGCTGCGCGAGGCCGCCAACCCGCTGAACATCCTGAAGTCGGCCAAGACCCCGCCGAAGACCGCGCTGTACGTCAGCGGCAACAAGGGCGACGGCCTGGAGGCGGGCGAGGCGCTGAAGGCCGCCGCGAAGGCGCCGACCACCGTCACCGTGCAGGAGACCAGCGGGGCGCACAGCAGCGACGTCTGGAAGCCGATGGTGCCGGGGGTCTTCACCTGGCTGACCGGCGTGATCCCGGTCCAGCACTGACGGCACCCGGAGGGGGCCGGAGCGGTGACGCCGCTCCGGCCCCCTCCGCGTTCCCCGCTCTCAGGAGAGCTCCAGGGCGAGGTAGAAGTCGACCCGGTCCTCCAGCCGGGAGAGGTCGCGGCCGGTGAGCTCCTCGATCCGGCCGATCCGGTAGCGCAGCGTGTTGACGTGGACGTGCAACTGGGCGGCGCAGCGGGTCCAGGAGCCGTCGGAGCGGAGGAACGCCTCCAGGGTGCGGACCAGGTCGGCCTGGTGTTCGAGGTCGTAGGCGATGACCTTGTCGAGCAGCCGGCTGCGGAAGGCCCGGCGGACCTCGTCGGGGACGGCGGCCAGCAGCAGGACGTGCGAGGCGAGTTCCTCGGGCCCGGCGACGCAGACCCGGCCGACCCGGGCGGCGGCGATCCGGCGGGCGTGCCGGGCCTCCTCCAGGGCGCCGCGCAGGCCGCCGGACTCGGCGGCGGGGGCGCAGACGCCGACGGTGATCCGGCCCTCGGAGCCGAGGCCGGCCTCCAGCGGGGCGAGCAGGGCGCGGACGGCGTCGGCCGGGACGGGGGCGTCGAGGGCGGGCAGCACGGCGACGGCGCCGGTCGGGCCGAGGGTGGCGACCAGGGCCCGGTCGGTGGCGCCGGCCAGCGCTTCCTCCAGGATCGGGCGCAGCGCGCCGTCGGGCAGGCCGGTGGCGTCGGCGGAGAGCACCAGCCACTGGGGGCCGGGACCGGAGGTCTCGGTGGAGCCCTCGTAGCGGGCGGCCATGGTGGTGGACGCCCGGAGGGCGCGGCTGGTCTCGGCGGGGTCGGCGTCGCGCTGGAGCAGGGCGAGGACCTCGTCGGCGATCCGGCGGCGCAGTCGGCGGCCCTCGTCGCGGCGGGTGCGTTCGGCGGCGACCAGCCGGGCCAGGTTCTCGGCGAGCTGCTGGCGCTTGGGGGTCCACTCGGTGACGTCGCCGGCGACGGCGAGGATCCAGTCGGCGAGGGGGGTGTCGGCGTCCGCTCCGGCCGTTCCGGTGGGTTCGGCGGCGGCGGGCAGCAGCGAGTAGGTGCCGTCGGCGAGCCGGATCCGGTGCGGGGGGCGGCGGCGCTGGCGCTGGGCGGCGAGGTGGGCGCGGGCGAGCTGGTCGCGGTCGGCGGCGGGGAGCCGGTCGGCGGGGCCGGCGACGGTCCGGCCGGTGGGGGTGAGGACCCAGCAGTCGAGGTCGAGGTCGCCGCCGAGCAGGTCGAGGACGGCGTCGAGGCCGCCGGCGCCGGCGGCGGAGACCAGCAGGCGGTGCCGGTCGACCAGGGCGGAGAGGTCGGCGGCGCGGTCGGCGGAGACCTGGCGGCCGACGTACTCGGTGACGGCGCCGAAGGCGACGTCGTCGGGGACGGCGAGCAGCGGCAGCCGGTGCCGGCGGCAGGCCGCGGCGAGGTCGGCGGGGACGGGGCCGACCTCGGCCTCGCCGGCGCCGAGCGCGGCGGCGCCGCCCGCGACGACGGTACGGACGAAGCGCTCGGAGTCGGCGGGGTCGGTGCGCCAGAGCATGCCGGTGAGGACGAGTTCGCCGCCGTGCAGGTAGCGGCCGGGGTCCTGGAGGTCGGTGGTCATGACGCCGGTGACCTGCCGGTCGAGCTCGTCCTCGCCGGTGAGCAGGCGCAGTCGGGGGGCTCCGGGGGCGAGCAGGTCACGGACGCGCATGGGCAGCCCTTCTTGGTCTGTGAGGGTGGGACCGCGGGGTGGAACGGCCCAGTGTGCACGAGCTGAGCTGGAGGATCGTCCACCTTAGAGGAACGTACAGGACGGTGCGGTGGGCCACCGCCGGGCCTCATGCCATCGGTGACTGCCAGTGGCCCCGGTCACAGCGGTTCACTTGCCAACACGCCGCCGGGCTGCACCGCGGCGCCCGACCGGTCGCCGGTTCCGGGCGTCGGCAAGGGCGCAGTGCCCGCGTCCGTCGGCGACGACGTGAGGAGTTACCCGCATGGAGTTCCTTCGGCCCGCCAGCTGGGACGAGGCACTCGCGGCGAAGGCCGAGCACCCCACCGCGCTGCCCATCTCGGGCGGTACGGACGTCATGGTCGAGATGAACTTCGACGTGCACCGGCCATCCGCGATCCTCGACCTGAACCGCGTCACCGAGCTGACCGAGTGGTCGGACGACGGGGTAGCCGTCCGGTTGGGCGCGGCGGTGCCGTACGCCCGGATCATCGGGGAGCTGTCGGGGCCGCTGCCGGGCCTGGCGCTGGCCGCGCACACGGTCGGCTCGCCGCAGATCCGCAACCGCGGCAGCGTCGGCGGGAACCTGGGCGCGGCCTCGCCGGCCGGCGACTCGCACCCGGCGCTGCTGGCGGCGGGCCGGGACGTGCTGGTGGAGGCGCACTCGGTGCGCGGGGTGCGGCTGATCCCGATCGACGCGTTCTACCTCGGGGTGAAGCGCAACTGCCTGGAGCCGGACGAGCTGATCCGCGCGGTGCGGATCCCGGTCGCGGACGGGCCGCAGCAGTTCTCGAAGATCGGCACCCGCAACGCGATGGTGATCGCGGTCTGCGCGTTCGGCTTCGCGCTGCACCCGAAGGACGGCACGGTCGGCACCGGGATCGGCTCGGCCGCGCCGACGCCGCGCCGGGCCGTGGCGGCCGAGGAGTACCTGGGCGGGGTGCTGGCCGAGCGCGGCCTGTGGGAGTCCGGCGAGCTGCTGGGCCCGGAGGTGGTGCGGCGCTTCGGCGAGCTGGTGAAAGCCGCGGCCTCGCCGATCGACGACGTCCGGGGCACCGCCGCGTACCGGCGGCACGCGCTGGCCGTGATGGCCCGGCGCACCCTGACGTGGTGTTGGAACGACTATCGCAAGCAGATCAGGAGCGCGGCATGAGGGTCACGTTCAGCGCGAACGGCAAGCCGGTGGAGGCCGACGACGTGTGGGAGGGCGAGTCCCTGCTGTACGTCCTGCGCGAGCGGGTCGGCCTGCCCGGGTCGAAGAACGCCTGCGAGCAGGGCGAGTGCGGCTCGTGCACGGTCTACCTGGACGGGGTGCCGGTGTGCGCCTGCCTGGTGGCGGCGGGCCAGGTGCAGGGCCGCGAGGTGCGCACCGTGGAGGGCCTGGCCGGCCCGGACGGCGAACTGGGCGTGGTCCAGCAGGCGTTCGTGGACGCGGGGGCCGTGCAGTGCGGCTTCTGCACGCCCGGCCTGCTGGTGCAGACCGACGCGCTGCTGGCGGCGGACCCGCAGCCGTCCGACACGGACATCCGGGAGGCGCTGTCGGGCAACCTGTGCCGCTGCACCGGCTACGAGAAGATCATGGACGCGGTGCGGCTGGCCTCGGCCCGCACCTGTGCCCGGGGGGCCGAGAAGTGAGCGCGCGGACGATCCAGGGCCAGAAGAACCTGCAGAAGATCCACCAGGCGTCCAAGGACGGCGTCGGCGGCTCCCCGCTGCGCCCGGACGGCACGCTGAAGGTGAAGGGCGAGTTCGCCTACTCCTCCGACCTGTGGCACGAGGACATGCTGTGGGGCACCGCGCTGCGCTCCCCGCACCCGCGGGCGACCATCCTGTCGGTGGACGTCTCCGAGGCGCTGGCCGTTCCCGGCGTGTACGCGGTGCTCACCCACGAGGACATCCCGGGCGAGAAGTACTACGGCCTGGAGATCGCCGACCAGCCGGCCCTGGCGATCGACAAGGTCCGCTACCACGGCGAGGCGATCGCCCTGGTCGCCGCCGACCACCCGGAGACGGCCCGCCGCGCGGTGAAGAAGATCAGGGTCGAGTACGAGGTGCTGACCCCGATCACCACCGAGGAGCAGTGCCTGGACCCGGAGACGCACGGCTACGTGCACGAGCCGCACGAGTACAAGTCGCACGCGTACGGCAACGTCTGCCACGAGCAGAAGCTGGTCTCCGGCCTGGGCGTCACCGACGAGGTGCGGGCGCTGGCGGACGTGATCGTCACCGGCGAGTACGAGGTCGGCATGCAGGACCAGGCGTTCCTCGGCCCGGAGTCCGGCCTCGCGGTGCCCGCCGAGGACGGCGGCGTCGACCTGTACGTCGCCACCCAGTGGCTGCACGTGGACCGCCAGCAGATGGCGCCCGTCCTCGACCTGCCGCTGGAGAAGGTCCGCCTGACGCTGGCTGGCGTGGGCGGGGCGTTCGGCGGCCGCGAGGACCTGTCGATGCAGATCCACGCCTGCCTGCTGGCGCTGCGCACCGGCCGGCCCGTCAAGATCGTCTACGCCCGGGACGAGTCCTTCTTCGGGCACGTGCACCGCCACCCGGCGCGGATGCGCTACGAGCACGGCGCCACCCGGGACGGCAAGCTGGTGTTCGCCGACTGCCGGATCGTGCTGGACGGCGGCGCCTACGCCTCCGCCTCCCCCGCCGTGGTCGGCAACGCTGCCTCGCTCGGCCACGGCCCGTACGTCATCCCGAACGTCCGGATGCACGCGATCGCGCTGTACTCCAACAACCCGTCCTGCGGGGCGATGCGCGGCTTCGGCGCGGTGCAGGCCGCGTTCGGCTACGAGTCGCAGATGGACCGGCTGGCCGAGGCGCTCGGCATGGACCCGGTCGAGCTGCGGCAGCTGAACGCCGTCACCCAGGGCGACCGGATGCCGACCGGGCAGGAGATCGACGCGCCCGCGCCGGTCGCCGAACTGCTCCAGCGGGTCAAGGACATGCCGCTGCCGCCGCCGCTCGACCCGGAGCACCCGGACGTCCGCACCCTGCCGGGCGCGCTGTCCAACACCTCGCACGGCGAGGGCATCGTGCGCGGCGTCGGCTACTCGGTGGGCATCAAGAACGTCGGCTTCTCCGAGGGCTTCGACGACTACTCGACCGCCCGGGTCCGGCTGGAGGTGATCGGCGGCGAGCCGGTCGCCATGGTGCACACCGCGATGGCCGAGGTCGGCCAGGGCGGCGTCACCGTGCACGCCCAGATCGCCCGCACCGAGCTGGGCGTCGAGCAGGTCACCATCCACCCGGCCAACACCGAGGTCGGCTCGGCCGGTTCGACCTCCGCCTCCCGGCAGACGTACATGACCGGCGGCGCGGTGAAGCTGGCCGCCGAGGCGGTCCGGCACGAGCTGCTGGAGCGCGGGCGGCACCGCTACGGCTGGACCCGGGACGACCTGTCGCTGGCGGGCGGCAAGGTGGTGTCGGCCTCCGCCGGGGTGCTGATCGCGATCGTCGACCTGCTCGGGGACGACGCGATCGAGCAGACCCGCGAGCACCACCACCGCCCGACCGTCCCGTTCGACAAGGAGACCGGGCAGGGCTTCGGCCACGTCCAGTACACCTTCTGCGCGAACCGGGCCGTGGTCGACGTGGACGTCGAGCTGGGCCTGGTCAAGGTGGTCGAGCTGACCGCCGTGCAGGACGTCGGCAAGGCGCTCAACCCGCTCTCGGTGGTCGGCCAGATCCAGGGCGGCTGCACGCAGGCGCTCGGCCTCGCGGTGATGGAGGAGATCGTGGTCAAGGACGGCAAGGTGCGCAACGCCTCCTTCACCGACTACCTGATCCCGACCATCCTGGACACCCCGCCGATCCCGGTGCAGCTCCTCGAACTCCCGGACCCGCACGCCCCGTACGGGCTGCGCGGCGTCGGCGAGGCCCCCACCGTCTCGGCCACCCCGTCGATCGTCGCGGCGATCCGCCAGGCCACCGGCAAGGCGCTCACCCGCATCCCGGTGCGGCCGGAGCACCTGACCGACACGCTCTGACCGACCGTTCGAGAACGTCCCCGGGGGCGGCGTCCCGTTCTTCCCCGCCGCCCCCGGGGTCCCGCCGTCCCGCCACGCCGGGCCCGACGGCTCCCCCACCCGTGAGTCGAACCAGTCCCCCTGCGTACCCCCCTGACGGGCATTCAGGTCGGCTCGCCCACCCCAACCCCCTATGAACCTTGGGAGTGGACATGTCCCGGACCTCCACGGAGCCCGGCCCCACCGAAGCAGCGGCCCCCACCGCGAACGGCACACCCCCGCGGGGCGCCCTCGACGCCTACTTCAAGATCTCGGCGCGCGGCTCCACCCTGGGCAACGAGATCCGCGGTGGCCTGACCACCTTCATGGCGATGGCCTACATCGTCCTGCTCAACCCGATCATCCTGAGCGGCGCGGACGTCACCGGCGCCAAGCTGGACCACGCCCAACTGACCACCGCCACCGCGCTGGCCGCCGCCGTCACCACGATCCTGATGGGCCTGGTCGGCAACGTGCCGCTGGCGGTCGCGGCCGGCCTGTCCGTCTCCGGCGCGATATCCGCGCTGGTGGCGCCGCACACCACCTGGGCGCAGGCGATGGGCCTGTGCGTGATCTACGGCCTGCTGATCGTGCTGCTGGTGGTCTCCGGCCTGCGCGAGAAGATCATGAACGGGATCCCGCTGCCGCTCAAGCACGCGATCACCATCGGCATCGGCCTGTTCGTCGCGATCATCGGCTTCTACAAGGCCGGGTTCGTGCACACCGGCGGCCCCACCCCGCTCTCGCTCGGCCCGTTCGGCGAGCTCCAGGGCTGGCCGGTGCTGGTCTTCGCGCTCACCCTGCTCACCATCTTCGTGCTGCTGGCCCGGAACGTCCGGGGCGCGATCCTGATCGGCATCGCGGCCGGCACCGTCGTCGCGCTGGCCGTCGACAAGGCGGCCGGGCTGACCGCGCAGGACTGGGGCGGCTCGGCCCCGGCCTGGCCCGGATCGCCGGTCTCCGCACCCGACTTCGGCCTGTTCGGGCACGTCGACCTGTTCGGCGCGTTCGGCTCGCACGGACTGGGCGCGATCAGCGCCTCGGTCGCCGTCTTCACCCTCGTGCTGGCCGGGTTCTTCGACGCGATGGCCACCATCATCGGCGTCGGCACCGAGGCCGGGCTCGCCGACGCCGAGGGCCGGATGCCCGGCCTGTCCAAGGCGCTGCTGATCGACGGCGCGGGCGGCGCGATCGGCGGCCTGTCCGGCGCGTCCGGGCAGACCGTGTTCGTCGAGTCCGCGACCGGCGTCGGCGACGGCGCCCGCACCGGCCTGGCCTCCACCGTCACCGGCGGCGTCTTCGCGCTGATGCTGTTCTTCTCGCCGGTCGCCGCCGTGGTGCCGGTGCAGGTCGCCGCCGCCGCGCTGGTGGTGATCGGCTCGATGATGATGAGCCAGGCCCGGCACATCGACTGGTCCGACCGCGAGGTCGCCATCCCGGCGTTCCTCACCTGCGTGCTGATGCCGTTCACCTACAGCATCACCGCGGGCGTCGCGGCCGGCGTCGTCTCCTACACCGTCATCAAGGCCGGCACCGGCAAGTGGCGCGAGCCCGGCCCGCTGATGTGGATCCTGACCGGCGTGTTCACCGTGTACTTCGCGCTCGTCCCGATCAAGTCCTGGCTGGGCGTCCACTGACACCCCCGCCGCCCCGCCGGACCCTCCGGCGGGGCGGCACCGTCCCGCTGTGAGGAGCACCCCGTGCACGACATCGCCGCCCAGCTGCACCGCTGGCACGCCGCCGGACGCCCCTACGCCGCCGCCACCGTCGTCGGCGTCTCCGGCTCCGCCCCCCGCGAGCCCGGCGCCGCGCTCGCCGTCGACGCGGACGGCGAGGCGGTCGGCTCGGTCTCCGGCGGCTGCGTCGAGGGCGCCGTGTACGAGCTCTGCCGGGAGGCGCTGCGCACCGGCGCCCCCGTCCTGGAACGCTTCGGCTACAGCGACGAGGACGCCTTCGCCGTCGGCCTGACCTGCGGCGGCCTGCTCGACGTCTTCGTCCAGCCGGTCGTCCCCGGCGCCGACCCCGGCCTGGACGCCGCCGTCGCCCACCTCGCCTCCGGCACCCCCGTCGCCGTCGCCCGGATCGTCGACGGCCCGCCCGCGCTGCTCGGCGCCACCCTCGCCGTCACCGCCGACGCCCACCACGGCTCGTACCCCTCCTTCCCGCTGGAGCGCGCCGCCGTCGCCGAGACCCGCGCGCTGCTCACGGCCGGCCGCACCGGCCGCCTCGTCCTCGGCCTCGACGGGCGCCCCTGTGACCCGTCCGGCGACGGCACCGTCACCGTGTTCGTCGAGGCGTACGTGCCGCCGCCGCGGATGCTCGTCTTCGGCGCGATCGACTTCGCCGCCGCCGTCGTGCGGATCGGCAAGTTCCTCGGCTACCACGTCACCGTCTGCGACGCCCGGCCGGTCTTCGCCACCGCCCGCCGCTTCCCCGAGGCCGACGAACTCGTCGTCGACTGGCCGCACCGCTACCTCGACACCCAACTCGACCGCCTCGACGGCCGCACCGTGCTGTGCGTCCTCACCCACGACGCCAAGTTCGATGTCCCGCTGCTCGAACGCGCCCTGCGCCTGCCCGTCGCCTACGTCGGCGCGATGGGCTCCCGCCGCACCCACCGCGACCGCGACACCCGCCTGCGCGAAGTGGGCCTCACCGACAGCGAGTTGGCCCGCCTGCACTCCCCCATCGGCCTCGACCTCGGCGCCCGCACCCCCGAGGAGACCGCCGTCTCCATCGCTGCCCACCTCGTCGCCGAAGCCCGCGGCGGCTCCTGCCTCCCGCTCTCCACCACCACCGGCCCCCTCCACCACGACACCGCGCCCGCCGCGGCCTGACCGGACCCCCGCCCTACCGGCTGTCGCCGGCCCAGTCCCAACGACGCGGATCCGTCGGCCTCGGCTCGTAGCGCGAGGCGCCGGCCCCGCCGTACCGCCCCAGGTGCGTGGGCAGGTCGGCCCCGGCGGCGAGCGTGTCGGCCGCCCAGCCCGTCACGTCCAGCAGCAGCCCGTCCAGCGGCCCACCGACCAGCTCCCGGTAGTCACGGTTCGGGCGCGGCCCGGGGTCGTCGTGGTCGGCCCCGTAGACCCGGCCCCGCAGCAACTGCTCGCTGTCGCGTTCGTCCATGCGGCCAGGCTGGCACCCGCCACCGACAATCCGGGCCGCCCCCATCAGGGGAAGAGCGTCATCAGCACCAGGAAGGTGGCGGTGAAGAGGCCGCCCACCAGCATGAACACCCCGTAGGCGCGCGGGTAGTAGGCGTGCATCCGGGCCACCGACGGGACCGGGTTCCCGGTGAGCCGGGAGCGCTCGATCGCGGTGGCCGCCTGACCGCAGATCCGGGTCCGCAGACCGCGCGCGTCCAGGAGCCAGATCAGGCCGTAGGACACGAGCACGACCGCGACCAGCCCGCCCACCACGTACCCGGCCACGGGTATGCCGGGCTCCGGAACATCCTCAGCGAAGATCATGGCTGGTCATGATCGGGGAGCCCGCCGGTTCGTGTCAACACCCTTTCCCCACTGGCCGGTTCACAGCCCCTCCCCCAGCGCGCCGCCCTCCCGGGCGCCCGGGAGGACCCAGGCCACGGCGGAGGCGGTGTGGGTGAGGAAGGGGGTGAGCGCGTCGCGTTCGGCGAGACCCCCGACCACCCCCCACCAGCCCCCGCGGCCAGCGGCCCCTCTCACAGCCCCTCCCCCAACACCCCGCCCTCCCGCGCACCCGGAAGGACCCAGGCCACGGCGGAGGCGGTGTGGGCGAGGAAGGGGGTGAGCGCGTCGCGTTCGGCGAGGCGGGTCTGGACGCGGGTGAAGAGGGCGGGGTCGCGGAGGAAGGCGAGGAAGAGGAGGCCGCGGTCGGTGGGGGTGTCGTCGTAGGACCAGCCTCGGCGGAGCATCCGGGTGCCGCCGTCGAGGCGGGGGCTGCTGAGGCGGACGTGGGAGGTGGCGGGGATGACGTAGGAGCCGTCGGGGTGCTTGGCGTAGATGTCGGGGTCGTCGTGTTCGGCGGTGCCGGTGAGGGGGGCGCCGGTGTCGTGGCGGCGGCCCATGGCGAGTTCGCGGCTGTCGGTGGGGAGGGCGGCGAACGCGGCGGTGTCCATCCGGATGCGGCGGTAGACGAGGACGGTGCCGTCCTGGTGCCAGAGGTCGGGGTCGGCGGGGTCGGGGTTGGCGGTGCCGTCCTTGAAGCCGAAGAGGTTGCGGGGGGTCTGTCCGTCGGGGGTGGGGGGCAGGAAGCCGGTCTGCTGCCAGCGGAGGGTGGCGCCGGCGGCGGTGGTGGCGGTGAGGAGGTGTTCGGTGAGGATGCCGGTGGTCCAGGGCTGTTCGGTGCTGACCTGGAGCAGGAGGTCGCCGTCGCCGCGGGCGGGGTCGAGGCGGTCGCCGGGGAGGGCGGGGAGTTCGGCGAGGGTCTCGGGGGCGGGCAGTCGGAGGCGGGTGGCGAGGGCGGGGCCGATCGCGGCGAGTGAGGTGGTGGGCGGGGCGCCGGTGAGTCGCTGGTCGGCGAGGCGGCCGGCGGCGGCGCGGGCGAGGACGTCGCTCGCGGCGGCGAGCAGGGTGCGGAGTGCGGCGCGGTCGGTGTCGGCGGGGAGGTCGAGGGCGAGCAGCCGGGTGGCGGGGAGTTGGCGGTGCAGGACGCCGGACTGCCGGGCGCCGTGGAAGGGGACGGCGGCGGGCGGGGGCGGTGCGGCGGCGGCCGTGGGCCGGTCGTCGTGGGTGAGGAGGGTGGCGGCTCCCGCGCCGGCGGCGAGCGCGGCTCCTGCGGTGAGCAGGGTGCGGCGGTGGATCCGGGGGCGGTCCGGTGCGGTGTCGGGCTGCGGGTTCCCCGGTTCGGTGTGCATGGCCGCCATTGCAGACGATAGAACACGTTTCATGCAACTCCGCCTCTCTTCTTCTCGCTTGATGTCGGATCAGGTCGTTCTCGGTCGGCTGCTGGCCGTCGTGGCGCTGGTGCTGTTGCCGGCGGCGGCCGGCTGTTCCTCGGGCGGTGGCGGGGGTGGTTCGTCGGCGGACCGCCATCCGCCGGGGACGGTGCTACGGGTGCCGGAGGACTTCCCGACCGTGCAGCGGGCGGTGGACACCGCGAACCCGGGCGATCTGGTGCTGGTCGGCCCGGGGACGTACCGGGAGAGCGTGCGGGTCACCAAGCCGCGGGTGGTGCTGCGCGGGACGGACCGCAACGCGGTGGTGTTCGACGGCGGGTTGAAGCTGGTCAACGGGATCACCGCGACCGGCGCGGGCACCGTGGTGGAGAACCTGACCGTGCACGGCTACCTGGCGAACGGCGTGCTGTTCACGGGCGTGACGGACGAGAAGCTGCAGCGGCACGGCGCGGGCGGTTCGGCGTACGACCCGCTGGACACCACCCGGTTCCCGCCGGTGCTGGGCTTCCGGGCGACCCGGGTGACGGCGTACGGGAACGCGCTGTACGGGATCTACGCGTTCGACGCGCGCGGCGGGGTGATCGAGGAGTCGTACGCGTCGGGGCAGGCCGACTCGGGGATCTACGTCGGGCAGTGCAAGCCGTGCGACACCCTGGTGCGGGGCAACACGGTGGAGCGCAACGCGGTGGGGATCGAGATCACCAACGCGTCGGAGAACCTGACCGTGGTGGGCAACCGGGTGGTGGGCAACCGGGTCGGGGTGACGGTCAACTCGAACGACCTGGAGTCGCTGGCGCCGCAGCACGCCGCGGTGATCGCGGGCAACGTGGTGGCGGACAACAACGCGGCGGACTCGCCGGAGCAGGCGGACGGCGGCTTCGGGATCGGGATCGGGATCGGCGGCGGGACGGACAACCGGGTCGAGCGGAACCTGGTGCGCGGCAACCGGGCGGCGGGCGTGGTGGTGACCGACCCGCCGGGGCACCCGGCGTCCGGCAACCGGGTCACCGCGAACAAGGTCGCCGGCAACGGCGTGGACCTGGTCAGCTCGGCGGCCGACCCGGGCAACTGCTTCACCGGCAACGGGCCCTCGACCCAGAGCCCGGACGGGCTGGAGACGCTGGCGCCCTGCGGCGCGACCGGCGGCGGGCGCGTCCCGGCGGGCCGGGCGGCGGGCGTGCAGGCCCCGCCCGGGACGGCGTTCAACGCCGTGCCGGTGCCGCCCGCGCAGCCGACGCTGCCGGACCCGAACGCCCCGGCGGTGCCCGCCGTCGACCTGCCGGGCCCGGTCGACCCGGACTCCTACCCGCTGCCCGCCGGCGGGTGAGGCCACCTCAGCCGGCCGTCGCCGTCGCCCAGGGCGCCTCGGGGAGCTTGGCCCCGGCCCGCTGCCCGTGGAAGTCCAGGGCGGTGGGGGTGCCGATGCCGGGCATCCGCATGGTGACCCGGCGCAGGCCGCCCTCGCCGTCGATCCAGTAGGTGAGCGGCGAGGTGTCGCCGGGCGCGGCGGAGGCCGCCGCGTCGCGCGGGCGGGGGCCGGAGATCCGGTCGTGCTCGCGGCCGTCGATCCGGTCCCGGCCGAGCCAGCGCGGGCCGGCCTGGGCGAGCAGCAGCGGGTTGTCGGGCCGGTCGGCGCCGAGCTGGACGGCCAGGTCGAGCCCGGCGTCGAGCGGGTCGGTGCCGTACGGGCGGGAGGTCCAGCCGCTGCGCGGGACGTGCTCGGCCTGTTCCCAGGCGGGGGTGGCGGGGTCCGTCCCGGCGGGCGGCTTGGCCAGGCCGAGGCCGCCGGCGTCCCAGACCAGCAGGCCCTCGTCGAGGGTGCCCTGCCGTCCGCTGACCCGGTAGCTGCCGGCGGCGTGCCGGGTGCGGTAGTCGATGACGCCGTGCACCTGGACCACCGTGCCGTCGCCCTCCTGGACGGTCAGTTCGACCTCGGCGGGGCTGGTCCCGTAGAGGGTGAACCGGGACAGCGCCAGCCGGGAGGACTCCTCGGTGCTGAGCGGCCGGGCCTCGTCGCCGCCGCTGGTGAGCCGCCAGGCGGTCACCGCGCCGGCCGCGACCAGGACGGCGGCCAGCGCGGCGGCGACCGGCGCGTACCGGCGGCGGCCGCCGCCCTTCGGCGCGCTCTTCGCTGTCGTGCTCTCCGGCGCGCTCTTCGCTGTCGCCGCGTTCTTCGTTGCCACGGATTCCTCTGCTGTTGCCGGGGGTTGACGGGCCGGGGGCCCCGGGCGGAAGAACCCGGGGCCCCCAGTCTGACCGCTGATCAGGTGGTCGGACGATCAGCTCGCACGGCGCCTGCGCACCGCGATCAGCAGGCCGGTGCCGAGCACCAGCAGCAGCGCGCCGCCGGCCAGCGCGTACGGCACGGTGCCGTTCATGCCGGTGCTGGCGAGGCTGCCGCCCGGGGCCGGGCGGGCCTGCGGCGGGGCGGGGACCACCGGCATCGGGGTCGGCGTCGGGGTCGGCGTGGGCGTCGGGGTGGGCGTGGGCTCCGGCGGGATGACGGTGTTGACGGCGGTGGTGGTGATCCCGGCGTCGAGGTGCGCGTCGTCCAGCACGACCGGTCCGAGGACCGGCTGTTCGGGGGCCCGGTAGCCCTTGGGCGGGCTGACCTCCTGCCAGTAGTAGCCGCCGAGGTCGGCCTGGACGGCGCAGGTGCCGTCCTCGCCGGTGGTGCACGGGTCGCCGACCTTGCTGTCCGGCCGGTCCCCGTCGGCCTGGAGGCCGGCGGTGTCGTTGGACTCGCGCCACAGCTGGAAGACCGCGCCGGGCAGCGGCTTGCCGTCCTGGTCGTGCTTGACCAGGCGCAGCGCGCCCCGCTGCTTCTGGAAGCCGAAGTCGAAGCTGTGGTCGTTCTGGCCCGGGCCGCCGGTGGTGAGCGCCCGCTCGACGTAGCTGCCGCCCTTGGGGACGGTGCCGTCGGAGTCGGTCAGGCGGTTGTCGCCGACGTTGTCCTTGGTCGGGACCCAGTGGTACAGCGGGCCCGTCGCGGTGTAGTCGGCCGGGTTGTCGAGCCGGATGGTGTACGCGGTCTTCGGCTTCAGCCCGCCGGTGACGTTGCTGTCGTCGAAGTAGTACTCGCCGCGCGCGGTGGTCTTGGTGGTGCCGACCAGCTTCCCGTCCGCGTCGTACAGGTGCACGGTGGCGCCGGGGACGGGCTGCTGCTGCGGAAGTTGCTGCCCGGAGCGCTCGGGGTCGTACCAGACCCGGTTGCCGATCTGCAGCGGGGCGCGGTCGCAGAGCACTTCGAGGTCGGCCATCGCCGCGCCCTTGCCGAAGCGGGAGCGGCCGTCGGAGAGCTCGTTGCCGAAGCCCGGGTCGGGGCCGCCGCTGCGGAGGGTGAACATGGTGCCGGCGGTGACGATGTTGTTGGACACGTCGTAGCCGGAGGCGGCGATGGAGCTCTCGACCTTGGACAGCGCCAGGCCGGCGAACGCCGGGTACGGGTGGCCGTTCGGGTAGGGGCGGCTCTGGTCGAAGAAGCCCTTGTTCCGCACGGTCTGGCCGCAGCCGAGGTTGACGTCCAGCACGAAGGTGTCGCCGGACTTGCACGCCTTGTTGAGGTCGGCCGAGGCGAGCACGTAGACGAAGCCGTTCGGCAGCGGCTGCCCCTCCGGCGGGGCGGCGGCGGCCTGGTCGGCGTACCGGTCACGGAAGGCCAGCAGCATCGAGCCGTCGGTCTCGAAGCCGACCTCGCCGAGCTCGGGCTCCGGGTTGATCCCGCAGACCGCGCCGCCGGTCAGCGGCTGGGTGTCCTGCCACGGGTACCAGAAGTAGCCCGCGCAGGGGGTGGCCGGGGTGCCCCGGTGGTCGAGCGGCTGGTTCAGCACGGCCGCGCCGAAGACGCCGGTGGCCGGGTCGAAGGGCAGCACCACGGCCTTCAGGTCGGTGATCTTCCCGGTCGACTGGCCGGAGCAGACGCCGCCGACGTAGCCGGTGCCGTCCTGCATGCCGAGGCCGTACGGGCGCCAGTCGTCGGGCGACGGGCAGCCCGCGGCGGGGATGGCGTACACGGCCTTGGGCGCGGACGCGGTCGGCGCGGTGGCGTCGTACCGGTACAGCTTGCGGTCGTGCAGGTTGACCACGTACAGGTCGCGGTTGTCCTCGGTGAGCTTCAGCCCGCCGAGGCTCTCCTTGCCGACGGCGGGCAGGAACGCCGCGTCGTCGCCGCCGGCCGCGTGCGCGGTCGTCCCGGCGTCCGGGACGGTCGCGAACAGCGCGGTGGTCTTCTTCGCCGGGTCGGTGACGTAGATCGCCCCCGGCCCGCCGGGGCCGTACGCGGTGGCCCGCTTGGCCTGCGCCGAGCTGAACAGCCGCCGGTCGTCCCGGTTCCAGGCGATCCCGAAGACGTTCCCGGTCTCGCCGCTGGTGCCGACGTCGGTGACGTCCTTGTTCACGCCGCGCGACTCGTACGGGAAGGTCAGCAGGGTGCGCTGGGCCGCCGGGACGCCGGTCGGCGGCTGGCAGGCGGTGGCCAGCGGGGCGTTGCGCTGGCAGTAGTCGGCGGGGTTCCACAGGCCGGTGGTGAACGCGGCCTGCCTGCCCGCCGAGAGGTCGACGAACTCCTCGTTGCTGCTGAGCCTGTTCGGCGCCCCGGCCAGGCCCTCGCGGGCGGCGAACGCCGGGTAGAGCACGCCCGGCTTCGGGTTGACCACCTCGACCCGGTACCTGCCGGTGGGGGTCGACTTGGCCGGCGTCAGCGTCACGGTGCCGTCGGCCGCCGTGACGCCGGTACGGACCGCGCCGTCCTCCCCGGTCAGGGTGACGGTCACCCCGCCGATGCCCGGCTCCAGCACCGGCGTCCACGTCCCGCTCTCGTCGACGGCCCGGATCACCCGGACCGTCACCGAGCCGTCCGCCGTCGCCGGCGACGCCGACGGGGCGGCGACGGCGGTGGCCGCCGCGAAGGCCGCCACCACGGCGGCGACCCGCTCGACCCGGCGCCGCCGAGCGCCCGGTACGGGCGCCCTGGTCTGTTGCTCTGTCTGGGTCATGCCCTGCTCTCGTGGTAGCTCCGGCAGGCGCGCCGAACCGTAACCGGAAGATCATCCGAACGGCTCAGAACACACCTCTTTTGGCCGAATATTAAGCGGAATACGACCATCCGGGTGCCATTACAAGAAAATTGACGGTCCATCACGAAGCACACCGGTCACGCCCACGTGCGCCTCGTGCGCCCCCGCCCTGCAACCACCTGACGATCCGTCAGGTTTGCGCCACCCCCCGCCCGCCCGCCCCGCTCACCCGGCGCCGTAGCGGCGGGTCAGGCGGCGGACCTCGGACTCCTTGAACGTCCGAACCTCCGCCACGATCCCGCCCCCCGGCAACTCGGCCACCGGCACGCACAGGTCCATCCGCTGGATGCAGACGCCGACCGTGTACTCCTCCTCCTCGGTGAGGTAGAGCCGGATCCCGTAGTACCCCTCCTGGCAGTCCGTGCCGTTGTCGAACCGGCATGACGCGCAGGTGTCCGGGAGCCGCACCGGCAGCAGCCGCTTGACGTGCACGGCCCGGCCGCCGAGCGCCCGGTAGAGCGTCCGCTCGTCGGAGGTGCCGGCGGTGAAGGTCCGGAGCACCGGCTCCGCCCCGACCCTGGACAGCACCTCGGAGATCGCGTCGAGCGACCGCGCGCCGTCCTGGAGGCTGGTGAGCATCCGCACGTCGGCGAACTGGCCGTACGCCTCGACCAGGTTGACCACCCGGTCCACGTGCTCAGGCCCGGGAACGACGATGTTCACCGACGCCTTCACCCCGTGGGAGACCGCGGCCCGGACCGTCTGCGACGCCGCCCTGACCTTCGCCCCGGCCGGGCCTGCCGCAGCGAAGCGCCCGGGGTGCTGGACCGCCCGGAGCTCCTCGGCGGTCGTACCGAAGACGGAGACGTTGACCCGGTCGAGCCCGGCCGCCGAGCAGTCCGGCATCACCTGGCGGCCGCGCTCGCCGTTGCTGGTCATGCCGACGCACAGCCCCATCCCGGTGAGCGCGGCGACCAGCCCGGACACCTCCGGGTGCAGGGTGGGCTCCCCGCCCGTGAGGTGGACCTCGCCGGCGTCGAACGCCTTCGCGACCGTCCGCACCGCCCGCCGGAAAGCCCGGTCCGGCTCCATCCTCGCGGCGAGGAAGCGGACGCCGTTCGTCCCGCCGTAGATCGACACCCGTCCGCTCCGCCCCGGCCCCGCCGCGAACGGCAGGGCCGTGCGGCCCCGGTTGTCGGCGGTGACCGGTGTCCCCTCGCTGTGGCAGAACGTGCAGGCCAGCCCGCACTCGTCGATCACCTTGAGCCGGATGCTCCGGTCCCGGACGATCCGGACCGCCGGCTGCTGGGTCACTGACACGGTTCCCCCTCCCCCCTCCCCTCCCCTACCCGCCCCGCTCACCCGAAGGTGAGCCGGGCGATCCTCTCGATGTCGATCCCGTAGCGGTGGTAGACCCGCCTGGTGTTCTCGCTGGTCAGGTCGGACAACGGCAGCCCGAGCGCGGCGACCGTCGCGTAGACGTGCGCGGCGCTCTCCCCCTCGACCTCCAGGTACGGCGGGATCAGCGGCCACTCGTCGATCTCGACGGCCGCACCACCCAGCCTCCAGGAGGACCGGCGGTTCTCCTGGTACGCCTTCGGCCGGTAGCCGAGCTTCCCCAGCAGCGCGTCCGTCACGTCGAAGTCGCCGACGGCCGTCTCCGTCTCGCTCACCCCGTCGATCGCCTCGGAGCGGATCTCCTTGACGCAGAGCGTGACCTCGCTGCCGGTGTCCCGCAGCCGCACCCACGCCCCGGGGCGGCCCGGGATGTCGTAGACGTAGCGCCGCTGGAACCGCTCGGCCACGTGCTCGGCCCCGGCCCCGGCGAGCAGCGCCCGGATCCTCTCCGGTTCGATGTCGAGGATCTTCGCCTCGAACTCGGTCTCAGTGGTGCCCACGGCTGCTTGCCCCTTCCGGACGATTCCTGCGGACCCGCTCGTGGACGAGGGCGACGACCGCCTCGGCCACCTGCTCCGGCGTCCGGCCGGTCCCGTCCACCGGGACCAGGCCGAACGCGCGGTACACCCGGACGCTCTCCGCGACCCGGGGCTCCTCCCGCCGGTGCCAGTCGCTCAACGCCCCGCCCGCCGCCCGCACCCGCAGGCGCTCCCGGCGGACGGACTCGTCCACCTCCAGCAGGACCGCCGCGTCCGGCCGGAGCGCCCCGGCCGGGTACCCCACCGGCCAGTTCTGGCCCATCGCCCGGTGCGTGGCGACGGTCCGCGGGAAGTACGACTCCACCACCACCGGCCGCCCGCTCCCGACCAGGCCCCTGGCCCGCTCGGACTTGAGGTGGTTCGCCATCAACCACCAGTGCAGCCGCGCCGGCAGGACCCCGGCACCGTCCACCTCCGCCCGCATCCGGGCGAACCCCGGCAGGCCGTCGTCCTCCAGGTGGACGCCGCCGAGCCGGGCGGCGACCAGCGGGGCCACCGTGCTCTTCCCGCTCGCGCTGAGCCCGTCCAGGGTGACGAACACCCCGCGACCGGCGGCCCGCTGTCCCCGGGGATCCGATTCCCCTTCCATGCCGTCCTCCTGACGATCCGTCCGTCGACTGTTCCGGGTAACAGCATCGGCACGGAGCGCTACGCTCGCCAGAGCCCGCAGTCCAACTCCGCAGCTGTGAGACGGAGAGCCCCACCATGCCGAACCCGCGAGACCTCGACCCGGCCGCCTCGATGGCGGCGCTGTTCGGCTCGGAGCTGCGCCGCATCCGGGCCGAGGCGAACCTGAGCCAGGACGCCCTGGGCGAAGTCCTCGGCTACACCGGGTCGTTGGTGGGGCAGATCGAGACCGCGAAGCGCTCCCCCACGCAGGAGTTCGCCGAACGCCTCGACGGGGCGCTGGCGACGGGCGGGCTGTTCGGGCGGCTCTGGCCGCACGTCGGGCGGGGGCCGTACCCGGACTACTTCCGGACGTACGCGGATCTGGAGCCGCGGGCCTCGGAGATCATCGGGTACGGGGGTTTCCTGATCCCGGGTCTGGCTCAGACCGAGGGGTACATGCGGGCGGTGTTCCACGCGGCGCTGCCGCTGGCCCCGGAGGCGGACATCGAGGCCAAGGTGCAGGCGCGCCGGGCCCGGCAGGAGATCCTCTCCGGTCCAACCCGGCCGGTGTTGTGGTGGCTGATCGACGAGGCCGCGATCCGGCGGCCGGTCGGCGGGTACGCGGTGATGGCCGGTCAACTCCGCCACCTGGCCGCTCTGGTCCGCTCCAGGGTAGCGGTCGTGCAGGTGCTTGAGCAGCGTTGTGGAGCACATGCAGCCCTGGAGGGTGCGTTGACGCTGATGTCGTTTGCCGACAGCAGTCCGGACGTGGCATACATCGAGGGACCGCATGTAGGCATGCTGGTCGAGAGCATGGAGCAGGTCAGGAAGGTCCGTCTGACCTACGACCTCGCCCGGGCTGACGCCCTCAGCCCGGAGGCGTCACTGGCTCTCGTCGACAAGGTGGCAGAGGAGCATTCCCGTGAAGAAGACCGACGCGCTTGAGTGGCGCAAGTCCAGCTACAGCGGCGGCAACGGCGGCGAGTGCGTCGAGGTCGCCGCCGCCGGCTCCGCGACCACCGCCGTCCGCGACTCCAAGGACCCGCACGGTCCCCGGCTGCGCTTCTCGAACGACGCCTGGGCGGCCTTCGCCGCGGCGGCCTCGGCCGGCGCCTTCGACCGGGCCTGAGCCGACGGGCCGGCGGCGGCGCGGTCGCCGCCGGCCCCCGGACGTCCCACCGCGACCGGGGTGGGGCGGGGCGGGAGAATGGAACGGTTCGCGGGAGTCCTGACAGGCCCGGAGGCGTGCGATGCGAACCCTGATCGTCGCGGAGATCGACACCGAGAAGTCCAACGAGCTGATCAGCAGCGGGAAGATGCCCGAGCTGATGGGCGAGATGCTGGGGAAGCTGCGGCCCGAGGCCGCGTACTTCTACCCACTGAACGGCCACCGCGGGTTCACCCTGGTGGTGGACCTGGCGCGGGAGTCGTCGCTGGTGACCACCGTGGAGCCGCTGTGGCTGCGGATGGGCGCCAAGGTGATGGTGACGCCGTGCATGTCGGCGGACGAACTGCGTTCCGGCATCGAGGAGTTGCGCAGCTGACCCGAACCCCCGCAGGGGGTGCGGCACGGGCCGTGCCGCACCTCCCCGGAGGGCTGCCGGGTCAGAGGGTCTGGCCCGGGAGGCCGGGGTGGGTGTAGTCGCTGACCCGGTGGACGTACGGGGTGATGTAGGTGGTGCCGCCGTCGTAGGTGGCGAACGAGCCGCTGTAGATGTGGCCGATGCCGCGGAAGCCGTCGGAGGTGATCGCCCACGCCTCGCAGCCCTGGGCGTCGGTGCCGTGGTCGACGAGCTGGTACTGGACGTAGGTGCCGTCGGGGCCGGCGTAGAAGCTGACCTGGCTCTCGCAGGTGTGGGTGACGTCCCAGAACGAGTACGGGGTCTTGGTGGTGGCGTCGGCGGCCGAGGCGGTGGCGGTCCCGGCGAGGGCGAGCAGCGGCGCGGCCACTGTGACGGCGACGGTCTTCCAGGGTGAGCGGCGCATGGGTTCCCCTCCGTTGCGGCCCCACTGATCCGCTCAGTGGTTTAGACCAGTCGCCAGTATGCGACAGGTTCGGGGACGAACGCCAACCTCCCAGCACAGCAGCGGAACTGACGGATGGTCGGTCCGCTACGGTTCACCGCGCGGACCGCGCCGCTTCCCCCCGCCGCCACCGGATCACTCCCCCCTCACTCCCCCAGCGCGAGCTTCGCGCCGAAGCCGAGCACCGCGAGGCCGGTGATCCGGTCGAGCAGGCGGCGCACGGACGGGCGCCGCAGGCGGCCGCGCAGGGTGTGGGCGAAGGCAACCAGCACGGTCGACCAGAGCAGGCCCTCGGCCACGTGCACCGAGGTGAGCAGCACGCCGGCGGCGAGGTGCGGGGCACCGGCCGGGATGAACGGGGGCAGCACGGCGACGTAGAAGACCCCGACCTTCGGGTTGAGCAGGTTGGTGAGCAGGCCGCGCCGCCAACCGGCCCACCAGCCGCCGCCGTTGCCCGCTCCGGCTGGTGACTGCGACTCCTCCGGCGCGGGGGCGTGGCGGGCCCGGAGCATCCGCACGCCCATCCAGAGCAGGTAGCAGACGCCCGCCCAGCGCAGCGTCTCGTAGGCCAGCCGGGAGGCGGTGAGCAGCACAGTCAGCCCGGCGGCGGAGGCGGTGCCCCAGCTGAGGGTTCCGGCCTGGATGCCGAACACCACGCCCCAGGCCCGGCGCCGGTGGCCGAGCGCGGCGGTGCGCAGGATCAGCGCGGTGTCGAGTCCGGGGGTGAGCGTGAGCAGGCCCACCACCAGGGCGAACGAGGCGAGCGGGCCGGTCATCGTCGAGAGGTCCACGGGTGTCCGATCTGTCCGGCGGTCGGGCCGCCGTAGCGGGCGATCGCGGCGCCGAGCGCGGTGATCCGCGGGCCCCGGCAGGCAGCATACCGGGGCAGCGGAGGGCGGCCCGGTGCGCCGCCCGGCCGGGCGGTTCAGCCGGCGTCGATCCGGGCCGCCTTGTGGAGCAGGCCGGGGCTGAGCCGGGCGAGCAGGCGGGCGGCCTTGGCCTCGACGGTGACGGGGACGACGGGCTTGCGGGTGCGGACGGCGCGGACGATTTCGGCGGCGACCTTCTCCGGGGGGAAGCCGCGCCGGGCGTACAGCTTGGAGACCTTGGCCTGCTTGGCGGCGAGGGCGTCCTGGTCGAGGCCGGAGAAGGTGGTGGTGCGGGTGATGTTGGTGTGGACGATGCCGGGGCAGATGGTGGAGACGCCGATCCGGTGCGGGGCGAGTTCGGCGCGCAGGCAGTCGGAGAGCATGAAGACGGCGGACTTGGAGGTGGCGTAGGCGGCGAGCCGTTTGGCGGGGAGGTAGGCGGCGGCGGAGGCGAGGTTGACGAGGTGGCCGCCGGTGCCGCGGTCGACCATGAGTTGTCCGAAGGCGCGGCAGCCGTGGATGACGCCCCACAGGTTGACGTCCAGGACGCGGCGCCACTCGTCCTCGGTGGTCTGCAGGAAGGTGCCGGAGTGGCCGATGCCGGCGTTGTTGACGACGACGTCGGGGACGCCGTGGTCGGTGGCGACCTGCTGGGCGAAGGCGTCGACGGCGGCGCCGTCGCTGACGTCGACCCGGTAGGCGGCGGCCTTGACGCCGGAGAGTTCGCAGAGTTCGGCGGTGCGCAGGGCGGCGGGCAGGTCGCGGTCGCAGACCACGACGCGGGCGCCGGCGTCGGCGAAGGCGAGCGCGGTGGCCCGGCCGATGCCGCTGCCGCCGCCGGTGACGACGACGAGTTCGCCGGTGCCGGAGGGCTCCTGGCGGGGGGCGCCGTGGTCGCGGGCGGTGAACTCGCGGACCATCGCGGCGACGGTGGGGCCCTTCTCCAGCAGCGCGGACCAGTGGGTGGCGTTCAGGGTGCGCCGGGTGAGCCGGGGGGCCCAGCGTTCCAGGCCCTCGGAGAGGAAGTCGGCGACGTAGTGGTCGCGTTGCAGGGTGATCAGCTGCACCGGCACCTCGGTGTGCCGTTCGCGCGGGGCGCGGACCCGGGGCCGCATGTTGGCCCGGTACAGCTCGATGCCGTGCACGGCGTCCTTCGCGAGGGTGGCCTGCGGGTGGCCGGGCCGGGGCCGGACGGCCTCCAGGTCGCGCAGGACGCGGGGCCAGAGCCGGGCCAGGCCGAGCTTCCAGGCGGCGGGGGCGAGGACGGGCAGTTGGAACAGCGCGATGTACCAGGAGTGGGCGCCCTGGCGCAGCAGTTGGGACAGGTGCCGGGGGGTGGGCCGGCGCAGCCGGTGCCGGATCCAGTGGCCCATGTGGTCCAGGCAGGGGCCGGACATCGTGGTGTACGAGGCGATCCGCCGGTAGGCCCCGGGCGCGGTGACGGCCTCCCACGCCTGGACACTGCCCCAGTCGTGCGCGACGACGTGCACCGGCCGGTCGGGGCTGACCGCGTCGGCGACCGCGTACAGGTCCTGGCCGAGCAGTTCCAGCCGGTAGTCCGCGCGGACGGCGGGCACCCCGGACGCCCCGGAGCCGCGGGTGTCGTAGCGCACCACGTGGTGGTCGGCGGCGAGGTCGGCGGCGACGTCGTCCCAGACCGAGTGGTCGTCCGGGTAGCCGTGCACCAGGATCACCGTCGGGTCGGCGGGGTCGCCCTGCTCGTACACGGCGAGCGGGAGGCCGCCGGAGTCGACGGTGCGGCGGCGGGTCGCGCCGGTGCCGTGGGCCTCGTTGCTGGGGCCGGTCATGCGGTTGCCTCCTGGAGTGCTGTCCAGCGCCGCACGTGCGGCAGGTCGTCGTCGAGCCAGTACGCGTCCTCGTCGGTGACGACGAGGAGTTCCTCGAACTTGATGCCCACCTCGCGGAAGCCGATGTGCGGTTCGACCGCCCAGAGGCCGGGGGTGGGGGCGTGCCGGGAGGCGCGGCCGCCCGCCCAGAGCGGGGAGCGGCCCTCCAGGCGTTCCTTCACGAGTTCACGTCCGAGGGTCTGCAGCGTACGCACCCCGAAGCCGAAGAGGTTGACGCCGGCCGGGCCGCGGGCGGTGTTCCGGGTGACCTGGTGGCCGATCACCCGGCCGGGGTAGACCTGGTGGCGGTTGTCGTAGCCGTGGGCGGCGAGTTGGGCGTCGACGGCGGCGTACACCTCGGCGAGCGGCTTGCGGGCCCTGACCTCGCGCAGGATCAGCTCGCGGTAGACCCGGAGGTCCTTGGCGAGCAGGTCCCAGACCGGGTTCTCGCCAACCTTGCCGCCGTAGCCGATGTCGGCGGTGTAGCCGTCGACGACGGGCGCGCAGTCCAGCACGTACGGCATGCCCTCGGCGAGGACGCGGGAGCCGGCGAAGAACTGCAGCGGGGTGTGGAAGTGCCGGAACGCGGTGCGGTCGCCGAACCAGGCGAACGGCACGTGGAAGAAGTCCTGCACGCCGGCCCGGACCAGGCAGCGGCGCAGTTCGGCGGTGGTCTGGCGTTCGGTGACGCCGGGTTCGATCCAGGCGGCGACCTGTTCGGCGCAGTGGTAGGCCAGTTGCTGGACCTCCCGGAACTTCGCCAGGTCGCGCTCGCTGTAACGGAATCCGGGCATCGGGGCGGACTTCGGGCCGGACTTCGGGGCGGGCATCTCACACCTCCAGGACGAGGGTCTCGCCGGCGGCGGCCCGGGACACGCAGGGCAGCAGCAGGCCGGCGGCCCGCTGCTCGTCGGTGAGGCGGCGGTCGCGGTGCTCGGGGGTGCCGGCGGAGACCTTGAGCACGCAGGTGCCGCAGAAGCCCTGCCGGCACGAGTAGGGCAGGTCGGGGCGGAGTTCGCGGGCGACGTCGAGCGCGGAGCGGTCCGCCGGGACGGTCAGTGTCGTGTCACCGATCCGGAGGGCGAACGGGTGGCCGTCCCGGATCGGCGCGGCCCCGAACCGTTCGAAGTGCAGTGCGGCGGCGGGCGAGGCGGGCAGCGCGCGCTGGACGGCGAGCAGCATCGGCGCGGGCCCGCAGACGTAGACGGCGGCGCCGCGGGGCGCGTGCGCGAGCAGCTCGGCGGCGTCGGGGACGCCCTGCGCGTCGTCGGTGCGGACGGTCACCCGCGCCGGGTCGAGCGCCGTCAGCTCGGCGGTGTACGGGAGCGCGGCGGTGCTGCGGCCGGTGTGCACCAACCGCCAGTCGACGCCCGCGTGCTGGGCGGCCCGGGCCATCGGGAGCAGCGGCGTGACGCCGATCCCGCCGGCCAGGAACAGCACCTTCTCCTCCCCGCAGAACGCGAAGCCGTTGCGCGGCCGCAGCACCCGCAGCCGCACCCCCACGTGCAGCGCGTCGTGCACCTCCACCGACCCGCCGCCGCCGTCGGCGATCCGCCGCACCGCGATCCGGTAGGCGTGCCGGTCGGCCGGGTCCCCGCACAGCGAGTAGTGCCGCTCCCGGCCGGACGGCAGCGTCACCCGCACCCGCGCGCCCGGCTGCCAGGCCGGCAGCGTCCCGCCGGACGGGTCGGCCAGCCGCAGCTCCACCACGTCCTCGGCGACCACCCGGTGCGACACCACCACCAGGTACAGCGGCGGCACCCCCCGTGCCTCCCCCCGCCGCGGACTGCGCCGCAGCCCGGGCCGCCCCAGCGCGGGGCTGTACCAGTCCCCGAACGCGGTCAGCCGGGCGAAGAACCGGTCCGCCCGCGGGCGTCCGTACAGGTCGGGGGGCGACGTTTCGAGATCCATGGCGTGACGGCTCCGGGAGGGGAGGGGCGGGGCGGGGAACTGCGCGGAAGGAAACAGGACGGGACGGGACGTGCTCGGGCTCGGGCTCGGGCTCGGGATCAGCGGGCGGCGGCGGCGCTCGCGGCGGGCGACTTCGCCAGGTACGCGAGGGCCTGCGAGGAGCTGCCCTCGCGGGTGGGGTGGTAGCGGGGGCCGAAGTAGCGGGCGGCGGAGCGGAGGAAGCGTCCGGGTTCGGGCAGCAGGCCGCGGCGGGCGGCACGCCGGGCGTCGCGCCAGGTGGGGACGAGGCGGCCGTCGAGGGTGGGGTCGGCGGCGAGCATGAAGCGGGTGCCGCGGATCCACAGGTGGATCAGGAGCGGGCCGGAGACCGCCATGCCGCGGATCCGGCGCAGGTAGCCGGGGTCGAGGTGGCGCATCAGGTCGTAGGCGACGCTGCGGTGTTCGACCTCCTCGGCGCCGTGCCAGCGGAGCAGGTCGAGCATGGTGGGGTCGGCCCCGGCGCGGTCGAGGCCGGGCGAGTTGAGGGCCCAGTTGCCGAGGAACGCGGTGAAGTGCTCGATCGCGGCGACGAAGGCGACCCGTTCGATGACGTTCTCGCGGCGCTGGCGGGCGGTGAGTCCGGGCTTGTCGCCGAGGACGCGGTGGAACAGCCAGCTGATCTGCCGGACGTAGGGGCGGGGGTCGAGGCCCTGGCCGAGCAGGTGGTCGAGGACCTCCTGGTGCGCCTCGGCGTGGATCGCCTCCTGGCCGATGAAGCCGAGCACCTCCTCGCGGAGCTGCTCGTCGCGGATCATCGGCAGCGCGTCCTTGAACACCTTGACGAACCAGCGCTCGCCCTCGGGCAGCAGCAGGTGCAGGACGTTGATGGTGTGGGTGGCCATCGGCTCGTCGGGGATCCAGTGCAGCGGCAGCTCGGACCAGTCGAAGTGCACGTCGCGCGGTTCGAGCACCAGGCTGTCGTGCACGGTGACGGGCGGGGTGGGGCGGGGCATGGCAGTGCCTCCTGACGCGCGGCGGACGGGGAGCGGGAAGCGGCCCGGAGCGCCGGGGCGTCGGGGACGTCCGGGCGGGCACACCGGCAACCTACTCGCGGGTAGTGGACCCGACAAGGGTTTCGACGCGTCTTATCAACATCGCGTCTAATAAGCCGCCCGATCGGGCGACCCCACCCCGCGCACCCCTCGCACACCCGTACCCCTCCCCCGCAGCACCCGAACACCCCGACCGGTCACGGAGCTACCGAGCCGCCGGTTCCGTCAGCTCCGTCAGCTCCGTCAGCTCCGTCAGCGAGGCGACCACCCGGATCCCGGCGTCCACCGCCGCGCCGGCGGGCCTCCCGGCCCCCGGGCGGTCCAGCCAGTAGGCCCGCAGCCCCGCGTCCCGTGCCCCGAGCGCGTCCTTCTCGTAGTCGTCGCCGACGTAGGCGACCTCGGCGGGTGCCAGTCCGAGTACCGCGCAGCCCGCCAGGAAGATGCTCGCGGCCGGTTTGGCGGCGCCGTGTTCCTGGGAGCAGACGAGCGGTTCGGCGAGGGGGCCGAGCAGCCCGATCGCCGTCAGCTTGGCGCGCTGGTGCGCGGTCGCCGAGTTGGACACGACACCGAGCCGGAACCGGGCCGCCAGCGCGGTCAGCGTCGGCAGGGCGTCGCCGAACGCCCGCCGGCCCGCGTCCCTGCGGACCGCGTAGCTCGCGAACCAGGCCAGGGCCGCCCCGTCCGTCCAGCCGGGCGCGTCGGGCACTCCGGCCCGGTCGAGGAAGGCCCGTATCCGGGCGGCCTTCTGCGCCTCGATCGTCAACTCGCCGTCGAGGAAACGCGCGTACTCCCGTTCCCGGACTTCCCGCCACACCCGCAGCGCCTCCGCCGGCGAGGCGAACCGGTCGGCCAGCCGCTCGGCCGCCAGGTGGGCGCGCAGCCCGGCCTCCTCGGCCGTCTCGTAGTCGTACAGGGTCCCGTCGACGTCGAACAGCACTCCACGGATCGGCATACCGGCCATTCTGGCGAACGCCGGCACCTCGCGAACCCGGTTGCCCCGGCCGCCGCGAACCGTCAAGGTGGGCCCATGCCAGGGCAACGGAAGCGCAAGCGCCAGCAGGTCGAGGAGCACCGCCGCCGCGTCGACGCGCACGCGGGCTGGCAGTGGCACTCGGCCGGCTGGTTCGCCGACCCCGTGGCGCTGCGGGAGCGCGTCCGGCTGCTGTGCGACCACCACCCGCTCGACGAGGCCCAGTTGCGGATCGACAACCCGTGCACCCGCGTCCCCGGCCCCAGCAGCACCCACCTCCAGGTCCTGCTGCCGCCCGGCCAGGCCCTCGGACCCGACGGCACCACCGTGGTGCCCGCGCCCGCACCCGTCCCCGCCCCGGAGGAGGGCCGGTGAGCGACGACCGCCCGCCCCTGGTCCGGGCACTGATCGCCCACCCGGTGCTGGCCGCCCCGGCCTACCCGCCGCCGGACCACGCGCCGACCGGCCCGGCCGAGCTGTTCACCGCCTGGCTGCTGGACGCCCTCGCCGCCGGCGTCCCGGACGCCCAGGTGCTGACCCTCGCCACGGTCGACGCCGACGGCCGTCCGGACGCCCGGGTCCTCGTCCTGCGCGACGTCGAACTCCCGTCCGCCTCCTGGCACTTCTGGACCGACCCGGACGCCCCCAAGACCGCCCAGCTGGCCGCCCACCCGGCCGCCGCCCTCACCGTCTACTGGCCCGCGCACGGCCGCCAGGTCCGCCTCCGCGGCCCGGTCCGCCCGTCCCCCGCCTGCCCCACCCCCTCCCCCGCCCAGCGCTGCTACGCCCTGCACCCCGTCCAGGCCGAGTTCTGGCAGGCCGCCCCCGACCGCCACCACCTCCGCCGCCGCCACACCCGCACCCCGGACGGCTGGACCGACACCGGCTGGACCGACACCCGCCTGCCCGGCTAGCGCCGCGTCAGGCGGTGTAGCGGACCAGGCTCGCGGTGGCCAGCGTGAAGTCGAACGGCGCCGGGATCGGAACGGCGTCGCCGAACGCCCCGTCCCACCGCCTGCGGTACGACCCGCCGGAGGGCTCCGAGAACAGCACGACCGCGCCCTCGCGCGGGTCGATCACCAGGTAGAGCGGAATGCCCATCAGCGGATAGTCCCGGACCTTGCCGACCAGGTCGTTCTCGGGGTTCGACACCGAGACGACCTCCACGGCGATCTCGGCGAGCTCGGCCGGGACTTCGTTGCCGCCGAGCTCCACCACCGACACCGGGATGTACGTCAGGTCGGGGTTGCGGAGCTTGCCGACGTTCGGCGAGGCCAGGTCGGTGTTCTCACTGGGCATCAGCCCCGCCGGCCGATGGGCGTCGAACTGCTCCCGGACGACGAGCAGGTTCCGCTGGTGGATCACCGACGGCCCGGCCATCATGATGATCTCGTCTCCCGAGATCTCGACCTTCCAGCCCGCGGGGGGCGTCAGCCCCTGCGCGAACTCCAACAACTGCGCGTGGCGCTCGGGAACGCGGAACTCGGCCATGCCGTCATCCTCCCATCCCCGCGCCCGGCCGGCCGAGCAGCCGGCGCAGCCAGTCGCGGCGGGCCGCGGCCGCCGTGCGGCTGATCGCGGCGGTCGGGGCGAGGGTGTCGAAGCCGTGCGGGGCGCCGGGCCAGACGTGGAGTTCGGCGTGGCCGCCGGCCTGCCAGAGGGCGTGGGCGTAGGCGGTGGTCTCGTCGCGGAAGGTCTCGGCGGAGCCGACTTCCAGGTAGGCGGGGGGCAGGCCGGCGAGGTCGCGGGCGCGGGCGGGGGCGGCGTACGGGGGGAGGTCGGGGGCGCGGTGCAGCGGGCCGAGGGCGGCCTGCCAGGCGGTGGCGTTGGAGGTGGCGTCCCAGGTGTCGTGGCCGGCGGCCTGGCGGGCGGACGGGGTGGTGCCGCGGTCGTCGAGCATCGGGCTGAGCAGCAGTTGGCCGAGCGGTGCCGGGCCGCCCTCGTCGCGGAGCAGCAGGGCGAGGGCGGCGGCGAGGCCGCCGCCGGCGCTCTTGCCGGCGAGCACGATCCGCCGGGGGTCGATGCGCAGCGCGGCGGCCTCGCGGACGGCCCAGCGCAGCGCGGTGCGGCAGGCGTGCAGCGGGGCGGGGTAGCGGGCGGCGGGGGCGAGCGGGTAGTCGACGGAGAGCACGGCCAGTCCGAGCGGTTCGGCCGACTCACGCAGCACGCGCGGCAGTACGGCGTACGCGTTGCCGCCGATCAGTCCGCCGCCGTGCAGGTAGAGCAGGGCGGGCAGGGCGCCGTCCGCTCCGGCCGGGCGGGCGGTGACGACGGGGACGCCGTCGGCGTCGTGCGCGACGGCCTCGAACCGTCCGCCGTCGGCGAGTTGGCGCAGTGTGGGGCGCGGGCGCCGTTCGGCGTCCCGGCGCTGCCAGGCGGCCAGCCCGTCGGGCGTCAGCGGCGCGGGTACCCCGCCGCGGGCGGCGAGCGCGGCGGCCTGCTCGGGGTCGAGGTAGGGGGCGGTGTAGGGGGCGGTGTACGGCTCGGTCTCCATGCGGCCGAGTATCCGTGCCTGGCGGTGCGGGTCCGTGCGGCCCGTCCCGGCCGGGGAGTTGCGGCGGCCGTGGTCCGGACCATTCACCGGCGGCCGCTAGCATCGCGGCCATGGACGACATAGTGGTGCCGGACGAGCCGCGCTGGCCGGGCCTCTCGGGCCTGCGCTGGTTCGCCATCGGGTTCTTCGGGGTGCTGGTGGCGGCGGGCGGTTGGGGGGCGGCCCGGCTGCACGTGGGCTTTCCGGGCTCGGACGGGTACGTGTACGCGGGGGTGGTGCTGTTCCTGGCCTTCCTGATGTACCTGAGCGGCCAGGCGCTGGCCCGGGGCGGCGTCGAGGACGGCGGTTTCCCGGTGGTCGGCACCGGCCCCAGCCTGCTGGTGGCGGTGGCGCTGGCGGCGGGCGGTGCGGCGGCGGGCGGGTGGGGCGGCTGGATCGCGGCGGCGGTGGCGGCGGCCGCGGCGGCGGGGGCGGTGCCGGCGGTCGCGCACGCGCGCAGGTGGCGGCTGTGGTCGCTGGAGGACAAGCGGGAGCGGGCGCTGCTGGAGTGGCGGATCCGGCACGAGGGCGAGACCGTCCGGGCCGCCCTGGTGGAGGTCGCCCGGATCTCCGACTCCCCGGACTACGACGGCCGCTACCACGCGACCCTGACGCTGCGTTACCCGTTCGGGGGCACCGAGCACACCAAGGAGCTGCGGACGTCCTTCCCCGCGCACTCCCGTCCGCGCGCGGGCGACGGCGCCACGGTGCGCTTCCTGGCCGCCGACCCGACCGACGTCCGGCTGGAGCTGGACGAGCCGCGCGCCCCGCAGGACGCCCCGGCCGCCGCGCCGCAGGACGCCGACCTGCCCGCCCGGATCGAGCGGCTGCACGACCTGCACCGGCGCGGGGCACTGACCGCCGAGGAGTTCACGCTGGCCAAGCGGCGCCTGCTCACCGGGGAGTAGCGGCGCCGCCACCGGCCACCCGCACAGCCACCCGACCCGCCACCCGATCGGCCTCCGGGCGCGCCGCCGGGCGGCGCGCCCGGCCCGTGGCGGCGCCCGGCCCGCAGTAGCGTCCGAGGGCGCGCGGCCCCGCCGGGGAGGCCGCGGCGGTCGGTGCGGGGAGTGGCGGGGCGCGTGGTCGGGCTGGAGCTGGTGGTACTGCTGGGTGTCGCGCTGCTGGCCTGCCGGGTGGCGGCGGTGCGCTACCGGGTGGCGGCGCCGGTGCTGCAGTTGGGCGCGGGCGTGCTGCTGGGGTTCGTGCCGGCGCTGCGGGCGGTGGAGCTGCCGCCGGAGGTGGTGCTGCTGCTGTTCCTGCCGGTGCTGCTGTACTGGGAGGCGATGACCTCCTCGTTGCAGGAGATCCGGCGCAACCTGCGCGGCATCGTGCTGATGAGCACCGCGCTGGTGGTGCTGACGGCGGGCGCGGTCGCCGCGGCGGTGCACGCGATGGGCGTGCCGTGGGGTCCGGCGTGGGTGCTGGGCGGGGCGGTGGCGCCGACCGACGCGACGGCGGTGGGGGTGGTGGCGCGGCTGCTGCCGCGCCGGAACCTGATGGTGCTGAAGGCGGAGAGCCTGGTCAACGACGGTACGGCGCTGGTGGTCTACGGGCTGGCGGTGGGCGTGACGGTCGGCGAGGACCGTGTCGGGGTGCTGCACGTGTCCTGGCTGTTCGCGCTCTCGTACGCGGGCGGGGTGGCGGCGGGCGTGCTGACGGCCTGGCTGGGGGTGGTGGTGCGGCGGCGGGTCTCGGACCCGCTGGCGGCGAACCTGGTGTTCCTGCTGATCCCGTTCTCGGGCTACCTGCTGGCGGAGTCGGTGGGGGCCTCGGGGGTGCTGGCGGTGGTCGCCGCGGGGCTGATCATCAGTCAGACCTCGCCGACGGTGGGCAGCGCGGAGGCGCGGCGGCAGATCGTCGCGTCCTGGTCGCTGGGGACGTTCCTGCTGAACGGCGCGCTGTTCGTGCTGGTCGGCATCGAGGCGCAGGGCGCGGTGCGCGGGCTGACCGCGACCTCGGTGGCCCGGGCGCTGGCGATGGTGGTCGTGGTGGCGGTGGTGCTGTCCGGGACCAGGATCGCGTTCCTGTTCGCCTCGGCGTACCTGATCCGGGCGGTGGACCGGCGTCCGCAGCAGCGCGAGCGGCGGGTCAGCGGCCGGGCCCGGATCGTCAGCGGGCTGGCCGGGTTCCGCGGCGCGGTGTCGCTGGCCGCCGCGCTGGCCGTCCCGGCGACGCTGGACTCCGGCGAGCCGTTCCCGGACCGGGACCTGATCGTCTTCGTCACCTTCGGCGTGATCGTGGTGACGCTGCTGCACGGCCTGGTGCTGCCGGGCGTGGTCCGCTGGGCCCGGCTGCCGGACCCGGCGGCGGACGGCGCGGAGGAGCGGCTCGCGCACGAGACGCTGCTGCGCACCGCGCTGGCGGCGCTGCCGGAGGCGGCGGCCGAGGCGGGCGCGGACGGTGAGCTGGTCGACCGCTACCGGCGCGAGCTGGAGGGCGCGCTGGCCGACCTGGCCGCCGCCGACGGCGCCGACGGCGCCGCCCCGGGCGCCTTCGAGCGCGACCCCCGGGACACCGCGCTGCACCTGGCCCTGATCGCCCGCAAGCGGGCCGCGCTGGTCCGGCTGCGGGCCGAGCGCCGGATCGACGACACCGTGCTGGTCTCGCTGGAGACCCGGCTGGACATCGAGGAGTTGCGGCTCACCCACCCCGAGGCGGTGGACTGAGCCGCACCCCCCGACCGGTCAGCGCAGGATCGCGAGCTGCCCGGTGGCGCGGGTCATCGCCACGTACCGGTCGACGGCGCCCTCGACGCCGTCGCCGAAGGACTCCGGGTCGACGATCACCACCAGGTCGAACTCCAGGCCCTTGACCAGTTCGGGGCTGAGCGAGCGGACCCGGCCGCCGCCGAGGAAGGTCGGGTCGCCGATCACGCAGGCGGTGCCCTCGGGGTGCTCGGCCAGCCAGGCGTCCAGCAGCGCGTCCCGTTCGGCGCGGGCGCCGTGGTGGACGGGCAGGCCGCTGCGGCGGATCGAGGTCGGCACGTTGGCGTCGGGCAGCGCGGCCCGGATCACCGGCTCGGCCTCGGCCATCACCTCTTCGGGCGTGCGGTAGTTGACGGTCAGCGAGGTGATCGTGACGCGGTCCAGGCCGGCCCGCTCCAGGCGTTCGGTCCACGACTCGGTGAAGCCGTGCCTGGCCTGGGCGCGGTCGCCGACGATGGTGAAGGAGCGGGACGGGCAGCGGGCGATCAGCATCTGCCACTCGGCGTCGGTGAGTTCCTGCGCCTCGTCGACCACGATGTGCGCGAACGGGCCGGCCAGCAGGTCGGGGTGGACGGGTTCGGCCTCGGTGTGGTCGATCAGCGCGTCGCGCAGGTCGGCGCCGCGCAGCATGGCGACGGCGCCCTCGCCGTCGTCGTCGGACTTCAGCAGGTGGTCGACGACGCCGTCCATGAGTTCGCGTTCGGCGGCGATCCGGGCCCGGTGGGCGCGCTGGCGGCGGTCGGCGTCGGTGTCGCCGAGGCGGCGGCGGGCGGCGTCGAGCAGCGGCAGGTCGGCGAGCGTCCAGGCGGCGGGGTCGGTGCGCTGGAGGGCGCGGATCTCCTCGCGGTCCAGCCAGGGCGCGCACAGCCGCAGGTAGGCGGGGACGGTCCACAGGTCGCCGACCAGGTCGGTGTGCTCCAGGATCGGCCAGGCCCGGCGGAGCGCGCCGAGCAGTTCGGGGTCGCGGCGCAGTTCGCGGCGGAGCACCTCGGGCGAGATGCCGTCCTCGTCGTCGAAGGAGTCGGCGTTCTTGTCCAGCAGGATGGTGATCAGCTCGTCGAGGATCTGCTGCCGGGCCTCGTTGTGCGGGACGCCGGGGCCGGGGGCGGCGAACGCCTCGGCCCAGTCCTCCGGGTCGATCCACAGCTCGTACCACTCGGTGGAGAGCTTGCGGCCCTCGGCGGGCGGCTCCTCGTAGACGGCGACGGCCTTCTCGATCGCGTGCACCATCCCGGCGGCGGCCTTCAGCCGGGCCACCTCGGGGTCGGGCTCGGGCCCGACGCCGGGGCCCTCGGGCAGCAGGTCGCGCAGCGTGCAGGTCTGCACGCCCTCCTCGCCGAGGCTGGGCAGCACGTCGGAGACGTACGCCAGGTACGGCTGGTGCGGGCCGACGAACAGCACCCGGCCCTTGCGGTGGCCCAGCCGCGGGTCGGAGTACAGCAGGTGGGCGGTGCGGTGCAGGGCGACCACGGTCTTGCCGGTGCCGGGGCCGCCGTCGACCACCAGGGCGCCGCGCGAGCCGGCCCGGATGATCGCGTCCTGGTCGGCCTGGATGGTGGCCAGCACGTCGCGCATCCGCTCGGAGCGGGAGCTGCCGAGGCTGGCGATGAAGGCGGACTGGTCGTCGAGGGCGGCGTGCCCCTCCAGGCCGTCGGCGGTGAACACCTCGTCCCAGTAGTCGCCGACCTTGCCGCGCTGCCAGCGGTAGCGGCGGCGGCTGGCCAGGCCCATCGGGTTGGCGTGGGTGGCGGCGAAGAACGGCTCGGCGGCGGGCGAGCGCCAGTCGACCAGCAGCCGGCGGCCGTCGGCGTCGGCCAGGCCGAGGCGGCCGACGTAGATCGGCTCGGGGTCGTCGGCGCGGACGATCCGGCCCAGGCACAGGTCGTGGCCGAAGCGGTTCAGGGTGCGCAGCCGGGCGGAGAGCTGGTGCACCTCGTTGTCCCGGTCCATCGCCGCCTGCCCGGCCCCGCCGGGGCTGCGGCGGGCCTGGTCCAGGCGCGCGGTCAGCTCCGCGACGTCCCGTCGCAGGGTGTCGGCGATCTCGGCGAAGTGCCGGTCGTCGGCGGCGATCAGGGCCGGGTCCGCCTTGGCGGCGAGCCGCTCGGGCAGGTCGAAGGCGCCGGTCGTCGGCTGGTTCATGGTGTGGTGACTCCGATCCGCTGCCGGGTGGGCCGCGCTCCGTCCGCGTGCTGCTCGCGGTCTGCCCCGTCTGTGCTGTTTCGCGCGGGTTCCCCGGTCAGATCAGCGATTGTGCGGCATCGGGGGGGCCTTGCGGCAAGGCCCCCCGTGCGGTATAAGTTTGATAACGGCAGGAGAGCGCGCGCTCCCTGCCTTTCGTGTTCTCCGGGGCCCGTGCGCGCATCCTCCGCCGCCCGGCCGTCCGCTGTCCAGCGCCCGTCCGCGCCTTCCGTTCACGCCCCGGCCACCGGGTCGCGACCGGGCGGTCGTCCGGGGCGGTCACCATCCGGGGGTGACCTCCTCCCGGCTCGGCGTGCTGTGCTCCGGCGCGGCCCTGTTCACCGTCTCCGGCCTGCTGGCGGGCCTCGGCGCGGCCTGGCGCGGCCCGGACGAGTGGCTGGGCCCGCTCGGCTGGTCCGGGGTCGCGCTGGCCTACCTGGTGCTCTGGCCGGTGCTGTACGCGGCGCAGGGCCCGGGCGGCGGCCGCCGCCGGCTGCCGTTCGTCCCGGTGCTGGCGGGCGCGGCGGCCTGCGCGCTGCTGGGGCTGTGGCTGGCGGGCCGCTGACCGTCCCCGAGCGGGCGGCGGTAACCGGGCCGGTCAACTGCCGTCCGCGCGGCGCTCCCTGAGCAGTCCGGCGATCTTCCGGACGAGTTCCCCGTCGCCGTGCGCGGCGTCGGCGTCGACGAGGGCGCCGAGCCGGGCGGCGGTGAGGGTGTCGTAGGCGGTCTCCTCGGCGGCGCCGGGGACGTGCGCGTACGCGGCGGCGGCCCGGAAGCCGACCGTGGCGTGGACGAGCTTGGCGAGCAGCCAGGTCAGGGTGCAGGAGAACGCGGCGACGGCGAGCGCGGCGAGCGCCTGCTTGCCGAGCAGGCTCCAGCCGCCGCCGTAGAACAGGCCCTCGGTGCCGCTGATCCGGGCGGTGGCGAACAGGCCGACCATCAGCAGTCCGGTGAGGCCGCCGACGCCGTGCACGCCGACCACGTCGAGGGTGTCGTCCACGCCGAAGCGGTACTTGAGGGTGACGGCCCAGCCGCAGACCGCGCCGGCGACCAGGCCGGTGACGACGGCGCCGAGCGGGTCGATCTCGCCGCAGGCGGGGGTGATGGCGACCATGCCGGCCACGCCCGCGGAGACCACGCCGGTGGTGCTGACCCTGCCGGTGCGCCACTTCTCGACCAGCGGCCAGCTGACCATGGCGGCGGCGCCGCCGAGCTGGGTGTTGAGGAAGGCCGCGGCGGCGGTGCCCTGGTCGCTGAGCGCGGAGCCGGAGTTGAAGCCGAACCAGCCGAACCAGAGCAGGCCGACGCCGATCACCACCAGCGGGATGTTGTTGGGCCGCTCCTCGCGGCGGGCCCAGTCGCGGGGGCCGCGCAGGGCGAGCGCGACGGCGAGGCCGGCGGCGCCGGAGCTGAGTTCGACCGGCAGGCCGCCGGCGAAGTCGAGGGCGCCGAGCTTGTCGTGGATCCAGCCCCGGGAGTCGAACACCCAGTGCGCGGTGGGCGCGTAGACCAGCAGCAGCCAGAGCGGGACGAACACCAGCCAGCCGCGCATCCGGGCCCGGTCGGCGACCGAGCCGCTGATCAGGGCGACGGTGACGACGGCGAAGCCCATCTGGAAGGTGGCGAAGATGTAGGTGGGGATGGCGCCGGTGAGGGTGTCGATCTCGACGCCGCGCAGGAACGCCCGGTCGAGGTTGCCGATCACCCCGGCCCCGCCGGCGTCCGGCCCGAAGGCCAGCGTGTAGCCGAGCGCCCACCAGACCAGGCTGCCGAGGGCGAGCGCCGCGAAGCTCATCTTGATCATCATCAGGACGTGCTTGAGCCGGACCATCCCGCCGTAGAAGAACGCCAGTCCGGGCGTCATCAGCAGGACCATCGCGGTGGAGGCCAGCAGCCAGGCCGTGTCGCCGGCGTTGTAGGCCGGGGGCATCGGCGGGGGCGCGGAGAGCACGGGGGTACCTCTCGTGAGGGGGGCGGGGGGTCAGGTCTTGCGCGGGGCGGGCGCGGGCAGTCCGGTGAGCAGCAGCCGGACGGCCCGCCAGGCGGCGTCGAGGGCGGCGGCGGTGCGGACGGGGCTGTCCTCCAGCAGGCGCAGCCAGGCGCCGCTGTCCTCGGGCAGGGTGGAGACGCCGTAGCGCAGGCCGGTGCCGTCGAGGGCGCGGTACAGGGTGTCGGCGATCTCGGCGGCGGGGCGCAGGCCGCTGACGGCGTACAGGGTGGCGAGGTGGTCGTGGCCGGCGAGGACGGCGGGTCCGGTGACGGCGGCGCGGTCGGCGCCGGGGGTGAGCCGCAGGGTGTCGACGGCGAGCGGGGTGCCGTCGGGGCGGGTGATCTCCAGGTCGGTGGTGAGCACCCGGTAGTCGTGCCGTTCGCCGCGGGCGAGCCGTCCGGCGGTGAGGGTCTCGGCGAGCACGACGGTGGCGCCGGGCGCGGCGGTGACGGTGGTGCGCTGGTGGAACCGGGAGCCGGCGAACGGGATCAGCGGGTCGGGCAGGTACTCCAGGTAGGCGCCGTCGTCGGCGGTGAGGTGGACGAGCTGGCTGGCGTAGTCCTGTTCCATCCGGAACACCTTGGTGGCGGCCTGGGTGGTGAGGTGGACGCGGGTGCCGGGGCCGCAGCGGACGTCGATCCGGTAGCGGTCGGCCTGGGCGATGCCGCCGCCGGTGGCCATCAGGTAGACGTGGGCGGCGTCGGGCCGGAGGGGGTCGATCCAGAGCGGGCGCATGATCTGCAGCGGGGTCTTCTGGTAGCGCTCGACGAGTTCGGTGCGGCCGCCGCGGACGGCGAAGGCCAGGTCGAGGACGCCGACCTTGGCGGGCGAGCCGGGGGCGAGGGTGTCGGGGCGGGCGGCCAGGCCGGCCACCTCGGCGGGGAGGTGGCCGGCGGCCCAGTGCGCCGCGTCGAGCCGGTCGACGGTCGCGGCCGGGCGGGACGGGGTGGGGGTCACGTCAGATCAGCGCCTTGCGGCGGTTGTTGAGGAACGCGGCGAGTTCCTCGATGCCGGTGCCGTCGAGCGAGTTGGTGAGGATGACCGGCTTGCCGCCGCGGACCTTGTGCGCGTCGGACTCCATCACCGCGATGTCGGTGCGGACGTACCGGGCGATGTCGATCTTGTTGATGACGAGCAGGTCGGACTCGGTGATGCCGGGGCCGCGCTTGCGGGGCATCTTCTCGCCCTCGGCGGTGTCCAGGACGAAGACGAAGACGTCGGCCAGCACCGGGCTGAAGGTCAGCGTCAGGTTGTCGCCGCCGGACTCGTACAGCAGGGTGTCGATCTCCGGGAAGCGCTCGAGCAGTTCGGCGCCGGCCGCCAGGTTCATCGTCGGGTCGTCGCGGACGGCGGTGTGCGGGCAGGCGCCGGTCTCCACGCCGACCACCAGGTCGGGGTCGAGGACGCCGGCCAGGGTGCGGCGGACGTGCTGGGCGTCCTCCTGGGTGTAGATGTCGTTGGTGATCACGGCGGGGCGGTGGCCGCGGGCGATCAGCACCGGCACCAGCGCCTCGATCAGCGCGGTCTTGCCGGAGCCGACCGGGCCGCCGATGCCGATCCGCAGGACGTTGTCGTCCATGGGTCCTCTCCTTCTCTCTCGGGGTGTCAGGTGGCGAACAGCCGGGCGTCGGCGCGCTCGTGGCGGCCGGACATGATGTCGGCGGCGGGCGCGCCGGCGCCGAGGTCGGCCTCCGGGCGGACGAGGGCGGCCGCGACGGCCTCCTCGATGACGGGGGCGGCGCCGCGCAGCAGCACCTGGGCCCTGCGGTGGTCGGTGAGCCGCAGCCGCAGCGCGGCGCCGGCGAAGCTGGCGGCGAAGGCGTACAGGTCGGCGGCGACGGCCTGGTCGACCGGGACGCCGGCGGCGGCCTGGACGATCCCGGCGGCGACGGCCTGGCAGCCGGGGGCCCGGCGGTCGGTGACCAGCCGCAGGTAGTCGGCGATCGGCGGCCGGTCGAAGACCTCGGCGGCGAGGTCGAGCAGCTGCCGCCCGGTGCGGGTGGCGGCCTGCCGGGTCTCCCGGCTGAGCTTGGCCGCGTACAGCCGCCGGTCGACCCGGACGGCATGGGTCAACTCGCCTGCGGTGACGGCCCGGTGGGCGAGGACGAGGGCGGTGGCGTCGGACGGGCCGACGCCGTGCCGGAGCAGGTCGGCGAGCAGCGCGGGCAGCGTGTCGGGGGTGACGGCCCCGGCCTGGGCGTAGCCCTCCAGGCCGTGCGAGAGGGTGTAGAAGCCGCTGGGGAAGGCGGAGTCGGCGAGTTGCAGGCTGACCAGCAGGGCGGGCAGCCCCCCGGGCCGGGAGTCGGGGGGCCGGCGCTCCGGAAGGGCGTCCGGGCTGTGGAACATCCGCTACACCACGAAGTAGAGCTGGTTGAGCGGCAGCGACTGGGCGGGTTCGATGGTGGCGACCTCGCCGTCCAGGGTGACCTTGAAGGTCTCCGGGTCGACCTCGACCTTCGGCAGCGCGTTGTTGCGGACCATGTGGTGCTTGCCGATCACCCGGGTGCCGCGCACCGGCAGGACGCGCCGCCGCAGGCCGAGTTCCTCGGGGACGCCGGCGGCGATCCCGGCCTGCGACATGAAGGTGACGTGGGTGGCCTGCTGGGCGCGGCCGAACTGGCCGAACATCGGCCGGTAGAGCACCGGTTGGGGGGTGGGCAGGGAGGCGTTCGGGTCGCCCATCTGGGCCCAGGAGATGATCCCGCCCTTGATGATCATCTTGGGTTTGGCGGCGAACGAGTGGATCGGCCAGAGCACGATGTCGGCGAGCTTGCCGGCCTCCAGCGAGCCGACGTGGTCGGCGATGCCGGTGGCGATGGCCGGGTTGATGGTGACCTTGGCCAGGTAGCGCAGCACCCGCTGGTTGTCGTTGCGGGGGCTGTCGCCGTCCAGCGGGCCGCGCTTGTCCTTGCAGTGGTGGGCGATCTGGAAGCAGCGGGTGACGGACTCGCCGACCCGGCCCATCGCCTGCGAGTCGGACGAGACGATGCTGATCACGCCGAGGTCGTGCAGCACCGACTCGGCGGCGATGGTCTCGGCCCGGACCCGGGAGTCGGCGAACGAGACGTCCTCCGGGATGTCGGGGTTGAGGTGGTGGCAGACCATCACCATGTCGAGCAGTTCGTCGACCGAGTTGCGGGTGTACGGCAGCGTCGGGTTGGTGGACGAGGGCAGCACGTTGGGCTCGCCGGTGACCCGCAGGATGTCGGGGGCGTGGCCGCCGCCCGCGCCCTCGGAGTGGAAGGTGTGGATGGTGCGGCCGTCGATCGCCGAGCGGGTGTCCTCGAAGAACCCGGACTCGTTCAGGCTGTCGGTGTGGATCGCCACCTGGACGTCGTGCCGGTCGGCGGCGTTCAGCGCGTTGTCGATGACGGCGGGGGTGGCGCCCCAGTCCTCGTGCACCTTCAGCGCGCAGGCGCCGGCCGCGATCTGCTCGTCCAGCGCGGCGGGCAGGCTGCCGTTGCCCTTGCCCATGATGCCGATGTTGACCGGCACCTCCTCGGCGGCCTGCAGGAACCGGGCGATGTTGAACGGTCCCGGGGTGCAGGTGGTGCCGTTGGTGCCGTCGGACGGGCCGGTGCCGCCGCCGATCAGGGTGGTGATGCCGTTGGTCAGCGCGTGCTCGGCCTGCTGCGGGGAGATCAGGTGGACGTGGGTGTCGATCGCGCCGGCGGTGGCGATCAGGTGCTCGCCGGAGATCGCCTCGGTGCCGGGGCCGATCACCAGGCGCGGGTCGACGTCGTTCTGGGTCTGCGGGTTGCCGGACTTGCCGATGCCCGCGATGAGGCCGTCCTTGATCCCGATGTCGCACTTGACGACGCCGATCACCGGATCGATCACCACCACGTTGGTGATCACGGTGTCCAGCGCGCCCTGCGCGGCGGTGGCCTGCGGGTCGGCGCCCATGCCGTCGCGCATGGTCTTGCCGCCGCCGTAGACGATCTCGTCGCCGTACAGGCCCTCGCTGTAGTCCTTCTCGACCTCGACGACCAGGTTGGTGTCGGCGAGTTGGAACCGGTCGCCGACGGTCGGGCCGAACATGTCGGTGTACTGCCGGCGGGTCATGATCGGCATCTCAGTTGGCGCCCTTCTTCTTCCCGGAGTCCTGCCCGTCGTCGTTCCCGTCCTGCCCGGCGCCCCGGTCGTCGCCCTCCGCGCCCTGGAAGCCGTCCGCGTACGCCTTGCGGAACGCCTCGATCCGGGCCGGGTGCGAGACCGTGCTGCCGTTCAGCAGGCCGCTGAAGCCGACCAGCCGGCCGGTGCCGCCGTACTCGCACAGCTCGACCTCGCGGGTGCCGCCGGGCTCGATCCGCACCGAGGTGCCGGCCGGGATGTTCAGGTGGGTGCCGAGCGTCCGGTCGCGGTCGAACCGCAGCGCCGGGTTGACCTCGAAGAAGTGGTAGTGCGAGCCGACCTGGACCGCGCGGTCGCCGGTGTTGACCACCTCGACGGTCAGGGTGCGGCGGCCCGCGTTGATCTCGATGTCGCCATCGCCGTACAGGTACGTGCCGAAACTCACAGGTGGCTCCTTGCGGCCGTCAGCGGGGACGGGTGGACGTGGACGTGGTGGTGCGGGTGGTCGTGGTGGTGCCCGCCGGGGCCGTGGTCGTGGCCGTGGGCGGGCCCGTGGCCCTCGGCGGCGGCCAGCGCGGCGGCCAGGCCGTCGCCGCCGCCCGCGCGCCGCCGGCGGACGGCGGCGGTGGCCCGGGCGGCGAGCACGGCGGCGAGCGCGGCGGGGCCGAGCAGCGGTCCGGCGTCCAGCACGGTGGTGCGGGCTGGGGCGGGCGGCGGGTCGGGCGGCCGGAAGGACGCGGAGAGCACCGCGACCTGCCGGGCTCCGAGCAGCACGCAGCGCCGCAGGCCCTCGGCCGGGTCGGGGTCGCCGCCGAGCAGCGCGCACTCGACCAGCCGGTGCCGCCCGTACCGCCGCACCAGGTGGGCGATCCGGTACAGCTCGGCGTCCTGGTACGGGTCGCCGCCGGGGGCGGTGAGCAGCAGCGCGGCCTCGGCGGGGGCGGTCGAGGCGGCGGCCCGCAGCCAGCCGACCAGGTGGCCCGCGTCGCCGAAGGGCTCGGCGACGGCGACCGGGGCGTCCCGGAGCCCCTCGGGCGGCAGGGCGCGGACGGCGCGGGCGGCGTCGGCGGCCAGTTCGGGGTCGCGGCCGAGCGTCATCGGGACGACGGCGGTGTCCTGCCGGGCGGGCCGGGCGGCGAGTGCCCGGCAGAGTTCGCGGCCGGTGGCGACCACGGTGGTGTCCGGTCCGGCGAGGTGCCGCAGCGCGCTGCCGTGTCCGGCCTCGGGGCCGCAGACCGCGATGGTGTGGACCCGGGTGTCGGACACCGTCAGCCGCCGATGGGGTCGTGCACGGAGACCAGCTTGGTGCCGTCGACGAAGGACGCCTCGACCTGGAGCAGCGGCAGCATCCGCCGCACCCCGTCCATGCAGTCGTCGGCGCCGAGGACGTGCCGGCCGAGCTCCATGCAGTCGGCGACCGACCTGCCGTCCCGGGCGGCCTCCAGGATGGCCTCGGTGATCAGCGCGACCGCTTCGCTGTAGTTCAGCTTGAGGCCGCGGCCCTGGCGCTTGCGGGCCAGGTCGGCGACCACGTAGACGACCAGTTTGTCGATCTCGCGGGGCGCGAGGTTCATCGGCGGTGCCTTTCTCGGGACGGGTCAGCCGGTGGCGCCGGCGGCCCGCAGCCGGGGCAGTCGCGGGACGGCGGCCAGCAGGGCCCAGGTGGTGAGGATGAACGGCCAGGTGAAGGTGTGGCCGTCGAAGGGCTTGAAGAACGAGGTGATCGCGGCGGTCAGCCCGGTGGACAGCGCGGCGCCGAACAGCGCGTAGCCCGCGTTCCAGGGGGTGGCGGGCAGCAGGACGGCGCCGAGCGCGATGCCGACCAGGACGGCGTTGTAGCCGTAGATGCCGGAGGCGATCTGGGCGGTCGGCGCGCCGAGCGCCCAGGCCGCGACGATCCCGGCGACCGAGCCGAGCGCGGCGGCGAGCACCACCCGGGCGCCCGCGCAGGCCAGGCCGGCCAGCATGATCAGGCCGACGTACCAGCTGTCCACCAGGAAGACCTGCGAGACGTTGCCGAAGAAGGCGTGCCACAGGTCGGTGAAGGTGATCGCGGGGTCGCCGCCGGTGGGGTCGGCGACCGGCGCGGGGTCGCCGTGCCAGATCCGGGCGAAGGAGGGGGCACCGAGCACTATCACCCCGGAGACGACGCAGAACGGCGCGGTCAGCGCGCTCAGCCCGTACGGCGCGAGCAGGGTGCCGAGCGCGGCCGTCAGCACCGTGCACAGCACGCAGCCGACCACGGTGAGGACGTAGGTGGCGGGGTGGTGGCCGAGCGAGCCGACCAGGGCGATGCCGGTCAGGCAGCCCGAGAAGCCTTGCAGGCCCTGGGCGATGGAGTCGCGGTCGACGCCGAACGCGTAGGCGGCCGCGGTGGAGAGCAGCGTGCCGAGCGTCGCGAACAGGCCGACCCGCCAGCCGGCCGCCCAGAGCCCGGCCAGGATGAACGCGCCGGTGAGCAGCCGGGGTTGCAGGTCGACCTGGCCGACGCCGCGCAGCGCGGCGGTCAGGTAGCCGAGCGGTTCGCGGTCCAGGGCGCGACGCGGGCCGCGGTCGGTACCGTGTGTCACTTCTTCTCCCGAAATGTCCACGGACTGCCGGTGTGAGTCAAATACGCTGCTGCGTACCGAAGGTGACCGGCAGTCACTTCTATCCCGCCACGGCCGGACGGCCGGACGGACCAAGCGCGTGTTCGCGATTGTTCGCCTGTTCGGCCCACGGCATCCCCTGGAGGAGCCCGATGACCAGTCCGTACCTCGACCCGGCACGCCACCGGGCCCGCCCGCCGGGGCACGCGCACTCCGAGCACGCGCCGGGCCGGCAGCCGCCGGTGCTGGCGGCGGTGGCGGTGGGCGGGGCGCTCGGCGCGGGCGCCCGGTACGGGGTGGAGCGGCTGTGGCCGACCTCCGGGACGGAGTTCCCGTGGCCGATCCTGACCGTCAACGCGGTGGGCTGCCTGGCGATGGGCGCCCTGATGACGGTGCTGGCGGCGCGCTTCCCCCGGCAGAAGAAGCTGGCGGGCGCCCTGCTGGGCACCGGGTTCCTCGGCGGGTTCACCACCTTCTCCCACTACACGGACAACGTGCGGGAGTTGGTGCGCGGCGACGCCTACGGTACCGCCGCGGCCTACCTGCTGCTGACCGTGCTGGCGGCGCTGGCCGGGGTGGTGGCCGGCGTGTTCGCGGCGCGCGCCGCGGTGGGCGTCCCGGCGCACCAGGAGGCGTCCGGTGCTCGCTGACTGGCTGCTCGTCCTGGCCGGCGGCCTGCTGGGCGCGCCGACCCGCTACCTGACCGGGGTCGCGGTCAAGTCCCGTATGCACAGCCCGTTCCCGTACGGGACGCTGGCCGCCAACGCCGCGGCCTGCCTGCTGCTCGGGTTCCTCGCCGAGGCGGCGACCCGCGGACACCTGGGCGGCCACGGGCAGTTGCTGCTGGCGACCGGGTTCTGCGGGGCGCTGTCGACCTGGTCGACCTTCTCGTACGAGGTGTTCACGCTGGCGTCGACCCGGCGGGTCGCGCTGTCCGGGCTGTACCTGGCGGTGTCGGTGCTGGTCGGCACGGCGCTGTCGTTCGCCGGGGCGGGGGTCGCGGGGGCGGCGTGGTGACGCCGCGCCGGGCGCCCGGCGCGGCGGGTCAGGAGCGGTGGCCGGGTTCGAAGCGCATGCCGCGGCGGTCGTAGTAGCGGGTCATGCCGAACCCGAAGAGCAGCGCCACCACCACGCCCAGCGGCAGCATCAGCCAGCCGCGGACCAGTCCGGCGCCGGCCTGCGCGTCGAAGTAGAGGATCGACCGGACGGCGTCGACCATCTGCCGCATCGGCTCGAACACGGCGAGGAAGCGGTAGAAGCCGGGCGAGGCGCTGAGCGGGACGGTCGCGCCGGAGGCGGGCAGGTCGAAGGCGATGAACACGAACATCGCGACCAGCTGTCCGACGTTGCCGAACGCGGCGATGATCGCCAGCACGCCCAGCGAGACGGTGGTGACGGCGCAGTAGGAGTACAGCCACAACTGCCAGGCGTGCGGGGCGTCCATGCCGAGGATGGTGATGGCGGCGAGCATCACCAGGCTCGCGGAGACCAGCGAGACGCCCGCGGCCATGCCCATCTTGGCCAGCAGGACCTGGGTGCGGCTGATCCGCAGAGTGGGTTCGCGCAGGTGGAACGGGCCGATCTCGGCGTCCGCGAAGCCCATCGAGACGTCCAGCCCGGCGTGCACGATGTTGCCGGTCATGAAGCCGGCCAGGAGCAGCAGCAGGGTGAAGTAGAACGCGCCGAGGCCGTTGCCGCTCTTCTCGCCGATCGGGTGGCCGACCTCGACGGCCACCTCCACCGGGTCCGCGAGGAACACCTTGGCCGTCCCGGTGGGGGCGGCGGCGGTCAGCTGCCCGCCGATCGCCAGCGACGCCTTCTGCGCGGCGGCCTGGTTGATCTGGCTCGCGATGCCGGAACCGAGGCTGCCCGTGCCGGGGTTGGTGAGCACCTGGATCCTCGGCCGGGCGGGCGCGTCGGCGGTGGTCAGCGCGGCGACCGCGCGGGAGAAGTCCTCCGGCACCACCAGGGCGCCGTAGACCTTGCCGGAGGACAGCTGCCGCTGGGCCTCCGCGCGGCTGACCCGGTGCCAGTCGATCTCGCCGGGCGGGCTGCCGGCCACCACCTGCTCGGCCACCTCCGCGCCGAGCGGCCGGGTTTGGCCCGGCAGCGGCGGCCCGGCGTCCGAGTCGACCAGGGCGATCGGCATGTGGTCGAGGTGCTTCTGCGGCGTCAGGATGTTGCCCATGTAGAGCAGGGAGAGGCCCAGCGCGACCAGGGCGCTGAGCACCACCGGGGTGAGCCAGTTCTTCCAACGGCCCAGCACCCGGCCGGCGTCGGCCGTCCGGTCGGGGGGCTCAGGGGGTGTTCCGGTGCCGGCCATCGCGCTCCACGCACTCGCGTCCTGCGGCCGTCGGCCCGTTCCGGGCGCCGGCCGCGCGCCCCGATGAGGGCGCGAACCAGACGATATGCGCAAATCGGCACATCGGCGAGCAGCGACTGACCCTCCGTCAGCTCCGCGTGCGGCCACCTGTCATGCCCGCCCCGCCATCGGGGGCCGAGGGCCGGAACGGAAAAGGCGGGCGGAGACGACCGCGACGACGCGGCACGGACATCCGGCGGAGGACCGGGAGGCTTCCGAACAGCGCTTCGAGCGCCGGCCCGAGATGACCGCGCCGAGCAGGCAGTGCGAGGCCGGCACCCCCGCGCACACCGACCGCTTCGAGCGCCGGCCTGCGGCGGCTGGCGCTCGGCCCGGTGACCTTCCTCGGCTCGTCCTTCCCCTCGTCGCGGTTCCGGCGCTCCGAGGCCCGGGTGCGGCGCCCCGACCCGTCCGTCTTCCACCTGACGCCGGTGGCCTCCGGAGCGCTGACCCTGGCACGCCCGCACGAGCCGGTGCCGCACTTCCCGGCCGGGCACACGAGCCTGCTCGACAGCTCCCGTCCGTACGACCTGCGGGCGCGGCTACCGGCCGATGTCGGGACTGGCCGCGCTGATCCCGGACTTCCCGCTCAGCCCGGGCCGGCAGGCCGCGCACCTCGGGCCGAGCGGCGCGGAGCGGCTCGGGCCGGTCGCCGTCGACCTGGTGTCCGGCTGGCCGGCCGAGGGGGTCGAGGCGACGGCCGAACTCCCGCCGGCCGCCCGGTGGCGGGCCCTGGTCGAGAACGTCCGGGCGTTCGTCCGGCACGACCTGCGCGACCCGGCGCTGACGCCCGCGCTGACAGCCGAAGCCCAGCACATCTCGGTCAGCCCCCTGCACCGGATCTTCGGCGAGGAGAACGACGGCGAGAGCGTCGCCGCCTGGATCCGCCGCCGCCTCGAACAGGCCCACCGTGAGTTCGCCGACCCCGCGCCGCGCGGCACCCCCGTCGACGTCCCGGCCACCCGCTGCGGCCTCCCGCGCCCCGACGACTTCAGCCGGGCCTTCCGCACCGCGTACGGCCCCTCCCCTCACGACCACCGCCGGCCGGCGCCGGGCGGCGACCGCCCGTGGGCCCGCCGGATCGGCTCCCGGCTCCCGGGCCGGGGCGGCCCCGGTGCCAACAGGGCGTGGACGCACCGCCAACGCCCGGCGGCCCCGACTGGCCACCGTGGTCCGCGCGGAGGCTCCCCCCACGCCCTCTCGGTCGACGTGCCGACGCCGCCGGGAACCTTCCCCGGCGACCGGCGGGCCTGCCCCGTGCCCCCCGTCAGCCGGCCGGCGCGGCCAGTGCGGCGCGGGCGGCGGCGGTGCCGTGGTGGCCGGCCCCGAAGTACGCCTCCCAGTCGGCCAGCGCCGACTCCGACTCCCCGCTCCCCCGGCCCTGTTCGGCCTCGGCGCGGCCGGGGGCCGGTGCGGCGGGCCGGGGACGGGATGTGGAGGCCGAGGCGGGTGGACGGGTGCTCAGACCGCCATCGCGAGCATCAGTGGTGCCGCCCGCAGCGAGAGCAGGTCGGCGGCCTCGCGCAGCCGGTGGGCCTGGTCGACGGGCAGTGAGGTGGCCAGGCAGCCGACGGTGCCGCCGGCCACGATCGGGACGGCCGCGCAGACGGTGTCCATCGAGTACTCCTGGAGGTCCAGCACCGGGACGGTGGCGGGCTGCCGGTCGAGCCGGTGCAGCAGGCGGTCGGTGCCGGTGATGGTGCGGGCGGTGAGCCGGGCGGCGGGGTGCCGGGACAGGTGGTCGAGCCGGGCGTCGTGGTCGAGTTGGGCGAGCAGGCACTTGCCGATCGCGGAGGCGTGGGCGGTGGCCCGGAAGTCGGCCCACTCGTGCACGGCGGGGGCGTGCTCGTCGGCGCTGACGGCCTCGACCGAGAGTTCGCCGTCGTGGTAGCGGCTGAAGTAGACGGCGGCGCCGAGTTCGTCGCGCAGTTCCTCCAGCCGGTGGTGCAGCCGGGCCCGCACCATGGTCTCCCGGTGCTGGGTGCCGAGCAGGGTGAGGGCGCCGCCGAGCGCCCAGCGGCCGTCCTGCCGGGCCAGGTACCCTTCGGTCTCCAACTCCTCGGCCAGCAGCCGTAGTCGGGCTTCGGGCAGGGTCAGTTCGCGGGCCAGCTCGGTGAGCGTCGCGCCGTCGGGCCGGCGGTCGACCGCCTCCAGCAGGCGGAGCGCCCGCCGCAGCGTCCCGAACGGTCCCGATCCGCCGCCGCCGCCCGCTCCGAGCAGATCGTCGTGCCGTCCCCCGCGCACCACGGGCATCGTCGCCTCCCCCCAGCCGGTACCGACTTCGTCCAGCCTACGGGCCGTACCGGCCGCACACCGTCCCCGCACCGGATATTCGCCCGATCCGGCCACCGTCCCCTTGACAGGCATATGCCCGCGCGGGGCGGGGGGCGACGGTGTGGCGGGCCGGCGCGGGCCCCGGCGCGCCACACCCGCCGAGGACCGCGCCGGACGTTCCGTCAGTCCTCGTGGGCCGCGCGGAGGTCCGCGACGGCCGCGGCGAGGCGGGCGCCGTACTCGGGGTCGGCGGCGTGGAAGTGGGCGAGGTTGCGTTCGACCACGTCGTCGCGGCCGACCTGGGCCAGCGAGCCGGCCAGGTTGGCGATCAGCCGGGACTTCTCGTCGTCCGCCATCAGCCGGTAGAGCTCGCCGGCCTGGAGGTAGTCGTCGTCCTTGCTGTGCGCGGGGGTGGGGTAGCCGCCGGTGTGGCCGGTGACCGGCTGCGGGGCGTACGGGGCCTGGTCGGTCTGGGCCGGGCCGCCGTACGAGTTGGGCTCGTAGTTCTTGTTCCGGCCGTTGGGGTTGAGCGCGCCGAGGCCGTCCTGCCCGTAGTTGGCGGCCGCGGTGGCGCGCGGGGCGTTGACCGGCAGCTGGGTGTGGTTGACGCCGAGCCGGTAGCGCTGGGCGTCGGCGTAGGCGAACAGCCGGCCCTGGAGCATCTTGTCGGGCGACGGGCCGATGCCGGGGACGAAGTTGTTCGGCGAGAACGCGGCCTGCTCGACCTCGGCGAAGACGTTCTCCGGGTTGCGGTTGAGCACCAGCCGGCCGACCTTGACCAGCGGGTAGTCGGCGTGCGGCCAGACCTTGGTCAGGTCGAACGGGTTGAACCGGTAGTCGGCGGCGTCCTCGACCGGCATCAGCTGCACGTACAGCGTCCAGGACGGGAAGACACCGCGCTCGATCGCCTGGTGCAGGTCGCGCTGGTGGCTGTCGGCGTCGCCGCCGGCGGTCTCGGCGGCCTGGCCGGCGGCCAGCGAGCGGATGCCCTGGTTGGTCTTGAAGTGGTACTTCACCCAGTGCGCGCGGCCCTCGGCGTTGACCCACTGGTAGGTGTGCGAGCCGTAGCCGTTCATGTGCCGGTACGAGGCGGGGATGCCGCGGTCGCCGAACAGCCAGGTGATCTGGTGGGTGGAGGCGGGCGAGTGCGCCCAGAAGTCCCAGACGTTGTCGGCCTCCTGGACGCCGGTGTACGGGTCGCGCTTCTGCGAGTGGATGAAGTCGGGGAACTTCAGCGGGTCCTTGATGAAGAACACCGGGGTGTTGTTGCCGACCAGGTCGTAGTTGCCCTGCTCGGTGTAGAACTTCACCGCGAACCCGCGCGGGTCGCGCACCGCGTCGGTCGAGCCGAGCGCCCCGGCGACGGTCGAGAAGCGCAGGAACAGCTCGGTGCGCTTGCCGACCGCCGAGAGGAACGCGGCCGAGGTGTACGGCGCGACGTCGTCGGTCACCTCGAAGTACCCGTACGCGCCGGACCCGCGGGCGTGCACCACCCGCTCCGGGATCCGCTCCCGGTTGAACCGGGCCAGCTTCTCCAGCAGGTGCTGGTCCTGCACCAGCAGCGGGCCGTACTCGCCGGCCGAGGCGCTGTTCTGGTTGTCGGCGACGGGCGCGCCGGACTCGGTGGTGAGGGTCTTGGGCATGGGTGATCCTTATTCGGGCAGGTGGGAAGGGGTTCGGGGCCCCGGGGGCCCGCGTCCGCGGGCTCAGTTCGCGTAGAGCGGGCGGATCGCCGCCGCGTCGGCGAGCGGACGGGCCTCGGCGGGCCCGGTCGGGAGGCCGGCGGCGGCGAGCGCGGCGCGGGCCTCGGCGAGCGGCAGCGCGTTGAACCAGCGCAGCGCGAGGGCGTCCTGGCCGGCGGCGGTGAGGCGGCCGGTGAGGCGCAGCCGGGCGAGGCCGCCGTCGGGGTAGACGTTGATCCGGACGTGGGTGACGGGGGTGCCCGCCGGGAGCCGGAAGCGGTGGCGGGTGTCGGGCTGGAGGCGGGTGCGCGGCAGCAGGACGGTCTCGTCCTCGCCGTCGCTGCCGACGAGTTCGGCCCAGCCGGGGGCGTTGGCGACGAAGCAGGAGGTGTCCACCTCCGCCGCCAGCACCTCGCCGCCCCCGGCCAGGGCCACTCGCACCCAGTCGTTGGCCTTGTCGCGCCGACGCCGGGTCTCCCAGCCGTCGCCCATGACGGTGGCGCGGCCGGGAGCGTTCAGGTTGTGCGGGGAGGAGAAGTAGCGGTCGGAGGCGGCCTCGGCGACGCCGCCGTGCTCCTGGGCGGCCAGGTCGAAGGTCAGGCCGGCCAGGTCGCGCGGGTCGGGCAGCACCTCGCCGTGCACCCGCAGGCGGGCGACGCCGCCGTCCGGCCAGATGTTCAGCCGGACGTGGGTGTAGCGGGTCGGGTCGTCGACCGGGAACTCGTGCGCGGTGTCGCCCTTGAGCGCGCCGCGCGGGACGAGGTCGGTCCAGTCGGCGGCGGCCAGCTCCTCGGGCGAGGGGTGGCCGGGCACGGACGCGGCCTGCACGGACGCGCTCTCCGGGTAGTTGCCGGTGAAGTGCGCGGTGTCGACGATCACGCCGCGCACCCGGCCGGCCGCCCCGAGCCGGACCACCGCCCAGTCGTGGTCGTCGTCGGCGGGGTGCGGCTGCTCGGCGCTGGCGCCGCGGCGGCGGCGGGACTCCCAGCCGTCCATGATCTGGCCCTTGTGGCCGAAGGTGTGCGGGCGGAACTCGGCGGGCTTGGCGACCAGCAGGTTCTCGGCGTCCGCGAAGGTGTCCTCGTTGGTGGCGACCACACCCGCGCCCAGCAGCCGGGAGGCCAGGTCGACCAGCTCGGTGAACGGCGCGTTCGCGGTCGGGTCGGTTCGCAACTGGTGCTCCTTCTTCGCAGGGTTCGGTTTTCCGCGCGGCGCCCGGTGCCGAGGGGGTGGCACCGGGTGCGGCGCGGGCTTCAGCGCCGGTAGGGCCGGCAGTCGCGCCAGCGGTCGGGCTGGCGGCTGAGCCGTCGGTCGGGCCGGCGGTCGCGCTGGCGGTCGGGCCGTCAGCCGAGCTGGCGGGCGAGCCGGCGGCCGTGCGGGGCGCCGTCGGGGTCGACGGGCCGGCCGCGCAGCCAGGTGCGGTGGACCACCCCGGTGAGGGTGCGGCCCGCGTAGGGGGTGACCGGGTTCTTGTGGTGGAGGCGTTCGGCGCGGACGGCGAGTTCGCCGTCGGGGTCGAAGGCGACCAGGTCGGCGTCGTACCCGGGCGCGATGGCGCCCTTGGTGCCGGTCAGGCCGACCAGGGCGGCGGGTCCGGCGGACATCCAGCGGACCACGTCGGCGAGGGTGTGGCCGCGGCGGCGGGCCTCGGTCCAGACCGCCGGGAGGCCGAGCTGGAGCGAGGCGATGCCGCCCCAGGCGGCGGCGAAGTCGCCGCTGCCGCCGTGCCGCCGGAGCAGTTTGAGGTCGGGGGTGGAGGGTGAGTGGTCGGAGACCACGGCGGCGAACTCGCCGTCCGCGAGGGCCTGCCAGAGCAGGTCGCGGTTGGACTCGTCGCGGATCGGCGGGCAGCACTTGAAGGCGGTGTCCCCGTCGGGGACCTCCTCGGCGGCCAGCGTCAGGTAGTGCGGGCAGGTCTCGGCGGTGACGGCGACGCCGTCCGCCCTGGCCTGCCGGAGCAGCGGCAGCACGGCGGCCGAGGAGACGTGCAGGACGTGCACCCGGGCGCCGGTGCGGCGGGCGGCGGCCAGCAGCGCGGCGACGGCGGCGGCCTCGGCGTCGTCCGGGCGGGAGGCCAGGAAGTCGCGGTAGTGGGTGCCGGGCACCTGGGGGGCGGCGGCCAGCACGGCCGGGTCCTCGGCGTGGATGATCGCCAGGGCGCCGATCCGGGCCTGCTCGGCGAGCGCGGACTCCAGGTCGGCCGGGGTGGCCAGGTGCGGGAACTCGTCCACGCCGGACGGCGCGAGGAACGACTTGAAGCCGAACACGCCTTCCCGGTGCAGGAGTTCGAGCTGGTCGGTGTTGCCGGGGACGGCGCCGCCCCAGAAGCCCAGGTCGACCCAGAGCTGGCCGTCGGCGGTCTTCCGCTTGGCGTCGAGGCCCTCGACCGTGGTGGTCGGCGGGACCGAGTTCAGCGGCATGTCGACGACGGTGGTGACGCCGCCGGCCGCGGCGGCCCTGGTCGCGGAGGCGAAGCCCTCCCAGTCGGTCCGGCCGGGCTCGTTGACGTGCACGTGGGTGTCGACCAGGCCGGGCAGCAGCGCGGTGTCGCCGAGGTCGGTGATCCCGGCGGCCGGCCGGCCGTCGGCCGACAGGGCGCCGTACGGGGCGACCAGCTCGATCTTTCCGGCCCGCAGCAGCACGTCGGCGGGGCGTTCGCCGGCCGGCAGGACCACCCGCCGGGAGCGGATCACCGCGTCGTCGATGGGCATGAGGGGACCTCCGAGCGTCGTGGGGGCGAGGGTGGGTCGAAGGAGTGGTGGGAGCCTAGGCTCGCCTTCAACAAAACGTCAATGTGTGAACGCACGAGAATTCAACAGACTGTCAGCGGACTCCCGGGCGCCGCCGGGAGCGGCTCGGGGGCCGCTCTCAGGACAGCAGCGCGGCCGCCAGCCGCTCCCCCGCCAGCTCCGCCAGCTCACCCGCCCGGGCCATCGAATCGGCCGGATCGGCCGCCAGGTCGGCCAGCGCCACCGCCCGGACGAAACCCGCCGCCCGCCACTCCCGCTCGGCCAGCTCCAGCCGGCCCGCGACCGCCGCCACCGGCACCCCGGCCCGGGCCGCCGCCGCGGCCACCCCGGCCGGCGCCTTGCCGTGCAGGGTCTGCGCGTCCAGGCAGCCCTCGCCGGTCACCACCAGGCGCGCGCCGCGCACCGCCCGTTCGAAGCCCAGCAGCTCCAGCAGCAGCTCGATCCCGGGACGCATCGTCGCCCCCAGCAGCGCCAGCGCCGCGAAGCCCACCCCGCCGGCCGCGCCCGCGCCCGCCGCGCCCCGGACGTCACGGCCCGTCAGCCCGGCGACCGCGTCCGCCCAGCGGGTCAGCCCCTCCTCCAGCACCAGCAGGTCGGCGGCGTCCGCGCCCTTCTGCGGGCCGTACACGGCGGCCGCGCCGCGCGGGCCCAGCAGCGGGTTGTCCACGTCGCACGCCACCACCACCTCGACCCCGCGCAGCCGCTCCGCCAGCGCCCCCGGCTCCACCCGGGCCAGCCGCCGCAGCGCGGCCCCGCCGGGTGGCAGCGGCGCGCCGTCCGCGTCGTACAGTCCGACGCCCAGCGCCTGCGCCATGCCCGCCCCGCCGTCGGTGCAGGCGCTGCCGCCCAGGCCGAGCACCACCCGGGTCGCCCCGAGCGCGACCGCCTTCGCGACCAGCTGGCCCACCCCGTACGAGCCGGCCGCCAGCGGCGCCGTCCGGCCGCCCGGCAGCCGGGCCAGGCCCGACGCCTGCGCCAGCTCGACCACGGCGGTGTCGCCCCGCACGGCCAGCCCCGCGACCACCGGCAGCCCGGTCGGCCCGGCGACCTTCACCTCCACCCGGGAGAACCCGGCGGCGAGCGCCGCCGCCAGCGTTCCCTCGCCACCGTCGGCCACCGGCAGCTCCCGCACCTCCACCCCGGGCACCGCCCGCCGGATCCCCGCCGCGAGCCGCGCCGCGACCTCGGCGCCCTCCAGCGATCCCTTGAACTTGTCGGGGGCGACGACCACATGACCTCGCACGGCGGGGGCCTTTCTTGCTGGAGGATCCCGGAGGGGAACTGTCGGGCACACGAGCATGCACCACCAGGGGGCCCGGACCCCTGCCGTCGCGCCCCTCCCCGCCGACCTCCCGCCCCGCTTCCGACGTGCGGGAGGCTCCCCTCGGCGGGGAGGGAACCGGCCCCCCGGCGGCGCCGGCACGACCGGACAGGTACGCGCCGCCGGGGGGAGTCTGCTACCCGGCCTCGCTGGACCGGGGCCGGGCTCAGCCGGTCTGCTTGACCTCGCGGCCGGAGAGCCGCTCGACGCCGCGCAGCAGCGCGGAGTGGTCGAGCGAGCCGTCGCCGTTGGCGCGGGCGGAGGCGACCAGTTGGGCGGCGACCGCGCCGAGCGGCAGCGCGGCGCCGACCGCGCGGGCGGCGTCGGTGACGATGCCCATGTCCTTGTGGTGGAGGTCGATCCGGAAGCCGGGGGCGAACTCGCGGGCCAGCATGTTGCCCTTCTTGCGGTTCAGCACGGTGGAGCCGGCCAGCCCGCCGCCGAGCACGTCGAGCGCGGCGGCGAGGTCGACGCCCGCGTTCTCCAGGAAGACCACGGCCTCGGCCAGCACCTGGATGTTGACCGCGACGATCAGCTGGTTCGCGGCCTTGACGGTCTGGCCGGCGCCGGCCGGGCCGACGTGCACGACGGTGGTGCCGAGCGCGTCGAACAGCGGCTTGGCCTCGGCGAAGTCGGCGTCCGCGCCGCCGACCATGATGGAGAGCACCGCCTCGACGGCGCCGGCCTCGCCGCCGGAGACCGGGGCGTCCAGGCTGCGGAGGCCGGCGGCCTTCGCGGCGGCGTCGACCCTGATCGAGGTCTGCGGGGTGATGCTCGACATGTCGATGACCAGCGTGCCGGGCCGGGCGTGCGCCAGGACGCCGTCCTCGCCGAGGATCGCCTGCTCGACCTGCGGGTCGGCGGGGACCATCGTGATGACGACCTCGGCGTCGGCGACGGCCTCGGCGATCGAGCCGGCGCCGTGGCCGCCGGCCGCGACCAGGGCGTCGATCGGCTCCCGGGTGAGGTTGTAGCCGGTGACGTGGTGGCCGGCCCGGACCAGGTTGACGGCCATGGGCTTGCCCATGATGCCGAGGCCGATGAAAGCGATCTTGCGGCTCATCGCGTGCGGTTCCTTACGTGTGAGGGTCTGGGGAGTCGGCCGGCCCGGCGGGCTCGACGCTCAGCGGGCTCGGCGTCCGGCGCGCGGCGCTCAGCGGGCTCGGCGTCCGGCGCGCAGCTCGCGCGGCAGCCAGTCGAAGCTCTCGGCGCTGACGCCGCCGGCCGGGCGGTACTCGAGGCCGATCCGGCCCTGGTAGCCGGCGGCGGTGAGGCGGGCGAACAGGTCCTCGAAGTCGAGGTCGCCGGTGCCGGGTTCGTTGCGGCCGGGGGTGTCGGCGATCTGCACGTGGCCGATCCGGTCGGCGTACGCGTCGATCACGGCGGCCGGGTCCTCGCCGTTGCGGGCGAGGTGGTAGAGGTCGCAGAGGAACTTGGCGTTGCCGAGGCCGGTGGTGGCGTTGACCTTGTCGACGACGTCGACCGCGGCGGCGGCGGTGACCAGCGGGTAGTCCGGGGACTCGGCCGCGTTGAGGGTCTCGACCAGCAGGACGGCGCCGACGGAGTGGGCGGCCCGGGCGGCCAGCGCGAGGTTCTCCAGGGCGAGGGCGTCCTGTTCGGCCGGGTCGGCGTCGGGGACGCGGTTGCCGTAGAGGGCGTTCAGCGCGCCGGTGCCGAGGCGTTCGGCGAGTGCGGTGGCGACCGGGAGGTTCTCCCGGAAGCGCTCGCTCTCGGCGGGAACGGAGAGGGTGCCGCGGGCGCCGGCGGCCAGGTCGTCCAGCAGGTTGAGGCCGGTGAGCCGGACTCCGGCGGTCTCGAACGCCGTTGCCAGCGCGTCGAGTTCGTCGTTTCCGGGGGCGGGCTCGGTGCCGAAGGGCCACCAGAGTTCGGCCGCGTCGAAGCCGGCCGCCGCGGCGGCCGCGGGCCGCTCCAGCAGGGGCAGTTCGCCGAACAGGATGGACAGGTTGACCGTGAAGCGGTGCTGGGCGGCAGCGGTCACGTCGTTCACCTCTCGCTCTCTCGCCATGCAACTTCCACGATCCGGAAGCTGGATTCTGCTTGACGGAAGCTTCTCCGCCGCCCGCCCGGACTGTCAAGGACGTCGCAACAATTTGTTGAAGCAGCCGAACCCGGGGCCGCCCGCCCCGGCCGCACTGTCCGATCACCCAGAACGGCCGGGTGGATAAGCTGGGCGGGTGCGATTGATGGTGGAGTTCACGACAGAGCCGTTCGAACTGGACGGGTTCCCCGAGCACGCCAAGGCCGCGCGCCGCGCGGTGGACGAGGCGGGGCTCGCCGTCTCGGTGGGTCCGTTCGGCACCAGCGCCGAGGGCGACGCCGAACAGGCCCTGGCCGCCGTCACCCGCCTGCTGCGGGAGACCCTGGCGGCGGGGGCGAGCCGGATCTCGGTCCAGGTCAGCGTGCTGGACGGGGAGCCCGCAGGAGCCGGGACCGGAGGACCCGAAGGACCCGAAGGAGGGGATAAGCAGTGAGCGACGCCCTGGAGCACCCGCTCGCCGCCGCCCTGGAGCCGCTGCTGGCCGCGGTCGGCGCGACCGCGATCGCACCCGCCGAGGCCCGCACGGAGGACGTCGTGCTGGAGTGGGACGGCGCGCCGGCCGTCGCGGTGCGACTGCCGCACCTGAGCAGCGCGCTGGACCGGCTGCTGGCCGAGATGACCCGGCAGTTCGACGGCCGGCCGCTGGCCGAGCTGGACCGCGCCGAGAAGCAGCGGGTGGTCGCCCTGCTGGAGGAGCGCGGCGCGTTCACCGTCCGCCACGGGGTGGAGACGGTCGCGTCGGCGCTCGGGGTCAGCCGGTTCACGGTGTACAACTACCTGAACCGGCAGGAGAAGCCCTGACCCGCCCGGACTCCTCCTTGGCGGATCGCACACGGCGCCGGGCCGCACGCCCGGCGCCGTGTGCTGTCACCACAAACAGTTCAACAAAGTGTTGACGGCCTGTTGCGGCCGATCTAGCTTGTGCGGGTGGCACCAACCCTCAGGAGGTCCCTCCGTGACCCAGCCACCCCCTGCCCTCCCCGCACCCCCCGCGTCCGGCCGGTCCGGCGCGTCCTCCGCGCCCTCCGCGCCCCGCGTCCTGGCCGACCTGTCGGCCGCTGACCCGGCCGCGCTGCGGGAGGTGCTGCTGGAGGTCTGCTCCAGCCCCGCCTGGGCCGACGCCGTCGCGGCGTCCCGCCCCTGGCCCGACCGCGAGGAGCTGCTCACCGCCAACGCGAAGGCGATGGCGGGGCTCACCGCGGCCGACCTGCACGACGCGATGGCCGGCCACGCCCGGATCGGCACCCCCAAGGCGGGGGACGCCGTCTCCGAGCGCGAGCAGGCCGGCGTCCGGGGCGTCGACCCGTCCGTCCTGGACGAGTTGCGCGCCGCCAACGCCGCCTACGAGGCCAAGTTCGGCCACCTGTTCCTGATCTGCGCGACCGGCCGCACCGCGGCCGGCATGCTCGCCGCGCTGCGCGAGCGGTACCCGAACGACGCCGCCACCGAGGCGGAGGCCGTCCGGGGCGAGCTGCGGAAGATCAACGACATTCGCATCAATCAACTGCTTGACGCAACGCAGTGAATTGACGGACAGTCACTTCCTGCCATTCAGTGAGGTACCCACTCGTGACCGGCATCTCCACGCATGTGCTCGACACCAGCCTCGGCCGCCCGGCCGAGGGCGTTCCGGTCGAGCTGGCACTGCACACCGAGGGTGGCTGGAAGGTGATCGGCACCTCCGCCACGGACTCCGACGGCCGGGTCAAGGACCTGCCGGCCGCGGAGGCGGGCTCGGTCGTCCGGCTGCTGTTCGACACCGCGGCGTACTACGCGGGGTCGGCCGAGCGGCCGTTCTTCCCCGAGGTCTCGATCGTCTTCACGGTCGCGCCCGCGCAGCACCACTACCACGTGCCGTTGCTGCTCAACCCGTTCGGCTACTCGGTCTACCGCGGAAGCTAGGTAGACCGCCTGGACCCTAGGAGCCACCCATGGCCCACGTGCTCGGTCAGAACCAGTACGGCAAGGCGGAGAACCGGATCGTCCGGGTCTACCGCGACTCGACCCGCCACGAGATCAAGGACCTGAACGTCTCGGTGTCGCTGCGCGGCGATTTCGAGGACGTCCACCTCACCGGCTCGAACGCCAACTGCCTGCCCACCGACACCACCAAGAACACCGTGTACGCCTTCGCCAAGGAGCACGGCATCGACTCCGCCGAGGGCTTCGGCGTCCTGCTGGCCCGGCACTTCGTCGACTCCACCGAGCGCGGCGTGGTGCGCTCCGCCCGGATCCGGATCGAGGAGTACGGCTGGGAGCGGATCAAGACCCCCGACTCGTCCTCCCGGTTCATCGGCTCCGAGGAGGTCGGCCACTCCTTCGTCCGCAAGGGCCAGGAGGTGCGCACCACCGAGGTGGTGTACGACGGGGACCGGTTCCGGGTGGTCTCCGGCCTCAAGGACCTGGTGGTGATGAACACCACCAACTCCGAGTTCTGGGGCTACATCAAGGACCGGTACACCACCCTCCAGGAGGCGTACGACCGCATCCTGGCCACCCAGGTGACGGCCCGCTGGGCGTTCGGCTTCCACGGCCGCGACGGCGAGCCGGAGCCGAACTGGAACCGCTCGTACCAGCAGGTGCGCCGCCACCTGCTGGAGGCTTTCGCCGAGACCTACTCCTACTCGCTGCAGCAGACCCTGCACGCGATGGGCACCCGGGTGCTGAACAACCGCGCCGAGGTGGACGAGGTCCGGCTGGAGCTGCCGAACAAGCACCACTTCCTGGTCGACCTGGAGCCGTTCGGACTGAAGAACGACAACGAGGTCTACTTCGCCGCCGACCGGATGTACGGCCTGATCGAGGGCACCGTGCACCGCGAGGGCGTCACCCCGGTCATCCCGGTCGCCTGACGCCCGGCTGCCCGACTTCCTGATTATTCGTCATCTTTTGCCTGTAGTACCGCACTTGACTCTCCTCCCCCACACCGTTCGGAGACCGTGCCCGCCCTCACGGCGGCAGTCCCGGGGCCGGAGAGCAGGCCGGAGGGACCCTGTCCGTCGTCCCGCCCTCCGGCCGGTCCACACCACTCTCCAGCGCCCGGGTTGCGCCGAGAGCCTGGGGCAGCAAAGGGGCTACTTCCATGGCACTCCGCACCACCCCCACCACTGACGACGGTTCCACCCCCGTCCACCCGGTCGACGAGGTGCTCTCCCCGCCGAAGCTGTTCGGCACCGGGCTGCAGCACGTCGCCGCGATGTACGCCGGCGTGGTCGCTCCACCGCTGATCGTGGGCGCGGGCGTCGGGCTGAGCCCCGGCGAACTCGCCCTGCTGATCTCGGCCAGCCTGTTCACCGCCGGGCTGGCCACCCTGCTGCAGACGCTGGGCGTCTGGCGGATCGGGGCCCGGCTCCCGTTCGTCAACGGCGTCTCGTTCGCCGGCGTCGCGCCGATGCTGGCGATAGCCAAGGAGCACGGCCCGAAGGACGCCCTCCCGGTGGTCTTCGGCGCGGTGATCGTCGCGGGGGCCCTGTGCTTCCTCGCGGCGCCGTACTTCTCCCGGCTGGTCCGGTTCTTCCCGCCGGTCGTGCAGGGCACCGTGATCACCCTGATCGGGGTGTCCCTGCTGCCGGTCGCGGTGAACTGGGCGCGCGGCGGCTCGCCGGGCGCGCCCGGTTACGGCTCGGCGAAGGCGGTCGGCCTGGCCGCGCTCACGCTGGGCGCCGTGGTGCTGGGCAACCGGCTGCTGCGGGGCTTCTGGCAGCAGATGTCGCTGCTGATCGGCCTGGCGCTGGGCACCCTGGCGGCCTTCCCGCTCGGCCTGGCCGACTTCTCCGGGATCGGCGGCGCGCAGGTGTTCGCGCTGCCCTCGCCGTTCCACTTCGGCGGGCCGCGGTTCGACGTCGCGGCCATCGCGTCGATGTGCATCGTCATGGTGGTCTCGATGACCGAGTCCACCGCCGACATGCTGGCGCTGGGCCGGATCGTCGACCGCGAGGCCGACGAGCGGACGCTGGCGGCGGGCCTGCGCGCGGACGGCCTGGCCACCGCGGTCAGCCCGGTGTTCAACGGCTTCGCGTGCAGCGCGTTCGCCCAGAACATCGGACTGGTGGCGCTCACCAGGGTGCGCAGCCGGTTCGTGGTCGCGGCCGGCGGCGGCATCCTGGTGCTGCTGGGCCTGTTCCCGGTGCTCGGCGCGCTGGTGTCGCTGGTGCCGCAGCCGGTGCTGGGCGGCGCGGGGATCGTGCTGTTCGGGACGGTCGCGGCGTCCGGCATCCGCACCCTGGCGGAGGCCGGGATGGAGTCGACCTCGCACACCGTCCTGGTGTCGGTCGCGCTCGGGGTGGGGATCGTCCCGATCGCCGCGCCGACCTTCTACGACGGGTTCCCGGAGGCCGTCCGCACCCTGCTGCACTCCGGCATCTCGGCCGGCTGCCTGGCCGCGGTGCTGCTCAACCTGCTGTTCCACCACGTCGGCTCCGCCGGCCGTTCCCTGCAAGGAGTACCCCCATGGCAGTCCAGCCCCCAGCCGCCGACCGGCGGATCGTGATCGAGAACGTCGCGATCGCCACCGTCGACGCCCGGGACACCGAGTACGCCCGCGGCCACGTGGTCCTGCTCGGCAACACCATCGAGTCGGTCGGCGACGGGCCCGCGCCCGCCTGGCTGGACAACGTGGCGCGACGGATCAACGGCGAGGGGCACCTGCTCACCCCCGGGCTGGTCAACACGCACCACCACTTCTACCAGTGGATCACCCGCGGCCTGGCCCAGGACCACATCCTGTTCGACTGGCTGGTGGCGCTGTACCCGACCTGGGCGCGGATCGACGAGGACCTGGTGCACGCCGCCACTCAGGGCTCCGCCGCGGCGCTGCTCAAGTCGGGCTGCACCACCGCCTCCGACCACCACTACGTGTTCCCGCGCGGCGGCGGCGACGTGCTCGGCTCCTCGGTGGCCGGCGTCCAGGAGCTCGGCCTGCGGTTCACCGCGCTGCGCGGCTCGATGGACCGCAGCCGGAAGGACGGCGGCCTGCCGCCGGACCACGCGGTCGAGGACACCGACGAGATCCTCGCCGCGTCCGAGAGCGCCGTCGACAAGTGGCACGACGCCTCGTTCGGCTCGATGCTGCAGGTCGCCATCGCGCCCTGCTCCCCGTTCTCGGTCTCCACCGAACTGATGCGCCAGTCGGCCGAGTTGGCCCGGCGCAAGGGCGTGCGGCTGCACACCCACGGCTCGGAGACCGCCGAGGAGGAGGAGTTCTGCAAGCAGCTGTTCGGGATGGGCCCCACCGACTACTTCGAGTCGACGGGCTGGCTCGGCGAGGACGTGTGGATGGCGCACTGCGTCCACATGAACGACTCCGACATCGCGAAGTTCGCCGAGACCGGCACCGGCGTCGCGCACTGCCCGTCCTCCAACGCCCGGCTCGCGGCCGGCATCGCCCGGGTCCCCGACATGCTGCGGGCCGGCGTCCCGGTCGGCCTCGGCGTGGACGGCACCGCCTCCAACGAGTCCGGCGAGCTGGGCACCGAGCTGCGCAACGCCCTGCTGATCAACCGGCTGCACGGCCGCCCGGACGCGCTGACCGTCCGCCAGGCGCTGCGGCTGGGCACCATGGGCGGCGCCCGGGTGCTGGGCCGGCAGGCCGAGATCGGCTCGATCGAGGCCGGCAAGCTCGCCGACCTCGCCCTGTGGAAGATCGACGGCGTGCTGCACTCCTCGATCGCCGACCCGGTCGCCGCCCTCGTCCTGGGCGCGCTCCCGCCGCTGGCCGCGCTCTTCGTGAACGGCAACGCGGTGGTCGAGCACGGCCGCCTCACCACCGTCGACGAGGACCGGATCGCCCTCGCCGCCGCCCGCGCCGCCCGCGACCTCGCCGCCCGCGGCTGACACCCCCGCTCCCCCGCCCCCACCGCCCCGGGGGCCCGCCGCCAGGGACGACGGCGCGCCCCCGGCCCCACGGCCCCGGACCCACGGCGAAGGGTCCGGGGCCGACCCCTTCTCCGCCCCGCCCGTCGGTTCCACCGTGTAGCCTCCGGACGTTCGACCTGACGGGGTGTCGACGGAGATCGAGGAGCACAGGCATGGGCGCGAGCGGCTGGGACTACCTGACCCCCTACCGGGGCACGCCGCAGGGCACGCTCGACGCGCTGCACCGGGAGGTGTTCGCCGGGTCGGAGTGGAACGGCGCCGGCGAGTACGAGTCGCTCGAGGAGCTGTGGGAGGACGGCGAGTTCATGGGGACGGAGGGCACCCACTCGATCCTGGACGTCCCCCGCAGCGCGCTGGCCGCCGAGCCCGCCCGCGACGGCTTCGTCCAACCGCTGCCCGCCGCACGGCTGTCGCACCACTTCGGCACCGAGCGGCCGACCGTCCCGCAGTACCTCCGGGCGATGGAGGGCGACGCGCTGCGGCGGGAGGCCGACCTGCGCTGGAGCGGCCGGTACGTGCTGCTCTACACCGACGGCGAGCCCACCCACTGGGGCGTCTTCGGCTTCTCCGGCGACTGACGGGCCGCCGCCGGCACGATCGCCAGCCCGGCCGCGACCAGCAGCCCGCCGAGCACCGCCCAGCCCGCCACGCCGTGCGCGAGCACGGTCGCGGTGACGATCAGCGGGCCGATCACGTGCGAGCCGGCCTGGCCGCTCATGAACACGCCCTGGTACTCGCCGTGCCGCTCCGGATCGGCCAGGTCCAGGCTGAGCGTCCAGCCGCCGGCCGAGGTGAGCAGTTCGGCCAGGCTGTGCAGCAGCACGCCCGCCAGCACCAGCACCACCGCGAGCACCGCGCCCCGGCCGGCCGCCGCCGCGTACACCAGGCAGGCCGCGCCGAGCAGCACCCCGCCCCGGGCGCAGGCCCGGGCCGCCGAGCGGAGGTCGACCACGCCCCGGCTGGCGCGGACCTGGAACAGCACCACGGCAAGGCAGTTGACGATGCCCACCACCGCGACCAGCGGGCGCGGCGCGCTGGTGCGGGTGGCGATCCACAGCGGGATGCCGATCTCCAGCATGGCGAACTGCAGTTCCAGCACGGCGTGCAGGAACGCCACCAGCAGGTAGCGCCGGTCGGCAAGGGCGGTGCGCCGGCGTTTCCCGTCCCGGTCGGCCCGCTGCGGCCGCCCGTCCACCGGTGCGGCGTTCGGCAGCCCGGTCAGCAGCAGCGAGGTCGCGGCGAAGGTGGCGGCGTCCACGGCCAGCGCGGCGGTGTACCCCCAGTAGCTGTCCGCGTGCAGGACGAACGCGGCGCCCGTCGCGCCGACCACCAGCCCGGCGTTCATCACCGAGCGCAGCAGCGCCCGGGAGCGGACCTGGTCCTCGACGGGCAGCAGGTGCGCGATCAGCGCGCTGCGGACCACGACCGCGCCGCGCTCCAGCACGGTGGCGGCCACGACGGCGGCGACGAACGCCGCGAACCCGTCGACGACGGCGTACGCGAGCACCGCGAGCCCCTGCAACGGGCCCAGCAGGTAGAGCAGTCGGCGGTGGCCGACCCGGTCGGCGAGCCGTCCGAAGGGCACTCCGGCGAGCATGCCGGCCACCCCGGCGCAGGCCAGGCCGGTGGCCAACTGGGCCGCGCTGAGGCCGACTTGGCGGGTGAAGTAGAGGGCGCTGACGGAGTAGTAGAGCCCGTTTCCGACGGTGTTGACGGCGGTCAGCACGGCGAGCCGGCGCAGGACCGGGTCGGCGGGCAGCAGGGAGCGGCGCCCGGCGGGCGCGGCGGCGGCGGTCATGCGGGACAGGACACCAGGGTTCCCAACCGCCGTGAATCCTTTTACCGTTGGGGTCAATGTTCGAGTTCGCCTTCGGCGTGGACGACCTCGCCACCACCCGGCTCACCTACTCGCCCCTCCAGGAGGCGGTGTTCAGTCTGCGGGCCCGCCGCCGCCCGGCGGCGTACCCGCACTACCGGCGCTGGACGGCCTCCTGGGAGGCCGCGTACCGCGAACTGGACGCCGAACTGCTGGACGCGCTGGTGACGCCCCGGGTCTGGGTGCCGGACTTCCTGACGCCCCGGCCGGCGGGCCGGCGCCCGTCCTTCGAGAGCGAGTTGGCGGTCCTCGCGGCCACTGATCCGGCCGTCGTCGCCAAGGACTTCGCGGCCGCGTACCGGGGCGACGGCGCGCCGCTGCCGCCCGCGCTGGCCGCCCGACTGGAGGATCCGGCCGGGCTGCTGGCGCACTGCGTCGAGCAGGTGCGCGGCTACTGGGAGCGCTGCCTGCTGCCGCGCTGGTGGCCGCGGGCACGGGCGGTCCTGGAGGCCGACCTGGCCCACCGGGGGCGGATGTTCGCCGAGCACGGCGCGGAGGGCCTGTTCGCCGGCCTCTCTCCCCAACTCTCCTGGAATTCCGGGGTGTTGCGGCTCGACGACCCCGACTCCCGGGTCCGGGCGCTGGGCGGCCGGTACACCCCGGTGGCGGGCCGCGGGCTGATCCTGCTGCCCACCCTGTGCGGCCGCGGGGCCCACACCGTGATCGACCCGGACGAGCCGCCGGTGATCAGCTACCCGGCCCGCGGCACCGCCCTGCTCGGCGAACACCCCGCCCCGCAACCCCCGGACGCCCTCGCCGAGTTGATCGGCCCCGCCCGAACCCGCCTGCTCCTCCTGCTCGAACACCCCGCCACCACCACCGCCCTGGCGCACCGCCTCGCCGTCACCCCGGGCGCCGTCTCGCGCCACCTCACCGCCCTCACCGCCGCCGGCCTCCTCACCCGCACCCGCACCGGCCGCAGCGTCCTCTACGCCCGCTCCCCGCTCGGCACCGCCCTCGCCTCCGGCCGGCTCTGACCTCCGCCCGCCCCACCCACCGGAGGTGTGCGGCCCCGTCTTCAGCCGCGCGCCTTCGGGTGCTTCTTCGCGCTCCGCTGGTCCTCCTCCCACGGCCACGCGGCGTCCTGCCCGGCCTCCAGCAGCGGGATCAGCCGGAACGCGGCGTCGGTCAGGCCGCCGAAGGTGTGGCGGTGGCCGGTGCCGGAGGGGGCGTGGCCGGGGCGGTAGCCGGCCAGGTTCCAGGTGTAGCAGGGGATGCCGGCGGGGACGGGTGCGAGCGGGTCGTGGACGAAGCCGCCCTGGGTCTGCTCGTCGGTGACGATCACCACCCGGTCGTGGTCGCGGTAGTGGTCGCGGACGGCCGACGCCGTGTCGGTGCCGCCGCGGTTGCCGAAGCGTTCGATCGCCTGGAGCAGCGAGTCGCCGCGCCGGAGGTCGATCCTCCGGTTGGTGGTGCCGAATTCGACCAGGTCGGCGTCGGCGGCCCGCAGGGCGATCGCGGTGCCGAAGACGGCGGCGGTGTCGGCCCGGTTGAGTTCGCTCCGCGCGCTGGGCCGGTCGAACATCGAGCCGGAGCGGTCGACCAGCACGAGGGTGCGGCCGGGCAGTTCCGGCACGTTCTGCAGCGAGTGCCGCAGCGCCTGCTCCAGGGGGCGGCCCCAGCGCGGCGAGGGCGCGTGCCGGTACGCGGCGAGGTAGCGGAACGGGAACTGGCGCGAGCGGCGGACTTCGCCGCGGTCGGCCAGCGCGCGGCGTTCGGTGACGGGCAGCGCGGCGAGTGCGCGGTGGGCGGTCAGCACGGTGTCCCCGGCGGGCGGGAGGGCCTGGTCGGGGCGGTGGCGGCGGTCGAGCGCGTAGCGGAACAGCTCGCCCTGCCAGGGCTTGTCGCGGTGCGGGGCGGAGGGCCCCTCCTGCCCGATGGCGGGCAGGAGGGCGGGTGAGTTCCAGGACGTCGCCGAAGCGGTAGCCCTTGCTCGCGGTGTCGTACTTGAGCAGGGCGCGGCTGTCGTAGAGCCGGGCGACGGCGTCGGCGATGCCGCGCTTGAGCGGTTTGGGCAGGGCGCGGCCGTAGCGGGAGGTCCAGTAGCCGAGGAGTTCGCCGGGTTCGTCGGGTCGTTGCAGCACCGCGTCGACGACCTGCCGGGAGTGGCCGGGCAGCCGGGCGTCGAGCCGGGCGCGGGTGAACTCGGCGGCGCCGACCAGTGCGGCGGTGCGCATCGCGGCGCCGTAGCGCAGCCAGCGCAGCAGGTCGAGGGTCCATTCGGGGTCGCGGACGGCGAGTTCGCGGACGAGGGCGGCGGGGGTGGACAGTTCGGCGCTCTACCTGCTTGAGCTACCGCCCGTGCTGGGCGCGGGCGCCCGGGACTCGAACCCGGAACCGCCGAATCCGGAAGTAACCCCCGCCCGCGCACCCGGACGTGCACCACCCTAGCCTGCGGGGGCACCCCGTCCGCACCTGCTTTTCCGCCGTCCGGGCCCCGCCGGTCAGGCTTCGCGGCCGAGGGTGGCCAGGTAGGCGCGCCAGCCGCCGTGTTCGGTGATCTCGCGGTGCACGCCGCGTTCGAGCTGGCCGCGGGCGAGCACCATCGACAGCGCGGGGGTGCCGTCGGCCAACTCGATGACGCCCAGCTCCAGTTCGAGGGGTTCGCCGGGGAGGACGGCGTCCCGCAGGTGTTCCAGCGGGAGGTCGTACAGTTCGCCCTCGATGGCGGTGCCGGCGGTCGGGTCGGCGAGCAGCGCGGGGCATTCGTCGCGGATGGAGAAGAAGCGGTAGCCGGGGGCGGTGCCGGCCGGGCCGACCAGGTGGCCGTGGACCTTGGCGTGGAACGGGCCGCCGGTCATCGCCTGGCCGTTGAAGAAGACGCGTGCCATGGTGCTCCTTTCGTTGGGCCGCCCCGTACCGCGGCCGATGTGAGGGTGCGGCGGTACGGGGCGGGGTACGGGGGAGGTGCGAGACGGTGCGGGGGCGCTCGGTCAGTCGATCAGGGCGAGCGCGGGGAGGGTGAGGAAGTCGGGGAAGTCCTCGGCGAGGGCGACCTGCTCGAACAGCGCGGCGGCCTCGGTCCAACGTCCGGCGGCGTACGCCTGCGGGCCCGACTCGGCTTCCAGCTGGGCGAGTTCCTCGGCGACCAGGCGGCGGACGAGTTCGGCGGTGGCCTTCTCGCCGGTGTCGGCGAGCAGCACGCCGTTGTGGATCCACTGCCAGATCTGCGAGCGGGAGATCTCGGCGGTGGCGGCGTCCTCCATCATGTGGAAGATGGCGACGGCGCCGAGTCCGCGCAGCCAGGCCTCGATGTAGCGGATGCCGACCTGGACGGCGTTGTGCAGTCCGGCGCGGGTGCAGCTGCCGCCGGCGCCGGCCACGTCGAGGAGGTGGGCGGGGGTGACCGGTTCGGGCGAGCCGGGGTTCTCCTTCTGGTGCGGGCGCTCGCCGAGGACGGCGTCGAAGCAGGCGCGGGCGACCGGCACCAGGTCGGGGTGGGCGACCCAGGAGCCGTCGAAGCCGCCGCCGGCCTCCCGTTCCTTGTCGGCCCGGACCTTGACCAGCGCGGCGGCGTTGACCTCGGGGTCCTTGCGGGAGGGGATGAACGCGGCCATGCCGCCGATGGCGTGCGCGCCGCGCCGGTGGCAGGTCCGCACCAGCAGCCGGGTGTAGGCGGCCATGAACGGGGAGGCCATGGTGACGGTGTTGCGGTCGGGCAGCACGTACCGCTCGCCGCCGTCCCGGAAGTTCTTCACCAGGGAGAACAGGTAGTCCCACCGGCCGGCGTTCAACCCGGCGGCGTGGTCGCGCAGTTCGTAGAGGATCTCGTCCATCTCGAAGGCGGCGGTGATGGTCTCGATCAGCACGGTGGCGCGGATCGTGCCGTGCGGGATGCCGAGGGCGGCCTGGGCGTGGGTGAAGACCTCGTTCCAGAGCCGGGCCTCCAGGTGGCTCTCGGTCTTCGGGAGGTAGAAGTACGGGCCGGAGTTGGGGTCCTGCTCGCCCTTGGCGATGAGCCGGGCCGCGTTGTGGAAGAAGTACAGGCCGAAGTCGACGAACGCGCCGGCCACGGGGGCGCCGTCGACGATCAGGTGCCGCTCGTCGAGGTGCCAGCCGCGCGGGCGGACCACGACGGTGGCGAGCTCGGCGGCGGGCTTGAGGGTGTACGTCTTGCCCTGGGCGCTGGTGAAGTCGATCCGGCCCTCGAAGGCGTCGGTCAGGTTGACCTGGCCGGAGACGACGTTCTCCCAGGTGGGGGCGGTGGCGTCCTCGAAGTCGGCGAGCCAGACCTTCGCGCCGGAGTTGAGCGCGTTGACGACCATCTTGCGGTCGGTGGGGCCGGTGATCTCGACCCGGCGGTCGGTGAGCGCGCGCGGGGCGGGGGCGACCTGCCAGTCGCCGGAGCGGACGTCGGCGGTGTGCGGCAGGAAGTCCAGCGTCCCGGTGCGGGCGATCTCGGCGCGGCGCTCGCGGCGGGCGGCCAGCAGCTCGCGGCGGCGGCCGTCGAACGTGCGGTGCAGGTCGGCGACGAACGCGAGCGCCGCCGCGGTCAGCACCTCCTCGGAACGCGGTACCGGCGGACCGACGACCGTGACACCGGGGACGGTGGGGGACGAACCCTGATCTGCGGCGGCCATGGGCAGGACTCTCCTTGGGCTGTTGCGTTCTGTACAGTGGAGACTAGTTTCCGCGATACAGAATTTCAACGGTTTGTTGATTGATCGTGCGGACTCTACTCCCCACCCGACAGCGAAGGGAACGCTCATGGCCGGCACCTCCCCCGAACGCGCCACCGGCTCGGTGCAGTCCGTCGAGCGCGCCTTCCAACTCCTCGAAGCGCTCGCCGACTCCGGCGGCATCGCCACCCTCAGCGAACTGTCCGCCACCTCCGGCCTGCCGATGCCGACCATCCACCGGCTGGTCCGCACCCTGGTCGCCCAGGGCTACGTCCGGCAGGACACCGCCCGCCGCTACACCCTCGGCCCGCGCCTGATCCGCCTCGGCGAGACCGCCGGCCGCCTCCTCGGCTCCTGGGCCCGCCCGTACCTCGCCGAACTCATGGAGGCCACCGGCGAGACCGCCAACCTGGCCGTCCTGGAGGGCGGCGAGGTGGTCTACGTCGGACAGGTGCAGTCCCGCCGCTCCATGCGCATGTTCACCGAGGTCGGCCGCCGCGTCCAGACCCACTGCACCGGCGTCGGCAAGGCGCTGCTCGCCCAGCTCCCCGAGGACGAGGCCCGCGCCCTGCTCGGCCCCGGCCCGCTCCAGGCGCACACCCCGCACACCGTGGTCGAGCCCGCCGCGCTGCTCGCCCAGCTCGCCACCGCCCGCGACCTCGGCTACGTCGTCGACGACCAGGAGCAGGAGATCGGCGTCCGCTGCATCGCCGTCGCCGTCCCCGGTGCCCCCACCCCCACCGCGCTCTCCGTCTCCGGCCCCGAGGCCCGCATCCAGGCCCTCGAGGCCCAGTCGGGCGCGGCCGGACTCGTCCCGCGCATGCAGGCGATCGCCGCCCGCCTCGGCGAAGTGCTCTGACGGAGCGTCAACTCACCTGCGGTGGCTAGCTGTTGTACACGTGCCCGAGGACCCGGTGCCAGTACGCGTCCGGGTCGGCGACCGCCTCCGGGTCGATCCGCCGCAGCAGCGCCGTGAAGCGCCGGGCGACCCCCGCCGGGTCGAGGTGGTCGTCGTAGCGGAGGCCCGGCTCGTAGAACGGCCGCTCCGCCTCCAGCGCGTGCAGCGCGAGGACGAACGCGTCGATCCGGGTCGCGGCCAGCTGCGGCGCCTCGCCGTCCGGGACGTTGTGGACCCGGCCGGTGACGGTGTCCAGGTGGAAGCTGTCCTCGCCGAACCGCCCGAGCGGCAGCCAGGCCGTCGCGTCCAGCGGCGCGGCGCGCGACACCCAGTACTCGTCGCCGATCAGCGACCCGCCCCACCGGATCTCGGGCTCCAGGGCCAGGAACGCGGCGTCCTCCGGCAGCCCGACCTCGCGCAGGAACACCCGGCTCGGCCGGTGCGCGACCGCGGCCGCCGTCCGCTCGTCCAGGGTGACCGTCCCGTCGGCGCCGAACACCGCCTCGGCGGTGGCCCGGTCGAGCAGGAAGCCGTGCAGCAGCGCGTCGTCGGGCCCGGCCGGCGCCTCGAAGTCGATCGCCGACAGGCAGGCCCTGAACCGCTCCGCCGCCGACTGCAGCCGGTCCTGCTGCCGCTCCAGCGCCACCGCGCAGCGCTCCACCTCCACCGGGTCGAACCCGTGCTCCGGACCGATGTCCTCCCCCCGCTCCAGCGCCGCGAACAGCTCGGCGGAGCGCGGTCGTTCGGGCCCGGCCGACGCCCCCTGGACGATCGCCTCCAACTGGTCCGTGGCGACCTCGCCGATCTGGTCCAGCGCGTAGTGCTCCAACTGCCCCTGCAGGTAGTCGATCAGCCGCTCCGCCTCGCCGACTCGCCACTCCACCGGCCGACTCGCGTCCGCCACCAGCGCCGCCAGCTCCCCGACCACCTCGTTCTGCATGGTCGCGACCACGTCCGCCGCCACCCCCAGCCGCGCCGCGCACTCCCGCGCCGCCGCCACCATCCGGGCCATCCGCCCCTCCGCCGCCTCCCGGTACTCCCCCGCCAACGCCTCGTACACCGGCCCCCGGTAGTGCGCCCCCAACGCGGTCAGCGCCCGCAGCCCCTCCGCCAGGTTCTCCTCCAGCGCGTCCGCCAACTCCCCCACGTACCGCCCGAGCCGCCGCACCGCGCCGTCGTTCGCCCGCTCCCACAGCACCCCGGCATCGTCGAGGAACGCCCGCACCTCATCCGGCAGTTCAGCCGTCCACACCTCGGTTCCCATCCGCCCCACCCTACCCGCCGCCACGGTCAGGACGGCCCGTCCGGCTTGGCCAGCGCGGCGAGGGCCTTCGCCTCGTCCCCGGTCCTGCGGTGCGCGGCGGCCGCCTCCTCCCGGACGGCCCGGACCTCGGCGGCGGGGTGTCCGGCGGCGAGCAGGGTGTCGGCGAGCTCGTCGGCGGCCCAGCCCAGGTTGTACTGGTAGTCCAGTTCGCGGAACAGGGCGATGGCCTGCCGGGCGGCCTTCACCGCCTGCTCCAGGTCCCCGGAACTCCTCATCGTGGTACCGAGGTTGTGCCAGGCGATGGCCTCACCCGCCTGCCAGCCCGATTTCTGCAGCACCAGCAACGCGGCGCGGTGAGCCTGTTCGGCCTCCTCGAACCGCCCCAACTCCTGGAGGATGAGCCCCAGGTTGCTCTCGCTCACCTCCAACCCCTCCTTCCGGTACAGCGCCAGGGAAGTGCGCTGCGCCAGCTCGGCCTCCTCCAATCGGCCCTGCCCACTCAACGTCATTCCCAGGAAGTCCCACGCGGCGGCTTCGGTCCTCGAGAACCCGCACTCATGGCACAGCGCCACGGCACTGCGCTGGACCGACTCGGACTCCTCCAGATGCCCCAGCTCCTGCATCAAGTAGCCGAACTGGATCAGCCCCAGAGCCTTCATCCGCGGATCCCCGACCTCCTCCGCCGAAGCCAGGGAGGCTTTCACCACGGCCAGGCCGTCCTCGAGGCGTCGGCGCACGTCCAGGTACTCCGCGATGTTGTCGGCCAAAGACATGACAAGATCGTGGTGCCCCGCCTCACGGGCGGCGTGGACGGCCGCGGTGAGGTTGGCGCGCTCCGCGTCCAGGGCGGCCAGGTCCATGGCCGACTGGCCGTAGCCGACGTAGTACCTGTCGAACTGGTGCCCGCCACGGGTTGCGGCGATCCGGTCGTAGTACTCCAGCAGTCGGCGCAGCGCCACCGCCGAGCGCCTGGGGTCCTCCCGCGCCAGTTCGTCGGCGTAGGCGCGCACCAGGTCGTGCATCCGCCAGCGGCGGGTCTCCGGGTCCTGCCGGATCAGGCTGGCCCGGGAGAGCGCGACCAGGCGCAGCCGGACGTCCTTGAGCTTGGCCATGCCGGTCGCGGCGGCGGCGGCCTCCAGCGCCAGGTCCGGGCCCGGGTTGACCGCCAGCAGCCGGAACATCTCGGCGTGGGTGGGCGCGAGCCGCCGGTAGGAGCGCTCCAGCACGCCGCGCACCGCCCGTGGGCCGTCCTCCAGCAGGTCGAGCCGGTCCGCCGTGTCCTCCAGTTCGTCGGCGAGTTGGTCCGGTTGCAGACCCCGGTCGCCCGCCAGCTGCCCGGCCGCGATCCGCAGCGCCAGCGGCAGGTGCCCGCACAGCGCGGCGACCCGGGCCGCGCCCGCCGGGTCGGCGGCCACCCGGGCGTCCTTCGGCAGGACCAACCGCACGGCGGCGTCCAGGAGTTGGACGGCCTGGGCCGGCGTGAGGACGTCGAGGTCGACCAGGGAGGCGTCCAGCGCGGCGGCGAAGTCGTCCCGGGAGGTGACCAGCAACCGGTGCGGCCCCGGCGGGGGCACCAGGTGCTGGACCTGCTCGGCGGCGGACGCGTTGTCGGCCAGCACCAGGACCCGTTCGCCGGCCCGGGTGCGGGCGTCGAGGCGGGCCCGGTAGAGGGCGGCGCGCTGGTCGGTGCCGGGCGGGATCTGCTCGGGCGCGGCACCGAGGGCGCGCAGCACGGTGTCCAGGACCTGGCCGGCGTCGAGGACGCTGTCGTCGTAGCCGTGCAGGTCGAGGAAGAGCACGCCGCTGAACAGCCCCCGCCGCACGGCCTCGTGACCGACGGCCAGGCCCAGCGTGGTCTTGCCCATGCCGCCCATGCCGTGCACGGACGCCACCAGCACGGCCTGCTCCTCGCCTGCGGCCGGGTCGAGCAGGGCCAGCAGCCCGCCGAGGTCGGCCTCGCGCCCGGTGAACCCGCGCGGGACGGCGGGCAGCGGGTCGAACGCGGAGAGCACCGGGCCTTCCTGCTCCAACCGGTCGAGCTCCTTGACGAGTTCACCGTGGCGCCGCCGCCAGTACGCGGTCCCGCCGCGCTCGCCGTCCAGCCCGATGCCCACGGCCTCGGCGTGCCTGCGGCAGCCCTCGACGAACGCCCGGACGGTCTCCCAGCGCGGGATCCCGTACGCGCCCCGCTTTCCGCCCAGCAACTCGCTGACGCCGCTGGTGCTCAGCCCTCCCCCGGCCGCCTTGCACAGCTGCGGGCCGCTCGGGTCCCCGGCGTCGGCCCGCAACTCCGCCAACTCCCGGGCGAACTCGCGGATCTCCGCCTGCGCCGCCGCGCCCTGCCCGCGTCCCCGCCCCACCTGATGCCCCTCCGCCCCGCCCGTCCGCCGACGGCCGCCGGTGTCCGCCACCGTCCGCCGACCGGCCTCCCACCCTAGCGCCCACCTGCGGCGACACGGGCCGCTTCCGGGCCCCTCCGGGTCCGTCCGCGAATCCGCCAACCACCGCCCCGCCCAAGGATCGTGGTGCCCACGCCGGCCGGCCGACCCCGTCACCACCGCGACCCGTCAGGGGAGGACCCGATGTCCCGCAAGCACCGCCCCACCCGCACTGCCCGCACCACCCGCACTGCCCGCGCCATGAAGCGCACCGACCACCCGCTCGGCGGGCAGGTGGCGCGCGGCGCCGCCGCCGGAGCGGCCCGATCGCTGCTGGACTGGCTGATCGGGCTGGTCCGCGAGCACTTCGAGGCCCGCTGACCTCCGCTCAGCCGAACAGCCGCTCGTACTCGGTGCCCTCGGGCGTGAAGACCAGCCGGTAGTCGCGGCCGGTGACGGTGGCCGTCTCGCGCAGGCGGGCCAGCGCCCCGGCGGCGGTCGGCAGGTCGAGCCCGAGGGCCCGGGCGGCGGCTTCGCGGTCGGCCGCGAGGTCGGGCAGGTCCGCCAGGTACTCCTCGGCGAGGAGGTCGCTCTCCGCCTCGGTGAACTCCTGGCAGTCCCGCCACCACGGCGCCGCCAGCAGCAGCCGCAGCCGCAGCAGTTCCGGCAGCCCGACGGCGAGCAGCGCGGCGCCGCCCTCGGAGTCGGCGTACAGCACGGGGCGTTCCTCGACGCCTTCGCCGCAGAAGAAGTACGTCCCGCCCGCGCCGTCCCCGGCGAAGGGCTCCAGCCGGGTGCCGGAGGCGAGGTGGACGGGCTCGGCGTGCTCGGCCTCGTCCGGCTCGAAGTCGCCGGGCCAGGACAGGAAGCGGGCGACGCCCTCGTGCGTGCGGACGGTGTCGAGCAGCGGAAGCGCGGAGGTCATGCGCCGCACGGTAGCGGCGTGGTCCGACACCGCCGCCGGGCACCGTGACTACGCTGAGTACCCATCACCCCACGCTCCGCCGGAGGACACCCGTGCACCGTCTCCTCTCCCTGCTCGCCGCCCCCGCCCTCGCCCTGGGCACCCTCGGCACCCTGGCCGCGCCGGGCGCGGCCGCCGCCCCCTCGAACTCGGACCTCCGCGTGGTCCGCCTCGACCCCGACCCGGTGGCCCCCGGCGGCACCACCACGGTGCACGGCTTCGTCGGCAACGGCGGCCCGCAGACCGCCGCCTCGCCCTTCACCGTGGTGATCGACCTCCCCCCGGGCTTCACCCCGACCGGCCCCTACTTCCCGTCCGCCTGCACCGTCACCGGACGGACCGTCAGCTGCACCTTCCCCGCCGGCCTCCCCTCGCTGCGCTCCGCGACGGCCCTGGTGCCGGTGCGGGCGGACGCGGAGCTGCCCCACGGCCTGAAGACCGTGGGGCAGGTGCGGGTGGTGAGCGCGGACGACCACAATCCGGCGAACAACCTGACGCCGTTCACGCTTACCGTTTCGTGACGTGTCATCAATGTCGCGTCATCGATGACGCTTTATCGATGCCGCGACATTGATGCCGCGACATTGGTGACACGTCATCCATGCCGTGGCATCAAATGACTTGTCATTGGTGTCGCGACACGCATGAGGTGACATCCATGACTCGACATTCATGACTCGTCACCGATGCCGCAGCATCGATGCCTCCTCACGCATGCCGCGTCACCGATGCGGTGTCATCGATGTGGCGTCACCAATGTCGCGTCATCGATGTCACGTCACCGGTAAACCCGCAGGTAGTCCGCGCTGAACGCGAGCGCCGCGCTCCCGCTCGCCGCCGGGTGGTACTGCCCGGCGCTGAGCGACAGGTTGAGGATGGGGTAGGCGGACCAGTTCGCGCCGACGCCCGTCCCGTCCGAGTAGACCTTGGCGCCGTTGACGTACCAGTCGACCGAGTCCGCGCCGTAGTAGGTGCCGACGGTGACCCAGCGGTCGGGGGCGATCGCGGCGGTGTCGGTGTGGTACTTCAGGCCGGGGCGGATCCGGTTGGAGAGTTCCAGCAGGTTCGGGTTGTCGGGGTGGTACTCGAAGCTGTCGATCTCGTTGTTGCCGTCCTTCCAGGTCCACAGCGCGGGCCAGGCGCCGTCGCCGGCCGGGAGCTTCACCCGGGCCTCGATGTAGTCGCCGGTGCGGACCTGGAAGCCGTCCTTGCTGTACTCCGTGGTGAGCAGGCCGGTGTCCCAGGCCCGCTTTCCGCTCTCCAGGGTGTGTGCGGAGGGGGTGGCGGTGAAGGTGGCGACGCCGCCGGAGACGGTGACGGCGGACGGGGCGAGCCAGTCCAGCTTGTTGTCGTCGGGGTTGTGGTCGCCGTAGCGGTAGGCGCTGCTGCGGTCGCCGGTCCACTTGCTGCCCCAGGCGATCGGTCCGGAGAACTCCTCCGCCCAGACCGGCGTCTTGCCCTGGGCGGGGCCGGCCGGGGTGGTCGGGGTCGTCGGGGTGCCGGCGGCGGGGTCCGCGACGGTCAGCGTCCGGGTGGGGAGGTTGTGCCAGCCGCCCGCGGTGTCCTGCCAGAAGCCGAACTGGGTGTAGCTGCCGGCCGGGAGGGCACGGGCGCCGGTGGTGACGGTGGTGCCGCCGGGGCAGATCCGGACGTTGCTCGCGCTGCCGGGGAAGTCCAGGTTGGTCCCGGCCGCGTCGCGGACGCCGACGCCGACGGTCTTCGCGGTGAAGCAGCGGTTCGCGTGCAGGGTGACCGAGGCGGTGCTCGCGCTGCCGGCGGTCATCCCGGCGGGGGTGAGCCGGTCCTGGACGACGGTGCCGGTGCCGGTGCCGGTCGTGGTGGCGGCCTGCGCCGGGACGGTGGCGAGCGGGACGCCGACCAGTGCGGCGGCGCCCGCGAGGACGCCGAGGCGCAGCGGGCGGGAGGGGGCGGCAAGAGTGGTGGGTCGCATGGGGTGTGGTCCTCCGCGACGCCTGCGAGGTGAGCTGTCGGGTTCGGGCGCCGTGGTTCCCGGGACGGGCCTGCCGTCCGGTACCTCCGCGTGCGCCCGGCCGCTCCGGCCCGTACCGGTGGAACGCGGTACGGGCGGTGCGGCTTCACCCCGAGCCGGGCCGGTGCCCGCCGCCGGGCAGGGGCGGGGGCAGGAGGGTGGCGCGGCGTACTGCCGTGGGTCCCCCGCTCCCGCCCGTGGTGTGCTGTGGGAACGCCGTCGGGCGGGCGGGATCAGGCGTCCCGGCGGCGGGTGCGCCCGGTTCGGGACGCACTCGCAGGCTAGGCAGATTGTCGCTTTGTCTCCAAGGGTCGACGGCCCGCTGAGAGCACTCTCACACCACGCTCCGTGACTGCCGCCGGGCCGGGTACGGCTCGCCCGCGCACCGGGTACGGGCCTGCGCTCACGAGCCGGGTCGGCCCGTGGCGAGGCGGCGGCGGGAGAGGCGGCGGGGGCGGGAGGAGAGGCGGCGGCGGGCGCGCGGCAACGGCACCGTCCCGCCCTGCCCCCGTGATCGACTGGAACGGCGCGGAGGAAGCCGCCTGCGCCGTACCCGCCGGCCGGCTCGCGGACGACCTCGTCCGGGAGCTGTCCGACGCGCTGACGGATCCCGATCCGCTGGTGCAGGACGGTGCGCCGCCCACCGTCACGACGGCCTGGATCGCCCGCGGCACGATCGGGGCGGCCCGGCGGCTGAGCCGGGTGACGAGATGGCCGCCCGGTTCGCCCACCTGCGGAGCGAGGCCCGCGCCTTCGCGCCCCCTCGTCCTCGACATGCTGGTGACCGCGGGGGACCTCAGGTCCGGCTGGGTGGACGCGTTCGAGCGCTGGTGCCCGGCGGAGCGGGACCTGCGCGGCCAAGACCCGGAGCTCGGCCGGCTCCACGCGGTCGCGCCGACCTGGACGAACGCGAGGCCGTCGGCCGGCTCGGCCCGATCGCCGACCGGTTCGGGGCCGACCGCGTCAGGGCTCCCGTCCCCGCGCGGGTCGGCAACTGCCTGCGCACCCTGCGGCTGCTCCACGTCCTCGCCGACCGGGGCGTGCGCCACCGCGACGCGGTCAAGTCCGCCGTCGCCGCCGTCCTCGACCGGCTCGTCAAGCGCTGACGGACGACGTGCCCTCGGGCGCGGCCGGACGGCGTCGCGCGCGGCATGTGTCAGGACCACACCGCCGGGACGCCGCTGGTGGCGGTACGGCACAAGTCGTCGGGATGGTGCGGCAGTTACCCATACGTGAAGTGTTCCCGCCAAGGGTTACCGCGGGCCCGGCGCGGCATCACACTGCTGCCATGCGAATGACTCTACGCGCGTTGAAGATCCGTGCCGGCTCGGTCGCCGCCCTCGGCCTGCTGACCCTCGCCCCCACCGTCGCCACCGTCGGCGAGGCGCACGCCGCCGTCAGCGGGAACGTCTGCTACTCGGCGCTGCCCAGCCAGGGCCGCGACACCATCCGCCTGATCGACGCGGGCGGGCCGTTCCCGTACTCGCAGGACGGCATCGTGTTCCAGAACCGCGAGGGCGTGCTGCCCGCGCAGTCCTCCGGCTACTACCACGAGTACACCGTCATCACCCCGGGCAGTTCGACCCGCGGCGCCCGGCGGATCGTGACCGGCAAGGTCTACCACGAGGACTACTACACGGCGGACCACTACGCGACCTTCCGCCGCGTGGACTTCGCCTGCTGACCCGCCACCCGGCCCGGGCCCCGGTCCGATAGGTTGGGCGGGTGCGGCCACCCCGGCCGCACCCGCCTGACCGCATCACCCCGCAACGCCCCGCACCACCACCGACCGACCCGACCGCACCGAGGACCGAGGACCACCCCATGAACGCCCCCCTGCCGGGCTTCGCCGGCCGCACCTACCTCTTCGAGGTCGACAACGGCGCCTCCTTCCGCAACTCCTACTCCGCGGACGGCACTCGGCTGCGCTGGGAGGGCCTCGGCGAGTCGGCCGGCCAGTACGAGGACGTCCCGCTGCACGTCGCGGCCGTCGCCCCGAACGTCTGGTTCGTCTCCTGGACGGAGCGCAGCGGCATCACCGTCAGCCACGTGATGGACCTCAACGCCCTGACGGTGAAGGTGTTCTGGACATGGGAGGGCGAGACCGGCCGGGTCGGCGAGCTGCACACCGGCACCCTCACCCCGGCCTGACCCGACCGCCCCGAGACCGCCCCCTCCCCGCTCCCCGACCGGCCCCCACCACGGGCCCTCAGACCTTCAGCCGCGCCGACAGGAACTGGAACCCGGACGGCAGCAGCTTGATCCAGGTCGTGTAGTTGTGGCCGCCCTCGGGGACGGACGCGATGCCGGTGGTCAGCGGAGCTTTCGCGGCGGCGGTGAACGCGTCGGCCTCGGCGCGGAAGTCGCCGTCGCCCTTCTCCGCGCCGCTGAGCATGATCCCGGTGGCGGGCATCGGCAGGTTGCGCACCCGCCAGAGCAGGTCGGCCTCGTCGCGGCGGCGCTGGCTGCCCTTGAACAGGTCGCCGGTGGTGACGTCCTCGGCGGCCTTGAGGTAGCCGGAGATGGAGACGCCGCCCGCGAACACGTCGGGGTGCCGCATGGCGAGCTTCGCGGCGCAGTAGCCGCCGGTGGAGTTGCCCATCACGCCCCAGGCGCCGGGGCCGGTGGCGACCCGGTAGGCGGCGCCGATCGCGCGCGGGACGTCCTTGGCGAAGTACGTCTCGGCCTGCGGGCCGCCGGGGACGTCCTCGCACTCGGGGTCGGCGGGCATCGCGGGCGAGGGCCGCATCAGCACCAGCACGGTGGGCTGCATCCGGCCGGCCCGGAGCTCGTCCAGCGCGACGCCGGGGTAGTTGAAGCGGGTGATCAGCGCCTTGGCGTCGCCGGGGAAACCGGTCATCGCGATCACCGCGGGGAACTTCCGCTGCTCGTTGCCGGGTTGGAAGTACTGCGGCGGCAGGTAGACGTACCCGTCGGTGCTCAGCCCGGTGCGGGCGCCGGGGATCCGGACGGCGCGGATCGCGCCGACCTTCTGCGGGTCGCGCCCGCTGGCGTTGACGGGTTCGCTGCCGGTCTCCTCGGCGGGCAGCACCGGCAGGTTCGGCGGGTCGGCCTCGGCGGAGGCGGAAGCGGAAGCGGAAGCGGTCGGCGCGGCGGAGGCGGCGGACGACGCGGCCGAGCCGGTCGGCGCGGGCTGCGCCCCGGGAGCGGCGGCGGCCCGGACGGAGACCGGGGCGTCCGGGCCGGTGCCCAGTAGGTCGTTCCAACTGCTGTAGAACGAGAAGTAGTTGTTCGCGACCAGGCCGAGCACGGCGAGCAGCGCGAACTGGCTGCCGAGCAGCATGCCGACCCGTCCGAGCACCGCCCGCCAGTGCCGTTCGGCGAAGGCGGGCCACCACCAGACGGTCGCGCCGAGGACGACCAGCGCGACCTCGATCGTGAACAGCAGCAGTGTCGTGCTGGTGAGCCCCATGCCCCGTGGTCCCCGTGTCTTCCGTTCTCGGCCCCGCCCCGTTCCCGGCGCGCACGCGATCGGAGATCGGCGGCCGACGGCCGGGCGGGACGTACGACGTGCCTCGGGCACGCGCGGCAAGCAGTATGCCTGCCGCCGGGGTGACGTCCCGACCCGGCCCTGCGGTTCCCGAACCACCGGAAAGCGCAGGAAGGCCCCGGAAGACGCCCGGCCGCCGGGTCAGGCGTGGGTGCCGCCGTCGATCCGGATCTCGGTGCCGGTGACGAACGCGCCGTCGTCGGAGGCCAGCATGGCGATCACGCCGGCGACCGTCTCCGGGCCCGCGAAGCCCTGCCCGAGGGCGGGCTGGAGCTTGACGAACCACGACATGTCGGCGTCCGCGGGCAGCCCGGGGTCGGCGGTCATGCCGGAGGCGATCGAGCCGGGCGCGACGCTGACGGCGCGCAGGCCCTGCTTGGCGTACTCGGCGGCGATGGCGTGCGTGAAGGACTGGATGCCGCCCTTGGTCGCGGCGTACGCGGCCATGTAGGGGTGGGCGAAGGAGGCGGAGGTGGAGGAGAAGTTGACCACCACGCCGCGGCCGGTGGCGAGCAGCGCGGGCAGCGCCTCGCGGGTGACCAGGAAGGTGCCGGTCAGGTTGACCGCCAGCATCCGGTTCCAGAACTCCAGCGTGGTCTGCTCGGTGTGCGCCGAGCGCAGGATGCCGGCCGCGTTGACCAGCACGTCCAGGCCGCCGAGGCCGGTGATCGCGCCGCCGACGCCGGCCCGGACGGACGCCTCGTCGGAGATGTCGACGACCACGGTGCTCAGCTGGTCGGCGGTGCCGTCGGCCTCGGCCCGCTGGTGGGTGGCGGCGAGGCCGGCCTCGGACACGTCGACGGCGACCACGATGCCGCCCTCGGCCAGGATCCGGTGGACGGTGGCCTGGCCGATGCCGGAGCCGGCGCCGGTGATCAGGACGCGGCGGCCTTCGAAACGCTTCATGACGGGGGTCTCCCTGTGGTGCGGGCGGGGGTCGGGCGGGTCGGTCCGGCCCCTCGATGTGCACGGTACGCCTAGCTGGCACGTTGTGCCACTTCCGCACTCCGTGACGCTTCCCGGCTAGGCTGGAGACCGCCGACACCGGCCGCACACGCGCGCACACGCGCACACCGCATCCCGGGGGAACCGCCATGCCCGACCCGTCCGCACCCTCGCCCACCCCCACGTCCCCGCAGTCGCCGTCGCTGACCGAGCGCCGCAAGGCCGCCACCCAGCAGGAGATCTCGCTCGCCGCGGCCCGCCTGTTCGCCGAGCACGGCGCCGAGGGCACCACCGCCGAGGACATCGCCCGCACCTCCGGCGTCTCGCTGCGCACCTTCTACCGCTACTTCCGGACCAAGGAGGACGCGGTCGCCCCGCTGCTCGCCGAGGGCTCCCGCCAGTGGATCGAGCTACTCGCCGCGACCGCCCCCGGCACCCCGCCGCTCACCGCCCTGCTGGACTCCGCCCGCGCCTCCCTCACCCCCGCCCCGGGCCGCGCCGCCGAGTCGCTGGCCTGGACCCGCGGCCTGCTCCGCGCCATGCCGGACGACCCGGCGCTGCGCGACGTCTGGCACCGCGTCCACCACGACGCCGAGGCCGCGCTGCGCCCCGTCCTGGCCGGGCTCACCGGGCTGGCCGCCGAGGGCTTGGAGGCCCGGCTGCTGGCCGCCGCCGCGAACACCGCGATGCGCGTCGCCGTCGAGTCCTGGGCGGCCGCCGACACGCCCCCGACCGCCGCGGCCGACCTCGCCGACACCACCTTCCGCCGCCTGGCCGGCCCGCTGCTCCCGCCCGCCTGACGCTCCCGCCCGCCTGACGCTCACACCCGTCTGACGCTCACACCGGGACGACGGCCACCGGGCAGTGCGCGTGGTGCAGGACGGCGTGCACGGGCGTCGACAGCCGCAGGCCGAAGCGCGGTGCGGGCTCGTGCCGGGAGGCCACCAGCAGGGTGGCGGTGCGGGACTCCTCGACCAGGGTCGCGGCGGCGCCCCCGGTCAGCTGGTGGCTCTCCACCTCGACCTCCGGGTAGTCCTCGCGCACCGGGTCGCAGGTGCGGCGCAGCAGTTGCTCGTGCAGCTCCGACTCCTCTCCCAGTTCGTCGACCATCGGCGCCATCCGCCCGACGTCGGCCACCACCGGCGACCAGGTGTGCACGGCCCGCACCGGCAGGCCCCGGCGGGCGGCGATCTCGCAGCCGAACCGCAGCGCGGCGGCGTCCCGTTCGTCGTGGACGGCGACCAGCACCGGCCCGCCCGGGCGGCCGGGCGCCCGGACCACCACCACCGGGCAGTCCGCGTGCGCGGCGACCCGCAGGCTGACCGAGCCGAGCAGCAGCGAGGCGAAGCCGCCGTGGCCGCGGGTGCCGAGGACGGCGAGCGAGGCGTGCTCGGCGGCGGTCAGCACGGCCTCCCCGGCGTCGCGCGGGACGACGTCGCCGGTGATCCGCAGGCCCGGGTGGGCGGCCGCCAGCTTCGACTGGACGTTCTCCAGCAGCTCCGCGGCCTCCCGCAGGATCAGGTCGGTGACGCCGGCGCCGGTGCGCGGCGAGAGCGTCACCGTCCCGGTGTTGACGGCGTGCACCAGGTGCAGCCCCGTCCCCCGCGACTCCGCCTCCCGCGCGGCCCACTCCGCCGCCTCGGCCGCGGGCACCGACCCGTCGACCCCCGCCAGCACCCCGTTCGCCGCCCTGATCTCCATGGCACGCTCCTCGGTCCCGGGTCGCCCCGGCCGCTCCCCTCCAGCATGCGCCGCCCGCCCCCGTCGCAACAACCAGGGACGGCCGCCCCTCACCGGCTCCCGGCCGGATCCGCCTCCCCCGCGTACGGCGCCCGGGGCAGCGGCGCGTCGGTGAGGAAGGCCAGCACCGCCGCCCGGTACTCGGCCGGGCGGTCGACGGCGATCGCGTGGCCGGCGCCGGGGACGTAGAGCAGGCGGGCGTCCGGCAGGGTGTCGCGGTACTCGCGGGTGACCGGCCAGTGCTTGTAGTCGCACTCGCCGCGCAGCACCAGCGCCGGGACGCGCGCGGTGCGCAGCGCCGGCCGGGGGTCGGGGCGGTGGCGCAGGTCGGCGGCGATCAGCTGGTTCGCGTAGTAGCCGGGGGTCTTGACGGGCACGTCGCCGCCGCCGGGGGTGCAGGTCGCGGCGGAGCCGGTGGCGGCGAGCAACTGGCGGAACAGCGCGTCGGCTTCGGCGTCGGGGAGCAGGGCGCGGGCCTGGGCGGGGTCGACGGCGGCGAGCAGGGCCCAGAGGGTGGCGCGGGGCGTGGTGCCGATCCGGGCGACCTGGCGGCGCTGGGCGTCGGTGAGGCGGTCCCAGAGCTGCCCGGCCTGTTCGTCGCTGTACGCGGGGGCCCAGAGCGCGCCGGGCGAGGTGAAGACGGCGCGGGCGACGTGACCGGGGTGCGCGGCGAGGTACTCGGCGGCGAGGGTGCCGCCCCAGGAGGCGCCGATCAGGACGACCCGCTCGGCGCCGATCCGCTGCCGGACCGCCTCCAGGTCGTCGATCTGCCGCTGCACGGTGTAGCCGTCCAGGCCGGCCGGGCGCGGGGAGTCGCCGGAGCCCAACTGGTCGTAGGCGTAGACGGGGTAGCCGGCGGCGGCGAGCGCGGTGTCGAGTCCGTCCGCGGCTTCGCCGGGGGTGCCGGGGCCGCCGTGCAGGCGGATGACGGGGGTGTCGCGGGCGGGTCCGCGGGCGGGGGTGAGGTGGTAGGCGAGGCGGGAGCCGGTGGGCAGGTCCCAGTACGCGGCGGCAGTCGCGGGGGCGGCCCGCTCGCCGGGCGGCAGCACGGCGGCGGCGAGCGCGGCCGCGAGCAGCGCGGCGACCGCGGCCGGGGTCCGGGCCGGCCACCCGCCGAGCCGGGCCGCGCCCCGGAGCGGCCACCAGGCCCCGGCGGCGAGGCCCAGCAGCGCACCGCCGAGCATCAGCCACCGGACGGGCGCGAGCGCCCCGGCCGCCAGCAGCCCGAGCCCGGCCCCGACCGTCCCGCCGATCAGCCCGACCGGCACCAGCCCCACCGCGATCAGCGTCCTCCGCGTGCTCTTCGCCCGCTGCCCGCTCTCCATGCGCTCCATGCTCTTCATGCTCTTCATGCCGCCCACGGTGGCCCGCCGGGCCCCCGCCGGTCGTCCCTCCGCCCGCTCGCCCCGCTCCCCCTGGGGGTGGACCCGGTGTCAACTCCCGGGCTGACGCGCCCCGGTGGCGCCGCGCCGTAGCGTGGGCGCGGTGAACTGGTGGCGGGCGGACGGGCGGGTGGCGCGGGGCTGGTGGGTCGCGCTGGACGGGGTGGTGGCGTGGGCGTCGGCCGGGATCGCGGTGGGCGGTTCGGGCTACACGGCGTCGCTGCTGGCGGGTTCGGCGGTGTCCCGGGTGGCGGTGGCGGTGTGGTTCGGGGCACTGCTGCTGCGGCGGCTGGTGCCGGTGGCGGCGCTGTGGGCGGGTGCGGGGGCGACGGTCGCGGTGGTGGTGGCGGGCGAGCCGGTGACGAACCTGTCGCTGGCGTCGGCGCTGCCGCTGGTGGTGCTGTTCCGCGTCCGGCCGCCGGCCGCCGCCGCCGTGCTCGCCGCCCTGCCGGTGCCGGCCGTCCTGCTCGCGCTCGCCGGCCGTCCCGGTTTCCCGCTCGCCTGCGCTCTGCACGCCGTCGCGGTGGCGGTGGGTGTGGCGGCGCGGCGGCGGGCGCGGGCCCGCCGGGCGGCGGCGGAGGAGCGGGCGCGGCGCCTGCTGGACGAGGAACGGGCGCGGATGGCAAGGGAGTTGCACGACGCGGTGGGGCACGCGGTGACGGTGATGGTGACCCATGCGGGCGCGGCGCGGCTGGGTGCGGCGGACGGTCCGCCGCCGCTGCGCGAGACGCTGGCGCGGATCGAGCGGGTCGGCCGCGGCGCGATGGGCGACCTGGACCGGGTGCTGGGCCTGCTGGAATCGTCCCCGCCGCCCCCGCGACTGGAGCCCGCCCTGCGGGCGCTGCTCGCCGACCTGCCGCCGCGGCTCTCCGCGACCCTCGAACTCTCCTACCCCGCAGCTGACTTGACGGTCTCCTGGGTCGAGCTGTTCCACCAGGCGGCCCGGGAGGCGCTGACGAACACCTTGCGGCACTCGACGGCCACCGCCACCACCGTCCGCCTCCGCCGCACCCGGCACGGGCTGCGTCTCACCGTCACCGACAACGGCCGCCCCGCGCCAGCGACTTCGCGCTCCTCCTCCGGCCGCGGCCTGGCCTCGCTCCGCCGGCGGGCGGCCGCGCTGGGCGGCACCCTGACCGCCGGCCCGACCGCCGACCAAACCGCCGACCAAACCGCCGGCCCGACTACCGGCCCAACTACCGGACCGGGGCCGGACGGCTGGCGTCTGGAGGTCGAACTCCCTTGGCCGTGACCGTTCTTCTCGCGGACGACGAGGACTTGATGCGGGCCGGCCTGCGGATGATGCTCGACACCCAGCCGGATCTGCGGGTGGTCGGCGAGGCCGCCGACGGCGCGCAGGCGGTGCGCCTGGCAACGGAGTTGCGGCCGGACGTGGTCCTGATGGACGTCCGGATGCCGGTCCTGGACGGGGTGGCCGCCACCGCCGAGCTGTCCGTCCGCTGCCCGGGGTCGCGCGTCCTGGTGCTCAGCACCTTCGAGTCGGACGCGTACGTCTTCGCGGCGGTCCGGGCGGGCGCGGCGGGGTTCCTGTTGAAGCGCACCCCGCCGGAGCAACTCCTGGACGGCATCCGCACGGTGGCGTCCGGTGAGGCGCTGCTCTCGCCGTCGGTGACCCGCCGGGTGCTCGCCGAGTTCGCCCGGGCGGCGCCGCCGCCGCCGTCCCCGGCCGTCCGGGCCGTGCTCGACCGGCTGACGCCGCGCGAGCACCAGGTGCTGCGGCTGCTGGGCCGGGGCCGGTCGAACCCGGAGATCGCCGCCGCCCTGTATCTGGGCGAGGCCACCGTGAAGACCCATGTCCGGCGCGTGCTGGACAAGTTGGGCGTCCGCAACCGGGTCCACGCGGTGGTCTTCGCCTTCGACCACGGCCTGGTCCGACCCGCCCCGCACGCCGGTGTCGAGGAGGAGTAGCGTGCTGGGTACGGCACCGGGAGCGACCGGCCGCCCGGGGCACCCGGGCCCGCCCGGTGCCCTGACTGGGGGTGTGCGATGAGCACGGTGTCCGTCCACCGGGCGTTTCCGGGTCCGACCGTGGCGAGGGCGGAGGGCGCCGTCCGCTGGTACGGCCGGCTGGCCGCCCGCTACCTGGTGGCCATCGGGCTGTGCTACCTCGTCCTGGTGGCCCTGCTCGCCGGCCTGACCGCGCACGGCCTGGCCGACTCCTTCTACCGCGGCCTCGCACTGCCCGCGTTCTGCGCCGTCTTCCCGGTCCTCCTCGCCGCGGCCGCCCCGCTGCGCTTCTCCCCCCACCTGGCCCACTGGGTGGGCGTGGCCCTGGTGCTGCCGCTACTTCCGCTGCTGCCGGTGTTCGGCCCCCTCCCGCTCCCGCTGGTCGTCCTGCACCTGGCCTTCGCCCGCTGGTTCGTCCCCCGCCCGGCCCTCCTGCTCCGCTGACCGGCCGCCCCGGACGCGCCGCTGCCCGCCCGGAGAGCGAGCGCTCCGGGCGGGCAGCGGACGGGCGGCGGCGTACCCGACGGCGGGTCACTTGCCGCCGGCGGCCTGCCATTCGGCGCGGTAGTCGTCGAAGATGGCCTTCAGGTGGTGGCCGATCTTGAGGTAGTCGAGGTCGTCGAGGTTGGCGAGCGAGACCCGGACGGACCACTGCGGGCCGTCGAAGCCGCCGCCGTTGAGCAGGACGACGCCGGTCTGCTCGGCGAGCCGGAAGAGCGGCTCGGTGGGTTCGTAGTTCTTCTGCAGGAAGGCGGCGAACTCGGGGCCGGAGGTGCGTTCGGCTTCGGCGAGCAGGTCGAGTTCGATGTAGTAGCCGGCCCGCTGCGGGTCGTCGGAGATCTTCATGCCGGAGCCTTCGAGCAGCAGGGCGAGGCGCTGCTGGACGATGGCCTGCACCTTGGCCTTGTACGCCTTGCCCTCGGGGAGCAGCGCGAAGAGCGAGAACAGGGTGAGCTGGGCCTGCTGCGGGAGGGAGAGGCCGGCGGTGTGGTTGAGGGCGACCTGGCGGGAGTCGGCGACCAGCCGGTCGATGAAGCGGATGCTGCCGGGGTCGAGGCTGAGGCTGCCGTAGCGCTTGGCGAGCCGGTCCTTGTCGGCCTGCGGGAGGGCGGCGAGGGCGTCGTCGATGACGTTGTCGCGCTGGAGGCCGATGACGCCGAGGCGGTGGCCGGTGCAGCCGTAGTGCTTGGAGTAGGAGTAGACGAGCAGGGTGTTGCGGGGCAGGTCGGCGGCGATGCTGCGGAAGTGGTTGACGAAGGTGCCGTAGACGTCGTCGGTGACGATGATCAGGTTCGGGTTGTCGGTGGCGACGATGGACTTGATCTGGTCGGTGACCCGCTGGGAGAGCGCGAGGGAGGGCGGGTTGCTGGGGTTGACCAGGCAGACGAGTTTGACGGCGGGGTCGGCGAGCTTGGCGACCTCCTCGGTGGGGTAGCGCCATTCGCGGACGCCGGCCTCGGCGAAGGAGGAGGCTTCGACGGTGACGACGTCGAACTCGTAGGTGTCGAGTTCGGGGATCTCGATGTAGGGGGTGAAGACCGGCACCATCAGGGCGATCTTGTCGCCCTTGTGCAGGATGCCGTTCTTCATCAGGGAGTCGAAGATGTAGCACATGGCGGCGGTGCCGCCTTCGGTGGCGAACAGGTCGAGGTCGCCCTCGGGGGGCCGGCGGTCCATCAGTTCGTCGTGCAGGTAGCCGGTGACGATCTGTTCGGCGCCGGTCAGCATCCGGTCGGGGACGGGGTAGTTGTCGCCGATCGAGGCGTCCGCGAGCTCGTGCAGGAAGGCGTCGCGGTCGAGGTCGAAGCGGTCGACGGCGAGGCTGACGCAGGCGGTGAGCAGGTCGATGCCGGGCAGTTCGGGGTGGGAGCGGGCGAAGTGGTCGTAGCGTCCGGAGATGCCGTCCTGTTCGGGCATGCCGCCGAGGTTGTCGGCGGTCCAGACCCGGCGGGACTCGCTGAGCGCGAAGTGGCCGAGGGCGAGCATCGCCTCGCGCGGGCCGGTGCACACCCAGTTGGGGTTGCCGCGGCCGGCGTTGAGCATGTGGGCGGTGGTCTTGCCCTTCTGCCCGGGCTGGTCGGCCTGGTACTGCTCGGCGAGCTTGATGAACTCGCCCTTGAGCTCGAACGGGCTGAGCCGGGAGAGGCGCTTGATCTCCTCGCGGCTGATCGACGGCTTGCTCATGGTGCGTCTTCCTTCGACGGGGAACGGCGGGAGGTCATCCGAGCAGGGCGACGATGATCGCGCCCCAGATGGTCAGCAGGACGTTGCCCGCGGCGTACGGGATGGTGTAGCCGAGGGTGGGGATCTGGCTGCGGGAGGCTTCGTTGATGGCGCCGATCGCGGCGGTGGTGGTCTGCGCGCCGGCGACCACGCCCATCAGGATCGGCGGCCGCATCCGGAACACGAAGTGGCCGATCAGCAGGCCGATGATCAGCGGGACGACGGTGGCGACGGCGCCCCACACCAGCAGACCCCAGCCGGCTTGGGAGAGGCCGCTGGTGAAGCTCGGTCCGGCGTTGATGCCGACGATGGCGACGAACGCGCACAGGCCGAGGGTGTCCATGAACCACTGGGCGCCGGGCGGCACGTTGCCGTAGGTCGGGTACTTGCCGCGGATCCAGCCGAAGACCAGGCCCATGATGAGCGCGCCGCCGGAGGTGGAGAGGCTGATCGGGACGCCGCCGAGGGTGAGCGCGGGGATGCCGATGCAGCCGCCGAGGAAGATGCCGAGGCCGACCCAGGTCATGTCGGTGGCGAAGCTGGTCGGCACGGGCTTGCCGATCGCCTTGCCGGCCGGTTCGACCAGTCGCTGCGGGCCGGAGAGCAGCAGGGTGTCGCCGCGTTCGACCTGGGTGGTGAGCAGGTAGGGGAACTCGGCGCCGGAGCGGTAGACCTTGTCGATGAACACCCCGACCATGAACGGTTCGCGGCGCAACTCGGCGATGGTCTTGCCGAGTTGGGCCTTCTCGGAGGCGACGACGTGCAGGTGCTCGGTCTGGTAGCCGAGCAGTTCGATGTCGTCGCTCTCCGGGCCGATGGCGCTGACCGGGTCGAGTTCGACCAGGTCGTGGCGGAGCGCGCTGACGGCGAGCACGTCGCCGCGCTGGATGACGGTCTGCTGGTCGTGGTCGAGGATCTTGCCGTCGCGGCGGACCCGGGTGAGGTAGATCCGGCGACCGGCGGCCTTCTCGCGCTGTTCGAACTGTTCGATGGTGGAGCCGATCGGGCCGTTGAGGGCGGTGTAGGCGCGCAGCACGACCTCGTAGTAGCCCTCGGCGAGGTCGGGGTCGTCGGCGGGGGCGTCGAGTTCGGCGGCGAGTTCGCGGGAGTCGGCGGCCAGGTCGCTGTGCAGGAAGCGCGGGGCGATGTTGGCCAGCAGGATCGCGCACAGGATGGTGCCGAGCGGGTAGGTGACGGCGTACCCGATCGGGACGAGGTTCTGCTGGGCGGTGATCTGGTCGGCGCTGAGGCCGGGCAGGCCGCCGATCGCGTCCTGGGCGACGCCGATGACGGCGGACTGGGTGAGCGCGCCGCCGAGCAGTCCGGCGCCGAGCCCCGGCCCGTAGCCGAGCATCTCGGCGAAGCCCCAGCAGATGACCAGGCCGCTGACGCAGACCGCGACGGTGACCGCGACCTGGGGCAGCCCGTCCTTCTTGAGGCCGCGGAAGAACTGCGGCCCGACCTTGTAGCCGAGGGCGAACAGGAACATGATGAAGAACACCGACTTGACGGTGCCGTTGACCTCGACCTCGGTCACCCAGCCGGTGAACAGGCCGGCGATCAGGCAGCCGGTGACGGCGCCGAGGCCGATGGCCTTCCAGTGCAGGCGGCCGATGAAGAAGCCGATCGCGATGGTCAGGAAGATCAGCAGTTCGGGGTAGGGCTTGAAGACGTGGGCGGTGATCCAGTCCATCGGCCGTCAGCCTCCGTTCAGGCCGACCAGACCGACGAGCAGCGGTCCGGTCAGCGGCAGCAGGAAGTTCGAGATGGTGTAGGTGATGGTGTAGCCGAGCATCGGGACGCTGCTCTGCGCGACGTTGCCGACGGCGGTGATCGCGGGGGTGGAGCACTGCTGTCCGGCGATCGCGCCGACCAGGATCGGCGGCTCGATCTTGAGGAAGCGGCGGCCGATGAACAGGCCGAGGAAGGCCGGGACGACCACCATCAGGATGCCGGAGACCGGCAGCAGGACCGGGTACTGCTTGAGCAGCGGCCCGGCGTCGGGGCCGGCCGCCATGCCGGTGACGGCGATGAACATGGCCAGGCCGAGGTCCTTCATGGTCTGCGCGGCGACCGGCGGGTAGGCGCCGAAGGTCGGGCGCAGCGAGCGGAACCAGCCGAAGACCAGGCCGGCGATCAGGCAGCCGCCGCCGGTGCCGAGGGTCAGGTTGATCTCGCCGAAGTGGACGTTGACCTTGCCGAGCAGGACGCCGAGGCAGATGCCGAGCGAGATGTAGATGTAGTCGACGGTGTCCGAGCGGACGGTGGCGCCGACCTTGGCGGCGAACTTCTCGACCCGGGAGCGGGCGCCGACCACGGTGAGGGTGTCGCCGCGGTGGACCTCGGTCTCGCCGACGGCGGGCAGGTGGTGGTCGACGCGCTGGATGTCGGTGAGGAACACGCCGCCGGTGACGCTGTGGTCCTCGTCGCGGATGGCGTTGAGGGTGTGGCCGGCGACCGCCTTGTTGGTGACGACGATCTCGCGGACCGCCATCGGGCTGTCCAGGCCGGGGACGCCGCTGGTCTCGGGGCCGAGTTCGTGCCCGGCGTCGAGCACGGCGGCGCGCCGGCCGACCACCAGCACCTGGTCGCCGCGGCGCAGCACCGGGTCGTCGTCGGTGCCGAGCTTCTTGCCGCCGCGGCTGACCGCCTCGACGGTGACGAGCTGGCCGGAGCGTTCCTGGACCTCGCTGATCCGGGTGCCCTCGCCCTGCGAGACCAGGTAGGTGCGGCCGACCAGGGCGGGCAGCGAGGGGGCCTCGCCGGGCTCCAGTTCGCCGCCCTCGCCGCGCATCTTCTCCCAGACCTTGCGGGAGGCGTCGGCCAGGTTGATCCGCATCAGCAGCGGGAACAGCTGGCTGGTCAGCAGGACGATGCTGATCAGGCCGAACAGGTAGCAGACCGAGTAGGCGGTGGCGACGTGCGCCTGCAACTGGGTGGTCTGGTCGGCGGTGATGCCGGGGAGCTTGGCGATCGCGTCCTGCGCGGTGCCGACGGCGGCGGACTCGGTGGCGGCGCCGGCCAGGATGCCGGCGGCGGTGCCGACGTCGAGGTCGAAGCCCTTGGCGATGCCGAGCGCCATCAGCACGACGACGACCGCCTCCATGACGGAGAGCACGCCGAAGCGCAGGCCCTTGGCGTTCATGTTGGCGAAGAACTGCGGGCCGGCGATGTAGCCGAGCGAGAAGATGAACAGCGCGAACGCCACGTTCTTGACGTCGGCGTTCACCGAGACGTGCTGGGCTCCGACCAGCATCGAGACGATCAGGACGCCGCAGATGCCGCCCAGTTGGATCGGTCCGACGCGTAGTTTTCCGACCAGGTAGCCCAGACCCAGGCAGAAGAAGAGGGCGAGAACGGCGTTCTCACGCAGGAGGCTCATGAGGATATTAGAGCCGAACTGTTACGTTATGTCCGATTTAACACGCCGTCATGATCATCCGACTTATCCGGGGCCGGTCCCCCGCACGCCCGTGGGCCCCGCCGTGCGTACGGCGGGGCCCACGGGCGGGAGCGGGCGGGTCAGACCTTCACCGTCGGCTCCGGCCGCTCGGCGGGGGTGCCGGACGGGGACCCGGCGGGCTGGGCGGAACCGGCGGGGCCGGTGGGCTCGGCGGACTCGATGGCCAGCTCGGGCAGGAGGCGGTCGAGCCAGCGGGGCAGCCACCAGTTGAGGCGGCCGAGCAGGGTCATGGTGGCGGGGACCAGGACCATCCGGACCACGGTGGCGTCCACCAGGACGGCGGCGGCCATGCCGACGCCGATCATCTTGACGGTGATGTCGGGGTCGATCGCGAAGCCGGTGAAGACCGCCACCATGATCGCGGCGGCGCTGCTGATCACCCGTCCGGTGGCGGACAGGCCGCGCACCACGCTGCCGCGGGCGTCGCCGGTGGCCAGCCAGTCCTCGCGGACCCGGGCCAGCAGGAAGACCTCGTAGTCCATCGACAGGCCGAACAGGATGGTGAACATCAGGATCGGCACCCAGCTGGAGACCGGCACCGCGTGCGGCAGGCCGAGCAGCTTCGCGCCCGCGTCGTGCTGGAAGACCGCCGTCATCACGCCGTACGCGGCGGCCACCGACAGCAGGTTCATCGCGGCGGCCTTGACCGCGATCACCGGCGCCCGGAACAGCACGGTCAGCAGGATCAGCGACAGCACGACCACGAACGGGATCACCACCCAGAGCCGCTGCGCGAGCCGGTCGGAGATGTCGGAGAACGCCGCGACCTGGCCGGTCACCTCGACGCCGCCCGGCAGTTCGTGGTCGCGCAGCCGCTCCAGCAGCTTCGCGGTGGCCTCGTCCTGCGGGCCGGTCTTCGGCTGGACGCTGATCACGGCGGCGTCCCGGGCCGCGTTGATCCGGGCCGGCTGGACCGCGGCCACCTCCGGGTCCGCGGCCAACCGGGCCGCCAGTGCGGGCAGTTCGGGCTCCGGCAGCCGGCCGAGGTCGACCGCCAGCAGCAGCGGCCCGTTCGCGCCGGGGCCGTACGCGGCGGCGACCAGGTCGTACGCCTTGCGGGTGGTGTTGCCGGACGCCTGGCTGCCGGCATCCTGCGGCCAGGTCCGCATGCCGAGCAGCGGGGCGGCCAGGCCGAGCAGCACCGCCAGCGAGAGGACCGCGGCGGCGACCGGGCGGCGACCGATCATCCGGGCCCAGCGCTCGGTCCGGGTCGGGGCGGCGGCCGGGGCCTGCCCGGCGAAGGCGGTGGCGGGGGCCGTCGCGGTGGCGGGGGCGGTGGCCGGGGCGCGGCGCTCGGCGCGGCGGAGCAGGCGCGGGCCGGCCAGGGCGGCGAGCGCGGGCACCAGGGTCAGCGAGGCCGCCATCACGGCGCCGACGGTCGCGAAGGTCGCGTAGCCGAACGAGGCGTAGACCGACAGGCCGGCCAGCTTGAGGCCGAACAGCGAGACCAGCACGGTCGATCCGGCCACCACCACGGAGGAGCCCGCGGTGGCGTTCGCCTCGGCGGCGGCCGCCCGGGCGTCCAGTCCCCGGCGCAGCCCCTCGACGTGCCGGGAGACCAGCAGCAGCGCGTAGTCGATGCCGACGCCGAGGCCGACCATGGACGCCACGGTGGGGGCGATGTTGCTGATGTCGGTGAGCGCCGACAGCAGGGTGATCAGCCCCGTCCCGGCGCCGAGGCCGGCCAGCGCGACCAGCAGCGGCAGGCCGGCCGCGACCACCGTGCCGAGCGCGACCACCAGGATCACCAGGGCGGCGGCCATGCCGATGCCCTCGGCCATCCCGTTCGGGGCGCTGAAGTGCTCCGGCAGTTCGCCGCCGAACTCCACCTGGTACCCGGCGTCGGTGGTGGCCCGGGCCGCCTCGCGCAGCGCGTCCAGCCCGGTCGAGCCCTTGAACGCGGTGACCTTCACGTCGTAGCCGACCGTCAGCAGCGCGGTGTCGCCCGCCCGGGACGGTATCGGCTGGCCGACCGGCAGCGCGTGCGGCAGCGCGGCGAGCCGGCCGCGCAGCGCCTCCAGCGGCTCGGCGGGCAGCGCGCGGCCGCCCCGGTCGTGGACCACCACCCGGGCGCTGGTCCCGGAGCTCTCCGGGAAGCGCGCGTTCAGCAGGTCCATGCCCGCGGTCGAGCGGGTGCCGGGAACGCGGTAGTCGTCGTGCGGTTCGCCGCCGAAGACCTGGGCCAGGCCCAGGACCGCGACGATCAGCAGCACCCAGGCCGCGACGGTGCGCCAGGGCCGGGCCGCCGCGGCCCCGCCGAGGCGGCCGAGGAGTGTGGACATTGCAGGAGCCTTCCGTGCAGCGGTCGATGCGGTGTCGAACCCCAGTGTGGGAGGCGCTGCTTGGAGGCCACTTGGCGGCCCCGCTCCAAGTCGGCGGCCCGGCGCCCGCCGGCGTTCCCGGGCCGGTCGGGTGCCCGGGACCGGTCGGGTGCCCGGGACCGGGCCGGGCCGGATCAGGTCGGGTCAGGTCTGCAGGGCTCGGAGGCCGGCGGCGGCCTCGGCGGCCCAGCCGGGGGCCTCCCAGCGGTGGGCGACCTCGGCGGCCCGGCGGTAGTACTCGGCGGCTTCGGCGGTGCGGCCCAGGTGGGTGGCGAGTTCGGCGAGGGTGAGGGCGATCGGGCGGATCGCGATCGAGGTGGAGGCCGCGCCCGCCACCAGGTGGGCCAACGGGCGCATCTCGTCGAGGAGTTCGGCGGCCTCGGCGCGTTCGTCCAGGGCGATGACCAGGTCCGCGCGCAGGTGCAGGAACAGCGAGCGGAAGTAGTCGGCCTGGATGCCGTGGCCCTCGCCGCGGGCCCGGCGGGCCGCCTCGGGGCCGTGGCCGGCGGCGAGCAGGGCGAGCGCGGTGACGTCGGCGACCAGCGGGCCGTACTGCTCGCGGTGCTCCTCGATCAGCGGGAGGGTGTCGGCGAGCCGGCCCTGCCGGTACGCGATCACGATCCGGATCAGCGCGCCCAGGCCCCCGGCGTGCAGCGAGCCGCGCTCGCGCAGGCCGGTCAGCGCCCGCTCGTACAGGGCGACGGCGTCCTCGACCCGGTCGGCGGCGAGTTCCAGCATGCCGCGCTGGAACAGCACCACGTCGACGAACTCGGCCAGCCCGTAGCGGTGCGCGATCTCCTCGGCGGCGGCCATGTGGCGGCGCAGCGCGGGCAGGTCGCCGTGCACGGCCGCGGCGGTGGCGGCGAGGTGCTCGGCGTGCCAGCGGTAGGCGGGCAGGTCGTGCTCGGCGGCCAACTCGGCGAGTTCGGAGGCCACTTCGGCCCGGTCGATGGGCGCCAACTCGTGGTCGCAGGAACGGGCCCGGGCGGTGAGGGCGAGGCAGAGCAGCCGCGGGTCGTCCTCGCCGCGGGCGATCGCGACGGCCTCCCGGCCGGCCGTGACGGCCTCCGGGGAGCCCGCGCAGTCGAGTTCCTGGGTGAGCGCGTCGAGCAATCGGCAGCGGGTGGCGGGCGGCAGGTCGGTGCGGCGCAGCAGCCGGGTGAGCTGGTCGACGGCCTCCCGGTCGAAGGCGCCGTACGGGTGGGTGACCCACGGGGTGGGCTCGGTCCAGGCCGTCCAGGCGGCGATCAGCAGGTCCTCCCGGCCGCTCTCCCGGGCGAGTCGGAGCGCGTGCGCCTTGGTCTCGGTCGCGGCGGTGACCTGCCCGGCCCGGACCTGGGCCCGCAGCAGCGCGCCGAGCAGGTCGATCCGGCGGGCGGCCCGGTCCTCGCCGGGGCGTTCGGCGGCGCGCTCCAGGTTGTCGACGGCCTGCCGGAGCAGGTTGACGGCGCTGGGGTGGGCGTAGCGCCGCTCGGCGGCCTCGGCGGCCCGGACGCAGTGGTCGACCGCGAGGGCGGCCGTCCCGGCGGTCGCGGCCTCGGTGAAGTGGTGGGCCAGTGCGGCGAGTTCGCCGGGGCGCAGGCCGTGCAGGGCGTGCCCGATCCGGCCGTGCAGGCGGGCCCGGCGCAGGCCGCCGAGGTCGGCGTACAGGGTGTCGCGGACCAGCACGTGGGCGAACCGGACGGTCCCGGGGCGGGGTTCGAGCAGCAGGCCGCCCGCGACGGCCGCCTCGACGGCCTCGGTCGCGGTCTCCTCGTCCTGCCCGCCGGCCCGCAGCAGCAGGTCGACGTCGCTCTCCCGGCCCGCGACGGCCGCCAGCCGCAGCAGGTCGACGGCGGGCGCGGGCAGCCGCTCGAAGCGGCGGCGCAGCACGTCCCTGACTCCCTGCGGGACCTGCCGCAGGGCGGTGGAGTCGCCTTCCAGGGCGAGGAGTTGGGCGCTCTCCGCAAGGTAGAACGGGTTGCCGCCGGTGCGTTCGGCCAGCGCCCGGACGGTCTCCGGGCGGACCGGCGCGGCACACACCGCCTCGATCAGCCGGCCCGCGTCCGGCTCGGCGAGGCCGCCGAGCGGCACCCGGACCGGCGAGCGGCGGGCCAACCGGGCCAGCACGTCCGCGAGTTCACCCTCGCCGGGGCGCAGCGCGGCCACCACCAGCAGGCCGCCGGCCGGGCTCTCGAAGGACTGGTCGGCGGCCAACTCGCCCAGCAGCTCCCGGGTTTCCGGGTCGGCGGCGTGCAGGTCGTCCAACAGCACGGCGAGCGGCGCGGTCCGGGCCGCGTCGTGCAGCCGGGCGACGACGGCCCGGTGCAGCCGGAACCGGCCCGAGCGGGCGTCCTGCCGTCCGCTCGGCTGCGGGTCGGCGAGCAGCGGGTCGAGCAGCGGGTCGGAGGCGGTGGCCGGTTCGTGCCAGGCGAGTTCGCGCAGCACCTCGGTCCACGCCCAAGCGGCGGGGGCGCCCGCGCTCTCCGGGCAGCGGCCGGCCACCACCCGCCAGCCGTCCGCCTCCAGGGACTCCCGGACCCGGCCCAGCAGCGTCGACTTGCCGGCCCCGGCCTCCCCGGCGACCAGCGCGAACCCCGCCCCGCCGCGGGCCCGCCCGGCCGCTCCCAGCAGCGCCGCCACCTCCCCGTCCCGCCCGACGAACACCCGCGCCCGCCCGGCCCCGGGCCCGCCGCGCACGGCGAGGGCGCCGTCCGACGCGGACGGGGCGGGCGGCGCGGCGGAGGGGACGGCGGGCGCGGGGGTGGCGGGCGCGGGCGCGGGGGTGGTGCGGGGCCGGGGGGCGAGGTCCTCGGTGCGCTGGTGCAGGATCGCGGATTCGACGGCGGTGAGCAGCGGGCCCGGGTCGAGGCCGAGTTCGGCGGCGAAGTAGTCGCGGGCGCGGCGGATCGCGGCGAGGGCCTCGGCCTGGCGGCCGGCGTGCCAGAGGGCGAGGGCGAGCAGGCGCCAGGTCTCTTCGCGCAGGGGGTGGTCGTCGACGAGGGCGGCGGCGGCCTGCGCGGCAGAGCGGGCGCGTCCGGCGGCGAGGTCGGCTTCGACGGCGGACTCGCGGGCGGTGGTGCGCAGTTCTTCCAGCCGGGTGATCTCGGGGACGGCCCACGGGCGGTCGGCGAACTCGTGGTAGGCCGGGCCCTGCCAGAGCGCGAGCGCCCGGCGCAGCCGCTCGGCGCCGTCGCCGTCGATGCCGCTGTCGACACCGGGGCCGGGGCCGGCGAGCAGGTCCTCGAAGTCCTGGGCGTCGGTGCGGACGCCGCGCAGCGCGTAGCCGCCCGCTTCGCTGACCAGCAGGCGGGCCTCCTGGCGGGGGCCGCGGGCGGGTTCGAGCAGGCGGCGCAGGTTGGAGACGTACGCCTGGAGGGAGGTGGCGGCCTTGGCGGGCGGGCGGCCGTCCCAGAGGTCGTCGATCAGCCGGTCGGCGGGGACGGCCGTCCCGCGCGCGACCAGGAGTTGGGCGAGCACGCCACGCTGGCGCGGGCCTCCCAACCGGGTGGCGGCCCCCGCCACGTGCGCCGTCAGTGTCCCGAGCACAGTGATCCGCACCATCGTGGGGTCGAGCCTATGCGATGGCGTCCGGCGACCGTCGCCGACCTGCGTTCCGAGCGGCTTCCAGGCGGGGTGCGCTCACTCTTCGTGCGGAGCGAACTCCACGCTGTGACCGCCCTGTTCGACCAGCAGGGTGCCGGCGGGGGTGAGCCGGGCGGTGAGGTCGACGTCCTCGGCGAGGAGTTCGGTGGCGGAGGCGGTGAACAGCGGCAGGGCGGGCTGGCCGGGCCAGTCGAGCTCCAACCGGCCGTCGCGGAGGGCGAGTTCGAGGCCGGGCCCGGCGGGGTCGGCGGTGCGGCGCCAGCGGCCGGGGCGGAGGCCGGGCGGGACGGGGGCGGGCGGGTCGTAGGGCGGGGTGAAGTCGAGGCCGGTCCAGCCGTGGTGGGCGGCGATCGCGGGGATCAGCCGGGAGAGCAGGGCGTGGCCGCCGTCGCCGTTGGTCATCACGGCGGCGGCGCGTCCGCTGCCGGTCTCGGCCAGCAGGTAGCAGCGGTAGCCGTCGTTGCCGCCGGCGTGGCCGAACCAGCTGACCGCGCCGGCCGGGTCGGTGCGCAGGAAGAGGCCGAGGCCGACCCGGTCGAGCCCGGCCAACGAGGCGCCGCCCGGCGGTACTTGGGCGTGCGGAGTGAGGGCGGCCCGGGCGGCGGCGGGGCCGATCGGGGTGGCGGGGCCCTGGAACGCGGCGGCGAGGCGCAGCAGTTCGGCGGGGGTGGCCCAGAGTCCGGCGGCGCACAGCTCGGGGTGGCGGGCCCAGCCGCCGGGGACGGGGGCGCCGCCGCGCCGGTGGCCGTGGGCGGCGAGGTCGGCGGGGACGGCGGTGGCGAACCGGGCGGCCGTCATGCCGAGCGGGGCGAGGACGAGGTCGCGGAGCAGTTCGGCGGCGGGCCGTCCGGTGACCGATTCGAGCAGCAGTTGCAGCACGGTGGTGCCGCCGCCCGAGTAGGCGTATCCGAAGCCGGGCAGGCCGACGGGCCGGACACCGGGCGTGTTGGCGGGCGCGGTTCCGGCCAACACCTGGAGCAGGGTGGGCAGTTCGGCACCGGCCGGGTAGCCGGGGAAGCCGGAGGGGCCGAGGCCGGCGGTGTGGCTGAGCAGCCGGCGGGCGGTGACGGCGGGCTGCCAGCCGCCGCTGGGCGGGATCCGCCAGCCGGCGAGCCGCTCGTTGACGTCGGCGTCCAGGTCGAGTTCGCCGCGTTCGGCGAGCAGCAGCACGCCGAGCGCGGTGACGGGCTTGCTCAGCGAACAGGCTTGGAACAGCGTGCCGGTGCCGACCGCGCGGTCGCCGCCGCCGGCCGCCGTGCGCTGCCCGAACGCCCAGGCGCGCTCGCGGCCGTCGGCGTCCCGGACGGCCACCGAGCAGCCCGGCACGCCGTACGCGCGCAGCAGTTCGGGCACGTCCGCGCCGTACGGCCAGCGTTCGGCCCCGCCCGGTTCCGTCATCGGCCCTCCCCCGTCGCCCGGTCACCGCTCCTCGGTGACGTTACCGGCGGGCGGGCGCGCTGCCACCCGGTTTTCCGGCCGGCCCGGCGGGCGGTCGGGCTGCGATACTGCGCGGATGAGTACGTACGTGTCGGTCCGGGGCTGGGTGGAGTGCGACGACCGGCAGTTGGCGCTGGTCCGGGAGCTGGTGGAGCGCGCGGAGCGGGGGCCGCGCCGCTACCGGGGCGGCTGGAGCTTCCCGGCCGAGCAGCCGATGTGGGGCAACGCGGTGTTCTTCGCCGCCGACCTGCGGGCCGGTGAGGAGGAGCACCTCCGCGAGCTGCTGTGCCGGATCGCGGCCCTGCCGCCGTCCGCGCCGATGCGGGAGGAGGACGACGACGAGCGGGTGCACGGGCTGTTCCTGGTCAGCCACGAGGCGGACGGCCCGTCGGAGTGGCGGCTGCACGGCGGCGGGCTGCACCGCGCCCCGCTCCCGGCGGAGCACGCCTACCTGGTCTAGGTCCTGTGCGCCCTGTCCGCTCCACGGCTCCCCGGCTCGGCAGGGGGCGTCGGAAAGTCGTGACAACCCCGGGCGGGGGCCCGGGCGTGTAGCGGACGGACTCCGTCCTCCCGCCGGTCGCCGGCGCCGGGGCGGGCCGCCGTGCAGGTCAGCGATGTGAGGGAAGAACAGCATGTCCGTACGTACCGCCAGCCCCCGTTCCCGCGCCGCCGGCCGCGCGCTCGTCCTGGTGGCGGTGGGTGTCTCGCTCGCGGGCTGCGGGCTGCTCGGCCCGGGGGCGCAGCCGGTGGGGACGCGGAGCCGGGAGGTCAGCGAGCAGCAGGCGGAGCGGCTGCTCGACGGGATGCGGGAGGTGCTGGGCGAGGGGCGGCCGGTGGCGCTCGACGGCCAGATCCGGATGTTCGACGGCTGCTCGGACGGCTGGCGGATCGCCGCCGAGGACGAGCCGTACCGGCTGGCCATCGGGATGCGGGTGGCCGTGACGAGCGAGGTGCTGCCCGCCCGGGTCAGGGGGCTGCGGGACGCGCTGGCCGCGCGGGGCCTGCGGGTCGGCGACTACCGGGAGTCCCGGCCGGCGGCCGGCCAGTCGATGTCCGAGCCCTGGTTCACGGCCGAGCTGACCACCGGGGACCGGCAGGACCGGTACACGCTGGAGGTGCGGGTCGGCGACGACACGGGCGCGGGCGACGGGAAGACCACGGTGCTGCTGACGACCGTGTCGGCGTGCCTGGAGCCCGGCGAGGCCCCGGCCGGGAGCCCGTCCCCGTCCTCCTCCCCCGCTCCCTCCCGCGTGCCGGTCTCCTGACCGCGCGGCCGGGGCCGCTTCCGTCCACGGCCGCCGACCGCCCCCGTTCCGCCGCCGCTTCAGCGCTCCGCCGCCGCCCCGCGACCCCCGCCACCGCCCGTGCCACCGCCGTCCGTGCCGCTTCCGGACCGGTCCCGGGCCGAACCGGAGGGGCACGGGGCGGTTCGCGTGCACCCGGGGGCTGGTGAGGCCGGTGTGACGGGTGGGACGAGTGGACGACTTGTGCCAGGACAACTTCCGTCCACCCCGACGGCCTTCCACGCCCCCGCCGGACGCGCCAGAGTAGAGGTGTCGGCAGGGAGGAAAGCGCCGGGGAGCACGAGACCGGAAAGCGCGGAATCCCGAAAGCGCGGAATCCCGAAAGCCGACGGCACGGGAACACTCCGGGAAAACCCGGAGGATGCCGCAGCAGATTCGATTTCACCAGGGGAGAGAATTCCGTGAACGCCACCCGTACGGCCCGCACCGTGCTCGCCGCACTCCTCGTCGCCGGCCTCTCGGCCGCCGTCGGCCTGGCCGTTCCGGCGCACTCCTCCCCGCTCGGCACCACCCTCCGGGCCGACGGCCCGCAGGTGTCCGCCACCGCGTCCCCGTCGCCCACCGCCACGCCGACGGCCCACACCGACGACGTGACCTGGGGTCAGTGATACCCACCGATCTTCGCCAAGGAGCCCGCTATGCACGCCACGTCGAACTTCCTCGCCGACTCGCCGGAGTCCGCGGAGCGCACCGACCGCGTCCTCGGCGACACCCGCCGCAACCTGAACGAGGGCTGGGTCGTCGCCTGATCCACCCGGCTCCCCCGAATAGGCGCGGCCGCACCGGAATCCGCTTCCGGCGGCGGCCGGCCGGGGAGATCGCCGAGAAATTCTCCGCATTCACCACAATCACCGAATGACCGAATCGCTGAATCTCCGAATCACGGAAAGGGGTGGACGACGTGAAACGCAATCACCACCTGTTCGCCGGGGACGATCCGCACTTCTACGACCACCCCGTGCACGGCGCCGCGAAGCGCCGGTTCGCCGCCGTCGACCGTCCCGTCCCGGCGGGTTGGCGGAGCCACCAGAACGGCTCCTGGTTCTTCCTCGCCCCCGAGGGCGCCGAACTGCCGGACCAGGGCTGGAAGATCCACGTCTCCGCGGTGCCGGCCGAAGCCGCCGAGGTGATCGAACTGGTCACCGCCTACTGCCTGGAGGCGGGCCTGCCGCACAAGTTCCTGGTCAGCCCGCGGGTGCACCACCTGAACAACGGCAAGTACGCCCGCCGGGGCAGCAGCGGCAAGCTGATGACGCTGTACCCGGCCGACGACGAGCGGCTCCGCGACGCACTGGACGGGCTGGGCCCGCTGCTGGCCGGCCGCCGCGCCCCGTACGTGCTCGGCGACCTGCGCTGGCAGGACGGTCCGCTGTACCTGCGGTACGGCGGCTTCCTGGAGCGCTGGTGCACGCTGGAGAGCGGCGAGCGGGTGCTGGCGATCGCCCGGCCGGACGGCACCCTCGTCCCGGACCGGCGCGAGCCGTACTTCGAACTGCCGCAGTGGCTGGAGCCGCCGGAGTGCGTGGCCGAGCAGCTGCGCGCCGACGAGGCCGCCGCGGCCGGCCAGCCGGGGCTGCCCTACCTGATCGAGCGGGCGCTGCACTTCTCCAACGGCGGCGGCGTCTACCTGGCCCGCAGCCGGACCGACGGCGGCCGGGTGGTGCTGCGCGAGGCCCGGCCGCTGGCCGGACTGGACGGGGCCGGGGCCGACGCGGTCACCCGGCTGCGCACCGAGGCGCGGGCCCTGCGCGCCCTGGCCGGGCTGGAGTTCGTCCCCCGGCTGCTGGACGAGTTCACCGTCTGGGAGCACCACTACCTGGCGGAGGAGTACGTCGAGGGCGAGACGCTGCGCCAGTTCCTGGCCCGCTCCAACCCGCTGACCCGCCCCGAGCCGACCGCCGCCGAGCTGGCCCGGTACACCGAGCAAGCCCTGGACATCGTCCGCCAGTTGGAGCTGGCGATCGACCAAGTGCACGCCCGCGGCTACGCGTTCGGCGACCTGCACCCCGCCAACGTGCTGCTCCGCCCGGACGGCCGGATCTGCCTGGTCGACTTCGAGGTCGCGCACCGCCCGGAGCACGAGCCCGAACCCTCGGTCGCCTGCCCGGGGTTCGTCGCCCCGCACGCCACGGCCGGCTTCGCCCGGGACAGGTACGCGCTGGACTGCATCCGGCTCGCGCTGTTCCTGCCGTACACCATGCTGCTCGACCTCCAGCCCGCGAAGGTCGACCAACTCGCGGACGCCATGGCCGAGTTCTTCCCCGTCCCGACCGCCCACACCGCACGGGTGCGCAGCGGCCTGCGCCGCCCCTCCGTCCGACTCCCTGCCCCCGAGGACCCGTTCGCCGACCCGGCCGACACCGACGGGCTGACCGCCGCGCTCACCCGGGCGATCCTGGCCTCCGCCACCCCGCACCGCACCGACCGCCTCTTCCCGGGCGACCCGGCCGGGCTGACCGACGGCGGCCACACCCTGGAGCACGGCGCGGCCGGCGTCCTGCACGCCCTGCACGCCACCGGGCAGCCGGTCGACGAGGAGCACGCCGACTGGCTGTGGCGGGCCGCCCGCCGCAGCCGCGACCCGCGGCCCGGCCTGTACGGCGGCCTGCACGGGGCCGCCCTCGTCCTGGACGAACTCGGCCACCCGCAAAAGGCCCTGGACCTCCTCGACCGGGCCGGCCGGACCGACGAGCCGTCGCTCCGCAACGGCCTGGCCGGCATCGGACTGACCCTGCACCGGCTGCACCGCGCCACCGGCGACGGCGGCCTGCGCGACGCCCTCGACCGCACCGCCGAACGGCTCGCCGCCACCCTCGACCCGGCCGCACCGCCCCGGGACGGCGCCGGACTGCTGACCGGCCCGAGCGGGACCGCCTCGTTCTTCCTGCACCTGCACCAGGACGGCGGCGACCCGGCCCACCTCGACCTGGCCGCCCGCGCCCTGCGCGCCGACCTGGCGCGCTGCCGCACCAGCGAGGAGGGCGCGGTCAACCTGCTGGACGGCACCCGGCTGCTCCCCTACCTGGGCAGCGGCAGCGCCGGAGTCGGCCTGCTGCTCGGCCACTACCTGCGGCACCGGCCCGAGGACGAGGAGTTCGCCCGCGCCCTGGACGGGATCCTGCTGGCCGCCCGCGCCCGGCTGGTGATCTTCGGCGGGCTGTTCCACGGCCGGGCCGGCCTGCTGGCCCTGCTCGCCGAACACCGCGACCGCCCCGGCACCGCCGAACCGCTCGCCCGCCAGCGGCGCCTGCTCGGCTGGCACGCCGTCCCGTACGGCGGGGGCACCGCGTTCGCCGGCGACCAGCTGCACCGCCTGTCGATGGACCTCTCCACCGGCACCGCCGGCGTCCTGCTGGCCCTGCACGCCGCCGCCGGCGCGCCGCTGGACCTGCCCGGCGCCACCCTGCCGGCCCTGGCGGCCGCCCGCCCCTGAGCCCGCTGCCGCCGGGCCCCACCTGCCCCTCCCGGGCGACCGCCCGGGAGTCGACGCACCACCGAAACAAGGGAGTTCACGATGTCCGAGGTCCTGAAGCTGCAGAACCTGTCGGTCGCCGACAGCGACGAGGGCGAGCTCAACGAGTGGAGCACCATCTCCAACTACTGCGGCAGCAAGATCGACGAAGAAGCGCTCTGAGCAGCCCGTCCTGCATTGCCGACGCACCGACAACCAACCAAAACCAGGGAGTTCACCATGTCCGAGATCCTGAAGCTGCAGAACCTGTCCGTCACCGACACCGACGAAGGCGAGCTCAACGACTGGAGCACCATCTCCAACCACTGCGGCAGCAAGATCGACGAAGAAGCGCTCTGAGCAGCCCCCGTACCACTGCGCACAACGACCAACGACCAGACACCCCAGAGGAGTTCACCATGTCCGAGATCCTGAAGCTGCAGAACCTGTCCGTCGCCGACACCGACGAGGGCGAGCTCAACGACTGGAGCACCATCTCCAACCACTGCGGCAGCAAGATCGAAGAGGACGCGGTCTGAGCAGTCCTCGCACTACTGCGCACAACGACCAACGACCAGACACCCCAGAGGAGTTCACCATGTCCGAGATCCTGAAGCTGCAGAACCTGTCCGTCGCCGACACCGACGAGGGCGAGCTCAACGAGTGGAGCACCATCTCCAACTACTGCCACAGCAAGATCGAAGAGGACGCGGTCTGACCGTCGCGTGCTCCACAGGCCCCCGGTCGCGGCCCCTCACCCCCGTGGGGCGCGACCGGGAACGGCCGGGGCGGCCGGTGCCCTTCGACGGCGCCGGCCGCCCCGGCCGTTCCGTTGCCACCCGATTCCCCATTCGACCCCCGCTCGATCCGGCTCCGGGAGGACCGCCGTGGCTGACGCCCCGCCCACCCCGCTGTACCGCAATCCCGACTACCAGCGCCTGTGGCTCGCCCACGCGCTGTCCGCGTTCGGCTCGCAGGCGACGTACATCGCGCTGCCCCTGGTCCTGCTGGCGGCGACCCACTCGATCACCGACTTCGGGCTGGTCACCTTCGCGGAGATCGTCTCCTCGCTGTTCGCCGGCTTCCCGGCCGGGGTGCTGGTCGACCGGCTGAGCCGCCGCACCGTGATGCTGTTCTGCGACCTGGCCCGGACCGCCGCGTTCGCGCTGTTCGCGCTGGTGGTGCTCGCCGACCGGGTGAACCTGCCGGTCGCGGTGGGGCTGGCGGTGCTCAACAGCCTGCTCGGCGCGCCGTTCGGGCCGGCCGCGTCGGCGGCGCTGCGGCACGTGGTGCCGCGCGGCCAGTTGACCACCGCGGTGTCGATGGCCCAGGCCCGTTCGGCGGTCGCCACGCTGGCCGGGCCGATGCTGGGGGCGGCGCTGTACGCCGTGACGCCGGTGCTGCCGTTCGTGGTCGACGCGGCCTCGTTCGCGGCGTCCGCGCTGTGCGTGCTGTTCGTCCGGCTGCCGAGGGAGGCGCCGGGGGCGGGCCGGCCGCGGGCCGAACGGCCGCCGTTCCTCAAGGACTTGACGACCGGGCTGGTGGAGGTGCGGCGCAGCGCGTTCCTGCGGTACACGCTGGTGAACGCGGCGCTGGTGAACTTCGTGTTCAGCGGCATCGTGGTGGTGCTGGTCGCGGAGGGCGCGCGCTCCGGGCCGGGCGGCAGCTACCACAACGGGCTGATCATCGCGATGTCGGGCGCGGGCAACCTGGTCGGTGCGCTCTTCTCGGCGCGGGCCGGGCGCACCCTCGCCCCGCGCACCCTGGTGCTGGCGGTGTGCTGGAGCACGGCGCTGCTGACGCCGCTGCTGGCGCTCGGCTACGGGGTGCTGTTCACCGCGCTGGTGATCGGCCTGTGCGGGCTGACCTCGCCGGCCGCGAACGCGGTGATCTCGGCGGCCCGGCTGCACTCCGTCCCCGACCACCTGCTGGGGCGGGTGCAGACGGCCTGCGGCATCGCGCCCGCGCTGTTCGTCCCGTTCGGCCCGCTGGCCAGCGGCGTGCTGCTGGACCACTTCGCCGGGTCCACCGTGCTGCTGCTGAACGCGGGCGTCCTGCTGCTGCTGGCCGCGTACAGCACGGTGAGCGGCGGCCTGCGCCGCATCCCGGACCTGCGCGAGCCCCGGGCGTCCGAGGGGCCGGCGCCGGAGCCGGCCGACCGTACGCCGAAGGGTCGGCTCGCGGAGCCGCATCCGGTGGCCGGCACCTGACCGGCCCGCCCCGGCCCGCCCCGGACCAGCCCGGCCGGCCCGGTCGGCCCGCCGGTCAGGGCGCGGCGCCGCCGGAGGCCAGCCGGACGGCGGTGAGCGGGACGAAGCCGCCGCTGCCGCCGCCGGTGTCGGGTTCGCCGAGGCGGCGCAGCATGGCGACGGCGATGCGCTGCGACTGGGCCTTGGCGCGTTCGGTGACGGGGCCGGCGTGGCGGCCGTCGAGGGTGGCGCGCCAGAGTTGGACCCAGCGGCCGAAGTGGGCGGCGGTGAGCGGGGCGGCGGCGTGCAGCGCGGCGTGCGGGGCGAGCGCGTTGCCGCGGTAGGAGGCGGTGCGCAGCAGGGCGCTCTCCCAGAAGTCGGTGATGCGGGGGAGGTGGCGCTCCAGGTCGAGGCGGGCGATCTGGGTGAAGTGCGGGCCGATCAGCGGGTCGGCGAAGGCGGCGCGGTAGAACAGCCGGAGGGCGTGTTCGAGGTCGGCCCGGCTGGTGATGTCCGGTTTGGCGGTGTCCGGCGGTGTCACGGCGGGGCCTCCTGGTGCGGTCGTCCGCGGTCACGCGCCGTGACGGGTGGTGGCGCGCTGCTCCGCCCGGCCAGGGTACGTCGGGGCGGGTGTCCACGGGCAGGGCCGTTGGTCCCGTCGGGGGCCCTCACCTGGCAGGATGCTGGCCATGAGCTTCCTCCCCGCAAGCGACCGCTACGACTCGATGACCTTCCGCCGCGCCGGGCGCAGCGGCGTGCAGCTGCCCGCCGTCTCGCTCGGCCTGTGGCACAACTTCGGTGACACCCAGCCGCTGGACGTGCAGCGCGCGGTGCTGCGCCGGGCCTTCGACCGGGGGGTGACGCACTTCGACCTGGCGAACAACTACGGTCCGCCGTACGGCAGTGCGGAGCGCAACTTCGGCTACCTGTTCGCGCAGGACTTCCGTCCGTTCCGGGACGAGCTGTTCATCGCCTCGAAGGCGGGCTGGGACATGTGGCCGGGCCCGTACGGGGACGGCGGCAGCCGCAAGTACCTGCTGGCGAGCCTGGACCAGTCGCTGGGCCGGATGGGCCTGGACTACGTCGACGTCTTCTACTCGCACCGGTGGGACCCGACCACCCCGCTGGAGGAGACGATGGGGGCGCTGGACACGGCGGTGCGCTCGGGCCGGGCGCTGTACGCGGCGATCTCCAACTACCCGGCGGAGCAGCACCGGGAGGCGGTGGCGATCCTGCGCGAGCTGGGGACGCCGTGCCTGCTGAACCAGGCGAGCTACTCGATCCTGAACCGGGAGCCGGAGCAGGGGTTGCTGGACGCGGTGGGCGAGACGCGGACCGCGCTGATCGCCTACTCGCCGCTGGCGCAGGGCCTATTGACGGACCGTTACCTGTCGGGTGACGTGCCGGCCGGGTCGCGGATGTCGGTGGGCCACTTCCTGAAGGAGGAGGCGCTGACCGGCGCGAAGCTGGAGCAGCTGCGGGCGCTGGCGAAGGTCGCGGAGGGGCGCGGGCAGAGCCTGGCGCAGTTGGCGCTGTCCTGGGTGCTGCGGGACGAGCGGGTGGTGTCGGTGATCATCGGCGCGTCGAGCGTGCGGCAGTTGGACCAGAACCTGGACGCGCTGGCGGCCGGTCCGCTGACCGCCGAGGAGCTGGCGGAGATCGACCGGATCAGCCGGTAGCCGGAAGAGCGCCGAACGGGCGGGCGGCCGGGGGGAGTTCGGCCGCCCGCCCGTTCGGTCGCGGGGGTGCGGTGGCTCAGGGGTGGAGCTTCGGCAGCACGGTCTCGGCGACCCGGTAGGCCTCCTCCAGCAGCGGGTTGCCGGAGAGGATGAAGGTGTCGACGCCCAACTCCTGGTACTCGCGCAGTCGTTCGACGACCTGGTCGGTGGAGCCGACCACGGCGGTGCCGGGGCCGGGCCGGAACAGGCTCATGCCGGGCCACAGGTTGGGGTGGGTCTCCAGCTCGCGGGCGTGGGCCGGGACCTTGCCGCCGTGCTGGCGGAACTGGCGCTGCCAGCCGACGCCGTCCTCGTCGGCCCGGCCGCCGAGCTGGCGGGCGTAGGTGGCCTCGCTGGTGACGTCGAGCAGCCGGTCGGCGGCGGCCCAGGCCTGCTCCTCGGTGTCGCGGACGATCAGGTGCAGGCGCAGGCCGAGCCGCAGGGTGCGGCCGTGGGCGGCGGCGCGCTCGCGGACCTTCTCCAGCTTCTCCTTGAGCAGGTGCGGGGGTTCGCCCCAGGTGAGGTAGACGTCGACGTGTTCGGCGGCGACCTCGATGCCGGCCGGGGAGGAGCCGCCGAACCAGAGCGGGATGCGTCCCTCGCGCAGCGGCGGGAGGTCGCGGAGCGAGCCGCCGGCGTTCTTCAGCTGGTAGAACTCGCCTTCGTGGTCGAAGACTTCGCCGCTGGTGAGGCGCTTGACCAGGCTCCAGTACTCGGCGGAGAGCCGGTAGCGGTCGTCGTGCTCGACGTGCAGGCCGTACTCGCGCAGCTGGTTGGTGGAGCCGTTGACCACGTTGAAGCGCAGCCGGCCGGGGCCGTGCAGGTGCTCGAAGGAGAGCGCCATCTTGGCCAGCAGGGTGGGCGAGACCAGGCCGGGGTGGACGGCGAGCAGCGGCTGGAAGCCGGGGCCGGTGGCGGCGGCGAGCGCGGAGCCGAGCGTCCACACGTCGTACTGGTCGGTGGCGAGCAGCGCGCCGGTGTAGCCGAGGCGTTCGACGGTGGCGGCCAGGTGCTGGAGGTAGCCGAGGTCGACCGGGCGGCGGCCTTCGGGCTCCCACGGGTAGTGGCCCTCGCGGGGGATCAGGTACCAGAGGACTTCGGTGGCCATGGCGCTCAGACCTCCTTCGCGACCGGGGAGGCGGCGGCGACGGCGGCGGCGACGGGCTGCTCCAGCTCGGGCAGGTGGATGTCGGCGACGGTGACGGCGCGCTCGATGAAGCCGACCCGGTGGAAGATGTCGGCGGCCTCCTGCTGTTCGGCGACGAACTCGGCGGTGGCGGGCTCCAGTCGCCAGGGCAGGGCGGCGAGCGCGGTCTGCCAGTCGGCGGCCTCGCCGCCCTGGTCGGCGGCGGCGATCGCGGCGGCCTCGGCGGGGTTGGCGGCGGCCCAGTGGTCGGCGCGCTGGAGGGCGGTGACGATGGCGGCGACCACCTCGGGGCGCTGGACGGCGAGGTCGCGGCGGGCGAAGAACACCGAGCGGTCGGTGATGACGTCGCCGGTGCGGATCAGCTCGCGGAACGCCCCGGTGCGGCGGGCGGCGGCGAGTTCGGCGCCCTGGGCGATCCAGCCGGCGATCCGGCCGTCGGCCAGCCGCTCGGCCTCGTCGCCGGCCGGGCGCTCGGCGGTGATGTCGTCGCGGTAGGAGAGGCCGTGCTGGTCGAGGGCCTTGGCGAGCAGGTGGGTCTGCCAGGAGCCGATGCCGAGCACCACGGTGCCGCCCTTGAGGTCGGCGACCGAGTGCACCGGGCCGTCGGCGGCGACCAGCAGCGCGCCGTGGTCGGGGCGGGGCGCGGAGACGGCGGTGTAGACGATGTCGTGTCCGGCGGCCTGCGCGGTGATCGGCGGGGTGGAGCCGGTGCCGCCGAAGTCGATGGTGCCGTCGGCCAGGTAGGGGCCGGTCTTGGTGCCGTCCGCGTAGTGGTGGAACTCGGCGCTCTCGCCGAGCGGGGCCAACTCCTGCTGGAGGTAGTCGAGTCGGGCCAGGTGGTAGAGCGACGGGTTGGAGCGGTGCACACCGACGATGACGGTCATGGCGGTCTCTTCTCTTGCGGGGGAGGCTAGTTGACGTGCTGTGCTGCGGTGACGTGCGGTGCTGCGTTGACGTGCGGTGCTGCGGAGTCCTGGTGCACGCCGAGGTCGGCGAGCAGGCGGCGGCGGAGCGCCGCGAAGTCGGGGTCGGCGGCGTCCCGGGGGCGTTCGACGGTGACGGTCTCGTCCCGGACGAGCGCGCCGTCGCGCAGCACGGCCACCCGGTCGGCGAGCCGGATCGCCTCGTCCACGTCGTGGGTGACCAGCAGGACGGCCGGCCGGTGCTTGCGGCACAGCTCGCCGACCAGGTCCTGCATGCGCAGCCGGGTGAGGGCGTCCAGGGCGGCGAACGGCTCGTCGAGCAGCAGCAGTTCGGGTTCGCGGACGAGGGCCCGGGCGAGGGCGGCGCGCTGGGCCTCGCCGCCGGAGAGGGTGCCGGGCCAGGCGTCGGCGTGGTCGGCGAGGCCGACCTCGGCGAGGGCCCGGCGGCCGGTCTCCTTGGTGGCGGCGCCGCGCGGCAGGCCGACGGTGACGTTGCCGAGGACCCGCTTGGACGGGATCAGCCGGGGCTCCTGGAACACCACGGTGCGCGAGGGCGGCACGAGCACGGTGCCCTCGTCGGCGCGGTCGAGCGCGCCGAGGATCCGCAGCAGGGTGGTCTTGCCGGTGCCGGAGGCGCCGAGCAGGGCGACGAACTCGCCGCGGGCGATGTCCAGGTCGACGCCGTCCAGGACGGCCCGGGTGCCGAACACCCGGCGCAGGCCCCGGAGGTGGACGGCGGGGGTGGTCGCGGTCGTGGTGGTGGTCGTGGTGGCGCTCATCGTCCGGTCCCCCGTCGTGCTCCGGTGGGCCGCCAGGGCATCAGGACGCGTTCCAGGACGCGGACCGCGCCGTCGGCGGCGAGGCCGAGCAGGCCGTAGATCAGGATGCAGACGGCGAGCACGTCGGTGCGCGAGAAGTTCTGCGCCTGGGCCATCAGGTAGCCGATCCCCTCGGTGGAGTTGATCTCCTCGGCGGCGATCAGCGCGATCACGCTGAGCGTCATCGACAGCCGCAGCCCGGAGAGCAGCGCGGGCAGCGCGCCGGGGAGCACCACCTCGCGGACGATCGCCCAGCGGGAGAGGCCGAAGCTGCGCATCGCCTCGACGAGTTTGCGGTCGGTGTTGCGGACGCCGCCGGACGCGGAGACGTACATCGGGAAGGAGGTGGCCACGCCGATCAGCGCGATCTTCGCCGTCTCGGTGATGCCGAACCAGACCATGAACAGCGGCACCAGCGCCAGGAACGGTACGGTGCGCAGGACTTGGACCGCCGAGTCGAGCAGTTCCTCGCCGAGCCGGAAGAATCCGGTGACCACGCCGAGCACCAGGCCGATGCCGGCGCCGAACAGCAGGCCGAGGGCGGCCCGGGTCAGCGAGGTGGAGAGCGCGTCGGACAGCTGCCCGTTGCCCCACAACTCCTGGACGGCTTGCAGGACCTGGCCGGGCGAGGCGAGCACGTCGGGGGTGAGGGCGCCGGTCGCGGAGGAGATCTGCCAGGCGGCGATCAGGGCCAGCGGACCCAGGGTGCGCAGGGCGAGCGAGACGCCGCGCGGCCGGGTGGCGGTGGCGCGGGCCCGCGGGGCGACCAGCCCCGCGGCCCGGGCCTGTTCGGTACTGGTGGTCACTTTCCGCTCCCGGCCAGGGAGTTGACGTCGATCAGGTAGGGCTTGACGTCGACCAGGCTCTTGGTGACGCCCTGGTCGGCGTAGAACTTGGCGACCACGGCGAACCGGGCGGCGTCGGCGTCGGTGATCGGCGAGTCGACGGCGCGCTGCTTGCCGAAGTCGACGGCGATCTCCTTCTCGGCGGGGGTGACGGCGGTCGGGCCGGCGTCGGTGAACACGTTGAGGTAGCCGGCCGGGTCGGCCTTCTCCTTGGCGGCGTTCTCGTGCAGGTAGCCGTAGAACGCCTTGACCACCTCGGGGTGCTTCTCGGCGAAGCCCGAACGCACCGCCCAGATCGCGTAGTTGTCGCTGCCGACGGCCTTGCCGTTGGCCAGGAAGTGGGCGTTCGCGTTGGCGATGGCCGGGATCGAGAAGGTGCCCCAGGTCGCCCAGGCGTCGACCTGGCCGGAGTTGAACACGCCGGAGGTCTGGTCGGCCCGCAGGTAGACCCGCTCGACCTTGTCGGTCGGGATGCCGTTCTTCTCCAGCGCCTTGAGCAGCAGGTACTCGGAGGTGCCGCCCTGCGAGACGGCGACCTTCTTCCCGACCAGGTCCTTGATCTCCTTGATCGGCGAGTCGTTCTTCACCAGGATGCCCTCGCCGGCGACGTCCGGCTCGATCTGCGCGAACAGCTTGAAGCCGGGCTTCTGGGCGAGCGCGGCGACGGCCGAGGTGATCGAGCCCTGGGCGACGTCCAGTTGGTCGGCGTTCAGGGCCTGCGCGGCGGGGGCGAACGGGCCGGCGCTGCCGGTCCACACCACCTTGGCGTGCGCGGCGGCCAGCGCCTTGTCCAGCGAGCCGTCCTTCTTGCCCTTGGCGAGGAAGCCGGAGTTGCCGGGGTCGGGCACCCGCAGCACCACCTGGGCGCCGCCCTTGCCGTCGGCGGAGGCCCCGGCGTCCTTCGCGGAGGAGCCGCAGGCGGTCAGGGCGAGCGCGGCGACGGCGGTCAGCGCGGTGGCGGCGAGCAGCGGGCGGCGGACGGTGGTGCGCATGGGGTTCTCCAACAGAGGGGGTCGTCGGGAAGGTCAGGAGCGGGCGGCGAGCAGGGCGCGGGCGGCGGCCAGCGGGGCGGGGTCGGCCCAGGCGTGGACGTCGACCCGGTCGGCGAGGAAGCCGTGGGCGTGCAGGAACTCCTCCTGCCGCGCGAGCAGTTCGAGGCGGTCCGCGGAGAGGTCGGGGTGCAGGGTGCGGTGGCTGCCGGCCGCGTAGGCGCCCGCGACGCCCTCCGGTCCGGCGCCGGTCTCGGCGCCGAGGATCCGGGCGACGTCCTCCGGCCGGTCGGCCGCCCAGTCGGCGGCCCGCAGCAGTACGGCCAGGAAGCGGGCGACCAACTCGGGCTGCTCGTCCAGGAGTTGCTGGTGCACGGTGATCGGGCGGGGGGTGCCGTTGTTGACCCGGTGGCGGCGGTCCGGCAGCGCGTCCAACTCCACGGCGGGCACCGCCCCGTGGCGGCGCGCGGCCTCCACGGCGAGCGCCCCCTTGACGTACACGGCGTCCACCCGGCCGTCCGCCAGCGCGGCCAGTTCGGCCTCCCACTGGCCGCCGCCGGGCGCGGCCTCGACGTCGACCGACTCGACGTCCTCCCAGCCGAGTCCGGCCGAGGCCAGCGCGCCGTGGTGGCCGGCCAGCGCCATCGCCCGCCAGAAGTCGATCGCGATCGGGTGCCGGGGCACCGCGAGCCGCAGCCCGCGCAGCTGCCCGGCGGAGGTGATGCCGCTGTCGGCCCGGGCCAGGATCGCCTGGCGCTCCTCGATCCAGGTCAGGCCGATCAGCCTGGTCCGCTCGCCGCGCGAACGCGCCCACAGCGCCGGGACGTTGCCGCCCTCCCGGAAGAGGCCGGTCAGCGCGTGGGTGTAGTGGTGGTCGGCGGCGACCTCCGGCGGGACGTCCTGCAGCGAGCGGACCGCGATGCCCTCGGCGGCGAACTCCTCGGCCAGCCAGCCGCGGTCGGCGGCGATGCCGGTCGCGGTCGGCACCGGGCAGCGGGTGAACCAGAGGGTGTCGGGGTACGGCGGCGCGGCGGGGGGCGTGCTCATGGCGGGGCTCCGGAATTCGGCAGGAGGCGCACGCGGAATCTTCCGCATGATGGGAAGAACGGCGCGGCGGGGAAAGGGCGTCGGGGCGGTCAGCGACAACAGGAGGAGTGGCACCGGTGCGTCTTCACGGTGGACTCCCTCCTGCTCGAACCGGCTGATGGACTGAGCGTTCCATCCGGCCGGGGTGGAATCAAGCCTTGCCAGATGATGGGATCACCTGTTCACAGAAGGCCGGGCAGCCGCAACACCGCCGACACACTTCCGCAGTGATCACCCCCATATCCTGGGAAAACCACGGCCGTTGAGCCCGCGCGGGCCGCGCCCCGCCCCGATCCCGCCGAGCCGCCCGCGACTCCGATCACGGCCCCGATCCCGATCACGACCCCGACTCCGATCCCGACCCCGATCCCGATGAGGTGCGATGCCCGGCTCCGGAACCCTTCCCGCCCCGCCGAGCGGCGCGCAGGCGGTCCACCGGGCACTGGGCCTGCTGCACTGCTTCCACGACAACGGGCCCGACCTGAGCGCCTCCGAACTCGCCCGCCGGATGGGCCTGTCCGTCTCCACCGCGCACCGGCTGGCCCGCACCCTGGTCGCCACCGGCTTCCTCGACCAGGACGAGCGCACCGCCCGCTACCGGCTCGGCCCGGCCGTCGCCGAACTCGGCCAGCTCACCTTCCACCAGCGCGGCCTGCACCTGGCCGGCCCGGAGCTCGACCGGCTGGCCCGGCGCACCGGCGCCACCGCCGACCTGGCGATCCGCTCCGGCCCGCAGGCCGTCATCCTGGTCGGCGGCTCCGTCCTGCCCTCCACCGGTCTCGGCCTGCGCCGCCCGCTGCACTCCACCGCGCTCGGGAAGGTGCTGCTGGCCTGGCCCTCCCCCACCGAGCCGCCGCTGAGCGGGCCGCTGCCCGCCTACACCGCCCGCACCCTCACCGACTCCGCCGCGCTGGACGCCGAGCTCGCCCTGACCCGCGAGCGCGGCCACGCCCTCAACGACGGCGAGTCCGCGGCCGGCGTCCGCACCCTGGCCGTCCCCGTCCTCGACCACACCGCGACCGCCCGCTTCGCCCTCGCCGTCCGCTCCACCCCGGCCCACCTCACCGACGAGGCCCTGCCGCGCGTCCTGGCCCACGCCCACGCCTGCGCGGCGGCCCTGACCGTCCTCCTGCTGCCGCCGGACCAGCGCTGACCCCGGGCCCGACCGGCGCCGTATGCTCGGCGGGTCGGAACGGCGCGCGAACGGGAGACGGGCAGTGAAGTACGGCATCCTCCAGGGCCTCGGCATGGTCCTGCTCGTCCTCGGGGGCCAGGGGGCGATCCGCCAACTGGTCGACCACGACGACGCCGGCCTGCTCGGCTGGCTGCCGGGCGGGTTCGCCGCGGGCATCGGCGTCCACGTCCTGGCGGCCGTCGGCGGCGCGCTGCTGGCCGGCTGGGCCCATGACGCGGCGAAGGCCGCCCGCGACGGCGACGGCCCTGACGGCCCCGGCTCCGGCTCCGGCTCCGGCTCCGACGACTGACCACCGCCCGACCGCCCGGCCCCCGCAGGACGCCGAGAGGCCGCGACGGGGCGTCGACCGACTGCCCGCGTCGCGGCCTCGCCGCGTGCTGCGCTGCGCTGTACCGCGCTGTACCCCTACCGCTACGCGGCCGGCGCGTACTTGTAGCCGACCCGGCGGACGGTGACGATGGTGTCGCGGTAGGCCGCGCCGAGCTTGCGGCGCAGGCGGGCGACGTGGACGTCCACGGTGCGGCCGTCACCGACGTGGCCGTAGCCCCAGACCGTGTGGACCAGCTGGTCGCGGGTGTGGACGCGGTGCGGGTGCTCGGTGAGGTGGGCGAGCAGCTCGAACTCGAGGTAGGTGAGGTCGAGCAGCACGCCGTCGACGTACGCGTTGCGGCGGTCGAGGTCGACGGAGATGCCGTTGTCCGCGGGGCGGGTGAACGGGCGGGCGGCGACGGGGGCGGCCGGGGCGGCGACGGGGGTGGGCGCGGCGGGGGCCGGGGCCTCCGCGGGGACCAGCACCAGGTAGCCGACCAGCGGGGAGTTGGCCGCGCCGAGCTGCGCGAGCAGCCCCTGCGGGAGGACGGACTGCGGGAGGGCGGCGACCACGGCGGCGCCGTCCTGGAGGCCGGCCAGCAGGCTCTCGGGGGCCGGGGCGACGGTCGGGACGGTCGGCACGGCCTGGCGGGCCGGCGCGGGGCGGCGGTGCTCGGGGGCGGTCGGGGCGAGGCCCGGCAGCGCCCGGACGGCGCGCAGGTGCGGAGTGGAGGTGGTGGCGGTGGCGGCGTACGACATGTGAGGGCTCTTTCGCGCGTGACGGTCGGTGGGTGGTCGTCGTCTGCGCTTCCGGCGCACGGGAGTTGACGGTTGGTCAGGTCCGGGGCCGGGAGGCGCGGGTCGCGCGCCGACAGGTCTGGTCGAAGTGGTGGTTCCGGCGCGAGGGCCAGAAGGGTTCGAGGAGGGTGCGAGCGTGCACGGTTGCTCTCCGGAGCGCGGCGGGGGGTCGACGGCGTCGGGTGCGGTCGACGGGGGGACGCGGGGCCGCGGAACTCCCGCTGTCAGTGCGGGAGGTGGCGGCGCGTCAGCGACAGCAGGTGCTGTAGATCCGGCCGTGGTCCAGGTACCGGCGGACGGTGAGGAGGGGGAGAGCGGCGATGCGGACCGATGCGGTCATGGTGCGGCTCCTCCCCCTGAGTGTCCGGCCCGACCGCGAACGGCGGCGGGCACGGGTACGAGACTTCCACGCCCGGCACCCGGAAGGCAACCCACCGGAGGGGCTTATCCGCAGGGCGAGACGGAAAACATCCGCGATTCGGACTCCACCGCTGTGACCTGCTGCAACGCGAGAAATATCGGTGGCAGAACTACCTTGACTTCTCGGCCGGAATGCGCAGCGGGAACGCGAGCGGGCCGCCGTCCGGTGGGACGGCGGCCCGCTCGGACGGGGCGTTACAGCCGGACGCCGGCCCGCTCGGCCGCGTGCTCGACCAGCCGGATCAGCAGCTCCTTGCCGTCCTCGCGCCGCCGCGCGTCGCACAGCAGCACCGGCACCGCGGCCGGCAGGTCGAGCGCGGCCCGGACGTCGTCGGGGGCGTACACCTCGGTGCCCTCGAAGCAGTTGACGGCCACGATGAACGGGATGCCGCGCTGCTCGAAGTAGTCGACCGAGGGGAAGGAGTCGGCCAGCCGCCGGGTGTCGGCGAGGACGACCGCGCCGAGCGTGCCGCGGGCCAACTCGTCCCAGACGAACCAGAACCGGTCCTGCCCGGGGGTGCCGAACAGGTAGAGCGCGAGGCCGGGCCTCAGGTCGATCCGGCCGAAGTCCATCGCGACCGTGGTGGTGCGCTTGGCCTCCACGCCGGCGGTGTCGTCGACCGGGCGGCCGATCTCGCTGAGCGACTCCTCGGTGCGCAGCGGGCGGATCTCGCTGACCGCGCCGACCAGGGTGGTCTTGCCCGCGCCGAAGCCGCCGGCGATCAGGATCTTGACCGCGTTGGATCCCCAGGGATCCTTGCGGGCAGCGGAAGTTGACGGTGCGTCAGAGTGCACGGAGGCCATTGATCACGTCTCGCAGCAGGCGCTCGTCCGGTTGGTGGGCGAGCTGGACGGGTCGGGTGACGCTGATCAGCTCGGCGTCGTGGAGGTCGCCGAGCAGGACCCGGACCACGCTCACCGGAAGGTCGGTGTAGGACCCCAACTCGGCGACGCTGAGCGGCTCGTCGCGGCAGAGTTCGAGGATCGCGTGGTGTTCCGGGTCGAGCGCGAGGTCGGGTCGGGTGCCGCCGGGGCCGAGGGCCGGCCCGGCGGCGGTGACCAGGGAGATCAGGTCGAACAGGCCGTCGTCGACCGGGCGGGCGCGGCCCCTGGTCATCGAGAACAGCCGGACCATCGGTCCGGCGTCGTCGTCGAACCAGCGGTCGTCCACCGGGGTGCGGGGGACGAACAGGTCGACCGGCTCGTCGCCGGCCGCCTCGTCGTCCGCGGTCGCACCGCTCAGGTCGGCCGGGGCGGGGGCCTCGGTCGGCTCGGTCGGCTCGGGCTCGCTCATCGAATCGGTCATCTCCCGGGCAGTGGCAGCGTGGTCAGGTCCTCGGCTCGGCGGCCAGGTGCTCGCCGACGCGCTTGACCAACAGTGCCATTTCGTAGGCTATTTGGCCCACATCGGATTCGGCGTCGCTGAGGACGGCCAGACAGCTGCCGTCGCCCGCGGCGGTGATGAACAGGAAGGCCTCGTCCAGTTCGACCATGGTCTGCCGGACGCCGCCGACCTGGAAGTGCCGTCCCGCGCCCTTGGCGAGGCTGTGGAAGCCCGCGGCGACCGCGGCGAGGTGTTCGGCGTCCTCGCGGCCCAGGCCGCTGGAGACGCCGGTGGCCAGGCCGTCGCTGGACAGGATCACCGCATGCCGAAGGGTCGCCACCCGGCCGACCAGGTCGTTGAGGAGCCAGTCGAGGTCCCCGGACGGCGGTGTTGTTGCGGTCATGATTCGGTTCCTTCTGCTGGTGCGGGCGGTGCGGTCGGCGGCCGGTGGGCCGGCGGGACGGAGCGGACGGGGGCGGCGGGCAGCGCGTGCGGCACCGGCGCGGAGGGCAGCGCGACCCGCAGCCTGGGCGGCTGCCCGGGGAGCAGCGGCCGCAGCGGCGAGGGCCGTTCGGCGGGCCGCGCGGTGTCGTCCGGGTCGGGCTCGGAGCGCACCACGGTGAGCGAGGCGGGCTGCAGCCGGTCGCCGCGGCCGCGGGCGAAGCCGCGCTGGAAGGAGGCGAACGCGGAGCGGGCCTCCTCGGGGTCCCGCTCGCGGGCCGGTTCGGCGGCGGCCGCCGCGGCGTCGGTGTCGGCGCCGGGGCGCAGTTGGGGCGCCAGGCTGGCCTGCCGGACGCGCTTGGGCAGCAGCCCGCCCGCGACGGGGGTGAGCGCGGGCCCGGCGGCGGGTGCGGCAGCCGACACAGCGGCGGACGGCCCCGGGGGCAGCGCGGGCCGTCCGGCGTCATCCTCGGGGCGGCGGTGCCGTCCGGTGCCGGCGGTGTCGGGTTCGGCGGCCGGGGCGGCGCCGGCGTTGCGCCGCCGGGGCAGTCCGCCGGGCGTGCCGGCCGGTTCGGCGGCGGACGGCCGGGGTCCGCCGAGCGCGGCGGTGGCGGGGGCGGCGTGGGCGCCGCGGCCGGGGCCGGCCGGGGCCGGGGGCCGCCGGTGGGTGCCGGTGTCCTCGCCGGTGGTGCGGGGGGCGTCGGGGGCGGTCTCGACGGTCTCGGCGAGCAGTTCGCGCGGGATCAGCACGACGGCGGAGGTGCCGCCGTAGGGGCTGGGGCGCAGGTGGACCCGGATGCCGTGCCGGCGGGCGAGCCGGGAGACCACGAACAGGCCGAGCCGGTCGGTGTCGGCGAGGTCGAACTCCTGCTCCACGGCGAGGCGCTGGTTGATCTCGGCGAGGTGCTGTTCGCTGAGGCCGAGGCCGCGGTCGTCGATCTCCAGGCAGAAGCCGTGCGCGACGACCTCGCCCTGGACGGTGACCTGGGTCTGCGGCGGGGAGAACACGGTGGCGTTCTCGACGAGTTCGGCGACCAGGTGGGTGACGTCGGCGACGGCGGCGCCGAGCAGGCCGGTGCCGGGGAAGGGCCGCACGTGCACCCGGGCGTAGTCCTCGACCTCGCCGACGGCGGCGCGGACCACGTCGACCATCCGGACCGGCTTGCGCCAGGCGCGGCCGGGCGAGCCGCCGGAGAGGATGATCAGGCCCTCGGCGTGGCGGCGCATGCGGGTGGTGAGGTGGTCGAGCCGGAACAGGTCCTCCAGCTCGCGCGGGTCCTCGGTGCGGCGCTCCATGGTGTCGAGCAGGGTGAGCTGGCGGTGCAGCAGCACCTGGGAGCGGCGGGCCAGGTTGACGAAGACGGCGGAGACGCCGCGGCGCAGTTCGGCCTGTTCGACGGCGGCCTCGACGGCGACCCGCTGGACCTCGTTGAAGGCCCGGCCGACCTGGCCGATCTCACCGGTGCCGAACTCCAGTTGGGGTACCTCGGCGACCACGTCGACGGCGTCCCCGCGGCGCAGCCGGAGCATCACGGAGGGCAGCCGGGTGGCGGAGAGGTCGGCGGCGGCGTTGCGCAGGCCGACGAGTTCGCGGACCAGGCGGCGGCCGGTGCGGTAGGAGATGACGACGGAGAGGATGACGGCGGCGAGGCCGATCAGGCCGGCGGTGCCGCCGCGGACCAGCGCGCTGATCGCGTTGTCGCGGGCCTGGTCGCCGATGTCCCCGGCGAGCCGGGAGTTGATGGCGTCGATGTCGGCGAGGACCTTGTCGGCGGTCTCGCCCCAGGCGTCGACGGCGCCGCCGCGCACTTCGAGGGCCCGGTCGGCGGCCTTGTCGAAGCCGTTCTCGGCGGCGGTGAGCGCGCTCCAGTTCTGGCCCAGGCGCAGCGTGTTGTAGCTCTGCCGGTCGGCGGCGCCGAGTTCGCCGATGTAGATCCGGAACAGCGCCTGCTGGGCGTTCATGGCGTCGAGCGCGACCTGCTGCTTGCGCGGGTCCTGGGCGGCGGCCTCGCTGCCGGCCCGCAGGGCGCGCATCGCGGCGGTCTCCTGGGAGAGGTACTCGCCGGCCCGGGAGAGCTCGACCAGGATGGTGCCCTGGCGGGGCAGCGAGCCGCTCTGCTTGGCGATGAAGGAGGAGCGGAACGCGAACACCGGGGTGATCACGTCGCTGTAGTCCCGGAGGGCGCCGTCCCAGCTCTGCCGCTGCTGGCCGATCTGGCTGCGGATGGCGCCGAGCTGGTCGGCGACGGCGAGCACGTCCTGGAAGCGGGCGCGCTGGTCGGCGTCGAGCTTGCCGGCGTCCTTGCTGTTGCCCTGGTAGCGCAGCAGTTGCAGGTCGCGGTCGGTGGCGGTGCGGGCCTTGGCGTAGGCGGCGGCGTAGTCGGCGTTGCCGGGCGAGGCCAGCCGCAGGACGGCGGCGGCGCGCTCCTGCTGGAGGTCGTAGGCGTACTCGTCGGCGGGGTCGCCGAAGGCGGTGTACGTGGAGCTGAGGTCGAGTTGCTTCCACACGTCGCCGGTGGTGACCAGCGTGGCGTACACCCACAGGCCGCTGAGCGCCGCGAGGGGCACCAGGAGCAGCGCGACGATCCTCGCGCGGATCGAGCTGCGGCGCAGGCGCATACGGGTCCTTAGTGGTCCTCGGGCGGGAAGGCCGCCGGACGCGGGGGCGGGCGCGGTGGGGGTGCGCGGGGGACGTGGGGTCGGGTGGCGGGCGCGGGCGGGCAGGGGTGGGTACGGGCGGATTCGAGAGCCGCGAGCCTACTACTTCCTGACCATCCGTTCGTAGGGTGAAAGGGCATCGTGATCGGCTGTTGTCCGGATCGTCCTCGAATTTCCCCACCGTGCCGCGGGACGGCCCCCACCTGCGGCGCTGCGTCCGCTGCGGGGTGTCGCCGGTCGGTGACTCTGGGCAGCGCCGCGCCGATCCGGTAGCTTCGCGGGTGCCGCCTCGGCTGTGCGGGCCGCGGGCGGGGACGGCGGGATCGGGGGGGCCTTGCGAGAGTTCAGCAGTCCCGCGCTCGGGGGCGGGCCGGCCGGCGGGTTGGCGGACTCGGTGTTCGACCGGGCGGAGCGGGAGCCGCGGCTGACGCAGTCGTCGCGCTGGGCGGACGGGGCGTGGGTCCCGGTGTCGGCGGCGCGCTTCCGGGACGAGGTGCTGGCCCTGGCGAAGGGCCTGTTGACCCGCGGGGTGCGCTACGGCGACCGGGTCGCGGTGATGTCGGCGACCCGCTGGGAGTGGACGCTGTTCGACTACGCGCTCTGGTCGATCGGGGCGATCCCGGTGCCGGTGTACCCGACGGCGGCGCCGGACCAGGTGCGCTGGATCCTGGCCGAGACCGCGGCGGTGGCCTGCGTGGTGGAGGACGAGGACCAGGCGATGACGGTCGGCGCGGTGTGCGACGCGCTGCCGGAGCTGACCGGCATCTGGCAGCTGGACCGGGACTGCGTGGCGCAGTTGTCGGCGGACGGCGCGGGCGTGCCGGACGCGCTGGTGCACCGCCAGCGGCTGGCGGTGACGCCGGACTCGATGGCGACGATCGTCTACACCTCGGGCACCACCGGCCGTCCCAAGGGCTGCCTGCTGACCCACGGCAACCTGGCGTCGGTGGCGGACGCGCTGCTGGCGGGCTGGGCGGAGGTGTTCCACGACACCCGGGGCGAGCAGCCGGCCACGCTGCTGTTCCTGCCGCTGGCGCACGTGTACGGGCGGATCACCCAGGTCGCGGCGGTGCGCGGCGGGATCCGGATCGGCCACCACGCGAAGCTGTCCTCGGAGAGCCTGCTGCCGGCCCTGGCGGCGTTCGAGCCGACCTTCCTGCACGCGGTGCCGTACGTGTTCGAGAAGATCCACCGCCGGGCCCGGGAGGCGGCCGAGGAGGCCGGGAAGCTGGAGCTGTTCGTCCAGGCCGAGCGGGTGGCCGTCGAGTGGGCGGCGGCCTGGGAGCGCCGGGCGCACCGGCTGGGCCCGGGCCCGTCGCCGGCGCTGCGGCTGCGGCACGCGGCGTACGAGCGGATGGTGTACCAGCGGGTGCGGGCGGTGCTGGGCGGCCGGGTGCGGGCGGTGATGTCGGGCGGGGCGATGCTGGGGCGGGAGCTGGGGCTGTTCTTCGCGGGCGCGGGCATGACGGTGTACGAGGGCTACGGGTTGACCGAGTCGGCGGCGGCGGTGACCGCGAACCCGCCCCGGCGGCCGAAGTTCGGCACGGTGGGCCGCCCGGTGCCGGGTTCGACGGTGGCGATCGCCGAGGACGGCGAGGTGTGGGTGAAGGGCCCGGGGGTGTTCTCGGGGTACCTGAACCACCCGCGCTGCTCGGACGAGGCGCTGTGCCGGGGCTGGTTGGCGACCGGTGACCTGGGGGTGCTGGACGAGGACGGCTACCTGACGCTGACCGGCCGGAAGAAGGAGGTGATCGTGACCTCCAGCGGCAAGAACATGGCGCCGGCGGTGCTGGAGGAGCGGGTGCGGGCGCACCCGCTGATCGCCCAGTGCCTGATCGTGGGCGAGAACCGGCCGTACCTGGCGGCGCTGATCACGCTGGACGCGGTGGCGCTGGCGCACTGGCTGCGGGCCCGCGGGCGGCCGCGGCTGGACGTCTGGGAGGCGCTGGTCGACCCGGAGCTGCACCAGGAGGTGCAGCGGGCGGTGGGGGCGGCGAACACCTCGGTGTCGCGGGCGGAGTCGATCCGGGCGTTCCGGCTGCTGCCGCGCGAGTTCTCGGTGGAGGACGGGCTGCTGACGCCGTCGCTGAAGATCAGGCGGGCGGCGGTGGTGGAGCGGTACGCGGAGGACATCGAGGAGCTCTACGCCGGTTGACCGATCTCGGGTACCGGTTGGGCCAATCCGCTTGACCGCCGGGATTGGTCCAGTCCATTGTGTGCACCGGCCTGGTGCGGCAGGGCCCCCACCCGATTCCCGCCCCCTCCGGGACTCACTCCTCCGCCCGTCCCCCACACTGGAGTTGACCCGTGCTCAGTTCCGCCCGCCGCCGTCTCGCGGCCCTCGCCGCCACCGCCGCGCTGGCCTCGCTGGCCACCGTGCCGGCCGCCCGCGCGGACGCCCCGGCCGCGCCGAACCTGGCGACCAACCCCGGCTTCGAGATCCCCACCCTGCCGCTGGCCGACTGGGGTTCGATCCCCGGCTGGCACTGCGCGCCCGGCGAGGGCGCGGTCACCGCCGCGGCCCGCACCGGCGGCTCCGCCCTGGCGGTCACCCCCGCCTCGGCCGACTCCACCGGCCAGTGCACGCAGACCCTCGCGGTCCGCCCGAACACCGGCTACACGTACAGCGCCTGGGTGCACGGCTCGTACGCCTTCCTCGGCGCCAGCGGCACCGGCCACGACGTCCCCCCGGCCTGGACGGCGTCCACCGGCGACGGCTGGCAGCGGCTGACCACCTCGTTCACCACCGGCGCCGACACCACCTCGGTGCAGCTGTACGTGCACGGCTGGTACGGCCAGGGCCCGATCGCGGTGGACGACGTCTCGGTGGCCGGCGACAGCCCGGCGCCGGTGCCGCTGACCACGAACGCGCCGACCGCCGACCCGGTCGTCTTCATCACCATCGACGACGGCTGGACCCGCGACCCGGCGGTCCTCCAGCTGCTCGCCGACCGGAAGGTGCCGGTCACCGCGTTCCCGCTGCCGATGCCGGAGGGCTTCGAGCCCGACTACTTCGCCAAGGCGACCGCCGTGCCCGGCTCCGCGATCGAGGACCACAGCGTCTCGCACCGCGACCTGACCGGCCTGTCGCTGGCCGAGCAGCAGGCCGAGATCTGCGACGCCCGGGACGCCGTGACCGCCCGCTACGGCACCGTCCCGACGCTGTTCCGCCCGCCGTACTTCGCGGCCAACGCCGACACCCAGCAGGCCGCCGCGAACTGCGGCATGAAGTACCTGGTCACCGCGAACGCCGACTTCGGCTGGGGCGCCTCCAACACCTCCCACCCGGGCGGCGCGCTGCAGGCCGGCGACATCGTCATCCTGCACTTCACCGACACCCTGGCCACCGACCTGCGGCGCGCCCTGGACGCGGCCGACCGGGCCGGCCTGAAGCCCGCGGCGCTCACCTCCTACCTGCGCTGAGCCCGCGCGGCCCCCGAAGGACACCGGTGGCCGGGCTCCTCGCACGAGCCCGGCCACCGGTCACCCCGTCCCCCACGGACGTCCTGCGCTACCCGCCGCGGATCACGCCGCGGTTCACGCCGCCGCGCTGAACAGCGGCAGGTAGCCGCTCGCCTGGCCGCTGGCGTTGGGGTGGTAGCTGTCGCTGATCGGCAGCGTGGTGCTGTTCAGCCACTGGCTGGACGAGCCGCAGATCTCGTGCCCGGAGAACGCCGTGCGGACGTCCTGGAAGGTGAACCCGGCGTTCGCCGCCTGCTTGGCGATCACCGTGTCCAGGGTGTCGGCGGCGCCGTTGATCGCGGTCCGCTTGGTGTTCGAGATGCCGAAGACGCAGGTGCCGGGCACCTGGTAGAGGTGCGGGTAGCCGAGCACGACCACCTTGGCGTTCGGCGCCTTCGCCCGGATCTGCCCGTACAGGCCCGCCAGTTGGCCCGGCAGCGTGTTGGTGGCGTAGCTCTTGGCCGCGTTCACGGCGCTCAGGCAGGAGCTCTCGCTGTCCAGCACGCAGGTCTGCATGGTCGAGGCGAACCCGGCGTCGTTGCCGCCGATGGTGATCGACACCAGCGTGGTCGACGAGTTCAGCACCCCCAGCTGGTTGGCCGCCACGTCCCCGGTCTTCGCGCCCGAACAGGCCACGAACGCGAACGAGGACGGCGCGTGCGCGGTCTTCCACAGGTACGGGTACGCCTTGGTGCTGCGGCTGCAACTGCCGCTGTCGCTGGTGTAGCTGCCGGAGCCGACCCCGGCCGAGTACGAGTCGCCCAGCGCGGCGTAGTTGACGCCGGCGGCGCTCGCCTGGGTGGCGGCGGCGAGGGTGGTGACGGTCAGCGCGGCCGCGGTGAACGCGACGGCGGCAGCACGGATTCTGGGCATCGAACCTCCAGTGAGTGACGCAGGCCACACATTGGATACCAGCCGGTAGCCTCGCGGGGAAGCGGTCATGCCAAAGAAATTGACGAACTCTCACCGCACGGGACCCCCACACGCGCTACGCGCGCAGACCCATCCCTGACCTGGACTGCGGGAATCCGCCCACCGAGCCCCCCGCCCCCACTACCGCCGAGTAGCGCCCCGGCGCACCACCCACCGCCGCACCCCGCGCCACACGCCCCGCGCGAAGCGCGTCCGGCCTCAGTGGAACCGGCGGCCCGCCACCGGCAGTTCCTCGATCGTCTCGTCCGCCCGCACCGGCACCCCCCACCGCGCGGCCGCCACCGCGACCGCCGCCCGCGCCTGCCGCAACCCCGGCAGCCCCCAGCCCAGCAGCTCGACCGCCAACCCCGGCGCCACCAGCAGCCGCCGGTAGTGCCGCCCCGACGCCGGGTCCGGCGCCGAAGGGCCCGCCCCGCGCAGCGCCGCCGCCATCCGCACCCGGGCGCACTCGTGCCCGCCGTTCGCCGACCCCACCCGGTCGTACAGGTACCCGAGGTAGACCGGCCCGCCGATCACCGCCTGCGCCTCCTCCCCCGCCTCCCGCGCCAGCGCCCGCCCCGGGTCCCCCGCGTCCTCCGGCTCCAGCGAGCCGCCCGGCAGGCTGACCACGCCGTCGCGCGGATTGACCAACGTCAGCACCCGCCCGTCCGGCACGAACAGCCACCCCCACGACTGCTTCACCGTCAACCCCCCCGGCACCGGCTCCCCCGGCCGCCACGGCCACCCCGCGTTCGGCCGCCGGCGCACCCGTCCGAGCAGGTCGGAGATCTCCGGGCTGTACTCGATGCCCATCCCGCGCTCCCTCCGCTCTCCCGGCCCGCCCGCCGCACCACCTGATGATCTTCCCCGAACACCCGACCGATGAACAGCCCCGACCGCCACCCGGGTCACCCCGTCTGCTACAAGCCCACCCCACCCCCGCCCGCAGGGCGTCCCGCTCGCCCGTCGCCTCCCCGCCTCCTCCCCGCCCGGAGGGCGTCCTGCTCGTCCGTCCCGGGCAGTGTCCGGCACCTGTGATACTCGTAAGCCGGAGCCACCGGAACGACGAGGAGTGACGGGACATGCCGCGGGGAGCGTCCGAGTGAAGCTGCTGCACACCTCGGACTGGCACCTGGGGCGGTCCTTCCACCGGGAGAACCTGCACGAGGCGCAGCGGGCGTTCCTGGATCACCTGGTGGCGACCGTCGCCGCCGAGGGGGTGCGGGCGGTGCTGGTCGCGGGTGACGTGTACGACCGGGCGCTGCCGGGGCTGGAGGCCGTCGAGCTGTTCGACGAGGCGCTGTGGCGGTTGGCCGAGTTGGGCGTGCCGGCCGTGTTCATCTCCGGGAACCACGACTCGGCCCGCCGGTTGGGCACCGCGGCGCGGCTGATCGACCGGGCGGGGATCCACCTGCGGACGGATCCGGGCGCGCTGGCCGTGCCGGTGATGCTGGCGGACGAGCACGGCCCGGTGGCGGTGTACGGGCTGCCCTACCTGGAGCCGGCCCTGGTGCGGGAGCGGCTGGGCGTGGCGAGGGGCGGCCACGAGCAGGTGCTGTCGGCGGCGATGGACGCGGTCCGGGCCGATCTGGCCGGGCGTCCGGCCGGGACGCGCGCGGTGGTGCTGGCGCACGCGTTCGTGACCGGTGGCGCGGTCAGCGACAGCGAGCGGGACATCGCGGTCGGCGGCGTGCAGTCGGTGCCCGCCGAGGTGTTCGACGGCGTGCACTACGCGGCGCTGGGGCACCTGCACGGCTGCCAGACGCTGGCCCCGCACCTGCGCTACTCGGGTTCCCCGCTGGCGTACTCCTTCTCCGAGGCGGACCACGAGAAGTCGATGTGGCTGGTCGAGCTGGACGCGGCGGGCGCGGTGGAGGCCCGCCGGGTCCTCTGCCCGGTGCCGCGCCGGCTGGCCCGGATCGCGGGCCGGATCGACGACCTGCTGGCGGACGAGCGGTACGCGTACGCCGTCGACCGCTGGGTGCAGGCCACCTTGACCGACCCGGTCCGGCCGGCGGACGCGATGGAGCGGCTGCGGGTGCGCTTCCCGCACACCCTGCAGTTGCTGTTCGAGCCGGAGGGCGGTGAGCGGGGCGACGGCGGCTCGTACGCCGAGCGGGTGCGCGGGCGCAGCGACCGGGAGGTGGTGGAGGGTTTCGTCGCGCACGTCCGCCCGGGCCGGGAGCTGGCGGGCGACGAGCGGGCCTGGCTGTTGGAGGGCCTGGAGTCGGTGCGCCGCGCGGCGGCCGGCCGGGCGGAGGAGAGCGCGCGATGACCCCGACCACCTCGAAGGGCGCCCGATGAGGCTGCACCGGCTCACCGTCACCGCGTTCGGCCCGTTCGCGGGCACCGAGCGGATCGACTTCGACCTGCTCTCCTCGGCGGGCCTGTTCCTGCTGCGCGGCGCGACAGGCGCGGGCAAGAGCAGCGTGCTGGACGCGGTCTGCTACGCGCTGTACGGCGAGCTGCCCGGCACCCGCCGCAGCAACGGGGTGCGCAGCGACCACGCCGCGCCGGGCGTCCGCACCGAGGTGGTGCTGGAGGCGACGCTGGGCGGGCGGCGGCTGGAGGTGACCCGCAGCCCGGAGCAGTGGCGGCCGAAGAAGCGCGGCACCGGCCTGACCCCGGACAAGGCGCAGACCCTGCTGCGCGAGTGGGCCGAGGACGCCGGGACGGGCGGGCCCGGCTGGGTCGCGTTCAGCAAGTCGCACCAGGAGGTCGGCGAGGAGCTGACCCGGCTGCTCGGCATGAGCCGCGAGCAGTTCTGCCAGGTGGTGCTGCTGCCGCAGGGCGACTTCGCCCGGTTCCTGCGGGCCGATTCCAAGCAGCGCGCCGAGCTGCTCGGCCGGCTCTTCGACACCGGCCGGTTCCAGCAGTTGGAGGGGTGGACGGCCGACCTGCGGCTGCGCCACGAGCGCGCGGTGCAGGGCGGCCGGCAGCGGGTGCACGCCCTGCTGGCCCGGGCCGAGGAGGCCGCCGGTCCGCTGGCCGGGGGCGACGCCGCCGCGTACCGCCCGGAGCCGGACGCGCCGCCCGCCGAGGTGCTCGGCTGGGCGGCGCTGCTGCGGGTCGCCGCCGCCGAGCGGGCCGAGTCCGCGGGGCTGTGGCTGGCCGCCGCCGAGGACGCCAGGGCCGCCGCCCGGGACCGCTTCGCGGAGCAGCAGGCGCTGGCCGAGCGGCAGTCCCGCCACCACCGGGCCCGGCAGGAGCTGCTGCGGCTCACCGACACCGCCGCCCTGGCCGCCCCGGACCGGGCCCGGCTGGAGGCGGCGCTCCGCGCCGAGGCCCCGGCCCTGCTGCGCGGCCCGCGGCAGCGGGCGGCGGACGCGCACGCCGCCGCCCGGGCGGCGGAGGACGCCCGGCGGGCCGAACTGGCCGCCCGGGCGGCCGCCGCCGGCTGGGCCGGGCCGCTCGACACCCCGGACGACCTGCTGGCCGCCGAGGGCGCGGCCCGCGCCGAGGCGGGCCGGCTGGAGGCGGCCGGCGCGGACGAGGCCCGGCACGGCGCGCTGCGCGCCGAACGGGCCCGGCTGGAGCGCCGGCGCGACGAGGCGGACGACCTCGCCGAGGAGGCCCGGCGCTGGCTGGAGCCCTTCGAGGAGCGGCTCCGGCAGCTCCAGCGGGAGCGCGAGGCGGCCCGCGAGGCCCGCGCCGAACTCGACCTGATCGACGCCCGGCACGCCGAACTGGCCCGGCGCCGGGACGCGGCGGTCCAGCACCTGCGGCTGCTCGGCGAGCGCACCGCCGCCGAGGACCGGGTCCGCGCCCTGACCGGCGCCGCGCAGGACGCCCGGCAGCGCGCCCTGGACCTCCAGGAGCGCCGACTCGCGGGCATGGCCGCCGAGTTGGCCGCCGCCCTGACTCCCGGCGAGCCGTGCCGGGTCTGCGGCTCGGCCGAGCACCCGGCCCCCGCCGAGCCCTCGGCCGGCCAGGTCACCGCCGAGGACGAGCGCCGCGCCCGCGCCGCCCAGCAGGCCGCCGAAGCCGAACTCGCCACCGCCACCGGCCTGGTGGGCGCCATCGCGGCCCGGGCGGCCGCCGCCGAGGCCACCGCGGGCGGCCGCACGGCCGACGAACTCGCGGCCGAAGCCGAGGAGTTGTCGCTGCGGCGGCGCTCGGTGCTGCACGCCGCGGAGCACTGGCTGCCGCTCGGCCGGCAGCTCGAACAGCTGGAGCGCGACGGCCGCACCCGCAGCCGACAGCTCAGCGAGGCGGTCGAGTTGGCCGCCCAGCTGACCGGCCAGTTGAAGGCCCAGGACACCGAACTCGCCACGCTGGAGGGGCGGATCGCCGCCGCCCGGGGCGACGCCCCCTCGGTCGCCGCCCGCACCGCCGCCGTCACCGCGCTGGCCACCGCGGCCGGCGCCGCGCTGACCGCCACCCGGGCCGCCGGGCACACGGCCGAGCGCGCCGCCGAGACCGCCGAGGCGCTGCACCGCGCCGCCCTCGCCGCGGGCTTCGCGGGCCCGCCGGAACTCGCCGCGGCCGTCCTGCCCCCGGACGAACTCGACGCGCTGAAGCGGAGGTTCAAGCAGCTCGACGCCGACCTCGAACTCGCCTCGAACCGGCTCGCCGACCCCGCGCTGCAAGCCTCCGCCGCGCTGCCGCCGGCCGCCGCCGAAGCCGCCCGCGCGGCCGCCGCCCGCGCCGACGGGCGGCTCGCCGACGCCCACTCCGCCCACGACCGGGCCCGCCGCCGGGTCGCCGACCTGGCCCGGATCGGCCGCGAGCTGTCCGCGCTGGCCGCCGAACTCGCCCCGGTCCTCGACGCGTTCGCCCGCACCAGCCGGCTGGCCGCGCTGCTGGCCGGCGCCCCCGCCGAGAACGCCCTGCGGATGCGCCTGGAGTCCTACGTGCTGGCGGCCCGCCTGGAGCAGGTCGCCGCCGCCGCCAGCCGGCGCCTGCTGCGGATGTCCGGCGGCCGCTACACCCTCGTCCACAGCGACGGCCTGGTCTCCGGCACCAAGCGCTCCGGCCTCTCCCTGCACGTCGTCGACGCCTGGACCGGCCGCGAGCGCGACACCGCCACCCTCTCCGGCGGCGAGTCCTTCTTCGCCTCCCTGGCCCTCGCCCTCGGCCTCGCCGACGTCGTCACCGACGAGGCCGGCGGCATGCCCCTGGACACCCTCTTCATCGACGAGGGCTTCGGCACCCTCGACGAGAACGCCCTCGAAGAGGTCATGGACGTCCTCGACTCCCTCCGCGAGCGCGACCGCGCCGTCGGCATCGTCAGCCACGTCGCCGACCTCCGCACCCGCGTCCCCGCCCAACTCCTGGTCCGCAAGCACCGCACCGGCTCCACCGTCCACCACACCACCCGCGAGGACGCCTGACCAGCTGCGGATATAACTTGCCACGCATATAACCTGAAGCGCATAATCCTGTGGTGGCATGGGAAGTCTCACTGCACGAAGCGGTGGTCGCCTGGTTCATCAGGCTGAGCGAGGACGAACCGGAGGTCGCGGACCAGGTCGCCGCCGCCGTCGACAAGCTCGCGGAGGAGGGGCCGACCCTCGGGCGGCCGCTGGTCGACCGGATCAAACGGTCCAGACACCATCACATGAAGGAACTGCGCCCCCGGGTCGGTGGCGAGAGCGAGATCCGCATCCTGTTCGCGTTCGATCCGGAACGGGAGGCGATCCTGCTCGTCGCGGGCGACAAGTCCGGGCAGTGGAACCTGTGGTACGACCTGAACATCCCGATCGCGGATGACCGGTTCGACCGGCATCTCGACGCGCTCAAGGAGGGCGAGTGACCATGGCCAGATCCTGGAAGGACGTCCGCACCGAAGTCGTGACCGACGAGGAGCGGGTCGCGGCCCACCGCACCCGGCTCGACGCCGAGGTGCGCGCCTACCGGCTCGCCGAGATCCGCCGGGAGCAGGACCTGACCCAGACCGAGGTCGCGGAGCTGATCGGCGTCACCCAGCCCAACGTCTCCCGCCTGGAGCGCGGTGACCTCGAAGGCACCTCACTGGGCACCCTCCGCGAGTACGTCGAGGCCCTCGGCGGCCGGCTCCACCTGGTCGCGGACTTCGGCGACCGCCGCCTGCGCATCCAGTAACCCCGGATCAGCCGGTCCCGCCGTCGTGGCGCCCGAAGCCGGCCTCCGGGGTGCCCCGGTGGGCGGGGGCGGGTTCCTGGTCCCGGTCCGTGCCGGGGGCTCGGTCGACGTCATCGGGCCGGTCGTCCGCCGCCAGGAAGTCGGTGGCCAGGCGGCCCCAGCTCCGTACGTCGGCAAGGGTGTCGGCGATGTGCAGGCGGGCGTCCGGGAGGTGGGCGGCGAGGGTGCGGGCGGTGGTGAGGGGGTGCAGGGGGTCGGTGTCCCAGGCGAGCAGCAGGGTGGGGTGGGGGAGGTCGCGGAGGGTTTCGGGGGTGGGGAGGTCGGATGCGGCGGCGGCCCGCATGGCGGCCGGGAGGAGGGCGTCGGGGAGGTCGAACTCGGTGGTGTAGGACGGGGTTTCGGCGAGGACGGCGGGCGGGCCCGTGACCCGGGCGGCGGCGGTCAGGGCGGTGGCGCCGCGCCGTTCGACCAGGGTGGCGGCGGCCAGCAGGCCGCTGCGGCGCGGGGCGCGGGCGGCCCAGGCGACGGCGGGGATGGCCAGGACCAGGCGGTCGAAGCGTTCGGGGCGGGCCAGCGCGGCCCAGAGCACGGTGGCGGCGCCCATCGAGGCGCCGAGGGCGGTGACGGGCGCGTCGGGCGAGAGGTGGTCGCAGAGCGCGAGCAGGTCGTCGGCGAGCACGGCGTAGCGGTAGTCGTCGGGGACGGGGCGTCCGGTGGACTCGCCGTGGCCGCGGGCGTCGTAGCGGGCGAGCCGGCGGGCGCGGTCCAGGCCGGTCCAGTCGAACAGGCCGGCGCGGCGTTCGTGGGCCCGGCTGGAGAGCGCGCCGTGCGCGTGCACGGCGAGCGGTCCGGGGCCGCCGGTGACGGTGTAGGCGAGGGTGGCGTGCGGTCGTTCGATCCGGCCGCGGAGGGCCTCGACGGGCCGCACCGGTCAGCCGGAGCAGGCGGCGCGCTGGGCCTGCTGCCAGGTGCAGACGGGGCACAGCGGGCTGCCTGGGGTGTCGGCGGGGTACTCGGTCGGTTCGCCGCACAGCACGCACGCGGCGCGCTCGCCCGGCCCGCCGGGCCGCAGGCCGCGCAGGGCCCGCTCGGGGTCGGCGGACACCTCGCAGACCTGCTCGGTTCCGTCCCCGGTTCCGTTGCCGGTCTCGGTCGGCCGCTGCTCTTCCATGCCGTCCAGGGTACGCCGGGCCCCGCCGGGTGGGGCGGGGCCATCCACGGGTCGGACGGTGCCCGCCGCACCGTCGCGCCCGCGCCCCGGCGGAGCGGCGTCAGCCGAGGAAGGAGAGCCGGAGCTTGCGCTGCGGGTTGTCGCCGTTGGTGTCGATCAGGACGACGGACTGCCAGGTGCCGAGGGCGATCCGGCCGCCGATCACGGGCAGGGTGGCGTGCGGGGCGACCAGGCCGGGCAGCACGTGGTCGCGGCCGTGGCCGCGGCTGCCGTGCCGGTGGTTCCAGCGGTCGTCGGCGGGGAGCAGTTCGCGCAGGGTGGCGAGCAGGTCGTCGTCGCTGCCGGCTCCGGTCTCGATCACGGCGATGCCCGCGGTGGCGTGCGGGACGAAGACGTTGAGCAGGCCGTCGCGGCCGTCGGCGACTTCCCTGAGGAAGGCGTGGCAGCGGTCGGTGACGTCGAGGGCGACTTCGTCGCGGCCGGTGGTGATGTCGAGCGTCTGGGTATGGAAGGTGTCGGACATGGGGCCCATCCTGGCCGATCTTGGTACGCCCCCCGCTAGGGGTGGCGGCCGATCGCCACCCGACCGCCAGGGTACCCGCCAGGGCGCGCCAGCGACCGCCACCGTGCGCCAGGCCGGGCCGGGGAGGGCAGGGACCGGTAGGCCGGGTCAGGAGCCGGGCACGCCGAAAGCCCGACGGACCCCGGTCCGTCGGGTGGTGGCAGCGGACTGCGGCGGGCCGCCGGGAGCGCTGGCGCGTCCGGAGGCCCGCGGGTCAGCGGCGGCTGCCGAAGAGGCTGCGCTTCAGGCGGCGCAGCGGGGCCATCAGGGAGACCCGGGCGCTGCGGCGCGGTGCGGCGGCGGCCGCGGGGGCGCTGGGCCCGCGCGGGGTCAGCTCCCTTATCAGGCCGAGTGCTTCTGCCGTGTCCACCGCCGGGAGCGCGGGCGCGCCGAGGATCGCCAGGTGCCGGTCGATCCGGCGGCCGGCCGTGCCGACACCGCACTGGATCGCGGGCACCCGGGGCCGCGGTCGCACTTGCATCTGTTCCATCTGTATTCCCACCCCTACGAGGCGCCAGGGCCGTGAGGCGAAGACTATCCGGCTATGACGGCTTTCACACAACCGTCCTGGTGTTCTGCCACCGTATCGCGCGAACGCAACTGACGCTTCACCAGGGCCTGCTGGTCTCGGTCACGACTGCGCATCGGTTGATGGTGCACCATCCGAGCGCCATCCGGGTACCGGCCGGTGCCCGGCCGGGCGCTGACCGGCTGTCAGCTGCCGCGGCGGTCCGGGGCGTTGCCGGGGCGCGCGGGGGCCGGCGGCCGCGCCGGGCGTGCGGCCGCCGGCCCGGCCGCCGGCGTTTGCACCGCGCTCCGCCGGGTTCAACCGAGTTCGACCTCCTCGACGTCGCCGGGCGGCAGGTCGCGGCGCGGCGGGTCGAGGACGGCGGAGACGCCGTAGCCGCACAGGCCGAGGCCGAGCAGCGCGGTGAGGACGAGGACGGCGATCCAGGCGCCGGGCTGGCGCCAGGCGACCAGGTCTCCGTAGCGGGCCAGTCCGGTCAGGCCGAGCAGGCCGGTGAGCACCATGGCGGCCATCCCGCCGCGGACCCGGCGCAGTTCGGACTCGCGGGCGGCCAGCAGCAGGGCGGCGCCGAAGGTGAGGGTCCAGGCGCCGAGGGCGCGGACGTCCAGCGGGCGGGCGGTCCAGGGCCAGTGGGCGGCGAGCGGGCCGGGCGCGAGCAGCAGGGCGAGGCCGAGCAGGGCGAGCAGCGCGCCGCCGCCGGTCATCGGGGCGGCGACCCATCAGGGCGGCCGGGGGGTGCGGGCGGGGGCGGGGCCGCGGGTGCGGAGCTGGGCGCCGAGGGCGAGCAGTCCGGCGGGCGGGGCGGCCAGGTGGACGGCGAGCCAGCCCCAGGCGGCCAGGAAGCCGAGCAGCGGACCGCCGTCCAGGTGCAGGTCGCGGCGGTCGGCGAGGGTGGCGGCGAGGGTGAGCAGGACGAGCAGGCAGCTGGCGGCGGTGGCGACCCGGACCTCGGCCCAGCCGCGGGCCCGGGCGGCGAGCGCCAGCATGACGGCGGCGCCGCCGTAGCCGGAGCCGAGCAGGACGGCGGTGACGGGGGACATCGCCCAGGCGAAGAGGTCGTCGGTGGCGCCGGCGGCGGGCCACAGGGCCAGGAAGGCCCAGCCGGCCGCGGCGGCCAGCGGGCCGAGCAGCAGCAGCCGGAGCACCGGGCTCGCCGGGCGCGCGGCCGGGAGGGGCGCGGCGGGGAGGGGCGCGGCCGGGAGGGGCGGTACGGGCGGTGTGGCGGCCATCCTCGGTGTACCCCCCACTTGTGAGACGTGGCGTCAATATAGGAGCGGCCCGCGCACCGGGCAATGGCCTGTGCACGACACCCGCGCAGTCATGACATCCCGAGTTCAGAAATTGAACACATACGAGGGATTGACGTGACCGAAACCTCCAAGCAATATCTGTATCGACACGGGATAACCGGGAACACCCACCCGTCCCGGGTCGGGTGATTTCGAGTATGAACGAATCACCCGACCATCCCGTTACCCTTCCGACATCACGGTGAGTCACTGTCCGGCCGTCTCGACGCTGCGGCGGCCCGACTCCGACGTGGTGGACGGACCGGCGGTCGATCGTTGAGGGTCGGTCGGACCGCCAACCGGACTGCCGGTGCCGCCGCTGTCACGGCGCGGCACCGGCGGTCGCGTTCCCCCCGCCGTCCGCGGCACCCCGGTCACCCCGACCACCTGCGCCCGGGGTGCCGCGGCCCCCGGCCCGCACCGGCCCCCGCCCGGCCCGCACCGCAGCCGCCCCCGTCACCGCCCCGCCACCGGCCCGCCGCAGGGCAGCCGTCCGCTCCCGGGGAGCCCCCGGCCCGGCTCGGTAGAGTGTCGGTACCGGGCGACCCGCCGGCAGCCACCCCTCATCCCTTCGCGGAGTGAACGCACGTGCCCCCTCTGCTCAGCATCGTCCTGCCCGTTCACGGCGTGGAGCGCTTCCTGCCGCAGTGCCTGGACTCGCTCCGGGCCGAGGGCGCCGCGCCCGGCGAGGTCGAGCTGATCGCAGTGGACGACCGCTCCCCCGACAACTGCGGCGCCCTGTTGGACGCGCACGCGGCCGGCGACCCGCGGATGCGGGTGCTGCACCTGGCGGAGAACCGGGGGCTGGGCGGCGCCCGCGCGACCGGGCTGGCCGAGGCCACCGGCACGTACGTCTGGTTCGTCGACAGCGACGACTGGCTGCCGGAGGGCAGCATCGACGCCGTGCTGGCCGAGCTGCGCGCCGAGAGCGCCCGCGAGCTGCCGGCCGACGTGCTGCTGACCGACTTCACGCACGTCTACCCGGACGGCGGGCGGGAGCCGAACCCGTGGCGCCGGGTGCTGGCGGGCTCCCCGCTGGTGTCCGGCTGCACCGCCGCCGAGCACCCGGCGCTGTTCAACGCCGTCCTCGCGGTGTGGAACAAGGTGATGCGCCGCGACTACCTGCTCGGCCTGGACGTGCGCTTCGGCGACGGCTACTACGAGGACATCTCGGTCACCTACCCGCTGCTGCTGGCCGCCGACCGGCTGCTCTACCTCGACCGACCCTGCTACAACTACCGGCGCGGCCGCCCGGGCGCGATCACCGCCACCGCCTCGCCCAAGCACGCGGACGCCTTCGCCCAGTACGACGCGATCTTCGCCTTCCTGGAGCGGAACGACCGGGCGAACGCGCTGCGCACCCTGGTCTTCGACCGCACCGTCAAGCAGGCGCTGACCGTCTACGACACCCCGGGGCTGGTCCCGCCCGAGCTGCGCGCCGAGTTCTTCGCCCGGATCACCGGCCACTTCGCGAAGCACCGCCCGGCCGGCTACCGCTACCCGTCCGGCGTGCGCGGCGTCCAGTACCGGCTGGCCGCCCGCGGCTCCCGGCGCGCCTACGCCGAGCTGCGCCGCGGCGGCAAGCTGCCGGCCGCGGTCAAGCGCGGCACCCGGGCGGTGGCGCCCGGGGTGAAGAAGGTGGTCCGCAGCGGGGCCAGGTTCACCGCGTACACCACCTTCAAGCGGCTGCCGATCGACGAGAACCTGGCGGTGTACGCGGCGTACTGGCACCGCGGCTACGCCTGCAACCCGGCGGCGATCTACGCCAAGGCGAGGGAGCTGGCCCCGCAGGTGCGCGGGGTGTGGGTGGTGGAGACGCCCGAGCGGGCCGCCACGCTGCCCGCCGGGGTGCCGTACGTGGTCGTCAACACGCCCGCGTACCTGCGGGCGATGGCCACCGCCAAGTACTTCGTCAACAACGTCAACTTCCCGTACGCGATGACCAAGCGGACCGGCAGCGTGCACGTGCAGACCCAGCACGGCACGCCGCTGAAGGCGATGGGCATGGACCTGGTGGACCGGCCGCTGGCGGCGGACGGGATGGACTTCGAGCGGCTGCGCGAGGTGGTCGGGCGCTGGGACTACCTGGTCTCGCCGAACCCGCACACCAGCCGGCACTTCGCCCGCGCCTTCCCCGGCACCTACCAGATCCTCGACACCGGCTACCCGCGCAACGACCGCCTGGCGCTGGCCACCCCCGAGCAGTGCGTCGACGCCCGCCGCGCGCTCGGCATCGCCGACGGGCAGCGCACCGTGCTGTACGCGCCGACCCACCGCGAGTCGCGCGGCGGCTACCTGCCGCTGCTGGACCTGCCCGCGCTGGCCGAGCGGCTCGGCTCCGGCTGGACGGTGCTGGTCCGCACCCACTACTTCCACGACGGCGGCGCGGGCGACCTGACCGCCGGGCCGGGCGCGGCGACCCTGCTGGACGTCTCCGACCACCCCGTCGTCGAGGACCTCTACCTGGCGGCCGACGCCCTGGTCACCGACTACTCCTCGATGATGTTCGACTACGCGGTGCTGGACCGGCCGATCGCCGTGTACGCCCCCGACTGGGAGGAGTACCAGGAAGTCCGCGGCGTGTACTTCGACCTGATGAAGGAGCCGCCCGGCGCGGTCACCACCGAGCAGGACGCGCTGGTCGAGGCGCTGCTCGCGGGCGACCCGGAGCCGGAGGCCCGGCGGCGCTTCCGGGAGCGGTTCTGCCCGTGGGACGACGGGCGGGCCGCCGAGCGGGTGGTCAGCCGGATCTTCCCGGTCCGCGGCTGAGGCCCCCGGCCCGGCCCCCGTCCCCGCCGACCCCGCCCCGCCCCCGCCGCCGCCCCTGCCCCGCCGTCTCGCCATTCGAGAAGGAACCCGTCCACGGAGCGGGCGTGACAAGGATCGCAGCGTCGCGACGGCACCGGATGTGGACGGGCGGCGGGGTGCATGTCGTAGTCTGCGATCCGTTACCCAGTGGTCCGGTGCCGTACCGGGCCGCGCGCCCCGCCCCTCGCGGCGGGCCCCCGGCCGGGGACGCTCCCCGGTGGGATCGTCTGTCCGGCCAGGGAGGGCCAACACCGTGATCGACCTCGTCACCAAGCTCGTGCTCAAGCCGCTCGCGAAGGCCCTGTACCGGCCGACGATCGAGGGCCTGGAGAACGTGCCGCGCAAGGGCGGGGTGATCCTGGCGAGCAACCACATGTCGTTCGTCGACAGCGTGGTCATCCCGCTGGCCGCGCCGCGCCAGGTGTTCTTCCTGGCGAAGGCCGAGTACTTCACCGGCACCGGGCTCAAGGGCGCGGTGTCCCGGTTCTTCTTCACCCACGTGATCAACGCCGTCCCGGTCGAGCGCGGCAGCGTCCGGGCCGCCACCGCCTCGCTGGACGAGGGCCTGGAGATCCTGACCTCCGGCCGGGCCTTCGGCATCTATCCGGAGGGCACCCGCTCGCTGGACGGCCGGCTGTACCGCGGCAAGACCGGCGTGGCCTGGCTGGCGCTGACCGCCGGCGTCCCGGTGGTGCCGGTCGCGCTGGAGGGCCCGCAGCACATCCTGCCGGTCGGCAAGCGGATCCCCCGGCTGCACAAGATCAGCGTGAAGTTCGGCGAGCCGCTGCGCTTCGACGAGCTGCACGGCCAGGCCCGCTCGGCCAAGGCCCGCCGGCAGGTCACCGACGAGGTGATGGCCGCGATCCAGGCGCTGTCCGGGCAGGAGTCCGCCGAGCAGTACAACGAGTCCCCCAAGGCCGCCTGACCGCCCGTCGGCCTTTTTCGATCCGGCCCGTCCGCACCGGGAACAACGGTGCGGACGGGCCGGTTCGGCTTCGGTGTGGGCGCGCCGTCCCGGCGTCCCGCCACGGAACCGAGAGGCACGGAGCACACCATGAGGATCGGCATCATCGGCGCGGGCAACATCGGCGGCAACCTGGTCCGCCGGCTCACCGCGCTCGGCCACCAGGTCGCGGTGGCCAACTCGCGCGGCCCCGAGACGCTGGCCGACCTGGCGGCGGAGACCGGCGCGACGCCGGTGGCGGTCGGCGCGGCGGCGGACGGCGCGGAGCTGGTCGTGGTGACCGTCCCGCTGAAGAACGTCCCCGACCTGCCCGACGACCTGCTGGCCGGCGCGGCCGAGGGCTTCGCCGTGCTCGACACCAACAACTACTACCCGCAGCAGCGGGACGGCCGGATCGCCGCCATCGAGGACGAGGGCCTGACCGAGAGCCGCTGGGTCGAGCGTCAGCTCGGCCACCCCGTGGTCAAGGCGTTCAACGGCACCTACGCCCAGGACATCCTGGACGCCCCGCGCCCGGCCGGCGACCCCGACCGGATCGCCCTGCCGGTGGCGGGCGACGACCCGGCCGCCAAGCGGCTGGTGCGCGAGCTGATCGAGTCGCTCGGCTTCGACACGGTCGACGCCGGCGGCATCGACGACTCCTGGCGCCAGCAGCCCGCCACGCCCGTCTACGGCCTGCGCGCGGGCACCGACGCCGTCACCGAGGCGCTCGCCGCCGCCTCCCCGGAGCGCCCGGCCGAGTTCCGCGGCTGACTTCCGCGGCTGAGCGCCGCGCCCGGGCGCTCAGGCCCGGGCGCTCAGGCCGCGGGCACCGGCACCGGAGGGGTCTCGCGGCCGAGCAGCGCGGCGTAGCGGCCGTCGCGGGCCACCAGTTCGTCGTGGGTGCCGAGTTCGGCGATCTCGCCGCGGTCGAGGACGGCGATCTGGTCGGCGTCCCGGACGGTGGAGAGCCGGTGCGCGATGGTGAGCGTGGTGCGGCCGGTGGCGAGGGCGTCCAGGGCCTGCTGGACGGCGTGCTCGGTCTGGTTGTCGAGGGCGCTGGTCGCCTCGTCGAGGATCAGGATCGGCGGGTTGCGCAGCACGGTGCGGGCGATCGCCAGGCGCTGCTTCTCGCCGCCGGAGAAGCGGTAGCCGCGTTCGCCGACCATGGTGTCGTAGCCGTCGGGGAGGGCGGCGATCATGTCGTGCACCTGGGCGGCCCGGGCGGCCTCGACGAGTTCGGCGTGGGTGGCGTCGGGCTTGGCGAAGCGCAGGTTGTCGGCGACCGAGGCGTGGAACAGGTAGGTCTCCTGGGAGACCACGCCGACCGCGCGGGCCAGCGTCTCGAAGGACAGCTCGCGCACGTCCACCCCGTCGATCAGCACCCGGCCGCCGGTCGCGTCGTACAGCCGGGGCACCAGGTAGGAGAGCGTCGACTTGCCGGAGCCGGTCTCGCCGACCACGGCGAGCGAGCCGCCGGCCGGGACGGCCAGGTCGATGCCGGACAGGGTGGGGCGGTCCTGGTCGGGGCGGTAGTGGAAGTCGACGCCCTCGAAGCGGACGTCGCCGCGGATCCGCTCCAGGCGGACGGGGTGCGCGGGTTCGTCGATCTCCACCGGCAGGTCGAGGTACTCGAAGATCCGCTGGAACAGGGCGAGCGAGGTCTGCACCTCCACGCCGGTGGACAGCAGGCTGACGGTGGGCCGGAACAGGCCCTGCTGGAGCGAGACGAACGCGACCAGGGTGCCGAGCGAGACGATCGGCGCCCCGGCGGCGGAGGCCAGGCCGGCCGCCCAGTAGATCAGCGCGGGCATCGCGGCCATCACGATGCCGATGGTGGACATCCGCCACCGCCCGGCCATGCTGGCGCGCACCTCCAGCGCGGCCAGCTCGTCCGACTGCTCGGCGAACTCGCGGGTCAGCGAGTCGGAGCGGCCCATCGTGCGGCCGAGCAGGATGCCGCTGACCGACAGCGACTCCTGGACGGCGGAGGAGAGCCCGGCCAGCCGGCGCTGCCGCTCGCCGGTGATCTTCTTGCGCTCGCGGCCGACCCGGCGGCTGATCCAGACGAACACCGGGAGCAGCAGCAGCGAGACGATGGTCAGCCGCCAGTCGAGCGCGACCATCGCGACCACGCTGGCCACCACCGCGGTCAGGTTCGACACCAGCGAGGTGGCGGTGCCGGTGACGGTGGACTGCATGCCGCCGATGTCGTTGGCGATCCGGGACTGCACCTCGCCGGTGCGGGTGCGGGTGAAGAACGCCAGCGACATCCGCTGGAGGTGCCGGTAGACGGACGTCCGCAGGTCGTGCATGACGCGCTGGCCGACGGTGGTGGAGATCAGTGTCTGCAGCACGTTCAGCACGCTGGTGACCACGGCCGCCGCGATCATGCCGAGCGCGAGCAGGCTGAGCAGCCCGGTCCGCCCCTGCGGTATCGCGGTGTCCAGCACCGCGCGGAGCAGGAACGGGGTTACCACCGACACCACGGCGGACGCCCCGACCAGCAGGCCGACCACGCCGAGCCGTCCGGCGTAGGGCCGGAACAGCCGCAGGATCCGCCGCACCTGGGCGGGTTCCTTCCGCTGGCCCTCGGGGGGCGTCCAGTCGATCCGGTTCAGTTGCACGGGGACCTCCTGGGGGTCGGTGAAGGGGCGCCGGGCCGAGTTTAGCGAGCCTTGCTCATCATTAGCAAACCTAAACTTCTCGGCATTCCCGGCCCGGCACCCCCGCCCCTCCGCCCCGCCCGTCAGGGCTTGCGGTAGTCGCGGCCCGCCGTGTTGGAGATCTTGCCGAGGCCCCCCGGCGGGAGCAGCTTCGCGGCGGCGACGGCGGCCTTGTAGCGCTTGCTGGGGACGCAGAGCGGGCGGTTGCGGGCCAGGTCGCGCAGCGAGTCGTCGACCACCCGGTCGGCGGTGAGCCAGCCCCAGGCCGGGATGGAGGAGGTGCCCATGCCGGCCCGCTGGTGGAACTCGGTGCGGGTGAAGCCGGGGCAGAGCGCCTGCAGGCGGACGCCGCTGCCGGCCAGGTCGCGGGCGATGCCGAGGGTGAAGTTGACCACCCACGCCTTGGTCGCGCCGTAGGTGCCGCGCGGCAGGAACGCGGCCACCGAGGCGACGTTGACGACCGCGCCGAAGCGGCGCTCGCGCATGCCCGGGACGGCGGCCGTGGTGAGCCGCAGCACCGCCTCCACGTGCACCTTCAGCATGTCGAGCTCGTCCTGCACGGGGACGTCCAGGTAGGTGCCGCGGTGGCCGAAGCCGGCGTTGTTGACCAGCAGGTCGACGGGGCGGTCGGCGTCGCGCAGGCGCTGCTCGACGGCCTCGATGCCGGCCTCGGTGGCGAGGTCGGCGGTCAGCGTCTCGACCCGGACGCCGTGGCGGGCGGTGAGTTCGGCGGCGGACGCGGCGAGGCGTTCGGAGTCGCGGGCGACCAGCACCAGGTCGCGGCCGTCGCGGGCCAGGCGGTTGGCGTAGGCGGCGCCGATGCCGGCGGTGGCGCCGGTGATGAGAGCGGTGGTCATGGCCCCGACCGTACCGGGCGGTAGCCCGGCGCCGCATCGACCGACCGGCCGACGGACGCCTCGGCCCTTCGGGCGACCCGGGCGGCGTCGGCGGCGCGCCCCGCACCGGCGTTCGTCCGATCACCCTACGGTTTCGGGCAGCGCCGCCGTCCCACGCGGCGCCCATCCCTTCCAGGAGAACCGATGTCCGTTCGACCGCACGCCCGCTCCATAGAAGTCGCCCCGCCGGCCCGTCCCCGCCCCTCGCGGCACTGACGGCCCGGCACCGCCTTCGCACGCCCGGGCCCGCCCCTCCCCACGGGGCCGGGCCCGACGCATGTCCGCCCCCGCCCCACCCCCGCCCCACCCCCGTCCCACCCCCGGCGCCGGGAAACGCTGACGACTTGTCGACGAATCAGCTTCCCGCTCACCCCCTACTGACCGGTCAGTAAATCCGGTCGGATGCCTTGACGGCACGTCAGACCCTCGGGATTCTCGGGAGACCGCGCACCAGCGCCGCCCGCGCCGCCTCCCCGGACCGAGAGGTGACCATGACCGGGAACCACCGCACCCGCCTCCCCCACCGCCTCCCCCGCCACCGTGCCAGGAACGCCCTCGCCCGCCTGCTGCCGCTGCTCCTGTTCGCCGCCGTCCTCGCCACCGGCGCCGGGCCCGCGCCCGCCGCCCGGGCCGCCGACGGGTGGTGGGACCCGGTCGCCCGGCCGGCGCCGGACTCGCGGATCGGCGTGACCGGCGAACCGTTCCGCGGCACCGGCCCGGACGGCGCGGTCCGCGGCTTCGTCGACGCGCACAACCACCTGATGTCGGCCGAGGGCTTCGGCGGCCGGGTCATCTGCGGCTCCGCCTTCTCCGAGCAGGGCGTCGCGGACGCGCTGAAGGACTGCCCCGAGCACTACCCGGACGGCGCGCTGGCCCTGTTCGAGAACGTCACCGGCGGCGCCGACGGCCACCACGACCCGGTCGGCTGGCCGACCTTCGCCGACTGGCCCGCCCACGACTCGCTCAGCCACCAGCAGGACTACTACGCCTGGGTCGAGCGGGCCTGGCGCGGCGGCGAGCGCGTCCTGGTGAACGACCTGGTGACCAACGGGCTGCTCTGCTCGATCTACCCGTACAAGGACCGCCCCTGCGACGAGATGGCGGCGATCCGCGCCGAGGCGGCGAAGTCGTACCAGCTCCAGGACTACGTGGACCGGATGTACGGCGGCCCCGGCAAGGGCTGGTTCCGCATCGTCACCGACTCCGAGCAGGCCCGGGCGGTCGTCGCGCAGGGCAGGCTGGCCGTGGTGCTCGGCGTCGAGACCTCGGAGCCGTTCGGCTGCAAGCAGGTACTGGACGTGCCGCAGTGCGACCGGGCGGCGATCGACCGCGGGCTGGACGAGCTGTACGCGCTGGGCGTGCGCAGCATGTTCCTGTGCCACAAGTTCGACAACGCGCTGTGCGGGGTGCGCTTCGACGAGGGCACCACCGGGGTGGCCGTCAACGCCGGGCAGTTCCTGTCCACCGGCACCTTCTGGAGCACCGAGCAGTGCACCGGCCCGCAGCACGACAACCCGATCGGCCTGCCCACCGCCCGGGCGAACGCGCTGCTGCCCGCCGGGGTCGGCCTGCCGGTGTACGCCGCCGCCGCGCAGTGCAACACCCGCGGCCTGACCGCGCTCGGCGCGTACGCGATCGACGGCCTGGTCAAGCGGCACATGATGCTGGAGGTCGACCACATGAGCGCCAAGGCGGCCCGGAGCGCCTTCGAGCTGCTGGAGGCGAAGGGCTACCCGGGCGTGCTCTCCAGCCACAGCTGGATGGACGCCGACTGGACCGAACGCCTTTACCGGCTGGGCGGGTTCGCCGCCCAGTACCCGCACGACGCGGCCGGCTTCGTCGCCGAGGCGGACCGCACCGCGGCGCTGCGCGCGGCGTACGGGGTCGGCTACGGCTACGGCAGCGACCTGAACGGCGTCGGCGGCTGGCCGGGCCCGGTCGGGCCGGGCGCGCCGACCAGCGTGACGTACCCGTTCCGCTCGGCCGACGGCGGCTCGCTGCTGGAGCGGCAGGTCACCGGCGACCGGACCTGGGACGTCAACACGGACGGCCTGGCGCACGCCGGGCTGCTGCCGGACTGGATCGAGCAGATCCGGCTCGCCCCCGGCGGGCAGCGGGTGGTGGACGACCTGCTGCGCGGCGCGCAGTCCTACCTGACCACCTGGCGGGCCACCGAACTGCACGGACCGGGGCGGGAGTTGGCCACCGGTGCGGCGGCCTCCGCCAGTTCCTCGGAGTGGAACCCGTTCACCTCCTACCAGCCCGGCCGCGCCGTCGACGGCGACCGCGCCACCCGCTGGGCCAGCGACTGGAGCGACGACCAGTGGCTGCGCCTCGACCTGGGCGCCGTCCACTCCGTCGACCGGGTGACCCTGGACTGGGAGCGGGCCCACGCCCGGTCCTACCGGATCGAGGTCTCCACCGACGGCACCGCCTGGCGCACCGTCTGGTCCACCACGGCGGGCGACGGCGGCCTGGACACCGCGGCCTTCCCGCCGACCGCGGCCCGGTACGTCCGCTTCCACGGGACGGCGCGGGCCACCCAGTGGGGCTACTCACTGAACGAGGTCTCGGTGCACGGGACCTGACGGAGCGGCGGCGGGCGGCTGCCGGGGCGCCCGCCGCCGGTGATCGGATGGGCGTCGGGGCGATGATCGGACCTCCCACCACCGATCATCGGACCGACGCCAGGCTGATCATCGGACCTCCCCTGACCGATGATCAGCCGAGCGCCGGTCCGATCGTCATAACGCGACGGGCCGGGACGCCCTGGCGGCGCGGGGCCCACTGCCCCTCGTCCGCTCACTCCCCCTTGCCGGTCCGGGCCTCCTGGTCGGCCCGGCCGCCCGCGCCGACCGGGCGCAGGCGGGTGGCGGCGGTGGCCTTGAGCTCGGGGGCCAGCCGGGCGACGTCGCGCGAGCCGACCAGGGCGATCAGGCCGGGGAGGAAGCCGCGGACCGGCTGCATGCCGCGCAGCCACGCCTGGGCGTAGACGTGCGCGGAGCGGCGGGCGAGGCCGGCCACCAGGCGGTCGACGGCGGGGCCGATCGGGTAGGTCTTGTTGGCGGGCCAGGGCAGCTTGGCCCGCATCCGGCGCAGCACCGCGTCCTGGTCGGCGCCGCGCACCATGTCGGTGTCGGTCCAGCTCAGGTAGCCGACGCCGACCTTGACGCCCTGGTGGGCGACCTCGGCGCGGAGCGCGTGGGCGAAGGACTCGACGCCCGCCTTGGAGGCGCAGTAGGCGGACATCAGCGGCGCGGGGGTGAGCGCGGCGAGCGAGGCGATCTGCAGCAGGTAGCCGCGGCTCTCGGCGAGCGCGGGCAGGAAGGCCCGGGCGGTGGCGACGGAGCCGAGCAGGTTGACCTCGACGACGCGGCTCCAGGTGCGGTGGTCGCTGTCCTGCACCGGGCCGCCGAGCGCGATGCCGGCGTTGGCGACCACGGCGTCGATCCGCCCGTACCGGTCCTTGATCCGGCCCGCGACCTCGGTGAGCGCGTCCAGGTCGGTGACGTCGGCCTCCCAGGCGGAGGCGTGGTCGCCGCACTGGGCGGCCACCGCCTTGAGTTCGGCGGGCTCCAGACCGACCAGGGCGACCTTGGCGCCGCGTTCGGCGAGCTTGCGGGCCATCAGCGCGCCGAGGCCGCGGGCGGCTCCGGTGATGACGACGACCTGCGAGGACAGCGGCGGTGTCATGCGGTCTCCTCAAGGGGCTTCGCGGCGGACGCGACGGCTGCGGACGGGTCGGTGGCGGGCGGATCGGCGGCGGGCGCCGCGGTGGCGGGCGCCGCGGCGGGTTCGGCGTCCGGGAGGCTGGCGGCCAGGGCGGCGATCCGGCGGATCTCGGCGGCGACCTCGGCGGGCCGTTCGACCGGGCTCATGTGGCCGGTGCCGGGGAGTTCGAGCAGGCCGCGCGGGTCGGCGAGGGCGGCGGCGATCCGGCGGGCGTGGACGGGCGGGGTGAGCCGGTCGTGGCTGCCGGCGATGACGGCGGTGGGGGCGGTGATCCGGGCCAGGGCGTCGTGCACGTCGAGGGTGTCGAGCACGGTCGCCCAGTGGAAGCGGACCCGGGTCGGGCAGGCGTGCACCACCTGCGCGCAGGCCGCGACCCGGTCGGCGGGGGTGGCGGGGCCCATGGTGGCGTACTTGAGGGCGGCCCTGGTGAGGGCGGTGACCGGGCCGAGCGGGAGCCGGGAGCGCAGGATCCGCCGGTGCAGGAAGCGCCGCAGGCCCCGGGCCCGGACGGCGGCCGGCAGCACGGCGAGTTCGGCGACGAGTTCGCCGGGGCCGGTGTTGACCAGCACGTTGGCGGCGGTGCGGCGGGCGACGCCGGGGCGGTCGCCGGCCGCCATGATGGTCATGCCGCCCATGCTGTGCCCGGCGAGGACGGCGCGCCGCCCGGCGGGGACGGTGGCGGCGAGCACCGCTTCGAGGTCGTCGGCGAGCTTGGCGGTGGAGTAGCCGGCGGCGTCGGCGGGGGCGGGGCTGCGGCCGTGTCCGCGCTGGTCGTAGGCGACGACCCGGAAGTCGGCGGCGAGCCGGTTGACGACCGGCGCCCAGAACGTGGTGGAGCAGGTCCAGCCGTGGGCGAGGACGATCAGCGGCGCGCCGGCCGGCCCGTACTCCTCGACGTTGAGTACCGCGCCGTCGGCGGAGCGGACGGTGCGCACGGCGGCGGGGTCGGGCAGCACGCAGTCGGCGGGGATCGGACGGCCGGGGCTCACGCGGTCACCTGCTCGGGGGCGGCGGCGCTCCGGGGGGCGCCGGGTTCGACGCGCTTGACGAGTTCGTACTCGGCGAGGTCGACGTGCCGGGTGGCGCGCCGGAAGGCGCTGGTGGAGCCGGGCCACAGGACGGTGTTCTTGCCGCCCTCGTCGAGGTACCAGCTGCGGCAGCCGCCGGTGGTCCAGACGGTGCGGCCCATCCGGTGCTGGAGTTCGAGGTTCCACTGGCGCTGGGCGCGCGCGGTGGGCTGCATGGCGGCGGCGCCGACCGTGTCGAGGGTGGTGAGCGCGTCGATCAGGTAGTTCAGCTGGGACTCGATCATCAGGATCATCGAGTTGTTGCCGAGGCCGGTGTTCGGGCCGATCAGGAAGAACAGGTTGGGGAAGCCGCGCACGGTGGAGCCGCGCAGCGCCTCCATGCCGTCCTTCCAGCTCTCGGCGAGCGAGGTGCCGCCGGTGCCGAAGACCCGTTCGGCGATCGGCAGGTCGGTGACGTGGAAGCCGGTGCCGAAGACGATCGCGTCGACCTCGTGCTCGCTGCCGTCCGCGCCGACCAGGGTGGAGCCGCGCAGTTCGCGCAGCCCGCCGGCGACCACCTCGGTGTTGGCGGCGGCCAGCGCCGGGTAGTAGGTGTTGCTGAGCAGGATGCGCTTGCAGCCGATCCGGTAGTCGGGGGTGAGCTTGGCGCGCAGCGCCGGGTCGGCGACGGCCCGGTGCAGGTGCCGCAGGGCGACCTGCTGGACGAGTTTCAGCAGCTGCGGGCGGCGGACGAACGCGTCGACCTGGAGTTCGCGCATCACGAACAGCCCGGCGCGGCGCAGCAGTCCGGTGGGCGGGAGCTTGGCGTGCAGCCAGCGTTCGGCGCCGGTGACCTCGCGGTCGGCGCGCGGCAGGACCCAGGCGGGGGTGCGCTGGAAGACGGTGAGCGAGCCGACCAGCGGCTGGATGGCGGGGACGATCTGGGCGGCGGACGCGCCGGTGCCGACCACGGCGACGCGCTTGCCGGCCAGGTCGTAGTCGTGGTCCCAGCGGGAGGAGTGGAAGACCTTGCCGGGGAAGGCGTCCAGGCCGGGCAGGTCGGGGATCTGCGGGTCGGCGAGCGGTCCGGCGGCGCAGACCACGGCGTCGGCGGTCCAGTTCCCGGCGGCGGTGGCGACCTGCCAGCGGGTGCGCTCCTCGTCCCAGCGCAGTTCGGTGACCTCGGCGCCGAAGCGCAGGTGCGGGCGGAGGCCGAAGGTGTCGGTGACGCGCTCCAGGTAGGCGCGGATGTCGGGCTGGCCGGAGAACACCCGGGGCCACTCGGGGTTGGGCGCGAACGAGAACGAGTACAGGTGCGAGGGCACGTCGCAGGCGCAGCCGGGGTAGGAGTTGTCGCGCCAGGTGCCGCCGACCGAGTCCGCGCGCTCCAGGATGACGAAGTCGGTGATGCCGGCCCGGCGCAGCCGGACGCCGGCGCCGAGGCCGCCGAAGCCGGAGCCGATGACGGCGACCCGGACGTGCGGGACGGGGCGCGGCGGGGTGTCGGCGGCCCCGGCGGCTGCGGTGTCGGGCGCGGCGGCGGTGTCGGGCGCGGGGGGCTTCTTGGTGCGGGGTGCCATGGGCGGGCCTCCTGGCGGGCGGCGAGGGTGGGGTGCGGCTGGCCGGCGGTGCGGGGGCGGTGCGCTGGTGCGGGGCGGCGGGGCCGGGGAGCCGGAGCTGAGGGCTGAGGGGCGGTCCCGGCGGGGCCTCGCTGGATGCTGCCAGTAATCACTGGCGCGTTTGGCAGCGTAGCCCTTGTTGACACCGAGTGGAATAGCGCGGGGCGTCGCTGTTTCCGCGCCGCCCCACGGCCCTATGCTGACCGGCGTGGCGGAGACCGAGCAGGACCGTGAACCGGGCGGACGCCCCCGCGCCTACCGCGTCGCCGAACTGGCCGAGGCGGCCGGCGTCAGCGTGCGCACCGTCCGCTTCTACCGCGAGCGCCGCCTGCTCCAGCCGCCCCGCAAGGAGGGCCGGATCGCCTGGTACGGGGACGAGCACCTGGCCCGGCTCCGGCTGATCGCCGAACTCCTCGACCGCGGGCACGCCCTGGGCGGCATCGCCGAACTGATCGGCGCCGGCGAGGACGGCCGGGACGTCGCCGAGCTGATCGGCCTGCGGGCCGCGCTGGTCGCCCCCTGGTCCGACGAGACGCCGGTGCACCTCGGCTGGGACGAACTGCGCGCCGCGTTCGGCGACCAGCTGACCGAGGCCAACACCGCCGAATCGGTCGCCCAGGGCTACATCACCGTCGACCCCGACGGCATCACCCACGTCAGCCGCCGCCTGATGGACGCCACCGTCGCCCTGGTCGGCGAGGGCGTGCCGCTGGCCGCCGTGCTGGACGTCAGCCGGCGGGCCAGCGAGTACGCCGACGCGATGGCCGACGTGTTCGTCGCGCTGGTCCGCGACCACGTGTTCGGCGCGCTCGCCCGGGTCCGCGACCTGGCGCCCGCCGAGGCGGCCCGGCTGACCGAGCAGGTCGAACGCGTCCGCCCGCTCGCCCGGGCCGTCAACGAGGCCCAGTTCGCGCTCGCGATGGACCGCCGGGTGCGCGCCGAGTACGACCGGCTGACCGGGCGGTGACCGGACGGCGGCCCGGCCGCGCCGCTCCCCCGCCGGGGCTCCCACCGAGCCCCTCCCGCCCCGACCGCCGGCACAACCCGGTCCGCGCCCACGAGAAACCGCCGGATGCGCGCCGACCACGACCCGGCGGCGCCCCGGCGGAGCCCAGGCCGCGCCGCTCCCCCGCCGGGCCCCTCCCGCCCCGCACGCCACCTGAGCAACGTCCGTCCCGCCCCGGCATGGGAGAGTGGGGGCGGTGGAAGGGAGCACGGGCGTGCTGATGGAGAAGGTCACCGAGATCCTGGTCGAGGCGTCGGCGGAGGCGGTCGAGCCGCGGTTCCGGGCGCTGGCCGACGGCGAGGTGATGGAGAAGGCGCCCGGCGAGATCGTCACCGTCGCCGACCGGGAGGCCGAGCGGATCATCGCCCGGCGGCTGCGCGAGCTGCTCCCCGTCCCGGTGGTCGGCGAGGAGGCGGTCGCCGCGGACCCCGAACTGGCCCGCGCCCTGCACGCCGAGCCTGCCGCCTGGCTGGTCGACCCGGTCGACGGCACCCGGAACTTCGTCGCCGGCCGTTCCTCGTACGCGGTGATGGCCTCGCTGGTCCGGCACGGCGAGACGGTCGCGTCCTGGATCTGGCAGCCGTGCGCCCGCACCGCGTACACCGCCGAACTCGGCGCCGGTGCCTGGCGCGACGGCGAACGGCTCGCCCTGGCGAAGGTGGCCACCCCGCCCGAGGAGTGGACCGGCATCCTGAAGACCCGCTACATCGCGCACCCCGGCGGGCACCGCCTGCTCTCCAACGCCCTCGCGCTCGGCCCGCTCGACCCCGGGCGCGGCGCCGCCGGGATCGAGTACCCGCTGGTCGCCGACGGCGCCCTCGGCTTCCTGCTCTACTGGCGCACCCTCCCGTGGGACCACGCCCCCGGCTCGCTCCTGGTCACCGAGGCGGGCGGCCGCAGCGCCCGCTTCGACGGCTCCCCCTACCGCCCCGAGGCCCCCGGCGGCACCAACGGCCTGCTGGTCGCCGCCGACCCGGAGCAGTGGGAGACCCTCCGGGGGATCCTGCTGGAGGGGGTGTAGCGTACCGGCCGGGCCGCCGGGGGCGGGGCGGCGGCCGGGGAGGGGGAGACGGGATGTTGCGCAGTGAGGCGGACCTGGAGACCTGGTTCGTCCGCCGGAAGGCGGCTCGCGGCGCGGGGCTGCCGGAGCCGGGCCTCTACCTGTCCGTGAGCCTGCGCGGGACCAGCGGGGCGGCGGCCCAGCTGGTCCTGGCGCTCGGGCGCGGACTGGAAGACGGCCTGGCGGAGCTGGGGTTGAGCGCGGTGCGCTCGCGGCTGGTCCGCTGGGCGGAGGACCGCGACGAGTGGGATCCGGTCTGGACCGACGAGTCCTACCGGCGCTTCGCGGCGGAGGGAGGGCTGCCGGAGACCCTGGCGCTCTTCCAGTACTGGGACGTCGACGGGTACCCGCAGGGCCGCAAGGAGGCCCAGGCCCGGGTGGCCCTCCGCCGTTCCCGGACCGACCCGCAGGTGTGGACGTGCGCGGTCAACGCCAGCGCCCTGCACGGCGACGCGGAGCGGGCCGACCGGGCGGGCGAGGTGTTCGCCCGGCTGCTGGCCCGGGCGGCGGAGGAACCGGGCGTGGTGTACGGGGCACTGGTGTACGACCGGACCTCGGCGTTCCACACCTGGCTGCCCTACGAGAAGCACCACCCCTGCCCGGAGGCCGAGGTGATGGCGTTCGAGGTGGCCCGGGGCTACTACTGGGCCAACCTGCTGACCGAGCGGCACGTCCACTACCTCGGCGGGCCGGCGGCACTGGCGGATCGGGCCGCCGAACTGGGCATCACCGTGGACTTCCTGACGGATCGTCCGAACGGCGGCGGCGAGCGGGGCCCCCGGGTCCTGGTCCGCGACCCCGCCCCGCTGACCGGGTTCGACGACGCGCGGCTCGCCGCGATGCGCGACCTGCTGGACCCGGTGCTGCAGCACCGGGGCGAGGGCCTGGGCGGCTACTGCGGCTGGCCGCTGCGGGTGCTGAAGGAGCCGGGCACCTCGTTCCGCGAGGTGCCGACGGACATCGAGATCCCGTGGTTCGAGGACGACGGCCGGATGCCCGAGGGCGGCAACGGGTACCGCCTGGTGCCCTGAGCCCCCGGGCGCCTCGCCAGGGGATCCTGCGCCGTCATCCCTCCGCCGTTCGTCCCTCCGTGGCCCTCCCGGCCTCGACGACGGCGCGCAGCAGGGCGGCCAACTGCGCTTCCGTGGTGTGCGGGTTGAGCAGAGTGAGCTTGAGCCGGACCCGGCCCGGGCCGTGGCCGGGGAGTTCGGTGCGGCCGACCACCGCCCGGCCGGTGCGCAGCAGGAGGCGGCGGAGTTCGGCGTTGACGTGGTCGGCGCGGGCCGGGTCGGCGCTGCGGTAGCGGAACACCACGGTGGTCAGGACCGGGTCGCAGTGGAGTTCCAATTCGGGTTTCTCGCGGACGAGTTCGGCGGCCCGGAGGGCGCTGTGGTGGCAGCGGTCGACCAGTTCGCCGAGCCCGTCGCGGCCCAGCACCCGCAGGGTGGCGGCGAGTTTGAAGGCGTCGGGCCGGCGGGTGGTGCGCAGCGACCGGCCGAGCAGGCTGGGGTAGCCGGCCTGTTCGTCGTCGGCCGGGTTGAGGTAGACGGCGCGGCGGGCCAGCGAGGCGTAGGTGTGGTCCTCGCGGACCAGGAAGACGCCGGCCGCGGCGGGCTGCCAGCCGAGTTTGTGCCAGTCGAGGGAGACCGAGTCGGCGCGCTCGATGCCGGTCAGCAGCGGGGCGAGCCGTTCCGAGAAGAGCGCGCCGCCGCCGTAGGCCGCGTCGACGTGCAGCCAGGCGCCGTGCCGGGCGGCGAGGTCGGCGACGGCGGGCAGCGGGTCGATCGCGCCGGTGTCGGTGGTGCCGGCGGTGGCGACGACCGCGACGGGGGTGGCACCCTCCCAGCCGGCCTCGGCGAAGGCTTCGGCCAACGCGTCCGGTTCCATCCGCAGGTGGCGGTCGACCCGGACGGCGCGGACGGCGCGTTCGCCGAGACCGAGCAGCGCGGCGGCGCGCTGGACGGAGAAGTGCGCGGCCTCGGAGGCCAGGATCCGGGGGCGGACGCCGCTCGGCAGGCCGTTCAACTCGACTTCGCGGCCGAGGCGTTGGTCCCGGGCGAGCATCAGGCCCATCAGGTTGGACTCGGTGCCGCCGCTGGTCAGCACGCCGGCCGCCCGGTCGGGGTCGAAGCCGACCGTCTCGGCGAGTTCGGCGAGCAGTTCGCGTTCCAGGACGGTCGCGGCGGGGGCCTGGTCCCAGGAGTCCTGGGAGGGGTTGAGCGCGCTGACCGCGAGGTCGGCGGCGACCGCGACGGCCAGCGGCGGGCAGTGCAGGTGCGCGGCGCAGTGCGGGTCGGCCGGGTCGGCCGCGCCGTACGCCAGCAGCTCCGCCAACCGGCCCAGCGCGGACGGCCCTCGGGCCTCGGCCAGGGCGCCCCGGACGGCCGCCGCGATCTCGTCCGGCTCGCCGGGGGCGATCGGCCCGGCGCGCCGGGCCGCGCCGGCGGCCAGCCCGGCCAGCACCTCGGCGATCAGCGGGCGTAAGGCGTCCGGTCCGGCCGTCCCGCCGGAGAGTTCGACCGCCCCGGTCATGCGCGGGCCTTCGACTTCGCCGAACAGAAAGAGAATTGACTATGCGTCAGCATGGTGGGTGGCGTGGTCACTTGCCCTCCTCGGGCTGGCGCATCGCGAACTCGATGGCGTCACAGAGCCGTTCGAGGACGGCGTCGGCCTGTTCGTCGGTGATGGTGAGCGGTGGGAGCAGCCGCAGGACGGCGTCGTGGCGGCCGCCGAGTTCGACGATCAGGCCGCGGGCGAGGCAGGCTTCGCGGACCCGGACGGCGAGCCGCGGGTCGGCGGGGCGGGCGCCGCAGCTGTCGGGTTCGCCTGCGGGGTCGACGAGTTCGACGCCGAGCATCAGGCCGCGGCCGCGGACGTCGCCGATCACCGGGAGGCGGTCGCGGGCGCCGTCGAGGCGGGCGGTGATCCGGGCGCCGACGGTCTCGGCGCGGGCGACCAGGCCGTTGGCGGCGACGTGGCGCAGGGTGGCGGCGCCGGCGGCCATGGCGAGGGTGTTGCCGCGGAAGGTGCCGGTGTGGGCGCCGGGCTGCCAGCCGTCGTACTCCTCGCGGTAGACCACGACGGCGAGCGGGAGGCTGCCACCGATGGCCTTGGAGAGCACCATGGCGTCGGGTTCGATGCCGCTGTGCTCGACGGCCCACATCCGGCCGGTGCGGCCGACGCCGGTCTGCACCTCGTCGAGGATCAGCGGGATGCCGCGTTCGGCGGTGATCCGGCGCATCTCGCGCAGCCAGCCGTCGGGGGCGGGGACGACGCCGCCCTCGCCCTGCACCGGCTCCAGGATCATCGCGGCGGGCGGCAGCACCCCGCCGGACGGGTCGTCGAGCAGCCGCTCGGTGTAGGCGGCGGCGAGTTCGGCGCCGCGTTCGCCGCCGACGCCGAACGGGCAGCGGTAGGCGTACGGGTAGGGCAGCCGGGTGACTTCGCCGCCGCTGGGCAGCGGGGCCTTGACGGCGGTGTTGCCGGTGACGGCGAGGGCGCCGGCGGTCATGCCGTGGTAGGCGCCGGTGAAGGCGAGCGCACCGCGCCGGCCGGTGGCGGTCTGCATCAGTTTGAGGGCGGCCTCGACGGCGTCGGTGCCGGCCGGGCCGCAGAAGTGGATCCGGGCCCGGGCGGCGAACCGCTCCGGGAGGCTGGCCAGCAGGGCGGTGGTGAAGTCGTCCTTCTCGGCGGTGGCGAGGTCGAGCAGGTGCAGCGGGGCGCCGCTGTCCAGGGTGCGGCGGATCGCCTCCAGCACGACGGGGTGGTTGTGGCCGAGCGCGAGGGTGCCGGCGCCGGAGAGGCAGTCGAGGTAGCGGCGGCCGTCGGCGCCCTCGACCGTCATGCCGTTGGCGCGCACCGGGACGATCGGGAAGGACCGGGCGTAGGTGCGGGCGGCCGATTCGCGGATGCGCTGGCGGCGCAGGATCGCGTCGCCGGCCGGTGCGGCCGGGGTGCCGACGGTGAGGGTCACAGCAGGAGCTCCCTTGCGAAGTTAGGTAAGCCTAACTTTATCTACGGGGGGATGGAGAACGCCGCCACCAGGCCCGTCGATCACCCGACCGGGCGAGCGCACTGCCCGACTCCCCCGCACGCCCCCGAGGACGGACCCGGGCAGCCCCCTGATGGACACCCCCACCCGTCCAACGAGCCGCACCGCGCCGGGTCACGGCCCGCCCCCGGGTAGCCTCCGTCCATGGACACCACCGCCCACGCCCGCGAACTCGCCGACACCCGGGCCTTCTTCGCCGAACGCGCCGCCACCTGGGACAGCAAGTACCCCGACGACAGCCCGCGTTACGCCGCCGCGATCGCCGACACCGGCCTGGCGGCCGGGCAGTTCGTGATCGACGCGGGCTGCGGCACCGGCCGCGCCCTGCCCCTGCTGCGCGCCGCCGTCGGCCCGGCCGGCAGCGTGCTCGGCGTCGACCTGACGCCCGAGATGCTGGACCGGGCCGCCGCCCACCGCGCCGACGCCGCCCTGGTCCAGGCCGACTGCACCCGGCTGCCGCTGCCCGACGCGGTCGCCGACCTGGTCTTCGGCGCCGGCCTGGTCTCCCACCTCCCCGGCCCGGCCACCGGCCTGCGCGAACTCGCCCGGGTCACCCGCCCCGGCGGCCGGCTCGCCCTCTACCACCCGCTCGGCCGGGCCACCCTCGCCGCCCGCAAGGGCCGTCCGCTCACCCCGGACGACCTGCGCGCCCGCGAACACCTCTTCCCGCTGCTCGCCGCCAACGGCTGGACCCCGCTGTCGTACACCGACGAGCCGACCCGCTACCTGGTGCTGGCCGAACGGGCCTGAACGGGACCGGACGGGAGCGCGCCGAACCGGTCCCGTTCAGGCCCGCTCGCCCAGCGGTAGCCGAGTTCGGGGCGGCCGGTCACCGGCTCCTGAGCCACTCCAGGTACGGCGGGCCGAACGGCCAGCGCGGCATCGGCTCGCAGTCCGGCTCCACCCCGGGCGGCGCCTCGGCGAGCGAGCCCATGCCGTACGCGTACAGCGCGGCGAGGGCGTAGCCGGTCAGCAGCAGCACCGGCCACAGCCACCAGGCGCTGCCGCGCCGCCGGGACAGCGGGGCGGCGATCAGCAGCATGACGGCGACGCAGACGCCGACCGCCACCAGCAGCGGCACGAAGCGGCCCGGCAGCGGTTCGTGGTCCTGGACGAGGCACCAGTGCCAGGCGTCGTCGCCCCGGCTGCTGCCGAGCAGCGCCGCCCAGACTCCGAACCAGACCGCCAGCGGCACCCAGGCGCAGCCGTTCGCCGGGACCCGCCAGCCCTTCCAGTCCAGCACCCTGGTACCCATCCGACCTCCGTTCGCGTGACCAACCCTCTTCACGCGAACCGGGGTTCGCCGGTTCCCCGGCGGCTGCTCCGGCGGGGTCCCGCGCTCAGGCCGGGGTCGGGGTGGTGCCGGAGAGGGCCCAGGCGAGGCCGGTGGCGGGGTCCTCGATGGCGAGGTGGAGGTGGCGCAGGTCGTCGGTGGGCTCGGTCCAGGTGAGGCAGTGCAGGCGGGCGACCAGGGCGTCGGCGGCCTGCCGGGTGGGGGTGGGGGCGCCGTCCATCGCGGCGAGCAACTGCCAGACGGCGAGCCGTCCTTGGGCGGCGCCGCGGTCGGGGCGGGCGGAGGCGAGGTGGACCAGGGCGGGGTAGAGCGCGGCGAACGGGAGCCGGCCGCCGGTGATCTCGGGGCCGCCGGCGAGCTGGGCGGCGGCGTCGGCGGCGCGGCCGCGGACGCAGACGGCGGTGGTCCAGTCGGAGAGCGCGGCGAGCGCGCGGGTGGCCGCGAGGCCGGTCAACCGGGGCCCGGGGTTGGGGAGTTCCAGGACGGCGAGGCCCTCGCGGGTGGGCGGGGCGAGGTGCAGGGCGCGGCGGGCGCCGCCGCCGGGGAGGTACTCGCGGACCCGGGTGTCGCGTTCCCAGCCGCCGTCCTCCCAGGGCAGCAGCCGGTACGGGACGCCGCCGTCGTCGGGCGGGGCGCCGGGTGCCGGTTCGTCGCCGAGCAGGGCGCGGGTGTGGGCGGCGAGGCGGCCGATCGCGGGCGGCAGCGGCAGGGCGTCGAGGACGGCGCGCGGGTGCCGGGTGGCGAGGACCTCCCAGAGCGGTCCGGCGTCGTGGTCGGCGAGGGTCGCGGGGGCGCCGGGCCCGCCGTCGGGGTCGAACAGCCGGGCGGCGAGGGGCGCGGGCGCGCCGTACGCGACGAGGTGGCCGAGCGGCCCGGCGAGCGGGTCGCCGAGCGCCCGGGCGAGCCGGAAGCGCGCCAGCAGTTCGTCCCAGCGCCCCTGCTCGGCGAGCCGCCGCCCGGAGGGGCCCCACCCGTAGCGCTCCGGCCGCAGGGCTCCCGGCCCGTTCTCCACGATCATCCGCTCAATGTACGACCGTACCGACGCGTTCCCCGGGCACCCGGTCCGTGACGGAGTGTCACGGAGCGTCGGGTGCGGACGGGCGGCGGTACTGCGGGCCCATCAGGCCGTGCCGGTACGCGGCGGCCACCGCCTGCGAGCGGTCGCGCGCGCCGAGCTTGCCGAGGATCCGCTTGACGTGCGTCTTCACGGTCGACTCGGCGAGGTGCAGCAGCGCGGCGATCTCCTCGTTCGGGTGCCCCTCGGCGGCCAGCCGCAGCACCTCGCGCTCGCGGACGGTGAGCGCCGCCAGCGGGCCGGGGACGGAACCGGGCGGCGGTGCGGACGGGCCGGGCGGCGGCTCGGGGGCGGCCAGCAGGCGGCCGAGCAGGTCGCGGGTGACGGCGGGGTCGAGGACGGCCTCGCCGGCCGCGACGGCGTGCACGGCGTCGATCAGCCGCTCCGGGGAGGCCCGCTTCAGCAGGAACCCGGCGGCCCCGGCCCGCAGCGCGCCCCACACGTACGCGTCGTGCCGGAAGGTGGTCAGCACCAGCACCCGGCTCGCCGACCCGGCCAGCCGCCGGGTCGCCTCGACGCCGTCGCAGCCGGGCATCCGGACGTCCATCAGGACCACGTCGGGCCGCAGCCGCCGGGCCAGTTCGACGGCCCGCAGCCCGTCCCCGGCCTGGCCGACCACCTCGATCCGGTCGGCGGTCTCCAGCACCACGGCGAGCCCGGCGCGCAGCAGCGGGTCGTCGTCGGCGATCAGCACCCGGACGGCGCCCGGCCCGCTCACCCGGCGCCGCCGGCCGGGAGGGTGACCCGGACCAGGAAGCCGCCGTTCGCCCCGGGCCCGTGCTCGGCGGTGCCGTGCAGGCGGGCGGCCCGCTCGGCGATGCCGGTCAGGCCGCGGCCGGGCCGGTGGCCGGGCGGCGGGCCCGCGCCGTCGTCGGCGACCTCGACCAGGGTCGCCCCGCCCTGCCGGACGATCCGGACGGCGGCGTGCCCGGCGCCGGAGTGCCGCAGCGCGTTGGTCAGCGACTCCTGGACCACCCGGTACGCGCAGCCGTCCTGCTCCGGGGGCAGCGGCGGGGTGTCGCGGTGCAGCTCGACGGCCAGCCCGGCCCGGCCCATCCGCTCGGCCAGCGCCGGGAGTTCGTCCAGACCGGGCTCGGACGCCGCTGCGGCGCCCGGCAGTTGGGGCGCCGTGCCGCGCAACAGGCCGAGCACGCGGTCGAGTTCGCCGAGCGCGTCGTTGCCGGTCCGCTCGATCTCGGCGAGCAGGTCGCGGCTGCGTCCGGGGGTGCGGTCGATCAACCGCCGGGCGGCGCCCGCCTGGACGAGCATCAGGTTCAGCGAGTGGCCGACCAGGTCGTGCACCTCGCGGGCGATCCTGGCCCGTTCCTCGGCGAGCAACTCGTCCCGGGCGCGCCGCCGTTCGGCCGCCTGCTCGGCCAGCCGGTACGCCGAACCGTAGCCGAACGCCCACACCGCCAGCCACACCGCGAGCACGCCGGCCGGCATCACCACCTCGACGTCCTGCCCGGCGAAGTACCCCACCACCCCGGCCACCACCAGCGGCGGCCCCCACCCGGCCCGGCCCCGCCCCCCGTACCGCCCGACCGCGTACGCGCCGAGCAGGTTGGCGTACGGCGAGATCGGACTCGGATCGACCAGCTGCGCCTCGGCGGTCAGCGCCAGCGTCGCCACCAGGTACGCCGCCAGCGGGGCCCGGCGGCGGACCGCGACGGCGGCGGTGAGCAGCGCGGTCAGCAGCAGCGCGAACGGCATCCGGCCGCCGACCCGGGCCTCGGTGCCGAAGCGTTCGGTGAGCATCGCGACGCACAGCACGACGGCCGGTGCGGCGTCCGTGAGCGCGGCCGGGACGAAGTCGAACGTCCTGGGGAACCGGGGCAGTCGGAGCCTGCGGGCGGCGGTGAGGGGCATGCGGCGGCGTCCTCGGGGCGGGGCGGGAGGCTGAGCTGGGTAGCCGAGAACCTACCCGACCGGGCCCGGCTCCGGGCGGGCCGTCCGGCGGGATCCGGGACGGGTCCGGGTCAGGGTCCGGGTCGCTACCCCCGCTGGGGTACGCCGGGCCACCCCGCCGGGGGGACGTCGCGGGCCGGGGCCGGTCCGTAGCGTCCTCGGCATGACACTCCACCGTCCCGCCGAGGCCGAAGTCCCCGATGCCGCAGGGCAGTCCGCCACCGAGCGGCCCGGCCCGGGGAAGCCCGGCGCGCTGCGGCGGGCCGGCCGGATCGCCGTCCCCACCCTGGCGCTGCTCGTCGCCGCCTTCTCCGCCCGCTACTTCACCCTGGACCGCGGCAGCTTCCTGGAGGAGCAGCGCGACGTCTACGCCGCCCACCTCCCCGTCCTGCTGCTGCACATCGGCGGCGGCGTCCTCGCGCTCTCCCTCGGCCCGCTCCAGTTCCTCCCCCGGCTACGGGCCCGCCGCCCCGCCGTCCACCGCTGGACCGGCCGGGTCTACGTCCTCGCCGCGGCGCTGACCGGCGTCGGCGGCCTGCTGATCGCCCCGTACGGCCTCTACCCCCCGCTGGCGCCGCTCGCCTTCACCCTGCTCGCCGCCCTCGTCCTCACCACCACCGCGCTCGGCCTCCACCACGCCCGGCACGCCCGGATCCCCGCCCACCGCGCCTGGATGCTCCGCTCCTACGCGCTGATCTTCGCGGCCGTGACCTTCCGGCTCTGGCTCTTCCTGCTCACCCCCACCGGCCTGCCCGCCTCCGTCGTCTACGCCTCCGGCGCGTGGGCCTGCGTCGCGATCAACCTGGCCGCCGCCGAAAAGCTCCTGCGGAGCGGCCGGCCCGCGTAGGGGGTCCCGCTCCCGGTCTGGTGCGATGCCCGTAGCGGTCGGCGAGCTGCAGCACCCGCAGCACCCGCAGAGCCTCGTGGGCCGACAGGTGCGAGGTCGGGAAGATCTCCACCCGATACCCGGAGGCGCCCGAACTCTCCCCGGCGGGCGCCGTGTTCGTCGCGGTGGGGGTGGAGAGTCCGTGCCGGCGGGGGTTCTTGAAGGGCCGGGGCCGGGCTTCAGCGCAGGGTGAGCATCGCTTCGGCGATCGTCGCGACGTCGGTGCCCGAGGTGGGCAGGGCCGTCGCGGCGGTATCCAGGACGAGTAGGCGCGCGTCCGGGAGTTCGCGGGCGAGGGCCTCGGCGTTGCCGACCGGGAAGAAGCGGTCGTGGCGGCCGTGCACGACGAGGGTGGGGAGGGCGAGCGCGGGGAGGCGTTCGCGCCAGCGGGGTGCGCAGTCCAGTCGGGCGAACACCGTGCCCAGCTGGTTGGCGAGTTGGACGGGCGGGGTGCGGTCGGGGGTGCGGTCCCAGACCCGGCCGGCCCGGGTGCGGGCGGCGGCGGGGTCGTCGCCGAGGATCTCCGCGCCGGCGGCGGCGTACTCCGCGACGGCGGCCCGGTCGGCCCAGTCGGGCATCGGACGGGAGAACAGCCGGCCCATCGTCGCCGGGTCGTGGTCGGGGAGGTCCGGGTCGGTCGGGCCGGGCGCGACGGGGCGGGTGCCGGCCAGGGTGAGCGCGGTGAAGGCGTCCGGGTGGTCGAGGGCGGCGACCTGGGCGACCATCCCGCCGACGCCGATGCCCGCGAGGTGCGCGGGGCCCCCGCCGAGCGCCTCGGCGAGGGCCGCCGCGTCGGCGGCGAGGGTGCGCAGCGTGTAGTCGGGCGCGTCCGGGTCGCCGGTCGCCGAGGCGCCGCTGTCGCGCAGGTCGTAGCGCACCACCCGGCGGCCGCCGGCGGCGAGGCGTTCGCACAGCGCGTCGGGCCAGGAGAGCATCGTGGTCCCGCCGACGAGCAGGACGGGCGGGGCGTCCTCGGGACCGAAGGACTCGGTGCCGAGCGTGGTTCCGTTGACGGCGATTCGTGTCATACCTGGTTGGACGGGGCGGGCCGGCGAAACTCATCGGCGTCCCGGGGGCGAGGCGGCGTGCCCCGGCAGGCGAGGGCGGCGAGGGTCGGGGCGGCGGCGAGGAGGAGGCAGCTGGTGAGCGGGAGGTGGGCGAGCAGGGTGCCGGTGAGGGCGGTGGCGCCGGAGCTGCCGGCGTTGAAGGAGGTGTTGACCCAGGCGCCGGCGCGGGTCCGTTCGGCGGGGGTGGCGAGTTCGTCGGTGCGGAGGTAGGCGGTGGTGAGGGTGGGGGCGACCGCGAGGCCGGCCAGGGCGGCGACGGCGGTGAGGGCGGGGAGGGTGGGGGCGAGCGCGGCGAGGGCGAGGGCCGTGCCGAGGGCGGCGGTGAGCAGGGTGAGGCGGGTGCGGGCGGGGGCGCGCCAGTCGATCGCGCCGAGGGCGAGTCCGCCGACGGCGCTGCCGGCGGCGAGCGCGGCCTCGACCCAGGCGACGTCGGCGGGGCGGCCGTGCCGCGCGGCGAAGACGACGGCGAGCAGCGAGAACGCGGCGAGGCCCGCGCCGGCGCCGGCCGCGGCGCTGAGGGGCTGGCGGGCGCGGCCGAGCAGGTGGCGGGTGCCGGTGCGGGGCGGGGTGGGGGCGGCCGGGTCGCGGGGGGCGACCGGGACGGCGACGGCGGCGAGCGCGAGGGTGCCGGTGAGGGCGAGGACGGCGCTGAGCAGGAGTCCGGCGGCGGGGCGGGTGGTGGCGGTGAGCAGGCCGGCCAGCAGCGGGCCGGTGACGTAGAGGAGTTCCTCGGCGACGGTGTCCAGGCTGTAGGCGCGGCGGCGCAGTTCGGGGTCGGCCGCCAGGACGCTCCACTGGGCGCGGGTGACGGGCCCGAGCGGCGGGGCGAGGGCGCCGGCCGCGGCGGCGAGCGGCAGCAGCGCCCAGGAGGGGGTGCCGGGCCGCCAGGTGGTGGCGGCGAGGGCGAGCAGGGCGGCGGCGTACCCGAGGGCCATCGGGGGCAGGACGCGGCGCGGGCCGTACCGGTCGACGAGTCCGGCGCGGTACGGGAAGAGCAGGACGCTGACGGCCGAGAAGACGGCCATCAGCCAGCCGGCCCGGGCGTACGAGCCGGTGGTGTCGGCGGCGGCGAGCAGCAGGGAGAGCGGGGCGGTGCCGTAGGAGAGGCGGCCGAGCAGGGCGGCGGGGATCAGCCGGGCGGCACCGGGGGTGCGCAGCACGGCCAGATAGGACGTGGACATGACGGGTTGGGGTTCCTCAACGGGGACGGCGCGCGGTGCGCCGGTGGACGGGGACGCCGGAGGGACCGCGACGCCGGGTGCGGCGTGCGGTCGCGGTGCGGGGTCCTAGTCACGGATGAGGAACATGCCGGGCATGCTAACCCGGCCCTGCGCGGACGCGTCAACCCGGTTTCCGGCACCGGTTTCCGGCCCCGGAAGCCCGCCGCCGCACCGGCGCCCGGGTCGGCACCGGCGCCCGGGTCAGCCGCCGGCCCGGGCCAGCACCCGGGCGGCGTGCACCTTGCCGGCGTGTTCGACCAGGCTGATCAGGACGTCCTTGCCGGAGGCCCGCTCGCGGGCGTCGCAGAGCAGCACGGGGGTGGCGGCGTCGAGGTCGAGCGCCTGGGAGACGTCCTCGGGCCGGAAGCTGCGGCTGCCCTCGAAGTGGTTGACGGCGACCACGAAGGGGATGCCGCGGTGCTCGAAGAAGTCGACGGCGGGGAAGCAGTCGGTGAGGCGGCGGGTGTCGGCGAGGACGACGGCGCCGAGCGCGCCCTGGGCGAGCTCGTCCCAGAGGAACCAGAACCGGTCCTGGCCGGGGGTGCCGAAGAGGTAGACCGAGAGGCCGTCGCGGATGGTGATCCGGCCGAAGTCCATCGCGACGGTGGTGGTGGTCTTGCGCTCGACGCCGCCGAGGTCGTCGACGTGGGTGCCGGCCGCGGTCAGCTGCTCCTCGGTGCGCAGCGGTCTGATCTCGCTGACGGCCCCGACCAGGGTGGTCTTGCCGACGCCGAAGCCGCCGGCGACCAGGATCTTCAGGGCCAGGTCGGAGCTGTCAGAGGGCGCGAAGCCCATGGATGACCTCCTGGAGGATGTGTTCGTGCGGGAGCAGCGCGGGCGGGACGGGGCGGCTGACCCGGATGTGTTCGGCGTCGAGCAGGTCGCCGAGCAGGACCCGGACCACGCCCAGCGGCAGGTCGAGGTCGGCGGCGATCTCGGCGACGGAGAGGGCGTTGCCCCGGCAGATCTCCAGGATGGCGACCTGTTCGGGGCCGACCGGCAGCCCGGTCGGGTCGGGGATGTCGGTGACCACCAGGGCGATCAGGTCGAAGGGCTGGCCGGGGCGGGTGCGGCCCTTGGTGAGGGCGTAGGGGCGGACCATCGGCCCGGCGTCCTCGTCGTACCACTGGACGGGACGGTCGGGCGGCGGCGGGTAGCCGAACGGTGAGCCGGGCAGGTAGCGCCGGGGCGGGTAGGCCATCGCTCCGTCGCCCCCTCTAGTAGCCGCGCGGGGCGGCGTGCAGGTGTTCGCCGACCCGGCGGACCAGCCGGGCCATCTCGTAGGCGATCAGGCCGAGATCGGCCTCGGGTTCGGCGAAGACGGCCAGGCAGGAGCCCTGTCCGGCGGCCGCGACGAACAGGTAGCCGCGCTCCAACTCGACCATGGTCTGCCGGACTTCGCCCGCCTCGAAGTGGCGTCCGGCGCCCTTGGCGAGGCTGTGGAAGCCGGAGGCGACGGCGGCCAGGTGTTCGGCGTCCTCGCGGCCGAGGCCGGTGGAGTTGCCCATCGGCAGGCCGTCGGCGGAGAGCATCACGGTGAACCTGACCCGGGCCGTCCGGGTGACCAACTCGTCGAGGAGCCAGTTCAGTTCACCGCTCTGGCGGCTGGTTCCGATCATCGGGCGCTCTCTCCTCGCTGGTGGGGTGACTGGTGGGGTGACTGGTGGGGTGACTGGTAGGGCCGGCCGGTGTCGTAGGGGGCCTCGTACGGGGTGTCGGGCTGCTGTCCGCGCTGCCAGCCGCGCTGGAAGGCGGTCATCGCGCTGCGGGCCTGCTCCGGGTCTCGGTCGGCGGGTTCGGCGGGGCGCAGCCCGGGGCGGGGCGGTTCGGGGGCGTCGCGCAGCTGCGGGGCGAGACTGGCCTGCCGTACCCGGCGCGGGAGTTCGTCCTCCTGCCGGGCGGGGACGGCGAGCGAGGGCAGCGCCTGGACGGGGGCCGGCCCGGCGATCGGCGTCGGCGGCTGGGCCGGGGCCGGGACGGCGGGGGCCAACGGTCGTGCGGTCGGCGGGAGTTCCGCTGGCTTGGACAACTGGCGTGCGGGGTGCGGGGGTTCGACGGCCGGCAGTGGCCTCGGGCGGGCCGCGGCTTCGGGTTCGGGTTCGGGTTCGGCCGGGAACTCCCGTTCTGCCGGCTGGGGTTCGCCGTCGCGCGGGTCGAGCAGGGCGAGCGGGAACAGCACGATCGCGGTGGTGCCGCCGTACGCGGAGGGGCGCAGCGAGACCTTGACGTCGTGGCGCTTGGCGAGGCGGCTGACCACGAACAGGCCGAGCCGGTCGCTGTCGAAGAGGTCGACCTGTTCGCTGGCGTCGATCCGCCGGTTGGCGTCGGCGAGGGCTTCGGGGCCCATGCCGAGGCCGCGGTCCTCGATCTCCAGGGCGTAGCCGTTGCCGACCGCCTCGCCGCGGATCTGGACCTTGGTGTGCGGGGGCGAGAACCCGGTGGCGTTCTCGACGAGTTCGGCGATCAGGTGGGTGAGGTCGGCGACGGCGGGGCCGGTGACGGCGGCGTACGGGAGGCGGTGGACGTCGACCCGGGCGTACTCCTCGACCTCGGCGACGGCGGCCCGGACCACGTCGGTGAGCGGGACGGGCTTGCGCCAGGCGCGGCCGGGGGCGGCGCCGGAGAGGATGATCAGGCCCTCGGCGTGGCGGCGCATCCGGGTGGTGAGGTGGTCGAGCCGGAACAGGTCGTCGAGCTCGGCCGGATCCTCGGTGCGGCGCTCCATGGCGTCCAGCAGGGTGAGTTGGCGGTGCACCAGGACCTGGCTGCGGCGGGCCAGGTTGACGAACACGCCGGAGACGCCGGAGAGCACCTCGGCGCGTTCGACGGCGGCGGTGACGGCGGCCCGCTGGACGCTGTCCAGGGCCTGGTGGACCTGGCCGATCTCGTCGCCACCGTGGTCGCGCGGCGGCACCTCGGCGTCCACGTCGACCTCCTCGCCGGCCCGCAACCGCCGCATGGTGGCCGGGAGTTTGCGGCCGGCGAGTTCGAGTGCGGAGTTGCGCAGGGCGTGCAGTTCGGCGACCAGGCCGCGGCCGATCTGGACCGAGATCAGCAGCGAGGCGAGCACCGCGACCAGGCCGAGCAGCACGGTCGCGCCGGAGGTGCTGAACAGGCCCAGCGCGTAAGGGTTCGCGCGTTCGGCGGCGGCCGCGCCGGCCTGCCGCTCCAGGTCGGCCAGGGCGTGCGCGGTGGCGTCGGCGGCGGCGGCCCAGCGGGTGTCGGGGACGGCGGCGAGGGCGGCGCGCGGGTCGGCGGCGGTCAGCAACTGCTCCTCGTAGCGGCGCAGTTCCTGGTAGTCGGGGCCGCCGGTGACGGCGGCCAGCGCGGTGCGGTCGGCGGGGCGCAGGTCGGCGGCGGCGGTCTGCTCGAACTGGGTGCGGGCGTAGCCGGCCTGGACGATCTGCCGGTACTGCGCCTCGGTGAGCCGGCCGTCGCGCTGGGCGGCGCGCAGCAGGGCGTCCTCCCGGGCGAGTTGCTCCCGGGAGCGGGCGAATTCGAGCAGCACCCGGGCGTCCGCGGCGACCCGGTGGTCCTGGAGGGCGGTGAGCGAGCCGCTGACCGCGAACGCCTCGTCGACGGCGGCGGTGTAGACGGCGTAGGCGTCCGGCCAGGGGACGGTGCGGTCCAGCAGCCGGGCGCGCAGCGCGGGGAGGGCGGCGACGGCGCGGCCGAGGACGTCGAGCCGGCCGGCCGCCTCGGGGCCGAGGCCCTCGGCGTCGGCGCGGTTGTAGTCGGGGGCGAGGATCAGCGGGGCGGCGGCCCGGTCGGTCTGCTGGGCGGCGGTGCGCAGCGCGGCCTCCTGGTCGGCGCCGGGGGCGGCCGACAGCTGTCCGGCGGCGGCCCGTTCGGCCTGCAGGGCGGTGACGGTGCGGTCCAGCGGGGTGCGCAGGCTCGCGTCGACGCCCTTGATCCGCAGCAGGTCCCAGACGTCCCCGGCGGCGGTGACGCTGGCGAACGCCCAGAGCGCCATCACGGACACCACGGGCACCATCAGCACCGCGACGATCCGGGCCCGGACGGTGCGCGGGCGCAGGCCGACCCGGTCGGCGGCGGGGACGGCCGGCGGCGTCTCGTCGGCGGGCGGCCCGGCGTGGGCGCCGCGCCGGGGCGCGCCGGGCCGGCTGCGGGCCGGGCCGCGCGGGGGGCTGGGGGCGGGCGGTCCGCTGCGGGAGGTGCCTCGGCTTGCGCGCATGGGTGTGGCGGCCTTTCGGGCTACGGGTCTCGTCGGGGCGGGGGGAACCGGCCGTACGCGGCTCAGGCGGCGCGGCCGAGGTCCTCTACGGCGAGTTCGCCGGCCTCGCGGTAGGCGGCGCGCTCCTGGGCGGTCGGGGAGAGCGCGACGAAGGCGGAGGTGAGGAATAGGAAGGAGCCGAGCCCGACGGCGAGCGGGAAGACGAACTGCATGGGGGTGGCCCCGCCGAGGCCGGTGCGGGCGGGTTGCATGTGGACGTGGACGGCGGCCATCCCGACGTAGTGCATGCAGCTGACCGCGATGCCCATCACCAGCGAGGCCGCCGCGGCGGCGTACACGTTGCGGATGGTGACGGCGGCCCAGAGCGCGGCGGTGGCGGCGCCGACGGCGATCAGCACGGACAGCGCCACGGTGCCGGCCTGGTAGCGCAGTTCGCCGTGGATCCGGACCGCCGACATGCCGAGGTAGTGCATCGCGGCGACGCCGACGCCGGTGGTGAGGCCGCCGAGCAGCAGGCTGCGGCCGCGGTGCCGGCCGTAGCCGACCACGAAGACGCCGAGTCCGACGACGGCGATCGCGACCAGCAGGCTGAGGATCGTCAGCGGGACGTCGTAGCGCAGGTCGGTGCCGTCGACGGTGAAGCCGAACATCGCGACGAAGTGCATCGTCCAGATGCCGGAGCCGATCGCGGCGGCGGCGGTGAGCAGCCAGTTGCGCCGGGAGGCGCCGGTCGCGGAGAGCGCCCGCAGGGTACATCGCAGGCCGAGGGCGGCGCCGACGCACGCCATCACGTAGGACAGCGTCGGCGTGAGCCCGCCGAAGCTGAAGTGGTCCATCGATCCCATCGGGTGCCTCCCGCCTTTCGCGAGAGGTGTCCGCCACTCGCCCGAGCCCCTGTGGTCCAGGGACCGTGGACGCTACCCAGGGTTGACGGATGGTCACCAGAAGATGTGAAAAGCACCACGGAGTGCGGGGGTTCTGTGCTCGAATAGCCGGACGGCGTGTGCCCTCCCGCACCCCGCGCGCCCCCTCCCCCGCCCTTGCGCCCCGCCCGGCGGCCACCCCCGCGCTCCCCCGGTGTCCCGCCCCCGCGCTCCCCCGGCGCGCCGGGCCCGGGCGGGGGTCAGCTCTCCCAGTCGACGGCGGTGACCGTGCCGTCGGCGGTGGCCCGGACGGCCAGGATCTGGTCGCTGAGCGCGGGTTCGAAGACGTAGTCCAGGACGATCGGCGGCCCGTCGGCCAGGCCGGCCGGCCAGAGGCCGATGGTGCGCAGGCGCAGGGCGGCCAGGAAGGCGTCCACGCCGACCTGGCCGTCCGCCGCCCGTTCGAGCAGGTGGCGGACCGCCGGGCTGTCGGGGAGTTCCTCGACGTGGTGGTCGATGAAGAGGCGGTCGGCCAGCAGGTACGTCCGGAGGGCGGCGCGGGCGGCCGCGTCGAGGGCCGCCGGGTCGGCGAGGCGGGCGGCGAGCGCGTCGAGTTCGGCGGTGTCCGGGCCCGGCCCGGGGCCGGCCCACAGCAGCAGCCCGACCTCGTCCGCGCCGAGTCGGGCGGTGCCCGTCCAGACGGCGTCCGGTTCGCCGGTCGCGCCGGTCTCCAGCCGCCCGAAGTGGGGGTGTTCGATGGTCGCCATCCGTGCCGCTCCGCTCCGCCGCTGCCGCTGTCGCCCGCTGTCGCCCGTTGTCGGCGCCACCGTAGCGGGGCGGTCGGACAGCGCCCGCCGCCCCGCCGTCCGGCCGCCGGACAGGGCCTAGCGCGGAGTGAGCTTGACCCGGACCGGGCCGCGGACCTCCAGGGTGATGCCCTGTCCGAGCGGGACGTCGGTGTCGACCGCTGTGACCTCGAACTCGCGCAGCAGCACGGCCAGCGCGAGCACGGCCTCCAGCATCGAGAAGTGCTGGCCGATGCAGGCGCGCGGTCCGCCGCCGAACGGGAACCAGGCGTAGCGGTGCCGGGCGGCCTCGCGTTCGGGGGTGAAGCGCTCGGGGTCGAAGCGCTCCGGGTCCTCCCAGTGTCCGGGGTGGCGGTGGGTGACGTACGGGACGACCAGGACGTCCGCGCCGGCCGGGATGTCGACGCCGCCGATCGTGGTGCCGGCGACGGCCCGCCGGCCGACCGAGGGGGCGGCCGGGTAGAGCCGCATGGTCTCCTTCAGCACCTGGGTGAGGTAGGGGAGTTCGGCGTAGTCGGCGGCGGTGGGGCGGCGGCCGTCGGCGAGCAGGGCGGCGGCCTCGCGGTGGGCGCGGGCCTGCTGTTCGGGGTGTGTGCCGAGCAGGTGCAGGGCGAAGGTGAGCGAGGTGGCGGTGGTCTCGTGGCCGGCCAGCAGGAAGATCAGCACCTGCTCGCGCAGTTCGGTGGCGTCCAGTTGTTCGCCGTCCTCGCCGCGGGCGGCGGCGAGCAGGCCGAGCAGGTCGTCGCCGCCGCTGCCCTCGGGGTCTTCGCCGCCGGTGGCGGTGCGGCGGGCGATGATCGCGTCGCACACCTCGTACAGGGCCTTCTCGGCGGCGAGTGCCTTGCGGTGCGAGGGCAGCGGCCACTGCCGGGGCAGCCGGAGCGGGGAGAAGCCGCGGTCGCGGACGAAGCCGTTCAGGACCGGGAAGGCGTGGTGGACGGTCTCGACGGCCTCCTCGACGTCCTGGCCGAACAGGATCCGGGAGACGGTGCGCAGCGCGAAGCGGTTCATCTCCTCGGCGAGGTCGACGGTGCCGTCGGGGGCGTCGGCCCAGCGGGCGGCCAGCGCGTCGGTCTCGGTGGCGATCGCGTCGGCGTAGTGGTCGACCCGTTTGCGGGTGAACAGCGGCTGGACGAGGCGGCGCTGGCGCAGGTAGTCGGCGTCCTGGGCGGTGAGCAGGCCGTTGCCGAAGCTGGCCCGGATCTCGCCGTAGAAGACGTTGTCCTTGCGGAAGTTGGCGGATTCGGTGGCGAGCACCTGCTGGGCGCCCTCGGGCGAGAAGACCATCCAGAGCTCGGCGCGCAGGCCGGGCGGGCCGGCCTGGACCCGGATCACGTCGCCGTGGTCGCGGCGGGCGGCGAGGTAGGTGCCGAGCGGGTCGCGCTTGAGGTCGAGCAGCGAGCCGATCAGCGGCAGTCCGGCGGGTCCGGGTACGCGGGTGTCGGGCATGGGGTCCCCTCCTTCGGCGGGCGAACGGCCCTGGCGGGGCGGTTCGCTGAAACCGCGTCAGTATCCCCCGGTGGGGAACGGGAGTACGAGTGGGCGTTCCGGTTCGTCTGGTTCGTCCGGTTCGACCGGTTCGACCGGAACCGGCCCCTTGAGGCATTGCACATGCAACCCTTAAGTTCCTCTTAAGGTCGCTTGTGCGATGAGACAGCAGTCTTGAGCCCCGCAGCTGCGGCACTATGATCACCTGACCGCACCCTCAGCCGTCCGCCACTCCTCCACCCGCCAGCGCCCGCCAGCGCCCACACGACCAGGGGAAACCATCCATGCGCAGCGCCAGACGACTCCTCGCCGCCTCCGCCGTCCTCGCCCTCGCGGTCGGCCTGACCGCGTGCACCAGCTCCGGCGGCGGATCGGCCTCGGTCAACCCGGCGCCGTCCCGGCCCGAGGTGAAGGGCACCGTGACGGTGTTCGCCGCGGCCTCGCTGAAGGAGTCCTTCACCGAGCTCGGCAAGCGCTTCGAGACGGCCTACCCCGGCACCAGCATCACCTTCAACTTCGGCGGCTCCTCGGCGCTCGCCCAGAACATCGTCTCCGGCGCGCCGGTCGACGTGTTCGCCGCGGCCAGCCCGGCCACCATGAAGACCGTCACCGACGCCAAGCTGACCGGCGGCGACCCGACCGTCTTCGCCCGCAACACGCTGGAGATCGCGGTCGCCAAGGGCAACCCGAAGAACATCGCCGGCCTGAAGGACCTCAAGGGCGTCAAGACCGCGCTGTGTGCCAAGGAGGTGCCGTGCGGCGCCGCCGCCGTCACCACGCTCCAGGCGGCCGGCGTGGAGCTCACCCCGGTCACCTACGAGCAGGACGTCAAGGGCGCCCTGACCAAGGTCGAACTGGGCGAGGTCGACGCGTCGCTGGTCTACCAGACCGACGTCAAGGCCGGATCCGGCAAGATCGAGGGCGTGAACTTCCCCGAGGCCGCCAAGGCCGTCAACGACTACCAGATCGCGCCGCTCGCCAAGGCCCCGAACGCCAACGGCGCGGCCGCGTTCCTCGGCTACCTGAGCTCCGCGGACGCCCGCCGGGTGCTCACCGACGCCGGCTTCCAGGCACCGTGACAGCGGTAGACCCCGGTACCACCCCCGCACCACACCCCCGGGGCCGGCGGCGGCCCCGGGGGGCCGGGCGGATCCCGGCCGCGCTGCTGCTGCCCGCCCTGCTCGGACTCGCCTTCCTGGTCCTGCCGCTGCTCGGGCTGCTGGTCCGGGCGCCGTGGAGCGCGCTGCCCGCGCTGCTGACCGGCCCCGAGGCGTGGCAGGCGCTCAAGCTCTCGCTGCTCTCGGCGACCCTGGCCACCGGCGTCTCGCTGCTGCTCGGCGTGCCGCTGGCCTGGCTGCTGGCCCGCACCGAGTTCCCCGGCCGCCGCCTGGTCCGCGCCCTGGTCACCCTGCCGCTGGTGCTGCCCCCGGTGGTCGGCGGCGTGGCCCTGCTGCTGGTGCTCGGCCGCAACGGCATCGTCGGCCGCTGGCTGGACGCCTGGACCGGCCTGACCCTCCCGTTCACCACCACCGGCGTGGTGGTCGCCGAGGCGTTCGTCGCGATGCCGTTCCTGGTGGTCAGCGTCGAGGGCGCGCTGCGCGCCGCCGACCCCCGCTACGAGGAGGCCGCCGCCACCCTGGGCGCCTCCCGGCTGACCGCCTTCCGCCGGGTCACCCTGCCGCTGGTCGCCCCCGGCATCGGCGCCGGCGCCGTGCTGGCCTGGGCCCGGGCGCTCGGCGAGTTCGGCGCGACCATCACCTTCGCCGGCAACTTCCCCGGCCGGACCCAGACCATGCCGCTGGCGGTCTACCTGGCCATGGAGTCCGACCCGGAGGCCGCGATCGCGCTCAGCCTGATCCTGCTCACCGTCTCCGTCGCCGTCCTCGCCGGGCTGCGCGACCGCTGGATGTCCACCCCGTGAAGCCTGCCGAGAACCCCGCCGAGAACGCCCCGGACGCCCCGGACGGCCGCTCCCCCGCCCTGGACGCCCGGCTGACCGTCGCCCGGGGCGCGTTCACCCTGGACGTGCCGCTGACCGCCGACCCCGGCGAGGTGCTGGCGCTGCTCGGCCCGAACGGCGCCGGCAAGTCGACGGCGCTGCGCGCGCTGGCCGGGCTGCTGCCGCTCACCGCCGGGCACCTGCGGCTGGACGGCGCCCCGCTGGACTCCCCCGCGGACGGCGTGTTCCGGCCCGCCGAGCAGCGGCCGATCGGCGTGGTCTTCCAGGACTACCTGCTCTTCCCGCACCTGTCCGCGCTCGACAACGTCGCCTTCGGGCCGCGCTCGCGCGGCCTGCGCCGGGCCGCCGCCCGGGCCGAGGCGCTGCCCTGGCTGGAGCGGATGGGCCTGGCCGAGCACGCCGGACGCCGCCCCGCGAAGCTCTCCGGCGGCCAGCAGCAGCGGGTCGCGCTGGCCCGGGCGCTGGCCGTCCGGCCCCGGCTGCTGCTGCTGGACGAGCCGCTGGCCGCGCTGGACGCCCGCACCCGGCTCGACGTGCGGGCCGAACTCCGGCGTCACCTGGCCGAGTTCGAGGCCGTCGCGGTGCTGGTCACGCACGACCCGCTGGACGCCATGGTGCTCGCCGACCGGCTCGTCGTGATCGAGGGCGGCCGGGTCGTGCAGAGCGGCCGCCCCGCCGAGGTGGCCCGGCACCCGCGCACCGACTACATCGCCCGGCTGGTCGGCCTCAACCTCTACCAGGGCACCGCCGACGGCCGGCGGGTCACCCTCCCCGAGGGCCAGGTGCTGGCCACCGACGAGGACCTGACCGGCCCCGCGTTCGTCGCCTTCCCGCCCGACGCGGTCACCCTGCACCGGCACCGCCCCGAGACCAGCGCCCGCAACCTCTTCCCCTGCACCGTCGCCGGCCTCGACCTGCACGGCGACCGCTTCCGGGTCGACCTCACCGGCCCCCTCCCGCTCGCCGCCGACCTCACCCCCACCGCCGCCGCCGACCTCGACCTCACCCCCGGCACCCGGGTCTGGGCCGCCGTCAAGGCCACCCAGACCCACGCCTACCCGGCCTGACCGGCCCGCGCGCCGACCCGGGCGGGCGGGTTGAGCGGGTTAATTCGCTGGCGGGCGCGGCGGGTTGCTCCTAGGGTGGCGGTCGCGGGCGGCTCCGCGGCGTGCTTCCTTCTCCCTTTTCCGAAAAGAACCAGCGCGCCCCCTCTCCGCCCGCTCCTTCGTCTTCCGCCTCCCCCTGGGGGTCCTCTCCGCATGCCCCGAGCCCTCCCGGTGAAGTTCGACGTCCGCGTCGACCTCGACCTCGGCTCCTTCCTGCTCCGCCGCCGCACCGCCGTCGCGGTGGATCCGGCCGAGCTGCTGCCCGCCGCCGATCCGTGGAGCCTGCGCGGGCTGACCGCGCTGGACGCCGACCTGGCGGCCCGCGGTTACCTGCTGACCGTCGAGCTGCGGGCCGCGCTGGCCCGTTCGGCGCCGTTGCGGCTGGCCGCCGTCGGCGGCGCGCTGCTCGGCCGGATCGACCACCTGCTGGGCACCGACCGCGAGCACACCCCGCTGTTCCGCCGCTTCCCGGACGCGGTGCCGGAGGTCGCGCACCTCCACCACAACCGCCGGATGCGGGCGTTCCTGCGCGGCCAGCCGCACCAGCCGTGCGCGCGCTGCGGCCGGCGCGGCGCGGAGGTCGGGATCGGCCTGCTCGCCCCGTGCGCGCACCTGCTCTGCCCGGACTGCCTGGAGGCACAGGACGGCCCGCCGCACTGCCCGTCCTGCGGGGAGCGGCTGGCCGTCCACCCGTTCCTGTTCGGCGGCAGGCGCAAGGCCGCGCGCGAGCAGGCCCCGCCGCGCAAGGGCGATCCGCAGCCGCGCGAGCCGCGCGGCTCGCTGCTGAAGCCGCTGCGGCTGCTCGCCCAGGACGAGACCGCGGCCGCGCTGGACGAGCTGACCGGCCTGCTGACCCGCCGGACGGCGCTGAACCCGCAGGACCGCGACGACCTGGCCACCCTGCTGGCACACGCCCCCGCCGAGCTGGCGGCGCTGCTGCCGGCGGAGATCCCGGTCCGCGAGACCAAGGCCGTGGTGCTGGCCGAACTGCTGCGCCGCGAAGGCGTGTTGTCGCTGCCGGTGCTGGCCGAGCGGATCACCACCGCGACCGACGTGCTGCGCCTGCTGTGGGCGCACTCCGACGCCGAGCCGGACCTGCTGCCGGCCACCGCCCGCCGGCTGCGGCTGCGCGGCCTGTCCCGGCCGCTGCGCCGCGGGCTGCTGGGCGTGCTGGACGGGCTGCCGACCGCCTCGCTGGCCGAGGACCTCCGCCGCCACCGCGAACCCTGGCTGCGCGCGGGCGAGTTGCTGCACCCGTTCGAGTACCGCGGCCGGTTCCCGGCCGCGGCGGCCGCGTTCGCGCTGCTGCGCGGCACCGACCTGGACGCCGTCTCCCCCGCGTTCGCCGAACCGCCCGCGCCGCTGCGGGTGGAGACCGTCGACGGGCGCCGCCGGCTCGCGCACACCGGCTTCGCCGCCCGGGTCGAGGGCCTGCTCGCGGTCGGCGACACCTCCGGCGCGCTGGCCGAACTCGCCCACCGACCGGGAGAGTTGGTGCGCCGCCTGCACCACCTGCTGCGGGTGCACGAGATCATGGCGCCGGGCACGCCGCCGCCCGCCGAGCTGTCGGCGGTGCTGGCCCGGGCGCTGCCCCGGGTCGGTCCCGGCCCGCTGCTCGGCGCGTACGGCCGACTGCGCGGGCCGCGCGCCGCGGGCGAGCGCCGGCTGTACTTCCCGCGCGGGCTGGTCTCGCTGGCGCACGGCCGGGCGGACCACGGCACCGCCGTCCCGGCCCGCTCCAGCGCCCCGGTGGTCGCCGCGATCGAGGCCGAGCTGCTCCGCCGGTCCGCCGCGACGCTCCCCGAGCGTCCCGAAGTCGCGCTGCTGGACGAGGCGTTGACCGGCATGTCGGTGCCGTTCGCGGAGCGCTCGGCGGCCCGCGCGCTGGTGTCGGTGCCGCGCGGCAGCCGGCTGCCGCTGCCGCCGGGCGAGCGGCTGCGGCTGTTCCTGCACTGGACGCAGCCGCACCACCAGCGCGTCGACCTGGACCTGTCGGTGGCCCTGTACGACGAGGAGTGGCGGCTGCGCGGCCGCTGCGACTACACCCGGCTGCTGTTCGGGCGGCGCGCCGCCGTGCACTCGGGGGACTACGTGGCGGCGCCGCCGCCGAAGGGCGCCAGCGAGTTCGTCGACCTGGACTTCGCCGCGCTGCGCGCCGCCGGGGCCCGGTACGCGGTGATGGTGGTGTTCAGCTACAACGACATCCCGTTCGACCGGCTGCCGGAGGCGTTCACCGGCTTCGCCGAGCTCGACGGCGCCGATGCCGGCACCCGGCCGGACGGACGCCCGGACGGGCGGCCGCTGTCGGCCCGCGCCGTCCGCCAGCGGATGGACCTGACCGGCGACGCCAAGGTGTCCGTCCCGCTGATCATCGACCTGGCCGACCGCCGGTTCACCTGGACCGACCTCAACACCGCGGCCAGTGGCGGCCACCACAGCGTCGCCCGGCACCACGACGCGCTCGCCGAGCTGTGCTCCGACGTGCTCGACCACTTCTCCCCCGAGCGGCGCGCCACCCTGTGGGACGTCGCCTGCGCCCGGGCCGCCCACGCCACCGGCGAGGTGCTGGTGCGCGGCCTGGACGGCACCGTCCGCCGCTGGCGGCGCGAACCGGCCGAGGAGACCGGCGAGTTCGCCGACCGGCTGCGCCTGCGGCACGCCCCGGACGGGCCGCCGGTCACCGAACCGCTGCCCGCCCTGCTCGCCGGACGGCCCGCCTTCCTCGCCCTGCTGGACGCCGACCTGCCCGCCTCGGCGGGCCTGCGCGGCGAGCTGTACCGGCTGCACCCCGGCCCGCTGGACGCCGCACCGGACGCCCTGCGCCGCCTCACCGCCCCCGACCTGGTCGCCACCCTGGCACCGACCGGCCGGTGAACCCCCGGCGGTCCCGCACGGCGGTCCCGTACAGTGGCGGGCATGCATCGCGGCGTCCTGCCCCCTCCCGCCCGCTGAGCGGGCGGCCGGCCACTTCCTGAGCCCGTCCGGGCCCCTCCCCCTCCGTGGGCGGGTGTTCCCGGGCCGGTCGGTGCTGCCCGCTTCCGTGGCCCACCGACCATCACGGCTTTCCGGGAGTCCCGCGTTGTCCCTCTTTCCTTCCTCCGCCCTGCCCGCGCGGCGGGGCCTGCTGTACGTCGCCCTCGCCGCCACCGCCTGGGGCACCGCCGGAGCGGCGGCCGCGCTGCTGTTCCGGCACAGCGGCCTGGGGCCGCTCGCGTTGACGTTCTGGCGTTCGCTGGGCGGTGCGGCGGTGCTGCTGGCGCTGCGCCCGTTCACCGGCCGGGGGCGGTCGGCGGCGCGGTCGGCGGCCCGGGCGGCGGCGCGTCCGGCGGTGGCGCGTCCGGCGGTGGGCCGGATCCTGCTGAACGGCCTCGGGCTGACGCTGTTCCAGGCCGCGTACTTCCTGGCCGTCCGGGACGCGGGGCTGGCGGTGGCGACCGTGGTGACGCTCGGGTCGGCGCCGGTGCTGGTGGCGTTCGGCGGGCGGCTGCTGACGGGTGAGCGGCTGGGCCGGGCCGGGCTGGCGGCGGTGGCCGGGGCGGTGCTCGGCCTGGGCGTGCTGGTGCTGGGCGGTGCCGGCGGCACCGACGGCCCGGCCGGCCGGGCCGGGTTCGAACCGGCGGGCCTGGCCTGGGCGTTGGCCTCGGCGGCGGGCTACGCGGCGATCACCGTGGCCACCCGGCACCGGGCCGCCCGCACCGGGGCGGTCGACGACCCGGCGGCCACCACGCTGTGGTCGTTCGGAGTCTGCGCGGCCTGCCTGTTCCCGTTCGCGCTGGCCGAGGGCCCGCTGCCGGCCGCCGGCTCGCTGCCCTCGACGCTGCTGCTGCTCGGCTACCTGGCCACCGTGCCGACCGCCCTCGCGTACGCCCTGTACTTCGCGGGCGCGGCGGTGATCCGGGCCGCGACGGCCTCGGTGGTAGCGCTGATCGAACCGCTCAGCGCCACCGTGCTCGCGGCCGCCGTCCTGGACGAGCCGCTCACCCCGGCGGCCGTGCTGGGGACGGCGGTGCTGCTGCTCTCGGTGACGGCCCTGGCCCGCGCGGAACTCCGCGCGGGCTGAGCCGCGTACGGCCCCGGGCGCGCGCCGCCCGGGGCCGGCTCGGATCGGGACCGGCTCAGATCGGCTGGGGTTCGAAGTCCCAGTAGGGCCGGTCCCGGCGGCGGACCGCGACGGTGTGCGGGTGTTCGGGGCCGAGGACGCGGGAGAGCCGGGCCAGGACCTCGGTCTCGACCCGGGCGGCCTCGTCGGCTTCGCGGACCAGCCGCAGGTCCATCGCGAGGGCGGCCTGGCCGGAGAAGGTGAGGGGGTGTTCGGGGCCGAGGGCGGCGGTGCTGCGGGCCAGGGTGTCGCGGCTGAGGGCGAGGGCGGCCTCGTCGTCGCCGGCGAGCTGGCGGGCGGCGGAGAGGTTGAGGGCGCAGCCGAGCGTCCAGGGGTGGTCGGGTCCGACGGCGGCGGCCATGCCCTCCCAGGCTTCGGTGGCGATCCGCAGGGCGGTGTGCCGTTCGCCGTAGACCTGGTGGAGCAGGGCGAGGTTGCCGCGGGTGCCGACGGTGTAGGGGTGGGCGGGGCCGACCAGGTCGTGGTACTGGTCGGTGACGGCCTGGGAGAGTTCGGCGGCGGCGGTGAGGTCGCCGCGCTGGCGCAGGAAGGTCGCCCAGTCGGCCTGCACCAGGATGGTGTCGGGGCTGCCGGGGCCGTGCAGTTGGAGCGAGGAGTTGACCACGGCGCGCATCAGCTGGGCGCCGCCGGCCAGGTCGCCGCTGCGGCGCATGCACTGGGCGAGGTTGTGTTCGGCGGCGAGCGTGGCGGGGTTGCCCTGGCCGAGGATCTGGCGGTGCTGGCGGGCGTTCAGCTCCTGCCGGGACTGCGCCTCGGGGTAGCGGCCGATCAGCCGCAGGATCCGGGCGTAGAGCAGCCCGCTCTGCAGGGTCTGGTGGTGGCCGCGGGGCAGCAGCCGTTCGCGGACGGCGAGCACCTCGCCGTGCACGGTGAGCGCGTCCTGGTAGCGGCCGAGCAGGCTGAGCGCGAGGCCGTAGTTGCCGCGGGCCTGGAGGGTGGTGGGGTCCTCGGGGCCGAGGACGGCGCTGTACTGCTGCCAGACGCTCTCGTACAGCTCGTGGGCCTCGTCGAGTTCGGCGAGGGCCATCAGGGTGCCGCCGAGACCGTTGCGGGCCTGGAGCAGGTCGGTGTCGGCCTCGACCGGGCGGGGCGCGAGGCGGCGCGCGGTGGCGAGCCGCTGCCACTGGTGCGCCCGGAGCGCCGGATCGTCGCCGGGCGCGCCGGCGGGCGGGCGGTGGCGCAGCACCACCTCGCGCTCGGTGCCCAGCCGGCCGCTGCCGGCCCGCCAGGCGTGCGCCGGGGCGAGCAGTTCGGCCATCGGCGCGGCGACCTCGACCCGGGCCCGCGCCTCCCGGCCGTCCGGCTGCGGCCCGTCGGCGTCGAGCAGGACGTCGCGCAGCTGGTCGCGGACCTCGCCGACCGCCTCCGGCAGGCTGAGCCGGCCGCCGCGGCCCGGGTCGTCCCCGCCCTGCCGGGCCGGGCGCCACTCGCCCTCGCCGAAGCCGTGGCTGATGCTCCACCGGTAGGCGCGCTCCTGCCGGCCGTAGCCGAGCAGCGGCGTGAACTCCAGCAGGACGGACTCCGGGCGGCGGCGGGCGTGTTCGAGCTCCGGCCGCTCGGCGAGGGCGACCTCCCGGCGGCGGACCGAGACCCAGCTGGCCAGCCCGGTCACCGTCTCGCGGACGGCCGGGTCGGGGCCGCGGGAGAGCTCGGCCACCACCGCGAGCAGGAACCGCAGGTGGTGGGCCTCGCTGTCGCCGAGCCGGACGTAGCCGTCGCGCCAGGTCAGCAGCGGGACGGGCCAGTCGTCGGCCGGGCGGGCGGCCACGTTCGGCATCAGCTGGCCGACCACCTCGGGCCGGGCGGGGGCGGGCAGCCGGGACAGCCAGTCGAGTTCGGCCAGCCGGTCCAGCGGCGTCCAGCTGCCGCGCTGGCGGGGCAGCCGGCGCCGGACGTCGGTCCAGCTGGCGGAGGTGCGTCCGGGGCGGTCCTGGTGGCGGACGTGCCAGACGTCGTGCCGGCGCAGCAGCTCGCGTCCGGGCTGCGGGCCCAGGTCCGGCGCGCCGGGCCGGTGGTGGCGGGCGGCCAGCTCGTGCACTGCGCCGACCGGGACCACCAGGCCCAGCTCGTCGCCGTCCCGGGCCCGGACCAGGCCGACCACCTCGCCGCGGTCCTCGTCCACCAGCGGGCCGCCCGAGTAGCCCTTGCGCAGCCGGCTGACCGCCGCCACCTGGAGGTAGCGGCCGTCCTGCCCGGTGACCCGGCAACTGGAGTCGACCGGCGTGAAGCCCTCCCCGGCCGCGCCGCCCGGCTGGTAGCCGTACAGGTGGGCGTTCTCGCACAGCAGCGGCTCCCGCTCGCCCAGCCAGGCCACCGGCTGCGCCTCCGGCCGCTCCGGCCCCTCCGGCAGCGCGACCAGCGCCAGGTCGGGCGCCCGCCCGTCCCTGAACTCCTCGACCAGGTACGCGAGTCGGCCGCGCAGCAGCCGCCCGCCGAGCTGGACGCCGACCGTCTCGCCCTCGGCCGTGCCGCGCCGCTCGCCCCCGGCCGAGACGAACAGGTGCGCGCAGGTCAGCACCCAGCCGGGCGCGACCAGCACCCCGCTCCCCCACAGCCGCGGGGCCCGGGCGCCGGGCGGGTCGCCGATGCCGACGGTGGCCGACTTCGCCAGCAGGATCAGCTCGTCGGACGCGGGCCACTCACTCACTGGCCACCGGCGGCCGGGGCTCCTGGTCCTGGTCTTGGTCCTGGTCCTGGTCCTGGTCCTGGTCCTGGTCCTGGTCCGCTATCGCCGCTGCCGCTGCCGTGCCCGCCTCCGCCCCGGACTCCGACGCCGCCGCCCCGTCCCGCCGCCAGGTCAGGGTGACCGACAGGTTCGCGCCGACGCTGCCGTCCGCGAGCAGCGCCACCGCCTTGCCCGGCCGGGCCGCGACGTTGACCCCGAAGGTGACGCCCCACTCGTCCGGGGCGACCCGCGCCGCCGCGTCCCGCACCCAGCGGGCCACGCCGGTCACCACCTCGTCCAGCCCCTCGACCCGGGCGGCCACCGCGTCCCAGGCGCCGACCTCCTCCCACTCCTCGGGGCGCCCGCCCCCGACCTCGGGCGGCAGTTCGCTGACGCCGACCCAGATCTCGGTCCCGTCGTCCAGCCGGACCTGCTGGAATCTCGCGCTCACGGCTCCCCCTGCCCTGGCCGTCGCCGGCCGGTGGTCGGTGCGGCGTTCGCACACTCACCCATCCCTACCCCGTATTCGGTCAGATTAGGTCAACTCCGCTCCGCAACGGGAGAGTTGCGCAATCCGTCGATTCGGCGCGGTCAGCCGGCGAGGGCCGCTTCGACCAGGCAGCGGCCCTGGAGCTCCGCGACCGTGGCCCGGTCCGGCACCGAGATCTCGAAGGACGGGAACGCCACGTCCGGCACGTGCCGTCCCCGACCGGTGTCCTACGGGCAGACGGACTGGCCGGCCTGATCGGCCGGCAGGTACAGCGCCTTCTCCTTGGTGGCGAGGTCGCGGGCGACAGCCCCGCAGATGATGCCGATCGCCGTGGACGGGTCGGTGATGGGCCACAGCCGCGCGGTGCTGTCGATGCTGCCGGTGGCGAGGGTGCGCCCGTCAGGGCTGAACGCCACCGAAGAGACGTTGCCGGTGTGGCCGGTCAGGGTGGCGATGCTTCGGCCGGTGGCCACGTCCCACAGCCGCGCGGTGCTGTCGGCGCTGCCGGTGGCGAGGGTCCGCCCGTCCGGACTGAACGCCACCGAGACGACGGGGCCGGTGTGGCCGGTCAGGGTCGCGGTGGTCCGGCCGGCGGCCACGTCCCACAGCAGCGCCGTGCTATCGGCGCTGCCGGTGGCGAGGGTCCGCCCGTCGGGACTGAACGCCACCGCGCCCACGGAACCCGCGTGGCCTCTGAAAGTGGCGGTGGTCCGGCCGGTGGCCACATCCCACAGCCGCGCGGTGCTGTCGGCGCTGCCGGTGGCGAGGGTCCGCCCGTCGGGACTGAACGCGACCGAGACGACGGTGTCGGTGTGGCCGTCGAGGGTGTCGATGGTCCGGGCCGTGGCCACATCCCACAAGCGCGCCGTGTCGTCGCCGCCGCCGGTGGCGAGGGTCCGCCCGTCGGGGCTGAACGCCACCGAGACGACGGCGATGGTGTGGCCGGTCAGGGTCGCGGTGGTCCGGCCGGCGGCCACGTCCCACAGCAGCGCCGTGCCGTCCTCCCCGCTGGTGGCGAGGGTGCGCCCGTCGGGGCTGAACGCCACCGTCTCCAGCGCGCTGTGGCCGGTGAGGTTGGCGGTGGTCCGGCCGGTGGCCACGTCCCACAGCAGCGCCGTGGTGTCGCCGACGGTGGCGAGGGTGCGTCCGTCCGGACTGAACGCCACCGAGGCGAGGGTGGTGGTGTGGCCGGCGAGGGTGGTGGTCGGGCTGGGGGCCGGGTCCCACAAGCGCACGGTCTTGTCCCAGCTGCCGGTGGCGAGGGTGCGCCCGTCCGGGCTGAACGCCACCGAGGCGACGGTGCCGGTGTGGCCGGCGAGGGTGGCGGTGGTCCGGCCGGCGGCCACGTCCCACAACCGGACGCTGTGGTCCCAGCCGCCGGTGGCGAGGGTGCGTCCGTCCGGGCTGAACGCCAGCGAGAACACGGCGCCGGTGTGGCCGGTCAGGGTCGCGATGGTCCGGCCGGTGGCCACCTCCCACAGCAGCGCCGCGCCCTCGCCGCCGCCGGTGGCGAGGGTCCGCCCGTCCGGGCTGAACGCCACCGCGCCCACGGGGCCGGAGCTGTTGGTGAAGGTCGCGGTGGTCCGGCCGGTGGCCACGTCCCACAACCGCGCCGTGCCGTCCTCGCTGGCGGTGGCGAGGGTGCTCCCGTCCGGGCTGAACGCCAGCGAGGCGACGTTGGCGGTGTGGCCGGTGAGGGTCGCGGTGGTCCGGCCGGTGGCCGGGTCCCACAACCGCACGGTCCGGTCCCAGCCGCCGGTGGCGAGGGTCCGCCCGTCCGGGCTGAACGCCAGCGAGAACACGGCGCCGGTGAAGCCGGCGAGGGTCGCCGTGGTCCGGCCGGTGGCCACGTCCCACAGCAGCGCCGCGCCTTCGCCGCCGGTGGCGAGGGTGCGCCCGTCGGGGCTGAACGCCACCGAGAACACGGGGCCGGAGCGGTCGGTGAGGGTGCCGGTGGTCCGGCCGGTGGCCATGTCGCGCAACCGCACCGCGTGGTCCCAGTCGGCGGCGGCGAGGGTCCGTCCGTCGGGACTGAACGCCACCGCGTCGACGCCGTTCTTGTGGCCGAGCCGCCGGCGCAGCGGCAGGGCGGCGGCGGCGCTGAGGGCCCGGGCGGCCTCCGAGGTCGGGTCGGTGCGGTAGGCGGCGACGGCCAGCAGCGAGGCGAGGTCCGGGTCGGTGGCGAGGAGCGAGCCGGACTCGACGGCGAGCTGCCGGGACTGGGCAGTGTGCTGCCGGGACTGGGCGGTCCCCTGGGCGGCGACGGCTTCCCGCTGGGCGGTGACGGCCGTCTGCCGCTGCCAGAACGCCAGTCCGGAGGCGAGCAGGGCGAGGACGAGGAAGGTCGCCAGGATCGCGTTGAGGCGCCTGCTGCGCCGGACCGCGGCTTGCTGGTGGCGCCGGCCCGCGTCCAGGAACGCCGCGAGCTCGGCGGGCATCGGGTGCCGGCGCGCCAGGTCCGCGCCCTCGGCCAGGAACGTTCCCGCGGGCAGGTCCTGGGGGTTGCGGTGCTCCTGCCAGCGGGCGTACTGGATGCGGGCCCGGTCGAGCCATTCCTGGTACCGGGCGACCGGCTCCATCCAGAGGCGCAGGGTGGGCCACTCGCGGATGAGGGCGTCGTGGATCAGTTCGGCCATCGGTGTCCCGGTCGCCGCGTCGGCCGACCCCGGCGACGCGTGCACCCGGTCGGTCGTGATGACGCGGTGCCGGGAGAGCACGGCCAGGACTTCGTCGACGGCCTGCCACGCCCGGGGCGTGCCGTCGGCGGCGGCGAGTTGGCGCAGTTCGTCGAGTCGGAGCTGCTGGCGTGCCGCCGGGGTGTTCAGGGCCTGGTTGGCGGGGCGGACCAGGGCGGTGAGGACCTGTCGGGCAACGAGCACCTGCTGTCCGTCGAGTTCGCGCAGGGCGGCGTCGCACCAGCTGGCCAGGGCTCCGGTCACGGTGCCGATGCCGAGGTAGGCCTCATGGGTGAGGAGACCGCCGTGGCGGAGGCGGCTCTCCCACAGCCGGCTGAGCGCGACTTCCAGCAGCGGCAGCACGGTGACCGGGGCCTCGAAGCGGGCGGCGCCGCGGGAGGGGAGGGACAGGACGTCGGAGACGATCCGCTGGGCCAGCCCTTCCTCGAAGTCGACCCGCAGGTCGGCGGCGGGCGCCGTGACGATCGCGGCCAGTTCCGTACTGGTCAGCGTGGCAGGCACGTTGAGCACGCCACGCGCACCCAGCAGGGCCTGTAGCAGCTCGGGGGCCAGGACGGACAGCTGGGGGTAGAAGTCGTCGCGCATGACGAGCACGAGGACGGCGTCGGCGGCGGCGGAGCCCGCGGCGGCCGACGCCCCGGCCGCAGTGGAAAGGATCGCGCGGGCGAGCGCGGTGAGTGCTCCGAGGTCCTCCACCCGGGGCTCGCCAGTGGGTGCGAGGGGTTCCTCGGCGGGGGCGAGGAGTTCCTCGAACTGGTCGACGACCAGGACCACACGCTCCCGGGCCGGCCCGGCTCCCGGGCCGCCGACCGGGGGCGCATCACCTCCCGCGAGCGGTCCGGCCGGTCCGAGGGCGGCCCGCAGGTCGGGGCCGGGGCGCACCAGCACCTGGCGCCAGCGGTCGCTGCCCGGCAGCCGCCCGGCAGCCAGCTCGGGCAACACCCCGGCCTGGACCAGGGAGGACTTCCCCGCTCCCGAGGGCCCGAGCAGCAGCAGCACTCGCTGTCCGCCGCCCAGCGCCTCCATGGCCTGGCGCACCGCCTCCTCGCGGCCGCGGAACCAGCGGGCGTGCTCGGCGGCGAACGGCTCGAGCCCCCGGTACGGCGACACGTCGCTCACCCTGAGCGCGGGCCAGGCCTCCCGCAGCACCTCGGTTGGCGTGGCGTAGGCGATGCCCTGGCCCCGGTCGTTGCCGTCAGGCGACGTGATCGCGGTGACCATGCCGACCACCAGGCCGGTCGTCTCGTCGAGGACGGGTCCGCCACTGAACCCGGTGGTCAGGTCGTTGGCGCCGGTCAGTTGCAGCAGGTCGCCGACCCGGTCGGCGGCGGGCAGCAGTCCGAGTACCGCGCCGGAGCCGAAGTGGCCGCCCGGCGGGGCCTGGGTGGGGAAGCCGAGCGAGCGGACCCGATGCCCGCGGCAGCCCGCGGCCGATCCCAGCCGGAGCGGGGCCGTGCCCGTCGGCACGCCGTCCAGCAGGACCAGGGCGGTGTCCTGCTCCTGCGGGTCGCGCCACCCCTCCGTCAACACCCGGCCCGTCGGCTCCGGGGCGCCGGGCAGCCGCGGGAAGCACACCCGCACGACGTGCCCGGGGCGGTAGCCGCCCGCGGCCAGCACGTGCGCGCAGCTGACCAGCAGGTTGTCGGCGACCAGGAAGCCCGTACCCAGGACCTCCCCGTTGGCGCCGCAGATCTGGGCCACCGCGGCTGCCAGCGCGTCGGGCCTGCCGGCCCCGGGCACGGCGTCCACGGGATCAGTCCGTCCCCGCGCTGTCCGGCGCCTGGGCGGGGGCGCTCTCGGCCTCTTCCTTGCGCCAGGTCAGCTTCACGGTCAGGTGGCAGTTGGCGGCCGTCTTGGTGATCACCACCCCGGCCTCCGTGGCGAGATCGACCCCGAACTCGACCTCCAGCTCCGCCGGTCCCGCGTCGCGCAGCCGCGCCAGCACCGTGCGGGCCAGATCGGTGACAGGCTCCAGGGCCGCGCCCAGCCCCACCGGCAGCTCACGGATCGCGTCGCCCATCCGGCTGGCCTTCAGGGGCCCGACCGCACCGTCCACGGCTTCGACCAGGATCGATCCCCCGCCGTCCAGCGGTACCCGCGCCAACTGCTGCCCCATCGGATTCCTCCCCCTGTCGCCGCCCCTCGGCGACCACACCGACAAGCTACTCGCGCCGGGGCGGCGGCACGGAGAAACGGACGAACCGGCGAGAGGGGATCCGTCCGGGCCGTTCCCCTGCTCCGTCCGCGTCGCGCGTCAGCGGGCGTGCAGGGCCGGGTGGTCGGCGACGACGGTGGCGCTGCCGGGGGCGATCTCGGTGAATCCGGCGTCGCGGACGACCGGGAGGCGGCCGTCGGTGAGGGCGGGCCAGGCGGCGGTGGGGGCGGTGCGGACGGCGAGGGGGAAGCCGTCGGCGGCCCACTTCCCGCGGTGGGCGTCGTCGAGGGCCCACCAGGCGAGCTGGGCGGCGTGGCCGGTCTGGGCCATGGTCTTGCCGGCGCTCATCTCGAGGGTGGGGTTGAGCCAGAGGACGGGGACGCCGTCGGGAACGGGGGCGGGGGGCTCGGGGTCGTCGAGGTCGGTGCCGGAGACCTGGAGCTTGGCGAGTTCCTTGGGCCAGCCGTCCAGCGGGATCGGCGGGAAGACCCGGACCTCGGCGCCGCCGGGGCCGGTGACGGTGATGCCGGGGAGTTCGCCCGCCTTGCGCCACTCGCCGCCGCGGGCGCGCCGGACCACCTTGCGGATCCGGGCGTCCTCCCAGGCGGCGACCCGCTCGGTCCACTCGCCGTCCGGGTCGGTGGTCCGGGGGTCGGCGAGCAGGGTGAGGACGGCGCGGGCGGAGGTCTCCAGCGCGTCGGTGCGGGCGGGCGGGTCGGCCCGTTCCAGCCGGACCACCAGCGGCAGCACGTACTGCGGGCGGGTGTCGCGGTCCTCGGCGGCCCCGCCCACGGCGGGCGCGGGCGCGGGCGCGTCGGAGGCGGTAGCGGGCGCGGGCGCGTCGGAGGCGGCAGCGGCGGCGGGCAGGTCGAAGGGTGAGCTCACCCGTCCAGGATGCCAGTTCAGCGGCGGTAGCCCCGGCCGGGGTCGCGTTCCTCGGCGTCCTCGTAGCCGAGGAACCAGCCCTCGGGGTGGGTGGCGGCGAGCAGCCGGTCGATCCGCTGGCCCGCGTCGAGGTCGCTGTCCTCCTCGTCGGGGCCGTAGACGCCGAACAGTTCGTCGGCGCAGCCGTCCCAGTCGTAGTCGTACAGGTCGGCGGGCAGGTCGCCCATCATGTCGGCGACGGATTCGGGCTGGGCGCCGAGCAGGGTGCGGGCGTCGGCCAGCGCGAGGCGCAGCGCGACGTCCTCGGCGGGACAGCGGGGCAGCGGCCACTCGCCGAGGGCGAGGTCGTCGGCGAGGTCGTCGAAGGCGCGGGCGAAGGCGCGCCGCCAGCCGCGGTGGAGGTTCCAGGTGCGCTGCTGGAGCCGGCCGAAGACGGTCCAGTCGCCCTCGTCGGCGACGGTGACGGGGTCGTCGCCGTGGTCGTCGAGGTCCTCGTAGCCGGCGTCGGAGAGGCTGATCAGCTGGGTGTGCAGGAGGCAGGCGGTGCGCGGGGTGAGGGTCCAGTCGCCGGTGTCGCCGTCGTCGAGCGGGAAGAGCTCGGCGAAGTCGGGGGCGAAGTCGTCGGTGACGCTGATCTCCAGGGTGCCGCCGAGCGCTTCGATGCCGGGCAGCGCCGCGACCAGGCGGTCGGGGTGGAGCAGCGCGCCGAGGGCGGCGTTGGGGTCCTCGGCGACTTCGCGGAGGAGTTGGGCGCGTTGGCCCTCCGGGTCGATCCCGGCGAAGTCGAGTTCCTCGACGGCGGTCCTCGCGGCGGCCCGCAAGGCGGGCCAGTCGGTGATCCGCAGGCCCAGTACCACCGTGGCCTCGATCTCCTGTGCGCCGGATTCCTCCGCCGCGTGCGGCCCCTGTGGCTGATCGTTTCGCTCGCCCATGCGACAAGGTTGACAAACCCGGTGCCCGGTGTCCATCAGCTCTCGTGATCCGGTGGGTGGCGGCGGTGGCGCGCGGGCGCGGAACGGCTCCGCCCGGCGCGCCGGGGTAGCCGACGGGCCGGGTCGGAGGGGAGGCTGGGGGCATGAGCGAACTGAACGATTTCGGCGGCGGGCAGGACCCGGCCGGCGGTGTGCTGGTGGTGACCACGAACGACGTGCCGGGGCACCGGGTGGTCCGGGTGATCGGCGAGGTGTTCGGACTGACGGTGCGCTCGCGGCACATCGGTTCGCAGATCGGCGCGGGCCTGAAGTCCCTGATGGGCGGCGAGCTGAAGGGACTGACGAAGACGCTCGTCGAGACCCGCAACCAGGCGATGGAGCGCCTGGTCGAGCAGACGAAGGCCCGGGGCGGCAACGCGGTGCTGATGATGCGCTTCGACGTCACCGAGGCGGCGGACGTCGGCACCGAGGTCTGCGCGTACGGCACGGCCGCCGTCATCGAACCGATCGGCTGACCGGACCGCCGCCGACCCGGACGGCCCCGGAGCGCGCTCGCTCCGGGGCCGTCGGCGATCAACGGCTACAGCATGACGAGCAGCCGGGTGCCGGGCAGCAGCTTGCGGTTGACCGAGGTCGACTGGACGAAGACGGTGTAGGCCGGGTTGTCGCCCGGCTTGACCGCGGCCTCCGCGGCCGGCAGGCCGAGCAGGTCGCGGGCGGCCGGGCCGGAGAACACCCGGCCGGTCAGCTCGCCGGTGACCGGGTCCTTCTCGGCGACGGCGAGCCGCTTGGTGGCCTGGATCCTCTCCCGCTTGGTCAGCTCGTAGTACGAGCAGCCGGTCTTGTACGGGTGGCCGGAGCCGGTGACGAACTCCCGCAGGGCGGCCTGCCGGTCGACCGGGACGAGGGCGTAGGAGTCGGCGGCCAGCGCCTCCAGGCTGGCCTCGACCGCGTCGGCGCTGAGGTCCTGGCCGGTGGTGAACAGCGTCCGCGTGCCGCGCACGCCCTTCTCGCGGCCGCGCAGGAAGCTGGTGGCGGCGGTCTTGACGGTGTCGATCGCCTCCTCGACGCCGCCGCTGGAGTCGGCGTCCCAGATCGCGATGTTGCCGGCCGGGAAGCCGTACTCCTGGGCGGTGCGCTTGGCCAGCGAGTTGGGGACCAGGATCGCCGAGGTCCAGTGCTCGGGGAGGTCGGCCAGCTCGCGGCGGATCCGGTCCATCCAGCCGTGCAGGACGGCCTTGCCCTCGGCCTTCTTCATCCGGGCGTGCATCCGGCCGTGCTCGGAGCAGCCGGAGGCGTTCTCCTCGCCGTCGGTGACGACGACCTGGAGGAAGGAGTGCTCGCCGTAGCCCTCCCAGACGTGCTTCAGGTCGTCGACGGACTTCACCGCCGCCTCGATCAGCGCCGTCGCGCCGTTCTCCACCGCGTAGAGGCCCTTGAGCGACGGCAGGTGCTTGACGTCCATGTCCCACACCAGGTTGTGCACCTCGTGGTCGAAGGCGTAGAGGCTGATCCGGGTCTCGTGGCCGAGGCGGTCGGACTCCTCCTGGAGGCCCTTCACGAATTCGTCCACCACCCGGATCAGCTGCGCCTCGTGGCGCTGCATCGAACCGGATTTGTCGACCACCAGCGAAACGTGGTTGACCTTGTGGTGGATGCGGTTCGCGGAGATGTTCGCGGACATGATTGCGCCCCTTTTCCAACGCCCCTCGCGACGCCATTCCCGGCGCCCCCTCCAGCGTTGTTCCCACACTACGGCCCGCCACTGACAGTCCCGCCGGGGCCGACGGGCCGTCAATTCCGTCGAACGAGTGGGATTTCCGCGGAATATCCGGAGGGGGCCCGGAGAAATCGGGCCAGAGGAGATGAAATGCGGCACGTTCCGGTTTTCCGGTGCGAGGTCACCGGCGCCCGCGGCGGGTACCGGTGGCCGGGGAGAGCGCGGCGGCGGCGAGGGCGAGCAGCAGGACGGGGAGCATCGCGGCGCGCAGGCCGAGGTGTTCGCCGAGCAGGCCGAGCAGGGGCGGGCCGGAGAGCAGGGCGGCGTAGCCGATCCGGGAGGTGAGCGCGATCCGGCCGGTGGTGTCCGGGCCGGAGTCGCCGGCGGCGGAGAGCGCGAGCGGGAAGCCGAGCGCGGTACCCAGGCCCCAGAGCAGGACGGCGCTCCCGGCGGCGGCCGGGGAGTCGACGAGGGAGACCAGGGCGATGCCCGCGGCGGTGAGCAGCGCGCCGCCGCCGAGCACGGCGGGCCGGCCGAGGCGGGCGACCACCGGGCCGCCGGCGAACCGGCCGAGCGCCATGGTGGCGGCGAACCCGGCGTACACCGAGGAGCCGAGGCCGGCGGGCATGTCGTGGCCGTCGACCATGAGCAGCGGCAGCCAGTCGGTGGCGGCGCCCTCGGCGAGCGTCGTCGCGAACACCACGCCGCCGATCATCAGCAGTCGCGGGTCGAGGTACAGCCGGCGCTCGCGGCCGCCGTCCGTCCGCGGCCCGTCCGGGTCGGGGCCTGGCCGGCCCAGGCCGGGGCGCAGGCCGGGGAGCGCGGCGGCGAACAGTCCGGTGACCAGCAGCAGGACGGCCGCCAGGTGCCAGGGGACGGGGAGGCCCGCGGCGGCGCCGGCCACGCCGAGGACGGCGCCGAGGACCGTGCCGAGGCTGTAGCAGCCGTGCAGGGCGGGCAGCACGGGGCGGCCGTACTCGCGTTCCACCAGGGCGCCGTCGACGTTGCTGGCGACCTCGGACAGGCCCATGCCGGCGCCGATCAGGAACAGTCCGGCGGTGACCAGCGGCGCGGAGGCCGTCGCGGTGCCGAGCCCGGTCACCGTGACGCTGGCCAGCACCAGGAGCATCCCGGTGGCGACCACCGGCCGGGTGGCGAACCGGGCCACCAGCGCGCCGGCGACCAGGATGCCGAGCATCGAGCCGACGGCCATGCCGGAGAGCACCAGCCCCATCCCGGCGGTGGAGGCGCCGAGCCCGTCCCGGACGTCGGGGGTGCGGGTCACCCAGGTGGCGAGCGCCAGGCCGGGGATCGCGAAGCACAGTTGCAGGGAGCGGCGGTGGCGGCGGGCCGCGCGGGAGGGGGCGACGGGCGGGGGGCCGAGGACGGAGGTGGCGGGCATGGGGGGGTGCGGCGCTCCGGTGCGGGACGGTCGGGCGGGAGTTCCACGTACCCTAACCATCCGCCGGGGCGCCCCCGCCGGGCGGGGTTCGCGGGGCGGGCGGGCGCTCGCGGGCGGTCACGCACCGGCACCGGCCGACCCCGCAACGATCATTTCGTCAGACCGTATGCCAAATGGATTGACACTGGTCAGGGGCACGTTGGAGGCTCGCACCGCACCGCACCGCACCGCACCGCACCGCACCGCACCGCACCGCACCGCACCACACCGCACCACCCCGCACCGCCCGGGTCCCCTTCCCCCGGACCCATCCGATGCCTGGAGCCACCGTGAGCACCGCCCTGCAGCCGCCCGTCCCCCGTCCCGCCCGGGTCGGGTACGCCACCTGCCGCGGCGTGGAGGACGTCGAGGCGATGCCGGTGCTGGCGGCGTTCGCCCGGCGCGGGGTGAGCGCGGAGGCGGTGTGCTGGAACGATCCGGCGGTCGACTGGGCGGGCTACGACCTGGTGCTGGTGCGCAGCGTCTGGGACTACGTCCAGTGCCGCCCGGAGTTCCTGGCCTGGGCGCGCCGGGTCTCCGCGCTGACCCGGCTGGCCAACCCGGCGCGGGTGCTGGAGCGGAACACCGACAAGGCGTACCTGCGCGGCCTGGCCGCCGCCGGGCTGCCGGTGGTGCCGACGCTGTGGGTGGGCCCGGGCGATCCGCCGGACGCCGTCGCGGCGGCCGACTGGCCGGAGCTGGTGGTCAAGCCGACGGTCTCCTCCGGCGCGCGCGACACCGTCCGCAGCGCCGACCGGGCCGAGGCGCTGGCGCACGTCGCCGCGCTGACGGCGGCCGGGCGGACGGCGATGGTGCAGCCGTACCTGACGATGGTCGAGGACGAGGGCGAGACCTCGCTGCTGTACCTGGGCGGGGAGTTCAGCCACGCGGTGCGCCGCGGGCCGATGCTGGGCGGCGGCTTCGCGGACGTCGCGCGCGAACCGGCCGCCGACCAACTGGCGCTCGCCGAACGGGTGCTGGCGGTGGCGGCGGAGCCGGGCGAGCTGCTGTACTCCCGGGTCGACCTGGTCCGGCTGGCGGACGGCACGCCCGCGCTGATCGAGCTGGAGCTGACCGAACCCCGGCTCTTCCTCGACCTCTGCCCGGACGGCCCGGACCGGCTGGCCGCCGCGGCCTGCGCGCTGCTGCCGCGCCCGGTGGCAGGCCGGTGACGCGTCCGGCACCGCACCCGGCGGCGCGCCCGCCAGCGCGCCCGCCAGCGCGTCCGGCGGCGGGGAACAGCCGGCCCCGCCCCGATGTTTCACCGGTGTGACTGTTGAGCGTGCAAGCACCGTGGAAGCCCCCGCCGCCGCGGGCCCGGCCCGCGAGGTCGACGTGCTGGTGATCGGCGCGGGCCAGGCCGGCCTGTCCGCCGCCTACCACCTGCGCCGCCGCGGCTTCGCCCCGTACACCGGCTTCGTGGTGCTCGACGCGGACGACGCCCCGGGCGGCGCCTGGGCGCACCGCTCGCCCTCGCTCACCATGGCGACCGTGCACGGCTTCCACGACCTGCCGGACTTCGAGCTCCCCGCCACCGACCCGGCCACCGAGGCCCGGGTCGCCGTCCCGGGCTACTTCGCCGCGTACGAGGCGCGGCACGCGCTGCCGGTGGTCCGGCCGGTCCGGGTGCTGGCCGTGCGCGAGGGGACGGACGGGCGGCTGCTGGTCGAGACCGACGCCGGGCGCTGGGCCGCCCGCGCCCTGCTGAACGCCACCGGCACCTGGACCAGGCCCTTCCTCCCGCGCTACCCGGGCAGCTTCGCCGGGCGGCAGCTGCACTACGCCGACTACCGGGGCCCGGCCGGGTTCGCCGGGCAGCGGGTGGTGGTGGTCGGCGGCGGCGCCTCGGCCGTGCAGGTGCTCTCCGAGCTCGGCGCCGTCGCCGAGACGGTGTGGGTGACCCGCACCCCGCCGGTGGTCCACCAGGGGCCGTTCACCGAGGAGTTCGGCCGCGAGGTGGTCGCCAGGGTGGACGAGCGGGTGCGGGCCGGCCTGCCGGTGCGCAGCGTCGTCTCGGTGACCGGCCTGGGCCCGAGCGTCGCCTACCGGCGCGCCGAGGAGCTCGGCGTGCTGAACCGCCGCCCGATGTTCGACCGCCTCACCGAGCACGGAGTCGCCTGGGGCGACGAGGAGTTGCCCGTCGACGCGATCGTCTGGGCGACCGGCTTCCGCCCCGAGCTCACCCACCTCGCCCCGCTCGGCCTGCGCACCGCGGGCGGCGGCATCCGGATGGACGGCACCCGGGTCGCCGACGACCCGCGGATCCACCTGCTCGGCTACGGCCCGTCCGCCTCCACCGTCGGCGCCAACCGCGCGGGCCGCGCGGCCGTCAACGAGGTGGTCCGCCTCCTGGGGGTCCCGACCCAGCCCGCCGCGGTCTGACCCCCGCCCTGCCGGCGACGCCGAAGCACGCCCGAACTCCCTTTCAGGTTCAGCCGATCCGCTCCAGGGACGTCCGGGCCGCCGCGCACAGTTCCTCGTCGAGGGCGATGGTCGCGCCGTGGCGCAGGCCGGCGGCGAGCAGGGCCCGCAGCGGGGGCGCGGCCGGGGCGGCGGGGGTGCCGATCTCGCCGAGCAGCCGGACCGCCCGCAGGGCGGGTTCGCCGTCCTGCGCCCGTGCCGGGCCGGGGAGTTGGCGGAGCAGCACGGGCAGGACGGGGGCCGGGTCGCCGGTGATCCGCCACCAGGCTTCGGCCGCGCCGATCCGGCTGAACTCGCCCGGAGCGTCGAGCAGTTGACGGACGGGTTCGGCGAATTCGGCGGCCAGTGGGCCGAGTTCGGCGAGGTAGCGGTGGACGGGGTGGCCGAGGCCGGCCCGGGCGGCGGTGCCGACGACCCGCAGGGCGAGGTCCGGGTCGCCGGTGGCCCGCCAGTGCGCCCGGGCGGCGGTCTGGGCGCCGTGCCAGCGGTGTTCGGTCGCGAGCCGGGCCAACTGCCTTGCGGCAGTCGCTGCTTGCGGGCCGATCTCGCCGAGCGCCTCGGCCGCCGCCCGGGCGGTCAGGCCGGGGGCGCCCAGCAGTGCGGTGAGTTCCGGGACGGCGGCCGCGGCGGCCGGGCCCCAGCCGCGGGCCACCCGCAGCGCCTCGTCCAGCCCTGGCACCTCGTCCGGCCGGTGGTGCTCCGCCCGCTCCAGGACGGGGCGCACGGTGGGGAGCAACTCCGGTGCCCAGTCCGGCGGGAGTGCGTCGGAGCGCATCCAGTACGCGTCGATCGCGTCCCGGTAGTGCGGCAGCGCGCGCCGGTCGCCGAGCCGGACCAGCGCCAGCAGGGCGCCCTGCCGGAGCCACGACCCGCGCTCCCCGTCCTCCAGCAGGCGGGCCAGTTCGTCGGCGTACGGGGCGGCGGCCCGGCCGCTGCCGGCCAGGACCGTGCGGCACTCGTACCGGTCCCGCCGGGCGTCGAGCAGCACCCGCCAGTGCGCCTCGGCGGGGTGGCGCCGGAGCCGCAGCTGCTCCAGGGCCACCCCGACCGCGGCGTCCTGCCGAGCGGTCGCCACGGTGACGAACCGGGCCGCCTCGCGGGGTCGGTCGCGCAGCGCGCGGCCGAACGGGCCGGCCGGCGGGTGGGGCTTCGCCTCCCAGGTGCCGGGCAGCTCGGCCAGTCGCGCGGCCGACTCGCCGAGCCCCTCGACGTCCTCGTCCGGGCCCGGGAGTTCCAGCAGAGCCAGCACGGCGGCCAGCCGGACCCGCGGCCGGGGATCGTCCAGCCAGGGGCGCAGCCAGGCGGCGGCCGACTCCCCCGGGCCCTGCGCGCCGACGGCGGCGAGCAGCAGGGCCAGGGTCTCCGGCGCGGGTTCGACCGCGGCCCGGGCCTTCAGCGCGGCGGTGGCCGCCGGCTGCCCGGGCCGGGTGGCGGCGAGCAGGCGGGCGGCCTGGCTCCGGGTCGCGGGCCGTTCGTCGTCGAGCAGGGCGGCGGTCCGCCGCCACTCGGCGGCGTACGGCCGCATGCCGGGGGCGTCGCCGGTCGGGTGGTCGCGGCGGAGCAGGGCGGCCCGGTCGGCCAGGGCCGCCAGCAGCGCCCCGGCGCGGGGCGGTGGCGGTGTCCAGCAGCCGGAACAACGCCGTTACCAGCCAGTCCAGTTCGGGCGCGCGGCCGCAGAGCGGGATCGGCCGCCAGGCCCGCTCTCCCTCCCAGCCCCGGCCGGCGGCGAGTTCGCCGACCCAGGCCGCGAGTTCGGCGCGCGACCGCGCCTGCGGCTCCGGCTGCGGCTGCGGCTCCGGCTGCGGCTCCGGCTGCTTCTGCGGCTCCGGCTGCTTCTGCGTCATGACCGCGAGCGTAGCCCGCCGACCTGCGGCTCAGCCCGGCGCGTCGGGCGGCGCCACGGCGGCAGCGGCGGCGGCAGTGGCGAAGCGGTTCGCCAGGTCGGCGACGGCCGACCGGAGTTCGGGGCCTTCCAGGATCCGGAACGGGAACGGGACGGCCGCCAGCCACTCGCCGGCGTACATCGCGGGGTTGCGGGTGCTGCCCTCCAGGACGCAGCGCTCGCCGTCCGCCCGGAGCCGTCCCATGGTCGGGCCGACCCAGGGCGCGACCCGCTCGACGGGTGCGTCGAACAGCACCCGGGTGCGGAACGCCCAGCCGCTGCCGAGGTGTTGTTCCAGGACGGCGACCGGGTCGAGGTCCTCCGGCATGGTGAACGGCGTCGTGCCGTAGGCGGCGGCGCGGACCCGGTCGATCCGGTAGGTGCGGACGGCGTCGGCCCGGTGCGAGTGGCAGAGCAGGTACCAGCGGGCCCGGCGCACCACGACCGCCCACGGGTCGACCTCCGCCTGCCACTCTCCGCCGCCGTCACCACCCCCACCTGCGCCTCCGCCTCCGCCTCCGCCTCCGCCGGGCCGGTAGGTGATCACCGCGCGGCGGCGCGCCGCGATCGCCTCCACCAGGGTGCTGGCGACCGCCGGGTCGGGGTGCGCGGGGTAGGGGTCGGGCGCGGCGGCGGCGTGCGCGCGCAGGGCCGCCGCCTGCCGTCCGATCGCCTCGGGCAGGGCCCGGACGACCTTGCCGAGCGCGGATCCGACCAGGTCGTCCGGGTCGGTCGCGGCGGGGCGGCCGTCCAGCACCGCCATCACCAGGCCGAGCGCCTCCTCCTGGGTGAAGGAGACCGGTGCCAGCCGGGCGCCCCGTCCCAGCCGGTAGCCGCCGTACGGCCCCCGCTCGGAGTCGACCGGCACTCCGGCCTCCCGGAGGATCGCCACGTACCGCCGCGCCGCCCGGTCGGTGACCCCGAGCCGCTCGGCCAGCTGCTCCGAGGTGGTCCCGGGCCGGTCCCGCAGGATCTCCAACGCCCGCAGCGCCCGCGCGGTGGGGCTGCTTCCTGTACTCGCCACAGCGGCCAGCCTAGGGCCCGTCCCCGCAGCCCCGGCGCGGCCCGGCAACCCGCTCCGCATTCAGGAAGCCGATCGTCCGGAACCGCTCCTAGCATGGGCACTGACCTGCTCGAACGGATGAAGAGAAGGGGTCCTCACCATGGACGTCCTGTTGATCGGCGGCCTCTGGCTGGACGGCACCGCCTGGGACGCCGTCGTCCCCGCCCTGGCCGGGCGCGGCCACCGCCCGGTGCCGCTGACCCTGCCGGGGCAGGGCGACGGCCGGTCCGAGGCGGTGCTGGCGGAGCAGCTCGCGGCGGTGCTGGCGGCGGTCGACGCGGCGGACGGGCGGCCGCTGGTGGTGGCGCACTCGGCGGCGTGCTCGCTGGGGTGGATGGCGGTGGACGCCCGGCCGGCCGGGGTGGCGGGGCTGGTGCTGGTGGACGGCTTCCCGGAGGCGGACGGGAACCCGTACGCGGGCCACTTCCCGGTGCGCGACGGCGTGGTGCCGTTCCCGGGCTGGGAGCCCTTCGCGGGGGCGACCGGCGCGGACCTGGACGCGGCGTGGCGGGCCCGGATCGAGGCGGCGGCGGTGCCGGTCCCGGCGGGCGTCGCGCTGGCGCCGGTCCGGCTGGCGGACGAGCGGCGGTTCGGGGTGCCGGTGACGATGCTGTGCGCCGAGGCCCCGGTGGCGGAGGTCCGGGGGTGGATCGCGGGGGGCGCGGCGCCGGAGGTGTCCCGGATGGAGCGGATCGAGTTCGTCGACCTGGACTCCGGGCACTGGCCGATGTTCACCCGTCCCGTCGAGCTCGCCGCCCTGATCGACGCGGCGGCCGCCCGGAGTTGAACCCCGCCGTCGGGAGCCGCTACCGGTCGTAGTCGACGGTGACCCGGTCGGAGACCGGCCTGGCCTGGCAGGTGAGGACGTAGCCGGCCGCCAACTCGGCCTCCTCCAGGGCGAAGTTGCGCCGCATCTCGACCTTGCCGTCGCACACCAGGGCCCGGCAGGTGCCGCAGACGCCGCCCTTGCAGGCGAACGGCAGGTCGGGGCGGGCGCGTTGGGCGCCGTCCAGGATGGAGCGGTCGCGGGGCAGCGCGAGGGTGCTGGCCCGGCCGTCGAGGACGAGGGTGACCTCGCTGGCGGCGGCGTCGGGCCCGGGTTCGGGGTGGCGCTCCTCGGGGCGCTCGTCGTCGGCGTGGAACAGTTCCTGGTGCACCCGCCCGGCGGGGACGCCGAGTTCGGCGAGCAGCCGCTTCGTCCCGACGACCATCCCGTACGGGCCGCAGAGCCACCAGTGGTCGACGGCGGGGGCGTCGACCAGGGCGCCGAGCAGCGCGGCGACCCGGTCGGGGTCGAGCCGGCCGCTGAGGAGTTCGGCGTCGCGGCCCTCCCGGGAGAGCACGTGGACGAGCTGGAAGCGTTCCAGGTAGCGGTCCTTGAGGTCGGCGAGCTCGTCGGCGAACATCACGGTGTCGCTGCGCCGGTTGCCGTACAGCAGGGTGACCCTGGAGGCGGGGTGGCCGGCCAGGACGGAGGCGGCGATGGAGAGCATCGGGGTGATGCCGGAGCCGGCCGCGACCAGCACGTGTTCGCCGGGTTCGGCCGGGTCGGCGGCGAACGCGCCTGCGGGGGGCAGGACTTCGACGCTCTCGCCGGTCTTCGCCTCGCTGACCAGCCAGTGCGAGAACAGTCCGCCGGGCACCTCGCGGACGGCGATCCGCAGCGGGCCGCCGACCGGGGAGCAGAGCGAGTAGGAGCGGCGCTCGTCGGCGCCGTCGACGATCCGGCGCAGGGTGAGGCTCTGGCCGGGGCGGAAGGCGAACTCGTCGGCCAGGTCGGCGGGGACGTCGAAGGTGACGGCGACGGCGTCCTCGCAGAGCCGTTCCAGGGCGCCGATCGGCAGCGGGTGGAACCGCGGGCGGTGGACGGCCATCAGATCTCCTTGATCCGGTCGAAGGGTTCGCGGCAACTGCGGCACCGCCACAGCGACTTGCAGGCGGTGGAGCCGAACCGGGAGAGCTCCTCGGTGTCCTGGGAGCCGCACTGCGGGCAGGCGGCCACCAGCCGCCTGGTCGGGCCGAGTCGCAGCAGCCCGCCGGGAGCGGGCGGGGCGATGCCGGCCGCGGCGAGCTTGCGGCGGCCCTCGGCGCTGATCCGGTCGCTGGACCACGGCGGGTCGATCCGCAGCCGCACCTCGACCTCGTCGAACCCGGCGCCGCGCAGCCGGCGGGCCACGTCGGCGGCCATCTCGGCGATCGCCGGGCAGCCGGAGTAGGTCGGGGTCAGCCAGGCGGTGACCGTGCCGTCCGCCTCCCCGACCTCGACGCCGGCCAGCACGCCGAGGTCCGCCAGGGTGAGCATGGGCAGTTCGGGGTCGGGCACGGCGGCGGCGACCTCCCGGGCCCGCTCCAGCCGGGTGCTCACCACGTCGCCCCCGGGTGGGCCCGGGCCAGCACCTGCAGTTCGGCGAGCAGCGGGCCCATCGCCTCGGTGTGCACGCCGTGCCGTCCGGCCCGCCCGTTCACGTACGCCCGGCCGGGCAGGTCGGGGACGGGCAGCGTGGCCTCCGCCAACACGGCTGCCAGCGCGGCGCGTACGGGTTCGCGCAGCTCGGACGGGTCGACGCCGAGCCGGAGTTCGACCTCGTGCGGGGTGAACAGCTCGTCCAGCCAGGGCCAGAGGGCGTCCAGCGCGTCGCGGGTCCGCCGGTGCGACTCCTCGGTGCCGTCGCCGAGCCGGACCGTCCAGGAGCCCGCGTACTCCCGGTGGTACGCCAACTCCTTGGCGCCGAGCGCCGCGACGGCCGACAGCACCGGGTCGGGGTGGTCGGCCAGCCGCCGGTACAGCACCTCGCGGGCGGTGGCGAACAGCAGCAGCCGGACCACGCACTGCGCGAAGTCGCCGTTCTCCAGTTCGGTCAGCCGCACGTTGCGGTACGCGGACTCCTCGCGCCAGTAGGCGAGTTGGTCCTCGTCGCGGCCGCTGCCGTCGAGCTGGCCGGCCCGGGTGAGCAGTCGGCGGGCCTGGCCGAGCAGGTCGAGGCCGAGGTTGGCGAGCGCCACCTCCTCCTCCAACTCCGGTGCCCGGGTGACCCACTGGATCAGCCGCTGGGAGAGCACCAGCGCGTCGTCACCCAGCATCAGGCAGTACGCGGCGAGGTCGGCCGGGTCGATCCCGGCCGGCGGCGCGGCGTCCACGCCGAGCAGCGGATCGGTGAACCCCGTGCCGTACGCCCAGCGGGCCTCGCCGGCCGGCTCCTGACCGGCCTCGGCCAGCGAGAGGTACACGTGGTCGTCGCTCATGTCGCCTTCCCTGCTCGGTTCCTGACCTGGCGTCAGATGTGCGGGACGTCCTCGGGGATCGGGTAGAACGTCGGGTGCCGGTAGACCTTGTCGCCGCTCGGCGCGAAGAACGGGTCCTGCTCGTCCGGGCTGGACGCGGTGATCGCGTCCGAGCGGACCACCCACAGGCTCACCCCCTCGTTGCGCCGGGTGTACAGGTCGCGCGCCGCGAGCAGCGCCATCCGGTCGTCCGCCGCGTGCAGCGATCCCACGTGCACGTGGTTCAGCCCGCGCCGGGGCCGCACGAACACCTCGTACAGCGGCCAGGAGGCCCGCTCCCCGCTCATCCCGAACTCCCTTCCCACTCAGCCTGCTTGACCTGACCGGCCTTGTCCGCCCGCTCGGCCCGCTCGGCCCGCTCGGCCCGCTCGGCCCGCTCGGCCTGCTTGGCGGCGTGGGCGGTGGCCGCCGCGCGCACCCAGGCGCCGTCCTCGTGGGCGGCCCGGCGGCGGGCGACGCGCTGGGCGTTGCACGGGCCGTTGCCCTTGATCACCTGCTGGAGCTCCGACCAGTCGGGCTCGCCGAAGTCCCAGCCGCCGCGCTCCTCGTTCCAGGCGAGCGCCGGGTCGGGCAGCGTCACGCCGAGGTGCCGCGCCTGCGGGACGGTCATGTCGACGAAGCGCTGCCGCAGTTCGTCGTTGCTGTGCCGCTTGATCCGCCAGGCCATCGAGCGCTCGCTGTTCGGCGAGGCGCCGTCCGGCGGGCCGAACATCATCAGCGAGGGCCACCACCAGCGGTCCACCGCGTCCTGCACCATGGCGCGTTGGGCGTCCGTCCCGGCCATCATGGTCATCAGCAGTTCGTAGCCCTGCCGCTGGTGGAAGGACTCCTCCTTGCAGATCCGCACCATCGCCCGGGCGTACGGCCCGTAGCTGCACCGGCAGAGCGGCACCTGGTTGCAGATCGCGGCGCCGTCCACCAGCCAGCCGATCACGCCGACGTCGGCGAAGGTCAGCGTCGGGTAGTTGAAGATCGAGGAGTACTTCTGCCGGCCGTCGATCAGCTTCTCGGTCAGCTCGGCCCGGTCGACCCCGAGGGTCTCCGCCGCCGCGTACAGGTACAGCCCGTGCCCGGCCTCGTCCTGCGCCTTGGCCAGCAGGATCGCCTTGCGCCGCAGCGAGGGCGCCCGAGTCAGCCAGTTGCCCTCCGGCTGCATGCCGATGATCTCCGAGTGGGCGTGCTGGGCGATCTGCCGCACCAACGTCGCCCGGTACGCCTCCGGCATCCAGTCCCGGGGCTCCACTCGCGCGTCAGCGGCGATCACCGCCTCGAACTGCGCCTCCACGACCCACCTCCCGACTGACCGTTCGGTCGGTTCCATTCTGTACACAGCGGCAGCACCGTGACAAGCAAGGCGGCGGAACGGAGAGCGGCCGAACGGCGGCCGGGGCCCGGAAACGCGGCGGGGGCCGGAAGCGACGGAACGCTTCCGGCCCCCGGGAGGGCGGCCTCAGCGGTCGCGCAGCCTCGGCAGCGGGACGGCCAGCAGCGCGGCCAGCAGCGCGATGCGGGGGCCCAGCTGGTCGACCCGGAGGTGCTCGTGGCGGGCGTGCGGGCCGGCGCCGACCGCGCCGAGGCCGTCCAGGGTGGGCAGGCCGCGGGCGCCGGCCAGGTTGGTGTCCCCGGCCCCGCCGGCGGGTGCGCCGTCGAGGTGCTGGCCGAGAGCGGCGGCGAGCGAGCGAACGTGGCGCAGCAGCGGGTTGCCGGTGCGCTCGGGCCAGGCGGGGCGGCTGGAGAGGACCTCGGTGCGGACGTCCGCGCCCGGCCGGTTCGCGGTCAGGTGGGCGAGGTTGTCGAGGGTGCGGCGCTGGGCCTCGGTGGTGGCGAAGCGCAGTCCGAGTTCGGCTTCGGCGTGTCCGGCGACGACGTTGGCGCGGGTGCCGCCGTCGATGCGTCCGGTGTTGAGTTCGGTGCCGGGTTGGCGGGTGAGGCCGCGGACGGTGATCAGCTGGTCGACGAGTTCGTCGATCGCGGAGACGCCGTCGACGGCGTCGTTGCCGGCGTGGGCCTCGCGTCCGGTGACGGTGAGCCGGATCCGGGTGGAGCCGCGGCGGGCGGTCTTGAGCCGGCCGTCGGGGTGCCCGGGTTCGAGGCCGAGGACGGCGGCGGCGCCGCGCAGGTGCCGTTCGACCAGGCTGCGGCCGTCGGGGCTGCCGATCTCCTCGTCCGAGACGATCACCATCCGGACCGGCCGGTGCGGCCGCTGCCCGAGGTCGGCGAGGAGCGCGAACGCGCCTTCGAGCAGGGCGAGTCCGCCCTTCATGTCGAGGATGCCGGGGCCGGTCAGGCGCCCGTCGCGCTCCTCGATCGGCCAGTCGGCGAGGGTCCCGACCGGCCAGACGGTGTCGTGGTGGCCGACCACCAGCAGGTGCGGGAGGTCCTCCTGCTGTCCCGGCCAGTCGAGGACGAGGTGGTCCCCGTGGTCGCACCGCCGGCGGACGGCGGTGGCGCCGGTCGCCGCGTAGCCGGCGGCGAGTTCCTCGGCGAGGGCGTCGAGCCGGGCCGCGTCGCCGGACGGGGACTCGATCCCGGCGAGGTCGGCGCAGCGCTTGCGGACGGCCGCGGCGAGGGTCCGGGCCCGCGTGGTGAGGGTGCGCGGGAGGCCGGGCAGGGCGGCGGTGGCGGTCGTCGCGGTCGCGGCGGTCGCGGCGGTCGTGTTCACGGCCGTTGCGGCGCCGGGCGGTTCGGTGTCGGCCGCGCGCTCGGCGCGGTCCGCGGCGGGCGGGGTGGCCGCCGCGGTGGCCGTCGCGATGACTGCCGGGGTGACTGCCGGGGTGACTGCCGGGGCGGGCGCCCCGGCCGGGTGCGGATCCGGGGCCACGGTATGGGGACTCACCGTTCACCCCCGGCGGGTCGGGCGGTTCGGGCGGTTCTCGCGGTTCTGGTGGTTCGGTGGGCGCTCGACGGTATCGGCGGGGTGAGCGGCCGGGGGGTCCTGCGCGGCGTCGGGCTGGGTCGCTGCGTACGGTGCGACCTCGGGCTGGGCAACACTGCGTCCTCCTCGCTCGGTCCGCGGCTCCGGCTCGGCCCGGGGCCCGGGGACGTCGGTCTCCGCTCCTCGGCGCGGACGGGCACCGTGGCAGGGGACCGATGAGCGAGCCTAGAAGATCGGTTCGCCTCCCTGCGAGGTGGCCTGCCGCTCAGCGCGCCGCGACGGGCCGGGGGGCGCGTGCCCGGCGGACGGCGTCCGTCGGGGCGCGTGCGCGGGCCCGGACCTGGCACGGCGAGCGGGACGCGATCTTCCGAGTGCGTCCTGCCCCCACCTTGGACCCCCGGGGGCGCTTCGGCAGCACGAACCGCCCACGATCGAGCGAACCCCGTCACATCGGGTGTCCGCGCATCAGCCTTTGGTACCAGTCGGATGGCCCCGGGCGCCGACGGGATGACTCCGGGTAGCGACCGCCGTCGCTCACCGCCGCGGGTCGCCGCCGACCGCCACCGGCCGCCGCGGGCCGGGGAATCCGTCGGCGGGCGGCCGATCCGGAACGGGACAATCCTCCCCACCAGCCCCGATCCCCCCTGGAGTGCCCGGTGTCCGCCGTCCGTCCCGTCCCGCCGCCCGCCCTCGACAGCCTCCGCGGGCTGGCCCTGGGCGACGCGTTCGGTGACCGCTGGTTCCACCCGCCGGTCGACCAGGACCCGGCGGAGGTCGCGGCCCGGACCGTCCGCCCGGCGCCCTGGCCCTGGACGGACGACACCGCGATGGCGATCGTCCTGGTCCGGCACCTGCGGGGTCGCGGCGAGGTCGAACCGGCCGCGCTGGCCCGGGAGTTCGCGGCCGAGTACACGGCGTTCCCGGACCGGAAGTACGGGCCGTCGATGCACCGGGTGCTGCGGGCCGTGCAGGACGGGGCGGACCACCTGGCGGTGACGTCGGCGCTGTTCGGCGGGCAGGGGTCGCACGGCAACGGGGCGGCGATGCGGGTCGCCCCGCTCGGCGCCTGGTTCGCGGACGACCTGGCGGCCGTCGCCGAGCAGGCCGGACGCTCCGCCCGGGCCACCCACGCGCACCCGGAGGCGGCGGCGGGCGCGGTGGCGGTGGCGCTGGCCGCCGCGCTGGCCGTCCGCTCGCGGGGTGCGGCCGCGCCCGGCCGGGCCGCGTTCCTGACCGGGGTCGCCGACCTGCTGCCGGAGAGCGACGTCCGCTCGGGGCTGCGGATCGCGGCCCGCTTCCCGGCCGGGATGAGCGTGCGGCACGCCGCGACGGTGCTCGGCTCCGGCTTCCGGGTCTCGGCGCAGGACACCGTCCCGTTCGCGCTCTGGTCCGCCGCCGGGCACCTCGACGACCCGGTCGAGGCGCTCTGGCAGACCCTGGCCGGCTGGGGCGACCTGGACACCACCTGCGCGATCGCGGGCGGCGTGGTCGCGGCCCGCACCGGCCTCGGCACCGCCCCGGCGGCCTGGCTGGAGGCGCAGGAGCCCCTGCCGCCGCTCTGAACGCGCGGGTGCCCCCGGCCTCGCCCGCCCGCCTCGCGAACGAGCGGGTGGGCGGGCGGCCGGGGGCACCCGGTCAACGGCGCGGTCAGCCAAGCGACTTGCGGTCAGTCGCGCGACCTGCCGAAGACCAGTCGGTAGGCGATGAGCAGGACGAGTGCGCCGGCGATCGCGGAGATCCAGGTCGGCAGGTCGAAGAAGTGCACGTTCACCGACTTGTGCAGGATCTTCGAGGACAGCCACCCGCCGAGGAACGAGCCGGCGATGCCGATCAGGGTGGTGACGATCAGGCCGCCCGGGTCCTTCCCGGGCAGCAGGAGCTTGGCGACGGCTCCGGCGAGGAGCCCGAGGATGATCCAGCTGAAGATTCCCATGGCGTTCTCCTGCCCGGCGTTCCGGCGGGCAACCCCGTGCGCCCGTCCACCCCGGAGGACGCCCGCCCCGACCCGCCCGGTTCCGGCCGCCCGCCGCCCGCGCGAACCGCCCGCCGCCCGCCTGAACGGACCCGCTGTCAGCCGCCCCGGGGCGGCGGCACCGCCTCGGGGCGGTAGCGGACGCTGCTCGCCGTCCAGTGCAGCAGGGCGTGCGCGAAACGGACCAGCGCCCGGACGTAGCAGCGCACCTGGGGCGGCCAGTGCGAGCCGCGGGCGACGCCGTCGGCCAGGAACTCGAACGTGTCGAGCTCGGCCGCGCAGAGCGCGGCGACCTTCGCGGCGGCGGCGCCCCGGGGCAGCCGCTCGTGCACCTCCAGTGCGCTCAGCAGGTTGTTCCCGTGGCCGACGGCGGCCTCCACCCGGTACGAGCAGAGGTCGTTGGCCCAGCCGACCAGGTGGTCCAGCCGGGCCCGCAGGTCGACCAGTTGGGGGTGGTCGTGGAACAGCGCGGACAGGTCGAGCCGGTGCGCCAGCTCGACCGCCCCGGCGGCGCAGCGGACGGCGCCGTCCTGGTCCCGGTGCGAGAGGTACTGCGGGACGGTCGGCGTGGTGCCGTGCAGCCGCCGGAAGTCCAGCGAACTCTCCAGGTAGCTGCGGAAGTCGGCGGTCTGCCGGGCCCGCCAGGCCGGTCCGGCGAGTGCGATGCTGTCCTGCCACAGGGTGCGGAAGGCCCTGGCCAGCGCGGTCCTCGGCGCGGTCGCGACCGCGCCGGGGGCGAGTTCCGGGGCCAGCAGCGCGGCCAACTCGCGTACCGTGCGGTCCGGTTCGTCGGACGGGTCGTCGAGCCACTGCCGGTCGAAGTGGTCGTCCAGGATCCAACCGAGCAGCAGCCACTGCACGCCGGCCCGCAGCGCCGGTCCGAGCGGCACGTCGCCCCAGCAGCGCGACGCCAGCTCCAAGTGCTCCTGCTCCAGCAGCCGTTCGATCCCGTCCCGGTCCAACAGCCCGGTACCGGCGAGCCAGTTCGCGGCCTCGTCGCGCAGCGCCCCGGCGTGCGGGTGCGGCTCCGGCACGGGGATCCGCCCGATCAGCGCGTCCAACACCCCGCCGGAAACGGCCGAAACGGTCGAGCCGGTCGAGCCGGTCGAAAGGGGGTGCGGAAGCTGCGGGGCCTCGACCTGGAGGCGGTACGCGGGGGCTGGGCTCATGGCGGGTCCTCCGGCCGCTCGGCTGCCTCCGCCGGGCGCACTCCGGCCACCCGGCGGGACGGGGGCCGCCCGTCAACCCGAGTCTGCTGGACCACCCGCCCAGGACGACGCAGAACCGTCGGCCGTTCCCCCACCCGGCGGATCAGCCCGCTCATCCGACAATCCGCCCGCCGGCCCCCGGCGTTGCCCCGCCACCGCGCCGCGCACCACCCCCGTCGGCGCGCGGCCGGCGGCGTCCGGCGGTCAGCCCTCCTTCGGCCGGGGCGCCACCCGGCAGACGCCGTCCCGGCAGTCGCGTCGCAGGCGGCCCCGGGAGAGCGTCTGCAGCAGGCCGATCGTCCAGCACATCGGGCAGCCGCGGAGCGCGAACAGGCCGACGGGGACGAGCAGGAGCGCGAACGGGCCGAGGACCGGCACGAGGCCGAGCCCGGCGGCGATCGCACCGAAACCGGCGGCGCCGCGGAGCAGGTGGCGCGCGAGGGTGGCACTGGCGAAGTCGGCGCGCCCGCCGACCGTACGTCCGCCGACCGTACGCCCACCGTCCGCGCGCCCGCCGACCGCGCGGGCGCTCACCGCCGTTCCTCCGGGTCGCCGCCGAGTTCGGCCCGGACGGCGGTCCGGGCCCGGTGCAGCCGGGACTTCATGGCGGCGGTGCTGAGTCCGAGCGCGTCGGCGACGGCGCGGCCGCCGAGGCCCTGGAGGTCGCGCATGATCAGCACGCGGCGCTGGTCGGCGGGGAGCGCGGCGATCGCGGCGGTGACCCGCCGGACGTCGAGCCGCCGCAGGGCCTCCTCCTCGGCGGAGGCGGCCGGCCCGCCGGGGGCCTCGTCCGATGCGGTGTCGGCGGCCGGACGGAGCGTGCGGGCCCGGCGCAGGCACTCGTTGCGGACGATCCGGAACAGCCAGGAGGCGAGCGCGCCGGTCGCCCGCAGCATGCCGATCCGCCGGTAGAGGATGATCAGCGCCTCCTGGGCGGCGTCCTCCGCGTCCTCGGGGCTGGCGCACAGCGAGTGCGCGAAGCGGCGGACGTTCGGGTGCGCGCCCTCGACCAGGACGGTCAGCGAGTCCCGGTCGCCGCCGCGCGCCGCGGCGATCACCTCCTCGGCGGGCCAGCGGGTCTCAACCACGGCTCCCCCGCTTCCGCTTGAGCACCAGCACGCAGGTGCAGAGCAGCACCGCGCCCGCACCGACCAGAACCGCGACCGTCATGGCGTCCTCCGGGTTGTCCGTGCCGTCCGGTGTCCGTGACCGTCGGCGTCGTACCCATGAGAGGACCGGGCCGCCGGAAAGGATTCACCCCGGCCCACCGGACGGCTGCCGGACGGCCCGGGGAGGCGGCGGTCGCGACCGCCGCCTCCCCGGGCGTGCTCACGCCCCGCGCACCACCGGGCCCGCCTTCCCCAGCAGGGCCAGCAGCGCCGAACGGTCGGCGGCCGACAGCGGGCTGAAGATCTCGGCGGCGAAGGCGTCCCTGGCCTCCTCGATCCGCCGCATCAGGGCCTGGCCCCGGGTGCTGACGGTGACCAGGGTGACCCGGCGGTCGGCCGGGTCGGTGGTCCGGTCGACCAGTCCGCGCTTCTCCAGTCCCTCGACCAGCGAGGTCATCGTCCGCGGCGCCACACCGTGCAGTTGGGCGAGCGTCACCATCCGCTGCGGGCCGCCGCGCTCGTGCAGTTCGGCGAGCAGGCCGGCCTGCGAGAACGGCACCTTGTGCGCGGCGAAGATCTCACCCGTCCGTTCGAGCAGTGGCCCGACCAGGCCGGTCACCGCCTTCAACAGCGCGCGCAGTGCTGGCTGTTCCGCGCTGTCGTTCGTCTCCCACGTCCCCATGTGTTCCCCCACGATTCCGAATCCCTGCCCCACGATGGGCAGGTGAACACGCTGAGATCATAGATAGTGACAGTACGTGGTCAAATGCGGGCACGGAAAAGCCGCCAACACCCCACCCCCCGACGGAACTTCGGCCACCCTACGACGGCCCGCCCACCATCCGCGTCCGAAACCCGCGCCCGGGGCCCGGGTCCGGGGCTCAGAGCCCGCGCTCGCCCTTGCTGCGCTCCACGCAGAACTCGTTGCCCTCGATGTCTGCGAGCACCACCCAGCCCGTGCCGTCCGGCCGCCGCTGGTCGGCGACCCGCGTCGCGCCCAGCGCCAGCAGCCGCTCGACCTCCTCGTCCCGGGTCCGGTCCTCGGGCTGGAGGTCGAAGTGGATCCGGTTCTTGCGCTCCTTGCCCTCCGGGACGGTCACGAACAGCAGGCCCGCCGCCTCGATCAGCGCCTGCGGGTCGCCGGGGAAGTCCTCCTCGTGCAGCGGCTGGCCGAGCACCTCCGACCAGAACGAGGCGAGGCGGTACGGGTCGAGGCTGTCGATGGTCACATGGCGGATCACAGAAGTCATGCCGGGGATTCTCGACCGCCGGGGCGGGCACCGGCAACCGGGTTCCCGCCGTTCCGCCGCAGGTCTCCCGCAGGTCTCCCGCAGGCCTCCCGCTCGGCGGGTGTGCAATGTTACTGTGCGGGCCATGTCTGCGAGCGACCCCACGGCCAAGGCCGAACTCGACCGGATCACCGCCGAGTTCTACGCCGCGTTCGACAACCGGCACGGCGGCCCGGCCGACGTCGGGCGGCTGCGACGGCTGATGCTGCCCGGCGGGATCATCGTGGCCACCGGCCCCTCGTACACCGCGTACACCGTCGAGGAGTTCGTCGCCCCGCGCGAACTCCTGCTGTCCGACGGGAGGTTGACCGACTTCCACGAGTGGGAGGTCGACGAGCGCACCGACATCGCCGGCCGGGTCGCCTCCCGGACCGGCGGCTACCGCAAGTCCGGTGTGCTCGACGGCGAGCCCTACGAGGGCGGCGGCACCAAGACCTTCCAGTTCGCCCACACCCCGGACGGCTGGCGCATCACCGCCTTCTCCTGGCACGACGAACCGTAAAGCCCCCGCCCCCGCCGCCCCGCGGCGGCCGGCCCCGTGCGACAGTCGTGGCCGCGGGAACGCGGGCTGAGCGGAGGTGCGGCGGATGGCCGGGCGGGTGCTGGTGGTGGACGACGACGCGGCGATCCGGCGGAGCCTGGAGCGCGGGCTGCGGCTGAGCGGCTTCCGGGTGGAGGTCGCGGCGGACGGCGCGCAGGCGCTGTCCCGGCTGGCCGGGGACGCCCCGGACCCGCCGGACGTGCTGGTGCTGGACGTCGGGATGCCGGGCCTCTCCGGGACGGACGTCTGCCGGACGCTGCGGGCCCGGGCGGACGACACCCCGGTGCTGATGCTCTCCGCGCTGGACGAACTCGCCGACCGGGTCGCCGGGTTGCAAGCGGGCGCGGACGACTACCTGGTGAAGCCGTTCGCACTGGAGGAGTTGGTGCTGCGGCTGCACGCGCTGCTGCGCCGCCGCCCGCCGCAGCCCACCGACCTGATCCGGGTCGGGCCGCTGCGGATCCACCCGGAGACCCGACAGGCTTTCTGGGAGGAGGACGAACTCCGGCTGACCAGGCGCGAGTTCGAACTGCTCGCCCAACTCGCCCGGAACGCCGGACTGGTGCTCTCCCGGGAGGTGCTGCTGGACCGGGTCTGGGGCTACGACTTCGAGGTGCGCAGCGACGCCGTGGACACCTTCGTCTCCTACCTGCGGCGGAAGTTGGAGGCCGGCGGCCGCCCCCGGACGGTGCACACGGTGCGCGGCGTGGGGTTCGTGCTGCGCGCGCCGAACACCGACAGCACGCCGGGCGGGGCAGGCGGCGAGGGCGGGCCGGGCCGGTGAAGCTGTCGACCCGGATCGCGATCGGGGCTGCGGTGCTGGTGCCGCTGCTGGTGGCGGCGGCGGGGCTGTTGCTGCTGCCGCTGGTCGACGCGGACCTGCACCGGCGCCAGGACGCCCAGTTGAACAACCGCGCGGCCGCCGTCCTGCCCAACGCCCGGGCGCTGCTGGCGGCCGACAGCCGGGGGCGCCCGAAGGCCGAGCAGAACCAGCAGCGCAAGCTGATGGACGCGGCGCTGGACGCGGGCATCCGGCTGACCGCCGCGGACGGCACGGTGCTGCTGACGGCGGGCTCGCAGCCGGACGATCCGGGGCTGCTGCCGGACGCGCCGGGCGGGAAGGCCGTCACGGTCGCCCAGGACGGCGCGTCCTGGCGGGTGCTGACCGTCCGGGTGAACAGCGGGAGCACCGCCGGGACGCTCTGGGTGCTGGCCCCGGCCGGGGAGCCGGCCGAGGAGCTGCGGGCGGTGCGGCGGCGGGTGCTGCTGGTGGCGCTGGTCGCGGCACCGCTTTCGGGGCTGGTCGCCTTCGGGCTGGCCGAGCGGGCCACCCTGCCGCTGCGCCGGCTGGGCCGCCGGGCGGCGGCGCTCGACCCCCGGACGGGGCACGCCGCGTTCGCGCACGCCCGGACGGGCACCGCCGAGGTGGACGAACTCTCGGGCGCGATCGCGCTGTTGCTGTCCCGCTACGACGAGCAGGCGGCCCGGACGGCGCAGGCGCTGGACACCGCGCGGTCGTTCTCCTCGGCGGCCTCGCACGAGTTGCGCACCCCGCTGATGAGCCTGCGCACCAACCTGGACGTGCTGGCCGCCCACCCCGGCCTGCCGGCGGACGAACGCGCCGAGGTGGTGGCCGAGTTGCAGCAGGACCACGCCCGGATGCTGGACCTGCTGAGCGCGCTGTCCGCGCTGGCCCGGGGCGACCTGGTGGAGGTCTCGGCGTTCGGCCCGGTCGACCTGGCGGAGCTGGTGGACGGCGCCGTCGCCGAGGCCGCCCGCCACCACCCGGACACCGTCTTCCGCACCGAACTTCCGATCGAGGCACGGGTGTTCGGCTGGGACGCGGGCCTGCGCATCCTGCTCGCCAACCTGCTGGGCAACGCGGCCGTGCACGGCCGGGTCGCCGACCGCCCGGCCGAGGTGGCGGTCCGGCTGCGGGTCGAGGGCACCACCGCCCGCCTCACCGTGGACGACACCGGCCCGGGCGTCCCGCCCGCCGAGCGGGCCGCGGTCTTCCACCGCTTCCACCGGCGTCCGGACAGTCCGGGCTCCGGCCTCGGGCTGACCCTGGTCGCCCAACAGGCCGCCCTGCACCGGGGATCCGCCCTGCTCACCGACCGCCCGGACGGCCCGGGCTGCCGCCTGGAGATCCGGCTGCCGCTGCTCCGGCTCGACGCGCCGACCGTGCAACTCCCCTCCCTCCGCGACTGGTTGAGCGAGGACCGGCGCCCCTGAAGCCACTGCGGCCCGGCTGGCGCGGGTGGACCGCGTCCGGGCGGGCCGCTCGGTGTTCCACAGGGTTTCCACAAGAAGGCTCCCTACTGTCGTGCCCGGCCGGGGGATCCCGGCCGGAGTCCGAGGGAATTCGAGCGAAGGGGACACCCATGCGCATCAACCGTGCGGCGGCGGCCGTCGGGGTGTTGGCGTTGGCGGGCGCGTTGCTGGCCGCGGGGCCCGCGCAGGCGGCCGGCGCGCCGAAGGGAGACGGGGCGAAGGCGGTGTGCAAGCGGCTGCCGAAGACGCAGGAGCGGGTCGACAAGGCGCTGGCGCGGCTGAACGGCGACGCCGGCGTGGTGGGCTCGGTGGCGCGGCTGCAGCAGCGGGTGGACAACGCCCACAAGGCGGGGCACGCCGAGATCGAGAAGTACCTGAACGACCGGCTGACCTTCCGCCGGAGCCTGCTGCCGACGTTGCAGACCCGCAAGGCGGACCTCGGCCAGGTGGCCGACTGGTGCGCGAAGAACGCCCCGGCGGCCGCGAAGTGAGCCGTCGGCCCGCGGCCCGGGCGGCGCTCGCCGCGGTGGCGCTGGCCGCCGTCGCCCTGCTGGCGGCGTGCGGCCCGACCCCGGGCGGCCCGTCCGGTGGCGGCGGCGCCCCGGACGACGCGCAGGTGCAGCAGCAGCGGCAGAAGGTGGACGCGGCGGACAGCGCCGCCGCGCAGGCCGACGACAACGCCACCCAGGACGACCAGTGACCCGGTGAGCATCCCGAGAACCCCCGACGGCCCGCGCCCTCCCCGGAGCGCGGGCCGTCGGCGCGTCCGGGATCCGGGACCGTGGAGTCCACGATGCGGCCATCCGCGTGGCGGAACTTGACGGGCCGCCGTCGGGTCGTGAACCATCGGCGGCATGAACTCCGGCACCTTCCTGGTCTGCCGCCTGCACGTCGATCTGCGACGCCAGGCGAGCGACATGTGTGCCTGCTGTTGTTGACGCTCTCCGCGTAGCCTCCGCGCCCGCCCTGTGACGCCCCCAGGGTCCGGCGCACCCCGTCAGCCGCCCCGAGCAGTCCCTTTCCCGCCGTCCGCGCGCTCCGTCCGCCGTACCGTGCCGTGCCCCGCGCACCCGCACCCGCGGCGGCGGCCGCGCCCCCGGCGCACCCCGGAGGACCCCATGAGCATCGACCTCGCCCCCGAGCGCAGCGGCAGCACCACCGTCGAGCGCGGCAGCAGCGGCAGCGCCGGCGCCGGCACCGCCGTCGAGCGCGGCCCCGCCGCGTACGCGGCTCCCGGCGGTACCGCCCGCCCGCCGCTCTCGCCGAACGCGCTGCGCCGGATCGTCCGCGACCTGGCCGAGCGGCCGGAGCGCTGGCTGCACCGGGTGCGGCTGTCCGCGGAGAACCGCTGGTACGAGCGGTTGGAGCTGGCGGAGGACTACGAGGTGTGGGTGATCAGTTGGCTGCCGGGGCAGTCGACCGGGTTCCACGACCACGGGGGTTCGCGCGGCGCCTTCACGGTGGCGCTGGGAGAGTTGGAGGAGCTGGCGCTGGCGGGTCCGGAGCACGGGTTGACGGTGCGCCGGCTGTCGGCGGGCAGTGAGCGGGCGTTCGGCCCGCAGTACCTGCACGACGTGCGCAACACGGCGCAGGGGCCGGCGGTGACGCTGCACGCGTACTCGCCGCCGCTGAGCGAGATGTCGCACTACGAACTGCGGGTCGGCGGCCTGGTGAAGACCTCCACGGAAGGGGCGGAGCAGTGGTGATGACGGTGGACCAGTTGCTGGCGAAGGCGCGGGTGGGCCTGGACCGGCCGGATCCGGTCCGGGCCCGGGCCGAGGTGGCCGAGGGCGCGCGGCTGGTGGACATCCGGCCGGCGGCGCAGCGGGCGCGCGAGGGGGAGATCCCGGGGGCGCTGCTGATCGAGCGGAACGTGCTGGAGTGGCGGCTGGACCCGACCGGCAGCCACCGGATCCCGGAGGCGGTGGACCACGGGGTGCGCTGGATCGTGGTCTGCTCGGAGGGGTACGCGTCCTCGCTGGCGGCGGCGTCGCTGCGGGAGTTGGGGCTGTACCGGGCGACCGACCTGGACGGCGGTTTCGTGGCGTGGGCGGCGGCCGGGCTGCCCACGCGTTCGGTGGATCAAGGTTTGCGGTGAGGAAGCGGCGGGAAGCCGGACAGACGATGCGCCCATCCATTCATTCGATATCCAGGCCGGCTCAGGCCGGCCCCCCGAGGACCTCCCGGTGATCAGATTCGAGGGCGCCGCCAAGCGCCACCCCGACGGCACGGTCGCCGTCCGCGGCCTGGACCTGGAGGTGCCCGCCGGGAAGACCACCGTGCTGGTGGGGCCGTCCGGCTGCGGAAAGACCACCATCCTGCGGATGGTCAACCGGATGGTGGTACCGACCGCCGGCCGGGTCCTGCTGGACGGCACGGACGTCGCGGGCCTGCCCGCGGCCCGACTGCGGCGCGGCATCGGGTACGTGATCCAGCAGGCGGGCCTGTTCCCGCACCGCCGGGTGATCGACAACGTGGCGACGGTGCCCCGACTGCTCGGCTGGGACCGCAAGCGGGCCCGGGCCCGGGCCGCCGAACTGCTGGAGCTGGTCGGCCTGCCGCCGGAGACGGCCCGCCGCTACCCGGCGCAGCTCTCCGGCGGCCAGCAGCAACGGGTCGGCGTGGCACGGGCGTTGGCGGCCGACCCGCCGGTCCTGCTGATGGACGAGCCGTTCAGCGCGGTCGACCCGCTGGTCCGTTCCGGCCTTCAGGAGGAACTGCTCCGGTTGCAGGCCGAGTTGGGCAAGACCGTGCTGTTCGTGACGCACGACATCGAGGAGGCGATCCGGCTCGGCGACCGGGTGGTGGTGCTCCGCGAGCACGGCGAGATCGCCCAACTCTCGGATCCGCACACCCTGTTGACCGCCCCGGCGGACGCCGGCGTGGCCGCCTTCCTGGGCCGCGACCGCGGCCTGCGCGGCCTGGGCCTGCGCGGCGCCGCCGCCGTTCCACTGACCCCGCTCCAACCCTCGTACGACGGGTGGGAGTTGCTGCTCGACCAGGACGGCCGGCCGGAGCACTGGGCGCGCGGCACCGAACGGCACCCGGCCCCGGCCTTCGCCCCGGCCCGGGACTCACTGCGCGCGGCGCTGGACGCGGCCCTGCTCGCCGCGCCCGGCCACGCCGTCGCGGTGGACGCCGACGGGCGGGCGGTCGGCACCGCGAGCCGCGCCGCCGTCGTCGAGGCCCTGGCCACCACCCCGGCCCCGACCCCGGCCACCGGTACAGCCACGGCCCCGGCCGACGCCCCCGAGCGGGTGCCGCATGCTGGACGGTGAGCCGCTGGTCCGCTGGCGCTGGCTCGGCGACCACCTCGGCTACCTGGCCGACCTGACGGCGGACCACGCGGTGATCGCACTGGTCCCGGTGCTGCTCGGGCTGCTGCTGGCGGTGCCGCTCGGTCTGGCCTGCGCGCGCTTCCCGCGGCTGTACCAGCCGCTGGCGGCGGTGTTCAACGTGGTGTACGCGCTGCCCTCGCTGGCGGTGTTCGTGGTGCTGATCCCGTACACCGGGCTGGCCACCCGGGAGACCGTGATGGTGCCGCTGACCTGCTACGCGCTGGCGGTGCTGCTGCCGACCGCGGTCGACGGGCTGCGGGCGGTGCCGGAGCCGGTGCGGCAGGCGGCCGCCGCGATGGGGTACGGGCCGTGGCGGCGGCTGGCGGCGGTCGAGTTGCCGGCGTCGGTGCCGTACCTGATCGGCGGGCTGCGGGTCGCCGCGGTGTCGTCGATCTCGCTGGCGGCGGTCGGCGCGCTGGTCGGCCGGGGCGGGCTGGGCTACCTGTTCGTGGACGGCTTCCAGCGGACCTTCCCGACCCCGATCCTGGCCGGGATCGCGCTGGTGGCGCTGCTGGCGCTGGCCACCGACCTGCTGTTGGTGGCGGCCCGCCGGGTGCTGGCGCCGTGGGCCCGGGGGGTGGCGCGGTGAACTGGCTGGGCTGGCTGCACGACTTCTTCGCCGATCCGGCGCACCACTCGGGCCCGGACTCGATCGCCCACCGGGTGCTGGAGCACCTGGCGTTCTCCGCCGAGGCGCTCGGCCTGGCCGCACTGGTGGCGCTGCCGCTGGGGCTGCTGATCGGCTACTCGGGGCGCGGCCTGTTCGTGGTGACGGCGCTGGCCGGGGTGGCCCGGGCGCTGCCGACGCTGGGCCTGGTCACGCTGGCGGTGCTGCTGGTGGGCGTCGGTGACGCGGCGGTGCTGCTGCCGCTGACCGCGCTGGCCGCGCCGCCGATGCTGGTGGCGGCTGCCGAGGGGGTCCGCGGCACCGTCCCGGACGTCCGGGACGCGGCCCGCGGCATCGGCCTGACCCATCCGCAGACGCTGCTGCGGGTGTGCGTGCCAGCGGCCGCGCCGACCCTGCTGGCGGGGGTCCGGACGGCGGCGGTGCAGGTGATCGCGACCGCGACGGTCGCCGCCTACGTGGGCCTCGGCGGCCTGGGCCGGTACGTGATCGACGGGCTGGCCACCCGGAACTTCCCGACCACGGTCGGCGGCGCCCTGCTGGTGGTGCTGCTGGCGGTGGCGGTCCAACTGCTGTTCGCCCTGCTCATCCGGCTCGCGTCGCCGCCCGGCAGCCGCACCGGCACGGGCGCCGGAACCGGCCGGCGCCGGAACCGCGACGCGACCCCCGAACCACCCGCAGCACCCGAACCCACCGCAGAACCCGCAGTACTTGACGATCCCGCGGGCTCCCCCGCACTCGCAAAGGAATCCACATGACGACCCGTCCGGTCAGAATCGCCCTCGCCGCCCTGCTGCTGACGGGCGCGGCGGCCTGCTCCTCCTCCGGCGGCGGCGACCCGCTGGCCGCGAAGTCCTCCGCCCCGGCGGCGTCCGGCTCCTCGGGGGCGGCCGCGTCCGGGAAGACCGTGGTGGTCGGTTCGGCGAACTTCCCGGAGAACGTGCTGCTCGCCTCGATCTACGCGCAGGCCCTGAAGGCGAAGGGCGTGAAGGTCGAGGAGAAGTTCAACATCGGCAGCCGGGAGGTGCTGTACGGGCAGGTGCAGTCCGGCGCGCTGACCGTGCTGCCGGAGTACAACGGCGCGCTGCTGGGCTACCTGGACGCGAAGTCCACCGCGACCGGCAAGGACGCGGTGAACACCGAGCTGAAGGCGAAGCTGCCGGCCGGGCTGGCGATCCTGGACTCGTCGGCGGCCGAGGACAAGGACTCGCTGACGGTCACCCAGGAGACCGCCGACAAGCTGGGCGTGAAGTCGATAGCCGACCTGGCGGGCAAGGCCCAGGACCTGGTGGTGGGCGGCCCGCCGGAGTTCAAGTCGCGCCGCGAGCAGCAGTTCAAGGACGTCTACGGGCTGACCTTCAAGGAGTGGAAGCCGACCGGTGAGACCACCGCGAACGCGCTGAAGGACGGCGGGATCCAGGTCGGCAACGTGTTCACCACCGACCCGAAGATCGTCCAGCTGAAGCTGGTCTCGCTGGCCGACCCGAAGAACGTGTTCAGCTCGCAGAACGTCACCCCGCTGGTGAACACCGCCGGGCTGGACGCCACCGGGACGGCGGCGCTGAACGCGGTCTCGGCGAAGCTGGACACCGCCGGGCTGACCGCGCTGATGAAGCGCGTCGCGGTGGACAAGGAGGACCCGGCGGCGGTCGCCAAGGACTGGCTGAAGAGCAGCGGCCTGAGCTGACCCGTACGCCCCGAGTGCCGTCCGTCGGCCCCGCACCGAGCAGTCGGGTGCGGGGCCGACAGCACGTCAAGGGCCTTGTCACCAAGGGTTGGTAAAGCTCTGCCGACCCCTTGGCAGTGAACTGTAAAGAGTCTTGACAGACGCAGTGGTCCAGACCAACCATGAGTCCCGCTGTACTTCCCGACCGGAACGCATCGTGGGGGTGTGACCACCGGCCGGGGCGATGTATTGCCCCGCACCACCCCGGCACTCCCTGTACCAGGCCGAACCCCGCCCCGTGCCCGAACACCGGCACGCGGGCCATCCTCCCATGCCTGATGGAGACTCGATGCGCCTTCACCGACCACTCCAAGCGCTGCTCGCCGCCGGCGCGATGGCGGCCGCCTCGCTGGGGCTGATCTCCGCCCCCGCGCAGGCCGCCACCCCGCTGCCGCAGCACGTCTTCGCCCCGTACTTCGAGGCCTGGACCGGCGAGAGCCCGGCCGCCCTGGCCGCGCAGTCCGGCGCCAAGCACCTCACCATGGCGTTCCTGCAGGCCGCCACCAAGGGCTCCTGCACCCCGCTGTGGAACGGCGACACCGCGATGCCGGTGTCCAACTCGATCTTCGGCGCCGACATCGCGACCATCCGCGCCAACGGCGGCGACGTGATCCCGTCCTTCGGCGGCTACACCGCCGACAACACGGGCACCGAGATCGCCGACTCCTGCACGGACGTCAACCAGATCGCCGCCGCGTTCGAGAGCGTCATCACCACCTACGACGTCACCCGGATCGACCTGGACATCGAGGACAACTCGCTGACCAACACGGCCGGCATCGACCGCCGCAACAAGGCGATCAAGATCGTCGAGGACTGGGCGGCGGCCAACGGCCGCACCATCCAGTTCAGCTACACCCTGCCGACCACCACCAGCGGCCTGGCCTCCAGCGGCCTGGCGGTGCTGAAGAACGCGGTCACCAACAACGCGCGGATCGACGTCGTCAACATGATGACGTTCGACTACTACGACAACGCCGCGCACGACATGGCCGCGGACACCCAGACCTCCGCCCAGGGCCTGTACAACCAGCTGGCGAAGCTGTACCCGACCAAGACCCCGGCCCAGCTGTGGGGCTCGATCGGCATCACCGAGATGGTCGGCATCGACGACTTCGGCGCCGCCGAGACCTTCACCGTCGCCAACGCCACCACGGTCTACAACTGGGCCGTCGCCAAGGGCATCAACACGCTGTCCTTCTGGGCGCTGCAGCGTGACAACGGCGGCTGCGCGGGCACCGGCGGCCGGGACGACTGCTCGGGCATCGCCCAGGGCAAGTGGGACTTCAGCCACATCTTCTCCCAGTTCACCAGCTCCACCGTGCCGGCGAACGACTTCTCGGTGTCGCTGAGCCCGGCCTCCGGCTCGGTCGCGGCCGGCGCGTCCACCTCGGCCACGGTCAACACCGCGGTCACCTCCGGCTCGGCCCAGAGCGTCAACCTGTCGGTGACCGGCGCCCCGGCGGGCGTCACCGCCTCGCTGAGCTCCTCCACCGTCACCGCGGGCGGCTCCGCCACCCTGAACCTGTCGACCACCTCGGGCGTCGCGAACGGCAGCTACCCGCTGACCGTGACCGGCACCGGCGCGAGCGGCACCCACGCGGCGACCTACACCCTGACCGTCACCGGCGGCACCACCGCCTCGGACTTCTCGGTCGCCCTGTCGCCCGCCGCCGGCTCCGTCCAGGCCGGCGCGTCCGCCACCAGCACCGTGAACACCGCGGTCACCTCCGGCACCGCCGCGACCGTCAACCTGACCGTCTCCGGCGCCCCGGCGGGCGTCACCGCCTCGCTGAGCTCCTCCACCGTCACCGCGGGCGGCTCCGCCACCCTGAACGCCGCCACCACCTCGGCGGCGGCCCCGGGCACCTACACCCTGACCGTCACCGGCACCGGCGCGGGCAAGACCCACACCGCCACCTACGCGCTGACCGTCACCGGCACCACCCCGCCCACCGGCCTGGCCAACGGTGACCTGGAGACCGGCAGCCTCGCCCCCTGGACCTGCCAGAGCGGCGGCGCGGTCGTCTCCTCCCCGGTCCACGGCGGCTCCAAGGCCCTCCAGGCCACCCCGACCGCCGGCACCACCGGCCAGTGCGAGCAGACCGTCACCCTGGCCCCGAACCACGCGTACACCCTGACCGCCTGGGTCCAGGGCCCGTACTCGTACGTCGGCGTCAGCGGCGGCGCCACCGCCTCCTCCTGGGCGAACGGCTCCTCCTGGACCAAGCTGACCATCCCGTTCACCACCGGCGCGAACGGCACCGTCACGGTCTACCTGCACGGCTGGTACGGCCAGGGCGCGGTCTTCGGCGACGACTTCTCGATCGCCTGACACCGCCCGGGCAACGCCCGGGCAACGCCCGGGCAACGCCTGAGCACCGCCCGAGCGCGGCCTGAGCACCGCCTGAGCGCGGCCTGACGCCCGCTCAACCGCACGGCCCGGCCCGGACGGTGGCACCCCGCCACCGTCCGGGCCCGGTGCGTTCGGACGGGTGTTCCAGGTGTTCTAGGATCAGCGACCATGACCAACGGGTGGGGAACGAACCAGAACGGGCAACCGCCGCCCCCGCAGGGCGCCGTGCCGGGCGCGGTGCAGTTCGACGAACCGGACTGGGCGGCCCTCGCCGACCAGCACCAGCGCGAGCAGTCGCGCCGCAAGCGGCTGCGGACGGCCGGCATCGTCACGGCGGCCGTCGTCGCGGTCGGCGGGATCACCACCGTCGCGGCCCTCGCCTCCGGGCCCGGCACGCCGAAGGCCGACCCGACCGTGCTGGTCAGGGCCGACTCCCCCTCGCCGGGGCAGCCGGAGGTCGGCGGCGACAGCGGCGGCGACCCGTCCCCGACCGTCTCGCCGAGCGATCCGGGCGCTTCGCTCTCGCCGTCCGCGTCCGGCCCGGCGTCCGGCTCCGCGTCGGCGTCCGCGTCGGCGAGCAGGTCCGCCACGCCGTCGCGGAGCGCGAGCGGCAGCCCGGCGAAGAGCCCGTCCGCCTCGGCCGCCCCCACCCCGTCCGGGCCGCCCGACCCGCTGACGGTGATCTCCGCGGCGGCCACCGACACCGCGCCGCTCACCCCCGCCGGGCTGCTGCCCGCCGCGACGGTGCAGGTCGGCGGCAAGACCTGGACCCGGCTCGCCGACGCCCAGACCGCGACCTGCTGGCAGGCCACCACCGGCGGCCTCGGCAACGTGCTGGCCGCGCAGGGCTGCCGGTCGCTGCTCCGGGTCACCTACACCTCGGGCAACAGCGCCGTCACCATCGGCGTCGCGGTGCTCGACAGCAAGGCGCAGGCGGACGCGGTGGTGGCCGGCTTCCAGGGCCAGGTGCAGGGCCTGGTGCCCAGCGGGCACACCTCGTTCTGCACCGGCTCCGGCTGCGCGGGCACCCACGCCGCGATCGGCCGGTACGTCTACCTGACCGTCTCCGGCACCCAGAACCCGGGCGGCACCGCGGCGGACGCCACCGCCACCGCGGCCGGCCCGTCCTTCGCCGCCACCGCCCGGGACCGGCTGCTGGCCCGGGGCAGCGCGCACTGAGCGCCGCCCGGTCGGCCCGGAGCAGGCGACCCCCCGTCCCGTGCGGTCACACGCGTGTGTATCGTTCACGCGCGCAACACAGTTCGCACAGTGACCTCAACGGGTGAAACACCCGTTCCATCACGCTTCTTGGGGGGATCTTCCCATGCGCCCCATCCGTCTGCTGGCCGCCTCGGCGGCCGTCGCCACCGCCGCGCTCGGTCTCGGCACCGCCACCGCCTCGGCGGCCGTGCCGGTGAAGACGTCGTGCTTCGGCGGCGTCCAGAACCACCCCGAACTCACCACCACCTGGCCGGGGTTCCCGACCGAGCTGGTCAAGGGCGGCCCGGCCGTGGAGTCGACCGTCACCTTCCGGAACTCCGTGAACCACGACGTCAAGGACTTCCGGACCTCGCTCTACGTCGCCTACCTGCACGCCGAGCTGCCGGCCGGCTCCTTCGCCGTCGAGGTCAAGGCGCCCGGCGGCAGCTGGAAGAAGGTCGACTTCGGCACCGGCGACCTCTCCTCCATCGTCAACTCCGGTGAGTACCAGATCCCGAAGGGCGGCTCGCTGACGCTCGACCTGCGCATCGCGGCCACCGCCAAGGCGCTGGTCGGCGACTACCAGGCCACCGAGAGCGGCGGGTCGGCGGTCCTGGAGGACGACAGCGACACGTTCCTGTCCTGGACCGCCCCCTCCGACCAGCCCGCCGCCGACCAGAACGGCACCGGGGTCTGCACGCAGTTCGTCGGGTACGCGACCCACGACTTCGCCGTGGTGGACAGCGCCACCTCGGCCTCCCCGTCGGCCGAGCCCTCGCCCTCTCCCTCGGCGCCCGCGTCCTCGCCCGCCGCCGCGCCCACCAGCACGCCGACCGGCAGCACGCACACCGCCACGCCGACCGCAGCGCCGACCACGCAGGCCGCCCACCAGGGCCCCGAGCTCGCCGAGACCGGCGCGGGCAACACCACGGGGATCGCCGTCGGCGGTGCCGCGGCCCTGGCGCTCGGCGCCGGGATCCTGGTGGCCGTGCGCCGCCGCCAGGGCTCGCACAGCTGATCCGCTCCGGCCCGTCCGCCGCCGACCGGAGCGTCCGGCGGCGGACGGGCCGGCGGACGGGCCGGCAGCGGGTCAGCGGCGGGCGGATCGGCGCCGGACGGTCACTTGCTCCGGCACAGCGGCAGGAACGCGGCCAGCGCCAGCAGGGCGCAGCCCAGCACGACCGTGCCGAGCGCGGTCACGGACGGGTGCCCGCCCAGGCTGCTGAGCGGGGCGACCACCGCGCCGCACAGGTAGGTGCCGGTGCCGAGCAGCGCGGACGCGGAGCCGGCCGCGTGCGGGGCCATGGTGAGCGCCTGGCCGTTGGCGTTCGGCAGGATCACGCCCATCGCACCCATCAGCAGGGTCAGCGCGGGCCACACCCCGGCCAGGCCGGTGTCCCACACGGTGGTGCAGAGCACCACGGTGGCGCCGGCCAGCGCGGCGGCGGTCAGGCCGGAGACCAGCAGCGTCCGCTCGGAGTAGCGCTGCACCAGGACGCGGCCGTTGAGCTGGGTGCCGGCCAGCAGCGCGATCGAGTTGACCGCGAACACCAGGCTGTAGGTCTGCGGGCTGATCCGGTACACGTCCTGCAACACCACCGAGGAGCCGCCGACGTACGCGAACAGCGCGCCGAACGCGAAGGTGCTGGTCAGCAGGTAGCCGAGGAACACCCGGTCGCGCAGCAGCCCGCCGATCGCCCGGACGGTGGTGCCCAGGCCGCCGCCGTGCCGCCGCTCGGGCGGCAGCGTCTCGCCGACGCCGAGCGCGCAGGCGGCGGTCAGCACGGCGCCGAGCAGGGCCAGCGCGACGAAGGTGCCGCGCCAGTCGGTGACGTGCAGCAGTTGGGCGCCGGCCACCGGGGCGACGATCGGGGCGAGCCCGGATATCAGGCCCATGGTGGCCAGGAACCGGATCATCGCGGTGCCCTCCAGCCGGTCGCGGACCACCGCCCGGGCGATCACCAGCGCGACGGAGCCCGCCGCGCCCTGCAGCATCCGGCCCGCGACCAGTACCGGCATCGAGTCGGCGAGCGCGCACAGCAGGCTGGCGGCGGTGTACGCGACCAGGCCGGCCAGCATCGGGCGGCGGCGGCCGAGCCGGTCGCTGAGCGGGCCGAACAGCAGTTGGCCGACCACCATGCCGAGCAGCGAGCTGGTCAGGGTGAGCTGGGCGGCGGGCGCGGTGGAGTGCAGGTCGGCGGTCAGGTCCGGCAGGGCGGGCAGGTACAGGTCGGTGGTGAACGGTCCGAGCGCGACGAGGCTGCCCAGGGTGATGACGGTGGCGGTGGCGAAGGGGGCGCCCTGCGGGGTCGCCGCGCCGTCCCCCTTCGGCCGCAGGGGGACGGTCTGGTCGCCGTCGGGTCCGACGGTCGGGCCTGGCAAGATGGGGCTCCTCTGGGGTGGCGGGTACGCACCCGTCCTATCCCATCCGCCCGTCCGTGCGAAAGCCGGAGCCCGCCTCAGTGGCCAGTCGGCCCGGCCGCTACCCGCTCAGTGCCCGGTCGGCCCGGTGGTCCGGCTGGCCGCGACCACGGCGGCGTCCTGCCAGCCGTACAGCTGGTCGCCGACCAGCGCGACGTCGTACAGGCCGCAGTGCGCGGTGGCCCGCTGCGGGGTGTCGCGCGGGAACCAGGGCGCCCGCAGGTGGACGTCGCCGAGCGGGCGGCCGGCGGTGCAGTCGGCGGGCAGCGCGCGCTCGGGCAGGGTGGCGCGGATCAGCCGGTCGTTCTGCCGGTCGGAGCCGAGGAAGGCGACGCCGGTGGCCGTGTCGGGCAGCCAGCGCGGCACCTCGGTCCGGTCGGCCTTGGCGGCGGCGCCGCTGGCGTAGCGGGCGGTGTGGTCCATCCGGTCCTGCACGCGCTGGACGGCGGCCGGTGCCACCATCACCGCGAGCAGCACCGCGGCCACCGCGCCCAGCACCACCGTCGCCACCCGTCCGCCGTTCATCGCCCCGCGCCCCTTCCGTGCCGTTCCCCGTCCCTTTCCATGGTGGTCGGCCCCGCCGGGAGGATCCATGCGCACCAGGTACCGAACGGGGTCCGCCGGAAGTCTGACCCGGCGCCCCGGATCCCCGACTTCCGGCGGACCCCGGGCCGCCCCGCGGGTGGAGCCGGCAGGGGGGAGCACGGTCCCCCGGCGGGCTCAGCGGTAGGCGGACTCGCCGGTGATCGCCTCGCCGAGGACCAGGGTGTGGATCTCCGCGGTGCCCTCGTAAGTGAGCACCGACTCCAGGTTGTTGGCGTGCCGGAGCACCGGGTAGGCGGTGGTGATGCCGTTGGCGCCGAGGATCGTGCGGGCCGAGCGGGCGATCTCCAGCGCGGTGCGGACGTTGTTGAGCTTGCCGAAGGAGATGTGCGCGCTCTGGGCGCGGCCCTCGTCCTTGAGCCGGCCGATCCGCACCGCGACCAGGTACGCCTTCTCCAACTCCAGTGCCATCTCGACGAGTTTGGCCTGGGTCAGCTGGAATCCGCCGATCGGCCGGCCGAACTGGACGCGGTCGCGGGCGTACTGGACGGCGGTGCGGTAGCAGTCGCGGGCCGCGCCGACGGTGCCCCACAGGATGCCGTAGCGGGCCTCGCCGAGCGAGGAGAGCGGGGCGCGCAGGCCGCGGGCCAGCGGCAGCATCGCCCCGGCGGGCAACCGGACGCCGTCGAAGGCGAGTTCGCTGGTGACCGAGGCGCGCAGCGAGAGCTTGCCGGGGATGTCGCGGGCGGTGAAGCCGGGTGTCCCGCGCGGGACGAGGAAGCCGCGGACGCCCTCCTCGGTGGCCGCCCAGACCACCGCGACGTCGGAGACCGAGCCGTTGGTGATCCACGCCTTGGCGCCGTCGAGCACCCAGTCGGTGCCGTCCCGGCGGGCCCGGGTGCGCATCGACGCCGGGTCGGAGCCGGCCTCCGGCTCGGTCAGGCCGAAGCAGCCGACGGCCTGTCCGGCGGCCAACTCCGGGAGCCAGCGCAGCTTCTGCTCCTCCGAGCCGAACGCGTGGATCGAGCGCATCGCCAGCGAGCCCTGCACCGAGACGAAGCTGCGCAGCCCGGAGTCGGCGGCCTCCAGCTCCATGCAGGCCACCCCGTACTCGGTGGCGGTCGACCCGGTGCAGCCGTAGCCCTCCAGGTGCATGCCGAGGACGCCCAACTTGCCCAGTTCGGGCGCGAGTTCGCGCACCGGGAAGGTGCCGGCCTCGTACCAGTCGGCGAGCCCGGGCCGGACGTGCCGGTCGGTGAAGGCGCGGACGCTGTCGCGGATCAGCCGTTCGTCCTCGGTGAGCAGGTCGTCGACGCCGAGCAGGTCCAGCGGGTCGAGCGGGTCGGGGGTCGTCACAGCGGGGCTCCTCGGAGGGTGCGGGCGGAGTGTGCCACCGCTGTCCCTACCGGCCGGTACGCCGCCGGGTCAAGGGCGCCACGGCGGCGGCCGTCCGCGACGCCGGTCCGCGGGGCCCGGGCGGGGCGCGCCGGGAATGCCGGGCGTCCGTGGAAGGCTGACCGGTCCAGGAGGTGTACCGACCATGGCGGACGGACAGCACGAACAGCAGTGGCGGATCGAGCACGACTCGATGGGCGAGGTCCGCGTCCCGGCGGCGGCCAAGTGGCAGGCGCAGACCCAGCGGGCGGTGGAGAACTTCCCGGTCTCCGGGCAGCGGCTGGAGCGCGCGCACATCGCGGCGCTGGCCCGGATCAAGGCGGCGGCGGCGGTGGTCAACGCCGAGTTGGGCGTCCTGGACGGGGAGACCGCGGCGGCGATCCGGTCCGCGGCCGAGGAGGTGGCCGAGGGCCGCTGGGACGACCAGTTCCCGGTGGACGTGTTCCAGACCGGCTCCGGCACCTCGTCCAACATGAACGCCAACGAGGTGATCGCCACCCTGGCCGCCGAGCGGCTGGGCCGCCCGGTCCACCCGAACGACCAGGTCAACGCCTCGCAGTCGTCGAACGACGTCTTCCCGTCCTCGATCCACGTCGCGGCCACCGGCGCCGTGCTGCACGAGCTGGTCCCGGCGCTGGAGCACCTGGCGCACGCGCTGGAGGAGAAGTCCGCCGCGTTCGCGACGGTCGTCAAGTCCGGCCGGACCCACTTGATGGACGCCACCCCGGTCACCCTCGGCCAGGAGTTCGGCGGCTACGCGGCGCAGGTCAGGTACGGCGTCGAGCGGCTGTACGCGACCCTCCCCCGGGTCGCCGAACTGCCGCTCGGCGGAACGGCGGTGGGCACCGGCATCAACACCCCGCCGGGCTTCTCGGCCGCCGTGATCGCCGAGGTCGCCCGGGCCACCGGCCTGCCGCTGACCGAGGCCCGCGACCACTTCGAGGCGCAGGGCGCCCGGGACGGCCTGGTCGAGCTGAGCGGCCAGCTCCGCACCATCGCCACCGGCTTCACCAAGATCGCCAACGACCTGCGCTGGATGGGCTCCGGCCCGCGCACCGGCCTCGCCGAGATCAACCTCCCCGACCTGCAGCCCGGCTCCTCGATCATGCCCGGCAAGGTCAACCCGGTGCTGCCCGAGGTGGTGCTGATGGTCGCCGCGCAGGTGGTCGGCAACGACACCACCGTCACGGTGGCCGGCGCGAGCGGCAACTTCGAGCTCAACGTGATGCTCCCGGTCATCGCCCGGAACGTGCTGGAGTCCGTCCGGCTGCTCGCCTCCTCGGCCCGGCTGCTGGCCGACCGCGCCGTCGCCGGGATCACCGCCAACGCCGAGCGGGCCCGCGAGTACGCCGAGTCCTCCCCCTCGGTGGTCACCCCGCTCAACCGCTACCTCGGCTACGAGGAGGCCGCGAAGGTCGCCAAGCAGTCCCTGGCCGAGCGCCGGACCATCCGCCAGGTCGTCCTGGACCGCGGCTACGTCGAGCGCGGCCTGCTCACCGAGGCCCAGCTCGACGAGGCCCTCGACGTCCTGCGGATGACCCGCCCGGAGCGGGAGTAGACCCCGCCCGGGGGCCCCGGCCGGGGCCCCCGGGCTCCCCCGCCGTCCCCCGCTACCTGCTGTGCCGCCCGGCCATGCCCATCCCGGCGAAGACCATGCCGACGGCCGCGAGGGCCAGGCAGGTCATCAGGCCGCCGGTGACGGTGTTGGTCAGGATGGTGCGGCGGACGTGCGCACCGCCGTTGACCGCCCAGGGGGCGACGACCGTCCAGGCGCCGATCGCCACGCAGGCCCAGGCGCGGGCGTGGGTGCGGCCGAAGGCGGAGCCGTAGCCGGCCATCAGGACGGCGTAGGCGAGGCCGAGGACCAGGTTGCTGACGGTCAGGCCGGCGAAGCCGGTGAACCCGACCACCCAGGGGGAGATCGCCAGGAAGAGGCCGGCGCAGATGGCGAGCGCCTCCGCGCCCTGCCCGGCGGTGGTGGACGTGACGCGCTCCGCGTGTTCCCGCAGGGCCAGGATGTCCGGATGGTGTTCCATGCCCGACGACATGTGGGTCGACACCGGAACCACCTCCTCGTAGTCGGTGTGTACGAACCACTTGGTCGCTACCCGCCCTGACCGCTCTGTAACGCTACCCACGGGTTTGTCCTTATTTTTTCCTTACCCACGCGCGTACCGTGGAAGGCGGAGAGGTTCCGCCATGCGCTTCACCGACCGCACCGACGCGGGCCGCCGCCTCGCCGAGGCGCTGACCCGCGCGGACCCCGGCCTGCGCGGCGCCGTCGTGGTCGGGCTGCCGCGCGGCGGGGTCCCGGTGGCGGCGGTGGTGGCGGCGGCGCTGGGCACGGAGCTGGACGTCTGCGTGGTGCGGAAGCTGGGCGTGCCGGGGCAGCCGGAGGTCGCGATGGGCGCGGTCGGCGAGGACGGCGCGCGGGTGGTGAACCAGCGGGTGGTGGACGCGGCGGCGGTGCCGCCGGAGGCGTTCGCCGCCGTCGAGGCGCGCGAGCGGGCCGAGCTGGCCCGGCGGGCGGCGGTCTACCGGGGCGGGCGGGAGCCGGTGCCGCTGGCGGGGCGGACGGTGCTGGTGGTGGACGACGGGGTGGCGACCGGGGCGTCCGCGCGGGCGGCCTGCCGGATCGTCCGGGCCCGGGGCGCGGCCCGGGTGGTGCTGGCGGTGCCGGTCGCCCCGCCGGGCTGGGCGGCGCTGCTGGCCGACGCGGCGGACGCGTACGTGGCGGTGCGCACCCCGGCGGGGTTCCGGGCGGTCGGCGAGTCGTACCGGGACTTCCGGCAGGTCCCGGACGCCGGGGTGCTGGCCGCGCTGGAGCGCCCGGCGGCGGGGGCGGCGCCGGAGACCGTCCGGTACGAGCCGGCGTCGGCGTCCGGCCCGGCCGTCCTGGAGGTGCCCGAACTCCCGTCCGGCGTGGTGGTGTTCGCGCCCGGCGACGGTGCGGGGCATCCGGCGGTCGCGGCGCGGCTGCACCGGGAGCGGCTGGCGACCGTCCGGTTCGGCCCGTCGGCGCCCGGCGGGGATGCGGCGGAGCGCCGGGAGGTGTCCGGTCCGGGGCCGGCGGGCGGGCGGTTGGCGGCGGCGACCCGGGCGGTGCTGCGGCACCCGGCACTGGCGGGCCTGTCGTACGGCTGGTTCGGGGCGGGCAGCGGCGCGGCGGCGGCGCTGGGGGCGGCGGCCGGGCCGGACGCGCCGGGCGGCGGTCCGGCCGCGATCGTCGCGTGCGGGGTCCGGCCGGAGTCGGCGGCGGTCCGGCTGTCGTCGGTGACCGCGCCGACGCTGCTGGTCGCGGGCGGGGCGAACCCCGAGGTGGTGGAGTGGAACCGGCGGGCCAGGGCCGAGCTGGGTGGCGAGAGCGCGCTGCGGATCGTCCCGGGCGCCGGACAGCTGTTCGAGGAGCCGGGCGGGTGGGAGGCGGTCGCCGAGCTGGCGGCCGGCTGGTTCGCCCGCCGGCTGCCCGGACGGTCGGGAGGCGAACGAGCCGAACGCTGAGCAATCCGTACAGCCCGGACACCCCGGCCCTGCTCATCTTGTACACATTGAGCAGCCGGAATCGGACCTGTTGCCCACCCCACCGAGCAGGAGCAAGCTCTCCGCAACCGACCTCGACGTGGAGGAATGCCCCATGACCGCCGAAGCCGCCGTTGAACTGACCCCCGAGGAGCTGCAGGCCGGCCTGACCGCCGAGCAGCTGCGGACCCTGGTGGGCCTGGTCGAGTACGACGCCTCGACCGACCCGTTCCCGGTCACCGCCCAGGACGCGGTGGTCTTCGTGGTGGGCAACGCGACCCAGACGGCGCAGTTCTACCAGGCCGTGTTCGGCATGGAGCTGGTCGCCTACTCGGGCCCGGAGACCGGCCGCCGGGACCGCAAGGCGTTCGTGCTGCGCTCGGGCTCCTGCCGCTTCGTGATCAAGGGCGGTGTCTCGCCGGACAGCCCGCTGCTCGACCACCACCGCCGGCACGGCGACGGCGTGGTCGACCTGGCGCTGGAGGTCCCGGACGTCGACAGGTGCATCGCGCACGCCCGCGCCCAGGGCGCCACCGTCCTGGAGGAGCCGAACGACGTCACCGACGAGCACGGCACGGTCCGCCGGGCCGCGATCGCCGCGTACGGCGAGACCCGGCACACCCTGGTCGACCGCTCCCGCTACACCGGCCCGTACCTGCCGGGCTACGTCGCCCGCAAGTCGACCGTGGTCCGCCCCGAGGGCGCGCCGAAGCGGCTGTTCCAGGCGCTGGACCACGCGGTGGGCAACGTCGAGCTCGGCAAGATGGACGAGTGGGTGTCGTTCTACAACCGGGTGATGGGCTTCGTGAACATGGCGGAGTTCGTCGGCGACGACATCGCCACCGACTACTCGGCGCTGATGTCGAAGGTGGTGGCGAGCGGCAACCACCGGGTGAAGTTCCCGCTGAACGAGCCGGCCGTCGCGAAGAAGAAGTCGCAGATCGACGAGTACCTGGAGTTCTACACCGGCCCGGGCTGCCAGCACATGGCGCTGGCCACCAACGACATCCTGACCACGGTCGACGTGCTGCGCTCGCGCGGCGTCGAGTTCCTCTCCACCCCGGACTCCTACTACGAGGACCCGGAGCTGCGCGAGCGGATCGGCCACGTCCGGGTCCCGATCGAGGAGTTGCAGTCGCGCGGCATCCTGGTCGACCGCGACGAGGACGGCTACCTGCTGCAGATCTTCACCAAGCCGATCGGCGACCGGCCGACCGTCTTCTACGAATTCATCGAGCGGCATGGTTCGCTGGGCTTCGGCAAGGGCAACTTCAAGGCCCTCTTCGAGGCGATCGAGCGCGAGCAGGACCGGCGCGGCAACCTCTGACGGCTGGGCACGGACGAGAGGGAGAACCAGGGCGATGGCCTACTACCGGCAGCTGGGCTCGGTGCCGCGCAAGCGGCACACCCAGCACCGCACCCCCGAAGGCGGCCTGTACTACGAGGAGTTGATGGGCGAGGAGGGCTTCTCCTCGGACTCCTCGCTGCTGTACCACCGGCACATCCCCTCGGCGGTGACGGCCGCGTCCGTCTGGGAGCTGCCGAGCCAGGCGACCACCGCCAACCTCCCGCTGCTGCCCCGCCACCTGAAGCTGCACGAGCTGTTCCCCGGCGAGGAGTGGAAGGCGGCGGACGCGGTCACCGGCCGCCGGCTCGTCCTCGGCAACGCGGACGTCCGGATCTCCTACGTCGCGGCGGGCGCGCCCAGCGCGCTGTACCGCAACGGGCTCGGCGACGAGTGCGTGTACGTGGAGTCCGGAACGGCCGTGCTGGAGACGGTGTTCGGCACGCTGGAGGTCGGCCAGGGCGACTACGTGCTGATTCCCCGGGCCACCACCCACCGCTGGGTGCCGACCGGGGACGCGCCGCTGCGCGCGTACTGCATCGAGGCGAACAGCCACATCACCCCGGCCCGCCGCTACCTGTCGAAGTTCGGCCAACTGCTGGAGCACGCGCCGTTCTGCGAGCGCGACCTGCGCGGGCCGGAGGGTCCGCTGCTGGTCGACGGCGGCGAGGTCGAGGTGCTGGTCAAGCACCGCGGCCCGGGCGGCGTGGTCGGCACCCGCTACACGGTGCCCCACCACCCCTTCGACGTGGTGGGTTGGGACGGCTGCCTGTACCCGTACGCGTTCAACGTCGCCGACTACGAGCCGATCACCGGGCGGGTGCACCAGCCGCCGCCGGCCCACCAGGTGTTCGAGGGCAACAACTTCGTGATCTGCAACTTCGTGCCGCGCAAGGTGGACTACCACCCGCTGTCGATCCCCGTCCCGTACTACCACGCGAACGTGGACAGCGACGAGGTGATGTTCTACTGCGGCGGCGACTACGAGGCCCGCAAGGGCTCCGGCATCGGACAGGGGTCGATCTCGCTGCACCCGGGCGGCCACACCCACGGGCCGCAGCCGGGCGCCTACGAGCGCTCGATCGGCGCGGAGTTCTTCGACGAGCTGGCGGTGATGGTGGACACCTTCCGCCCGCTGGAGCTCGGCGAGGCCGCCACCGCGAGCGAGGACCCGAACTACGCGTGGACCTGGGCGAGGCGATGAACGTACCCGAGCTGTACCGGGGGCTCTTCGACGACGCGGCGGTCTTCCCGCCCGGCGACCTGCCGCTGGCCGAGGCCGTCCCCGCGCACCGGGCGCACCGCGCCGCCTGGTACGCGGGGGCGGTCGGCCCGCTGCTCGCGCCGGTCGACCGGCTGGCCGAACTGCGCGCGCTGGAGCCGGAGTTCGAGGTCGGCCTGGTGGTCGGCCCGGGCCGGCTGGCCGAGGCGCTGAAGGCGGCGGACGGCCTGCGGGTCGCCACCGTCGAGTACGCGGCGGGCGAGGACGTCCGAGCCGCGGTCGCCGAGCTGGACGCGCTGCTGCCGGAGGGCGTCGGCGCGGCCGTCGAACTGCCGCGCTCGGAGCGGCTGGAGGACGGCCTGGACGCACTGGCAGGCAGCCGCTACCGCGCCAAGTACCGCACCGGCGGCCTGGGTTACGCGGCCTTCCCGTCGGTGACCGAGCTGGCCGGCTTCCTGCTGGGCTGCGCCGAGCGCGCCCTGCCGTACAAGTGCACGGCGGGGCTGCACAACGCGGTGCGGCACACCGACCTGGGCACCGGATACGAGCACCACGGCTTCCTCAACCTGCTGCTGGCGGCCGGGAGTTCCGACCGCTCGCAGGCCGTCGAACTGCTCGCCGAGCGGGACGGCGCCCGACTGGCCACCGCTGTCGAGTCCCTGACGGAGCATCAGATCGCCGCTGTCCGGGCCTCGTTCACCTCCTTCGGCACCTGTAGCATCGCCGAGCCGCTGGAAGACCTCGCCCGACTCGGCCTCCTGGAGACCCCGTGAGCACCACCACACCCGCCACCTGGCTCGACCACCTGCCCGCCGACTCCCCGTTCGGCGTCCACAACCTGCCCTACGGCGTGTTCACCGCCGCCGGCCGGCCCGGCCGGCGGCGGATCGGCGTCCGGATCGGCGAGCTGGTGCTGGACGCCGGCGCGGCCGCCCGGGCGGTCGGCGCGCCGTCCGCGCTGCTGGACGCGGACAGCCTCAACCCGCTGATGGCCTCCGGCCGTTCGACCTGGCAGGCGGTGCGCGCCGCGCTCACCTCCTGGCTGACCGACCCGGCGCACCGGGCGGCCGTCGAGCCCTGCCTGCTGCCGCTGGCGGACGTCCGGCTGCACCTGCCGTTCGAGGTCGCCGACTACGTCGACTTCTACGCCTCCGAGCACCACGCCACCAACCTCGGCAGGATCTTCCGGCCGGGCCAGGAGCCGCTCACCCCCAACTGGAAGCACCTGCCGATCGGCTACCACGGCCGCTCCGGCACCATCGTGGTCTCCGGCACCCCGGTGACCCGCCCGCACGGGCAGCGCAAGGCCCCGGCCGACGCCGCGCCGACCTTCGGCCCGTCCCGCCGCCTGGACATCGAGGCGGAGGTCGCCTTCGTCGTCGGCACCCCCAGCTCGATGGGCAGCCCGGTCGCGCTCGGCGGCTTCGCCGAGCACGTCTTCGGCGTCTGCCTGCTCAACGACTGGTCCGCGCGCGACCTCCAGGCGTGGGAGTACGTGCCGCTCGGCCCGTTCCTCGGCAAGTCCTTCGCCACCTCGGTCTCCCCCTGGGTGGTCCCGCTGGACGCCCTGGAGCACGCCCGGGTCGCCCCGCCGGCCCGCGACGTCGAGCCGCTGCCCTACCTGGACGACCGGGACGCCGAGCCCTGGGGCCTGGACCTCGCCCTGGAGGTCTCGCTGAACGGCCGGGTGGTCTCGCGCCCGCCGTTCGCCGGGATGTACTGGACCGCCGCCCAGCAGCTCGCCCACCTCACCGCGAACGGCGCCAGCCTGCGCACCGGCGACCTGTACGCCTCCGGCACCGTCTCCGGCGCCGAGCCGGAGACCCGCGGCGCCCTGATCGAACTGACCTGGAACGGCGAGCACCCCCTCAAGTTCCCCGACGGCACCAGCCGCACGTTCCTGGAGGACGGCGACGAGGTGTCCATCACCGCGACCGCCCCCGGGCCGGGGGGCTTGCGGGTCGGGTTCGGCGAGGTCACCGGCACGATCGCCGGCTGACCCCGCCGCCGTGGCGACCGGCTGACCTGACAGCCGGCCGGTCGCCCCGCCCGCTGCGGGCGCGCCGCCGGCGCCGTGCGACAGCCGGCGTCAACGGCGCGTCCGCAGCACGCCGCCGAACGGGTGAGGTTCCGGGCCCGCACACCCCTCCGCCACTAGAAGTTGACCCGACAGAACGACCGCGGCCACCCCCGAGCCGGGCCGCCCACGCCCGGCGCCGAAGGGACCGGCCGCAGCCGTTCGCGGACGACTCTCTTCCCCGGAGGACCCCCGATGATGAAGCTGCGCACCCTGGTCTGCGGAGCCGCCCTGGCCGCCGCCAACCTGCTGATGCCCGTCCCGCAGGCCCAGGCCCTGCCGCTCGTCCCGCACCCCGTGCAGCTCTGCGGCTTCTCGCCGCGCCCGCTCGCCCCGGCCGTCCCGGTGCTGCTGGCGACCCCGGTGCGCCCCTGCTGAAGGGGTCCCCGCCGCCGGCCGCGGCCGCGCTCCCGTCCGCTACGGTGCTCCGGAAAGATCTTCGTACCAACCGACAGGCGGGAGCGACGACCATGGCCACCCCGGAGCACCAGCAGGACGTGCTGATCGAGCGGACCGGACCGCTCGGGCGGATCACGCTCAACCGGCCGCGGGCGCTCAACTCGCTGACCCGGCCCATGCTGGAGACCGTCCGCGCCGCCCTGGACGGCTGGGCCGACGACGACCGGGTGAGCGCCGTCCTGCTGAGCGGCGCGGGCGAGCGCGGCCTGTGCGCGGGCGCCGACATCCGGGCCGTGCACGACGACGCCAAGCTCGGCGGCGCGGGCACCCGGGCGTTCTTCCGGGTCGAGTACCCGCTGAACGAACTGGTCTCCCGCTACCCGAAGCCGTACGTCGCGCTGATGGACGGCATCACGATGGGCGGCGGCGTCGGCCTGTCCGGGCACGCGGGCGTCCGGATCGTCACCGAGCGCTCGGCCGTCGCCATGCCGGAGACCCGGATCGGCCTCGTCCCGGACGTCGGCGGCAGCCGGCTGCTCGCCCTCGCCCCCGGCGAACTCGGCACCCACCTCGGCCTCACCGCCGCCACCATGACCGCCGGCGACGCCCTGCACTGCGGCTTCGCCGACCACTTCGTGCCCGCCGCCGCGCTGCCCGGCCTGACCGCCCGGCTCGCCGCCGGCCAGGACCCGGCCGCCGCCGTCGCCGCGCTCGCCGAACCCGCCCCGCCGTCCGACCTCGCCGGGCAGCGCGAGTGGATCGACCGCTGCTACGCCGCCGACAGCGTCGAGGAGATCGTCGAACGGCTGCGCGCCACCGGCCTGCCCGCCGCGAAGGACGCCGTCGAGCAGCTGCTCGGCAAGTCCCCCACCATGCTGAAGGTGACGCTGGCCGCGCTGCGCCGGGCCCGCGCGCTGCCGTCGCTGGCCGCGACCCTGGACCAGGAGTACCGGATCTCCTGCGCGGCGCTGGCCCACCACGACCTGGTCGAGGGGATCCGCGCCCAGGTCGTCGACAAGGACCGCGACCCGCACTGGTCCCCCGCCACCCTGGCCGGGGTCTCCGCCGCCGACGTCGCCCGCTTCTTCGTGCCCCCGGCCGACGGCGACCTGGGCCTGGCGGCCGGCCCGGCCGGCCCGGCCGACCCGGCCGGATGAGCACGCGGTGACCGCTCTGGCGACCGCTCTGGCGACCGCTCTGGTGACGATCGTCTCGCCTGTCGAGACTGGCGTCCGGAGCCGGGTTCGGAGATCGTATCCAGCGGCAGAGGTTCCGCTCGACGTGGAGAGGAAGAAGCGGCGATGACCGAGTACGAGACGATCCTGGTGGACCGCAAGGACCGGGTCGGCATCATCACCCTGAACCGGCCCGAGGCGCTGAACGCGCTCAACAACCGGCTGATGAACGAGGTGGTGGCGGCCGCCAAGGCGTTCGACCGCGACCCGGGGATCGGCGCCCTGGTGATCACCGGCTCGGCGAAGGCGTTCGCCGCGGGCGCCGACATCAAGGAGATGCAGGACAACCGCTTCCCCGCCGTCTACCTCGACGACTGGCTCGGCCCCTGGGACGAGCTGGGCCGGGTGCGCAAGCCGATCGTCGCCGCCGTCGCGGGCTACGCGCTGGGCGGCGGCTGCGAGCTGGCGATGCTCTGCGACATCCTGATCGCCGCCGACACCGCGAAGTTCGGCCAGCCGGAGATCAAGCTGGGCGTCATCCCCGGCATCGGCGGCTCGCAGCGGCTGACCCGCGCCGTCGGCAAGGCCAAGGCGATGGACCTCTGTCTGACCGGCCGGACGATGGGCGCCGAGGAGGCCGAACGGGCCGGCCTGGTCTCCCGGGTCGTCCCCGCCGAGCAGCTGCTCACCGAGGCGCTGGCGGTCGCCGAGACCGTCGCCGCGATGTCGCTGCCCGCCGCCGTGATGATGAAGGAGTCGGTCAACCGCGCCTTCGAGACCACCCTCGCCGAGGGCGTCCGGTTCGAACGCCGACTGTTCCACGCCGCGTTCGCCACCGCCGACCAGAAGGAGGGCATGGCGGCGTTCGCCGAGAAGCGCCCGGCCGTCTTCGGCAACGAGTAGGCCGCCGCGCGGCGGAGGGCGCCCCGCGCCCTCCGCCCGCTCGGCTCACTCCCCCGGCTCTCCCGCTCGGCCCTCCCAGTCGGCGAGCGCCGCCGCGATCGCCTTCAGGGTCGACTTGTACGCCAGCACCCCGGCCAGCCGCTCCAGTTCGTCCCGGGCGTCCGGCCCGCCGAGGGCGCCCAGGGCGCGGACGGCGGCGGTCGCGGTCAGCGGGGAGCGCGGGCCCAGGCCGCGGACCGGGAACAGCGCGGCCTCGGCCAGCGAGCCCAGCGCCCGGCTGCTCTCCGGACGGGCCGGGGTGAGCCCCAGCAGCGCGGAGAGTCCTTGCAGGGCACACCAGTTGTACGGGTCCGCGTCGTACAGGGCCGGGCCGGCCCGGTGGAAGGACACCACCGCGTCCCGGCGCGGCTGCCCGGCCAGCGGGAACCACCCGGCGGCGAACCCGGCCAGCCGGTCCGGCCCGACCTCGTCCAGCAGCGACTGTCCGGCCCGCAGCCACTTCACGGTCGGCTTGGCGCCGGTGACGGTCACCGCGTGCTCGATCAACCTCCGCCAGGCGGCGGCGTCCCGGACCTCGGCGAGGTCGGCGAGCACCCGATCGGCCCACGGCTCACCGGGGTTGACCGGAGGGCCGGCGAACTCGCCGACGAAGGACGAGAGTTCGGCCGGCACGGTGGCGATCAGCGCCGAGCGGCGGGCGGTCGCCACCACCGCGGCGGGCAGCGCCCGGCCGGCCTGGTGGTCGGCCTCCAGCAGGGCGGTCAGCCGCCAGCCCTCCCAGACCGCCATCCGGCCGGCCGCCTCGGCGAGCAGCGGCTCCCGCCAGGGCGCCAGCTCCTCGGCCGAGAGCCCCTGCGCCAGCAGCACGTTGAGCGCGGCCAGGCCCCGGCATTCGAGCGGGGCGTGCACCGCCTTCTCCTCCAGCGCCCCGCTGAGCCGGACCAGCAGCCGGACCCGGCTCTCCACCGGCATGCCCTGGAGCAGCCGGACCAGCCCGCCGCCGTCCAGCGTCCAGTCGCCGCGGCAGGCCGCGTTCTCCTGGTGCAGCCGGCCCACGAGCCGGTCGAGGTTCTCGGCGGCGACGAACTGCCGGACTGCGGAAAGCCGATCGGTGGATTGTTGCGACACTGCCTACTCCCCGCTGTCGTTCCTCGACACGAACACGAACACGAACACGAACACGATCCCGATCACGGACAGGGTCACGCGCAGGATCCCGTAGGCGATCACCCGCACCCTACGCCCCGGCACCGGCATACCGAGCGGTCACTTTTGCCCGAACCAGAGCACCGTACCGTCGTCGCCGACGTCCACCGTCCACGAGGTACCGCCGCCGGTGTAGCCGAACCGGTAGCGGCCGTTGGTCCCGTCCAGCGGGGAGAACTCCGGCTCGGTGCCCGCGCCGCGTCCGACCAGCCACTGCGCGGCGAACCGGTCGGCGGCGGCCCGGGCGGCCGCCTCGCCGACCGGCACGACGCCCGTCCCGGTGGCCGTCCCGGGGGCCTGCCCGGGAGTCTGCCCGGGGGCGCTCGGCGGCCGGCCGGCGACGAAGCCGACCAGGTCGCCGGACGGCCACCGCACGTTGAAGGAACCGGCCTTGCTCATGACCGCCAGCACCTCGGGGTAGCCCTCCTCGACGAAGCGCTGCACCCTGGTCACCTCGGTGCCCGGCGCGAGCAGCGCGTCGGCCCGGCGCTGTGCGAACGCGCGCTGCTCGGCGGTCGGGTCGAGCGCCCCGGCCACCCCGACCGGGGTGAACACGAACGCCTGCAGCAGCACGACCGGCACCGCGATGCCCGCCGCCAGCGCCCCGCCGAGCTTCCACTCCCGCCGGTCCGGCCCGAGCCGCCGCCCGGCCCCCGGGTCCGCCCCGGTGCGCCGCCGCAGGGCCGGCCCGAGCGCGCAGCCGGCCAGGACGCCGAGCAGGCCGCCGACGGTGTTGGCCGCGAAGTCGCCGGAGTCGCAGGCCCGGCCGATCCCGGGGAGCAGGCCCTGCCCGGTCTCGGTGAGCGCGCTCAGCCCGACCGTCCCGACCGCCGCCAGCAGCGGGCGGCCGAGCGCCAGCACCGCGAACAGGCCGACCGGGACGAACATCAGGATGTTCATCCACCCCTGCGTGGCGTCGAACACGAACCCCAGGTCGGAGCTGATCCCGCAGACCGGGTGGGTGCCGCCGCCCCCGCCGGTCGGGTAGAAGGTCGCGGTGAGCTCCCCCGCCAGCGAGACGCCGAGCAGGGCGGCGAACAGCGGGGGCAGCCCGTACCGGCGGGCCGCCCGGAGCGCGGCCCAGCCGAGCAGCAGGGCGAGAACGGCGAAGGCCGGGATCATCCCCGGGCTTCCGTTCAGGATGGCGCTGATCATCGTCACTCCGTCGGGGCGTCACACCGGAGGCTTTCCGGCGGATCGGTGAACTTGCTTGGTGGACAGGCCACTTGACGATACGTCAACTCATCCTCCGCCATCGAACGATTCGCTCCGCCGGATCCCTCCCGTTACTGGATGACGCGGGCGAGTCCGGCCCGGGTGGCGGCGATCACGATCCGGTCCCCGGGGGCGAGCCGCCGGGAGCGGTCGGCGAAGTTCCACTGGTAGTCGTGGCCGCGGCGTTGTAGCCGGACGGCCAGGATCCGGACGCCGCCGGGGCGTTCCAGGTCGCCGACGTTCTGCCCGTCCGGCACCGTGCCCTCCTCGACGGCGAGTTCGGCGACCAGCAGGACGTGCCGGAACACCGAGAGGGTGCCGAGCACCTCGCGGCCCATCAGGGCGGCGGCGAAGGCGGGCGCGGCCAGGTAGGAGACCGAGCGGGAGGCGACGTTGCCGAGCGTGGCGTACACGTGGTGGGCGAAGTCGTCGTCGAACAGCCGCACCACGATCCGGACTTCGGGCCGCACCGCGCGGGCCTCCAGCGCGGCCTCCAGGTTGGCGGCGTCGTCGGAGGTGACCGCGACCACGGCCCGGGCGTGCTTGACCCGGGCCTGCCGGAGCTGGGCCTCCAGCGGGCCCTCGCCGATCAGCACGGGGATGCCCAGCGAACGGGCGGCGGCGATGCCGCGGGCCTGCGGGTCGCGCTCCAGGCAGACCACCGGCAGCCCGGTGGCGCGCACCAGGGCGGCGACCCGGGTGCCGACGTTGCCCAGGCCGACCACGATGACGTGGTCCCTGGTCCGGGCGCCGGGCGGGCGGGGCAGGCCGCGGCGGCCGCTGGCCAGCGCCTCCACCACGATCGCGGTGGCGACCGGGACGAAGGTGATCCCGCAGAAGGTGATCAGCACCTGGGCGGCCCGGGCCCAGGCGTCGCCCGTCACCTGCTGCCCCGGCACGTCGGGCTGAACGGCGCCGGCCGCGTCCAGCAGCGTGAAGTACAGCGTCCAGCCGAAGCCGTGCGAGCTGTCGCTGTGCAGGGACAGCACCAGCCCGCCGAGCAGGATCGCGGCGAACGCGGTGATCAGGATCATCCGCAGCCGGGTGTTGGTGAAGTGCTTGAGGCCGTCCAGCAGCCACCACTTGACCCGCTTGCGCAGCGGCTGGCGCAGCGGCGGCTCGGTGTCCAGGGTCTGCAGCGCGGCCAGCCCACCGGGCTCCCGGAGCGGCCCGAGCTCCGGCCGCCCGGCCGCCCCGGAGCGGCCGCCGGGGCCGAACCCCTCGCCGCCGCCCAGGAGTTCGGCGATCCGGATGAAGTCGGCGGCCCGCCCCCCGGTCTCCGGGAGCAGCCGGAGCCGGGTCAGGTCCTGCCGGTCGATCCGGTCGGCGACCAGGCAGATCTGGTTCGGCCGGATCTCGCCGTCGTACGCGACGTACAGCTGCCGGCCGCCGACCTCGACGGTGTGCGGCCGCCCGAGCGCGCCGTTGGCGAAGGCGGGCGCGGCGGTGGCCGAACCGGAGAGCGCCGCGCAGTTCGGGAGCAGCTTCTCGATGTGCTCGCCGAGCCGCTGGTTGAAGATCCGCAGCACGATCCGGACGCCGGGGTTGCGGTTCTCGGCGGCCAGCGCGGCGTGGATGTTCTCCTGGTCGGTGCCGTCCATCAGCGCGATGCCGCGGGCCCGCCCGACGTCCGCCGCGCCGAGCGCCTCGCCGGTGACCGTCGAGTGCTCCAGGACGGCGCGGACCCCGGGTATCTGGGCGATCGCCGGCCCGTGCTCGCGCGAGCGGTCCGGGACGACGGCGACCACCGGCACCTCGTACTGCTCGGTGAGCTCCAGGATCAGCCGGTGCGCGAGCGAGTTGCCGCCGCAGACGATGTAGTGGCCCCCGCCGCCGTCCGGGCCCTCGTCGACCGCTCCGGGCTCGCCGACCCCCTCGGCGCCCTCGGCGCTCTCGGCGCTCTCGGCGCCCTCTGTATCCGTCCCGCCCGGTTCCGTCCCGTCCGCCGGGCTCCCCCGCCCCTGGTCCGTCATAGCGTCAGATGGTAGTCCGCCCGCCAGGGCCGGTGGGTGAACGGACGGTAGCGGATCCGGGTGCGACCCGGGCGGCCCGGTTCGTCCGTCCGGCGGATCCCGCCGCGCCCCGGGGGTGGTGGGGCGCGGAGGGTGGAGGGGTGAGGTGTCCGTTCCGTCCCGTCCCCTCGGAGGAGCCATGAGTGCCCCGTACCGGATCGATTCGCGCGACGACCTGCCCGGGCCGTTCCAGCAGCTGGCCCGGATCGCCTGGCAGGCGGTGCTGGCGGGTGGGCTGATCTCGCTGGCGCTGGGGGTGGTCGTGCTGGTGTGGCCGAAGCAGACGCTGTGGGTGATCGGCGTGCTGTTCGGCCTGTACCTGCTGGTGATCGGCGTGGTGCAGCTGGTCGGCGCGTTCGGCACGCACGCGTCGACGGCGCTGCGGGTGCTGGCGTTCGTCAGTGGCGCGATCTGCGTGCTGCTGGGGTTGCTGTGCTTCCGCTCGGCCGCGCAGTCGGTGCTGCTGCTGGCGCTGTGGATCGGCATCGGCTGGCTGTTCCGCGGGATCACGCAGCTCGCGGCGGTCGCCTCGGACCCGATGATGCCGGCCCGCGGCTGGCAGGGGTTCGCGGGCGGTCTGAGCGTGCTGGCGGGCATCGTGCTGATGGTGTGGCCCGCGCACTCGATCACCGCGCTGGCGATCCTGGCGGCCTGCGGGCTGCTGGTGATCGGCGTCACCGAGATCGTCGCGGCGCTGCGGATCCGCAGCGGCGCCAAGCAGTACCCGCACGACCTCTGACCTCCGTACCGCGCAGGGGCCCCGAGTAACGGTGTGACGCACGTCTCACCGTCACCCGGGGCTTCGATGTCACGGATCCGGCCGCCGCCCGCTCTCAGTCCCGGAAAGTTTCCACCGGTTCTGGAGAGAGATCACTGGCATGGAGATCCTGCGGTACGTCCTCCTCGTCTTCCACCTGTTCGGCTTCGCCGCGATCCTGGGCGGGGTCTTCTACCAGCTGCGCGGGAAGGACCCGGTGGTCGGCGGCTACGTGCTGACCAGCGCGGTGGTGCAGCTGGTCACCGGCGCCGGGCTGATCGCGGTCCGGCACGCGCTGGACCTGCCGGTGTCGGACCCGAAGATGGCCCTCAAGCTGGGGCTGGACGTGCTGATCGCGGCGGTGGCCGTGGCCGGCGTCCGCGACCGGCGGGCGTGGCCGTTCTTCACGGTGGCCTCGCTCACCGCGGCCGAGGTGGTCGTCGCCGTCGCCTGGACGTGACGACCGCCCCGGCCCCCGCCCCCGGCGGCTCACCCCGCGAGCGGGGCGGGCCGCTCGGGGGCGAGCGAGTTGCCGGCCGGGATCCGGCCGCAGTCGGACGGGGCGGCCTTCCCGGCGAAGCGGTCGTTCAGGTAGAGCACGGCGGTGGGCGCCCACGGGACGGCCGCGCCGAGGTGGCTGAGCAGGTCGTACTGCTGGTACTTGACGCTGCCGTTGCCGGTCGCGCAGTACTGCCGGGCCAGCGCGCGGACGTCGCCGGCCACCATCACGCCGTCCCCGGTGCCGATCCCCGCCAGGTTGCCGAAAGTGCCCTCCAGGACGCCGCCGTCACCCTGCGCGAGGTAGCCGGGGACGGTGGGGGTGGGGGCCGAGCCGAGGTTGACCTTGTTGACGGCGGCCAGGTACTCGGGGATCGAGTTCGGGTCGGCGTACGCGGGCTTGGCGAGCTTCTGCCAGGTCAGGCCGGGGTACTGGCCGAGCGCGTTGACGATCGAGGCGTCCCGCGTCTTGGCGAACACCTGCTTGCCGTAGTCGCTCAGGTACGGCTGCAGGTCGAAGCCGTAGGCGCGGGCCACCCCGGTGATCGCCATCGGGATGACCCCGGGCCACACCACGCCCCCGGCGACGTACTTCAGGTTGTGCGCGGGGTCGACCAGCAGGCCGCCCTCGGCGAAGCCGACCAGCCGCCGGTTGACGTCGGGCGCGTACGAGGGGGCGAGCGCGGCGGCCCAGTTGGTGGCGATCGCGCCGCCGGAGTAGCCGATCAGGCCGAACCGGGTGTCCGGTCCCAGCCCGGTCGCGGGCGAGGCGGAGGCCGCCCGGATCGAGTCGAGCGTGGTGGTGCCGTACTCGGGCCCGGCCGCGAAGTCGGCGGTCTGCCCCTCGGTGTCGGGGATCACCACGTCGTAGCCCTGCAGCACGAACGGGACGACGAACAGCGCCTCCGCGTTGGCGATCGCCCCGCCCAGGCTGACGTCCCCGGCGACCGCCCGGGACGGCCCGTCCGCCGGGTTCAGCGAGTCGTAGAACGACTGGTACGAGACGGCCCGGCTGCCGTCGCTCCCCAGCCCGCGCACCACCGTGGTGACGCCCGCACTGGGCCGCCCCTGCGCGTCGGTGGTCCGGAACAGCACCTGCACCGCCCGCACCGGGGTGGCCAGGCCGAGCAGGTGGTACGAGAGGGTGCGGGTCTTCAGCACGGCGCCGGGCGCGTACGAGGACAGCGGGGCGGCGCCGTCGTACGCGTAGAACGGGTCGGCGGCGGTGGTCGCCGCGGCGGCGGGGCCGGCGGTGACCGCGGGGGCGGCGGCGGCGACCGCGGCGGCGGCGAGGGCGGTGGCGATCAGCCGGGCGGCTCGGTTCATGGCGGGTCCCGTCTCTGAGGGGGGGTGGGGGTGCGCGACCTGAACAACGGTGGGGGATCGCAGGAGTTACCTACGGGTAGGTAACCTCCGGGGAACCATCATGAACGCGTCGCCCGCCCCCGTCGCCGGGCCGCCGCCCAGAGATTCGCGAGGTGTCTTGTGACCGCACCCAACGCCGAACTCCCCTCCCTGCCCGCCGAACTCGCCTCTCCGCCCGCCGAACTGCCCTCCCCGCCAACCGAACTCGCCTCCCCGCCCGCCGAACTCGCCTCCGACGGGCCCCGGTTCGGCGGCCGTCCGGTCCACCTGCGGCTGCTCGCGCTGGCCCCCGCGCTGGCCGGCGAGGTGATGGTCCGGCTGCTGGACCGGCTCCCGGCCTACCACGCGCTGCCGCCCGAGCAGCTGCGCGGCGAGATCACCCGTCAGGTCGAGCGCGGCATCCGGGCGTTCGTCGAGGTGATGCGCACCGGCGTGCTGCCCGGCGAGGCCGAACTCGCCCGGATCCGCGAGTCCTCGGCCCGCCGCGCCGACGAGGGCGTGCCGCTGGAGTCGGTGGTCGGCGCCTACCACCTGGGCGCCCAGCTGTGCGCGGCCCGGGTGCTGGCCGAGGCCGCCCCCGCCGACCTGCCCGACGTCGCCACCGCGCAGGACCGCCTGCTCGGCTACCTGCGGGTGGTCAGCTGCGCGGTCGCCGCCGGGTACGTGCAGGAGCGGCAGGCCGCGCTCGGCGACGAACAGGTCTCCCGGCAGGCCCTGCTCTCCCGGCTGCTGGAGGGCGGCGACCCGCGCGCCGCCGCCGACCGGGCCGGCATCCGGCTGCCCGCCCGCTACCTGGTGCTCTCCCTCGCGATCGGCCCGCACCCGGACGAGACCCGCCCCGGGGTCAACCGCTCGGTCGTCGCCCGCCGCAAACTCCGGCGGCTGCGCGCCGAGTTGGAGCGCCGCACGGACGGCGTCCCGCTGGCCGCACTGACCGCCGACGGCGGGCCGGTGCTGCTCCCCGACGACTCCCCGCACCCCTCCCCCGTCCCGGACCGCGCCGCGCTGGCCGCCCTCCTCGAACGCCTCGCCCGCGCCTGCGGCGCCGAACTGACCGCCGGCGCCGCGACCGCCGCCCCGGCGGAGGTCGCCGACGCCGCCCGGCTGGCCGCCGACGTCCGCCGGGTCGCCACCGCCACCGGCCGCGGGCCCGGACCGCACCTGCTCACCGACGTCCTGGTCGAGTACCAGCTCAGCCGCCCGGGACCGGCCCGCGACGCTCTCGCCGCGCTGCTCGCCCCGCTCGCCCCGCGCCCCGAACTCCTGGCCACCCTGCGGGCGTTCCTCACCCACGACCTCGACCGCCGCCGCACCGCCACCCACCTCCAGGTGCACCCCAACACCGTCGACTACCGCCTGCGCCGCACCGCCGCCCTCACCGGCCTCGACGCCGTCCGCGGCCCCGACCTGCTCACCCTCCGCGCCGCCCTGGCCGCCCACGACACGGCGCCGGCGCGGCCCTGAACCGCGCGGCGTCCCGGCGGGGTCACGCCGCGGCGGTGACGCCCGCGACCGCCAGCAGCAGGACCGCCGAGACGGCGGAGAGGCGGCGGGCGGCGGTGGGGGTGGCGCCGAGGCGGCCGCCGAGGCGGGCCGCGCCGAGGGCGACGGCGGAGTAGACGGCGGCGCAGCACAGGACGTTGACGGCGCCGAGGGCGGCGACCTGGCCGCCGACCGGGAGGGTGCCGTCCGGGGTGACGAACTGCGGGACGAGCGAGAGGTAGAGCAGCAGGCCCTTCGGGTTGAGCAGCGCGGTGAGCAGGGACTGCCGCAGGACCGTCCGGGCGGGTTGCGGTCCGGTGGCCTCGACCGTGCGGACGGGGGCGCCGCGGCGGAGGGCGAGGAGCATGCCGGCCGCGAGGAAGGCCAGGTAGCCGGCCCCGGCCAGGCGCAGCGCGGGCAGCAGGGCGGGGACGGCGCGCAGCGCGGCGGCGAGGCCGGCGGCGGAGAGCAGGGTGTGCACGGCGTAGCCGGCGCAGACGCCGGCGACGGCGGTGAGCGCGGTGCGGCGGCCCTGGCCGAGGCCGCGGGCGACGATGTACAGCCAGTCGGGGCCGGGCGTGCAGACCATCAGCACGTCGACGCCGAGGAAGAGCAGCAGGGCGTGCGGGTCCATGACACCTTCGGCGAGCGGTTCGGGGAGCGGTCCGGGGACTGCCCCGGATTGGCGGGAAATCTCAGCAGCTGGACGCTAGCGGTCCGCCGTTGGCAGCCGATGTCCGGTTTTCGCTGGTCAGGGCCGTGCTCTGGCAGAATGTTGCGCCATGGACCGCATCGACCGCAGAATCCTCCACGAGCTCCAGCAGGACGGCCGGATCAGCAACGCCGACCTGGCCGACCGGGTCGGCCTGACCCCGTCGCCGTGCCTGCGCCGGGTGCGGCACCTGGAGCAGCGGGGCGTGATCCGCGACTACCGCGCCCGGCTGGATCCGGCGGCGGTGGGCCGGGGGTTCCAGCCGTTCGTGACGGTGGTGATGCGGCACGAGGACCGGGCCACGGTGAGCGAGTTCGAGCGCCGGGTGGCCGAACTGCCGGAGGTGGTCGAGGCGCACCGCCTGTTCGGCGACCCGGACTACCTGCTGCGGATCGCGGTGGCCGACCTGGCCGCGTACGAGCGGTTCGTGACGGACGTGCTCTCGGGGCTGCCGGGCATCGCGCAGGTGCACTCGCACCTCACGATGAAGCAGGTGAAGGCGGACGCGGGCATCCCGGTCGACCCCTCGGCCCGCGCCTGAGCCCTCCCGCGCCCGCGCCCCACCGCCCCGCCCCGCCGCTCGTTCAGCCGGCCGCGGCGGGCCGGGCGGCCTCGCGCTCCCGGCGGCTCAGCGAGTGGAAGTGCGCCACCGTCGGCGGGTGCTCCAGTTCGTGCAGTTCGCCCTCCGACCAGACCGGCCGGATCCGCCACATCGGCCCCGCGTACGCCCGCAGCGCCTCCTCGTCCCGCCAGCGGGTGATCATCCGCACCCGGTGGTCCCCGTCGGAGCAGGCCCGGAGCAGTTCGCCGCCGAGGAAGCCGTCCCACGCGTCGAGGCCGGGCAGCACGCTGGCGGCGAGCCTGGCGCAGAAGGCGTCGGCGCGCTGCGGGGCGACCTGCGCCTCCCAGATTCGGATGATCATCTCGGCCTCCTAGGCTGTCACCCCGCCCCCTGCCGCCCGGCCGCCCGCCGTCGGACGACCGTCCCCCTCCCTCTCCCCTGGTTCTCCCCCCTTTTCGCCCCGGGCTATCCGTTCGGACCGCCGCCGATTGCCGCCGGGCCGCGCCGGTCCGAGACTCGGCGGTGGACCCGTACGGCGAGAGGAGCCCGACATGGCGGTCTGCGTGGTGTGCCAGAACGACTACTGGCTGTCCTTCGAGATCAAGACGATCACCGGTGACACGTACGTCTTCGACAGCTTCGAGTGCGCGATGGAGAAGCTCGCGCCGCGCTGCGAGCAGTGCACCGTCCGCATCGTCGGCCACGGCGTCGAGGTGGCCGGCCGCTTCTTCTGCGGCGCCCACTGCGCCCGCGCCAACAGCGTGCTGGGCGCCGAGATCCGCGACGCGGTGGGCAGCCACCCGTCCTGACACCGGCCGGCCGGGGCGGTCAGCGCGCGGAGCGGTGACCGCCCCGAACGTTTTCCCAGGTCTGCACCTGTCTGCCCCGAGTCGTCCTGCCGCGCTCCAGCAAGTCGCGGGCCGCTGCCGCGGCAGAGCCGTCCGCCCTGAAGGCTTCGATCGCGTCCTGGAGGTCCGCACGGGCTTCGGCCCGGCGGCCGAGGGCGCTGAGCGCCATCGCGCGACGCGCCAGACCTCGGCCCCACAACAACTGGTCGTCGAGGTCCGCCCAGCGCTCCGCGACCTCGGTCCAGCAATCGACTGCTGCCGCGAACCGGCGGGCACCGACGTAGAGCATGCCGAGCGTGTCCAGCGCCGCACACTGCGTGCGCAGATCCTCCAGTTCGACGCCTGCGGCCAGGACCTCGTGCAGGACCCGCATCGCGTCGTTCCAGCGCGCGGCCTTCACCAGCGCCACACCGAGGTGACAGCGGACCTGGGCAGCCCTGTACCCGTCTCCCAGCCGATCCATGGCCTCGGCGGTCTCGGTGAGGCCGGTGATGACCGTCGTCAGCTCCTCCGCACCGGCCAACCCCCGCACGAGGGCGAGGTTGGCGCCCGCCTGCGCGGCCAGGTGGTGATCCTGCGACGCACGAGCCGCCCGCCTCGCCGCCTCGAAAGCGGACACCGCCTCGGCCCCGCGGTTCTGGTCGCGCAACACCATGCCCAGGTTGTTGAGTGTGATCGCCTCTCCACGGCGGTCGTGGATCACCCGGCAGATGTCGAGGTCCGCACGGTAGGCGTCGGCCGCCTCGGGCAACCGGTGCAACTGGTGCAACGCCCTTCCCAGATTGGTGTACGCCATCCCACGCTCCCGCAGGTTCCCGTCTGGCGGGAAGGTGGCCAGCGCCTCGTGCAGCACCTCCACGGCTTCGGCCGGCCGCTCCATCTCCTGGTAGGTCAGCCCGAGGTTGCTGAGGACGGTCGCCTCGGTCGAGGTCTCGCCCCGCGCCGCGTAGAGTTCCCGCGCCTTCAGATAGCAGGCGACGGATTCCGTGAAACGGCGCGACTCGCGTTGGACCGTGCCCAGGTTGTTCAAGACGTCGGGCAGTACCTCCCGGATCGCGGGATCGTTCGAGGTACGCACCACGTCGAGGGTCCGCTGGGCGATGTCCTCGCAATCCGCCAGGTGGCGCCTCAGCATCTGGTAGTCGAGCAGCGCGATGTGCAGCAGCACGATGACGTCAGGACGCCCCAGTTCCGGTGCGGCCATCGCTGCGGCTTGGAGGTTGGGGTACTCGGCCTCCAGCCAAGCGAGGGCGGCGGCACGGTCGGGGAAGTACCTACCGGGCTCGGGCCCCGGCTGGATCTGCTGGTCGGCCTCGAGTGCGAGGTGGCGATAGGACTCCAGCATCCGGTCTGCGGCGAGCTTCCTGGTTCTGGCTGTCTCCTTCTCCCGGCACAACTCCTCCGCGTACAACCGCATCAGGTCGTGCATCCGCCAACGGCCGTACACACTGCCCGGTTGGGTCAGGTGGGCGCGGGTCAGGGCATGGACGAGGAGTTCTGCCTCCTCGGCCGGGAGATCGGCGAGACGGGCGGCGATCTCGGTGGAAACGTCAGGGCCGGGATTGAGGGAGAACAAACGGAAGAGACGGGCCTGATCGGCCGGGAGGTGGCGGTAGGAGAGCTGGAAGGCGGCACGAACGGCAAGGTCCTCGCGCGTCAGGCGAGCGAGGCGGCTGCGAGTGTCGCGCAGGGCTTGGGCCATCGAGGTCAGCGGGCGGGCGGGGAGGTCGCCCAGCAGAGCGGTGACCACTGCGAGGGCGAGCGGGAGGCCGCCGCAGAGTTCGGCCACCTCCCGTGCGGCATCCGGCTGTTCGGCAGCCCGGTGGTCACCTGAGTCGAGTTCGCGGAGGCCTCGGGCGAGCAGTTCGACACCGGCGTCGACATCCAGTACCGGCAGGTCGAGGATCGGCAGTTGCAGGTCGCTGAGGGTGTGCCGGGAAGTGACCAGCAACGGGATCCCGGGATCGCCCGGCCGCAGGTCGCGAACCTGGGCGCTACTGCTCGCATTGTCGAGCAGCACCAGCAAAGGATTGTGGTGCGCACGCTCGGTAAGTTTGGTGCGGTAGAGCGCGCGGCGCTCCTCCGTCTCCGCGGGCACCTGATCGTCCGGGACACCGAGCGCTCGCAGCAGCGAGCCGAGGGCGCGGTGCGGGCCGACGCGACGGTCCTCGTCGTAACCGTGCAGGTCGAGGAACAGCACCCCGCCCGGATAGCGCCCGGAAGCGAGCGCGCGGCGCGCGGCGTGCACGGCGAGTTCGGTCTTGCCCACACCCGGCAGGCCGGTGATCAATCTCCCGGTCGGCCCGTTCCCATGGAACCCCCGTGCCAGTTCGGCAAGTTCCGCATCCCTCCCGATCAGTGCAGGAGAGGGGGAGGGCAGTCCGCCGGGGGCCGACTGCGGCAGCGTGGGCAACACCGCTGTCGCGTTGTCGCTCCGAACAACCGGCCCGACGAACGTCCCGTTGTTGATCGTGTTGCGGTTCTCCACAGCGCCCCCAACCCTTCGTCAGAACGTGAACTCCAGCGCGCGCACCCGGTGGCCGAAGGAGGACGGGACGGTCTCCGGGGCGGCGGTGGAGCGGAGCTCCGGGAGGCGGGTGAACAGTTCGCGGAACATGACGCGCAGCTCCTGGCGGGCCAGGTGGGCGCCGAGGCAGAAGTGCGGGCCGCCACCGCCGTAGCCGAGGTGGGGGTTGGGCGAGCGGGTGATGTCGAAGGCGTCGGGGTCGGCGAAGACCGCCTCGTCGCGGTTGGCGGAGCCGTAGCACAGCACCACCTGGTCGCCGGCCGCGAGCCGGATGCCGGACAGCCGGTGGTCGACGGCGACGGTGCGGCGGCGCTGGACGACCGGGGTGGAGTACCGGACGATCTCCTCGACCGCGCCGCCCAGGTGCGCGTCGAGGTCGCCGAGCAGCAGGGCGCGCTGCTCGGGGTGGGCGGTCAGCAGGTGCAGGCCGTGGGCGAGCGCGTCGCGGGTGGTCTGCACGCCGGTGACCAGCAGCAGCGCGAAGAACGCGCCGAGTTCGCGGGAGCTCAGCTTCCGGCCGTCCGCGTCGGCGGTGACCAGCGCGGAGAGCAGGTCACCGGCCGGACGGCGGCGCCGCTCGCGGCCCAGCGCGGCCGCCGTCCAGCGCATCGCGGCCAGCGTCCGCAGGTCCGGGCGGTCCGGCCCGGCGGGGGTGGCGGCCCGGTCCGTCCGGGGCCGGATCCGGCGGCGCCGCTCGGGCGGGACGCCCATCATCGTGCAGATCACCCGGAACGGGAGCTCGGCCGCGACCGCGCCGACGAAGTCGGTCGGGCGCTCCCGTTCCAGCCGGTCGACCAGTTCGGCGGCGGTGTCCCGGACGTCCCGCTCGACGGCGGCGAGCAGCCGGGGCGTGAACGCCCGCCCGACCACCCGGCGCAGGTCGGCGTGCCGGGGGTCGTCCAGGTTCGCCATCGAGTCGCCGAACACCGCCCGCACCCAGCGGGCCGGCTCCGGCCCGCCCGCCCCCGACAGGTACACCTCCGGCGCCCGGCTCGCCGCCGTCACGTCCGCGTGCCGGACCAGCGCCCAGCACCGCCGCCCGGTCGCCCGGTCGGTGAACCCCACCGGCCCCGACCGCTCCCGCAGCCGGGCGAACGCCGCCGCCCGCAGCTCCGCGGGCAGCCGCCAGAACGCGGGATCACCCAGATCGACGCCGCGCACGGCGGCGGACTGCACGGAAACGGCCATGGGGACGTTATCGCGCAGTCCGTGACGCTACGTCAAATCACGGTCGCGATCGGTGACGGGTTCGATCATCCGATCTGCGGATCGGCATACGGATTCGAGCCCTGGTACGGGTTCTGCTGGTACGGGTTCTGGCCCGGGTACGGGTTCTCGTACGGGTTCTGCCCCGGGTACGGCTGCTGCGGGGCCTCCCCCTCGCCCTCGCCGCCCCCGTCGTCCTCGTCGCTCCCGTCGCCCCCGGGGCCCTCCACCTCGTACGGGGAGATCTCCCGGGCCAGCAGCGTCGCGCCGGCCACCGCGCCGGGCATCGCCAGCACCGTGACCACCGGGATCAGGAACAGCAGCGTCAGGCCCGTACCGAACCCGAGCGCCATCGACATCCGGGAGCGCAGCAGTCGCAGCCGCTCCTTCTGGGTCAGGCCGCGCTTCTGCAGCGGCGTGCCGGTCAGCTCGGCGGTCAGGAAGAAGCCGGACACGCACACCGCCAGCACCGGGACGATCGTCTGCCCCACCACCGGGATGAACCCGCACAGGAACAGCGCGATCCCGAACGCCGCCGCCCGCAGCAGCACCGCCAGGCTGTCCCGCGCCGCGTTCCACAGCTCACGCCACAGCGGGAGGTCCGACTCCGGCGGGCCGCCGCCCTCCGTGGCCTCCACCCGGGCCGACAGCGACTCGTAGAACGGCTCACCGATCAGCAGCGTCACCGCCGTGAACGTCAGCATCGCCAACAGCCCGCCCGCGCCGACCGCCACCACCGCGACGCCCACCCGCACGACGGTCCGCCACAGCTCGCTCCACCCGTCCGCGAACGGCGTCGCCCACTCGGCCAGGTCACCCGCGTACGCGATCAGCACCGCCAACGCGGCCACGTACCCGACCAGGGCGATCAGCGCCGGGATCATCCCGAACCCCCACCACCGCCCGTGCCGTGCCACCCACCGCTGCCCGCTGAACAGGAACCGCAGTCCCACCCCGAAATCTCGCATGCCCGCACCTTAAAGGAAACGTCAAATCCGCCGGACACCGGACCGGTCCCGGCCCCCCGTACCGCACGGACCGGAAGAGTGGACGCCGGAGGTGACCGCATGGGCACGGGAGTGACAGCGGAACAGGCACGGGCGTGGCTGGACGTCGCGCTGGCGGAAGCGGAGACCGGACTCGCCGAGGGCGGCATCCCGATCGGGGCGGCCCTGTTCCGACGCGACGGCGAACTGCTCGGCCGCGGACACAACCGGCGCGTCCAGGACGGCGACCCGTCCATGCACGCCGAGACCTCGGCCTTCCGCGCCGCCGGCCGCCTGCGCGGCTACCGCGACACGGTGATGGTCACCACCCTCTCGCCGTGCTGGTACTGCTCCGGCCTGGTCCGCCAGTTCGGCATCGGCCACGTCGTGATCGGCGAATCCACCACCTTCACCGGCGGCCACGACTGGCTCGCCACCCACGGCACCGGCATCACCCTGCTCGACGACCCGCGCTGCGTCCGCCTGATGACCGACTTCACCACCGCCCGCCCCGACCTCTGGTACGAGGACATCGGCGAGTGAACACGCGTACGCCCGTCGTCGCACCACCGGCACAACGACGGGCGTACGCACTGCTGTTGACGATCCGTCAGCCCCGGACGGCGGCCACCGCCGCGCCCAGCGCCTCCTTGATCCGCGGCCCGAGCCGGCCGAAGCCCAGCTCCTTCATCGCCGCCCGCAGCAACTCGTCATCACTGCGCTTCACCCCGTCCGCGTCCAACCACGCCACCAGCGCGACCAGTTCCTCCGCGGAGTACCCGGTGATCGGCTTCCCCGGCACCAACTCCGGCTTCACCGGCCCACCAGCAACCACCGGCTCCGCCACGACCTCAGCCACGGGTGCAGCCACCGGCTCGGGCTCCGGCTCGGCAACAACCTTGGGCTCAGCTTCGACAACCGCCTCGACCTCGGCCACCGGCTCCGGCTCGGCAACGACCTCGGCCGCCGGCTCGGGCTCCGGCTCCGGCTCCGGCTCCGGCTCCGGCTCCGGCTCCGGCTCCGCCACAACCTCAGCCACCGGCTCGACAGCAACCTCGACCTCGGCGACGACCTCGGGCTCGGCTTCGACAACCGCCTCGACCTCGGCCACGGGCTCCGGCTCTACGACCGGCTCCACGGCAACCTCAGCCACCGGCTCGACCACGGCCTCCGCCTCAACCTCCACGACGGCCTCGGGCTCGACCTCGGGCTCAGCCTCGACAACCGGCTCCGCAGCCTCGGCCTCGACGGCCTCGGTCTCCACGACGGCCTCGTCCTCGGCCACCGGCTCCTCGACGGCCTCCGGCTCGACGGTCTCCTCGGCGACCTCAACCTCAACCTCAGCCTCGGCCTCGGTCTCGGTCTCGGTCTCGGTCTCCGGCTCCTCGACCTCGACAACCGCAGTCTCGGCCTCAGCCTCGACGACCACAGCCTCGTTCTCGTTCTCGTTCTCGTTCTCGGTCTCGACCTCGACCTCGACCTCGGCCTCTTCAGCCTCAGCCTCGACGACCTCGACCGCCTCCGCGGCCTGTCGCGGTCCCGCCGCGAGCGCGGCCTTCGCGGCGACGTGCCGGTCGTAGGCGGCGAGCGCAGCGTCCTTGTCTGCTTGCCGCTCGTTGAGTTCGCCGAGCAGTTCGGTGAGTCCCTGTTCGGCGAGTTCGAGGCGGAGCTGGCGAAGGGCGGAGAGGCGGTAGAGGGTGCCTTCGTCGGCGGCGAGGCGGTCGACGAGGTCGGCGAGTTCGGTGAGGGGGAGGGCGTCGAGGGCGCGCTCGGGGAGGAGGCGGGTGAGGGTGCGGACGGCGTCGGCGAGGGATTCGACGACGTTGGCGGTCTCGGTGAGGAGGGCGCCGTCGACGGGGACGGCGGGGCGGGAGGAGGCTTCCGCGATGGCGGTCCAGTCGCGGTGGGCGGCTGCGGCGGCGACGAGCGCGGTGTGCAGGTCGGCGCGGCCGGGGCGGGTGCCGGTGGCGGCGAGGGCGCGGGCTTGGGCGCGGAGGGTGCGGCGGCGGTTCCAGCCGAGTTTGGCGCCGTTGTCCTTGCGGTAGGCGGAGGTGCCGGTGGCGGCGGCGAGTTCGGCGAGGTTCTGCTGGTAGACCTCGGTGCGCAGGGTCGCGGTGGTGGCGTGGACGCGCTGCAGGAGGTCGAGCAGGGTGGTGAGGCCGCCGAGGGTGTCGGGGATGTTGAGTCCGGCCTTGGTGGCGATGGCGTTGGCGGCCTGGCCGACGGCGCGGGTGTCGCGGCTGCGGAGTTCGGCGAGGACGGTGGAGGCGGCGCGGGCGTCTTCGGGGCCGGTGAGCGTCTCGGCGGCTTCCAACCAGGGGTTGGCGTCGGCGGTGAGGGCGAAGCCGCCCTGTTCGGCGAAGCGGCCGAGTTCGTCACGGGTGCTCTGGCGGGTCTCGCCGTCCGTCGCGGACGTGGTCGCGGACGTGGTCGCGGTCTCGGACGCGGAGTCGTCGGCGTCGTTCAGGGTGCGCACTGTCATGTGAAGTCCGGTTCGTGGCGTTTGGCGGGCAGAGGGGCTGGCGTGGCGGGTGGGGTGGGCGCGGCGGCGGTGGCGTCGCGGGAGGCCAGAATACGGGTGCGCGTTCGAGCCGTGCACGCGGTGGACCCGGTGGGATCGCGGTGGGCCGGACCGGGCCGCGGCCCGGGTTCGGGGCCCGTCCGCACGGTTCGCGCGGTTCGCACGGTCCGTAGGGTAGGGAGCGGCACCGACAGTACGCCCCGCCGGGGTGGGGGTCGGGAGTTGGGTGGGTTCATCGTGGCCGTCCCGCCGCGCCGGGGGGCGCGTACCGGCCGAGTTCGGCGAGGCCGACGGGCGGTTGCCGGTCGCGGACGTGGCGGCGGTGCCACCAGGCGCCGGTGGCGCGGAGTTCGGGGCCGTCGGTGAAGCGGTAGTGGTAGAGCCGGGCCCGGACGAGGGCGGGCGGGGTGTCGGGGAAGGGGTTGCGGCGCAGCAGGCGGAGGGTGTCGGGGTCGTTGACGAGCAGGCGGGCGAGCAGCGGGTGGAACCAGGGGCGGGCGTGGGCGGGGGAGATCGCGGCGAACCACATCAGCCAGTCGAGTCGCAGGTGGTAGGGGGCGAACTGGCGGGGCAGCCGCCGGACGGGTCCGGGTTTGCCGGGGAATTCGTACTCCTGCCAGCCGTCCAGGCCGTGGACGTCGCGGGTGCCTTCGAGGACGATCTCGTACCGGACCCGGCTGACGGTGCCGAACGCGCCGTAGCTGTTGACCAGGTGGAGGCGGTCCCAGGAGCGGTTCATCTGCTGGTGCGCGGAGAGCAGGTTGCGCAGCGGCCGCCAGGACAGCGCGAGCACCAGCAGCGCGTACCCGGCCACCAGGCCCTGGTACCAGCCGGGTTGCGGACCGTACGTCGAGCCGTACGCCGGGCCGTACGCCGGGTCGGGGCCGACCGGCAGGACGCGGCGCAGCGTGCCGGTGTCGAGGACGCCGAGGGCGAGGGCGACGGTGAGCCAGTTCAGCCAGGCGAAGTTGCCGGAGGCGATCAGCCAGAGCTGGGTGGCGATCATCAGCAGGGCGGCGCCGGAGGCGATCGGCTGCGGGAGGAACAGGCCGAAGGGGACGACCAGTTGGACGACGTGGTTGGCGGCGGCCTCGACCTTGTGGAGCGGGCGGGGCAGGTGGTGGAAGAACCAGCTGAGCGGTCCGGGCATGGGCTGGGTCTCGTGGTGGTGGTAGAGGCAGGTGAGCGCGCGCCAGCAGGTGTCGCCGCGCCACTTGATCAGTCCGGCGCCGAACTCGACCCGGAACAGCAGCCAGCGCAGCAGCCAGGTGCCGAGCAGCGGCGGGGCCGTCCGGTCGTTGCCGAGGAACACGGCGAGGGCGCCGGCCTCCAGCAGCAGGGACTCCCATCCGAAGGCGTACCAGGTCTGCCCGGTGTTGACGATCGACAGGTAGAGCACCCAGAGCAGCGCCCAGGCGGCCATCGCGGCGCCGAGCGGGAGCAGGTTCGCCGCGCCGGCGAGCAGCGCGGCGGAGAGCAGGGCGCCGGTCCGGGCGACGGCGGCGTACAGGCGGTCGCTGTAGTGCCAGTGGAACAGGCTGGGGGCGCGGCGGAACGGGACGCGGGCCAGGAAGCGCGGGATCGGGAGCATGCCGCGGCTGCCGAGCAGGGCGCGGAACTGGCGGGCGGCGGCGAGGAATCCGCAGCCGTAGACGAGGGCGAGCAGGCGCAGGAACAGCTCGCGGGCGAGCCGGTACTCGGGTGCGGCGAACCATGCCATGCGGCCGTCCTCCGTTCGGCTGCCCTCGGCCGCCCCCATGCCTACCATCCGGGGCGGCCGGGGCGGGGCGGCTGGGGTCGCGGTGGTGCGCCGGTTCATCCGGTCGGCCCTGCCCGGGGTGCGGCGGGCGGCGTTCGGCGGTAGCGGACCGGGCGCCGTGAGCACCCGGCGCAGCTCAAGCGCCCCGCGCGGCCCAAGCGGCCCGCGCGCGCCGCGCTCGCCCCGTACCGACCGGCGAAACCCCCTGCCGGGTGCGGGCGGAGTGTGGTGTCATTCCGCCGAACACGCCCGTCAGGACCAAGACCAGGAGACGCCCATGTCCGCGCCCTCTCCGCACTCCCCCGCCGACGCCGGGTCCGACTGTCCCGCCGACGCCGGGTCCGACTGTCCCGCCGACGCCGCGCCCGCCCACACCGCCGCCCCGGCTCAGGCGGCCGTCCCCCGGAAGCCGGCCGCCGGGCTCGGGGCGGCGGTGTGGGCGGCGCTCGGCATCGTGTACGTGGTGTGGGGGTCGACCTATCTGGCGATCCGGGTGGTGGTGGAGACGATGCCGCCGCTGCTGTCGGGCGCGCTGCGGTTCGGGGCGGCGGCGCTGCTGCTGGCGGCGGGGCTGGCGGCCCGGCGGGGGTGGCGGTCGCTGCGGGTGACGTGGCCGCAGTTCGGTTCGGCGTTCCTGGTGGGGGTGCTGCTGCTGGTCGGCGGCAACGGGATGGTGGTGCTGGCCGAGCGGACGGTGCCGTCGGGGCTGGCGGCGCTGCTGGTCGCGAGCGTGCCGCTGTGGGTGGTGGTGCTGCGCCGGGCGTTCGGGACTCGAACGGGCGGGCGCACGCTGGCGGGTGTGCTGCTCGGCCTGCTGGGCCTGGTGGTGCTGACCGCGCCGGGGCTGACCGGCCAGGTCGGCCTGTCGGGGCTGCTGCTGGTGATGGTCGCGGCGGTGGTGTGGGCGCTGGGTTCGGTGCTGGCGGGGCGGCTGCCGATGCCGGCCGACCCGTTCGCGGCGAGCGTGTACGAGATGCTGGCGGGTGCGCTGGGCGCGCTGGCGCTGTCGTTCCTCCGGGGCGAGCCGGGCGGGTTCGACCCGGCGGCGGTGTCGGCCGGGTCGTGGGCGGGGCTGGCGTACCTGGTGCTGTTCGGCTCGATTGTCGCGTTCACGTCTTACGCCTGGCTGTTGCAGCGCGCGCCGCTGCCGCTGGTGGCCACCTACGCGTACGTCAACCCGGTGGTGGCGGTCTTCCTCGGCTGGCTGTTCCTCTCCGAGGCCCTGACCTGGCCGATCCTGGTCGGTGGCGCGGTGGTGGTCGGCGGCGTGTTCCTGGTGGCGCGCAGCGAGCGCTGAACGCCTGCCACGCCGAACTCTCATCCAGCCTTCAAGAAGGTAACGACTTGGTCGACCCCCTCCGACCAATGCTTTACTTCTTGACGACAAAGGTCGGGTGGGTTTGACTCCCCTTCTCCGCCGTAGGGACAACGGCGCTGTCAGGGAGGCTCCACCCACCATGAACTCGATGACGCGTCGACTCGTCATCGGCACGGCCGCCGTGTCGATGACGATGTCGCTCGCCGCCTGCGGGGACGACAAACCCTCGTCGTCGTCCTCGGGCAACCAGTCCATCGGACTGCTGTTGCCCGAACGCTCCTCCTCCACCCGCTACGAGGCGTTCGACAAGCCGCTGATCGAGGCGTCCGTCACCGGGCTGTGCACCAAGTGCACCCTCGACTACGCGAACGCCGACGGCGACGAGAAACTGCAGAAGGAGCAGTTCGACGCACTGCTCGCGCGCGGGGTCAAGGTGATCCTGCTCGACCCGGTGAACGCCGCCGCCACCGCACCGTGGGTGGAGGCCGCCAAGGCGAAGGGCACCAAGGTCATCGCGTACGACCGGCTGGCCGCCGGCGACGTGGTCGCCTACATCTCCTTCGACAACCAGCGCACCGGCGAACTCCAGGGCCAGGCACTGCTGGAGGCGATGGCCAAGGGCGGCCGGAAGGCCGACGGCGCCGAGATCGTGATGATCAACGGCGCGGAGACCGACCCGAACGCCGCCGACTTCAAGACCGGCGCGCACCGGGCACTGGACGGCAAGGTCAAGCGGATCGCGTACGAGCAGTCCGGCGAGTGGAAGCCCGAGGTGGCCGGCGCCAAGATGGACGAGGCCGTCGCCAAACTCGGCAAGAACGGCTTCCAGGCCGTCTACTCGGCGAACGACGGCATGGCCGGCGCGATCATCGACTCGCTGCACAAGGCCGGCCGCACCGACGTGCCGGTCGGCGGCCAGGACGCCTCGCTGGACGCGATCCGCCGGATCATCACCGGCGAGCAGGCGTACACCATCTACAAGCCGTACCAGCCGGAGACCGAGGCCGCCGCCAACATGGCGGTCTACCTGGTGAAGGGCATCGACATCACCTCGGTGGCGTCGGCCGTCACCCAGTCCGACGGCCGGGAGATCCCGTCCCGGCTGCTCACCCCGGTGGTCGTCACCAAGGACAAGGTCGCCGAGACGGTCGTCGCCGGCGGCCTCTACAAGGCCGAGGAGATCTGCACCCCGCAGATCGCCAAGGCCTGCAAGGACGCCGGGATCCCCGGCTCCTACTGACCGGAGCGGGCGGCGCGACTCCTTGTGCGGGGGAGCCGCCCCGCCCGCTCCACCTCCGCCTCCGCCTCCACCGCCGGGAGCCGCTCGGCGGTGACCGCCCGCCAGACCGGCACCGCCAGCACCACCATCGCGGCACCGAACAGCAGGAAGGTGCCGGGCGTGCCGAGCAGGCGCTGCAGCAGCAGGCCGACGGCCGCACCGGCCGGCATCGCGCTCATGATCACCGCCCGGTAGGCGCCGCCGACCGCGCCACGGATCTCCGGCGGCGTCAGCCGCTGGCGGATCGTCACGGTCAGCACGCCCCACATGCCGCCCAGGCAGCTGCCCACCGTCATCGCGGCGAACAGCGGCACCCCGCGCAGGAACACCGGCGCGACGAACACCAGCCCCCAGCCCAGCCGGGTCGCGCACAGCACCACCGGGCCGCCGAACCACCGCTCGGCGCGGTGCGCGGTGAGCGAGCCGACCGCCGTGCCGACCCCGACCGAGCTGAGCAGCACCCCGTACCCGGCGTCACCGAGCCGCAGCGGGCCACTGGTCGCGTACACCACGAACAGCGCCAGGAAGGACGTGTTGGCGAGCGTGGTGAGCGCCCCGGCCAGCGTGATCACCCGCACCACCCGGCCGCGCGCCAGGAACGCCAGCCCGGTCCACACCCGCACCCGCCCCGCCGGCTCCGCCGGTTCGCCCGGCCCTCCCCACCCGACCAGGCCCGCGCCGCCCGGCAGCCCGACCAGCCCCGCGCCACCCGACAGCGCGGTCAGGCCCGCGTCGCGCGGCAGCGCGGTCAGCCGCAGCATCGAGCCCAGGTAGCCGGCGCCCGCGACCAGGAAGGTCACCGGGGCGGCCAGCGCGGTCAGCCAGCCCGCCAGGGCCGGGGCGACGAACTGGCCGGCGACCCGGACGGTGGTGGCCAACTGCCCGTTCGCCCTCGTCAGTTCGGACGCCGGGACGACCGTCGGCAGCACCGTCTCCGCGCTGGTGTTGAACACCGTCTCGGCCACCCCGACCAGGAACGCCAACCCCAGCAGCAGCGGCAGCGACAGCACCCCCGCCCAGGCCGCCGCCCCGATCCCGAGGATCAGCACCGCCCGCGCCCCGTCCGCCGACACCATCAGCGCCTTCCGCCGCCCCCGGTCGGCCAGCATCCCGGCCGGGATCCCGAACAGCAGCCACGGCACCGTCGTCACCGCCATCACCAGCGACGAGGCGTCCACCGACCCGGTCAGGCGCGCCACCACCAGCAGCAGCCCGAGGTGCAGCACCCCGTCACCGGTGTTGGCCAGCACGGACGCCCCCAGCAGGACGCGCAGCGGACGGTTCCCGGCGGCGGGCGAAGTTCTCACGCCCGAAAGCTAGTACCCGAACTTCCGGAGCGGAACGCCCCCTTGGCCGGTGCGAGGGAGATCACAGGACGGCGACCGGGCCCCCGCGGCGGCGCCGACTGTGATGCACTGGCCCTCTTGCGTGCACCGCCTTCGCCCACCTGGCGGCGCCCTGCCCTGCCTTGCCCTACCTTGCCTTGCCTTGCCTTGCCGAACGATGGGGAGCGTGCGACATGGACCTGCAGACCGACTACTTCCGGGCCGCCGACCAGGCCGCCGTCCAGAAGGTGATGGCCCGCGGCGACCGCCCGGCCGCCGAGTCCTTCGAATCCGTCCGCACCAAGGGAGTCGACCCGACCGTCGCCCTCCCCCACCTGGTGGTCGCCCTGCGCGGCGAGGGCACCCCGGTCAAGGACGGACCCGACCGCTCCGTCTGGCCCACCGGCCTGCAGCCCTGGCACCCCGAGGCCCCCGCCAAGGCCGTCGACTTCGAGGACCCCTGGATGACCGGCCCCTGGGTGGTCGAACTCCCCGACGAGACCCGGGACACCCTGGCCGGCATCGACCGCAAGCGCCTCCCCCAGCTCACCACCCTGTGGGGCCGAACCGACGAGATGAAGGGCGTCGAACGCGTCGAACTCATGCGTCTGATCCACCAGTTGGGCGTGCTGGCCCGCCGCGCCAAGCAGGACGGCCAGCACCTCTACTGCTCCCTCACCGCGTAGCGGACCCGGCGTCCCCGGCGGCCCGCCGGCCGGCCCACTGGGTGACCGCGATGCAGGCGACCACCGCCAGCGCCGTCGGCACGGCGCTGACCGGCAGCGCCTCGGCGAGCAGCAGCACCGCCCAGCAGAGCGTCAACAGCGGCTGGGCGAGCTGGAGTTGGCTGGCCCGGGGGACGCCGATGGCGGCCATGCCGCGGTACCAGACCACGAAGCCGCCGAACTGCGAGACCGCGCCCAGGTAGGCGAGTCCGGTGACGCCGTGCCAACTCCAGTGCACGGGCTCGACGGTGAGGGCGAGCACGCCGGTGAGCGCGGTGACGGGCAGCGCGGCGACCACGCCCCAGCCGATCACCTGCCAGCCGGGCAGTTCGCGGGCCAGTCGGCCGCCCTCGGCGTAGCCGAACGCGCAGACCAGCAGCGCGCCGAACAGGTACAGGTCGGCGGTGGTCAGCCCCGCGCCGCCGCTCTGCTGGACGGTGAAGGCGAGTACGGCGGCCGCCCCGGCCGTCGCGGCCAGCCAGAAGGCGCGCGGCGGGCGGGACTTGGCGCGGAGCGCGCCGACGGCGGCGGTGGCCAGTGGCAGCAGGCCGATCACCACGGCGGAGTGCGCGGTGGAGGAGAGCCGCAGCGCGAGGGTGGAGAGCAGCGGGAAGCCGACCGCGCAGCCGATCGCGACGGCGGCCAGTCCGGGCCAGGTCGAGCGGGGCGGGACGCGGGCGCCGGCGGCGAGCAGGCAGGCCCCGGCCAGCAGGGCGGCGAGGATGCCGCGCAGGCCGGTGACCGTCCAGGGGCCGAAGCCCTCCAGGGCCCAGGCGGTGGCGGGGAAGCTGAACGAGAAGGCGAGCACCCCGAGGGCGGCCTGCGCGGTACCCCCCGACCCGGCGAACCCGCCGAGCCCCCCGAACCGGCTCGTCCGGCTCGTCCGGCTCGTCCGGTCCGTCTCGTCCGTGCCGACCGCTATCGAGCGGAGACCAGTAGCGCTATCGTGTTCTGACATACAGGACGGTAGCAGTTGCCGCCCGCCTGCCGGAAGGGCCCGCGATGAGCGTGCAGGAGCTGACCGACGCGCTGCGCACCACCGTGTTGCGCTACTCGCCCGGGGAGCGGATCCCCAGTAGCAGGGAGCTGGTGGAGCACTACCGGGTCAGCCCGGTCTCGGTGTCCCGGGCGATCCGGGAGCTGGTCGCGGAGGGCGTGGTGGTGTCCCGGCCGGGCGCGGGCGTGTTCCGGGCCGAGTCGCGGCCGGTGCCCGCGCGGCAGGGCGACTTCTCCTGGCAGGAGGTGGCGCTGAGCGCGGAGGCGGGCGCGCCGCCGGCCCGGGTGGTGGACGCGTCGGGGGTGCTGGCGGCGCTCGCGCTGGCCCCACCGGAGGTGGTCGACCTGAACAGCGGCTACCCGCACGCGGCGCTGCTGCCGGAGCGGGCGCTGGCGGGCGCGCTGGCCCGGGCCGCCCGCCGGCCGGGCGCGTGGGGACGGCCGCCGTTGGAGGGGCTGCCGGAGCTGCGCGGCTGGTTCGCCCGCGAGGTGGGCGGCGGGGTGACGGCGGCGGAGGTGCTGGTCACGGCGGGCGGGCAGAGCGCGCTGACCTGCGCGCTGCGTTCGCTGGCCCCGCCCGGGGCGCCCGTCCTGGTCGAATCCCCCACCTATCCGGGCGTGTTGGCGATCGCCCGGGCGGCGGGCCTGCGTCCGGTGCCGGTGCCGGTGGACGCGGACGGGGTGCTCCCGGAGCGGCTGGCCGAGGCGTTCGCGGCGTCGGGGGCGCGGGTGTTCGTCTGCCAGCCGCTGTTCCAGAATCCGACCGGTTCCGTCCTGTCGGCCGAGCGGCGGCGGGCGGTCCTGGCGGCGGCCGAGCGGGCGGGCGCGTTCGTGGTCGAGGACGACTTCGCCCGGCTGCTGGCGCACGCCGACGCGGGCGAGCTGCCGCCGCCGATGGCCGCGGACGACCCCAACGGGACGGTGGTGCACGTCCGTTCGCTGACCAAGGCGGCCTCGCCGAGTCTGCGGGTGGGCGCGCTGGTGGCGCGCGGCCCGGCCCTGGCCCGGCTGCGCGCCGTCCAGGCGGTGGACTCGTTCTTCGTCCCGCGCCCGCTCCAGGAGGCCGCCCTGGAACTGGTCACCGCCACCGACTGGCCGCGTCATCTGCGCACACTGGCGAGGGAGTTGGCCGACCGCCGGCAGCTGTTCGCGACCGCCCTGGCCCAACGCGCCCCGGCCCTGCTGCCGGCCCGGCTGCCGCGCGGCGGCTTCCACCTCTGGCTGCCGCTGCCCGCCCAGCTCGACCCGGTCGCCTTCACCGCCGCCGCGCTGCGGCACGGCGTGGCGCTCTCCCCCGGCCCGAACTACTTCACCGCCGAGCCCGCACCGCGCGTCCGGGTCAGCTACGCCGCTGCCGAGACGCACAGCCGACTCACCTCCGCAGCACACCACTTGGGCGCAGCACTGGAGTCGCTCGGCTGCCCCGGCCGATGACCACGGGAGGCCCCGCCACACACGGCCCCGGTGCTTCGCCGACCGTCCGCGATATCAGCAGAGTGCCGCCCGGCGGGGGCTGTCGGGCCGCCGCCGCGGGCTCCGTCGGCATGCGGCGGCAGAAGCACCCCTCGGCCCGCCCTCGGACACGCCCGCCCACCCGCCCCCGCTCAGTGCGCGAACTCCAGCAGCGCGATGCCGGTCAGCACGGTCGCGCTGGCGGCCAGCCGCAGCGCGCCGAGGCGTTCGCGCAGCACCAGGGTGCCGATCAGGGCGGCGATCACGATCGAGGTCTCGCGCAGCGCGGCGATGGTCGGCAGGTCGCCGACGGTCTGCGCCCAGACCACCAGCCCGTACGCGGTCAGCGACATCAGGCCGCCCGCGACGCCGACCGCACCGCCCCCGCGCAGCGCGGGCAGCAGGGTGCGGCGGCGGACGGCGGCCACCGCGGCGAGCACGGCCAGGCCCTGCAGGACGAACATCCAGGCGATGTACCCGGCCGCCGAGTTCGCCGCCCGCACCCCGCCCGCGTCCACCACGGTGTAGCCGGCGATCAGCACGCCGTTTCCCAACGCGGCTCCGATCGCCGGGAGTTGGTCTCTCCCGGGGATGCCACCGACCAGTGCGAGACCGGCCAGGCCGAGCGAGATGACGGCGACGGCGGCCAGCTGCCCGGCGGGCATCCGGTGGCCCAGGACGGTCGCGGCCAGCAGCGCGACCACCGCCGGGGAGGTGCCACGGGCGATCGGGTACAGCTGCCCGAAGTCGCCGAGCCCGTACGCCCGGACCAGCAGCAGCTGGTAGCCGGTCTGGAGCGCGGCGGAGCCCAGCAGGTAGGGCAGCGCGGCCGGTCCGGGCAGCGGGACGAACAGCGCGAACAGCGCCCCGAACGCCACGAACACCAGGTTCATCTGCGCCACCCCGGCCATCCGGTCACGCACCCCGTGCACCAGCGCGTTCCACACGGCGTGCAGCAACGCGGCGGCCAACACCACCACCGGAACGGCCCCCTGGGTCACCGGCTCCCCTTCCGCCCACTCGCCAACCCCAAAAGATGTACAGCCAACTTAGCGCCCCGCCCTCCCCCGCGAACCACCACCCCCGAACGTTCGCCCACCCGTCGACCGGAGTTCGACCGCCCCGCGCACCCCACCATCGAGCGTCCGGCCGCACGGGTGTCCGCCACCGCTGGTCGGACTCCGGTCAGATCCAGGTGTAGTTCCGGTCGGTGATCGGCTCCAGCTCGAACCGGGTCACCGGGGCGGTGGGGCCGGCGAGTCCGGCGATCTGCCGGCCGATCGGCGGGAACAGCGGCAGGCCGCCGACCTTGCGGTAGTCGTGCCACTCGATGGCGCCGATCTCGTGGCTGCCGTCGGGGAGTTCGTCGAACTCCCGGATGGCGAGGCGGGCGCGGACCTCGGGGGTGACGTGGAGCCGGTAGACGAGGTGGAACTTGCGCGGCGGCGGGGTCGGGCCGGGGCGGCTGATCCGGGCGTCCGCGATCCAGATCAGCTCCGGCTCACCGGCCGCCAGGTCGGGCGTGAGGCCGAGTTCTTCTTCGAGTTCGCGCCGGACGGCGTCGCGGTAGTCCTCGCCGTCCCGCACGTTGCCGCCGATGGTGGTGTAGGGCACGGAGCCGGGCCGGTCCCGGCGCAGCAGCGCCACGTCGTCGCCGCAGAAGACCAGGCCGGTGACGCGGACCTTGATCCGGCCGAACGGCTGGGGCGTCGGCGCGTCGGTGGTGCCCATGGGGTTGGTTCTCCTTGCCGGGGATGGTGGCGTGCCGGGGATCCCGCTCCCCCCTCCCGGCTGAACGGCCTGGAGGGGGCGGCGGGTTGGGAGGTTCCAGCCTGCCCCGGGGAAGCCGTGGGCGGCAGGCCCACCGCCCGGACGGCATCCGCTCGGTCGAGGTCCAGGACGCCGTCCACGCCATGCGGGCCCGCCCCTCTCCGCGTGCCCCTCCCTCCCCGTCCGAACCTTCACAAATCCCCCATTGCTGCTCGAAGCTGCGCGAAAACCGATATGATCACGCAGATCCAGTCAGTCGGGCCCGTCGGCCCGGCGCAGCGAACGACAAACGACGAACACCATGGGGGGCGTCCGCCGTGATCCTCACCGTCACGCCGAATCCGGCATTGGACGTCACCTACGCCGTGCCCGGATTCCGTCCGCACGCCAGCCACCGGGTCGCCGAGGTGGCTGCCCAGGCGGGCGGCAAGGGCGTCAACGTGGCCCGGGTGCTGGGCGCGCTGGGTCGGCCCGCCCGCTGTGTGCTGCCGCTGGGCGGGCCGACCGGGGAGAGCGTCCGTGCCGAGTTGGCCGCCGCCGGGCTGGATCACGCCGAGGTCCCGATCGGCGGTGACACCCGGCGGACCGTCACCGTCTCGGACGGCACCGACGCCACCGCCCTGAACGAACCCGGCCCGGTGCTGACCGCCACCGAGTGGGACGCCCTGCTCGGCGAGACCGCCCGGCACCTGCCGCAGGCGTCCGTCCTGGTGCTGGCCGGCAGTCTGCCGCCCGGCGCGCCCGCCGACGGGTACGGCCAACTCGTCGCGCTGGGAAGGCAGTTCCACCTGCCCGTGGTGCTCGACGCGGACGGTCCGGCGCTGCTCGCCGCCCTCCCGGCCCGCCCGACCGTGATCAAGCCGAACGCCGTCGAACTCACCGCCGCCACCGGCCTGCCGGACCCTCGCGACGCCGCCCGGGTGCTGATCCGGCGCGGCGCCGAGTCCGTCCTCGCCTCGCTCGGCCCGGACGGCCTGCTCGCCGTCGACCGCCAGGGCGCCTGGCGCTGCGCCCCGCCCGCCGCCGTCGCCGGCAACCCCACCGGCGCGGGCGACTCGGTGGTGGCCGCCCTCGCCGCCGGCCTGTCCGGCAACGCGGGCTGGCCCGCCGTCCTCCCCGACGCCGTCGCCCTGTCCGCCGCCACCGTCCTGCACCCCCGGGCCGGCCACTTCGACGTCCCCGCCTACCGCCGCCTGCGCGCCTCGCTCACGGCCACCCGGGTCGGCGGCCTCGCCCCGCTCGGCCTCTGAACCCACCTCGCTTGCGGACCGGCCGGGCCGCCGTGGCATCGTTCGCCCATGAGCCAGGCCACGACCCCCGCCGCCACGCCCCCCGCCGCCACGACCATCACGACCACCCTCGCGTACGGCCCCGAGCGCCGGCCCGTCGACGTGCACCGCCCCCGGGCCGGCTCCGCGTCCGGCCCGCTGCCCGCCGCACTGCCCGCCGTGCTGCTCTGGCACGGCCGGGGTGCGGACGAGCGCGAGGTGCTGGCGCCGCTGGCCCGGGCGGCGGCCGCGCTCGGTGTGCTGGTGGTCGTCCCGGACTGGCGGCCGGACGGGCCGGACGGCGGTCGGGCCGACCTGCTGGCGTCGGCGACGTCCCCGTCCACCTGCTGCACGGCACCGCGGACCTGATCGCGCCCGCCGAGCGTTCCCGCGCCCTGCACGCCGCGCTGCTCGCCCACGGCCACCCCGTCACCCACCGCGAACTGCCGACCGACCACGCGGGCCTGGTGCTCGCCGAGTTCTCCCCCGAGGTCGGCCGCTGCGTGCCCGCCACCGGCCCGCGCGCCCTCGCCGCCGGCCGGGTCGCCGCCGAGACGCTGGCTGCCGCAGCCAATTCGGTTGCGCCGCACCCGAATTGATCACACCCTGTCCTTCATGACCCTCCCCCCGCCCCGAGACGGCCTGCTCGCGCTCGACGACGGCGGCAGCGTGTGGTGGGCGGACAGCGGGGGCGACGGGCCGCCGCTGGTGCTGCTGCACCCCGGCGTCGGCGACTCCCGGGTCTGGGACGCGGCGCTGCCCGCGCTGCTGGGGCGGTTCCGGCTGGTCCGGTACGACGTGCGCGGCTACGGCCGCTCCCCGCAGCCGGACCGGCCGTACTCGATGCTCGCGGACCTGCGCGCGCTGCTCGACCGGCTGGGTCCGGAACCGGTCCACCTGGTGGGTTGCAGCATGGGCGGCGGCTCGGCCCTCGGCCTGGCCCTGGAGCGGCCGGAGCGGGTCGCCTCGCTGGTGCTGGCCTGACCGGGCGTCCCGGGCTACCCGTGGCCGCCGGGGCCCGAGCAGGACCCGGCGTTCGTCCGGATGCTGGCGGCAGCGGACGTCGAGGGGCCGGCCGCGTTCGGGCTGCGCGCCTGGGCGGCGGGCGGCGACGATCCGGCGGCCCGGGCCCAGCTGCGGTCGGCAGCGGCCGCCTGGCCGCTGGAGGGCGTGCACCAGCGGCCCGACCCGCCGGTCTTCGACCGCCTGCCCGAGCTCGCCGGCCTGCCCGCCCGCGTCCTGATCGGCGATCTCGACCTGCCGCCCACCGTCGACTGCGCCGAGCGCACCGCCGAGCGCCTGGGCTGCGAACTGCTCCGCGTCCCGGGCGCCGACCACCTCCTCCCGCTGCGCGCCCCGGCCCGGCTGGTCGCCGCCGTGCTGGCCGCGGCCGGCCGCTGACCCGCCGCTGACCTGCGGGTTCCAGTAGCCTGGCCAGTCCGACAAGTCACCCGGAGTCGGACATGTCAGGAGGTGCGCACGATGACCGGCACTCCCTCCCCGCTGGTGGCCGCCGTCGACCTGGGCGGGACGAAGACCGCCGGCGCGATCGTCACCGGCGCCGGCGGGCTGCTGGCCCGCGCCGAGTGCCCGACGGCGGCGGACGGGGACGCCGAGGCGGTGTTCGCGGGCGTCGCCCGGGTGCTGGACGAGCTGTCCGGGCACCCGGCCTGGCCGGGCGTCGCGGCGGTCGGCGTGGGCAGCGCGGGGCCGGTCGACACCGTGGCGGGCGCGGTCTCCCCGGTGAACATCCCGTCCTGGCGCGGTTTCCCGCTGGTGCGGCGGATCGCGGAACGGACCGGTCGGCCGGTCCGCCTGCTGGGCGACGGGGTGGCGCTCGCCGAGGCCGAGCACTGGCTGGGCGCCGCCGCCGGGTACCGCGACGCGCTGTGCATGGTGGTCTCCACCGGGGTCGGCGGCGGCCTGGTGCTGGACGGCCGGGTGCACCCCGGCCCGAGCGGCAACGCCGGGCACATCGGCCACCTGAGCGTCCGGTGGGACGGCGACCCCTGCCCGTGCGGCAGCCGCGGCTGCCTGGAGGGCCTGGCCAGCGGCCCCGCGATCGTCCGGCACGCCCGCACCGCCGGCTGGCGCCCCGCCGGGGCCGGCCCGCCGACCGCCGTCGCCGTCGCCGACGCCGCCCGCACCGGGGACGGCGCCGCGCTCGCCGCCTTCGACCTGGCCGCCCGCGCCCTGGCCGCCGCGATCGCCGGCACCGCCGCGCTGGTCGAGATCCAGGCCGTCGTGATCGGCGGCGGCGTCGCCCGGTCCGGCCCGCTGCTCTTCGACCCCCTCGCCCGCCACCTCACCCGCTACACCGGGCTCCCCTTCACCCGCGGCCTCCACCTCCACCCGGCCCGCCTGGGCCCGAACGCCGGCCTGGTCGGGGCCGCGGCAGCCGCCCTGCGCGAGCTGCCGCCGCCCTCCTGAGCCCTCCGGCCGGCGCTCGGGACCTCCTCAGAAGCTCAGCGACTCCGCCACCAGCAGGGCGATCACCGCGAGGTTCGCCCAGCGGTAGACGACGATCAGCGCGACGAACTCGCGGATGGTCGCGCTGGGCCAGAAGTACGCGGCGGTGGGCGAGCCGACGACGTGCCCGCGGACGCCCTCGCGGCGGGCGAACACGGCGGCGCGGAAGGCGTGGAAGTTGTTGGTGACGACCACGCAGCGGTAGTCGGGGTCGGCGGCGGCCATGATCGCGTGGCTGAAGCGCAGGTTCTCCTCGGTGGTGGCGGAGCGGTCCTCGCGGACGATCCGGTCGGCCGGGAAGCCGCGCTCGACCAGGTACCCGGCCATCGCGTCGGCCTCGGGCAGCTGCTCGTCGCCGCCCTTGCCGCCGGAGACGAGCAGCAGCGGGGAGCGGCCGCGGTCGACCTGCCGCTCGTACAGCCGGCGGCCGCGGTCGAGGCGGCTGGCGAGCAGCGGCGGGACGCGGCTGCCGTCGAGCAGGCCGGCGCCGAGCACCACCACGTAGTCGACGTCCTCGCGGGGGATCAGCCGGCCGTACAGGTAGGCGTAGCCGACGAAGCAGGCGAACAGGAACGACAGGTAGCAGGCGACCGCGAAGACGGTGCGGGCGACCGTCACCAGGGTCGGCGAGTCGGCCCGGGTGGCGGCCAGCAGCAGGGCGACGACCAGCAGGATGCCGAGCCCGCAGAGCAGGGCGAGCAGGTTGGCGGGCCGGCGGCCCTCCTTGCGGACCATCCGCAGGCCGTTGGTGATCAGCAGCCCGGCCAGGACCAGGCTGCCCAGCGCGGGGACGAGCACCAGCACGATCAGCAGCGCCTCGGCGGCGACCGAGTCGGCCCGGTGCAGGGTGGCGAGCAGCGCGAGGGTGAACAGCGCGACGGCCAGCCCGAGGCAGACGGCGTTGCCGAAGCGGCGCCGGTCGCGCAGCATGCCGACGCCGAACAGCAGCAGGAAGACGGACCCGAGGGCGTACAGGAGCATGGGCGGCACCTAGACCGGATGCCCCGCCCCGCGCGGAAGATGCGGGACGGGGCAGGACGGGACGGGGACAGGACGGGACCGGGCGGGTTCAGCGCCGGCCGGCCAGCAGGCCGCCCTTCTCGGGGATCCCCTCGGCGAGGTCCTCGGCGAGGAGGCGCTTGGCGATGGTGTCGGCGGCGGCGCGCAGTTCGGCGCTGCGCGGGCGGCCGCGGTCCTCCTCCAGGCGCCGGTTGAGCCATTCGGACCAGGCGCGGGTGATCGTCCGGGCTTCCCGCTCGCCGGCCTCGGTGTGCTGGTAGAAGCCGTTGTGGGCGTCGAGGAAGCCTTCGGCGGCCATCCGGTCGAACACCGGCTGCAGGACCTCCGGGGGGATCCGGCGGCGGGCGGCGATCAGGTTGAGGCTGGCGTGGCCGACGGTGCGGGTGAACAGTTCGACCTGCATGACGGCCCAGGCGCCGGCCACGTCCAGCCGGGTGCCGGAGGAGTGGATGACCTGTCGGGCGGTGCCCAGGTCGACCCGGCCGAGCAGTCGGGCGACCGAGAGTTCGAGCAGCCGCTCCGAGTCGCCGGAGGACGGCTGGGCGAAGCCTTCGCCCATGTCGGAGGAGTTGGCCCGGGCGGTGTCGCGCAGCTTGACCTGCTTGAGGAAGAGCGCGACCACGAAGCCGACCAGCGCGACCGGGACGGTCCACAGGAAGACGGTGTGCAGCGAGTCGGCGTACGCCTGGACGATCGGCGCGGCCTGCTCGGGCGGCAGTTCGTGGACGCCGTGCGGGCTCTGCGCGGCGCCGGCGAGCTGCTGCGGGTCGGCGCCGGTGGCCTGGGCGGCCCGGGTGACGGCCCCGGTCAGGTTGGTCTTCAGCGCGTTGGTGTAGATGGTGCCGAAGACGGCGGTGCCGAACGAGGAGCCGAGGGTGCGGAAGAAGGTGACGCCGGAGGTGGCGGTGCCCAGGTCCGAGTAGTCGACGGTGTTCTGCACGGCGATGGTGAGCACCTGCATGGACAGGCCGATGCCGACGCCGAGCACGAACATGTAGAGGCTGGCGAGCCAGGCGCTGGTGCCGACGTCCAGCAGCGAGAGCAGGTACAGGCCGACGCCCATCACCACCGAGCCGACGATCGGGAAGATCCGGTACTTGCCGGTCTTGGAGACCACGTTGCCGGAGAAGATCGAGGCGATCAGCAGGCCGAGCACCATGGGCAGGGTGCGGACGCCGGAGACGGTCGCCGAGTCGCCGTCGACGTACTGCAGGAAGGTCGGCAGGAAGGTCAGCGCGCCGAGCATCGCGAAGCCGACGATGAAGCTGAGGATCGAGCAGACCGTGAAGACCTGGTTGCGGAACAGCCGCATCGGCAGGGTCGGTTCGGCGGCCCGGGTCTCCACCCAGCAGAACAGGGCGAGCGCGACGATGCCGGCCGCGAACAGGCCGATGATCACGGCCGAGTTCCAGGCGTACTCGTTGCCGCCCCAACTGGTGGCCAGGATCAGGGCGCTGGCGCCGATCGCGACCAGCGTGATGCCCAGGTAGTCGATGACCGGGCGGGACGCGGACTTGACCACCGGGATGTTCCGGGCCGCGGCGATCACCACCAGGACGGCGATCGGCACGTTCACGTAGAACGCCCAGCGCCAGGACAGGTGGTCGGTGAAGAGCCCGCCGAGCAGCGGGCCGATCACCGTGGAGACGCCGAAGACCGCGCCGATCGCGCCCTGGTACTTGCCGCGTTCGCGGAGCGGGATGACGTCGGCGATCAGCGCCATCGAGGTGACCATCAGGCCGCCGGCGCCGATGCCCTGGACGGCCCGCCAGATGATCAGCAGCAGCATGTTGGTGGACAGGCCGCACAGGAAGGAGCCGGTGATGAAGATGATCGCGGAGACCTGGAAGACCACCTTGCGGCCGAACAGGTCGCCCATCTTGCCGACCAGCGCCGTGGTGACGGTCTCCGCGAGCAGGTAGGACGTCACCACCCAGGACATGTGGGACGCCCCGCCCAGGTCGGCCACGATGGTGGGCAGCGCGGTGCCGACGATGGTCTGGTCGAGGGCGGCCAGCAGCATGCCCAGCATGATGGTGCCGAAGACGACGTTCCGCTGCCGCCGGTCGAGGACCGGCGGGGCTGCCTGGCTGGCTTCGCTGGAGGTGGTCACCTCCGCATCGTCACACTTCGTCCCCCTTTGCTCATCCCGACGGCCCGACACGCCGACACCTGCTCAGCCGATGGTGCGACAGGAAGCCCGGCCCGCCGCGTTAGAGGGGCATGGACAGCCCGACGAGAAGCGGCACCGACGGCGGCACCCCGGAGTTCCGGGACTTCGCCGCCGCCCGCGCCCGCCACCTGGTGCGCACCGCGTACCTCCTGACCGGCGGCGACGCCCACCTGGCCGAGGACCTCGCCCAGGAGGCGCTCGGCAAGCTGTACGGCAGCTGGCGCCGGGTCTCCCGGATGGAGAACCCGGCCGGGTACGCCCGCACCGTCCTGGTCAACACCTTCCTCAGCCACCGGCGCCGGCGCAGCAGCGGCGAGCACGTCACCGACACCTTCGCCGAGACGCCCGCGCCCGGCCCCGACCCGGCGCTGCGGATCGCGCTGCTCGACGCGCTCGCCGAACTCCCGCAGCAGGACCGGGCCGTGCTCATCCTGCGGTACTGGGAGGACCTCGGCGTCGAGGAGACCGCCACCGCGCTGCGGACCACCCCCAGCGCCGTCCGCTCCCGCGCCTCCCGGGCCCTGGCACGGCTGCGCACCCGGCTCGGCGACCAGCTCGCCGACCTCGCCCAGCCCTGACCCGCGCGCCCGCACCCCCTCGCCCGCACCCCCTCGCCCGACGCCACGCCACGGAGCCCTGGAGCCCTGCCATGCCCTCGCCCTCGCCCTCCGAAGAAGACTTCGCCCGCGCGCTGCGGGCCGGTGCCGAACTGGCGCCGCTGGTGCCCGTCGACGAGTTCGCGCTGGGCGCCGAGCGGCGCGGCCGCCGCCGCGTCCTGCGCCGCCGCGGCGGCGTCGCCTCGGCCGTCGCCCTGGTCGCCGCCGCCGTCCTCGTCCCCACCCTGCTGCCCGACCGGGCGTCCCACGACCCGGTGCCCGCCGCGAGCCCGCCGCGGGTCGACGACGCGTTCATGCTGGACACCCTGGTCTCGCTGCTGCCCCAGGACGGCACCGTCCGCGACGGGCGGGGCCGCGCCCCCGACCCGGGCGACCCCGGCCGGCTCCCGCAGGCGTACCTGGAGTACACCGCCGGGAACGGCCGCAAGGCCCAACTCCTGGTCTTCGTCGACCTGGTGGCGACCCCGGTCGGCGGCGACGAGCAGCGGCTGCTGTGCTACGAGCCGATCACGCCCGGCGGCGCCACCTGCGAGCCGGCCACCCGGCCGGACGGCTCCCGGCTGCTGACCAGCGGCTACGGCGGAGACGGCGCGGGCCCCCGCAGTCTGTTCGTGGCGTACACCCGGCCGGACGGGCGGCAGGTCCAGGTGCAGGAGGCCGACGGGGACCGCACCGGGCAGGAACTCCCGCTGGACCGGGCGAAGTTGACCGAGATCGCGACCGCTCCCCAGTGGCAGTCGGTGTTCGGCCCGCTGGGCACCGCCCCCTCGCGTCCGCCGGCCCGTCCGGCGCCGGCCGCCGACCGGATGCTCGCCGCCCTCACCCCGCTGCTCGGCGGCCTGCAGCCGGGCACCGCGCACACCTCCACCGACCTCCCCGGCCGCCTCCGGGTCGACCTCACCGTCGACGGCCGGACCAGCCCCCTCGTGCTGACCGTCGTCCCCGGCTGGCGCCGCAGCTACCCGGCCGACCCGGAGCTGTCCTTCCGGGCCGCCCACCGCAGCGTCAACCGCCTCGCCGACGGCACCCTGGTCAGCAGCACCGTGCTGACCGAGTCCCTCGACCCGTTCGGCGGCGGCACCGTCGCGGACGCCCTGCTCCCCGACGGCACCCTGGTCGGCGTCCGCCTCTGGGGCTCCGGCACCGCCGGCCAGCGCGCCGGCGACCCCGTGCTCACCGTCGACCAGCTCACCGCCGTCGTCACCTCCCCCACCTGGTCCGCCCTGTGAGCGGGCCCGTCAGGAGTTCCGCGGCAGGTCACCCGTGTAGTTCTGCTGGACGAAGTGCAGCGACCCGTCCCGGTTGGGCGTCAGCACCCCGTCGCCGGGCAGCGCGGTGCAGCCCGCGCTGACGCTGGCGGGGATGGCGCGGAAGACCAGCCGGGTCCTGCTCGCCGAGACCAGCTGCGCCTCGTTGGTGCAGGCGACCTGGTTGGTGCCGAGGCCGCCGTCGGTCTCGACGAAGCCCAGCGCCTCGCCGACCGCGCCCTGGTGGATGGTGAACCGGACCACGACCCGGACCGAGTTCCCCGGGGCGCTGGTCGGCCCTTCGAAGGTGCCCAGGAACACCTCCGGGACGACCGCGTCCTGGTCCACCGTCGCCGACGGGGAGGGCGACGGCGAGGGGGACGGCGACGCCTCGGGCTTCTTGCTGTCGTGCCCGGCCGGGGTCGCGGGGACCACCGCGCCGGTGCCCCTCCCGGTCGAGGACGCCGAACCGCCGTCCGGACCGGAGGCCCGCCGCTCCCCGCCGGAGTCCCTGGTCGCGGCCCACACCCCCGCCCCCGCGAGCACCGCCGCCACCACCGCGACGGCGACCAGCGGCCCCGCCCTCCGCTTGGCGGGCCGCGGCTGCGGCTGCGGCACGAGGACGGGGTACGGGTAGGCGCCCGGCGGCGTCGACGACAGGTACGGGTTCGGGCCCTGGTAGGGCGCGGTCGGCGCCTGGTACGGGGCGGTGGGCGCCTGGTAGGGGGCGGTGGGCGCCTGGTAGGGCGCGGTCGGCGGGGCGGCCGGGGCCTGCGGCGCCTGCGGGGGCTGCGCGGGGGCCTCGGGGCGGGACTCCAGGTCGAGCAGCGCGACGGCCATCCGCGCCACCTCCTCGGAGACCGCGCCGGGCAGCCAGCCGCGTTCGCCGAGCCGGGTCTCCCCGTTGGCGCTGCGGGCCAGCAGCTCGCGGACGGCGGCGGGGCCCGGCCGGCGCTCCGGCTCCTTGTCCAGGCAGCGGCGCACCAGGTCGAGCAGGTCGCCGCCGAGGCCGCCGAGCTCCGGCTCCTCGTGGACGATCCGGTAGAGCAGTCCGGCGGCGCTGTCCTGCTCGCCGAACGGGGCCCGCCCGGTGGCGGCGAAGGCGAGCACCGCGCCGAGCCCGAACACGTCGCCGGCCGGGCCGGACGGGCGCCCCTTGGCCTGCTCGGGCGACATGAAGCCGGGCGAGCCGACCACGTACCCGGAGCGGGTCAGCGCCGAGGTGGCGTCCAGCGCCCGGGCGATGCCGAAGTCGATCAGCCGGGGGCCGTCCAGGGCGAGCAGCACGTTCGACGGCTTGACGTCCCGGTGCACCAGCCCGAGCGCGTGCACCGCCTCCAGCGCGTCGGCCAGGCCGGTGCCCAGGGCGCGCACGGTGACCGGCGGCAGCGGGCCGAACTGCCGCACCGCGTCCGAGAGCGAGGGGCCGGCGACGTAGCCGGTGGCCACCCAGGGCTGCGGGCCCTCGGTGTCGGCGTCCAGCACCGGCGCGGTCCACCGCCCGCCGACCCGCCGCGCCGCGGCCACCTCCTGCCGGAACCGCTGCCGGAACTCCCGGTCCCCGGCGAACTCCTGACGGACCGTCTTGACCGCGACCGTCCGCCCGCCCGCCGTCCGCCCGAGGAACACCTCGCCCATCCCGCCCGCCCCCAGCCGCCCGAGCAGCCGGTACGGCCCCACGACCTGCGGGTCACCCTCGCCGAGAGTCTCCAACGTTCCTTGCTCCTAGGCCGCTTGCCGCGTCAACAGCGAGGACCCGCGATCGCTCACGAGACCTTCACAGCGCACCCTAGAGGCCCACCGCCCCAACCGGCACCGATCACCCGATTTCCGTACCGGATCGGAACCTGACGGTGACTCATCCCCGACGCGCCCCCGCACCGCCGTCCGCAAGCCCTCCCCCTCCTCCCCCGCCGGAGGCGTCCCTTCCCCCTCTCCTCTCACCCCGCCCCGCCGGAGGCCGCCGCCGTGCCCCGCACCGCCGTGCGGAACGCGATCGGCGTGGTCCCCGTCCGCTGGTGGAAGAACTTGGCGAAGTTCGCGGCGTCGGCGAAGCCGAGGTGGTCGGCGATCCGGGCGGCGGAGCTCTCGCTGTGGGCGAGGAGGCGCTTGGCCTCCAGGACGACGCGGCGGTCGACGAACTCCTTGGCGCCGACGCCCGCCGCGGCGAGCGTCGCGCGGGAGAGGGTGCGCGGGGAGTAGCCGAGCAGCCGCGCGTAGTCCTCGACGCGGCGGGTGCGGGTGTAGTGGTGTTCGACGGCGTGCCGGAAGCGCCGGTAGGTCTCGCCGGGTTCGGTGGCGGCGCTGCCGCAGGGCGCGGCGGGGTGGGCGAGGCGGAGCAGGAGCGCGGCGAGCAGGTGGCGGAGCAGGGCGTGGTGGATCTCGGCGGGGAGGTCCGCGCCGGAGGCGTACTCGCGGTGGAGGTGCCGGACGGCGTGTCCGAGGGCTTCGCGGTCGGGTCCGGCGGTGTGCAGGACGGCGGCGGCGAAGGGGTCGTCGAGGCGGGCGGCGGCGACCGTCGCGGGGTCGGGGAAGCCGGGTTCGAACAGGACGAGGGTGCCGTCGGCGTCGCCGAGTTCGCCCCACTGCTGGACCTGTCCGGGGCGGACCCAGAGCCAGCTGCCGGGTTCGACGGTGTGCGCGGTGAAGTCGACGGTGTGCCGCAGGGTGCCGCGGTCGAGGGTGAGCAGGTGGTGGAAGGCGGGCCGCTGGGGCCGGTGGAAGTCGTCGGCGGGGGCGGTCGCGGCGGCCCGGCGGGCGCGGAGTTCGGCGAGGGTCATGACCTCGACGCCGACCGGTCCGCCGGGTGGCGCGGTGAACGGGACCTCGGGGATCGCCGTCCCGGACGCCTGGGTTTCGCTCGCTCGCATGGTCACCACATCCGCTGCCAGGCTACCTCCGGTCGATCTTCCGCCGGGAGGGCGGCGGTACGGTCGGGGTGAGCAGCGGTGGAGGGAGTGGGGATGGAGCGGCGGCCGACCTTGCACGACGTGGCGGGCGAGGCGGGGGTGAGTGCCAAGACGGTGTCGCGGGTGCTGAACGGGGACGGGCCGGTGGCGGCGGCGACCCGGGAGCGGGTGCTGGCGGCGGTGCGGCGGCTGGGGTTCCGGCCGAACCTGATGGCGCGCAGCATCCGTACCGGCGGGCCGGACTCGACGGTCGGGCTGGTGCTGCCGGACCTGGGCAACCCGTTCTTCGGGGCGTTGGCGGGCGGGGTGGAGGAGGCGGTGCGCGGGCGCGGGCTGACGGTGCTGCTGGGCTGCTCGGGCTGGGACGGGGCGCGCGAGGCGGAGGTGGTGGGGGCGTTCCTGGCCCGGCGGACGAGCGCGCTGCTGGTGGTGTCGGCGGGCGGCGGGGAGGCGCTGGCGGCGGCGGAGGCGGCCGGGGTGCCGCTGGTGTACCTGGACCGGCCGGGCCCGGGCGCGGACTGCGTGGTGTCGTCGAACCGGGCGGGGGCCCGGGAGGGGGTGGCGCACCTGCTGGCGGCGGGGCACCGGCGGGTGGGGTTCGTCGGCGACCTGCCGGCCGCGATGTACACCCGGCGGGAGCGGCTGGCGGGCTGGCGGGAGGCGCTGGCGGCGGCCGGCCTGCCCGCCCCGGACGAGCTGGTGGCGGGGGCCCGGACGGTCGCGGAGGCGGAGCGCGCGGTGCTGGCCCTGCTGGCGCTGCCGGAGCCGCCGACGGCGCTGTTCGCGTCGAACACGAACGCGGCGACCGGCGCGCTGCTGGCCCTGGGCCGCTCGGGGCGGCGGGACGTGGCGCTGCTGTCCTTCGACGACCTGCCGCTGGGGGAGGTGCTGGACCCGCCGCTGTCGGCGGTGGCCCAGGACCCGGCGCTGCTCGGCGCGACGGCGGCCCGGCTGGCGCTGGCCCGGCTGGACGGCGACGCGACGCCGCCGCGCACCGAGACCGTTCCGACCCGGCTGGTGCTGCGCGCGCCGCGCGGGTGAGCGCCCCCGGCGCCCGGAGCCACCTTCGGGGCCACCTTATTGCGAGTTAGTTGCAATAACTCCATACATGCAGCAGAGTGGGCGGCGCGGGGTCGTCCGACGATCGTCTTCCCAACCGGCGTCCGCCGGGACGCGGCGCCGGCCCCGCGCCAACCTTCGGGCGCGCGCCCCCGCCCTGCCCCCGCACCACCCCCGCGCCGCGCCGCCGCGCACCACCCCACGCCGCACCGCCGCGGAGCGGTCTCAGCCGTCCAGCGGGAGCCGCACCAGCATCGTCTTGCCGCCGCCGTCCGGGTCCGCGACGGTCTCCACCAGGCCGCCGGAGAGCGCGGCCAGTTCGTGCACCAGGCTCAGGCCCCAGCCGCCGCTGCCGTCCTCGTGCGGCACCTCGGGGGGCCGCGGGCAGTGCGGATGGCGGTCGTGCACCCGGACGGTCAACTCCCGTGCGGAGAAGTCGAGTCGGAGCGTGGCCCGGGGCGAGCGCGGGGCGGCGTGGCGGACCGCGTTGGTGACCAGTTCGCTGACCACCAGCAGCACGGTGTCGGTCAGCGGGTGGTCCGCGTCCAGCCCGCGGGCGGCCAGTTCGGCGCGCGCGCCGCGGCGGGCCGCCGGTACGGACGCGGGCACGGTGTCCAGGCTCAGCTGGTAGCGCACGGTCTGGGGTGGGTCCGCGACAGCCATGGTCGGTCCCTTCGACAACAGGGGCGACCGGGTGGGAGCGGGAGGGAGCCGTCGTCCGGCCGCGTCGGGGCTCGGCAGCCCTGCCCCGTCCGTGGCGAACCGGACAGATGACCGATACTCAGTACGGTAAGGCCGAACCCGCCGGACTGCGGCGGCGGATGCTGGACAGTGGCCACAACTCGCCACGGCCCGCGCCCCCTGGGGGCACGCCCGGCGACCTGCTCCGGCAGCGGCGGCGAAGGCCGGAAGGACCGCTGCGGACAGGTCACTTGACGAGGCGTCAGACCACCTGGCTGGCGCCGGGGATCCGTTCGAAGACCAGGTTCGTCCGGGTCTGGGCGACCGCCGGATGGGTGGTCAGGTGCTCGACCACGAAGCAGCGCAGCGCGTCCGGGTCGGCCACCGCCACGTGCAGCAGGTAGTCGTCGCTGCCCGCCATGTGGAACACCGCCAGCACGCCCGGCAGTCCGGGCGCGACGGCCCGGAAGCTGCCGTTCTGCTGCCGGGTGTGCGCCCGCAGCCGGACCGAGATCATCGCCTGCAGCGGCAGTCCGACCGCGGGCAGGTCCAGCTCCGCGTGGTAGCCGGCGATCACCCCGCGCTCGCGCAGCCCCCGCACCCGCGCCAGGCAGGTGGACGGGGCGACGCCGACCTGCTGGGCCAGCGCGTTGTTGGGGATCCGGGCGTCGGCCAGCAGCACCCGGACGATCGCCCGGTCGACGGCGTCGAGCTCGGCCGCGCGGGGCCGTGGAATGTTCGGCATCCGACCAGCGTGGCGGCCGGTGCCGAACATCCGCAAGAGCGCCTCCGGGCGGGCCGAATCATCTGCCGCCGCCCTGGTCATTCAACTCTTTCAACTTCACCATCGGGCGCCATGAGCCGACTCGACACCCGAGCCGTGCACGCCGGCCGCGAGGACCTCGCCGGACTCGGTGCGCACGTCCCCCCGCTCGACCTGTCCACCACCTACCCCGTGCCGGACCTCGCCGCCGGCGGCGACGCCTACCAGGCGCTGGCCTGCGGCGGCCGGCCGCCCGCCGAGGGCGGGCTGGTCTACCAGCGGCTGTGGAACCCCACGGTCGCCCGCTTCGAACAGGCGCTGGCCCAACTGGAGGGCTGCGCCGAGGCGGTGGCGTTCTCCTCCGGGATGGCGGCGCTCTCCGCCTGCCTGCTGGCGGCCGCGGCCGAGGGCCGCCGGCACGTGGTCGCGCTGCGCCCGCTGTACGGCGGCTCCGACCACCTGCTGGACTCCGGGCTGCTCGGCACCGAGGTGACCTGGGCGGCGCCCGGCACGCTGGCCGCCGCGCTGCGCCCGGACACCGGCCTGGTCCTGGTCGAGACGCCCGGCAACCCGACCCTGGACCTGGTCGACCTGGCCGCGGTCGCCGAACGCTGCGGCGGCGTCCCGCTGCTGGTCGACAACACCTTCGCCACCCCGGTGCTCCAGCGGCCCGCCCGGCACGGCGCCACGCTGGTCCTGCACTCCGCCACCAAGGCGATCGGCGGGCACGGCGACGTGCTCGCCGGGGCGGTCGCCTGCACGCCGGAGTGGGCGGCCCGGCTGCGCCGGGTGCGGGCCGTCACCGGGGCCGTGCTGCACCCGCTGGCCGGCTACCTGCTGCACCGCGGCCTGCAGACCCTGCCGCTGCGGGTGCGCGCCGCGTCCGCCTCGGCCGCCCGGCTCGCCGACTGGCTGGCCGCCCGGCCCGAGGTCGCCGCCGTGCACTACCCGGGCCGCTCCGGTTCGCCGCTGCTCGGACGCCAACTGCTGGGCGGGGGAAGCACGCTGGCCTTCGAGGCGGCCGGCGGCTTCGCGCACGCGGCGGCGGTCGCCGAGCGCTGCGGGCTGATCACCCACGCGGTGTCGCTGGGCGGCGCCGACACCCTGATCCAGCACCCGGCCTCGCTCACCCACCGCCCGGTGGCCGCCGCGCACAAGCCGGGCCCGGCGCTGCTGCGGCTCTCGGTCGGCCTGGAGGACCCCGACGACCTGATCGCCGACCTGGAGCAGGCCCTGGCCCTCCGACCGGAGTCGACGCTCCCGGGCACCGACCACCGACCGGAGCCGACGCTCCCGACCGCCGACCGCCGACCGGAGCGGACCGCCCCCGGCGCCCGCCACTGACCGGAGCGTCCGGTCCCCGGCGTCCACCGCGGGCCGGACGCCGGGACCGGGCGTCCTCGTACGGAGCACGGACGGAAGGCCGTCGTCCGGTTTGGGACACCTGCCCGGAACGCGGCCGTCACCCCTGCTCGGCCCCGGGGACGCCCGGTCAATACGCGGATCTGCCGGTACCCCGGAGGCGGCGGCGGGAGACAGGGTGTCACCGCACGGCCACGCGGAGTACCGCACCCGACCGGCTCCGCGACCCGACCAGACGGAAGTGGGGAAGTCCAAGCATGCCTCTGACCGCAGCGGACCTCGTGAAGCTCGGCGACGTGCCCGTCGCCATCCAGTCCGCCTTCTTCCACAACATCTTCGTGCGCCTGGACGGCACCGGCGTCACCTCCGCGACCGACGCGGGCGGCGGCGTCGTGAACGCCCAGTACGGCCTGGGCCCGCTGACCACGTTCAAGGTCCGCGCGCAGGCCGACGGCTCGTTCGCCTTCGAGTCGACCGCGTTCGGCAACGTGTTCCTGCGCCTGGACGGCACCGGCGTCCCGGCCGGCCAGGCCGGCGGCGGCAAGGTCAACGCCCAGTTCGGCGCCGGCCCGTACGAGAAGTACCGGGTGCTGCCGCAGGCCAGCGGCACCGCCTCGTTCGAGTCGGTGGCCTTCCCCGGCACCTACCTGCGGCTGGTCACCGGCAGCGGCGTCACCGCCGCGACCGGCCCCGGCGGCACCGTGAACGCGCAGGTCAACGCGAACGGCGGGGAGAACGAGACGTTCTACTTCGTGGTCGCCTGACCGGCCCACCGCCACCGCCTGCGGTCGGCCACCGCTAGCCGGCGGCCGACCGCAGGCGGTTCAGCACCAGCGGGTCGATCCGGCCCTCGGCGAGGCGGCCCTCCAGGTTCTCGATGCCCGCCCAGCGGTCCAGCGAGTCGTGGCCGAGCCCGCGCAGCAGCGCGCCGACCTCGGCGGCCAGCTCGCCCTCCAGCGGCAGCAGCGTCTCCGGGTCGGACGCGCCGTGCAGCACCTCGTGCACGGCCAGCAGCCGGCCCAGCTCGGCCACCGGGTCGGCGTGGTCGTCGACCCGCAGGTCGTACGCGGTGTCGCCCCAGCCGCCGACGCCCCGGCCCGGGTCGACCACGTACAGCGCGGCGCTCTGCCGCCCGCGGGCGTCGCCGCCCGCCGCGTCGCCCGCCGCGAGCGCGGCCAGCAGCCGTTCGGCGAACGGCCGTCCGGCGGAGGCCAGCCAGGCGGCCTCCATGTCCCGGACCACCTCGGGCCCGGTCAGGATGTTCCCCTGCACCGCGTAGCCGTCCCCGGCCAGGCCGCCCGCCCAGGACAGGCACTCCTCGCCGGTGTGCGTCACCGCGGTGCCGTCCGCGCCGACCACGCCGAGCTGCCGGTGCGCCCGGCCCTCGTCCGCCGCCAGCAGCGCCGCCAGCACCCCGGCCGGACCGACCCCGCTGCGCAGCAGGGCCATCCCCTGCGGCCGGTACGCGACGTTGGCCCAGGCCTGGGTGGCCAGCGCCCCGGCGCCGACCTCGGCGGCGGGCACCAGCGCGCCGACGGACAGGAACTTGCTGGCCACGGCGACACCGAGAGCGGCGCCCTGCCGGGCCACGATGGAGAAGGTCACGAGCGGCGACGATAGCCCGCACCGGGCGGTTCGTCCACGCCCCGCCCGCCTGACGGCAAACCCTGGCAAGGCACCGGCGGGCGGGCGCGCGACAGCCGGCCCCGCGCCCGCGCTCGCGCCGACGCCCGCTACAGCTCGAACTTGGCCCGCTTGTCGGCCGGCACCAGGTCGGTGTACTCCGGGTGCTTGGCGATCCAGCCGCGGATGAACGGGCAGTACGGCAGGACGCTCGCGCCGCGCTCGCGGACGGTGTCCAGGGCGGCGCGGGCCAGCTTGCCGGCCAGGCCCTGGCCCTCGAAGGCGGGCTCGATGACGGTGTGCACGAAGGCCACCGTCCTTCCCCCGTCGCGGAGTTGGTACTCGGCGAAGCCGGCGAGGCCGGCCTCGGTGCTGATCTCGAAGCGGGACTGCTCGGTGTTGTCGCGGACCTGGGGTTCCATGGCCGTGCGTACCTCCTGGGTGTCAGCGGGCGCGGAGCGCCGCGAGTTGCTGGGCGAACGGGACGACCTGTTCGGCGGCCCGGGCCCGGGGGGCGGCGGGGCGGCCGGTCAGGCTCTCGGCGAGTTCGCCGGCGGCCCGGGCGATCCGGCCGGCCAGCGAGCCGTCGGTGCCGTGGGAGCCGTCGGCGCCCCAGTCCTCGGAGGCGGCGAAGACCGCGGTGGGCAGGACGACGGCCCGCAGGTAGGCGAAGAGCGGGCGGACGGCGTGTTCGAGGGCGAGGCTGTGCCGGGCGGTGCCGCCGGTGGCGGCGATCAGCACGGGGGTGCCGGTGAGCGCGTCCTTGTCGAGGACGTCCACGAAGGACTTGAACAGCCCGCTGTAGGACGCGGAGAAGATCGGCGTGACGGCGATGACCCCGTCCGCCTCCTCGACCGCCCGGACGGCGTCGGCCAGCGCGGGCGGCGGGAAGCCGGTGACCAGGTTGTCGGCGATGTCCCGGGCGAGTCCGCGCAGTTCGACGACCCGGACGTCCACCTCCCGGCCGGCCTCCCGCAGCTCGCGGGCGGCGGCCTCGGCGAGCCGGTCGGCGAGCAGCCGGGTGGAGGACGGGACGCTCAGCCCGGCCGTCACCACGACGAGCCTGAGGGCGCTCATTCGGCCGCCACCCCCTCCGCCTGCCGGGCCGCGACCCGCGCGGCGTGGGTCGGGCCGTCGGGGACGTCGGCCGGCCGGTTCTTGGCGAACTCGGCGCGCAGCACCGGGACGACCTCCTCGCCGAGCAGGTCGAGCTGCTCCAGGACGGTCTTGAGCGGGAGCCCGGCGTGGTCCATCAGGAAGAGCTGGCGCTGGTAGTCGCCGAAGGTCTCGCGGAACGAGAGGGTCTTCTCGATGACCTCCTGCGGGCTGCCGACGGTGAGCGGGGTCTGCTCGGTGAACTCCTCCAGCGAGGGGCCGTGGCCGTACACGGGGGCGTTGTCGAAGTACGGGCGGAACTCGCGGACCGCGTCCTGCGAGTTCTTCCGCATGAAGACCTGGCCGCCGAGGCCGACGACCGCCTGCTCGGGGGTGCCGTGGCCGTAGTGGGCGTAGCGCTCCCGGTAGAGGTCGATCAGCTGCTGGAAGTGCTCCTTGGGCCAGAAGATGTTGTTGGCGAAGAAGCCGTCGCCGTAGTAGGCGGCCTGTTCGGCGATCTCGGGGCTGCGGATGGAGCCGTGCCAGACGAACGGCGGGGTGTCGTCGAGCGGGCGCGGGGTGGAGGTGAAGGACTGCAGCGGGGTGCGGAAGCGGCCCTGCCAGTCGACGTTCTCCTCGCGCCAGAGCTGGTGCAGCAGCGCGTAGTTCTCGACGGCGAGCGGGATGCCCTGCCGGATGTCCTTGCCGAACCAGGGGTAGACCGGGCCGGTGTTGCCGCGGCCCATCATCACGTCGGCCCGGCCCTCGGCGAGGTGCTGGAGCATCGCGAAGTCCTCGGCGATCTTCACCGGGTCGTTGGTGGTGATCAGCGTGGTGGAGGTGGAGAGGATCAGCTTCTCGGTGCGGGCCGCGATGTAGCCGAGCATCGTGGTCGGCGAGGACGGGACGAACGGCGGGTTGTGGTGCTCGCCGGTGGCGAACACGTCGAGGCCGACCTCCTCCGCCTTGAGCGCGATGGCCACCATGGCCTTGATCCGCTCGTGCTCGGTGGGGGTACGCCCGTTGGTGGGGTCGGTGGTCACGTCGCCGACGCTGAAGATGCCGAACTGCACCGCTCTCAACTCCTTCGAAGTTGATTCAATATTCAACCACCTGCGACAACGGCGCGCCACCCACCCCTATTCCCGCCCCGCCCCTCCGTTTTCCCCGCCCTCTCCCTTCGCCCCGACCGCCCCCTTCGCCCCGACCGCCCCGCCTCCCCCGGCCGCCCCGACTCCGCCGGCCGCCGCCAGCGCCTCGTCCAGCCACGCCAGCCAGAACGACTCCAACTGGATGCCGCCGCGCAGCACCAGGTGCTGCAGCCGGTTCTCCCCGGCGGCCGCCCCGGGCGGGAAGTCCCGCCGCTCGATCTCCAGGTACTCCGCCAGCTGCGCCCGGTGCAGCTCCCGATGCCGGGCCAGCTCCTCCTCCAGCCCGTCCAGCCCGAGCACCGCGGCGGCCCGCAGCCGCAGCAGCAGCGGGTCGCGGACCGGCTTCGGGTCCTGCGGCAGCGCCGTCCAGCGGGCCAGCTCGGCCCGCCCGTCCGCCAGCACCTCGTACTCCTTGCGCTGCCCCCGCCCCGCCCCCGGGCCGGACGCCCGGACCAGCCCCTCCCGCTCCAGCCGGCCCAGCTCGCGGTAGATCTGCTGGTGGGTGGCCGACCAGAAGAACCCGATCGACCGGTCGAACCGCCGGGTCAACTCCAGCCCCGAGGACGGCTTCTCCAGCAGGGCGGTGAGGATCGCGTGCGGCAGTGACATGCGGCCGATCGTACGGTCCCGCCCCCGACCGCACGGATCCTTCACCGTTCCGTACACTTCCTTCACCCCCGCCGCCCGCCCCGCCCCGACCCGCCCCGACCGCAGGTGCCCGTGAAGAAGCACGTCGTGAAGAAGTACGTGAACCCGGCGTTCCGCCCGCTGCCCTGGCTGCTCGGCCCGGCCGGGGTCGCGATGCTGGCGGCCGCGGCCTCCCCGTCCGGCCCGTACGGCACCGTGCGGGAGGGGCTCCTCGGCGCCGTCGCGCTGTTCTACGCGGTGCGGACGGCCCGCCTCGGGGTGGTCGCCGGTCCGGACGGCGTGCGGGTCCGCAACCTGCACTCCGCCCGGACCGTCCGCTGGGAGCGGATCGAGGGCTTCGCCCTGGCCGGACACCTGGAGATCCGGCTGCGGGACGGCGGCACCGTCAGCGGCCGGGCCCTCGAACCGGGCCTCGGCTTCCCGCGCGAGCACCACACCGCCCGGGCGCTGGCCGAACTCGAAGCCGCCCTCGCCGCCCACCGCCCGGCCGCGCCCGCCCGGTAACCGCCGCGCCGTGACCGCCGCGCCGCCGCCGCGCGGCCGCCGCAGGTCAGAGCGCGGCGGCCAGCCGGGTGCCCTGGTCGATGGCGCGCTTGGCGTCGAGTTCGGCGGCCACGTCCGCGCCGCCGATCAGGTGGGGTTCGACGCCGCGCTCGCGGAGGGCGGCGAGCAGGTCGCGGCGGGGTTCCTGGCCGGCGCACAGGACGACGGTGTCGACGGGCAGGGTGCGCTCCTCGCCGCCGACCGTGACGTGCAGGCCGTGGTCGTCGATCCGGCGGTACTCGACGCCGGGGACGCTGACCACGCCGCGGTGGCGCAGTTCGGTGCGGTGGATCCAGCCGGTGGTCTTGCCGAGTCCGGCGCCGACCTTGCCGTCCTTGCGCTGGAGCAGGAAGACCCGGCGCGGGCTGGCGGGCCGCTCGGGTTCGGCCAGGCCGCCGGGGGCGGCGTAGGCCCGGTCGACGCCCCAGCGGGCGAGGAAGTCGGGGGCGTCCGCGCCGGGGTCGGTGAGGTACTCGGCGACGTCGAAGCCGATGCCGCCCGCGCCGATCACGGCGACGGTGTCGCCGACCTTCGCGCCGCCCTGGAGCACGTCCAGGTAGCCGAGCACGCTGGGGTGGTCGACGCCCTCGATGTCGGGGACGCGCGGGGTGACGCCGGTCGCGAGGACGACCTCGTCCCAGCCGGTCAGCAGGTCCGGGCCGACCACCGCGCCGAGGCGCAACTCGACGCCGGTGCGGGCGAGTTCGTGCCGGTAGTAGCGCAGCGTCTCGTCGAACTCCTGCTTGCCGGGCACCTTCCGGGCGACGTTCAGCTGCCCGCCGACCTCGGCGGCGGCGTCGAACAGGGTGACCCGGTGGCCGCGGTCGGCGGCGGCGGTGGCGAAGGCGAGGCCGGCCGGCCCGGCGCCGACCACGGCGATCCGCTTGGCGCGGCGGGTGGGGGCGAGGACGAGTTCGGTCTCGTGGCAGGCGCGCGGGTTGACCAGGCAGGAGGTGATCCTCGCGCTGAAGGTGTGGTCGAGGCAGGCCTGGTTGCAGCCGATGCAGGTGTTGATCGCCTCGGGGGTGCCCGCGGCGGCCTTGGTGACGAAGGCGGGGTCGGCGAGCATCGGCCGGGCCAGCGAGACCAGGTCGGCGTGGCCGGTGGCGAGCAGGTCCTCGGCGGTCTCGGGGGTGTTGATCCGGTTGGTGGCGACCAGCGGGATCCCGACCTTCCCCATCAGCTTCCTGGTGACCCAGGCGTAGGCGCCGCGCGGCACCGAGGTGGCGATGGTGGGGATCCGGGCCTCGTGCCAGCCGATGCCGGTGTTGATGATCGTGGCGCCGGCCGCCTCGACCTCCCGGGCGAGCCGGACCACCTCGTCGAAGGTGGACCCGCCGGGGACGAGGTCGAGCATCGAGAGCCGGTAGATCAGGATGAAGTCCGGCCCGACCCGCTCGCGCACCCGCCGGACGATCTCGACCGGGAAGCGCATCCGGTTCTCGTACGGGCCGCCCCACTCGTCGGTGCGGTGGTTGGTCCGCGCGGCGACGAACTCGTTGATCAGGTAGCCCTCGGAGCCCATCACCTCGACGCCGTCGTACCCGGCGGCGCGGGCCAGCTCGGCGCAGCGCGCGAAGTCCTCGACGGTCTGCTCGACCTGCTCGGCGGTCAGCTCGTGCGGGACGTGCGGGCTGATCGGCGCCTGGAGCGCGGACGGGGCGACCAGGCCGTCGTGGTACGCGTACCGGCCGAAGTGCAGGATCTGCAGCGCGATCCTCCCGCCCGCGGCGTGCACCGCGTCGGTGACCACCCGGTGCTCGGCGGCCTCCGCCTCGGTGGTGAGCTTGGCGCCGCCGCCCCAGGGCCGGCCCGCCTCGTTGGGGGCGATGCCACCGGTGACGATCAGGCCGACGCCGCCGCGGGCGCGCTCGGCGTAGAAGGCGGCCATCCGCTCGAAGCCGTCCGCCGCCTCCTCCAGGCCGACGTGCATGGAGCCCATCACCACCCGGTTCGGCAGGGTGGTGAAGCCCAGGTCGAGCGGGGCCAGCAGGTGGGGGTACGCAGCGGTCATCGACGCCTCCGGTCGGGATTTGTTACCCAACGGTAGGGCGCGGCGGACCGACCGTGCAACTAGTTGCAGAAAGGTGGGCGGGACTACAGTGCCTGCCATGAGTGCGGACGAGGCGAGCGTGCGGATCGACAGCTGGATCTGGGCGATCCGGCTGATCAAGACCCGCTCGGCGGCGGGCGCGGCCTGCCGGGCCGGGCACGTGAAGGTGAACGGGGCCACCGCGAAGCCCGCGCAGCACGTCAAGCCGGGCGACGACGTGCGGGTGCGGGTCGAGGGCCGCGAGCGGATCGTCCGGGTGGTGCGGCCGATCGCCAAGCGGGTCGGCGCCCCGGTCGCCGAGACCTGCTACGTCGACCACAGCCCCCCGCCGCCGCCCCGCTCGGAGCGGCCGGCCGCCGTCGCCCAGCGCGACCGGGGCGCCGGGCGGCCGACCAAGCGCGAGCGGCGCGACCTGGAGAAGCTCAAGGACGGCTACCGGCCGTACTTCTGACCGACCCGGCCGCCCGGGAGGGGTCAGCCCTGCGCGGCCTTCTCCTTGGCGGCCTGCACCTGCTCGGCGAACCGCTCGGCGGGGATCCGCTCCAGCGCGGCGCCGTACTTCGCGGCCAGTTCGTCGGCGGGCCCGCTCTCGTGCTCGACCAGGTCGACCACCAGCAGGGCCTTGCCGCTGTCGACCCGCGAGGAGAGCACGATCAGGCCCGCGCCGCCGTCGGTGATCTCGGTCTGCTCGGCGGCGTTGCCGATCGCCGCGCCCGCGGCGAAGCCCAGCAGCACGCCGATCGGGCCGCCGAGCAGGCCGACCAGGCCGCCGACCAGGCCGGAGCCGACGGTGGGGACGCCCGCGCCGCGGATGTGGCTCTCCGGGACGTCGACGATGCCCTCGGCGTCCCGCTCCAGCACCGCGACCTGCCGGGCACCGGGCAGGTGCATCGCCTCCTCGTAGGCCCGGCGGCAGCGCGCCTGGTCATCGAAGCCGAGCAGCAGCACGTTGTGGTGGTGGTCGCTCATCGCGGTTCCCTTCGCCTCGCCGACGGTCGTCCTCGCGGGTGCCGCGCCGGGCACGGCACCCGTCCATCCTGCCCGGGTAGGCCCGCGCCCGCCCCCGCGCCGCGCCGGGAACGTCCCGACCCGGCCCGATCCGGGCCGATGATCACACCGCAACGCTGCGGGAAGGGGCCGGAACGACGCGCGATAATGGCCCCATGGCCCGCCGACGCGTCCCCACCGCCCCCACCGCCCCCACCGCCGCCCCGACCGACTGCCCCTGCGGCCTGCCCGCCCGGTACGCCGACTGCTGCGGCCGGCTGCACCGCGGCGAGGCCGCCGCGGCCGGCGCCGAGCAGTTGATGCGCTCCCGGTTCAGCGCCTTCGCGGTCCGCGACGAGCCGTACCTGCTGCGCTCCTGGCACCCGGACACCCGGCCCGCGTCGATCGACTTCGACCCGGCGCTGCGCTGGGAGCGGCTGGAGGTCCTGGGCACCGGCGAGGGCGGCCCGTTCCACACCGAGGGCACCGTCGAGTTCCGCGCCCACTACCGGGCGGGCGGCCGGGCCGAGTCGCTGCACGAGCACAGCCGCTTCGTCCGCCACCAGGGCGAGTGGGTCTACCTGGACGGCGACGTCAGGGGCTGAGCGGAGCGCTCAACTCCCGCCGAGCAGAAGGTGCTTGAGGCCGAGCAGCGCCCCGCCCGGCCCGCGCGGGCGGAGCCAGCCGCGGTCGGTGCGGTCGACCGCGCCGAAGCGGTACTTGTAGGGCTCGTCGCCGCGCAGGAAGTCGAAGGTGCGCACACCCTCGGCCGCGCTGCTGCGGATCGCCGAGTCGACCAGGGCGGTGCCCAGCGAGTCGGCGGCCCAGCGCGGGTCCCAGCCGGTCTGGTAGTAGGCGAACCGGTCGGCCCACCGGAAGCCGTACAGCACACCGACCAACTCGTCCCGGTGCCGGGCGAGTTGGAAGGCCGGGCCGCGGCCGGGCACGGCCTGGGAGAGCAGCAGGCGGTGCAGCGGGAGCCGGTCCGCGGTGAAGCTGCTGGCGCCGCCGGCGGCTTCGCGGCGCAGCCGGTGCAGCCGCAGCAGTTCGTCCAGCAGCTCCGGTTCGGCGGTGCCGGGCGGCAGCCAGTGGAAGCTGAGGCCGGCGGCGGCGAGCCGGCGGTGGGCGCGCCGGTTGGCGGCCCGGAAGTCGCGGGAGCCGAGCCTGTCGGGGCCGTCGGTGAGGTCGGCGCGCGGGCAGGCGGTGCGGGCGACGGGGCGGCTGCCGGGGGGCAGCAGGCCGGTGTGGGCGGGGTCGAGGCTGGGGAGCCAGAGGGTCTCCCGGCGGGCCCGGTCGGCGAGCCAGCCGGCCACCTCGGCGCGCCGGTGCGGGCGGACGGCGGGGCCGCAGTGGTCGGCGGCGCCGGGGCCGGTGCCGAGCAGGGTGAGCACGGGGACCTCGACGGGCAGCCGGCGGTGCGCCCGCAGCCGGGCGGTGGCGAGCGGCAGCACGGCTTCGGCCCGGCCGTCGGGGCCGCGCCAGACGGCGATCTCGCCGGCCTGTCCGGCGCCCAGGGTGCGCCACCAGGCGAGCACCCAGTCCGGCCCGGCGAACCACGAGCCGTCCGGGTCCTGGTCGACCAGCTCTCGCCAGTCGTGGACGGTTTCGCCGTCCAGCTCGGGCGTCCGGTGGATCTCCGGCACCATCTCCCCCTCCCCTTCGCGGAGTTCAGCGGCCGCCGCGCAGCCGGTGCACGGCGGGGTGCAGCCCGGACAGGATGGTGTCGAAGCGGTCCCGCCCGGTGTGCGAGTTGACCCGCAGCCGGCTGATCCGCAGCCGCTGGGCGGGGACGAGCTCGGCGTGCCGGTGGTCGAACAGGAAGCCCGTACGGTAACCGAGGGTGCGCAGCACGCGTTCGGCGCGCGGGTCGTGGTTGCCGTTGGGGTAGGCGAAGGAGGTCGGCGGGCGGCCCAGCCAGCCGGTCAACTTGTCGTGGGCGCCGACGAGTTGGGCGTCGATGTCGGGGTCGGTGCAGTGGTCGAGGCAGGGGTGCGAGGCGGTGTGGTTGCCGATCGCGATGCCGGAGTCGGCCAGTTCGCGCAGTTCGCCGCCGGTCAACTGCCGCCGCCTGGGGGCCTGTTGCTTGGCGGTGGCGCGCAACTCGGCGAGGGAGCGCTGCCGTTCGGCGTCGGCGAGGTGCTTGAGCCGGCGGACGGCGGCGGCCGGGCCGAGGCCGCGGAGCGTTTCGGCCCGGCCGCCGTGGGCGACCAGGTGGGCGGCCTCGGTCCACCAGTAGGGCTGGTCGCCGTCGATCAGGTCGGTGATGACGTACGCGGCGGCGGGGATGCCGAGCCGGGCGAGCAGCGGCATGGCCACGCCGTGGACGGTGTGGTCGCCGTCGTCGAAGGTGACCAGCACGCTGCGGGCGGGCAGCGGGCGGCGGTGCTCGGCGGCCCGGGTGACCTCGTCGAGGCCGACCGGGCGGGCGGTGCGGGCGAGGCGCTCCATCTGGGCGCGGAAGGCGGTCGGGTCGTCGACGCCGTGGTAGGCGAGGACGGCGAGGCGGCGGGCGGCGCGGGCCCGGAAGACGGGCTGGAGCGGGGAGCGGCGCAGCAGGGCGTCGATGCCGCGCCGCCTGGCGGCGCGGTCCGTGGTCGGCATGGGCCTGTCCCCCTCCGGTGGCGCGTGCGGGTGCCCCGGACGGCGGCCCGGGGTGCCCGCTGGAGCGTGCTGGTCATCAGAATCCCATGATCAGGTAATGCCTGTCCCAAGTTCCTGGAAGCTGGCTGAGTTCCTGAGTCCTGGCTGGGAGGCGGCCGTGAAAGCGGGTGCACCACCTGTCCGGATCATCCCGCTGAGCGTGCCGGACCCCGGATTGGCATAGTTCGGGAGGACTGCTGCCCGTTCCGCCCATGGGAGTGTCCGCACGATGACCATGCCCGGCTTCGGCTCCTTCGGTTCCGACGACGCCTTCTCCGACCTGCTGAACCGCTTCTTCGGCCTCAATCCGGCCGCGTCCCCGCCCGCCGTCCAGCGCGTCCCGATCGGGCGGCTGCTGACCGAGTCCGCCCGCGACCTGATCGCCCGCGCCGAGCTGCGCGCCCAGGAGGACGGCAGCACCGATCTGGACACCCCGCACCTGCTGTGGGCCGCCACCCGGGTCGACCCGTCCCGCGGCCTGCTCGCCCAGGCCGGCGCCGACCCGGACGAGCTGGCCGCCGCGCTGGAGCGCAGCCTGCCGTCCGGCTCGGCCGACCCGTCCGTCGACCCGGGCCTGACCCCGGCGGCCAAGCGGGTGCTGATCGGCGCGCACGCCCGCTCGCAGGCCGCCGGCGTCTCCTACATCGGGCCGGAGCACATCCTGGCCGCGCTGCTCGGCGACCCGGACTCCGCGGCCGGCCGGCTGCTGAACGCGCAGGGCGCCGACCCGGCCCGGCTCCAGCGCGGCGCCGAGGTCGCCGCCCGCGGCGAGCGCGCGCCCGCGAAGGCGGAGAGCCGGACGCCGACCCTGGACGAGTACGGCCGCGACCTCACCGAGGACGCCAAGCTCGGCCGGCTGGACCCGGTGGTCGGCCGGGCCGAGGAGATCGAGCAGACCGTCGAGATCCTGTCCCGCCGCTCCAAGAACAACCCGGTGCTGATCGGCGAGCCCGGCGTCGGCAAGACCGCGATCGTCGAGGGCCTGGCCCAGCGGATCGTCACCGGCGACGTGCCGTCCACCCTGAAGGACCGGCGGGTGGTCTCGCTCGACCTGTCCGGCCTGGTGGCCGGCTCGAAGTACCGGGGCGAGTTCGAGGAGCGGCTGAAGAACGTCATCGACGAGGTCCGCGAGGCCGCCGACTCCACCATCCTGTTCATCGACGAGCTGCACACCGTGGTCGGCGCGGGCGCCGGCGGCGAGGGCGCGATGGACGCGGGCAACATGCTCAAGCCCGCGCTGGCCCGCGGCGAGCTGCACGTCATCGGCGCCACCACCATCGACGAGTACCGCAAGCACATCGAGAAGGACCCGGCGCTGGAGCGCCGCTTCCAGCCGGTGCTGATCCCGGAGCCCTCGGTCGAGGAGACCGTGCAGATCCTGGAGGGCCTGCGCGACTCGTACGAGGCGCACCACCAGGTCCGCTTCACCGACGAGGCGCTGCGCGCCGCCGCCGACCTCTCCGACCGGTACGTCTCGGACCGCTTCCTGCCCGACAAGGCGATCGACCTGATCGACCAGGCCGGCGCCCGGGTCCGGCTGCGCGGCCTGGGCCGCTCCACCGAGGTGATCGGCCGCGAGGACGAGCTGGCCAAGCTGCGCCGCGAGAAGGACGAGGCGGTGGCCGCCGAGGACTTCGCCCGCGCCTCCGAGCTGAAGGGCCGGATCGCCGACCTGGAGGCGCAGGCCGCCGAGATCGAGGAGCGCCGCGAGGGCGTGGTCTCGGTGACCGTCGACGACATCGCCGACGTGCTGTCCCGGCAGACCGGCATCCCGGTCTCCCAGCTCACCGAGGACGAGAAGGCCCGGCTGCTCAAGCTGGAGGACGAGCTGCACGCCCGGGTGATCGGCCAGGACAGGGCGGTGGTCGCGGTCTCCGAGGCGGTCCGCCGCAGCCGGGCCGGGATGGCCGACCCGAACCGGCCGGTCGGCTCCTTCCTGTTCCTCGGCCCGACCGGCGTCGGCAAGACCGAACTCGCCAAGGCCCTGGCCGAGTTGATCTTCGGGGACGAGGACCGGCTGGTCCGCTTCGACATGAGCGAGTTCCAGGAGAAGCACACCGTCTCCCGGCTGGTCGGCGCCCCGCCCGGGTACGTCGGCTACGACGAGGCCGGCCAGCTGACCGAGGCGGTGCGCCGCCGCCCGTACAGCGTGCTGCTGTTCGACGAGGTCGAGAAGGCCCACCCGGACGTCTTCAACGCGCTGCTGCAGGTCCTCGACGACGGGCGGCTGACCGACGCGCAGGGCCGCACCGTCGACTTCCGCAACACCGTGGTCATCATGACCTCCAACATCGGCTCGCAGCTGATCCTCTCGCACAAGGGCGAGACCGAGGAGATCCGCGACCGGCTGATGGAGGAGCTGCGCGGGCGCTTCCTGCCCGAGTTCCTCAACCGGATCGACGACATCATCGTCTTCGACGCGCTGGACGCCGACGACCTGCTGCGGATCGTCGACCTGATGCTCGCCAACTCCGAACGCCGGGTGAAGGCCCAGGGGTTGGAGCTGGAGGTCACCTCGGCCGCCAAGGACTGGCTGGTCGGCAAGGGCCACCAGCCCGAGTTCGGCGCCCGCCCGCTGCGCCGCACCATCCAGACCCAGCTCGACAACCGGCTCGCCACCATGCTGCTCTCCGGCGACCTCCAGCCGGGCGACACCATCGTGGCGGACGCGAAGGACGGCGAGCTGGTCTGCTCGATCGGCCGCCCCGAGCCGTCCTGACCCCTCGCCCCTGGCCGCCGGAGCCCCCGCCGACCGCCGTCGGCGGGGGCTCCGGCACACCCGCCGACAGTGCCGCCTGGCAGACTCCCGCCCATGAACATCACTGCCGCGCCCACGAGTTGGGACGCATGCGTCGCACTCTTCGACTCCCGCGCCCTGCCCGTCTCCAGCTACCAGAACCTCTACGACGAGACCTACGACGTGCACTCCGGCGCGCTCTCCGTCCCCGGCCCGCTCGACCTGGACGCGCTCGACCTGTACGGCACCGGGCTGGTCGTCGACGGCGACCTGACGGTCGAGGGCGCGATCCTCAACGCGGACGACGGCTGCCCGGCACTGGTCGTGCTCGGCGACCTGACCGCCTCGGCCGTGCACCTGGAGGGCGACGCCAAGCTGCTGGTGCGCGGGAGCGTCCGGGTCGGGGCGTTCGTCGGCCACATGACCGACAAGCTGGTGATGATCGGCGGCGACCTGGCCGCCGGGGTGACCGTGCTCTCGGCCGGCTTCTTCCCCGACCTGGTCGGCGGCGCCCTGACCGGCCCGGTCCTCGCCCCGCCCTACGCGCTGGCCGAACTCGGCCACGAGGTGGCCGCCCCGCCCGCCGCCGACGTCCTGGTCCCCGAGGTCCTGCTGGCCGACGGCGAGCGCGAGGACACCCCCTTCGACGCCCCGGGCGTCCACGGCGACCGCCTCTACGACCACCTGGCGGCCGGGCGCCCGGTGCTGCGCGGCTGACTCAGCGCGGGGTGGACCGCCCGGCGCGGCCCATCCGGACGCCCGCCACCAGCAGGGCGCCGACGAACAGCACCGCGCCGATCACCAGCAGCCACAGCAGGCCCTTCACCAGCACCCCGACGAACCCGCACACCACGGCGACCAGCAGAACCACCAGCAACCACGCCATCTCGGCCTCCCTCGGCCCGCTCGCTCGTGCCACCCGCGCCCGCACCCGCTCCGGCGGGACCCGGCCGCACGCCGGGTCCCGCCGGACGGGGTCACCGGTGGCGGCCCTGCCCCGGGGCGTCCTTCCCGGTGGCCGGCGGCGGCTTGCGCGCACCGTCCGGCCCACCGTCCGGGAGTTCGGCCTCGATCCGCTCCTTGCGCACCTCGCCGGTGACGGTCCGCTGCTCGACGTGCTCCTCGGTCACCAGCCGGACCCGCTCCACCGGCACGGCCTCGGTGCGCACCACCGGGCGCTCACCGTGCAGGGTCACGTCGTACTCGGCCTCCGAGATCGGCTCGCCGGACAGCGCCTCGCCCCGGTTCGCCTCGGTGATCGGCTCGCGCTCGACCCGGACCTCCTCGTGCCGCACCGGCACGGTCTGCCGCTCCTCCTCCGTGACGACGTACTTGCGCAGCCGGGCGTGCCCGGTCTCGTAGCGCTCGACCCCGACGCGCATCCGCTCCTCCGAGCGGGTCATCGCGTCGTCGCCCCGCGCCGCGGCACCCCTGGTGCCCGCGGCGCCCGGAGCACCCTTGGCGCCCGGCCCGGACGCCCCGGCCGGGCCGGAGGACTTCCCGGCGGCGGCGGCGGTGGTGGGTGCGACGGGGGCGGCGGGCGTACCGGTCAGGCGGGTGTCGGAGGGGCTGGTGCCCACCCGGCCCTCGGCGGTGGGACGACCCGCCGCCGCCCCGGCCGCACCGACGGTCCCGGCGGCGCCCGCCGCCGTCCCGCCCTGCTGCTGCCCGTGGGCCCAGCCGCCCTCGCCGGGCCGGTTGGCGGCCTTCCAGGCGTCGTCCCAGGCGATGCCGTAGTGGTCGTACAGCCGGTGCTCCTCCTGCTCGGAGAGGTGTCCGCCGCGGTCGACGTCCACGTTCGGCGCGTCCTTGACCTTCTCCTTGCTGTAGGGCACCCGGATGTGGCCGTCGACCACCCGGGCGTCCCGGATCGGGACGAAGGTCTCGCCGGAACCGAACCAGCCGGTCTTCACGCTGACCCACTCGGGCTTCCCGGTGGCGTCGTCGAGATAGAGCCGGCCTGCCTTGCCGATCTTCTCCCCCTCGGCGTCCTGGACGGTCTGGTCCGGCACGGAGCGGAATTGCTGCTCGGTGATCATGCGTTCACGTCTCCTTCACATTCCAGCACTGGAGCGCGTGGCCGACCGGCGCGGAACCGAAACACCGCGCCCCCGTTCTGGCATATGCCAGAACGGGGGCGCGGCGGCCCGACGACCGCGGCTACACCGCCCCGTCGCCGTCCCCCTCGCCGTCCCCGTCCCCGTCGCCGCCCGGGTCGGGCTCCAGACCGGCCTCCTCGCGGTCCTCCTCGGTGCGCTCCTCCAGCTCCGCCTCGTCGGGCCGCCGGGGCAGGCCGCCGCCGTGGCCGCTGTCGGGGTCGCCCTCGACCGCCTTGTTCGACTTGTGGTGACTCACGGTTGCCTCCAACGGTGGGGTGGACGTTCCTGCCTCCATCAGCCCCCGCGGCCGGGCGGAGCGCAAACGGGACGCCCGGTCAGGCGTCCTCGGCCTGGACCTCGCCGGAGGCGATGGCGGCGGCCAGCCGGGCGTGGTCGGCGGTGTTGAGCTTGGCGTAGTGGTGGGCGAAGGCGGCGATCGCGCGGTCGAAGGTGTCGCTCCGGCCGAGGTAGGCGGCGATCGCGATCCGGTCGCCGGAGCGGGCGTGGGCGCGGGCCAGGGCGGCGCCGCAGAGCGCGGCGTAGGCGCGCAGGCCGCGGGTGGTCATCCGGCCGACCTCGGCGGAGCCCTTCATGTCGCGCAGTTGGCGCCAGTAGAAGTGCCGGCCGCCGGGGCCGGTCATCCAGCCGAGGAAGATGTCGCCGGCGGCCTGGGTGAGCCGCTGCCCGGCGACCACCCGCTGCCCGTGGTGGGCGTACTGGCTGGGCTTGGCGTAGGGCTCCAGGACGGACGCCCGGGCCTCCTTGACCTGGAGCACCAGCGGGTCGTCGGCGTCCCGGCCCTGGAGCAGGACGACGAAGCAGCGGGTGCCGACGCTGCCGACGCCGACCACCTTGCGGGCGGTGTCGACGTACCGGTAGCGGTCGAGCAGCCGGCCGCGCTCCTCGGGGAGGGTGGCGCGGTAGTCGGCGAGCATGCCGTGCACCTCGTCGGTGTCGAAGCCGACGTGCTCGATCAGCGGGGGCTGGTCCTTGAAGCGGCGGCGGCCGTTCGCGGTGGTCTCGGTGAGCTTGCCGGCGGCCTGCAGGCTGTCGCGGCGGCGGGCGGCGGTGATGCTGGCCTCGGCCTGCTTGCGGGGCCTGCCCTTGCTGTTGGCGAGCAGGTCGTCGGCGTCGATCCGCCGGTACCAGACCGGGAGTTCGCCGAGCCCGGCGAGTTCGCGGATGTGCTCGCGGTAGCCGCGGACGGCCTCCAGCACGACCCGGTGGGCGTCCTCGGGGCTCTCGCCGTTCTCCCGGGCGGCGACCGCGAGGCTGGCGGCGAGGCGCTGGACGTCCCACTCGAACGGGCCGGGCAGCGTCTCGTCGAAGTCGTTCAGGTCGAACAGCAGGGCCCGCTCGGGCGAGGCGAACAGCCCGAAGTTGACCAGGTGGGCGTCGCCGCAGAGCTGGACGGTCAGGCCGCTGTCGGGGGCGGTGGCGAGGTCGCCGGCCATCACGGCGGCGGCCCCGCGCAGGAAGGCGAACGGGGAGGCGGCCATCCGGCCGTTGCGGATCGGCACCAGGTCGGGCAGCCGGCTCTCCGCCTGGGCGCGCAGCACCGCGAGCGGGTCGGGCCGGCCGGCGGCGGGCCGCCAGTGCCCGGCGGTGGAGCGGGGGGCCCGTCGGCGGGCGGCGCGGCCGACCTCGGCGCGCTCGTCGACCGTCAGGTAGGGGGCGGGGGCGTCCATCGGGGGCTCCTCACGGCGTCGGGCCCCGAGACGTACCCGCCCCGGCGCGCTCCCGTACCAGCGGGGGGGCACCGGGGCGGCGGGCGCTCACCCGAACGGCGGCACTACATGTTGATCATGTGGCCGGCCAGGCCGTGGATCGCCTCCTTGACGGCCTCGCCCAGCGTCGGGTGGGCGTGCACGTTGCGGCCGACCTCGTGCACGGTCAGGTCCCACTGCTGGGCCAGGGTCAGCTCGGGCAGCAGCTCGGTGACCTCGGGGCCGATCAGGTGGGCGCCGAGCAGCTCGCCGTGGGTCTCGTCGCTGATCACCTTGACGAAGCCGACCGGGTGCCCGATGCCGTGCGCCTTGCCGTTCGCGGTGAACGGGAACTTGGCGACCTTGACCGCGTAGCCCTGCTCCCGGGCCTGCGCCTCGGTGTAGCCGAAGCTGGCGACCTGCGGCTGGCAGTAGGTGGCGCGCGGGACCATCACGAAGTCGATCTCCATGGTCTCCGCCCCGGCGATGGTCTCGGCGGCGATCACGGCCATCGACTCGGCGGCGTGCGCGAGCATCAGCTTCGCGGTGACGTCGCCGATCGCGAAGATGTGGTCGACGCTGGTGCGGCCGCGCCCGTCGACCGCGATCGCGCCGCGCTCGGTGAGCCGCACGCCGGTGACCTCCAGGCCGTAGCCGTGCACCCGGGGCACGAAGCCGATCGCCTGGAGCACCTTGTCGGCCTCCAGCACCTCCTGCTTGCCGTCCCGGGTGACGGTGACCTTCACCGGCTTGTCCGGGTCCGAGTCGTCGATGCTGTCGACCCGGGTGGAGGTGAGCACCTGGATGCCCAACTTGCGGTACTGCTTCGCGAGTTCGGCGGAGACGTCGGCGTCCTCCAGCGGCACCATCCGGTCCAGGAACTCGACGATGGTGACCTTGACGCCGTAGTTGTGCAGCACGTACGCGAACTCGACGCCGATCGCGCCGGCGCCCGCGATGACGATCGACTCCGGCAGTTCCTCGGTGAGGATCTGCTCCTCGTAGGTGACGACCCGCTCGCTGAGCGCGGTGCCGGGCAGCAGCCGGGTGGTGGCGCCGGCCGCGATCACGCAGTGGTCGAAGGTGACGACCTCGAAGCCGCCGCCGTTCAGCGCGATCTGCAGGGTGTGGTCGTCGACGAAGGTGCCCCGGCCGTCGTACTCGGTGATGCCGTTCTTCTTCATCAGGTAGTGGACGCCCTTGACCCGGCCGTCGGCGACCTGTCGGGAGCGGCTGAACGCCTTGCCGTAGTCGAAGGACACCTTGCCGTCGACCCGGATGCCGTACAGCTCGGCCTCGTTCAGGACGGTGTGCGCGAGCTCGGCGTTGCGCAGCAGGGCCTTCGAGGGGATGCAGCCGACGTTCAGGCAGACGCCGCCCCAGTACTTGGCCTCGATCACGGCGGTGCGCAGGCCGAGCTGGGCGGAGCGGACGGCGGCGGTGTAGCCGCCGGGGCCGGCGCCCAGGACGACCACGTCGTAGTGCGTGCTCATGTGCCTCGATCCTTCAGGAAGCGACGGACGGCCTCGCGGCCCGTGCCTCCCAGTACACCAGGCCGGGGCTCCGCGACCGCTCCCGAGGGCTCGAGTGGGGCCGCGGGCGTCGGCAGGTCGGGGAGCGCGCCCCGGTGCAGCCAGGCGTCGAGCAGCGGGCCGAGCGGGCGGTCGGTGTAGCGGGCGGCGTGCGCGGCGAAGTCGTCGGTGGTGACGACGGCGTGCCGGTAGGCGGTGGACCAGTCGCGCAGCAGCCGGAAGAAGGCGGTGTCGCCGAGGGCGCAGCGCAGCGCGTGCACGGTCAGGCCGCCGCGTTCGTAGACCCGGTCGTCGAACATGTGCCGCTTGCCGGGGTCGCCGATCGCCAGGTCCTGCGGGAGGCCGCGCAGTTGGAGGTGGGCGTCGGCGGCCTTGCGCTGGGCGGTGGGGCCGCCGGTGCGCTCGGACCACAGCCATTCGGCGTACTTGGCGAGGCCCTCGTTGAGCCAGATGTGCCGCCAGTCGGCGATGGTGACGCTGTTGCCGAACCACTGGTGGGCGAGCTCGTGGGCGACCAGCCGCTCCCAGCCGCGCCGCCCGTCGACGTGGTTGCGGCCGAAGGTGGCCATGCCCTGCGCCTCGACCGGGACGTCGAGGTCCTCGTCGACGACGGCGACGGTGTACCCGTCGAACGGGTACGGGCCGAAGAGTTCCTCGAACAGGCGCATCATCTGCGGCTGCCGGGCGAAGTCGTGCTCGAACCGGGCGGTCAGCGGCTGCGGCACCCAGCCGCTCTGCGGGACGGTGCCGGGGGCCCGCTCGGCGAGCGGCACCTGGCGCAGCGGGGCGATCGCCAGGCCGACCAGGTAGCTGGCGGTGGGCGCGGGCTGCTCGTACACCCAGGTGGTGGCGGAGGAGCGGGTGGTGCGGCTGAGCAGCCGGCCGCCGGTGACCACGGCGTAGGGCGTGGCGGTGGTGACGGTCAGCTGGTAGGCGGCCTTGTCGGCGGGCCGGTCGTTGCAGGGGAACCAGGACGGGGCGCCGGTGGGCTGGGAGGCGACCAGCGCGCCGTCGGTGATCTCCTCGAAGCCGAGGCCGCCCCAGGGGCTGCGGACCGGGCGCGGATTGCCGGACCAGTGCACCTCGCAGGTGAAGACGGCGCCGGCGGCGGGGGCCTTGGCGGGCTTGACCCGGAGCTTGCCGTCCCGGTGGGCGTAGTGCGCGGGCCTGCCGTCGACCAGCACCTTGCCGATCCGGAAGTCGGCGAGGTCGAGGGTGAACTCGCGCAGCGGTTCGGGCCCGGCGATGGCGGCGATCCGGGCGGAGGCGGCCAGCCGGTTGGGGCCGGGCCGGTAGTCGAGGGCGATCTCGTACCGGTGCGCCCGGTAGCGCGGGTCCCCGTGCCGGGGGAAGTACGGGTCGGCGACGGGGGCCTGCTTGGGGTTCACCGGTGGGGTTCCTCCTGGCGCGGGGGTGGACACGTGCTCACTGCTGCCAGGCTTCGATGGGGTTGCCGAGCCAGCGGGTGTCGGCGGGCACCGTCTCGGCACGCATCACCAGGGAGGCCGGGCCGAGGGTGGAGCGCTCGCCGACGGTGCTGCCGGGCAGCACGATCCCGCCCGGGCCGAGGGTGGAGCCCGCGCGGAGTTCCACAGTATCCAGCCTCATGATCCGGTCGTGGAAGAGGTGGGTCTGCAGGACGCAGCCGCGGTTGACGCTGACGCCGTCGCCGAGGGTGACCAGGTCGGCCTCGGGCAGCCAGTAGCTCTCGCACCAGACGCCGCGGCCGATCCGGGCGCCGAGCGCGCGCAGCCACAGGTTCATCAGCGGGGTGCCGGCGGTGCGGCCGACCAGCCAGGGCACGGCGAGCACCTCGGTGAAGGTGTCGGCGAGCTCGTTGCGCCAGACGAAGCCGGACCACAGCGGGTGCTCGACCGCCCGGAACCGGCCGACCAGCAGCCACTTGGCGGCGGCCGAGACCAGGCAGGCGGCCAGGCCGGCGGCGAGCAGCACCAGGCCGGACAGCAGCGGCCGGCCGAGCGCGCAGAGCGCGGCGGCGGTGAGCACGGCGAGGCCGGTGGAGGCGAGCACCGGCACGATCCGGGCGAGTTCGGTCAGGCCGCGGGCCCAGCGCAGCCGGGCGGGCGGCTCGTAGGTGAGGGCGAGGTCGGCGGTGTCGGCGGCCCGGGGCAGTTTGACCGGGGGCATGCCGAGGTAGGAGCTGCCGCGCTTGGCCTTCTTCGGGGTGGCGGAGAGCACGCCGACCAGGCCGCCGTCGGGCACGGCCCGGCCGGGCGCGGTCATCCCGGAGTTGCCGAGGAAGGCCCGTTCGCCGATCTCGGCGCGGCCGATCCGCACCCAGCCGCCGCCGAGCTCGTACGGGGCGATCAGGGTGTCGTCGGCGAGGAACGCGCCGTCGCCGACCTTGGTGAGGCTGGGCAGCGCGAGCACGGTGGAGACCTCGGCGCCCTTGCCGATCCGCATGCCGAGCAGCCGCAGCCAGACCGGGGTGATCAGTCCGGCGTACAGCGGGAACAGCGTCTGGCGGGCCAGGTCCATCAGCTGGCTGACCGTCCAGGCCCGCCAGCCGACCCGGCCGTGCAGCGGGTGGTAGCCGGTGCGCAGGCCGCGGGAGAGCAGCCGGACGCCGGCCAGCACGAGGGCGGCGTAGGCCAGCCCGTAGGCGAGGGTGGCGGGGACGAGGGCGAGCAGGGCGCCGCGCAGGGCCTGGCCGAGGCCGTCGCCCTGGTGGACGAACCGTCCGGCGATCAGCAGCGCGGGCAGCGCGGCGAGCAGCGGCAGCAGGGTGAGGGCGAAGCCGGTGACGCCGTAGGCGGCGGCCCAGCGCGCGGTGCGCGGGGGGCGCTGCTTGGGCCAGCCGTGTTCGGCCTTGCCGGTCTTGGCGGCGGGGGCGCCGGCCCAGCGCTGGCCGGTGGGGACGGAGCCGGTGACGCCGGAGCCGGGGGCGATCTCGGCCCGCTTGCCGATCTTGGCGCCGGGCAGCAGGGTCGAGCGGGTGCCGACGACGGCGCCGGCGCCGATCCGCAGCGTGCCGATCTCCAGCCGGTCGCCGTCCAGCCAGTAGCCGGACAGGTCGACCTCGTTCTCGACGGCGCAGCCCTTGCCGAGCCGGAGCAGGCCGGTGACCGGCGGCAGGGCGTGCAGGTCGACGTCGGGGGCGACCCGGCAGCCGAGCGCGCGGGCGTAGCGGATCAGCCAGGAGCCGGAGAGTTCGGTGGCGCCGACCGCCTCGGCGAGCCGTTCGGCGGTCCACAGCCGCAGGTGGACGGAGCCGCCGCGCGGGTAGCTGCCGGGGCCGGTGCCGCGCAGCAGCAGCCGGGCGCCGCCGGCGGCGAGGGCGAGCCGGCCGGGCGCGGAGTACAGCAGGACGGCGCCGGCGGCCAGCAGCCACCAGGGCGCGGTGGGGGCCCACGGGTAGTCGCCGAGCAGGTTCAGCAGGGTGCCGAGGACGCCGAGGGCGAGGGTCCAGCGCAGGCCGGTGAGGGTGGCCAGCGGCAGGGTCAGCAGCAGTTGCAGGGCCTGGGCGCGGCGCGGGGTCGGGGCGACCTCGCGGGCCGGGCCCTCGGCCTGGGCGGACTTCTCCAGCAGCCGGGCGAGCTTGCGCAGGGTGGGCTGCTGGTAGATGTCGAGGACGGAGGCAGCCGGGTAGCGGGCGCGCAGCAGGGTGGTGAGCTGGGCGGCGGCGAGCGAGCCGCCGCCGATCGCGAAGAAGTCGTCGCCGGCGCCGCGGGGCGGGGCGCCGAGGATCCGCGCCCACTGCTCGGCGAGCCACGCCTCGGTGCCGTAGAGCTGTTCGGCGGGCCCGGCGCTCTCCAGTTCGGGCAGCGGCCAGGGCAGCGCGTCCCGGTCGACCTTGCCGGAGGTGCGGGTGGGCAGCCGGTCGACGGTGGCGAGCAGCGGGACGAGCGCGGCGGGCAGTTCGGCGCGCAGCCGGGCGACGGCGGCGTCCCGGTCGAAGCCGTCCTGGGCGACCAGGTAGCCGACCAGCAGTTGGTTGCCGCCGCGGGCGGTGCGGACGGCGGCGGCCGCGCCGGAGACGGCGGGCAGTGCCTGGAGGGCGGCGTCCACCTCGCCGAGCTCGATCCGCCGGCCGCCGAGCTTGATCTGCTCGTCGGCGCGGCCGAGGAAGACCAGGCCCTCGGGTTCGGCGCGGACCAGGTCGCCGGAGCGGTAGGCGCGCTCCCAGCCGAGGGATTCGAGCGGGGCGTACTTCTCGGCGTCCTTGGCGGGGTCGAGGTAGCGGGCCAGGCCGACGCCGCCGATCACCAGCTGGCCGCTGCCGCCCATCGGGACCGGATCGCCGGCCTCGTCGACGACGGCGAGCTCCCAGCCGTCCAGCGGCAGGCCGATCCGGATCGGGGCCCGGCCGGTCAGCAGGGCGCCGCAGGCGACCACGGTGGCCTCGGTGGGGCCGTAGGTGTTCCACACCTCGCGGCCCTCGGTGACCAGGCGTTCGGCGAGTTCGGGCGGGCACGCCTCGCCGCCGAAGATCAGCAGCCGGACCTCGTCCAGCGCCTCGGCGGGCCAGAGCGCGGCCAGCGTCGGGACGGTGGAGATGACGGTGATCTCCTGCTCGGCCAGCCAGGGGCCGAGGTCGGCGCCGGAGCGGACCTGCGCGCGCGGGACGGGCACCAGGCAGGCGCCGTGCCGCCAGGCCAGCCACATCTCCTCGCAGGAGGCGTCGAAGGCGACCGACAGGCCGGCCATCACCCGGTCGCCGGGGCCGATCGGCTCGTCCCGGAGGAACATCGCGGCCTCGGCGTCGACGAACGCGGCGGCGCTGCGGTGGGTGACGGCGACGCCCTTGGGCTTGCCGGTGGAGCCGGAGGTGAAGATGATCCAGGCGTCGTGCTCCGGGTCGGGCGGCCCGGCGTCGTGCCCGGACGGCTTGACCCGGTCGAGGGCGTAGTCGGCGCCGATCACGGCGTTCACGTCGGCCTCGCCGAAGACCAGCTCGGCCCGCTCGTCCGGGTCCTCGAAGTCGACCGGCACGTACGCGGCGCCCGCGGCGAGCACCGCCAGGATCGCCACGTACAGCTGGTTGCCGCCGGACGGGACCCGGACGCCGACCCGGTCGCCGAGGCCGACGCCCGCCTTGGCGAGGTGGCGGCGGACCCGCTCGACCTCGGTGAGCAGCGCGGCGTAGCCGAGCGTCTCGCGCCCGTCGTCCAGCGCCGGCTCCTGCGGGTGGGCGGCGGCGGTGGCCGCCAGCAGGTCGACCAGGGTGCGCGGGGCGGGCGCGTCCTGGGCGCGGAACAGCGCGGTGGCGGGGGCGGTGGTCATGGCAGCGGCGGTCCTCGTCCTGGGGTCCCCGGCGGCCGGTCGAAAGCGGTCCGTCGAAGGCGTCGAAAGCGAGACAACCTGGGCAAGTTTACCGGTCGGGGCGGGTGCGGAGCCGGAGGCGGGGGCGCGCGGGGCCCCCGCGGGCGGGGGCGGAAACGGGCGGCGCGAGCCGACCGGTCGTCAGCTCGCGCCGCTGCGGGGCAGGTTGCGGGGGTCGGGCGGGTGTTCGACCTGACGGTCCGTCAGACGCCCGACACGCCGTCGTACTCCGGGAGTTCACCCACTGTTCACACCCCCGCCTTCTTCGATTGGCCGTCCGGCCGCCCGGTTCCGGTCAGCGGCCCCGGGTCGGCTCGCCGCGGCGGACGGCGCCGGGGGCCCGCCGGGCGGGTCGGTCCGCGCGGGTGGCCGAGGTCAGCTGCCAGGGTACCGAGATCACCATCACGCCGGGGGTGAACAGCAGCCGGCTCTTCAGCCAGAGCGCGGACTGGTTGTGCAGCAGGTTCTCCCACCAGTGGCCGACCACGTACTCCGGGATGAAGACCGCCACCGCGTCGCCGGGCCGGGCGGCGGTCAGCGCGCGCACGTGCGCGACCACCGGCTTGGTGATCTCCCGGAACGGCGAGTCCAGCACCCGCAGCGGCACGTCGGGACCGCTGCCGTCCCACTGGGCGCGCAGCTCGGCGGTGGCCTCCGGCTCGACGTCCACCGTCACGGCCTCCAGCGTGTCGGGCCGGAACGCCTCCGCGTAGCCGAGCGCGCGCAGGGTGGGCTTGTGCAGCTTGGAGACCAGCAGCACGGCGTGCACCTGCCGGGGCCGGGCCGGGGTCGCCGCCCCCTCGTCGTCCGTGACGGCCAGCTCGGCGGCGACGGCGTCGTAGTGCCGGCGGATGCCGCGCATGGTCAGCCAGAGCAGCAGCGCCGCGACCACGGCCAGCCAGGCGCCCTGGGTGAACTTGGTGATCAGCACGATCACCAGCACCAGCGCGGTGGTGACGGCGCCCAGCCCGTTGATCGCCCGGGAGCGCCGGGCGGCCGCCCGGGCCGCCGGGGCCGGCTCGGCGGCCAGCGCGCGGTTCCAGTGCCGGACCATGCCGATCTGGGAGAGCGTGAAGGAGGTGAAGACGCCCAGGATGTACAGGTGGATCAGGCTGGTGACGTCCGCCTGGTAGAACCAGAGCAGCGCCCCGGCCACCATGGCCAGCGCGATGATGCCGTTGGAGAACGCCAGCCGGTCGCCCCGGGTGTGCATCTGCCGGGGCAGGTAGCGGTGCTGGGCCAGGATCGAGGCCAGCAGCGGGAAGCCGTTGAACGCGGTGTTCGCGGCCAGGATCAGCACCAGCGCGGTGACCGCCTGCACGGCGTAGAACAGCACGCTGTCCGAGCCGCCGAAGACGCTCGCGGCGAGCTGGGCGATCACGGTCTGCTGGGTGTAGGCGTGGCAGTCCCCGGCCAGGCCGGTCAGCTGGCAGGCGTCCTCGACGTAGTGCACGTGCGAGGTCAGCGCGAGCAGCGTGACGCCGGCGAACATCACCACCGCGACGACGCCCATCACCGCCATCGTGGCCGCCGCGTTGCGGGACTTCGGCGCCCGGAACGCGGGCACGCCGTTGGAGATCGCCTCGACGCCGGTCAGCGCGGTGCAGCCGGAGGCGAAGGCGCGCAGGCCCAGCATCAGCAGCCCCAGGCCCTGCAGCGCGTCCTTGCCGCCCTCCGGGTCGATCCCCAGGTGCGCGGTCGGCGCCTGCGGGCTGTCGCCGAACGCCAGCCGGACCAGGCCGGTCACCACCATCAGCAGGATCGCGCCGATGAACAGGTACGTCGGCGCGGCGAACGCCCGCCCCGACTCGCGCATGCCGCGCAGGTTCACCGCGGCCAGCAGCACCACGAAGGCCAGCGCCAGCGCGACCCGGTGCCCGGCCAGCGAGCCGAACGCCGAGATGATGTTGTCCACCCCGGAGGCCACCGACACCGCGACCGTCATCACGTAGTCGACCAGCAGCGAGGCCGCCACCACCAGCCCCGAGTTCGCCCCGAGGTTGCGCGACACCACCTCGTACGAGCCGCCGCCGGACGGGTAGGCGTGCACCACCTGCCGGTAGGACAGCACCACCACCGCCATCAGGCCGACCACGCCGAGCGCGATCCACGGCGTCAGGTACAGGAACGCGGTGCCGCCGACGGTGAGCACCAGCAGGATCTCGCCGGTCGCGTAGGCGACCGAGGAGAGCGGGTCGGAGGCGAAGATCGGCAGCGCCAGCCGCTTGGGCAGCAGGGTCTCGCCGAGTTCCTCGCTGCGCATGGCGCGGCCGATCAGGAGGCGCTTGAGCGCCTGGGGGAGGTTGAACACAGCACGGGAGCGTATGTGGCCCCGCCGACTTGGCAACCAGCCTGTCAGACTGTCGGATTTTCCCTGTTTCCGCAGATGGGGGGCGCTTTTGGTGATCGAATCGAAGGCTCGGGGCGGGCGCAAGGGGGCCGTTAAGGATTCGTCAATATCGTCCGACGATCACCCCGAACCGGTATAAACCGCCCGGCCACCCCCGCCCGCTCAGCCGGCCGGGGGCAGCCGGGCCTCGATCGCGGCCAGCGCGGCCCGCAGCGCCGCCACGTCGTCCTTGTCCGCGACCTGGTCACCGGCCTTCAGCTCCACCAGCAGCGTCCCGCCCGGCTCCAGCACGATCAGCGAGGTCTCCTCGACCGCGTCGCCGCCCTGCTGCCGGACCGCCACGTCCAGGTCCCCGGTCCTGATCCCCTGCCGGACGATCGTCCGCCGGTCGTACACCCCGTCCCGGGCCAGCACCGTCGGCGTCCCGTTCAACAGCCGGTTGAACCAGTCCCGGCGGGCCGCCTGCCGCACCATCACCCAGTCCGCGAGCAGCAGCACCACCGCCCCGAACAGGCCGCCGGAGACCGAGTTGTCGTTCCCGATCACCGCGTTCTGCACCACGTTCGACAGCAGCAGCATCACCACCAGGTCGAAGGTGTTCAGCTGCGCCAGCCCGCGCTTGCCGATCAGCCGCAGCAGCACCAGCAGCGCCAGGTAGACCAGCACCGTGCGGGCCGCCTTCTCGCCGTACGAGATCCCCGCGTCGAACATGTCCTGCCACATGGCGGCCACCGTAGGGGCCGGCCCGCCGCCCGCACCGGCCACCACGCCCGCCGTCCCCCCGACGGCCTACGGGCGGCGGGTGGCCAGCAGCAGGCCGGTCGAGCAGTCCAGGTAGGTGGCGTGCAGGCCGGGATCGCCGGTCAGCCGCTCGACCAGCGCCACGACGGCCGCGGCGTGGTCGTCCGGCCAGGTCGGCTGCGGCAGCAGGTCGTCGATCAGGTACGTGCCGCCCGGGGCGAGCAGGGCCAGCGCCTGGTCCAGGTGGTGGAACTTGCCCGGCCAGGTGTCCGCGAAGACCAGGTCGAAGCCGCCCGGCTCCAGCGCGTCGATCAGCTCCGCCCCGTCCCCCACCACCAGCTCCAGCCGCGGGTCCGCCCCCAGCCGCCCGGCCGCCACCGCCGCCACCTCGGCGTCCAGCTCCACGCTGGTCAGCCGGGCCGTCGGGTCCATTCCGCTCAGCAGCCAGCTCGTCCCCACCCCGGCCCCCGTCCCCAGCTCCAGCACCCGCCCGCCGGGGCGGGCCGCCGCGAGCGTCCGCAGCAGCCGCCCCGTCGTCAGGTCGCACGACATCGCGAAGCCGAGCGCCGCGCACTCCTCCGCGAGCGCGGCCAGCACGGCGGGATGGGATTCGGTCGTGAGCATCAAAGCGCGGCCCTCCACGGGTGACGATCCGTCAACGACCCGCCACGCTAGCCACCCGCCCCCGCCCCCCACCACGCATTCCACCCACCGGACAGACCCCCCCACACAGGCCCCTCCGGGGCGGCTGGACGGCGAGGTGGCGGGACGGCAAAGCCGCAGAACGGGCGACAGGGCGATCGGCGGAACGGCAGGCCCGCCGCAGGCGGCCGCCCCCGGGCGGTTCGAAGGCCGCGCTTGGGCAGATACCCTCCCCCCTCCGCCTCGCGAGCCCGCCGCAGGCGGCCGCCCCCGGGCCGCTCGAAGGCCGGTGCTTGGAGATGTCCTCCCCACCCCCTCCACCCCGCGAGCCCGCCGCAGGCAGCCGCCCCCGGGCGGATTCGGAGGCCGGTGCTTGGCAGACGTCCTCCCCACTCCCCTCCGCCCCGCGAGCCCGCCGCAGGCAGCCGCCCCCGGGCGGATTCGGAGGCCGGTGCTTGGCAGATGTCCGATAAGCGATAAATATGACTTATGTGACCTTCTTCCCTTCTGGTCGCTCGGGGTCTCTGAAAGCCTTGCTGTCCACAGACCTGCCGAAGGAGACCCCCGTGACCGGCACCCCCCGGCGCGCCGTCCGACTGCTGCTCGTGGCCGCCGCCTCGCTGTGCGTGCTGCTGCCGCTGCTGCGCGGGGCGACGGCGGCCGGGGCGATGGCGGAGTTCGGGTTGGGGCGGGGGGAGACGGTCGCGGCGCAGCTGGGGTCGGCGCTGGCGATGCTGGCGGCGTTCCTGGTGGCGGGGCGGGCGGTGGACGTGTGGGGGTGGCCCCGGGTGCTGCGGTGGGCGCTGGGGGTGATGGTGGCGGGCGGGGCCGTCGCGGTCTCGGCGCAGCGGCCCTGGACGTACCTGCTGGGGCGGACGGTGGAGGACGCCGGTTCGGCCGGGGTGCTGATCGCCGCGCTGGCGTCCGTCCCGGTGCTGAACCTGCCGGGCCGGATCACCCGGGTGGTGGGCGGGGCGATCGCGGGGGTGGCGACGGCGTTCGTGCTGGGCGCGAACGTCGCGGTGCGGATCGACGCGGTGGCGGGCTGGCGGCTCGGCGAGTCGGTGCTCCCGGCGGCGGCCGGGCTGCTGCTGCTGGTCTCGTTCCGGCTGCTGCCGCGCGAGCACCTGCCGCGGTCCTCGGTGCCGGTGGCGCCGGTGTGCGGTCCGGGGGTGGCGCTGGCGGCGCTGCTGGGCGTGGCGGGGCTGGAGCTGGGCCCGCTGCGGGACTGGTCGGACCCGCTGGTGGGGGTGCTGTTGTGCGCGGCGGCGGTGCTGCTCGCGGTGTGCCGGGTGCGGACGGTGCGGCTGGCGCGGCGGCGGCCGGGCCGGCCGGCGCTCGGGGTGCCGGCCCGCGCGGCGGGCGGGGCGGTGGCGGCGGGCGCGACGCTGGGTTTCGCCCAGCTCGGGCTGATGGCGACCGCCCCGGTGCTGCTGTTGCAGCGCGGCGTGACGCTCGCGCACGTGACGCTGGCGATGTCGGGGTACGGGCTGGGCATGCTGGGGGCCGGGCTGGTGGCCCGGCACTGGCGGCTGACGCCGCTGACCGGTTCCTCGCTGGGCCTGCCGCTGGCCGCGGTGGGCCTGGCGACGCTGCACTTCCTGCCGGCGGGGGCCGGGCAGGCGGCGCTGGTGGCGGGCGCGGTCTCGACGCTGGTGGGCTTCGGCCTGGTGGTCGCGCAGATCCCGTACCTGGCCGGTTTCCTGGCGGCGCTGCCCCGGCAGCGGCGGGCGGCGGCGTCGGCGCTGTACCCGGCGGCGATCCTGTTCGGCGGGGTGCTGGCGCAGGCCGTGCCGGGCAGTACCTCGCTGCTGACCGGCGAGGCCAGCCGCCGGGAGCTGGAGACGGTGCTGTGGGTGTCCTGCGGCGTGGTGGCGCTGGTGGCGATGCTGCTGGGCCGGCCGGTGGTGTCGCTGACGGTGGCGGGCGCGGCCGGGTTGCAGCACCTGCTGCTGGTCGCGCTGGCGGGCGACCGGGTCGCGGACCGTCCGGGGGCGGCGGTGGCGGCGCTGGCGGTGGGCGCGGCGATGGGCCTGGTGGCGTGGAGCCGGCGCCAGCAGTCGGAGCGGCTGGCCCGCGTCCGGGCGAACGAGGTCGCCCTCCAGCAGGCGGTGCTGCACCCGATCCCGGGGCGGCTGGGCGAGCTGCGGCTGGTCGGGCACTACCAGCCGGCGACGGCGGGCACCGGGGTCGGCGGCGACTTCTTCGAGGCGGTGCGCACCCCGCACGGCACCCGGGTGCTGATCGGGGACGTCCGGGGCAAGGGCCTGCAGGCCGTGCAGACCGTCACCGAGCTGCTGGGCTGCTTCCGCTCACAGGCGCACGAGACCGCCGACCTGGGCGAGCTGGCCGCCCGGCTGGACCGGCAGCTGGCCCGGCTGGCGGCGGCCCGCGGCGACGAGGAGCTGTTCGCGACGGCGCTGCTGCTCCAGCACCGGGACGGCGGCGCGCAGGTCGAGGTGGTCAACTGCGGGCACCTCGCCCCGCTGCGGATCGGCCCGGACGGCGTCCGCACCACGCCCGTCCCGGCCCTGCTCCCGCTCGGCCTCGGCGCGCTCGGCCTCGGCCCCTCCCCCGCCCCGACCCCGCTGGCCCTGCCGGACGGCTCGGCCCTGCTGCTGCACACGGACGGCCTCAGCGAGGCCCGCAACTCCTCCGGCGAGTTCTACCCCCTCGGCGAGCGCCTCGCCGCCCTGCGCGCCACCGACCCGGGCCGCCTGGTCGACGACCTCGCCGAGGACGTCCGCGACTGGACCCACCAGCTCGCCGACGACATCGCGCTGATCGCCCTGACCCGGTCCTGAGGACCGGGCCCGGGCCGGTTCTGCTCGCGGCCCGGGCCGAGTGGGGGCTGCGGCCGAACGGGGGACCCGCCGGGGGCGGCGGCGCGGGCGGGAGCGGGGGCGCGGGCCCGCCCCGGTGGCGGGAGCGGGGGCGGGCCGGGAGGGTGGCTGGCGGGGGACGCACCGGATGACCCGAACCGGAAAGAGCGAAAAAATGCCCGAAGTCACCACCCCGTACGCGACCGGCACCCCGTGCTGGGTCGATCTGATGGCGAAGGACCAGCAGGCGGCGCTGGACTTCTACCGCGACCTGCTCGGCTGGCAGGGGCAGCCCGGCCCGGCCGAGTTCGGCGGGTACGCGGTCTGCGAGCTGAACGGCCGGGCCGTCGCCGGCATCGGTCCGGCGATGGCGCCGGAGGGCGCGCCGGAGCCGCCGACCGTGTGGACCAGCTACCTGGCGACCACCGACGCGCAGGCCACCCAGGAGGCGATCGTCCGGGCCGGCGGCGCGCTGATCGTCCCGACCGTGGACGTCGGGGACCTGGGCCGGATGCTGGTCGCGGCCGACCCGCAGGGCGCGGTGTTCGGCGTGTGGCAGCCGGGCGAGTTCTTCGGCGCGCGGGTCGTCAACGAGGCCGGCGCGCTGACCTGGAACGAGCTGCACACCAGTGACGTGCCGGCCGCGACCGCGTTCTACGGCGAGGCGTTCGGCATCGAGATCGAGCCGCTGGACGGCGCGGACTCGTACTGGGAGCTGCGGGTCGGCGGCCGGGCGGTCGGCGGGGTCACCCTGCTGGCCAACGACCCGCCCGGCACCCCGGCGCACTGGCTGACGTACTTCGCGGTCGACGACGTGGACTCGACGGTGGACGCCCTGGTCAAGCGGGGCGGGACGGTGCTGGCGCCGCCGTTCGACATGGCGGCGGGCCGGATGACGGTGGTCGCCGACCCGCAGGGCGCGCCGTTCGCGCTGATCAGGCCGCAGCCGCTGGCCTGACGGTCGCGACCTCGTGAACCGCCCGTCCCGGACCGTCGTCCGGGGCGGGCGGCCGCGCGTTGGCTCAGGGCAGCACCGGCCCGCAGGTGAGCAGCAGCGGCAGCACCGGGGCGGCGGCCGAGGCGAGCGCGGCGGCGGCCCGCAGCGCGGGGTGCGGGGCGGCGGCGGGGGCGAGCAGGCGGCGGACCCGCAGCAGCGCGGCGGGGCCGCCCGCGGCGAACGCGGCGCGCGGGACCTGGCCGTCGGCGACCCGGTACATGGCGGCGGCCAGCACGGCGCGCGGGTGGCGGCGGACGGCCCGGTCGTCGGCGGCCATCTCCAGCAGCAGCGGGGTCTCCCGGGCGCCGAGGCGGGCCAGCGGGAGGAACGGGAACGCGGCGGCGAACGCGTCCGCGGCGGTCCGGGCCAGGTGGTGGCGGCCGGCCACGTGCGCCCGCTCGTGGGCGAGGACGGCGGCCAGCTGGCGGTCGGTGAGCAGTTCCAGGGCGCCGCGGGTGAGCACGATCCGGGCGCGCCGGCCGGGCAGGCAGTACGCGGCGGGGGTGTCGTGGTCGAGGACGTGCGCGCCGAGGCCGGCGTCCCGGGCGGCGACCAGGTCGAGGACGGTGCGGTGGCGGCGGCGCTGCCGGGCGGTGCGGGCCAGCGCGGCGGCGAGCCGGCCCAGCGGCCAGAGCGCGACGGCGGCGGGCGGCAGCAGCCGCCAGGTGCCGCCGGAGGCGAGCGCGCCGGGGTGCTCGACGCCGCAGACGTGCAGCAGCCCGGCCAGGCCGAGGTGCAGGTGGCCGCCGGGCACCGCGAGGTGGTGGGCGGCCAGCACCAGCGCGGTGGTGTAGGACAGCGCGAGCGCCTGCCAGAGCGCGACGGCCAGCCGGGGCGCGCGGTGCGCCCAGCGGGAGCGGGCCAGCGGCAGCGGGGCGAGCACCCCGACCAGCAGCGCGTAGCCGAGCAGCGCGAGGGCCGCCGTCACCGGGGGCCGTCCCCGGGCTGTTCCCGGCCCGGGCCGCCGACCGAGTCGATGGCGCTGCGCAGCGCGGCGAGCTCCTCGGGGGTGAGCTGTTCGACCAGGTGCGCGAGCGCGCCGGTGGGGTTGGGGCTCTCGCCGAGCACCTCGCGCATCAGGGCGGCGCTGTACGCCTCGCGGGTGGAGGCGGGCCGGTAGCTCCAGGCCCGGCCGGACTTCTCGCGGCGCAGCAGGCCCTTGCGGTGCAGGATGTCGGCGACCGTCATGACGGTGGTGTAGGCGAGCGGCCGGGTGCGGTTGAGGTCGTCGACGATCTCGCGGACGGTGGCCGGGCGGCCCCAGGTCCACAGGCGGTCCATGATCTCCGCCTCCAGGTCGCCGAGTCCGCGCACCGTCCGTCCCGCCCTTCCCCGCTGCCCCTGCTGGTTGCCGCGCTCATCGTAGTGGGCGGGGGGCGCCTTGCCGGTCCTTCTACTTAACTACTAAGTTATCTCGTAGATGGTGCCGGCGCCCGTGCCCGTGCCCGACCCCGAGGAGAGAGCGCAGCCGATGGGAACGCACCGCCGCCCCCGACCGGCCGGACGCGCCAGGACCGCCGTGCTCGGCGCCGCCGCCGGAGCCGCCGCCCTGCTGCCCGCCGCCACCGCCGGCGCCGAACCCGCGCCGAGCATCGACCAGGTCAAGGCCAAGGTCGACGGCCTGTACGAGCAGGCCGAGGCCGCCACCGAGCAGTACAACAAGGTCGACGAACGGGCCAAGCAGCTCCAGGACGAGGCCGGCAGGCTCCAGGACCGGCTCGCCGGGCAGCAGCAGAAGATCGTCGAGTTCCAGGAGACGCTGGGCGCGATCGCCGCCGAGCAGTACCGCACCAGCGGCATCGACCCGAGCGTCCGGCTGATGCTCAGCGCCTCCCCCGACGAGTACCTCCAGCAGGCCGGGCTCCAGGACCTGGCGGGCGACCGGCAGGCCGCGGCGCTGCGCGACGCGCTGCGGCTGCAGCGCTCGATCGACCAGGAACGGGCCGAGACCGCCGACAAGCTCGCCGAACTGGAACAGGCCCGCAGCACCATCAGCGCCAAGAAGGCCGAGGTCCAGGACAAGCTGAACGAGGCGAGCCGGATCCTGGCCGGCCTGAAGGCCGCCGACCGGGCCCGCGTCCTCGGCGACGACTCCCCCGCCGCGTCCCGGAGTTCGGCCCGCGGCCAGACGTACGACGGGCCCGCCTCCGGCCAGACCAAGGCGATCCTCGACTACGCCTACGCCCAGATCGGCAAGCCCTACCAGTGGGGCGCCGAGGGCCCGAACTCCTTCGACTGCTCCGGCCTGACCCAGATGGCCTACCGGGCCGGCGGCGTCAGCCTCCCCCGCGTCACCCAGGACCAGTGGAACGCCGGCAAGCACGTCGCCCGCGCCGACCTCCAGCCCGGCGACCTGGTCTTCTACTACGCCGACCTGCACCACGTCGGCATCTACGTCGGCAACGGCAAACTGCTGCACGCCCCGCGCACCGGCAAGAACGTCCAGATCGTCGACCTGGACGTGATGCCGTACGTGGGCGCCGTCCGGCCGTGACCGCCGCCTGACGCCCGCCGGTCGGGCCGGGTGGCGGCTGTGTCAGGATCTGCGCAGGCCGGGGCAGCGTCGCGTCCGGCCGGATCGGAGAGCATCGCCGTGGCCACCGCCGTCGCCCCCAAGCCCCTGCTGCTCCCGGACGGGCGTCCCGCCGCCGCGGGCTGGTCGCTCGACCCGGGGATGCGGCACCTGAACCACGGTTCGTTCGGCGCGGTGCCGGTGGTCGCGCAGCGCGAGCAGCAGCGGCTGCGCGAGGAGATGGACGCCTCGCCGGTGGTCTGGTTCCCCGCGCTGCCCCGGAAGGTCGCCGCCGCGCGCGCCGCGATCGCCGAATTCCTGCGGGTCCCGGCCGAGTTCACCGCGCTGGTGCCGAACGCCAGCGCCGGGGCGAGCGCCGTCTACGGCAGCCTGCCGCACCGGCCGGGCGGCGAGGTGCTGGTCACCGACCACGGCTACGGGGCGGTCACCATGGGCGCGGCCCGGCTGGCCCGGCGCTGGGGCGGGGCGGTGCGCACCGCGCACGTGCCGCTGGCGGCCTCCCCGGAGGAGGCCGCGGCGGCGGTGATCGGGGCGGTGACCGAGCGGACGGCGCTGATCGTGCTGGACCGGATCACCTCCGCGACCGCCCGCTACCTCCCGGTCGACCTGGTCGGCGCGTTCGCCCGCGAGCGCGGCATCACGCTGCTGGTCGACGCCGCGCACGTGCCCGGCCTGGACGAGGACCCGCTGGCCGGGGCGGACTGCGACGCCTGGGTGGGCAACCTGCACAAGTTCGGCTGCGCGCCGCGCGGCACCGCCGCGCTGGTCGCCCGCGGCGAACTCCGGCACGCGCTCTACCCGTTGATCGACTCCTGGGGCGCCGAGGAGCCGTTCCCGGAGCGCTTCGACACCCAGGGCACACTGGACGTCACCGGCTACCTGGCCGCACCGACCGCGCTGGACTTCGTCGAGCGGCAGTGGGGTTGGGCCGAGGCCCGCCGCTACATGGGCGAACTCGCCGACTACGCCGAGCAGTTGATCGGGGCGGCGGTCACCGACGCGACCGGCGAGCCGGCCGCGGCCGAGGTCGGCTCGCCGGTGAACGCGCTGCGCCTGGTGAAGCTCCCGGCCGGCCTGGGCCGCACCCGGCTGGAGGCCGACGCCCTGCGCGACCGGCTGGCCCGGGAGTTCGGGGTGGAGGCGGCGTTCACCAGCTTCGGCGGCACCGGCTACTACCGGCTCTCCACGCACGTGTACAACACCGCCGCGGACTACGAGTACTTCGCCGAGCGGTGCGTCCCGGTGCTCTGCGCCTGGGCCCGCGAGGCGGAGTGACTCCGGTCAGGCGGAGGGCAGTTCGTAGTCGAGGCGGATCCGGTGGGTGCCGTCCGCGTCGACCTCGATGCCGCCGGTGCCGGTGATGCCCGCGAGGGCGCCGGTGCCGCTGCCCGGGACGATGACGAAGTACTCGTCGTCCCGGGCGGTGCCGAGGGTGGTCGCGGAGTGCGCGAAGTTGAAGCTGCCCGCCGCGCCGTGCAGCGCCCCGGCGAACGACTCCATCGCCAGGTAGGTGCCGACGCCCGCGGCGTGGTCGAAGGCCGAGGTGAACAGGGTGTCGGAGCGGCCCTCCAGCTCGCCCCGGAACTCCTTGCGCATGGTGGCGACGCCGACCCCGCTGGCGGTCACGACCTCCCCGGCGGGGACGGGCGCGGGGGTGAACTCCTGGACGGTGAAGGTGCCTGATGCTCGCATGGGCGCGAGCGTAGGCGACGCCACCGACAACCGGCGGGAGGGAAGCCCCCGGCGGGTCGCCTTCCGGAGAGCCGACTTCCGGAGAATCAACTCCCAGCGGGCGGCGGCCCGTTCATCACCCACTCCGGGTAACCGGCGGGCTGCGGGCCGGTCTTGTTCCGGCGGCGGCGGGCCAGCAGGGCGAGCAGCAGGGAGACCGGGAGGAGCGGCAGGCCGACGAGGAACAGGGTGCCGATGGTGAGCAGCGCGCCGTGGTGGGCGGCGTCGCGGGAGACCACGCTGGTGACCGGGTAGGTGCCGCGCAGCCGGGAGTCCATCGAGTTGGCCCGGTGGTCGCCCATCACGAACATCTGCCCGGACGGGACGGTGGTGTCGAAGCAGCGGACGCCGTTGGGCTCGCCTCCGTACAGGTAGGGCTCGTTCAGCGGGGCGCCGTTCAACTGGACCGGCTGGTCACCGCACTGCGCGACCCGGTCGCCGCCGAGGCCGATCACCCGGCCGAAGTGCGGCCCGGGCACCGGGTCCTCCTGGGTGGTGGCGGTGAAGACCACCACGTCGCCGCGCCGGACGTCCCGGGAGTCGACACCGTAGGTGAGGAGGCGCTGGCCGGGCTGGTAGGTCGGGGCCATGTTGCCGGCCGACAGCGTGAACGTCCGCGGCTGGAGCGCCAGCGCGTAGCCGACGCCGCCCAGCGGGAGCAGCAGCCCGAGGATCAGCAGTGCCAGTGCGGCCTTGCCGAGTCCGCTCCATCGTCCCATCGGTCCGTACCCGCTTTCCCCTGGCCTTGGCGCCCCGTCGCCGATCGGCGCGGTGGCCGGGGAGTGTGGCGGGGCCGGGTGACGGTACCGGACCGCAGGCACAGCACCGGAGGGAGGCGCCCGGCGGGATACTGGCGGGATGGACTTCGAGGCGGGGGACGGCGGGGACGGCGTGACGCTCGGGGAGGTGCTGCTGCGGGCCGCCGCGGGCCTCGGGATCGTGCTGCCCGAGCCGGAGGAGCTGTGGGACGGTCTGGCCGTGTACGTCGTCGCGGGACTCGACCGGGGGATGCGGGTGAGTGCGGACGACGAGCGGCGGCGGGCCTACTGGGTGCACCTCCGGAGCGGCGGCCTGCGGCTGGCCGCCGGGTCGACCGCCGATCCGGCCGAGCTGGTCCGCGCACTGGCGGCCTGGGCCGGTGGGGCGGGGCTCGCGGAGACCAGGGCGCGGGCCCCGTTCGTCGAGTTCCGCCCCTGGGCCCTCGCGCACGAGCGGGAGCCGCTGGACACCGTCGAACTGGCGTGGTGCCGCCTGCTGGACCGCTTCCACACTCCGCCGATGAACCGCTTCGTGCGTGCCCGGGCGCTGGTGGCGGCGGCGTACGCCCGGCCGGTGCTCCGCCGGCTGATGCCGGTGACCAGCCACGGCAACCTCTGGTTCTCCACCAGCACCACGGCGAACCGGCGCCTGACCGGGGTCGGGCCGATGATCTGGCCGAGCTACGAGGGGTCCTACGCCGTACGGGACGGGCACGAGGTGCTCGCCCGCTTCGAGACGCCGGAGGAGGCCGTGGCCTTCGTGCTGGCCGGCCTGCCCGAGGGGATCGGCCCGGCACGCTGAAGCGCCGTCCGGACGGCACCGGCGGAGGACGGGGAGAAAGGACGAGGAAGGGGACGGGTCAGTCCCAGGACGGGAGTTCGCCCGGCGTGGGTTCGGCGACCCAGCCGGCGGCGAGGACCAGGCGGGAGCCGCGCTGGACGGCGAGGAAGCCGAACGGGCGGTCGAAGGACGCGTTGATCCGCCGGGCCAGGTACGGGGGGCGCCGGGTGTCGATCCCGCCGGCGACGGCGCCGAAGGCGGTGACCGCGGCGGCCCGGAAGCCGCGCGGACCGAAGACCGCGGTGGCGGCCTGCCGGGCGGCGCCGACCGCCAGCGGTTCGGGGCTGATGCCGGGGAAGTGGCCGCGACCGGTGTCGGCGGCGGTGGGCAGCCCGAACAGGTCGGGGCGGGCCAGCAGGTCGTGGTCGGCGGCGAGGTCGAACTCGACGGTGTCGACGAAGAGTCGGGGCTCGCGGGAGTGGCTGCGCTCCCGGTACACGTACAGGCCGGGGCCGGCCGCGCCGCCGGGGAGTTCGGTGCCGGGGCGCAGCAGGCGGGGCCGTTCGGCGGTGCGGACGGCGGCGGCCAGGACGGTGCCGGGGTGGGCGTCCTCGGGGCCGAGGCAGAGGTGGACGTCCACGCCCGCGCGGCCGAGCACCTTGAGCACGGTGAGCGGCCCGGCCTCGGTCTCGGCGACGCCGACCCGGTCGAGCAGGGTGGTCGAGCGGAACAGGCCGGCCGCGACGCGGCCGGCCCAGGGGCCCTCCTCGATCTCCTCCGGGGCGGCCTGGAAGCGGCGGATCCAGTCGGTGCGGACGGTGAGCGCCCCGGCCAGCAGCAGTTCGGTGTCCGGCGTGAGGACGGCGGGCATCCGGGGGATCAGGCCGCCGGTCCGCTCGGCGGCCCAACCGTCCAGCGCGGCGCGGTCGGTGGCGGGGTCGCCGGTGAGCCGGGCGTGGCCGTGCGGGGGCAGCGCGGCCGTCCAGCCGGGTTCGAGCGGGAGGCCGGCGCGGGTCCAGAGGCCGAGCGCGGCGGCGACGCCGGGCGTCCGGTCGAGGACGGCGAGCAGGTCGCGGCCGGCTGCGGCGGCCCGGTCCGGGGGGACGCCCAGCGCGTCGGCGAGTTCGGCGGCGGCCGGGCCGGCGGCGCCCGCGGCGAGCAGGGCGAGCGGGGCCCAGGCGCCGGGGCCGCTGAACACCGTGTTCCGGCCGGGGGCGGGGGCGGTGCGGGCCCAGCGGGCGGTCAGCTCGTTGACGGCGCGGACGGTCTGGTGCATCGGCACGGTACGGCTCCCCCGGTGGCGGTCCTCGGGGCGGAGCGTACGGGCGGCGGGGCGCCGGGTGCGAACGGTTTATCCGGCGGCGGGCCTGCTGGCGGGGTCGGCGGTCGCGGCGGGCGGCTCGGCGGTCTCCGCGTCCAGCCAGGCGAGGTAGCCGGGGGCGCCGGCGGTGATCGGGACGGCGATCACCTCGGGGGTCTCGTAGGCGTGCAGTTCGCCGATCCGGGCGGTCAGCCGGTCGACGAGGGCGGCCCGGGTCTTGAGGTCGACCCGCCACTCGGTGGTGTCCTGGACCTCGCCGCCCCACCAGTACACCGAGCGGAGGGGGTGGACTTGCGCACAGGCGGCGAGGCGTTCGCGGACCAGGGTGACGGCGAGGGAGCGGGCCGCGGCCTCGTCCTCGTGGGTGGTCGTCACCACCAGGTGCTGGTACTGCTGCTGCTCGGTCACAGGGACGAGCGTACGGGGATCGGGAGGGGCGGCGGGATCGGACGGGTGGCGCCGGCGGCCGGCCGCGGTGGTGCCGCCTCGCGGCGGTGGTGCGCCATGACGGCCCGGGCACCCCGCGCTCGGGCCGTCATGGCGCTTGGCGGGCACGGTCCCGGTCTCCCGGTTTTCCCCTCCCGGGGAGTGGGTCCGTGCCGCCGCTTCGGGTGGCTGTCGCCGCTGACCGCCCGCGTGGGGGTGGGGTCGGTCAGCGACGGGTCAGGGTGGGGGTCAGCGGCGCTGCCAGAGGGCCGGGACGTTCGGCGGCTCCCAGCCCGCGTAGGCGACGTGGCCCTGGATGCAGACGTAGGTGACGCCGTTGTACGTGACCACGTCGCCGGCCTTGTAGGTGGCGCCGACCTTCCAGGTGGTGGTGCCACCGGTCTGGCTCGGGCTGGGGCTCGGGGTCGGCGAACCCTGGGTCTGGCTCGGGCTCGGGCTCGGCGTGCCGGTGCCGTTGACGTTGAGCACGAAGTCGAAGCTGGCCTCGCGACCGTTGCCGACCTGGCGGACGGTCATCAGCAGCGCCGGGTCGTAGATGGTGTCGGTCGCGTTGCGCGGCTCGTTCGGGAAGTACAGCTGGGTGGTGAGGATCGGCTGGTTCGGCGCCTGCACCTTGACGTGGATGTGCCGGGTGCGGCCGGGGTAGAGGCCGGGCACGATCGTGGTCAGCGAGTACGAGCCGTTGGCGCCGCTGAACTGGTGGCCGCGGAACGTGTAGCCCGAGTTGTCGTAGGTGCCGTTGGTGTCGGCCTGCCAGAAGTCCAGCAGCGCGCCGGCGATCGGAAGGCAGTTCCGGCCGAACACGAAGCCGCTGACGGTCAGCGGGACGCCCTGGGTGCCGGACGTGACCAGGCTGGTGCGCAGCGGGGAGCCCGGCTTGAAGTACGGGCCCTCGATCTGCTCGATGGTGGTGTGGCCGTCGGTGCACTCGGGGGTGAGCGGGAGCGGCGCCGGCGCGTCGGCGGCGACCGCGTCGCGCGCCAGGGCGACACCGGTGCCGACCAGCACCGGCGCGGCGGCGGCCGCGGCGGCCGCCTTGAGCAGGCCCTTGCGGCTGATCTTTCGATCGGCCAACTCGCTCAGGCCGTCCAGCGGGTTGTGGGGGGTGGACATGGCTCTCCGTTCGACTGCCTCTGTTGGTCGCCGCACGCCCGGATTCCCTTGGATGGGACATGACACCTGGAGAGGTCGGGTCTCCCGACACGGCGGCGCTGTGGGGTGCCTCAGACGCTAGGCCCTGCCCGGCCGGGCCGTCGATGGACGGGGACGGCGGGACGTGGTGCATTCCTCAGCCGCCGGCACGCTCCGTTCGACCGGACGTCAACCGGGGTTGGGACGGGCGTCGGCGGAGTTTGGGCCAGCTTATGGTACGCCTGGGGCTCGCTTAGGGAAGGAAGTTGACGATACGTCAGCTGAGCTGCGACGGAACCGGCCGGGAGCGGAGCGGGCGGGGGCAGCAGACCTTAACCGACCGTTGCGGAGCGGCCCCCCGGGCCCCCGCCCCCCGCTCGCGCACCCCGGGCGGAACGGCCCGACCGGGCGGCGGTACCCTGCCTGCCCTGCCGCTCCGTTCGAACACCGAGGGACCCCCGTGACCACTCCGCCCGTGCCCACCGCTGCCGCCGCTGCCACCGCACCCGAACCCGAGGACGGGGAGGGGGGCGCGAGCGCGACTGCAACTGCGACTGCCGACGCGACCGCCGACGCGACCGCGCACGAGACCGGGTCGGGGTCGCGGCCGGGGCAGGCCGAAGCCGTCGGAACCGCGAAGACCGTGGAAGGCGGGGGCGCCGGGGAAGGCGCCGAAACCGCGGGCGCCGCGGAGGAGGCGGGTACGGCGTACGAGGCGGAGCCGACGGTGGCGCCCGCGGCCCGCCGTCGGCTGCCGGGCCTCCTCAAGGTCGCGGGCCTGGTCCTGGCGATCGTGGCGGCGCTCTTCGTCGCCGCCTACTTCTCGCGCGACACCCCGGCCGCCGCCAAGGCGGGCGACTGCGCGCACAACGCGGGCAGCGAGGAGAAGCCGGACGTGAGCCTGGTCGACTGCGGCTCGGCCGATGCCGAGTTCACCGTCCTCAAGGTGGTGCACGGCGCCGACGAGAAGGAGTGCGAGACCGAGCCGGCACTGGTGGCCACCTACGTGGAGACCCGCCGCAGCTCCGTCCTGGTGCTGTGCCTGGGCGAGCACGGCTGACCCGCCGCCGCGCCGGCTGGGCGGACCGTCCGAGGACACCCGTCCGCTCAGCCGGCCGGTTGCCCGCTCAGCCGGCCTTCTCGCGGAACTCCCCGGGGGTGCGGCCGACTTCGCGTCGGAAGAAGCGGCAGAAGTACGCCGGGTCGGAGAAGCCGGCCGCCACCGAGACCTGACGGATCGTCATGTCGGTGGTGGTGAGCAGGTGTTTGGCCTCCAGGGTCTGCTGCTCGCGGATCAGCCGGGCCGGGGTGCGGCCGGTCGCCTCCTTCACCACCTCGTGCAAGTAGCCTGCGGAGACGCCGAGTTCTCGGGCCAGCGCGAGCACCGAGCGGTCGGCGCGGTCGGCGTCGGCGATCATCCGGGCGAACCGGGCGGCGAGCGGATGGCTCGCCGCCCTGGGCACGGCGGCCGGGCCGCGACCGCGGGCCACCCGCAGCGCGCGGACCAGCAGGACGTGCAGCAGCGCCTGCATCACACCCAGGCCGCCGTCCATCCGGCCCTGGTACTCCGACACCAACTCCCGCAGGATGCCCAGCACTTCGCGGTGCTCACGGCGGTCGGGGCGGAGCGCCGGACCGGTCGCCAGGGTGCGCAGCAGGGCCAGGTCCTTCGGATGCTGGTGCAGGAAGTCCTCGTTGAACAGCAGCACCCAGCCGTCCAGTCGGCTCACCCCGCGCCAACTGTGCACCTGGCCGGGCAGCACCACGTACAGCGCCGGCGGTTGGATCCGGTGCTCGACCAGGTCGATGACGTGGGTTCCACTGCCCGCCGTGACGTAGGCCAACTCGTAGAAGGAGTGCCGGTGCGGGAAGTCCGCCCTGGACAGCGGACCGATCTGGTCGAAACTGCCTGCCGCGAACGGCAGTAGTCCGGGGTCGGGCACGTCCAGGTCGTGCAGTTCCAGGCCGACGGCCGGTCGGAGCTTCATCGCGCCAGTGTGCGCAAGCGGCCCGCGAAACGTCCAGCGGTCCAGACCAAGTGGCACGGATCGGCAAGCCGATCCGGCCCGCCGGACCGGCCGCCAGTGGTAGGGAAAACCCGACCACGGGCCTCCACCTGGCCGTCATGACGCCGACCGGCCGCCGTACTGGAATGGACCGGGTGACCGACCGACACCCCCGACCACCCTTGCCCGAACCGGCGGCGGGCCGGACGCCGAGCTCGCAACCGGACCTGCCGCCGGGCCCGCCGCCGGGCCGACGGCTGCGGTGGTGCGCGGGCTGGCTGGGCTGCGCCGGCTGGGCCGCCCTCTTCCCGCTGATCTCCCCGCTCGGCCCGCACCGCGTCTGGGGTGCCCTCGCCGCCGCCGGTTACCTGGCGGCGGCGGTGGTCGCCCTGCTGCCCCTGCCACTGCCACTGCCACCGTCGCCCGGTGGTCGCGATCGGGCACGTCGAGCGGTGGCGCTGTCCGGGTGGACGGCGTTCGGCGGGGCCGTGCTGCTCCCGCTCGCCCTGCTGGTCGGCAGCGGCTCCGGCCAGAGCGAGGTGTCCGTGCTGGCCCGGGCCGGCGAGCTGCTGCTGGCCCACGGCTCCCCCTACCTGGACGCCCCGGCCGGGCCCGCCGAGGTCACCCCCTACCTCCCCGGCCTGGCCGCGTTCGGCCTGCCGCACGCCCTCCTCGGCCGGGCGGCAGGCCCCGCGACCGATCCCCGGCTCTGGTGCGCCACCGCCTTCCTGGCCACCGGCCGGGCCGCCTGGCGCCACCTGGCGCCGACCGGGGCACGCAGCCGCGACCGGGACCACGACCGGGGAGGGCGGCAACTCCGTTCCTGGCGGTGGGAGTCGGTCACGACCGCATCGACTCCGCCGCAGCGCACGGGAGTTCCCTCGCCCGCGCGCACGCCGACGCGATCCGCGCGCGTCGGTGTCCTCGAACTCCCCTCCCCCACGCAGGCCCTGGGAACCGGCCGTACCGAACCGGCCGCCGCCCGGACCGGGCTGGTCGCGCTGCTGGCGTCGCCGCCGGTGGCGCTGGGGGTGGCGGCCAGCGGGGTGGACCTGCCGCTGACGGGGCTGCTCTGTCTGGCGCTGGCCCTCGGCGCGGCCCGCCGGCCGGCCGGGGCGGGGGCGGCGCTGGCGGTGGCGGGTGCGCTCAAGTGGACGGCCTGGCCCGCCGTCCCGGTGGTGGTGGCACTGCTCGCGGTGACCGCGGGACGGCGGGCGGCGCTGCGCTGCGCCGGGGTGGCGGTGGCGGGCACGGCGCTGCTGGTGGCACCGTGGCTGGTCCGGGCGCCGGGGCCGCTGCTGCGGCAGGTCTTCGCGTTCCCGCTGGGCCGGGGCCCGTGGCCCACCCCGGCGGCGAGCCCGCTGCCGGGCCGGCTGCTCGCGGACCTCGGCCCGGCCGGGTGGGGGGCGGCGGTCGGACTGCTGCTGCTCGGCGGGGCAGCCGTGGCCCTGTCCCTGCTGCTGCGCCCGCCCCGGCACGCGGTCGCCGCCGCCGACCGCCTGGCGGCGGGCCTGGCCCTGGCCTTCCTGCTCGCCCCCGCCGGCCGCTTCGGCTATCTGGCGCTGCCCCTGTTCCTCTCCGCCTTCACCCGCCTGGCGACCGCCCCCCGAAGCCGCTGAGCCCGCCCCTACTCCCGCTGCCTCCCCCTCCCCTCCCGTCCGTTCCGCGAAGGAGCATTACCGTGGGCACCACCCTGATCGTCACCAACGACTTCCCGCCCCGGCAGGGCGGCATCGAGACCTTCGTGCACGCGCTGGCCGTCCGGCTGTCCGGGGCCGGGGAGGGGGTGGTGGTGCTGGCGTCGGACGAGCCGGGGGCGGCGGAGTTCGACGCGGGGCTGCCGTTCCCGGTGGTGCGGGAGCCGGTGCGGATGCTGTTGCCGACCGCGCGGGTGGCCGGGCGGGCGGCCGGGTTGATGGCGCGGTACGGGTGCGACCGGGTGTGGTTCGGGGCGGCCGCGCCGCTCGGGGCGCTAGGGCCGGCGGTGCGGCGGGCCGGGGCTGAGCGGGTGGTGGCGACCACGCACGGGCACGAGGTGTGGTGGGCGCGGGCGCCGTTGGCGCGGCGGTTGCTGCGTCGAGTCGGCGCGTCCTGTGACACGGTCACGTATCTCGGGGAGTTCACCCGGCGGCGGATCGCGCCCGCGCTGGGGCCGGGGGCGGCGGGGATGGCGCGGTTGGTGCCGGGGGTGGATCCGGCGGTGTTCCGGCCGTCGGCGGCGGCCCGGGCGGCGGTGCGCGGGCGGTACGGGCTGGGGCGGCGGCCGGTGGTGCTGTGCGTGGCCCGGCTGGTGCCGCGCAAGGGGCAGGACGTGCTGCTGCGGGCGCTGCCGCTGATCCGCCGCCGGGTGCCGGACGCGGTGCTGCTGCTGGTGGGCGCGGGTCCGGACGAGTCGCGGTTGCGGCGGCTGGCCCGGCGCTGCCCGCCGGGTTCGGTGGTGTTCGCGGGCGGGCACGGACACCGGGAGACGGCGGCGTTCTACGCGGCGGCGGACGTGTTCGCGATGCCGTGCCGGACCCGCCGGCTGGGGCTGGAGGCGGAGGGGCTGGGCATCGTCTTCCTTGAGGCGTCGGCGAGCGGCCTGCCGGTGGTGGCGGGGCGTTCGGGCGGCGCGCCGGACGCGGTACGGCCGGGCCGGACGGGGACGGTGGTCGACGGGCGACGGGCCGAGGAGGTCGCCGAGGCGGTCCTGGAGTTCCTCGAAGACCCGGACCGGGCACGGGAGTTCGGGCGGGCCGGCCGGGAGTGGGTGACCGGGGACTGGTCCTGGGACGCGTCGGCCCGCCGGCTGGCGGAGCTGCTCTCCCCCACCCCCGGCGATCCGGCCCGCCCGGAGTGGAATTGACCGGGCGTCAGTTCACTTCCTCGTTCGCCCGGTTGTGGTAGGCGAGGACTGCCAGTACCCGCCGGTTGCCCTCCTCCGGGTCCAGGTCGAGTTTCATGAAGATGTTCCCGGCGTGCTTGACCACGGACGCCTCGGTGACGCCGAGCCGTTGCGCGACGGCCTGGTTGTTCCAGCCTTCGGCCATCAGCCCCAGCACCTCCCGCTCGCGCGGGGTGAGTCGGCGCAGCGGGTCGGCGGCGGTGTGCCGGGCGAGCAGGATCCGCACCACCTCGGGGTCGATGACGGTCCGGCCGGCGGCCACCCGCTCCAGGGCGTCGGTGAAGTCGGTGACCTCCAGCACCCGGTCCTTGAGCAGGTAGCCGAGGCCGCCTCGGTCGGCGGAGCCCTCGCCGAGCAGCCGGGTGGCGTAGGCGGTGGCGACGTACTGGGAGAGCACCAGGACCGGCAGGCCGGGGTGGCGTCCGCGCAACTCCAGTGCGGCGCGCAGACCTTCGTCGCGGTGGCCGGGCGGCATCCGGACGTCGGTGACGACCACGTCGGGGCGCTCGGCGTCGACGGCGCGGATCAGCGCGGCGGCGTCGCCGACGGCGGCCGGGACGCGGTGGCCGACCCGTTCGAGGAGTTCGACCAGTCCGGCCCGGAGCAGGACGGCGTCCTCGGCGATCACGATCCTCAGCACGGAACCTCCAGGTCGAGGCGGGTGGGCCCGCCGGGTGGGCTGGTGACGGTGAGCCGCCCGTCGAGGACGGCGAGCCGGTCGGCCAGCCCCTGCAGGCCGGCTCCGGCGCGCGGGTCGGCGCCGCCGCGGCCGTTGTCGGTGACGGAGAGCCGCAGCGCGCCCGCGCGGTGGCCGCCGCGGACGGTGATCTCGTCGGCGTCGGCGTGCTTGGCGGCGTTGGTGAGCGCCTCGGTGATGGTGAAGTAGGCCGCGCTCTCGACCTGTTCGGGCAGCCGGTGCGGCAACTCCAGCTCGACCAGGACCGGTACGGGGTGGCGGGCGGCCAACTCGGCGACGGCGGCCGGGAGTCCGTGGTCGGTGAGGACCTGCGGGTGGATGCCGCGGACCAGCGTGCGCAGTTGCTCCAGGGCGAGCCGGGCCTCGCCGCGGGCCCGGGCGACCAGGGCGGTGGCGGGGGTGTCGTGGCCGCGCCGTACGAGTTCGGCCAGTTCGAGTTCGGCCAGGCCGAGGGTCATGCCGAGGGCGACGAGCTGCTGCTGGGCGCCGTCGTGCAGGTCGCGTTCGATCCGTCGGCGTTCGGCCTCGAAGGCGTCCGCCAGCCGGGCCCGGGAGCGGGTGAGTTCGATCACCCGGACGCCCAGGTCGGTGTCTCGCGGGCCCAGCAGCTGCTGGGCGAGCCGCACTTGGGCCCCGGCCAGCAGGCCGCCGCTGTACGCCAGGACGACCAGTCCGAGCAGGCCGGCGGCGCTCGCCGGGAGGCCGTCCAGCGGGCCGGAGACCGGCCGTCCGGGCCACAGCATCACCGTGTCGGGGCTGACCGCGAGGATGAACAGCGGGGCGGAGACCAGCAGCAGGCAGAACGCCAGCGCGGCGGCGAACAGCAGGCCGACGGCGGCGAACACGGTGGACTGGGCGAGCGCGTAGCCGAGTTCGCGCCAGCTGGCCCGCTCCCGCAGCCGCCCGCGCAGCCCGCGGGCCGCGCCGTGGTGCGGGTCGGGCAGCCGCTCCGGTTCGACCAGTCGCAGCCGCCCCCGCTCCACCGCCCCGACCGGGATCCCGATCAGCGCCGTCCAACCCAGCACCAGCACCCCGACGCCGAACACCGACAGCCCGACCCCGACCGCCAGCCCGACCGCCAGCCCGGCCAGCACCAGCACCCCCTGCCCCGCGCCGCTCACCAGCAGCGCCCACGCCCGCCACGGCCACCACGACACCAGGAACCGCCCCGGCCGCCGCATCGCCGCCCACACCGCGACACCCATCCGTCCGTTCACCCCCACCCTGCCGACCCTAACAACCGGGCGGCCGGGTCGGTCAGACCAGCAGGAGTTCGGCGCAGGACTCGGTGAGGACGGCCCGGGCGTCGGCGGGGAGGGCCTGGTCGGTGATGAAGCAGTCGAGGTCGGTGAGGGCGGCGAAGCTGCTGAGGCCGACGACGCCCCACTTGGTGTGGTCGGCGACGGCGATGGTGCGGTGGGCGGAGGCGATCAGGGCGCGGTTGGTCTGGGCCTCGGCGAGGTTGGGGGTGGTGAGGCCGGCGCGTTCGCTGACGCCGTGGGCGCCGATGATCAACAGGTCGGCGTGCAGGGAGCGGATGGCCTGGTCGGCGAGCGGGCCGACCAGGGCGGCGGAACGGGTGGGGGCGCCGCCGGTGAGCAGCAGGGCGGGACCGTTGTCGCCGCGGGCGCGGACGAGTTCGGCGACCGGGAGGGAGTTGGTGACGACGGTGAGGCCGGGGATGTCGAGCAGGCGGGCGGCGACGGCGTAGGCGGTGGTGCCGGCCGAGACGGCGACCACGGTGCCGGGCTGGACCTGGGCGGCGGCGGCTTCGGCGAGGGCGGCCTTGGTGGCGGGGGCGAGGGTGGTCTTGGCCTCGAAGGCGGGTTCCTCGGCGCTGGCGGTGCGGGCGACCGCGCCGCCGTAGACCTTGCGGACCCGGCCGGCCCGGGCGAGGGCGTCCAGGTCGCGGCGGACGGTCATGTCGGAGACGCCGAGCTGGTCGACGAGGTCGGCGACCTTGACGGCTCCGTCGCGGTGCACCAGGTCGAGGATCAGGGCCCGGCGCTGGTCGGCGAGCAGTCCGCCGTCGGTGGTCACGGGGTCCTCCGGAGGGGGTGGGGGCGGGGCGCGCCCAGCATAGTTGGCGGGGTGGGGCACCAACCCTGTTCGGGTCTGGTGTGGTGTGTTTGAATGTGTTGAATATACCGCCAGACCGTCCGTGAACGTCCGCTGGAGCGCCCGATGACCACCGACCCCGCCGCCGAGACCGCCGCCGACACCGGCATCGCCGCCGTCTTCGCCGCCGTCTTCGGCGGCTCCCCCGACGGCGTGTGGGCCGCTCCCGGCCGGATCAACCTGATCGGCGAGCACACCGACTACAACGAGGGCTTCGTGCTGCCCGCCGCGCTCCCGCACACCACCCGGGTGGCGGCCCGCCGCCGGGCCGACGGCGTGGTGCGGCTGTTCAGCGCGCAGGGCGACGGCTCGGTGGCCGAGTTCGCGGCGGCCGCGCTGGCGCCCGGTTCGGTGCCGGGCTGGGCGGCGTACCCGGCGGGCGTGTTCTGGGCGCTGTCGGAGGCCGGGCACCGGGTGGGCGGGGCGGACCTGGCGTTCGTCTCGGACGTGCCGACCGGCGCCGGCCTGTCCTCGTCCGCCGCGCTGGAGTGCGCCACGGCGATCGCCCTGGACGACCTGTACGGCCTCGGCCTGGACGCGCCCGGCCGGGCGCTGCTGGCCCAGCGCGCCGAGAACGGGTACGTCGGGGTGCCGTGCGGCGCGCTCGACCAGCTGGCGTCGAGCTGCTGCGTCGCGGGCCACGCGTACTTCCTGGACACCCGGACGCTGGACGGCCGCCAGGTGCCGCTCGACCTGGCGGCGGTCGGCCTGTCGCTGCTGGTGGTCGACACCCGGGTCAAGCACGACCTGGCCGACGGCGCGTACGCGGGCCTGCGGGCCGGCTGCGAGCGGGCCGCCGGGCTGCTGGGCGTGCGGGCGCTGCGCGACGTCGGCGCGGCGGAGCTGGCCGCGGCCGAGGAGAAGCTGCCCGTCGAGCTGCGGCCGCTGCTGCGGCACGTCGTCACCGAGGACCAGCGGGTGCTGGACGCGATCGCGCTGCTGGACGCGGGCGAGCCGCGGGCGCTCGGGCCGGTGCTGACCGCCGGGCACGCCTCGCTGCGCGACGACTACCGGGTCTCCTGCCCGGAGACCGACCTGGTGGTGTCCGCCGCGAACGCGGCGGGTGCGCTGGGCGCCCGGATGATGGGCGGCGGCTTCGGCGGCTCGGTGCTGGTCCTGGCGGACACCGACCGGCTGGCCGGGATCGAGCGGGCGGTGCGCGGGGCGTTCGCGGCGGCGGGCTTCGCCGACCCGCAGGTCTTCCCGGCGGTGCCCTCGCAGGGCGCGCACCGGGTGGCGTAGGGCCGGAACGCCGCAGGGCCGGAACGCCGCAGGGCCGGAACGCCGCAGGGCCCCGCCTCCCTCCTCGGGAGCGGGGCCCTGCGGCTCGCCGGGCCTCTACAGCTCGCGGAGGGTGCGGGCGGCGGTCTCGGGGCGGATGTCGTTCATGAAGGCGCCCACGCCGGATTCGGTGCCGGCCAGGTACTTGAGCTTGTCGGCGGTCCGGCGCAGCGTGAACAGCTCCAGGTGGAGGGCGAGTTCGGTGCGGGCCGGGCGGGGGGTCTGGTGCCAGGCGGCGATGTAGGGGGCGGGTGCGGGGAAGAGCCGGTCGAAGCGGCGGAGCAGGTCGAGGTAGACGCGGGGGAACTCGGCGCGGGCGTCGTCGTCGAGGGTGGTGAGGTCGGCGGTGCGGCGGTTGGGGTAGAGGTGCACCTCGTAGGGCCAGCGGGCGGCGAACGGGACGAAGGCGGTCCAGTGTTCGGCGGCGGTGACGACCCGGGAGTCGGGCCGTCCGGCGGTGGCGCGTTCGGCGGCGAGGACGTCGTCGTACAGGTTGCGGCCGGTGGCGGCGAGGTGGGCGGCGGCGCGGTCGAGGGCGAGCGCGGTGCGCGGGGTGGTGAACGGGAAGGCGTAGATCTGGCCGTGCGGGTGGCCGAGGGTGACACCGATGTCGGCGCCGCGGTTCTCGAAGCAGTAGACCTGGCGGACGGCGGGGTCGGCGTGCAGTTCGCCGGTGCGGTCGGTCCAGGCGTCCAGGACGAGGCGGGCGCGGGCCTCGTCGAGGTCGGCGAAGGAGGCGCGGTGGTCGGAGGTGAAGCAGACCACCTCGCAGCGGCCGGTGCCGGGGGTGAGCGCGTAGGGGCCGTCGGCCAGGGCGGTGACGTGGGCGGCGGAGGAGTCGGCGAGGGACGGGAAGCGGTTCTCGAAGACGGCGACCTGGTAGTCGGCGTCCGGGATCTCGCTGAGCCGGTCGCCGGTCGAGGGGCAGAGCGGGCACTGGTCGGCCGGCGGGTGGTAGGTGCGGGACTGGCGGTGCGCGGCGATGGTGACCGCGTCGCCGGTGAACGGGTCGGTGCGGATCTCGGAGGCGCTCGCGGCCGGCTCCAGCGGGCGCCGGTCGGCGGCGTCGCGCGGGGTGGGTCCGGCGTCGTAGTAGATCAGTTCGCGGCCGTCGGCCAGCTTGGTCACCGTCTTGTGCACGGCGGCACTCCTCGTCGGGGTTCGCGGCTCGGGGGCAGGGGCTGCAGGGACAGCGAGCCGATACACCAAACATCTTCGAACAGAGTGCACCACAATGCAACACCCCTCCGGCGCGTGCGAGCCGGAGGGGTGCGGGTGCGGGTGCGGGTGCGGGGAGGGGCCGGGCGGCGGGTCAGACCTTGGCGAGGACCTCGGTGACCAGCTCGCGGGCCTCGGACTGGACCCGGGCCAGGTGGTCCGCGCCGAGGAAGCTCTCGGCGTAGATCTTGTAGACGTCCTCGGTGCCGGACGGGCGGGCCGCGAACCAGGCGTTCTCGGTGGTGACCTTGAGGCCGCCGATCGCCGCGCCGTTGCCGGGGGCGTGGGTGAGGACGGCGGTGATCGGCTCGCCGGCCAGCGCGTCGGCGGTGACCTGGGAGGCGTCCAGCGCGCCGAGGGCGGCCTTCTGGGCGCGGTCGGCGGGGGCGTCGACCCGGGCGTAGACCGGGTCGCCGTGCCGGGCGACCAGCTCGCGGTGCAGGGCGGACGGGGTGCTGCCGGTGACGGCGGTGATCTCGGAGGCGAGCAGCGCCAGCAGGATGCCGTCCTTGTCGGTGGTCCACGGCGAGCCGTCGCGGCGCAGGAAGGACGCCCCGGCGGACTCCTCGCCGCCGAACGCGACCGTGCCGTTCAGCAGCCCGTCGACGAACCACTTGAAGCCGACCGGCACTTCGAGCAGTTCGCGGCCGAGCCCGGCGACCACCCGGTCGATCAGCGAGGAGGACACCAGGGTCTTGCCGACGGCCGCCGTCGCGGGCCAGCCCTCGCGGTGCCGGTACAGGTAGTCGATGGCGACGGCCAGGTAGTGGTTGGGGTTCATCAGCCCGCCGTCGGGGGTGACGATGCCGTGCCGGTCGGCGTCCGCGTCGTTGCCGGTGGCCAGCGCGTAGGCGTCGCGCTTGTCGATCAGCGAGGCCATCGCGTACGGGGAGGAGCAGTCCATCCGGATCTTGCCGTCCCAGTCCAGCGTCATGAACCGCCAGGTCGGGTCGGTGAGCGGGTTGACCACGGTCAGGTCGATGCGGTGGGTCTCGGCGATCCGGCCCCAGTAGGCGACCGAGGCGCCGCCGAGCGGGTCGGCGCCGATCCGCAGGCCGGCGTCCCGGACGGCGTCCAGGTTCAGCACGGCGGGCAGGTCGTCGACGTAGCGGCCGAGGAAGTCGTAGCGGCCGGTGGTGTCGGCGGCCAGCGCCCGGGCGTACGGGATCCGGCGGACGCCCTCCAGGCCGGCCGCGAGCAGCGCGTTGGCGCGGCGCTCGATCCAGCCGGTGGCGGCGGAGTCGGCCGGGCCGCCGTGCGGCGGGTTGTACTTGAAGCCGCCGTCGGCGGGCGGGTTGTGCGAGGGCGTCACCACGATGCCGTCGGCCAGGGCGGCCGGGCGGGTGCGGTTGTGGGTGAGGATCGCGTGCGAGACGGCCGGGGTCGGCGTGTAGCCGTCGGCGGTGTCGAGCAGCACGGTGACGCCGTTGGCGGCCAGCACCTCCAGCGTGGTGGCGCGGGCCGGCTCGGACAGCGCGTGGGTGTCGATGCCGAGGAACAGCGGCCCGGTGGTGCCCTGTTCGGCCCGGTAGTCGCAGATCGCCTGCGCGGTGGCGGCGATGTGGTCCTCGTTGAAGGCGGTGCGCGACGCCGACCCCCGGTGGCCCGAGGTGCCGAACGCGACCCGCTGCCCGACGTCCTCCGGGTCCGGGCGCAGCGTGTAATAGTCCGTCACCAGCCGGGCGACGTCGATCAGATCCTGCGGCTGGGCCGGCTGGCCCGCCCGTGCGTGCACCATCGTGGCTACTCTCCTAGGTCGGTACGGCAAGGATGCCCGTCGACCATCATGCGGGCCACACCGCCCCATCTGCGGGAACACCGGGGAGCGCGCGGCCGACCGGGCGGCGGCGGTCTCGTGCCGCCCTCCCGCCCACCGGCCCGCCGCCGCCCCGCCGTTACCGTACCGCTACCGTCCGTCGCCTCGACGGCACCGCCCGGGCCGCCCGACACTCGGTGCCATGCGGAGCGCGGCGGGGGCGGTACTGCGCTGGGCCGGGCACCCGGGGACGGGCGCGGCGGTCCTGCTGCTGGCGTTCAACGACCATGTGGGCAAGCGGAGTTGGCCCGGCCTGCTGACCGGCAAGCTGAGCGACCTGGCCTGGCTGGTGGTCGCGCCGCCGGTGTTCGCGCTGCTGCCGGCCGCGCTGCTGCGGCTGCGCGGCGACCGGCCCGCGCTGGTCGGCCTCGCGGCCACCGCGCTGACCTTCACCGCGGCCAAGTCCTCGGCGGCGGGCGCCGACGCGGTCTCCCGGGCCTGGTCGCTGACCGGCGTGCCGAGCCGCACCGTCGCCGACCCGACCGACCTGCTGGCGCTGCCCGCCCTCGCCGCCGCCTGGTGGCTGTGGCGGCACCGGCCCGCCCGGCTCCCGCTCGGCGCGGCCGTGCTGCCGCTGGCCGTCGCGGCGATGCTCGCCACCGGCGAGACCCGGCCGGTCGCCGCCGAGCTCTGGCAGCAGCCCGGCGCCGGCCCGATGCTGGTCACCCCCGAGCACCGCTGGACCACCCCGGACGGCGGCCTGAGCTGGCGGATCGGGCCGGGCCGGCCGCGCGACGTCCACCTGGACGGGCGGGCCGCGGGCGGGCGGTGCGGCGACGACGACGGGCCCCCCGGGACCTGCTACCGGGTACGCGACGACGCCTGCCCCGTCGAGTCCAGCCAGGACGGCGGCCGGAGCTGGCAGGTCGCCTACGCCCCGCCCTGGACGACCGGCGCCGACGCCCCCGCCTGCCCCGCCGACGCCCCGCTCACCCGCCCCGGCGTCCAACTGGTGGTCACCGCGCTGTCCGGACCGCGGCACGGCGTCATCGTCCACTACGCCGGGCACGACCTCGCGGTGCGCACCCCCGACGGCGCCTGGACCCTCGTCGCGTACCCCGTCGACCCGCCGCCACCGCCGCCCCCGCCCCCGCCGCCGCCCGGGCCCCGGCCGCTGCTGGCCCTGCCGGCGGCGGCCGCCGTGGGCTGGGCCGTCCTGCTCGCCGCCTGGGCCCCGCGCACCCTGCGCGCCGCCCCGCGCGGACGCCGCCGGCGCACCGCCGTCCTGCTGGTGCTGCGGCAGGCCCCGGCCGTCGCGTGGATCCCGCTGGCGCTCTGGCTCACCCCCGGCCGGATCCTCTGGCTGTTCCCCGGCTGGTGGCTGACCTGCGCCCTGCCGCTGCTGCTCTTCCCGCTGACCGCCCTCGTCCCCGGGCCGCCCCCGCCGGCCCGCCCGCCGATCCGCCTGCTCGGCCCGGCCCTCGCGCTGGCGGCGGCGACGGCGGTGGCGGTCGCCGGGTGGGACCGGTACTGACCCGGGCCGGGCTCAGGGGTGGAAGGCGACCTCCGGGTTCCGCGGGGTGGGGCCGTCCAGCAGGGGCTGGGGGACGCCCTTGAGCTGGAGGTCGAAGAAGGCCCGCACGTAGGCGCGGGTGAGCTGGACGGCGCGGGCGGCCGGGAGAGTCCGGTCGGGGTCGGGGAGGCCGAGGGCGTCGATCAGGACCGGCAGGTCGGTGAACGTCTGGTGGTTGGTGCCGGCCACGGTCAGCCAGCGCTTCCAGCCGTCGAGCCGGGGCCAGGCGTCGGTCCAGCTCTGGTCCTCGCCGTCCGGGAGCGGGTGGCCGAGCATCAGGAACGGCTTGCCGCCGATGCCGGAGTCGGGCACCGCGTAGTCCATCGTGCCGTCGATGTCGACGCCGGCCCGGATCCGGTCGTCGGTGAGCAGCGCCGGGACGGCCGCCGCGCCGCCCGCCGAGTGGCCGGCGACGCCGACCCGGGACGGGTCGATCATCCGGGCGTTCCGCCAGGCCGGGTGCGGGCGGGCGGTGAGCCGGTCGACGACGAAGGAGGCGTCGCGGGCCCGGCCGAGGTTCAGGGCCGCCCAGTCCGCGCGGGTCCTCAGCTGCCCGCACGCGGCGCACGGGAGCGTGCTGCCGTCGGGGAAGGTGGTGCCGGTGTTCTCGTAGGCGTGGTCGATCAGCGCGACCACGTAGCCGTGGCTGGACAGGTCCTCGGCGAGGGCGGTCAGCGTGCTGCGCGGCATGGTGAACCCGGGCGAGAGCAGCACCAGCGGGTACCGGCCGGGCGCGGGGCGGGCCCCGGACGCGGACCAGGTCCGGACCCCGGTGAGCACCTCGGTCGGGACGGTGTTGCCGGGCAGCTTGTCGTCCAGCAGCGCCCGGGCCGCGCCGGGCGTCATGTACGGGGCCGGGACGCCGGTGCCCGGCCTGGCCGGGTAGTACACCGACACCATCAGCCGGCGCGGCCCGGACGCGGGCACCCACGGGTCGGTCCGGCTCGAGTCGACCAGCTCCAGGTCGTCCCGCCCGACCGCGTGCCGCCCGGTCGGGCGCGGCAGCTCGGCGGCGGCGGACGCGGGGGCGGGGGCGGCGGTATCGGCGGAGGCGGTGAGGGTGACGGTGGCCGGGGCGGCCGCCGAGGCGCACGGGGCGACGGCGACCGCGGACATCGGCAGGGCGAGCAGCAGGACGGCGGTGGCCGCGGCGCGGCGGATTCCGGTCATGCGGCGAATGTACTTACCAGGGAAGGGAGTTGACGTCACCTCAGCGACCTAGGGGTTCCTCCGGAGCCGGCCCGGCCGCCCGGCCGCCGCCCCCTACGGGTCGCCCTCGGGAACGGCCCCGGCTACTTCTTGCGGCCGCCGCCCCCGCTGCCGCCGCGCTTGGGCTGGGCGGTGCGGCCGCCGCCGGCCCGCTGGCCGGGCTTGGGGCGGGCCTTGGCGGCGGACTTCGGGACGGCCTTGGGGCTGCCGGCCTGGGCGGTGCGCTTCTTGCCGGTGGCGGAGGGGCGGCGCTGCTCCTCGGCGGCGGCGGTGCGGCCGCGGGAGCTGTTGGCGGTGCGGCCGCGGACGATGCCGATGAACTCCTCGACCAGGTCGGTGGTGGCCTCCTCGGGCCAGGCCAGCGCGACCTGGGACTGCGGGACGTCGACCAGGGTGCGGTAGGTGAGGTCGCGGCGGTGGTGCAGGCGGGCCAGCGACTGCGGGACGGCGAGGACGCCGACGTTCGCGGCGACCAGTTCGATCGCGTCGGCGGTGGTGGCGGGGCGCTCGAAGGCCGGGCGGCCGGGGAGCTCGGGCCAGTCGAGGCTGTCGTCCAGCGGGTGGAAGACGACCTCCTCGGCGAGGTCGGCGGCGGTGACCTCCTCGGCGGCGGCCAGCCAGTGGTCCTTGGGGAACACCACGACGGTGGTCTCGGTGTACAGCGGGATGGCGCTCAGCACCGTCCGGTCGACCGGCAGCCGGACCAGGCCGGCGTCCGCGCCGCCGGCCAGCAGCAGGGCGTGCCCGTCGGCGGGGGCGTGCTGGAGCAGGGCGACCGGGACGTCCGGGAGCCGCTCCTGCCACACCCGCAGCCACTTGGTGGGCGTCACTCCCGGCACGTACACCAGGCGGAAGGGGGCGGGGGTGGCGGCGGGCCGCTCGTTCTCGGTCACGGGCTCCAGGCTAGCGGGCCGCCGCGAGCCGCCGCCGCGAGCCGCCACCGGGCCCGCCGTGGGCCGACCCCGCGGGCCGCCGCCGCGAGCCGCCGCCGTCGCCGCCGCCGGGGACCGCCGCCGGGGACGGCCGTGACCTGGGCAGGCGCGCGCTCCCTATACCCTTGTCACATGACTACGCCCAAGCCCAAGACCTCCCAGACCATGAAGCCCGCGACCGCGGCCAAGAAGCTGGGGATCTACCTGGCGGCGACCCCCGCCGAGTTCCAGGCGGGCGTCGTCACCCGCGACGAGCTCAACGCCATGCAGGCCGAGCCCCCGCAGTGGCTCGCCGACCTGCGCCGCAACGGTCCGCACCCGCGCCAGGTGGTGGCGTCCCGGCTGGGCATCTCGGTGACCGGCCTGAACCGCGCCGGGATCACCGAGGCGCTGACCAGCGAGCAGATCGACGCGCTGCGCGAGGAGGACCCGGAGTGGCTGCGCCGCGAGCGCACGCTGCAGGCCGACGTCCGCAAGGAGGCGCAGCGGGTGAAGGACGCGGCGGCGAAGGCGGCGGCGTTCAAGGAGGCCCGGACCGCGGGGAAGGCCAAGACCAAGTCCGGCCGCAAGTAGCCAGGCCGGTAGCACAATTCGATCGTCCGAGCGGGTGTCCCGGTGTGACGACACCCGTTCGGATGATGTGCGCACGACATGAACGGCTTTGCGGCACAAGGGAACTGACGGTCCGTCAGCATGGCGACCATGATGTCGCTACGCCGTACCTCCGCCGCGGCCGTCGCCGCCTGCGCGGCCCTGCTGCTCCCGCTCGCCCCCGCCGCCCAGGCCGCGGACCGGGCCGGCTCCCGGCCGACCGAGGCGGCCGTCAACGGCCTGCTGGACGGGATCCGGCAGGACCCGGCGCGCCTGGACGCCTTCCTGCGGGCCATGCCCAAGGGCGGCGACCTGCACAACCACCTCTCCGGGGCGGTCTCCACCGAGCTGCTGATCCGGCTGGCCGCGCAGGACGGCCTGTGCATCGACTCGGTGACCTTCACCTCGACGACCGGCCCCTGCCAGGGCACCCGGCGGCCGGCCCAGGAGGCGCTGCCCGACGGCGAGTTCCGCACCGCGGTGATCCGGGCCTGGTCGATGCAGGACTTCACGCCGGGCGCCGAGTCCGGCCACGACCACTTCTTCGCCACCTTCGGCAAGTTCGGCGAGGCCAGCTGGCGCCACCCGGGCACCATGCTCGCCGAGGTGACCGACACCATGGCGGCGCAGCACCAGAGCTACCTGGAGACCCTGCTGACCCCGTCCTCGGTCGGGGTGGCGGCACTGGCCGCCAAGGTCGGCTTCGACCCCGACTTCCCCGCGCTGCGGCAGAAGCTGCTGGCGGACGGGCAGATCCAGGGCCTGGTCGACGGGGCCCGCGCCGACCTGGACACCGCGATGGCCGAGTACCAGAGCACCGAGCGGTGCGGTACCGCGCAGGCCCGGCCGGGCTGCGCGGTGACGGTCCGGATCCAGTCGCAGGTCTCCCGGGCGTCCACCTCTGCGCGGGTCTTCGCGCAGCTGCTGCTCGGCCTCGAACTCGCCTCGCAGGACGAGCGGTTCGTCGCGGTGAACCTGGTGCAGCCGGAGGACTACCAGTCCTCGCTGGACAACTACCAGCTGCAGATGCGGATGCTGGAGTACCTGCGCCCGCTCTACCCGAAGGCCCATGTCAGCCTGCACGCGGGCGAGTTGGTGCCCGGCCTGGTCAAGCCGGAGGACCTGACCTTCCACATCCGGCAGGCCGTGCTGACGGCCGGCGCCGAGCGGATCGGCCACGGCGTGGACGTCACCCACGAGGACGACTCGGCCGAGCTGCTGCGCACCCTGGCCGAGCGCAAGGTGCTGGTCGAGGTGCCGCTGACCTCGAACGCGCAGATCCTCCAGGTCGAGGGCGACGCGCACCCGTTCCCGCTGTACCGCAAGTACGGGGTGCCGACCGCGCTGGCCACCGACGACCCGGGCGTCGAGCGGATCGACATCACCCACGAGTACGTGCGCGCCGCCCGGACGTACGCGCTCTCCTACACCGACCTGAAGGACCTGGCCCGCAACTCGCTGGAGTACGGCTTCGTCTCCGGCCGCAGCCTGTGGCGGGACCGGGACGGGTTCAAGCCGGTGCCGGAGTGCCAGGGCCGCCCGATCGGGGCGGAGAACCCGACGCCGAAGTGCGCGGCGCTGCTCGCGGCCAGCCCGAAGGCGGCGCTGGAGTGGAAGCAGGAGGGCGCGTTCCGGTCCTTCGAGACCTCGGTGCTGAACCTGAAGTAGTCCGGCCCGCGCGCCGGACCGGCGGCCCGCCGGGGTGCTCCCCCGGCGGGCCGCCGTCGTCACCGTGCGGGCCGGGTCCCGGGCCGGCCTCCCGGGAAGGCGGGGTACCCGGGATCCGCCGACCCTGCCAGAATGCCCGACAGGAGCCCAACGCTCCTGCCGGGCAAAGGAGTTCGGACGCCCGGACACCTCTCGGGAAGGACCCGCCCCATGCAGCCCCGTCGCCTCCGCACCGCCGCCCTCGCCGCCTCCGCCGCCCTGGTCCCGCTCCTGGTGCTGGCCACCGGCACCCAGGCGAGCGCCCGCCCCTCCGTCGGCGTGACCATCCAGGCGAACACCGAGGACAGCGCCGCGGACGGACCGCAGGAGCTCTCCAAGGAGGCGCAGTGCGCCGCCGCGTACGACTTCAACGTCAAGATGGTCGGCGTCTCCTACGCCATCACCCAGTACGAGGCGTGCATGGGCTGACCCGGCGCTAGCCGCGGCCGGAGATCCGGTCGGCGAGGGTGGCGAGGGGGGAGGTGGTGGCGTGTTCGCGGCGGTCGGCGTGGCGGTAGACGGCGTAGAGGGCGTGGACGCCGAGCCAGCGGAGGGGTTCGGGTTCCCAGCGGCGGACGCGGTGGCCGACCCAGGGGAGGGTGGTGAGGTCGGTGGGGGCGGCCCGGCGGAGGTGGTGGAGGGTGAGGTCGCGCAGGGTGCGGCCGGCCAGGTTGGTGGTGGCGACGCCGCTGCCGACGTAGCCGCCGGCGAAGCCGAGGCCGGTGGCGGGGTCGAGGTCGACGGCGGCGCACCAGTCGCGGGGGACGCCGAGGACGCCGGACCAGGCGTGGTCGATCCGGGCGTCGGCGGCGGCGGGGAACATCCGGGCGAGGATCGCGCGGAGCTGGTCGACGGTGCCGGCCGGGGTGGCGCCGTCCCGGTCGATCCGGGAGCCGTAGCGGTAGGGGTGGCCGCGGCCGCCGAGGGCGATCCGGTCGTCGGCGGTCCGCTGGGCGTACATGTAGGCGTGCGCCTCGTCGCCGAGGACTTCGCGGCCGTGCCAGCCGACGGCCTCCCAGAACTCGGCGGGGAGCGGTTCGGTGGCGATCATCGAGGAGTTCATCGGGAGCCAGCTGCGGTGCTGTCCGGCGACGTCGGCGGTGAAGCCCTCGGTGCAGCGGAGGACGACGCGGGCGGAGACGGTGCCGTGCGGGGTGGTGGCGCGGCCGGGGGCGAGGGCGGTGGCGGGGGTGGACTCGTACACCCGGACGCCGAGGCGGCGGACGGCGGCGGCCAGGCCGAGGACGAGTCTGGCGGGGTGGATCCGGGCGCCGTGCGGGCTCCAGCCGGCGCCCAACGCGCCCGGGACGTACAGGCGTTCGGCGGTCTGGGCGGCGTCCAGCAGGTGCGTCTCGGCCGCGCCGAAGTCCTGCTCGTGGGCCACCCGGGCGCGCAGCCGGGCGAGTTGGGCGGGGGTGGTGGCGACTTCGAGGACGCCGCCGCGGTGGGCGTCGCAGTCGATGCCCTCCGCCTCGGCGGCGCGCAGGGTCTCGGTGACCGTGTCGTTCATGGCGCGCTGGAGCCGGCGGGCGGCGTCCGGGCCGTGCAGGCGGGCGTAGCGGCCGCGGCCGGCGATGCCGTTGTACAGCCAGCCGCCGTTGCGGCCGGAGGCGCCGTAGCCGCAGAACTCGGCTTCGAGCAGGACGACGTCGAGGTCGGGGGCGGCCCGCTTGAGGTAGTAGGCGGTCCACAGGCCGGTGTAGCCGCCGCCGACGACGCAGACGTCGGCGGCGGTGTCGCCGTCGAGCGGGGCGCCGCGCCCGGGCAGGCCGGTGGCCGCGTACCAGAAGGAGACGCCGCCGTTGACGGTGGTCATGTGTCCTGCTTCCGGAGGGGGTCGGGGTGTCGCGCGGTGGACGCTAGCCGGGCGGCACCGGGCCGGACAACGGGCACCCTGCCAGGCCGTGGCCGCGCGGCCTGACAGGGTGTCCGGGGTCGTTCGGCGGTGTCACTCCGCCACGTGGACCGCCCGGCCGCCGACGTAGGTGCGCAGCACCCGGGTGTCGGCGATCTCCTCGGCGGGCGCGGCGAACGGGTCGCGGTCGAGGACGACCAGGTCGGCGAGGTTGCCGGCGCGCAGCACGCCGGTGTCGTCGAGGCGGTTGAGGTGGGCGGTGCCGGCGGTGTAGGCGGCGAGCGCGGCGGCCAGGTCGAGGCGCTGCTCGGGCAGGAAGACCGGGACGTCCGGGCCGGCGCCGGGTTCGCGGCGGTTGACGGCGACGTGGATGCCGTCGATCGGGACGGGGCTGGAGACCGGCCAGTCGCTGCCGGCGGCGAGGGTGGCGCCGGTGCGCTGGAGGCCGCCGAAGGGGTACTGCCAGCCGGCCCGCTCGGGGCCGAGGAACGGGATGGTGAGTTCGTCCATCTGCGGTTCGTGGGCGGCCCACAGCGGCTGGATGTTGGCGATCGCGCCGAGCGCGGCGAACCGGGCCAGGTCGTCGGGGTGGACGACCTGGAGGTGGGCCAGGTGGTGGCGGTTGCCGCGGCGGCCGTTGGCGGCGACGGCGGCCTCGATCGCGTCCAGGGCCTCGCGGACGGCGCGGTCGCCGAGGGCGTGGAAGTGCACCTGGAAGTCGAGCGCGTCGAGGGCGGTGACGTGCTCGCGCAGCGCGACGGGGTCGACGAAGCTGAGGCCGCTGTTGCCGGTGGCGCAGCCGCAGCCGTCCAGGTAGGGGGCGGTGAGGGCGGCGGTGAAGTTCTCGGCGATGCCGTCCTGCATGATCTTGATCGAGCTCGCCCGGAACCGGCCGTGGGTGTACGTGGCGCGGCGGGCGACCAGTTCGGGGATCTGCTCGGCGCCGCGCTCGCGGTCCCACCAGAGGGCGCCGACCACCCGGGCGGTGAGGGTGCCGTCCTGGGCGGCCTCCAGGTAGGTGTCGGACGGGTCGGGGTTGCCGCCGAACTCGCCGAGCAGGGCGTCCTGCCAGGCGGTGATGCCGAGCGAGTGCAGCATCGCCTGGGCGCTGAGCAGGCCGGCCTTCCGGTCGGCGGCGGTGGGGTCGGGGGCGTGCCGGCCGACCAGGCCGATGGCGCCCTCCTGGAGCACGCCGCTGGGGGTGCCGTCGGGCTCGCGCTCGATCCGGCCGTCGGCGGGGTCGGGGGTGTCGCGGGTGAGGCCGGCGAGCTCCAGGGCGCGGGTGTTGGCCCAGGCGCCGTGGTGGTCGCGGTTGGAGAGCAGGACGGGCCGGTCGGGGACGACGGAGTCGAGCAGCTGCCGGGTGGGCAGGCCGCCGTCGAAGCTCTCCATCGACCAGCCGCCGCCGGTGATCCACTCCTTCTCGGGGTGGGCGGCGGCGTACTCGGCGATCCGGGCCAGGTAGTCGGCGACGGTGACGGTGCCGGTGAGGTCGCAGGACGCCATCTCGACGCCGCCGTAGACGGCGTGCACGTGGGCGTCCTGGAAGCCGGCCACCAGCAGGCGGCCGCGCAGGTCGACGACCTCGGTGCCCGGACCGATCGACTCCCGCACCTCGTCGTGGCCCACCGCGGTGATCCGCTCGCCGGTGACGGCCAGCGCGGTCGCCCGGGTGCGGGCGGCGTCGCCGGTGTGGATCGGCCCGCCGGTGAAGACCAGGTCGGCACGGTTCATGGGGTGGTGCTCCGTTTTCTGCGCGGGGTACGGGAGTCGGGGCCCGGGCCCGTGGTCGGGCCCGGGCCGCGGGTCAGGCGGTGGCGGGTTCGGTCTCGGCGGGGTCGGCCGGGCCGCTGCCGCCCGGGCCGCTGCCGGCCCGGTCGGTGGCGCCGGTGAAGTAGGCCGAGCGGCGGCCCCAGCGGGACCAGGCCGCGGCGACCAGGCCGGAGCCGATCATCAGGACCGGCACGGTCAGCTCGAACCAGCCGTTGCCGGCCGAGAGTTCGAAGTGGTCGGCGCTGTCGTAGAAGCTCCAGGCCAGGTAGCCGCCGACCAGCAGCAGCACGACCGCGCCGAGCAGCGGGGCGACGACCGCCTTGAGGCCCTCGACGACGTTCTCCCGCAGCAGGTGGCGGAAGCGCACGGCGGAGGCGATCGCGACCAGCGCGTAGTAGAGGGCGACGACGATGCCGATGGCGTTGACGGTGGCCGAGATCAGCTCGGTCACGGTCGGGATGACCAGGGCCAGGCCGGCCAGCGCCAGCGCGATGCCGGTGATCAGCCAGGTGCCGGTGGAGGGGGTGCGGAAGCGCGGGTGCAGCCGGGTCCAGACCCGGCCGAGGGTGCCGTCGCGGCCCATCGCGTAGGTGCCGCGGGCGGTCGGGATGACGGCGGCCTGCAGCGAGGCGGCGGCCGAGAAGGTCAGCGCGACCAGCGGCAGCGCGGCCAGCGGCTGGGCGGCCAGCTTGTCGGCGAAGTACGCCAGGCCGACGGCGCCGTTGTCGGCGAGCTCGTCGATCGGCAGCACCCGCTGGAAGGCGGTGCCGGCGAACAGGAACAGGCCGAGCATCAGCAGCAGCGACAGGAAGCCGCCGCGGGTGGCGTCCTTCGGGTCGTGGACCTCCTCGCCGACGCTGAACACCGACTCGAAGCCCCAGTAGCAGAACACCGCGAGCACCATGCCCTGGGCGAGCGCCGCCATCGACGGGATCTCGAACGGGTCGTACCAGGACAGGCTGAACGGCTGGTCACCGGCGAACAGGCCGTACCCGCAGAACGCGAGCAGCACGGCGTACTCGAAGATCAGCAGGTACTTCTGCAGCTTGGCGGCCAGGTCGAGGCCGCGGACGGCGACCACGGTCGCGGCGAGCAGCACCAGCATGCCGATCAGCGTGCACTGGAAGCTGGAGTCGGGGTCGAGCTGCACGCCGGGCAGCGCGTGCAGTCCCGCCTTTCCGGCCAGCTGGATCAGCGCCGAACCGGTGACGGTGGTGGTGTACGCCATGAAGACGATGGTGGTGACGATGTTCACCCAGCCGGTCAGGAAGCCGAGCCACGGGTTGAGCGCGTTGCCGACCCAGCGGTAGGAGCTGCCCGCGTCCGGTTCGACCCGGTTGAGGCGGCCGTAGCCGCTGGCGATGGCGAGCACCGGCAGGAAGGCCAGCAGCATGATGGCCGGCAGGTGCAGGCCGACCACGCCGGCCATCAGGCCCAGGCCGATGCCGATCGAGGTGGTGGCGGCCGTGCTGGACGCGGCGATCACCACCACCGCGCCGACGCCGACCGACTTGCGCATCGCGTCCGGGCCCGCGGAGGAGCCGCCGCCGTCGGGGACGGGGCCCCGGTCCTTGACCGTCGTTGCCAAAGGATCACCGCCGTGAGGTGTCGTGGGGGGACGCCCGCGGGCGGGCGCCGGGTGAGGGGGTGCGCCGGGCTGCGGCGCGGGGGTGCACGAGGAGGACCGGCGGGCTTCGGGGGGCTCCGCGCGCCGGGTGGGGGCCGCCGGCGGGGAACCGCCGGTGGGAGGCCATGAAACCCCCGCCTCCGCCGAACGTCAATGCTGTTGTCATAACGGCGGATGCCCTAGGCTCACGGGCCATGACCGACCGAACCGACCGGGTCGTCCCCGAGACCGAACGCCGGCGCCGCCGCCCCACCAAGCACGGCACCGTGCTCTCCGAACGCGCCATCGTCGAGACCGCGCTCCGCCTGGTCGGCCAGCACGGCGCCCAGGCGTTCACCGTCCGCCGCCTCGGCATCGCGCTCGGCGCCGACCCCAGCGCGATCTACCGGTACTTCCACAGCACCGACGACCTGCTGCTGGCCGTCGCCGACGAACTCATCGGCCTCGGCCTGGCCGGCTGGCAACCCACCGGCCACTGGCGCGCCGACCTGCGCGAGGTCGGCCTGCGGATCCACGCCAGCTCACTCGCCCACCCGCAGGCCGCCGTCCTCGCCGCCTACCGCACCACCGGCCGGGCCAACGAGATCCGCGCCATCGAGACCATGCTCGGCATACTGCGCGAAGCCGGCTTCCCCGACCCGGACGCGGTCGCCCTCTACCACGCCTTCATCGACCAGGCCCTCGGCTTCGCCGTCCTCGACTCCGCCGCCGTCGCCCTCCCCGCCACCGCCCAGCGCGCCGACAACGGCGTCTGGGACACCGCCTACCGCGACCTCTCCCCCACCACCCACCCGCACATCACCGCCACCGCCGACCTCCTCGCCGCCGACATGCGCCGCAGCGCCTACCCCCTCGCCCTCGACCTCCTCCTCGACGCGCTGGCGGCCCGACTGCCGTCCTGACCGGGCGGCCCGGCCCGCGCGGGGCGCCGGCGTCCTGACCGGGCGGCCCGATCCGGTCGGCGCGCGCCGTGGGCGGGGCCGGGAACTCCGGAACCCCGCTTCTCGGCGCAGTCGCTCAGAGGTCGAATGCGAGTTGGACGGCTTCGGAACCACCGTCGGCGGCCGGAGCGGCGTCGTCCGCCTCTTCCGGCTCCGCTGTCGCGGGCAGGACGTACTCCCCCGCGAGCTTGGCGAGGTGGAGCGGCAGCGGGAGGGCCAGGTACGAGCGGTAATCGGGCGTGCGGCGGAGCTGGTGGGTCAGGGCGGCCCACAGCTCCGGGTCGTCGCCGGGTTGGCAGCCCACCACGGCGAGTTCCAGCAACCCCGGGTTCCAGGCGATCCTTCCGGTCTCGACCTTCGAGACGCCGCTCTTCCCGATCTCCCTGGTGACCCATCTGGAGGCGTTGACGATGGCGCCCTGCCCGGCCCAGCCCCGTTCTGCGGCGCTGACGAACAGGCGGTCGTCCGGTCCTGCCGACGGGTGCCGCCAGAGTCCTTCGGCGATTCCCGCCCTGTTGGCGGGTTCGGGTGCCTCCTCCCCGGCTTCGGGCCCCTTCGGGCTGGCGTCTCCTCCGTGGCCCCACCACTGCGGGGTCTCGAAGCCGGTCTGGCTCCGGAGCCGGACCAGGCGCAGCCCGCTCCCCTGCGTACCCAGGGGCTGCGGCTCACGCCCGTACAGTCCGATCCGGTCGGGTTCGATCTCCGCGTTCTGGAGCCAGGTCCAGAGCTGGCGGCTGTTCTGGGCATGGGCGAGGAGCAGGGTGGGACGGTCGCGAAGACTGAAAAGCATCTCCTGCACGGCCCTGCTCACGGCCTCGCGCTGGGCGTCCCGCACCGATCCGCCCTCGCCGCGGCCCGCTTCCTCCACCGGGTCGTCGTCCGGGAGGTCCTCGCCGTCTTCGCCGACCGGTAGCACCGCCTGCGCGGCCAGGCGTAGGTGGAGCTCGGCGTACGGAACCCATTCACCGGTCCGGGCGTCCCAGCCGGTGATCGCCTCAGGTGCCCCGTAGCCTTCCTGCGGCCTGATCCGGATCGCGATCGGAACCAGTGCCGCTTCCCGGGTGGGCCCGCTGGCCAGGCGCCGGACGAGCCAGAACGCGGCGTACTGCAGGTCTTCCGGCGTGTCTCCCTCGAACCCGTGCTCGGGCACCGCCCGCAGCCCGAGCTGCCGGAACCCGTCGGTCCAGGTTTCGACGGCCTTCGCTTCGAGCGCGGTCGCACGCCGCTTCGTGTTCTTGTCGGGCGGCTGCGGGAGCACGAACTGGCTGAGCGTCCTGGCGTCGCCACAGCCCAGCCGCAGGGCGAACTTGGGGTCCGCCTCACTGATCTCGTAGGAACCCCGTTCCAGGATCTCCAGCACCGCCAAGGCGGGACGTTCCCGGCTCGCGTTCCGTGCCAGGCGGGCGGCCGTCTCGGTTCGGCGGGACTGGATCGCCGCCCGGATGGCGACCGTGCGTCTCCGGTCGGCCTTGTCGAGCGGCAGCCCGCCCCCGAGCGCGCTGATCCGCTGGAGCCTGAGCCGCACGTCCAGTTCGGGCGTGTGCCATGCGAGTCGGTCATCGCTGCCCTCGGGTTCGGGCCCGGACAGGCCGAGCAGCTCCTCCAGTCCCTTCACCATCGCGATCCGGATCTCCGAGGTGTTCCAGAGGAAGTCCAGGTCGATCGTCCGGCCGCCGTTCAGCCTGGCGAGCCCTTCCCGCCGCTGCCGGGCGCGCCTCGCCTTCTCCTCGCTCCGGCCGACCTCATCGGCCGGCAACGACCGGGCCCGGTTCACCGGTGCGGGTCGGTGCTTCGTCACTCGTTCCAGGTCCGGCAGCCGACCGATCGCGTCGGGGAACGCGCTCTCGAACCATTCGGTGAGCGGCACCCGGTCCCTGGGCATCAGCCCGGGCATCACGCCGTGGCTGCCCATCGCCGTGCTGTGCACCACGGCGGCTTCGAGCCCCGATACGCCGCGGAGCCACCTGGCCGGATCCGACAGCAGGTCGGCGGGCTCGGGGAAATCCCCTTCGAGAGTGAGGCGAGAGAGCATGCCGGTCGGTCCGCCGTGTTCCCAGGCGACGGCCTTGGCCTGCCGGTCGTACCGCATCCGAGCCACCGAGAAGCTACCGGCGAGTTGCGGCGAGGTCCCCTTCAGCCAGGGGGCGGACGGTTTCAGGAACACGGACGTCGCCCGACGAGCAGGGAGGAAAAGACCGTTCCTGCCGGTTCCGGTGGCCCATCTCCGGACCCCCGTCCGTACGTGGATGCGCGGCAGCGGGTGGAACGGGACGGTCTGCAGCGTCACTCCGATCACCGCCGAGAAGAACCACTCACCGCGCTTGTCCACGTGGAGGTCCGGAGGCCAGGAGACCAGTTCCGCGCCCCGTTCGAAGGAACGGCGGGCCACCGTACGGAAGGAGAGCGAGAGGCTCCCTTTCTCGTGCTTGAACGGGGATAGCTGCAGGGCCTGTTGGGCGATGGCGTCCGGGAGCAGCTGGTAGAGCCGCGGATCCGGCTGTGCCGTTCCCACCGTGTTCGCTCCACCGGCCAGGAGCGGGATCTTCCCGCGTTCCCAGCGCAGGGTCGCCGGGGCGAGTCCGGCTATCAGCTGCCGCACCTCGCGTCGCGGCACGGAGTCCGGACGCAGGTCCCACACCCAGGCGGTGAAGACGGCGGCGAACACCTCCGGCGGGACCGGCCCGTGGGCGTAGAGCCAGGGCGCCTCGTCCTCGACATCGACCCACTTGGCCACCGACACGATCCCCGGGAGCAGCGATTGGAGCAGGCTGTTGAAGCGCCCGACCGGAAGGCTGCGGCACTGCTCGGGATCCCGCTTCAGACCACGCCGGTAGAGCGCGAGGAGTGCTTCGCGGTAGTGCCGGGGGAGGACAAGGGTGTGGTACTCGGCGTTCCACGCCGCACCCGGGTGGGGTTGGTAGGCGGCCAGCCGGACGTTCGAGTACTTCACCAACGCTGATCTCCTCCTTGACGTCGTACCGCGGCCGGTCCGGCCGCGGTGGTGCCGTTGTCCAGCATCTCGGCCAGCGCCTTGTGCAGCGGCCCGTACAGTGCCTCGACCAGTTGCCTGTCCCGACGGGCGATGCCCGAGGTCCTGTCGAAGTACGGGGCGAGCACGTGGAGCATGCTGGCGAGCAGGCCGGTGCGGTGCGTGTCGCGTCCTCGGCCGGCTGCCTCGCGTTCGGCGAACTTGGAGTCCACGAAGACCACTCGGGCCGGCACCGCTCCGCGGACGAGTCGGCCGATGACCTGCCACATGATCACCATGCGGTCCCAGGTGAACGCCGCCTTCTCCTCGTCGTCCAGCCGTGACCACGCGGCCTGGCGGGTGAGCAGGGTCCGCCACTCGATCCGGCCGAGCCGCCGGAAGGCCCGCCCGGCCTCGTCCAGGTCGGCCGAGGCCCCGACGAGGCGGGCGAATTCACTGCCCGACGTCGTTCCGCCGATGTCCAGCTGCTCCTCGACCCACCTGTTGATCTTCTGCACGGCCAGGTTCAGGTCGTGCGGGCGAGGATGCGGACGGGCCAGGAAGAAGACGGAGCCGATGGCGGCCTTGCCCGCGTCGTTGAGGATGTTGTGACCGCGTTCCACGGACATCAACGGGGCCACCAGGATCTGTGCCCCGGTCTCCCCGAAGGTGGCCACCTCACCGCGGCGCAGGACGGCCGGACCGTGGTCTTCGTCCGAGTCCTGCTCCGGCGGTCCGCCGTACGACCAGGGCTCCAACTCCGCGTCGTCAGCGATCAGCTGGCACACCTTGCCCTGCCATTGGGGCATCTTGTGGATCAGGGCCGCCGCGCGCCTGGCTTCGTCGTAGGAACCGACCAGCAGCAGCAGCCGCTTGCGCTGGTGATCACCGATCAGGCGGATCTCCTCGTCGAAGACACTGGTCCTCCTGCCTTCCACCGGAGCGGCCAGCTGTCGGAGCATCAGTTCCAGCATCTTCGGGCGCTCCTCCGGTCTGGTACCGGACAGGTGCAGCGCCTTGCCGTCGAGCCCGTGCACGAAGTGGGTCCGAAAGACGCTCGTGAGCACGTTGGCGTGCTCACGCTTGGGCGTTCGGAGGATCGCGCGAACCGGAGCCCGGACATGGGCCCCGGGCGCGGTGCCCGCCCAACTGGTCCCCGACATCAGCAGGACGTTCGGGCACGGGCCGTCGATCGGCGCCGCGGACTCGATCAGCTCGGAGAGGAGGATCCGGCCCACGCCCGTGCAACGGAAGAACCTGAGCGCGCCGCTGCCGCTGCCGGCGTCGTCCAGGTCCTCGGGGAGGAACTGGAAACCCAGGATGTTGCCCATCGGCGATTCCGGTACCACCGGGCCGTAGTCGATCGGGGGGCGCTTCGCCAAGTGGTTGGAGGCGGATTCGAGGTTGAGCTCGTCCTCCACCGTCACCCACTGGTCGGTGACCGCGTCCAGTCGCTCCTGAAGCGCGGCAAGCAGCAGGGTGAACTCGAAACGGCGGATCTCGGGTTTCAACTCCTCGTCGAGCCGGCGTTCCTCCGCCGCGTCCAGCCGCCTGCCGGCGGCCTGGAGGTCCGCCGTGATCTCTTCGAGGGAGGGACGGCCCGACAGGGTGCGCAGCAGGGGGGTGATCCGGTGGTGCACGGCGCTTTCGGCCAGCCCGTGCAGCAGGTCCTGGGTGATGCCGACGAGTTCGGCCAGTTGCGGGTCGTTGGTGGTGTTGGCTCCCAACGGGTCCTCGCGGAACTGCTCGAAGAGGTCGAACAGTCGTTCGCGCGCACTGCCGGCGGTCTTGCCGGCGCTCTCCGGTGCTCCCTCCCCGGCCGCCTCCGCCGGTTCCTCCTCGACCGCGTCCGCCGGCTCCTCCGACTCCTCCGACTCCTCTTCGGATTCCGGATCGGCTCCTCCCGGGTTCCCGAACCAGTTGTTCACCAGTTTCTGCTGGAGCGTCCAGGTGCTGAAGTAGTCCGCCTGCACCCAGGCCCGGAGGTCCGAATGGCGGAGGAGTCTGGCGTAGAGCCGGTCCGCGGCGGCGCTCACCGTGTTGAGGGCGGAGGTCCAGTCGTCGACCGTCGACTTGGACAGTTGCAGTCGTGCCCTGCGCGCGAGTTCGTCGATGGTGTGGCTGTACAGGTCGTCGAGCCACGAGTCCGGTGCCCGCCCGACCAGGGTCGCGGACGGCGCGAACAGCGCGTCCAGCTGCATCTGCACCTGGTCCGCCTCGTCGACGACGATCAGGTCGCTGCGAGCGGCGGCGAGTTCGAGCAGGCGGATCCGCTCGCGGTTCTGCTGACGGGGGACCAGGCTGTAGACCAGGCTCGCGGGGTTCGCCACCCAGACGTCCGCGTCGACCAGGCTGTGCGCGGCCTGGTGCCGAGGACATTTGGCCCACAGCGGGCAGCTCCGGTCGGGTCCGGTCTCCTCCTCGTCCCCCCGGGGCTGCGCGGCGGCCGCTCGGCCGGCCCGGCCGAAGACCGGTACGGGGGGCTCCTTCGTCTCCACCGCGCGGAGGTGGCTGCAGGGTGCCTCGGAGAAGAGCAGCGGCTCGCTGCCCTCCATGCTGCGCAGGGCGTCCAACGGGCAGGCGGTGCTCAGGTAGGTGAAGCGGGTCGGGTCGTGGGCGAGCAAGGTGGGCGCCTTGGCCGTGGCCAGTCGGCGGTGCATCCGCTGGGTGTTGCGCACCCTGGTGGACGCCCCGAGGACCGGAGCCGCCTTGATCCCCAGATCGGTGAACAGCGCCACCAGCTTGAGCTGTTCGGCGATGTCCCCGACGACGAGGGTGACGCGCCTGCGCTGCTTCGCGAGCCGGACCGTGAGCACGTCGCGGAACGTGCTCTTGCCGGCGCCGACCATGCCGGCGAGGTGGAACATGCCGTCGATCGTCAGCCACTGGCGTTCCACGTACTCTTGGCCGTCCTGCGTCAGGACGTCGAAGTTGATGCTCTCGACCCGTTCCACCCAGGTCTTCCCCCGGCTGGGCCCGAGTTCCCGGTCCATCCAGTCGGCGGTCTCCAGCAGTTCCCCGCGGACCACCTCCACCGGACCGGGGCGCCGCCGGTCGATCGCCTCCAGGTCGTACCCCTGGGCGCTGTAGGCGGGGAACTTCTCCGGGATCCGTACGTGGCCGGTGCCGTTCCGCAACGGGAAGCGGTACGTCCGCCCCTCCTCCGCCTGCTTCAGCCCCGGTCGCAGGTGACGCTTGGGCGTGTCCACCAGCACGGACTCGTACACTTTCCAGCGGTGGTTCGCCGCTGCGGGATCCAGCCGTTTCGGCGGCTCGGAGAGACTGCCCAGTTCGAAGCCGCGCACCCGCTCCGGGTAGTCCCGGTACTTCTCCAGGCAGGCGTCCCAGGCGTACGGGCGGCGCATGCTCCATCCGAGGTGCCGCAGGATCCGCAGCGCCCGCTCGCGTTCGGCCGAGTCCGCGCCGACCAGCGCGTAGGGGTAGCCGGAGAACAGCGTCCATCCGGCCTTGGCCGGCTGGCCGGGACAGAGCCGGTCCAACGCGTACAGGCCGATTTCCACGCGGCACAGTTGGCGGGCACGCGGCGGCGACTCCTCGCCAAGCCACGCGCTCTTGACCGCCGGAGCGATCAGGTCGATCCAGCTACTGCGGTCGATCATCCGGTGCTTCCCTCCCTCGTGGGCCGTTCTCCACGAACGCCTTCACCTCGCTGACCAGTTCGGCGTCGCTGAGCAACTCCGGGCCGATGGGCCTGACCTCGCGGTACCTGGTGCGGTAGCCGGAGACCGCGGTGACGCTCTCCCTCGGTACGACCCACAGGCGTCGATGGGCCGCGAGGTCGGGGCGCGGCTGCTCGCGTAGGCGACCCAGCAGCCCCGGGTCCACCCAGTCGTGCACGTCGACCGCCCAGACCACCCCGCCCGGCAGGACGAGCCGCAGGTCGAAAGCGCCGAAGTCGGGCCACAGTTCGACCTCGCACCAGGCTCGCAACCTTTGTTCGAGCTTGAGCGCCACCCGTCCGGGTGCGGTGATCCACTGGCGGACGGGCCTCGTCAACTGGCGCAGGCCGCCGTCACGCGCGTCGAGTTCCTTCCCCTCGCGGACACCGCGACGGCGGCACTCCTCGCGCTCGCACCGCCACTCCGAACGCCTGGTGCGCACCAGGAGGATCCCGCAGCGACCGCAGAGCACCGCCCGGCCCTTCTCGACCGAGCCCGGCGGGGCAGGGCGGTAGACCTCGTTCAGGACGTCCCTGACCAGGTCCGCGTCCATGTCCGTCCGACCGAGCATGGTGCTCAGCTTGTTCTTCGTGGTCACCGGTTCCTTCGCCAGTTGCCGGCGGAACGCGAGGTAGGTCTCCTGGTCGTCCTCGGCCCGGCAGCGGTCCGCGGCGAAGGCGAGCACCTGGCGGTCGAAGCGGTTCGCGGGGTGCCGTTCGGCGTCCGCCGCCCACTCGAGGCAGAGCTGGGTCGGCAGCCGGGTGTCCTCGTCCAGCAGTCGGCCGTCCGGATGGGCGGTGCCTTCGGGCAAGTGCAGCGGCCAGTCGTCGAGGATCCTGGTGGCGCCCCATTCGATCAGACCGGGAACGCTCTCCGGCAGCGGGCACCGGAGCCACAGGCAGGTGAGCGCCAAGCGGTCCAGCGCGCGTTGGGCCTCCGCGGGGTAGGGCAGTTGGAAGGTCCCGGGATTCTCCACGTCGTGCAGGGCGACGAGTGCCGTGGCCACGTCCTGGAGCGCGGCGACTCCGTCGTCCGAGTCCCACCGCCAGGCCCTCGGTGGCTTCTCCGGCGTCTGTGCCACTTCAGTCCGCTCCCTGGGTTCGACCGGGCAGATCCGCGCGGTCCCCGCACCAGACGGCGGTGGAGCAGCGGGCGCAGTGCTGCCCCGGGTTCGGGGTGTGCGAGGTGTCCCCGTGCCAGTTCTCCACCAGACCGCGGACGATCTCCCGAGCGCGTTCGACGAGGTGCCGCTGATCGGCCATGAGGATCTCCAGCCTCGCTCCGTCGGTGCCGAGCACCTCCAGCTCGACCCGGCCCGGCCCGCCGCGGTCGGGAGTCAGCGCCATCCAGAGCAGCGCGAGCGCGAGTTGCGGGCGTTCCGCCAGCAGATCGGACTCCACCGGCAAGCCTCGACGGACGTCCGTCTTGGTCTCCCGGTACACCCGCATCCCGCCCTCCCGGTACAGCGTGTCCGGTCGGGCGGTGATCAGTACGTCCGCTGCCGGATCGTGCAGGGTCACCTGCGCCTCGTGGACGATCCCGTTCACGGTCGACAACCGGTAGGGGCAGTACCTGGAGTGGGCGGCGACCATCCGGGCCCCCTGGTCGGCCTCGCGACCGGAGACCGACCATCGGCCCGCGGTCCACGGCCCGCCTCCGTCCGGCGCCTCGTCCGGCCGACAGGCGACGCCGGGGTGCGCCTCGTGCTGCTGCTGGATCCGGACGTGCACCGCGTGCCCCCTGACCACGGCCGGTCCCCATTCCCGATCGGCCTCGGGAGGGAGGCGCAGCCGGTGGAACCGGTCGCGCGCGGGGCAGCCGTCGCCCTTCCCGCTGTTCCCCGCGTAGTAGCGGCCGTTCGTCACCGACCAGGTACGCCGCGCCCGGTTCGGATCATCGATGCCGAGCAGGCCGGGCACGCGTGGCAGCGCCGGGCAGGTGGCGATCAACTTGCAGTCCCCGCAGCCTCGACCGGGGCGGTACTCCGTGCCGGTCACGACGTCGGCCAGCCGCTTCCTCCCTGATTTCCGGTACCGCTCGCGAATCGCCTCCGGCGTGTCGACCAGGATCGGTTGCGCCCGGCCGTTGACGCAGTCGACCACGGTGATCCGGACCGATTCCGGTGGTGCCGCGCTCTCGGCCGACGCGTCGACCGGCTCGGCGTACTGCTTCCAGAACCGGAAATCGGGCAGTTCGGCCGGTCGGCCCTCGGCCAGCACCATCGCCATCACCGCGAGTTCCGACTCGTCGCGCTCGTCCTGGTCGACCCGCTTCGCGAGGGGGATGCGCAGTTCCCGCGTCCGGCTGGACGGATCGACGTAGCGGCGCCCCCAGACGCACAACTCGTAGCGCAGGGCGCCGCGGTCGTCCGGTTCGTCCAGGGTCCTGATGAACACCCAGTCGTGCCGCACCGGGACCAGCTCCGGCCCAAGGGTCGAAAGGTAGCGGTGAACCGCGAGCCGGGTCCAGGCCGCGAAGCCCTGTTCCAGGGGCGGCCTGCCCGCGGGCGCGCCGACCCGCTCGAGCGCCCGGTCGACCGACAGGTGGTCGAACTCGATCAGATCGAGCGCTTCCATGACCGGACCGAGATTGAAATGTTCCTGACTGTCAGACTTGAAGCGAGCCACCGACCCGGGCGGCACGGTGGCTCGCGGCCGAGCCTTGAGCGCCGACCTCATCGGGCAGGCCAGCTCGTCCTCCCGGGCGGATCCGGTGAAAACCCTTATGAGACTTGATGATCCACCCACGCCCGGCGGCGGTCGCCATTGTGACACTCGAAGTACCCCCTCGCCCGGAGAAGCTGCGGCGAACCATAGAGTTGCATCTGCTTGTTGATGACGTCAACCAATCCAGTACAAGATACGTAGTCATCAGTTCACTCGGTGCTAGGCTGCGCGGAGCAGCGACACGAGGAGTCCCGATGACCACAGACGCGACCATCACCGCGGCGGGCGTCGCCCGGATCGCCAAGGTCGGGCCGGCCGCGGTCAGCGCCTGGCGCAAGCGGTTCCCCGACTTCCCGACTCCGACGGCCGGCACTCCGTCGAGCCCCCGGTTCGCCCTCTCCGAAGTCGTCGGCTGGCTCCGCGACCACGGCAAAGAGATCCACTTGTCCGCCTCCGAGGAAGCCTGGCAGCGGATCGACGCGCTGAGCGACCCCGCGCGTCCGGCGGCCGTCCTCGCCTCGTTCGCCCGGACCCTGTCCAGCCGCCCACCTGTCGCCGATGACCCGAAGGATCCGGTTTCAGTCGAACTCGCTTCCATCGCAAGGCGCTTGAGCCTGACCGAAACCCCTGCGGCGTCTTTCGAGTCCGTTCTGGCTCGCTGGAAGGACGCCTATGCCAGGCAGGTGGAAGTGACTCCCGAACCGATCGCGGCCCTGATGGTCGAACTCGTCGCACCCGTCGGCGCCCCGCTGACCGGCCCGGTATTCGATCCGGCCTGCGGAACCGGCACACTCCTCCTGGCGGCCGCGCAAGCCGGGGCGACCCGACTGATCGGCCAGGAGATCGACCCGGATCTCGCCGAACTGTCCCGCCGACGACTGGACCTGGCCGGCGCCGGAACGGTCACCGTCGAAGCCGGGGACTCACTCACGGCAGACGCTTTCCCCGACTGCTCCGCCCCCGCCGCCGTCTGCAATCCGCCCTTCGGGCAACGCCACTGGGGCCGCGACGGCTTGGCGTACGACTCCCGCTGGGCCTACGGCCTGCCGGCCCAAGGAGATCCCGAACTCGCCTGGCTTCAGCACGTGCTGGCCCACCTTTCACCGGGCGGGCGGGCCGTGATCGCGATGCCCCCGGCCGCCGCCTCGCGACCGTCCGGTCGCAGGATCCGAGCGGAGTTGGTGCGGAACGGCAAACTACAGGCCGTCATCAGCCTTCCTCCCGGCTCGGCTTCGACCCACTCGATGGGCATCGATCTGTGGGTCCTCGGATACGGAACGCGCACCAGCGTGCTGTTCCTCACCGCTGCCCGGCACACGGATCCCGCCGCCGGCCAGCGCCACGCGGTGGACTGGCCCTCAGTGCACCGCGAAGTCACGACGGCGTGGCTCGACTTCCAGCACGGCCGACCGGTCGACGAGGCAGGAACGGCCCACGTCGCGCCGATCACCGATCTGCTGGACGACACCACCGACCTCACGCCGGCCACCAGGATCCCCGTGACGGCGCCGCCGGCCCCGAGCCTCGGCGAACTGACGGAGGCCGCGACGGAGTGGCGCACCATGCTCACCCGGTTGACCAACGGCCTCCCGCCCGTGGAACCGGCCGGCCCCACGGGCGCACATGTCATCTCGCTGGAGGATCTGGTCAGCTCCGGAAACGTCCGACTGTGGCGGGGGGTCTCGCGCCGGGACACTCCGCCGCCGGACGGTCCGGCGCGCCTTCTCCTGCAACTCCAGGAAGCGGTCCTGGGCAACCCGCCCACCTCCATGACGACGGACGGCACCCTCGACGCCATCCAGGCGGATGACGTCCTGATCCTGGCCGGAACGGTCGAGAGCGCCCGCCCGGCTCGGCCCATCGAGTTCGGAGCCGTACCCGGGCCCGGAATCACGGTGCTCCGCCCCGATCCGGAGGTCCTCGACCCCTGGTTCCTGGCCTACTCACTGGCCGAGACCCCCGGGCGACGACGGGCCGGAACCGGTGGCCGCCCGTCCCCGCTCGCCCCGTCCCGCGTACACCTCCCGGTTCGTTCCCTGAGCGACCAGCGCAGGATCGGCACGGCCTTCCGCCGAATCGAAGAATTCAGAACCGTACTCGACGAGGCGAGCCAGCTCGGACGCCTGGTGGCAACCCGGCTCATCGACGGACTCGCCTCCGGAGCGCTGCAGCCGACCGAGAACGATCCGATCGCCTCCCCCGGCAAGCAGTGAAACGAACATCGGCAACCAGGCTCACGGAGGGAATTTTGTACAACCGACGGCCAGGGCAGCACATCGCGAACCGCTACCGACTGGACAGTAAAATCGGCAGCGGCGGCCAGGCAGAGGTGTGGAGCGCGTTCGACCAGCAGCTCGAAAGGGCGGTGGCGATCAAATTCGCGACAACATTCTACAGCGGCGACACAAAAGCCAGCGACAATGCGGTGAAGCGATTTCAGCGAGAGATGGGCGCCACCGCTGGAATGGATCACCCCGGCGTAGCCTCGGTCCATGACGCCGGATACGAGAGCGGCGCCTTCTACATCGTCATGGAACGCATCGACGGAGCCTCCCTGCATGACTTCATGGAGGAATTCGGAAGTCTCGAACTACCGGTTGTCGCATCCATCATCGTCGGCCTCTGCCACGTGCTGCAAGCCGCCCACGAAAGATCCGTCATCCACCGCGACATCAAGCTGGAAAACATCATGATCACCCGCTTCGGGCTGGTCAAGGTACTGGACTTCGGCGTGGCTTCCGTCCCAGAGCTCGGCCCCCGACTCACCGAACCGGGGCAGTACCTGGGGACTCGGGAGTACATGGCGCCGGAGATTTTCGACGAAAGCCCGTGCCGCCCGGAGACCGACCTCTACTCCGTCGGCTGCATGATGTACGAGATGCTGGCGGGCCAGCTCCCCTTCACCTCCACCAACATTTCCATCCTGGCATTTCAGCACCTCAACACGATCCCCGAATCCATCGCGACCCATCGGCCCGACCTCCCTCCCGACGTCGTCGACCTGGTGATGAAGTTGCTGGAGAAAGACCCGATGTCGCGCATCAGGTCCGCCGACGAACTGAACCGACTGATCCGGCCCCACCTCCCCAAGCCCGGAAGCAAAAGTCCCGACCTCGCCGACTTCCCCGACCCGACCCGAATCTTCCGCGAGCCCTACGCGCCCATGGAGGAGGCAGTCGAGAAGAAGCCGGCAAAGATCTCCAGGAACCCGGTCACCCCGCCACGAGGAGATCTCCGGCAGTACATTCACGATGCCCGCTCCCTCCTGAAGCAAGGGGCTCCGGAGCGCGCACTGGAACTCATCCAGCCCGCGCTCCCCGACTCCATCTCCTACTGGGGACCGGGCGACCCCTATGTGGCGGACCTGCGCAACATCGTCGCTGCGGCCTTCTGCGAACTCGGGTTCCACCAGGACTCCCTGGAACTCTTCGAATCCGTCTTCCAGGACACCGAGGACCGCACCGGGTCCGCCAACGCGCACATCGAGGCTTCTTCGGGACTCTCCCGCTGCCTCGAGCACCTGAAGGAGGAGCCCTCCGCCGAGTCCACCGCCGATCCGAACCACGCAACCGGGGAGGGGAGTTCATCGTAAGGAGGTCTGGCCCTCCGGTGAAATTCCCACCGGACGGAGGCCGGCCGGTGGGCGCTGCGGCCCCGAACATCCCGGTCGGCAGACCCGAGGCAGACCCGATCCAGTCGGTGCACGCGCCGCAGGCGGGCCGGGGGCGGGGGTGGGTCGTACGCTGCTCTCCCTGCCGTGATCATCGAGGATGCGCGCCCGGGCGGCGCGAGTTGGCGGGGGATCTTCGCGGAGCGGGGCCGGGCCTGCGGGTGGGCACTGCTGGGGGTGGTGGCGGGGAGCGCGGTCGTCGACCTGGCGGTGGTGACGGTAATCCAGGACGTGACGCCGTCGTACCAGCTGCTGCAGGTGCTGCTGGTGGTGGTCCTCGCCGTGCTGTCGGCGTACCAGACCGGTGTGGCGATGCGCCTGCTGGCCTTCGGGCCGCGGCCGGACTGGGCGGCGGTCCTGCGGGTGCCGCCGCGGCAGCTGGGCCTGATGGCGCTCTGGTCGGTGCTGCTCTCGGTGTGGCAGCTGAAGCAGCTGCTCTGGGCCTTCCAGCCGGAGTGGACCTTCGAGCTGATGCGGGGACCGGGACGGTGGCCGCTGCTCGTGGCGGCGACGCTCACCGGCGCGCTGGCCGCGCCGCTGGCGGCGGTCGCCTTCCTGGAGGGCGGCGGGGTGCGCGCCTGCTGGCGGCTGCTGGTGCGCGGCGGGGGCGCGACGGCCGCGCGGCTGTGCGCGATCGCGTTCGGCGTGTTCGTCGCCGGGCAGCTGCTCCAGTGGCAGTACACCGAGCTCTTCGTCCGGGGCACTTCGAGGCTCGGCCTGCAGGCGTTCGACCTGCTGTCCGTGCCGGTGGGCCTCGCGGGCACGCTGGCGCTGTTCGCCACCTACCGCCGCTCCCCCGCCGCCCGTCCGACCCTGCCGCTCGGCGGGCCGCCGGCCCCGGCCGGGCCCTCGGCGTACCCGCCGGTGGACGCCGCGTTCGACCACCGGGACCCGTCGGGTACCGTCGGGGCGTGATCGAGGACGTGGCGGGACAGGGTTCGACGTGGTGGGCGGTGGCCAAGGAGCGGGCGCTGCCCTGCTGGTGGCAGCTGCTCGCGGTGGAGCTGGCGCAGCTGGTCGTGCTGGCCGTGCTGGGCGGTGTGGCGACCGGCTCCGGCGCGGCCGGGCAGGCGACGGCGGTGCTGATGTTCGCGATCGGCGCGGTGCTCGGCGGCTGGCTCTGGTCCGCCCGGCTGCGGCTGCTGGAGGGCGAGCGCGACCTGGTGCGGGCGCTGCGGACGGAGGGCGCCCCCGTCCTGCGGCTGGCCCTGCTGACCAGCGCGGTCAACGTGTCCGGGCTGGTCTGGCTGGCGTCGGCGCTGTTCTTCGACGGCGACTCGCTGGTGCGGTCGCTGCTGCCGGTCCTGATCCCGGCCGGCCTGGCGCTGGGCGCGCTGGCCGCGATGCTGCCGATGGCCGTCCTGCTGGAGGGCCGGGGCCTGGGCCGCTCCTGGCAACTGCTGCGCGGCAGCCGGAACTCCGCGCTGCGGATCGCCGCCGTGGTCCTGGGGCAGGCGGTGCTGTCCGTGGTGCTGCCGGGCGCGCTGCCGTCCCTGCTGCTGAGTCCGGTCTGCGCGGTGCTGCTGTACGCGTCCTACCGGCTCTCCCTGGACGAGGAGAAGTCGCTTGCGGGTGGCGCGGCCTGACGCTCCGTCAGCCCGTTCGCAGGATCCGGTCGGCGACCAGGCCCGGCCGGTCGATCGGCAGTGAGTGTCCGGCGTCCGGGACGACCTCGACCCGGACGGCCGGGAGGAGCCGGGCGATCCGGTCGGCGACGGCCCGCGAGTCGTGCAGGGCGCTGCGGGCGCCGAGCAGGAACAGCGCGGGGCCGTCCAGCCGGCGCACCTCCTCGTCGGTGAACACCGGCGGGACGGGCAGCGCCCGCCGGAAGCCCGTCGCGGCGCGGCCGAGCCGCATCAACTCCGCTTCCAGGACCGCGCCGTTGCCGAGCGCCCGGGCCAGCCGCGGGCGCAGCGCGCGCGGGGCGGAGGCGGCCATCCCGCCGGCGATCAGCCAGCCGTAGAAGCGGGGCCCGAAGCCGTTGAACCCGGCCGGGTCGAGCAGGGTGAGCGCACCGGCCCGCCCGGGGTGGTGCAGCCGGTGCCGGAGGGCGACCCAGCCGCCGTAGGAGCAGCCGACCAGGTGGGCGCCGGTGAGGTCGAGCCCGGCGAGCACCTGGTCCAGCCAGTGCGCGGCGTCCCGGCCGTCGGCGATCGGGGCGCTCTGCCGACTGGCACCCGGCTCGCCGACCGGGTCGACGGCGAACACCCTTCGGTGGCGGGCGAGTTCGCCGAGCTGGTGGTGCCACATCAGGGCGTTGCCGCCGGAGCCCGGGAGCAGCACGAGCGGCGGCCCGGCGGCGTCGCCCGCCACCGGACCCGTCTGCAGGACACGGGTGGTGCCGTAGTCGGTGGGGACGTCGCGCGGGGTGCGGGGGCCCGGCCAGAGGGTGGTCAGGGCGCGGTCGTAGGCGGCCTGGAAGCGGTCGGCGGCGCGGGTGTTCCGGAACTCACTGATGCGCATGATACATGTGTATCACGGCATGATACGGGTGTACCAGGGAGGTCTGATCGAACGTGAGCGGAAGCGTGAACAGCGGCGCGGGTGGCAGTGGCAGTGGCAGTGGCAGTGGCAGCAGTGGTAGCGCGGACGGCGGCGGAAGCGGCAGCAGCAGCGGCGGCGCGGGCGGCAAGGTCGAGCACGAGGAGCGCCGGCGGCAGATCGCCGAGGCGCTGCTCCGGATCGCCGACACCCAGGGGCTGCAGTCGGCCAGCATGCGCGCCGTGGCCGCCGAGGCGGGCGTCTCGCTGCGCCTGGTCCAGTACTACTTCCAGAGCAAGGAGGGCCTGCTGCTGGACGCGCTGGCCCGGCTCGGCGCCCAGCTCCAGGACCGGATGGCCCGCTGGATCGCCGCCGCCGACAGCCCGCCCACCCCGCGCTCGCTGGTCACCGCCGTGCTCTCCTGCATCCTGCCCACCGACGCCGAGAGCCGGCGCATCACCCGCACCTACGCCGCGTACTACACGCTGGTGCTGAACGACCCCGAGCTGCTGGCCCGGCACGGAACCGGCCAGGCCGACCTGCTGGAGGGCTTCCTCGCCAAGCAGCTGCACGCCGCCCGGGACGCCGGACGGCTCGCCCCCGGCCGCGACCCGGCGATCGCCGCCGCCGGCCTCGCCGCCATGGTCAACGGCCTCGGCCAGAGCGTCCTGGGCGGCCAGCGCACCGGCGAGCAGGCGCTCGCCGTCCTGACCCGGCACCTGGACGAACTCTTCACCCCCTGAGGCCGGTTCGGCCCGGTCGGCCCGTTCGGCCCGGTGCGCCTGCTCGGCCCGGTCGCCCTCACGCGGCGGCTGCCCCGGGGCCGACGGTGTCCCAGCGGATTGGTATGTTCTCGGACCGTCACAGCCGAAAGTCATCTCACGGGGGATCCACACCAGCATGCGCATCCGTCAACTCGCCGCCACGGCACTCCTGCTGACCGCCGCCCTGACCGTCACCGCCTGTGACCCGGAGGAGGGCTCGGACTCCGGCGCGACCACCGCCGCGTCCGGTGCGGCCACCGGCGCCGCGTCCGGCGCGGCGTCCGGCGCCGCGTCCAAGCCCGCCGCGGCGACCGGCAGCGCGTCCAAGCCCGCCGCCAACTCGGCCAAGCCGAGCACGGGTTCCGGCAAGGACGGCTCCGCGTCGACCGTCGGGCAGCCCGTCAGCGCCGCCGACGAGACCGCGTTCGAGAACGCCAGCATGGACGTCAAGGGTTGCGCCGCCTTCTACAAGACCCACCTGATGATGGTGGTCCAGAGCGCGGCCCCCGGCGAGCTGATCAAGATCAACCCGGTGAAGGTCGAGTGCGGCCAGTACGGGCGCTTCCTGGACATGGGCGGCACCATCCCCTCCTACCGCCGGCTCGCCCCCAACTTCACCGCCACCTTCTTCACCAAGGGCATCAACCCGTCCGGCCACTACCCGCGCTACGAGGCCCGGAAGGCCACCTACGACGAGTACGCGCAGGTCCACCTGCCCTGCTTCGACACCACCAAGCCGGACGACCACCCGGCCGACATCTGCGGCAACCTCTTCATCTACGAGATGGACGCCGCCGGCCAGATCACCTCGATGCACGAAGCCTTCGAGGAGACCGACTGACCTGCGGCCGCCCCGCGACCGGCCCGAACCGCCCCGCGACCGCCCCGCGCCGCCGTCCGCCCGGGAGCGCCGTGGCATTTCATGGCACTTCGGGGCGGTTCGGGGCGGAAGCGGCCGATCGGCACCCCAACTCGTCCGAGCCGACCGGACGTTCGGGGTCCGGCCGATAGGGTCGGACCCATGACGTCACACCCCCAGGGCGCTCCGCCCGTCAACCGGGAGACCTCGCGCATCCTGCTGCTCGACGACCGGGACCGCCTGCTGCTGCTCTGCTCCCGCGACCCGCGACCGGGCGGCACCCGCTGGTGGTTCACCGTCGGCGGCGGCATCGACGAGGGCGAGGACGCGCTGGCCGCCGCCGTCCGGGAGCTCCGCGAGGAGACCGCGCTCGACCTGCCCGCCGAACGCCTCGGCCCGGTGGTCTGGACCCGCCGCACCGTGTTCACCTTCCACGACCACCTGTTCAGCCAGTGGGAGGAGTACCGCCTGCTGCGCCTCACCGCCGCCGAGACCGCCGCCGTCCGGGTCGACCCCGGCGAGGCCCGCTTCGGCCACCACTGGTGGACCGTCGACGAGTTGGCCGACACCGACCAGATCATCCGCCCCCGCCTGCTCGGCCCGCGCCTCACCGACCTGCTCCGCGACGGTCCCGGCCCGGCCCCGCTGCACCTCGGCGACGTCAACGACGACGAGGACCCGGCCTACAACTAGGTCCACGACTCGGCTCCCCACCAAGGACCTTGCCGGAGCGGCGCCGAGCGTCTTCGCGACGGCGGTGCGACGCATGGGCGTCCCTCCTTCCGGGGAGGGTCAGACGCCGCAGGCCGAGGCCGGCAGCGTCAGGAAGCCGTAGGCGGTGGTGGTGGCCTTGCCGGGGGTGGAGCAGAGGTAGCCGGCGGGGCCGAAGACGGCGCGCAGCGCGGTGCTCTGGGTGGTGGCCGGGCTGGCGTTCCACTCGGCGGCGCGGACCACGTTGTACAGCAGCCGGCCGTACGTCGGGTTGGCGAACGCGGCGTTGATCGCCCCGGCGGCGGTCAGCGGGGCGACGCCGTTGATGTTGCGCAGGGTCAGGCCGCCCTTGTCGTCGGTGGCGGTGGTGTGACCCCGGCTCTGGCCCACCCAGTGCCCGACCGAGTACGGGATGAGCACGTCCGGGTCGTTCAGCGCCGGGTCGGTGCCCTCGCTCTCCTGCGGGCCGGTGGTCACGCAGAGCCCCGGGGTCGGACTGCCGATCGCCTTCAGGAAGACGCTCCGGGTGCCGGAGCCGAGTTGCGGGAGGTAGGGCTTGATGGTGCCGGACGTGCCGCCGAAGCTCGCCCAGTTGGTCTTGCCGGGGGCGCAGGAGTAGATGTCGTACAGGTCCTGGGTGGTGAGGTTCGCCGGGGCGTGGCCGCCCGCCTGCGCCGCCCAGGTCACCGCGTCCTTGCCGAACGCCACGAACTTGAGGGTGGCCGGGTCGCTGGGCAGCTGGCCCCGGGAGGAGGACGCGAAGTCCACCGTGGCGCTGGTGGTGGAAGCCAGCAGGCTGATGCCCTGGTCGCTGCCGCCCGGGCGGGCGTTGACAGGGGCGCCGGCCTTCGTGGTGATCGGGCCGGGGCCGTACGCGTTCCAGCTGTACAGGTGCGGGCCGGTGCCGGTGACGGTGGCGTTGTAGTCCGCCGAGAACTGGTCCATCAGCGCGTTGGCCGCATCGGCCCCCGTCCCCACGATGTCCTGCGCGGCGGGCGGCAGCACCGGATCCGCCTGGGCGGGCGCGGCGGCGGCGGACGCGAGCGCGGCGGCCACCAGCAGGGCCCCGAGCGACTTCACGACGACGGTACGACGCATGGTCCTCTCCATCCTCACGGCAAGGGGCCGGCCACCGGCCCGACCCGGCCGATCCTCGCCCCGGCACCGGCCCGGCGGAACAGCCGCCGCCGAGCCGGCGCGGCGCCTTTTGGGTGCCAACTCCCAGGTCAGCCATGGCATATGACAGGACGTCGAGCTTTCAGCGTTCTTCCTGTGGCGCCCTCCCGGACACCCCCGGGACACCCCGGGTACGGGTTGCCGCCTGGCCCACTGCACGAGCCGGGTCACCGCAGTGCGGCGGACGCCGGCGGTGCGGGGACTGTTCCCGTTCCGGGCCCGCGTTCAGTCCTGTTCGACGGGGATCCGTCCGTCGCGCTGGTCGCGTTGGCGGGCGGCCCAGTCGCGCATCCGGCGGACGGCTTCCGGGTCGGCGGCGGCGCCGGTGTCGAGTGCGGTGGTGGCGCCGTCGCCGAGGTCGACGATGTGGTGCTCCATGGTGCCGGTGGCGACGATGGAGAGGACGGCGAGGAGTTCGTCCTCGACCTCGGAGGTGAGGTGGGGACGGTCCTCGTCGGGGACGTCGATGAAGTGGTCGGTGTCGGGGGTCGCCAGCGACGCGACGGCGCCGGGCAGGATCCGGCCCAGCACCCGGAACTCGGCGGGGTTCATCCGGGCCCGCAGGGTGTCGAGGTACAGGCGCACCTGCTCGGCCCGGGTGGGGGCGGTGTCGTGGTCCACGCGGCCATCCTGCCAGCTCCGCCGGGCGGCGCCCCGCCCCGGGTCCGGGCGGGTCCGGCGGGGCGGGGCGAATTCCGTGGCGGTTGTCGGCGGGTGCACCGCACCGTCACCGGACAGACGCCGGGCGGGGCGCACACGCGCCAGGCGAGCAGGACCCGGCGAGCGGGACCCGGCGAGCGGGACCCGAGGCCCGGGGCCCGCGCGTCACTTCGGCAGGAAGACCGCGTACTCCTTGACCCGGGCGGTCTCGCCCTCCGCGAGTTCGGCGTACACCGCCACCTCGTCGACCGTCCGGAACTGGCCCAGTTCCTCGCGGGCCCGGACCACCCGGGCGGCCGTCTCCGGCGACAGCGAGCAGTGGGCGGAGATCACCTCCGCCGGGGCGGAGTTGAGGTCGACCAGGCCGCCGTCGTCGTAGGGGCCGGTCAGGTCGGGGCGGCCGATCCGCAGTTCGTGCGCCACCACGGCGTCCCGCGCGGCCAGCGCCCGGGCCTCCTCGCGCCGGGCCCGGGCGGCGAGGCGGGCCGCCACCGCGGGGTCGGCCGCGCCGGGGCCGGTCGGCGGCGGGACGGGCGGGGCCGCCAGGCCGAAGACCTCGCGGCGGACCGGGGCGATCTGCAGGCAGGCGGACGTGACGAGGCCGATCAGGGCGAGCACCCACAGCCCCTCCAGCGCGTTGCCCACCTTGCCGGTGACGTGGCCCTGCGCGTCCTTCGGGACGAAGGAGTTGAGCGTGAACAGCAGGACGACGAGCACCGCGTAGACCGCCGCGCGGATCCGCAGGGCGCGGCGGTTCAGCCGGGCGGCCGCGTGCAGGAAGGGCACCGGCGTCAGCAGGCCGAACGAGCAGATCATGGCGACGAAGTACCACTTCCCCGTCGGGCGCCGGGCCGGCGGCGGAGGCGGGAGGGGCGGGGTCGCGTTGCCGGCGGAGCGGGGCGGCGGGGGTGCGGTCATGGTGGCGGCTCTCGTCCGGGGCCGGGCCGTGCGGGCTGCGGACGGGCCGCGCCGCGGGCCGGGGCCGGGGCGGCAAGTGACGTCCCATGGTAGGGCGTTCGGGACGGTTCGGGGCCGGGTTCGGTCAGTCTCCGGCGGCGTCGGCCGTGGCGTCGGCCGTGGTGGCGGCCGTGGCAGTAGCAAGGGCGATGCCGGGGCGACGGTGGCGGCGGTCGGTGAGGGCGAGCAGCAGGGCGGCGGTGACCGGGAGCGCGGTCATGGCGCGGAGCAGGCCGCTCTCCGGGTAGGTGTCGTGGCGCAGGTGCAGGGCGAGGTACGCGGCGGCGAGGCCGGCGGCGCAGGCGAGGGCGAGCCCGGCTTCGGCCCGACGGCCGGGCAGGTGGCTGAGGTTGTAGAGCAGCGCGGTCAGCGCCGCCGGCAGCACCTCGGGCCGCAGCGCCCACCCGGACCGGACGGGCCCGGCGGCAACGCTGCCGCCCCCGGAGCGACGGCAGCCGGGGCGCTCACGGCCGGGGCGCTCGTGGTCGTGCCGCTGACGCCCCTGCTGCTCGCGGTCGGGCCGAGCAGCAGGGCGGCCCCGGTGGAGCCGAGGACGGCGATGTCGACCAGCAGCGCGGTGGGGGTCATCCGGAGATGCCACTGCCGGCCGTCACGGTGCGTTACCGTCCGGTGCGTCGAGCGCCCGGCAGGTGGAGGCGGGCGGGCTGCCTCCGGCGGCGACCGGGGGTGATCGAAGGGCGGGTCTCCGGGCGGTTTGACAGGGACGCTGCCACCCCGGGGAATCCGACCGCCGGAGCCGCTGCGGTAAAAGTATGTTCGAACACCAAGCAGGTGTGCTCGACAGGGCTTGCTATCCGGGGCTCCCCTCCCCTCACTCCCCTCCGGCGGATTTCCGAAAAGCAGCGTCGATTCGCTGACGTACCGTCATTCTTCCTTCCGGGAAGCACTCCTGGCCGCACCGGAGCGCCGTCGGCAGGTCTGCACCAGTGCGGGCGAGTTGATCACGGAACGTGATCAAGGGGCAGGTGGAGGGTGTTCACGGGTCGATCACGCATCCCCCGGATAACGCGTCCGGGGGCCATTGTGGGCCCGGATCGCGGAAGGTAGAGTCCCGGTTCGCCGAAGCACGGACGGGCACCTCTGGGCATTTTCTTGGAGCGGGCATGTCAAAGAACGGCGGCGTCAGCAGACCGGGTTCCGACCTGCTGGACGCGTTCGCGGAAACCGCCCTCCGGTATCCCGAACGAACCGCGATCGAGTATCCCGATCACACCCTCAGCTACCGTCAACTCGCGCTGTCCGTCAGCCGGTTGGCGAATGCGCTGGGTGACCGACCGGGCTCCGTGGCCGTGTCCGCCGGGCACGCACCGGAGACCGTGGTCGCCCTGCTGGGCATCCTCACGGCGGGCGGCGCGTACGTTCCGCTCGACCCCGCCTTCCCGGCCGACCGGCAGCGCCGGATGGCCGCGGCGGCCGGCTGCACCGCGCTCGTCGGATCTGCCGCGCAGGCCGCGCTGCTGGGGCTGCCGCACGTCCCGGCACCGCTCGGCGCGACGCAGCTCGGCGCGACGCAGCTCGGCGCGACGCAGCTCGGCGCGGCAGGGCTGGACGCGGCGCCTCCCGGAACCACTCCGCCCGGTAGCGGGGCCATCAGGGCCGCCGGGATCGCCGGGGCCAGGCCGGACGACCCCGCGTACGTGCTGTTCACCTCCGGGTCGACCGGGCAGCCGAAGCCGGTGCTGACGCCGCGCGGGGCGATCTCCGCAGTGGTCGGCTCGCTGCGCGGGCTGTTCGGGGTGGGGCCGGAGGACCGGGTGCTGCAGTTCGCCTCGCTGAACTGGGACACCTGCTTCGAGGAGATCCTGCCGGCCCTGACCTCGGGCGCCCGGCTGGTGTTCGAACCGGAGGCGCACTCGGTCTCCTTCCCCCGGCTGCTGCGGGCGGTGGAGCGGCGCGGCATCACCGTGCTCGACCTGCCCACCGCGTTCTGGCACGAACTGGTGCTGCACCTCGCCGAGGACGGGCCGGACGCCGAACTGCCCTCCTGCGTCCGGCTGGTGGTGATCGGTGGCGAGGCCGCCGACCCGGCCCGGCTGGCCGACTGGAGCCGGCTGGCGGACAGCGCCCGGATCCGGCTGCTGAACACCTACGGCTGCACCGAGACCACCCTGATCACCCACGCGGTGGACCTGCTCGGCCCCGACACCCCGGAGCCGGGCCGCCCGTGGGACGCGGCCACCCGGGCGCCGATCGGCCGCGCCCTGCCACACGTCGCGGAACTGATCACCCCCGAGGGCGAGTTGCTGATCGGCGGCGCCGCCCTGGCGGCCGGCTACCCCGGGCTGCCGGAGGTCACCGCCGAGCGCTTCGTCGAACGGGCCGGGCAGCGCTGGTTCCGCACCGGGGACCGGGTCTCCCGGGCCGCGGACGGGGTGCTGACCCACCGCGGCCGGATCGACCACGAGGTCAAGATCCGGGGCATCCGGGTCGACCCGGGCGAGGTCGAGACCGCGCTGGGCGCCCACCCCCGGGTGGGGCTCGCGGCGGTCACCGCGACCACCCTGGCCGGACGCACCGCCCTGGTCGCCTACGTCGTCCCGCGCCCCGGCGGGGCCGACCCGGCGCCGCCGACCGCCGAGGAACTGCTGCGCCACCTGCGCGAGTCGCTGCCCGCCCACCTCGTCCCGAGCCGGCTGACCGTCGTCCCGGAACTGGCCCGCACCGCCGGCGGCAAGATCGACCGCGCCGCCTCGCACCTCCTGCACGGCGGATCGCCCGTCCCCTCCTGAACTGCCTTTTTCTGAACGTGAACTGACGGTAAGTCAGTACACGCGACCGCAGCACGGAACCGCCGGCACCACCGCGCACCGCACCACCTCGCACCGCGCACCGCCGCACCACCGTCCACGCACAGCACCGCGCACCCCGCACCGCTGGCACCACCAGGACCACCGCGCACCCCGCACCGGTCGAAGGAGACCCCTGATGAGCCTCGACACACCCGCCGCCACGCCTGCGGCCCCGCCCACCGCCACGCCGGCGGCCACGCTCTCCGGCACCGACCCCGCGCTGCTCGACTCGCTGACGGCGGTGTTCCGCCGCGTCCTGGAGCTGGCGGAGGTGCCCGCGGACGGCAACTTCTTCCTGCTGGGCGGGGATTCGCTGGTCGCCACCCGGGTGCTGAGCGCGGTCGCGCGCGCCCACGGCATCGAACTGACCTTCGACGACTTCCTCGTCGACCCGACCCCGGCCGGCCTCGCCGAGCGGATCGCCGGCGCCGCCACGGCCGCCACGGGCATCCCGGCCGCCCGGTGAGCGCCGCGCTCTCTCCCGACAGCGCGCACCCGCTCGCCGCCCCTGCCACTCCTGGCGTCCCGGGTTCGGTCGTGGTGGTCGGCGCGGGCCTGGCCGGGCTGACCGCCGCCGTGGAGCTGGCCGAGCGGGGTGTCCGGGTGACGGTGCTGGAGGCCCGGGAGCGGGTCGGCGGACGGGCGTTGGGGATCGAGGTGGCGCCGGGCCGGTGGATCGACGCGGGCGCCGCGTACCTGGGCGACCGGCACACCGAGTTGCACGCGCTGCTGGCGGCCTGCGACCTCAAGACCGTGCCGACCGACATGCGGGGCGCCAGCCGGTTCGCGCTGGCCCCGACCGGCTCCGCCGGGCAGGACGCCGACGCCGCAGGCACCCCTGACACAGCCGACACCGCCGACACCGCCGACACCGTCGACGGCCGCTTCCCGCCGCTGAACGCGGTCGCGCTGGGCGACCTGTTCGAGCAGTTGGAGGAGCTGGCGGCGGCCGTCCGCCCGGACGCGCCCTGGCTGACGCCGGACGCCGAGCGGCTCGACGCGCTGACCGCCGCCGACTGGGCGGAGCGGCAACTCGCCCACCCGGACGCCCGGTTGTTCTTCCCGCTGTTCCTGGGCGAGATGATGGCCGCCGACCCGGCGAAGGTGTCCGTCCTGCACATGGCCTTCTACCTGCGTTCGGGCGGCGGCCTGCGCTATCTGAACGCCTTCGCGGGCGGCGCGCAGCAGGACCGGGTGGCGGGCGGCGCGCACCGGCTGTGCGAGCGGCTGGCCCGGCGGCTGCTGGACGCCGGCGGGGTGCTGCGCACCGCCGAGCCGGTGCTGTCCGTCGAGCAGTCCGCCACCGGGGTCACCGTCCGCAGCACGCAGGGCAGTTACCCGGCGGAGGCGGTGGTGGTGGCGGTGCCGCCGCTGCTCGCGGACGCGATCGACTACCGGCCGGAACTGCCGGTGCGGCGGGCCGCCTCGCGGACCGAACGGGGCTGCGCGGTGAAGCTGAACCTGGTGTTCCCGGAGCCGGTGTGGCGGGCGCACGGCCTGTCCGGCTGGTCGGTGAACGCGGCGGGCCCGCTGCTGTCCACGGTGGACGACACCCCGCCGGAGGGCTCCCCCGGCGTGCTGACGGGTTTCGTGACCGGCGCGGAGGCGCACCGCTTCGCCGCCCTGCCGCCGGACGAGCAGCGGTCGGCGGCGGTCGCGCAGGCCCGGCGGCTGTTCCCGATGCTGCCCGAGCCGATCGGCTTCCACGTCACCGACTGGGTCAACGAGCCGTGGAGCAGGGGCTGTTACGCGGCGCTGTTCGGGCCGGGCGACTGGTCGGCGCTCGGTCCGACGCTGACCGCCCCGCACGGCCGGGTGCGGTTCGCGGGCACCGAGACCAGCACCGAGTTCTTCGGCCTGCTGGAGGGCGCGATCCGCTCCGGCCGCCGGGCGGCCGCCGAACTGCTGGCCGGCTGACCCGCCCTCCCCCGCCCCACTCTGCCCCGTCCCGCCCCGCCCGCTCGAAGATCTGACGGATCGTCAGGTCCGAACTCCCCTGTTCCGTCGGGCCTTTCCCCTGGCCCGGTGCACGCCCTACCAAGGCGCGCACCGGCGACGAGTCCTGCTTGGAGACCACCATGAGCAACCAGACACCCCCGACCCCGGCCGCACCCCCGGCCCCGACGCCGATCGCCCCGCTGGCCGTCCGGGAGGGGTTCGCGGCCGATCCGACCCTGGGGGCGGGGAACTTCCTCGACCGGGCGATCGAGGCGAACCCGAACCGGGCGGTGCCGTACGCGTTCTCCCACCGGCTCGACCACCGGGGCGAGGTGGTGCTGGTCGGGCACAGCCTGCTGGACCTGGCGGCGCTGCGCGACCGGTACGCGGCCTGGCACCACGCGATGGGGGTGCGGCCGGGCGAGCCGGTGGGCGTGGTGGTGGCAGAGGGGCTGGAGCCGCTGCTGCACTTCTTCGCGCTGACCGCGCTGGGTGCCGTCCCGGCGCTGATCAACGACGCGATGCGGCCGGACGTGATGGTGCGCTACCTGGACCACGTCGGCGTGGTCGGGGTGGTCGCGGACGACACCACCCGGCTGGCCTCGGCGTACCGGCAGGACCCGCGCCGGCGGCCCCGGTTCCTGGCGCTGACCGCCGAGGTGCAGGCGTTCGACGCGGCGGCGGCGCCGCTGCCGGAGCAGTACCCGTACCGGCACGCGGCCGAGGACGTGGTGGCGCTGATCCACTCCTCGGGGACGACCGGGACCCCGAAGTCGACGATCCTGGCGCACCGGCAGTTCTGGGAGGGCAAGCAGCCGCGGATGACCCGTTTCCCGGCCGAGCCGTCGGACCGGCTGATGTCGCTGATGCCGCACACCCACGCGGGCGGTCTGAGCTACTTCCTGACCGCGACGCTGCTCGGTCTGCCGACCGTGGTGATGGGCGGCTGGAGACGCGCGGTGGTGGAGCCGGTGATGGAGGCGTTCCAGCCGACCATGGTGGCGTCCTTCCCGCGCACCTTCGTCGAGTTGGCCACCGGCGAGCTGCCGGTGGCGGGCGCGGCCCGGGTGCACTCCTGGTTCAACACCGGCGACAGCGCGCACTACGGGCACGTCCGGCGGCTGGTCGAACTGGGCGAGCGCCCGGCCGGGTTGATCAAGCCGTGGCTGCTGCCGCAGGAGAAGGCCGATCAACCGGCCCTTCCCGGTTCGCAGTTCGTGGACGGCCTGGGCTCGTCCGAGATGGGCATGGCGCTGTTCGGCCAGGTCACCTCGCCGGAGACGGAGCGCGCCGACCGCTGCGTGGGCAAGCCGTCCGAGGTGGTGGAGCACGCTGCCGTGCTGGACGAGGACGGCAACGAACTCCCGGACGGAACACCGGGTTTGCTGGCGGTGCGGGCGCCGTCGATCACGCCCGGGTACTGGAACAACGAGCGGCTGACGGCGAGCTTCCACCTCTCCGGGTACTGGCTGACCGGCGACGTGGCCTACCGGGACGCGGCGGGCCGGTTCTTCCACCTGGACCGGACGGTGGACGTGATCGACACCCTGGACGGGCCGGTGTACAGCCTGCCGCTGGAGGAGGTGCTGCTCGCCGACTGCGCCGAACTCGTCCGGGACTGCTCGGTGGTGGGCGTCCCGCACCCGGCCGGCGGGCAGCGGCCGATCGCCGTGGTGCAGCTCCAGGAGGGGGCCGGGGCCCTCGACGAGGAGGGGCTGCTGAAGGCGGCCAACGCCGAACTCGGCCGGGCCGGGCTGGCGGAGCTGGCCGCGCTGCGGGTGGCCCGCGCCGACGGGGACTTCCCGCTCGGCCCGACCGGCAAGGTGCTGAAGCGTGAACTGCGCACCCGGCACGCCACGTTGCTCACCGGTTCGGCTTCCTGATGGAGCGTCAGTCTCAGCCGTACCAGTACGTCCGGCGGCCGCTGGTGGAGCCGGACTGGCGGCGGCTGCCGGGCTGGCGGGAGGTGACGGCGGAGCAGTGGCGGGACGCGCAGTGGCAGCGGGCGCACTGCGTGCAGGGCGAGCGGCAGTTGCGGCAGGTGTTCGGGCCGCTGCTGACCGACCGGTTCTACGACGAACTGGCCGCCGACCAGCGCGAGTTCGCGACCATGTCGGTGCTGGTGCCACCGCAGATGCTGAACACCATGGCGGCGGGTGCCGAGTTGGCGCCGGACGCGTTCACCGAGGCGTTCCTGGCCGATCCGGTGCGGCGCTACATGCTGCCGGTGCGCTCGGACCGGCACCCGTCCTGGCCGAGCCATCCGCTGGCGGCCCGGGACTCGCTGCACGAGGCGCAGATGTGGGTGGTGGAGGGGTTGACCCACCGCTACCCGACCAAGGTGCTGGCCGAGTTGCTGTCGACCTGCCCGCAGTACTGCGGGCACTGCACCCGGATGGACCTGGTGGGCCGTTCGACCCCGCAGGTCGCCAAGGCGCGGCTGGTGCTGCGCCCGGCGGACCGCGAGGAGCAGATGCTCGACTACCTGAAGCGCACCCCGTCGGTGCGGGACGTGGTGGTGTCCGGCGGCGACCTGGCGAACGTGCCGTGGCCGCGCCTGGAGTCTTTCCTGCTAAGGCTGTTGGAGCTGGGGTCGGTGCGGGACATCCGGCTGGCCAGCAAGTCGGTGGTCGGGCTGCCGCAGCACTGGCTGCAGCCGAAGGTGCTGTCCGGGGTGGAGCGGGTGGCCCGGCTGGCGGCCCGGCGCTCGGTCAACCTGGCGGTGCACACCCACGCCAACCACGCGGCGTCGGTCACCCCGCTGGTCGCGGAGGCGGCCCGCGGGCTGCTGGACGCGGGCGTGCGGGACGTGCGCAACCAGGGCGTGCTGATGCGCGGCGTGAACGCGACGCCGACGGCGCTGCTCGACCTGTGCTTCGCCCTCCAGGGCGAAGCGAACATCCTGCCCTACTACTTCTACCTGTGCGACGTGATCCCGAACGCCGAGCACTGGCGGCTGCCGCTGGCCGAGGCCCAGCACCTCCAGGAGGCGATCCTCGGCTACCTGCCGGGCTACGCGACGCCCCGGCTGGTGGCGGACGTGCCGGACGTCGGCAAGCGCTGGGTGCACCAGGCAGTGGGCTACGACCGGGTCCGCGGCATCTCGTACTGGACCAAGAACTACCGCACCGGACTTGAGCTCCGGAGCGGTGAAGTCCCGGTCGGCGGAGACGGGTTGGGCCGCCGGCACCCGTACGTCGACCCGGTCGACACGCTGCCGCCGGAGGGGCGGGCCTGGTGGGCCGAACGGGCCCCTGCCGGACGGGACTTCGACCTTGGCGACCTGGGCGAACCGAACGACCTGAGCGACCTGAGCGACCTGAGCGAGCTGGAGGAGAGCGGATGAGCGAGCAGCGGGCGCCGTTGCGCCGGATGTGCTGGATCTTCCCGGACCGGGAGTCGAGCCGGTCCGGGGCGATGTGGCGGCACTACTTCTGGGACATGTACGCGGAGATCGCCGCCGAGTTGGGCATGGCGTGGACGATCCACGCCCCGGAGGCGGTGACGGTGGACGGCACCGAGCCGGGCCGGCCGCGGGTGTACGTGGACGGCGAGCGGGTGGCGCCCGAGGACACGCTGTTCATCACGGCGCTGTACTCGCTGCCGTACCAGTCGATGGACGTGTTCAACCAGTTGACGCTCTGCACGGTGCTGGAGCAGGCCGGGTTCTACCTGCCGTTCCCGGCGCAGGTCTCGCTGCTGGGCAACGACAAGCTGGCGACGGTGCTGTTCCTGGCGGACTCGCCGGTGCCGCCCGTCCCGTCGGTGCGGATCGGCTCGGGGCGGGACGTCTCCAAGCACCAGTACGAGGCGGCGCTGGACGGCCTGACCTTCCCGGCGATCGTGAAGCCGTCCGGCTGGTGCGGCGGCGGCGGGATCTGCCTGGCCCGCTCCCGGGAGGACGTGCGCGGCCTGGCCAGCCTGGCGCAGGGCGGCGACACCGTGCTGGTGGCGCAGCCGTACCTGGGGGACGGCACGGTCGACTACCGGGTGTACGTGGTGGACGGGCGGCCGTACGCGGCGCTGCGGCGCACCCCGGAGGCGGGGTCTCCGGTGGCGAACGCGAGCCGCGGCGGGTCGATGGAGTTCTGCGAGATTCCGCCGGAACTGGTCGACGCCACCGCGTACTTCGCGAAGAAGCTGCCGATCCCGTTCTTCTGCGTGGACTTCCTGCACGACGGCGAGCGGTTCTGGTTCTCCGAGTTGGAGCCGGACGGGGTGATCGCCCCGGACCTGGACGACCCGGAGCGCCCGGTCCAGCGGGACGTCACCCGGGCCCGGTTCGCCGCCTACCGGGACGCGCACGCGGCGTTCCTGGCGGGTGCCGTGGACGGAGCGGTCGGGGGTGCGGGGCGATGACCTTCCCGCCGACCTCCCCGCTGACCTCCCCGCCGAGCTTCTCGCTGACCGAGGAGCAGGCCGCGGCCGGCCTGGCGGTGGCCCGCCGGACGCTGGAACTGCTGCGCGGCGTCCCGGAGTTCGACGGCCGCTACGACGCCTTCCCCGGGCCGTCCTCGCTGGCCGAGCTGGCCGCGCTGCCGCCGCTGGCGAAGGACGACCTGAACACGGCGCTGGCGCACCTGGAACCGGCCGCCGAGCGGGGCGCGACCTGGCTGTTCCAGAGCGGCGGTTCGACCGGCGCGCCGAAGGTCGGGTACGCGCCGACCGGGTTCTACATGGCGAAGGTGTTCGAGCACTGGCGGCCGCTGGACCGGGACGACGTGTTCGTCAACGCCTGGGGCGCGGGACGGATGTGGGGCGCGCACTTCCTGGCGGCGGGCCTGGCCGACCTGTCCGGCTGCCGGGTGATCGCGCTCGGCTCGGTGACGGCCGAGGAGTACCCGGAGTGGCTGGGGTTCCTGGCCGACCGGCGGGTCACCGCGATCGGCGGCACGCCGAGCGTGCTGCGGCTGTGGTTCGCGCACGCCCGCGCGAACGGGATCGAACTGCCGTCGCTGCGCAAGGTGTTGTGGCTGGGTGAAGCCTGGCAGCCGCAGCTGGAGGAGGACTTGGCGGTGGTCGCGCCGAAGGCCCGGCGGCACGGCATGTTCGGCTCCACCGAGACCTGGGTGGTGGGCTCCAACTCGCCGGACTGCCCGGCCGACACCTTCCACCCGTTCCCGCACCAGCTGGTGCACGTCGGCGACGGCGGGCTGCTGGACTTCACCTCGCTGGACCCGGCGATGCTGAACCCGGTGCTGCGCTACCGCACCGGCGACGCGGGCGAGTTGACGTCCTGCCCGTGCGGCCGGCCGGGCCCGGCGATGCGGGTGCTGGGACGCCGCGACAACGTGGTGCAGATCCGCGGCCTGGGCCTGCACGTGGACGAGCTGCTGGCCCGGGTGGAGCGCGAGCCGGGCGTCAGCCGGGCCCAGGTGCTGGTCACCGAGCAGGGCGGCCGGGCGAAGTCGGTGGACGTCCTGGTGCTCGGCGAGCTGCCGGACGACGCGGCCGAGGCGCTGCGGCGCGAACTGCTGGCCGGCACCTTCACCTTGAGCACCGCCTTCGTCCACGACCCGGAGCACGTCCGGGTCCGGGTGGTGGACGCGCTGGTCAGCAACGAGCGGACCGGGAAGACCGCCGGGTTCGCGATCCGGGAGGAAGCGTGAAGCTGGGCAAGCCCGAGCAACTGGGCCGGGGCTTCAACCTGTTCTGGTTCGGCAAGTCGGTCTCGAACATCGGCGACCGGGTGACGGTGTTCGTCGTCCCGACCCTGATGATCTTCGTGCTGCACGCCTCGGCGTTCCAGGTCGGCATCGTCGCGATGGCCCAGTACCTGGGCATCCCGCTGCTCGGCCCGGTGGCGGGCGTGCTGGTGGACCGCTGGGACAAGCGGCGCACGCTGATCGCCTGCGACCTGGTGCGGCTGGTGGCGGTCGCGGTGATCCCGGTCGCGTACTGGCTGGACTTCCTCTCCACGCCGCTGCTGTTCTGCTGCGTGGCGGCGGTCTCCGGGGCGACGATCTTCTTCAACGTCGGCTACCTGGTGGCCGTCCCGGCGGTGGTCGAGCAGCCGCACCTGGTGCGCGCCTACTCCCGGCTGGAGGGCAGCGGCTCGGTCGCCGAGGTCTCCGGCCCGTCGATCGCGGCCGCCCTGTACGGCGCGCTCGGCGCGGCCTCGCTGCTGGTCGACGCGGCCAGCTACCTGGTCTCGGCGGCCTGCTTCCGCTGGATGCGGCCGTGGGGCCAACCCACCGTCGTCCAGGGCTCGGTGTGGCAGCGGCTGACCCTCGGCTTCCGGCTGAACTGGCAGGACCCGGTGCTGCGCCGGGTGGTGCTGGCCGCCGTCACCCTGAACTCCGGCGGCCCGGTGTTCGTCACCGTGCTGCCGGTGCTCGCCTACCGGGGCCTGGGCGTCACCGTCGGCGTGTACGGCGCCGCGATGTCCGCGGGCGCGGTCGGCGCGCTGCTGGGCGCGCTGGTCGCCCCGAAGATCGGCGAACGCCTGGGCATCGGGCGGACGCTGGCCTGGGCGCTGCTGCTGCACTGCCTGGTCGGCCTGGGCGTGCTGGCCGCACCCGCGCTGCCCGCCGGGCCGGTCATCGCGGTCACCATGGGCTGCTACGGCTTCTTCATGTCGTGCATCAACGTGTGCTCGGCGCCCATCCGGCAGTCCCGGATGTCCGCGCGGCACCAGGGCGTCATGCACGCCGCGTTCCGCACCGCCACCTGGGGCGTCATCCCGCTCGCCGCGCTGGCCGGCGGCCTCGCCGTCTCGCTGCTCACCGGCCCGCTCGGCGTCCTGGACGCGGCCCGCTGGACCATGGTCGGCGGCACCCTGCTCGCCGCCTGCTCCTTCCTGCCCGCGCTCGGCGTGCAGAACCGGATGGACGCCGACCTGCCGAAGGCCGTCGACCTGGTCGACCTGGTCGACGCGCCGCCGGGCGCGACTCCGGGCGCACCGCCGGCCACGCCGGGGAGCACCACCGAGCCTGCGGAGGCCGCGAAATGACGGACCATCAGGTAGTGCTGATCACCGGCTGCTCGTCCGGCATCGGGCTGGCCACCGCGGCGGCGGCCGACCGGGCCGGCTGGTCGGTGGTCGCCACCGTCCGCGACCCGGGGCGGGCGGCCGACGCGCTGCGGGCGGCCGCGCCCGGCGCCGAGGTGCGGCGGCTGGACGTCACCGACGAGGCGTCCGTCGCCGACTGCTTCGCCGGGCTGGAGCGGCTGGACGCGCTGGTCAACAACGCCGGGATCTCCAACTTCGACCCGACCCTGGAGATGTCCACCTCGAAGGCGCTGCGCGCCAACCTGGAGGTCAACTTCTTCGGCACCGTCGCGGTCTCGCGCGCCGCGATGCCGCTGCTGCGCGCTGCGGGCGGCCGGCTGCTGACCATCGGCAGCGTGCACGGCGTGGTCGGCCAGCCCTTCAACGAGGCGTACTGCGCGGCCAAGTTCGCCGTCGAGGGCTTCATGGAGTCGCTCGCCCCGGTCGCCGCGGCGCACGGCGTACGGGTGTCGGTGCTGGTGCCCGGCTACGTCCCGGACACCCGCTTCGGCATCTTCCCGGACGTCAACCGCCGTACCGTGCAGGCTGCTTCGGGCCCGTACGCGGAGACCTTCGCCGCGTACGGCGACCGGATCGGCGCGCACTGGGCGGGCGCCGGGCAGCCCGCCGCGGAGGTCGCCGAGGCGGTGCTGCGGGCGCTGGCCGAGGAGCGGCCGCCGTTCCGGATCCCCACCGGCCCGTGGGCGGCGGCCTACCTGGACGCCAAGCTCGCCGACCGCGACGGCGGCGCCGTCCAGCGACTCGCCCGCGAATGGATCGGCCTCGCCCCGTAGTTCCCCCTCCCTTCCCCTCCCGAGGAGCCAACCGCCATGCCTGCACTGCCGCTTCAGGCCCTGGTCGACCACGCCCGGCGCAACTCCCCGTTCTACGCCGAGCTGTACCGCGAGGTGCCCGCCGTGGTGAGCGCGCTCACCGAGCTGCCGGTCATCGACCACGTCGCGTTCTGGTCGGCCAACCGCTGGCCGGACAACCGGCTGCTGACCGGGCCGCTGACCGACGCCGCCGTCTACAAGTCCGGTGGTACCACCGGCGCCCCGAAGTTCTCGCCGTGGACCCGCTCCGAACACTTCGACTCGGTCAGCGCGTTCGGCGCCGGCCTGGTCGACGCCGGGCTCAAGCCCGGGCAGAAGGTCGCCAACCTGTTCCGGGCGGGCGAGTTCTACAGCGGCTTCCTGTTCATCGAGGGCGCCCTGCACCACGCGCCGATCGACAACGTCCGGCTGCCGGTGGCCACCGCCCCGGACGAGTACGTCGCCGACCTGATCCACTCCTTCGGCGTCGACGTGCTGGCCGGCGAGCCGATGAAGCTGTCCGCCGTCGCCGAGACCCTGCTCAAGCAGGACCGGCCCGCCCCGCAGGTCGAACTGATCCTGTTCGGCGGCGACATCCTCTTCAACGACCTGCGCCCGCTGCTGCGTTCGGCGTTCCCCAACGCCGCGCTGTCCTCGATCGGCTACGCCTCGGTGGACGCCGGGCTGGTGGCCGCGCCGGTCCCCGCCGGGGACGACCTGCGGGTCCACCGGGCCGTCCCGAACCGCACGGTGGTCGAACTCGTCGACGACACCACCGGCGGGCCGATCACCGAACCCGGCGTGCCCGGCCGGGTCGTGGTCACCAACCTGTTCCGCACCCTGGTGCCGATCCTGCGCTACCCGGCGGGCGACCGCGCCGAGTGGACGGACGGCACCCGCACCACCTTCCGGCTGCTCGGCCGCTCCACCGAGGGCGCCCGGGTCGGCATCGTCAACATGCCCACCGAGGACGTCCGCGACGTGCTGCTCGCCCACGACCCCGGGCACCACATCACCGGCATGCAACTCGTCCAGCGCCGCTGGGACAACCGCGACGGCCTGATCATCCGCCTCGGCCACACCACCCCCGCCCCGCCGCCCGCCGAACTCACCGAGACGCTGCGCCGCGCCGTCCTCGACGCCCGCCCCGCGTACGTCTCCGAGGCGGCGATCGGCGCGGTCCACCCGCTGCGGGTGGAGTGGGTCCCGCGCGGCGAACTCGTCACCAACCCCCGCACCGGCAAGCTCCGCCAGGTCATCGACGAGCGCCCGGCGCACTGAGCCGGGCCCGGTGCCCGGGCTCAGTACACGTCGCGGACGTAGCGCTGCTCGGCGGCGAGGGACTTGACGTAGGCGGTGGCGTCCTCCGGGGTGAGGTTGCCGTGGGTGGCGGCGATGTCGCGCAGGGCCCGGTCGACGTCCTTGGCCATCCGGGAGGCGTCGCCGCAGACGTAGAAGTGGGCGCCGTCCTGGAGCCAGGACCAGAGGTGGTGGCCGTGTTCGCGCATCCGGTCCTGGACGTAGACCTTGGCGCGCTGGTCGCGGGAGAAGGCGGTGTCGAGGCGGGTGAGGGTGCCGTCGGCGAGGTGGGCGGCGAGTTCCTCGCGGTAGTAGAAGTCGGTGGCCCGGTGCTGTTCGCCGAAGAACAGCCAGTTGGCGGCGGTGTGGCCGCGGGCGCGGCGGTCGTCCAGGAAGCCGAGGAAGGGGGCGACGCCGGTGCCCGGGCCGACCATGATCATGCGGGTGGCGGGGTCGGCGGGCGGGCGGAAGTGCGGGGCGTGCCGGAGCTGGACGGGGACGGCGGCGCCGGGTTCGGCGTCGGCGAGGTGGGTGGAGCAGACGCCGCCGCGGGGTTGGCCCTTGAGGCTGTCCCAGCGCACCACCGAGACGGTGAGCGAGACCTGGCGGGGGTCGGTGAGCGGGCTGGAGCAGATCGAGTACTGGCGGGGCTGGAGCCTGCCGAACACCTCGACCCAGTCCTGGGCGCCGGCCCGGACGGCGAACTCGGCCGCCACGTCGACGGCTTGCCGCCCCCAGGTCCAGCGGGCCAGCGCGTCGGTGTTGTCGGCGCGCAGCAGGGCGCGCAACTCGCGGGCGTCGCGGGTGCGTTCGGCGGTGAAGCGGAGCAGCTTGGGGCCGACCCTGGTGATGTCGAGGTGCCGGGCGAGGGCCTCGCGCAGCGGCAGGTCGCCGTGGCCGGGGAGGGTGACGGCGTGGTCGCCGCTCAGGCCGGTGACCGAGAGCCATTCGTCCACCAGGAGGCGCGAGTTGACGGGGTGGACGGCGAGCGCGTCGCCGGCCGCGTAGTCGAGCGGGTGGCCGAGGTCGCCGGTGTCGAAGGTGAAGCGGCGCACCTCCTTGCCCGAACCGGGGCCGGAGAGCAGCCGGTTGCCGACCAGCCGGGCGGGGGCGGCGGCGCGGCGGGCCGGGGCGGGGGCGGGCGGCCGGGGCGGCGGCGCGGTGTCCCGGGCGAGGGCGGTGAGCACGCTGTCGAGCCAGCGGTCGGCGGTGCTCTCGTCGTGGGGTTCGCAGTCGGCGCGGGGGGCGAGGCGGTGGGCGCCGAGTTCGGCGAGGCGGGTGTCCAGGCGGCGGCCGTGGCCGCAGAAGTCCTGGTAGTTGGAGTCGCCGAAGGCGAGGACGGCGTAGCGGCGGCCGTCGAGCCGGCCCGGCCCGGCGGCGGTGAGGGCGTCCCAGAAGCCGGCGCCGTTGTCGGGGGCGTCGCCGTCGCCGTAGGTGGAGGTGATGAGCAGCAGGTCGGCGTCGCCGGGGAGGGCGGCCGGGTCGGTGTCGGCCATCGCGTGCAGCGCGGCGCGGCGGCCGCCGGCGGCGAGCCGGGCGACGGCGGTGCCGGCGTACTCCTCGGCGGTCCCGGTCTGCGAGGCCCAGAGGACGATGAGCTGACGTTCCGTCACAGGCGCACCGGACGGCTCGGGTTCGGGGGTGCGTGAGTACAGCCCGGCCAGGGCACCGTTGACCCACTGGGCGCGCCCGGGGTCGAACGGGGCCTCGGCGGGCAGCACCGGCACACCGGGCCGGCCGGTCGGGATCGCGGCCAGGAACCCGGCCAGGTAGCGGCGTTCGCCCTCGGTGAGGACCGGCGGCGGTGCGGCGTCCAGGCCGAACAGCGCGGCGGCTTCGGCGGTGGCGTTCGCGGTGGCGGTGGCTCCGGCGGCGAAGCCGAAGGGGGCCGGCGCGGCCGGGGTCGGGGCTTTGGCCAACGCGACCGCGCAGTACTTGAGTTCGGGCTGGAAGGAGAGCGGGTCGACGGCGTCGGAGGTGACCGCGTTGACCGACAGGTACGCGCCGAACAGGTCACTCCAGTGGAACGGCGCGAAGCAACTCCCGCGCTGCACCCGGTCGGTGACCTTGGCGGGCAGCACGGCCCGGCCGCGCCGGGAGGAGACCTCGACGGCGTCGCCGTCGCCGAGGCCGAGCGCGGCGGCGCCCTCGGGGTGGAGTTCGACGAACGGTGACGGGTCGAGCTTGCCGAGCTTGGCGACCTTGCCGGTCTTGGTGAGGGTGTGCCACTGGTGCGGCAGCCGGCCGGTGTTCAGGACGAACGGGTAGTCGTCGTCCGGGAGTTCGTCCGGGTCGAGGTGCGGGCGGGGGTGGAAGGCGGCCCGGCCGCTGGGGGTGGGGAAGCGCGGGGTGCCGTCGGGGAGCAGGTAGCGGATCGGGTTGCGGTCGGGTCCGTCCGGGTCGGCGGCGGGCCACTGCACGGGGGTGTCGCGCAGCCGCGGATAGCTCGCGCCGCGCAGGTCCCAGCCGGTGGCGGGGTTGTGGGCCCGCTTGAGCTCTTCGAAGACCTGCTCGGCGTCGGTGTACTCGAAGCCCTCCGAGTAGCCCATGGCGCGGGCGACTTCGGCGATGATCCGCCAGTCGGGCAGCGCCTCGCCGGGGGCGTCGGCGGCCGGGCGGGCCAGGGTGAGGTTGCGCTCGCTGTTGATCAGCACGCCCTCGGTCTCGGTCCACAGCGCGGCGGGCAGCACCACGTCGGCGTACGCGTTGGTCTCGGTGTCGGTGAACACGTCCTGGGTGATCACGAGTTCGGCCTTCTCCAGGCCCTCGATGACGGTCCGCCGGTTGCCGACCGAGGCGACCGGGTTGGTGCAGATGATCCAGCAGGCCCTGATCTCGCCGTCGGCCATCTTCCGGAACATCTCCACGGTGCCCTTGCCGACGCCGTCGGCGCGCAGTGTGCCGGCCGGCAGGTTCCACAGCCGCTCGGTGAACTCCCGGTCGGCGGCGGAGAGTACGGTGCGCTGGCCGGGCAGTCCGGGGCCCATGTAGCCCATCTCGCGGCCGCCCATCGCGTTGGGCTGGCCGGTCAGCGAGAAGGGCCCGCTGCCGGGGCGGCAGATGGTGCCGGTGGCGAGGTGCAGGTTGACCAGCGCGTTGGTGTTCCAGGTGCCGTGCGTGGACTGGTTCAGGCCCATCGTCCACAGGCTGGTGAACTCCCCCGCCTCACCGATCAGTTCGGCGGCCCGGCGGATGTCCGCCTCGGCCAGGCCGGTGAGTTCGGCGACCCGCTGCGGCGGGTAGTCGGCGAGGAACCCGGGCATCGCGTCCCAGCCCTCGGTGTGCCGCTCGATGAACGCCGGGTCGGTGTGCCCGTTCGCGTGCAGCAGGTGCAGCAGGCCGTTCAGCAGGGCCAGGTCGGTACCGGGCCTGAGCTGCAGGAACAGGTCGGCCTTGGCGGCGGTCGCGGTGCGCCGGGGGTCGACCACGATCAGCTTGGCACCGGCCTTGACCCGGTCCATCATCCGCAGGAACAGGATCGGGTGGCAGTCGGCGGCGTTGGAGCCGATCACCAGGAACACGTCGGCCAGGTCGAGGTCCCGGTAGGAGCCGGGCGGGCCGTCCGCGCCGAGCGACAGCTTGTAGCCCGTCCCGGCGCTGGCCATGCACAGGCGGGAGTTGGACTCGATCCGGTTGGTGCGGACGTACCCCTTGGCGAGCTTGTTCGCCAGGTACTGGGCCTCCAGGCTCAGCTGCCCCGACACGTACAGCGCGAACGCGTCCGGCCCGTGCTCGTCCACGATCGCGCGCAGCCGGCGGCCGGTGGCGGCGATCGCCTCGGCGACCGGCACGGGCACCGCGTCCTCGCCCCGGACGGTGCGCACCAGGGCGGTGCCGAGGCGTCCGGGCGCGGCCAGCATGTCCGCGGTGGTCGCGCCCTTGGTGCAGAGCCGGCCGCGGTTGGCCGGGTGCTCCGGGTCGCCGGAGACCCTCCGCACGGCGCGGCGGCCGTCCGGGCCGGTGCCGACCTCCAGGAGCAGGCCGCAGCCCACCCCGCAGTAGGAGCAGACCGACCTGACCTGTTCGGTCCCCGGCCGCTGCGGTCCCGCTGCGTCCTGCGCCACTCGTCCGGCCACGGGAGGGCCCTTCCGTTCGACCTGTGCCTGCCTGTGGCGACTGTAGGAAGAGCGCATTTCACGACTGTCTCCGGGGCGGACGGTCGGCGGTTACGCCGCCCGCACAGCGGGACCCGCCGTCCGGTGAGGGCCCGCCGCTCGATGCGGACCGCCCGACCCGGCCTCGCGGCCGTCGCGGGGCCGTCGCCGTCGCGGGGCCGCCGCCGGACCGTACGGGCCCGCTCAGCTGCTGTGCGGCACCCCGGCAACCAGCACGCTCTGCCCCCGGAACTCGGCGACCACCGCCCCCGCCTCCGTCCGCACCGTGACGTCGTAGACGCCCTGCCGACCCGCCAGGGTCCGCTCGACCGCCTCCGCGACCAGGGTGTCGCCGAGCTGCGCGGGCGCCAGGAAGGTGACCTGCGCGCCCTGCGCGAGCGCGACCGGGCCGTAGCTGTTGCAGGCGTACGCGAACGCGGTGTCGGCGAGCAGGAAGACGTAGCCGCCGTGCCCGATCCCGTGCGCGTTGGCCATCTCCTCGGTGACCTTCATCCGCGCGACGGCACGGCCGCCGGACACCTCCTCCAGCACGATTCCCGCACCACCTGCGGCACGGTCGCGCTCGAACATCGCATCGATCCTGGACTGCCCCACTGCTTCCCCCGGGTGAGCTGTGCGTTCAGCGGAAGCAGCATTAGACCGACCGTGTTGACGAGCTGTCAATGAACTTCCGTACAGGTCCGCTCCAACCGGGCCCCCGACTGCCCGGACGCGCACGCACCGCGCGCGATCGCGGCGCCCCTTCGGTTCGGGGCACCGCCGGGTCCGGCCCCACACCGGACCCGGCGGCCGGGCGTCACGACCCCGGGTCGGCCGACGGCGGAAACGGCTCCGCCCGGCCGTCGGCGGACGTCCCGGCAGTCCCACCCGCCGTCACGCCGCCCCCACCACCGGGGCCGTACGCCCGCCCGGCCGGTCCCCGCCGCACGGGGGGACGGCGCGCTGGGACCGGCCGGGCGGGGCGCACTGCCGTGCCACCAGTCTCCCGGACCGGGTTTGCCTTTCGGCTGCGCCTGGTTAACGTCCCACCGTCACGGTGCGCAACGGCCCCCGGCACGCAGCCGCCCGGCATCGCCGCAGGTCAGCACCCTGCCGGGCCGCCACCCGCGCGACCCGCTGCCCGATCGCGCGGCGCCGGTACGGACCCGCTGCCCGATCGGGCGGGCCACCTGCCCGGAGGCCCGGCACCGGGGCAGGGGCAGGGGCAGGTGCAGGTGCAGGTGCAGGTGCAGGGGCAGGTGCAGGGGCAGGTGCAGGGGCAGGTGCAGGGGCAGGTGCAGGCAACGGGGACGGGGCCCAGGACCGGCTCGGCCCAGGACCGGCTCGGCTCGGGACCGGCTCGGCTCAGATCGGCGACAGCAGGTCGGCCCGGCGGCGGTACGCGGCGGCGGGGGCGGCGAGGCCGGCGGCCTCCTCGGCGCGGGCCAGGGCGCGCAGCACCTCGGCGGTGGCCTCGTCGTGGCCGATCTGCTCGGCTTCGCCGAGGGCCGCGCCGAGCCGGGCGCGGGCCTCGGGGTGGCGGCCGAGCGCGGAGAGGGCCTCGCCCGCGGTGGTGTGCAGCAGGACGCGGCGCGGGCCGGGGCCCTCCTCGGTGGCCAGCGCGATGCCGTGCAGGGCGTGGTCGAGGGCGGGGCGGGGGCGGCCGGCGTCCAGGTGGTGGCGGGCGAGGTGCTGGAGCGCGAGGGCGACGGTGTGCGGGTGGTCGGCGGCCATCGCGATCTCCAGCGCCTGGGCCAGGCCCGCACCGGCCGCGCCGTGGTCGGCGAGTTCGGAGTGCACGGCGGCCAGGTTGATCAGCGCGATCGCCCGGCCGACCTGGTTTCCGGCCCGGGCGGCGAGCTCGGCGGCTGGGGTGAGGCAGATCGCGGCCTCGTGCAGGCGGCGGTTGGAGACCAGCACCCAGCCGAGCAGGGCCCGGACCTGGCTCTCGCCGTCCGTGTGGCCGGTCTCCATCGCGGCCTCCAGGGCGAGTTGGAGCTGCGGCACCCAGCCGTCGCGCACCCGGCGCAGGATCAGCGGCCACTGGGTGAGCACCAGCCGCCAGGCCCGCTCCGGGCTCGTGGTGGCGATCACCTCGGCGAGCGTCTCGCGGTGCGCGCCGATCCACTGCAGGGCGTCCTCGACGTCGGTGAACTCGGGTACGGCGCGCGGACGGTGGCTGCCGGCGGGCGGCTCGCAGCAGGGCTTGCTGCCGGGTTCGGCGCACTGCGCGGCGGCCAGGCCCGCGTACAGGTACTGGTCGGCGAGCCGGGCCCGGGCGGTGCGCTGCTCGGACCGGCCGGTCTCGGCGGCGAGTTGGCGGGCGTACAGCCACACCAGGTCGTGCAGGGTGTACTGCTCGAAGCCGGTCTCGGTGACCAGGTGGGTGGCCGCGAGCTGCTCCAACGCCTCGGCGGCGGTGTGGTGTTCGAGGTCGGCGAGGGCAGCGGCGGTGTACGGGTCGACCATCGGGCCCGGGTGCAGGCCGAGCGCCCGGAACAGCCGGGCGGCGGTGGGCGGCAGCTGCTCGTGGGAGATCCGCAGGGCACTGGTGACGCTGATCTCCTCGGCCGCGAGGTGGCTCAACCGGCGCTGCTCGTGCCGCAGTTGATCGACCACGACGGCCAGGCCGCGGCGCGGGTCGGCGGCGGCCTTGGCGGCGGCGACCCGCAGCGCGAGCGGCAACCCGTCGCACAGGTCGGCGAGTTCGCGGGACGCCGTCGGCTCGGCGGCGATCCGGCCCGGCCCGAGCACCCGGGCCAGCAGCGCGGCCGACTCCTCCGGGCGCAGCACCGTGAGCGGTACGGGGCGGGCGAGTTCGGAGGCGACCAGGGCCAGCATCCGGTGCCGGCTGGTGACCAGCGCGGCCGAGTCGGCACCGGCCGGCAGCAGCGGGCGGACCTGCTCGGACTCCCGGGCGTTGTCGATCACCACCAGCAGCCGACGGCCGGTGCTGACCCGCCGGTAGAGCGCGGCCCGGCCCGCCAGGGTCGGCGGCAGTTCCTCGTGCGCGGTACCCAGCGCGACCAGGAACTCCGCCAGCACGTCGCCGACTTCGCGATCCGGCCGGTCACTGAACCCGCCCAGGTCGGCGAACAGCACCCCGTCCGGGAAACGCTCGCCGTTCAGGTGCGCCCAGCGCAGCGCGAGCGCGGTCTTCCCGACCCCCGCCGGACCGGTCACCAGCGCGATCGCCCCGTCCGGCCCCGTACGCAACGCGTCCCCGAGCGCGGCGAGTTCGGCCACCCGGCCGTAGAAGCCGCGCGGTGCCCGGGGCAACAGGTCGACGACTGACGGCACTTCACCCCCGACCGGCGCGTCGGCGGCGGACGGCTGCACCACGGACGGCTGCATCACGGACGGCTGTATCACGGACGGGAGGCCGGCGGGCGGGGGCTCCGACGCGGCCTGCGGACGGGGCGCCGCCTGGGGCTCCGGACGGTACTGCGGCTGGAACGCGGTCCCGGCGGTGCCCATGGCGGCGCCGCTCCGGAAGGAGGTGCGCTGCGCGGGAATGCTCGGCTTCGCCCCGTACGCGGCACCGGCACCGGCACCGGCACCGGCGTCGACAGTGGCGTCGGCCGTGGCGGCGCCGGCCGCACCGGCCGCGGGCGTGAACCCGGGCGCGGGCGCGGACAGCGGCGGCCCGCCCGCCGCCTCCGGGCCCGCCGCCGGGCCCCCCTCGGCGCCTTCTCCGCGCAGGATGCGCTCGTACGCGGCGTTCAGGGCCCGGCCGGGGTCGACGCCGAGGCGGTCGGCGAGGGACTCCCGGGTGCGGTGGTACCAGTCGATGGCGTCGCACTGCCGACCGGCCCGGAACAGGGCGAGCATCAGCGCCGAGACCAGGGATTCGCGCAGCGGGTGGGCGACCGTCTCGGCGCGCAGCAGCTCGGCGGCCCGGGCGGGCTCGCCGAGCCGCTGGAGGTGGTCGGCGAGGGCCTCGACGGCGGCGAGCCGGTTCTCCTCCAGGGTCTGCCGCCAGGCTTCCAGCGGGGCGCTGGAGACCGTGCCGGTGAGGGCGGGACCGCGCCACAGGCCGAGGGCGTGCTCCAGGGCGCCGACCACCTCGGTGGACCGCTGCTCGCCCCGGGCGGCGGCCACCAGCGCGTCGAACTGCTCGACGTCGAGCAGGCCCTCGGGCAGGTGCAGCGTGTAGGCGTCACCGGCCGTGGCCAGCTGGACCCCGTACCGGTCGGCCCGTGCCTCGGCCAGCAGCGCCCGCAGCCGGGAGACGTGGCTCTGCACGACGGTGCGGGCGTTGGCGGGCGGTTCGTCCACCCACAGCGCCTCGGTGAGCTGGGCGACGGAGACGGCGCGGTTGCGGCGCAGCAGGAGCAGGGCCAGCAGGCTGCGTCGCTTCTCCGGTCCGAGCTGGAGCTCGCCGTCGGCGCCGTCCGCCGTCACCGCCCCGAGCAGCCGGAATTTCACCGTGTACCCCTATCTTGGTGCTTGTCCGGTCACGGAGGTTATCCGGTCGTTATCCGGTGCATGCCACCGGGTCGGCCGGTGCGGCCGCCGAGCCCGCTGTCGGGCTCGGCGGCCGCGCGCCCCGGATGTCCCCTGCCGGTCAGACTGATGCCTCGGGGGGTGCCCCCAGGCTTGCGACGAACGCGTCCAGTGCGGTGATGCGGGCCGTGACGGTGGCGGCGTTCCGTGATGTGTCACTTGTTGTCGCGACATCGATTGACGCGTCACCAGTTGTCGTGACACCAGATGTCACGTCATTGGTTGCCGCGACACTAGATGTCACGTCATTGGTTGTCGTGACACCAGTTGCCGCGTCATTAGATGTCACGTCATTAGGTGCCGCGTCATTAAATGACACGTCACCATTCGACTCGACACTGATTGACGTGTCACCCATCGACGCGCCACCGACCGGCTGGCTCCCGCCCCCCACCACCGACCGCTCCACCGCCGCCGCCTCGTCCGCCCGCCGATGGCGCAGCACCAGCTCGCGGCTGCGGTCGGCCCGGGCGGTGACCCGGTAGTCCCAGTCCGGCCCGCCGCCCTGCGTCCCGGTTGACGCCCCGGCTGATCCCCCAACCGACCCCCCGACCGACCCCCCGACCGGTGCCCCGGCCGAGGCCAGGCGGACGGTCACCTCGCGGGGGGTGTTGCCCGGCTTGAGGTAGGTGGAGCCTTCCAGGGCGCGGATCTGTTCGGCCGGGTCGCTGCCGTCGAGGGTGAACTCCCGGTGCAGCGGCAGGTCGGCGCCCTCGCCGGTGACGGTGAGGTGCAGGCGGCCGCCGGCCGGGGTGCCGGTGGGGAGGAGCGGGAGGGTCGCGTCGGCGGCGGTGGCCATCGCGGCGGTGAGCAGTTCGCTGGCGGGGCCGTGGTCGGTCCAGGCTGTGCGGTGGACGTCGTACGGCGGTCGGGTGGGCCAGCCGTCCCGGGCGCCGTCGATCAGGTCGTCGAGGGTGAACGTCCCGGCGGGGCCGCGCCCTTGCAGGTGGTCGAGGGCCTTGCGGACCTCGGCGGCGGGGAGCGGGGCGCCGTCGGGGGTGCCGAGGAGTCCGCCGAGCAGGCGGGCCGCGCTGTCCGAGCTGCCGCCGGAGAGTTCGACCAGCCGGTGGGTGGTCTCGATCCGGGACCGGCCGGCGGCGGTGTCCGCCGTGAACTCCCGCCCGTAGACGGCCTGTCCGAGCCGCACGGTGCCGGTCAGCCGGTCGCGGGCGGCGGGCGTGCTCGCGGCGTGGTCGTACGGACGTCCACCGCCGTTCGGGGCCCCGTCCGGGCCGCCGCCCGGGGTCCCGTCCGGGCCGCCGCCCGGGCCGCCGTTCAGCACGCCGTGCACCTCGTCGAGGAGGCGGGCGTCGGTGCCGAAGCGGAGTGCGCCGGAGCGGTGGTCGGGGGTGAAGGCGAGGTAGTGGTCGCCGGGGACGTCGGACGTGGTGGTCTCGGCGAGCGGGAGGTCGACGGTGAAGGGGACGAGGCCCTTCTCGGTGACGGGTCGGCGGTCGCCGTCGAAGAACGTCACCTCGACCTCGGCGTGGCCGGTGTAGCGGGCCGTCGGGGCGGCGAACTTGCCGTTGGAGACGGTCTGTCCGGAGTCGGCGCGGCTGCCGCCCTCGCGCCACAGCCGCTGGGCTCCGGCGGTGAGGGCGGGGTTGTGGGTGACGTCGCCGGTGATCTTGGCGCCCAACTGGCCCTGGGCGCCCGCGTGTCCGGTCGCCAGGTCGGAGCGGACGGTGCCGGCGGCGGTCGCGTTGGCGGGGCTGAGTTCCACCGCCCGGTCGGTGTCGCCGTGTTCGAGCGCGACGACCTTGACGCCGACCTGCACGCCCTTGCCCCCGCCGAGCGACAGCCGCCCGGTCGGGATGCTGGCCGCGATCTCGGCGCCCTGGCTGGCGGTGCCGAACAGCGCGGAGACGTGGCTGTGCGTGGTGACGGTGCCGACCACCGGCGCCAGGTCCTTCCACGCCGACCGGCCGAAGTACTCCTCGCCGCGCAGCCGCACCAGGTCCTGGACGCCGCCGACGTCGCCGAGCCAGCGCAGCACGTCGGTGTCGCGCAGCCCGCCGTCCCAGACCCGTTCGGGCGGGACGGGGACGCCGACCGCCTCGGGGGCCTGCACCGGGACGGTGCCGTCGGGCTCCCCCCGGCCGGAACCGGATTGGCGGACCGGCACGGTCTCGCCGGTCTCCACGATGGTCTCGAAGCCGACCACCGCGGTGCGCCGCTGCTGGACGGAGGGGCCCACCCACGGCCGGCGGGTGATGGTGAACTGGAGCTCCGCCTCGCCCCGGTAGGCGCTGCCGGGCAGTTTGGCCTTGGTGGCCATGCCTGCCGAGGCCGAGCCGGTGCGCACGTCCGCGTGGTCGTGGCCGCGGCCGCCGGTACCGGTCAGCCCGGCCGTCACCGAGACGGCGGGCGCGCCCGGCACGGGGGCGGCGCCGGTGACGCCGAGCAGGCCGTTGTGGCCCGTCCCGGTGCCGCCGGTGTGCGCGAAGGTGCGCTGCACGTCGGTGCCCGCGTTGAACTCGGTGGTGCCGGTGTCGCCCAGGTGCTCCATCCGGTCGCGCAGCACGGCGCCGACCCGGACGGTGGTCCGACCGTGCCGCACCACGATCTCGTCCCCGGCGGTCATGCCCTTCAGCCGGGACTGCAACCGGTCGGGGGTGAGTTCCCGGTCGAGCTTGCGGCTGATGCCCGCCCAGTCGGAGCCGAACGGGTTGCTCGCCGACGCGCCCTCGCCGGAGGGCCTCCCGGCGCCCCGACCGGGTTTCCAGCCGGACTCCAGCTGGCTCCGGATCGACTCGCCCAGCGTCCTCCCGGGGGCGCCGTTCGGGGCACCCTTCGGGGCGACGCCGTTCGGGGCGCCCTTCGCGCCGGGCAGCGCGTGCACGTCGGTGACGATCGCCGAGGAGTCCAGCCGTCGGCCCTCGACGAATCCCTTGGGCTGTCTGCCGGTCGTCCGCTGGACCGGCCCGCCGACCGGGACGGCGTCGCGTTCCGGCGCGGCCACCCGGGCCACCGTGTCGACCCGGTGCGAGACCGAGCCGTCGGCGACGCCGAGCCGCTTGAACTCGACCTTGACCTGGTACGCGGCGTCCACGTCGAAGAACACGGCCGGTTCGACGTGCTTGCCCCGGTTGGACGTCGAGCCGACGGTCTCGGTGCCCCGGCCGTACGTGCGGTCGATGCGGTGGGTGTAGCCGCCGGCGACGTTAAGCACCGGGGTCCGCACGCCGAACTGCCCGCCGCCGTCCAGCCGGTCGCGGCGGTCGCGCAGGTTGCCCTGGCCGCTGGAGGTCCGAGTACCGGACTCGAACTCGTACTTGGCCGCCGAGGAGTGGTAACTCGACTCCCCGGTACGGGCGGTGACGGTGATCTCGGCCTTCCAAGTGGTACCGGAGACCGTCTCGGTGAGCCGCTCGCCCCGGGTCAGCCGGGACAGCTGGGTCTTCAACGCGACCCGGTCGAGGCTCGCCGCGAGCTGCTGCCGCACCTCCTCGGACGGCTCGCCGTACTTGGCGCGCAGGGCGTCCTCCACCGTCGAGCGCACCCGGTCCGCCCCGCTCAGGCTGTGCACGACGTACGAGGCGTTCAGCTCGCCGCGCTCACGGATCCGCGGCGGGGCGGTGTGCGTCCCGGCGGACCCGGCCGACCCGGCGGCCCCTGCCGGTCCGGTCGCCTTCGGTGAACTCCCGTCCACGGCGGCGCTCTTCGGCGGCCGGAAGGAGACCATGCCGTCCTCGGTGCGCGCCGCCTGCGCCTTGACTGTGTCCCGGGCGTCCAGGCCCACCTCGACGCGGACCGGCGCCGAGACCTCGGAGCGGCCGCCGGGCGGCGTCTCGCCGGGGCGGCCGAGGTGCACGTCGACGACCAGCTCCGCGCCGTAGATCACCTGCGCGGCGGCGTACTTGCCGTTGGCGTACACCCGGTCGGCCTGCCGGCCCTGGGCGCCCGCGCGGTCGCGGCGCTGGCCGGAGCCGGTGGCGACCAGGTCGACGCCGGGCGTGCCCTTGACGGGGCTGCCGCCCAGTCGGCCGTTGGCGGCCGCGGTACGGGCCAGCAGCTGCCGTTCGACGCTGAACGCACCGGTCTCGTTGACCGTGTTGAGCTCGGCCTTGCCGTCCTCCCGCCGGTAGGTCATCTCCCGGACCCGGGCGGTGGCGGTGACCACCAGGTCCTCCTTGCCCGGGACCTTCACCACCAGCGGTTCGCCCCGGGTCATCCCGGTCAGCCGGGCGGCCAGGTTCGGCTGGCTGAACCCCTGGAGGACCTGGTCGCGGACGGCGTCCCAGTCCTTGCCGAAGCGCTCCCGGCCCTGCCGGTCCACCGCACCGCGCAGCGCGGTCGTGGACTCCACGTCCCGGACGACGACGGTCTCGCCGAGCCCGCCCCGGTCGTCCCCGCCGCGCCAGACCGAGTCCGGCGGGGCGGTGACCTCGTGCAGCGCGGGCTCGCCGTCCGGCGTGCCTTCCGGCGTGGCGTCCTTCGGCGGTACGGGCGGCGGGGCCTGCCCGGCGACCGGATCCGTGGCCGGTTCGCCGTCCTTGGGCGGCACGGGGGGCTTCTGCTCGGCGGTCGTGTCGGCTCGGTCGACCAGCAGGCGGACGTCCGCCGTGCCCGCCGGGTGCGCCTCGCCCTTTCCGTTGAAGGTCAACTCGTAGTGGACGGGCCCGTCGTAGAGCACACCGGGCACCTTCGACTTGCTGGTCAGCTGGGAGACCCGGTTGTCGCCGGTGATCTCCACCCGGTCCCGGCCGAGCCGCCCGGCGCCGCCGACGCCGGCCAGCGCCGAGCCCGGCCTGAGCACGTTGGCCAGACCGAACTGCCCCGCGTTGCCACGGGTGTTCGCGGTGCTGCGGACCTGCTGGACGGTGGTGCCGATGGTGAACTCGGTCTCCTTCGTCGTGCCGACCTGCCGCAAATCTCCGACCCGTGCGCCGATCTCGACCGTGCCGAGGCTCCGGCCGCGCCGGTCGGTGAGCGTGACGGTGACCGGTTCGCCGGCCGTCATGCTCTTCAGGTCGCGCTGGAGGCGTGCGAAGTCGACCTCGGCGAGGACCTGTTCGCGCATCGCGGGCCAGTCCTTGCCGAACTCGGCCCGGCCCGCCTGCTCGACCCGGTCGAGCAGCGCCTCCACCGGCCGCCGGCCCGCCGCCCCGTCGCCACCGCGCGGTGCCAGGTCGAGCACGATCTCCTGTCCGCCGACCCGGCCGTCCAACAGCCGCTGCGGGGGCACCCGTTGCTCACTGCTCGGCCCGGTCTCCGGGCGGACGGGCACCGCCACCGTCAGCCCGAGGTCCACCGTCTCGGTCCGGCCGCCGGACGCGGTGCGCACCGGGACGTCCTCGTGCCGCAGGTCGCCGAAGTCCAACTCCAGCCGCATCGTGGTGTCGTAGACGTCGGCCGGCTCGGAGGTCTTCGAGCGGGCGACCATGCCGCCGAGGTCCATGCTGACCTGGCCGTGGCCGCGGTCATGGAAGTACCCGACCAGTTCGGCGGGTTGGGTGATCCCGGCGGACTGCCGGGCCTGTAGGCCGACGTTGTACTGCCACTGCGCGTCGCGGCTGCCGCCGGTCGCCACCGTGCGGTCGGCGCCGTTCTCGAACTCGATCTTCTCGGTCCGCAGGTGCGTCGCCCCGGTGACCCGGCCGCGCAGCGTCACGTTGCCGCTCCAGCCCGGCCCCTCGAACGGCGCCGTCCACGTCTCGCCCCGGGACAGCGCCCCGAGCACCGGACGCAGCGTCGCGGGGCCGAAGTGCGCGTCCGCGAACGCCCGCGCCGCCGCGCGGTCCCCCGGCACCGCCCGGGTGATCGCGGCGATCACCTGCTCCCGGACCGCCGTCTCGTTCCCGGTCAGACCGACCACCAGGTCGGTCCCCGCGATCGGCCGCGACCCGCCGGCCACCGGCGTACCGCCCGCGGCGGGCGGCGGGGACGGCTGCTTCTCCGGCGCCGGGGCGTGCTCCTGCTCCGGCGCGGCCGGGTGCTCCTGCACCGGAGCGGCGGGCGCCTCCGGAGAGGTCTCCGGATGCGGCTGCGGCTCCTGGTGGGAGGGCGCGGGGGCGCTGCCGTCGTAGTGGTCGCCCTGGCGGTAGACCGTGACCTGCCGCCCACCCTCCGGACCGAAGACGGCCAGCGGGGTGCCGTCGTGGTCGAGGACGCGCAGCCGCAGGTCCAGCGCGTGGGCGGCCGCGGCGGGCAGCATCTCGCCCTCGTCGGTGCGCCAGCGGGACTCCCAGCCGCGGACGGTCTCCAGCAGGGCCTGCCGCTCGTGCGGGAACGGCGGCGGGGTGTTCTCGGTGAGGTGGGCGCCGACGATCTCCCGCAACTCCCCCAGCGGCAGGCCCTGGTAGTTCTGCCGGGCGTGGTCGGGGAGGTAGTCGAGCAGCTGCTCTCGGCTCGCGGCCCCCTCGGCGACGATCCCGTTGCGGTAGTGCGAGACCACCTCGGTCGGCCAGTGCTCGAGCGGCAGCGCGCCGAAGTGCCCCTCGACGGCGGTGCGCAGCTGCCGCGCCGCGCCGGCCCCCGTCCCCGCGCCGGTGAGCCCCGGCAGGCCGACGGTGAGCGAGTGGAGCAGGCAGAGGCCGTCGGCGGGCACCTTCACCAGCGGCCCGGCGGGCGGGAACTCCGGTGCGGCGGGCGGCTCTTCGTCCTTGACCGCGGCGGGCGGCTCGGCGGTGTGCTTCGGTTCGGGGGACGGCGGGCGCTGTTCCCGGACCGGCCCGGCGTGGGTGCCCAGCTCGGGCGGGGCCGAGGACGCCCGGGGACGGCTCCCCCCGCCCAGGCCGGTGCCCCGGCCCGCGCCCTCGCCGTCCACCGGGCGGACCGGCCGGCTCTCGGACGGGAGCTCCTGCCCGGGCGGCGTCCCGTGGGCCGGGGCGGCCACCGTCGCAGAGGCGGCCACCGCCACCGGGGTGGTGTCGTGGCCGGTGGGGTGCGGGGTGCCGAAGCCGTCGAGGTCCATCGGTTCGGCGGTGCGGGCGGTGTCGCCGAAGGTGCTGTAGCGCTCCATGAACCCCGGGTCGTGCGGGCCCGAGATGGTGGTCTCGTGCGGGTCGGCGACGGAGGCCCACACCGTCCAGTCCCGGCCGAAGTGTTGCGGCATCGAGCCGTCGGCCGGGGTGACCCGGCGGTCGGTCAGGTCGGCCCAGCGCAGCGTGCCGTCCCGGTCGTGGACCAGCGCGACGGCGTGGCCGTCGCCCTGCTGTCCGGTGCCGAGCACGGTGGCGAAGCTGCCGGGGCCGCCGGCCCGGACCTGGTCCATCAACTTCTGTACGGCGTCTGGCCCTTGGCCGAACAGTGCCGGACCGTCGTGGCGCTTCCAGAGCGTGTTGCCGGGGATCGGCTCGACGGTGCCGTGCAGGGTCTGCCCGGAGACCCGGGGGCGCCCGAAGTGGGTGTCCCGGTAGGCCTCGACGTTCTCCAAGCAGGCGTTCAGGTCGCTGCCGGGCCGGAAGTCCGCTCCGGCGTTCACCGGCTGCTGGTGCGGGTTGACCTTCTGCAGGAGCGAGTTGCTCATCGGCGGGTGCAACCTGGGTGCCCCGCCGAGGTAGTCGACCAGCTTGCCGGTCAACTCGTGCTGCGGGCCGACCTGCTGGTAGCCGCGGTCGTGCATGACGGCGGAGCTGTTCTCGTACGCGGGGGTACGCTGCCGCTTGGCGTCCGCGTCCGGGCCGTCGGGGGTCTCCTCGTCCTCCTCGCGAGCGCGCTTGCGGCCGCCGCCACCACCGGAGCTGCCGGAGCCGGAGCCGGCGTCGGCGTCGGCGTCCCGCATCGCGGTGTCGCCGTCCCGGTCCACGGAGCCGCGGGTGGCGGGCTCGGCCGGCGGGGTGTCGAGGTCCATCGGCTCGGGGCCGCGACTGTCGACCGGCGGGTTCTCCCGGTGGCCGGAGAGGGGGGCGGCCGAGCCGAATCCGGTTGCGGTGGCGGCCTGTTGGGCGTTGGCGTGCTGCTGGGCCTGGGCGTGCTGCTGGAGCTCGCCGTCGCGGGCCATCTGCCGGATCCAGTGGCCGCCGCCGTCCGGTTCGAGCATCCGGAGCAGGCTGTCGACCTTGTCCTGGCGGGAGTGCGGTTCGGCGCCGGCGCCGAATCCGGCGGGTTCGTTCAGCAGCATCCGCAGCGAGCTCTCGACCAGCAGCCTGCCGTCGCCGGCCTCGACGGCGTGCCGGTCGGCGTCGCCGGCCAGCCGGTCGGCGGTGTCGCGGACGTCCTGGAGGGTGCGGCCGGGCTGCTGGAGGTCGATCACGGTGTTCAGCTGGTCGGTCAAGTGGCCGCGCATCTGGCCGAGTTGCCCGTTCAGCAGGCCGTAGGCGGGGCTGTTGCGGTCCAGTTCGCGCAGCACCAGTTCGGCGGACCGGTCGAACTTCTCCAACTGCTCGCGGGCGGTGGCCTCGTAGGTGCCGACGGTCATCCGGACCCGGTCCGCCTCGGTGGGCGGGTCGAAGTTCAGCGGACGCCGGTTCTGCCGGCCGATCCGGTGCTCGCCGTCGTGGTCGACGACCTCGTGGCTGATCACCTCCCAGCCGGTCCCGTCGTACTTGAGCATGTTGGTGACCTCGAACGGCCGGTCCTGCCCGGGCGTCCGGTACTCCTCGACGCCGAACCAGTCGGTGACCGGCTTGCCGGCCCGGAAGTCTGCGGCCAGGCCGAGGTTCGAGGACGCCGAGTACGACTGGACGTGCCAGACCGTGAAGTCGTGCGCCGTCACGTCGGTGATGGCGAACGCGCAGCCGTTCATGCCGCCGGTCAGCACCAGGCTGTCGCCCGGCCGCGCCGGGTCGGGGTGCAGCGGCACCACGGTCTTCCCGATCGCGTCCGGCACCGCCGGGTCCGGCCGTCCGGTCTTGTAGGGGACGTACGAGCCGGTGACGTAGTGGTGGTCGGGCTGCGGCGCGGGCAGCGGGGTGCCGGCGGGCGGACGCGGGAAGGACGGGTCGTGCTCGGCGTACTTCTCCCACGCCGGGGTCAGCACGAAGCCGTTGCGGCCCGCGCCGACGTGCTGCCGGTCCGGGACGAGGGTGAACCAGTGCCGGTCCGCGCGCTCCACCGCGGCGACGAACGCGTTCGCCTGGTGCTGGTCCAACCCGGGCATGCGCTGCATCGCGCCGTCGGCGTAGTTCACCGTGACCGGCGCATGCGACAGCAGCTCGGCCGGGTCCTGCACCAGCCAGCGCTCCACCGAGCCGGCGGGCGGCAACAGCGCCTCGGCGGAGGGCTGTTGGACGTCGTGCGGCGGCTGCTCGTGGCTCGTACCGGGCGCGCCGGACGCACTGGACGTGCCGGGCGTGCCGTCGTGCACCGTGCTGGACGGCGGGGGCGGCGGAGGAGGCGGCGTCACGCTGCCGAAGCCACGACTGCCGGTGCCGGTGCCGTGCCCGGTGCTGCCGGTGGACGGCATCGGGGGCGGGGGCGGCGGGGTGGCCGGGTCGTTGAGGCCGACCCCGGCCAGCTTGCGCCGGACGGCGCGGACGGGAGCGGGCTCGGCGCTGTCCTCGTCCTGGGACTCCTCCGCCCGGGGCCGCTTCCGACCGGCACCGCCCGCCCCGGCCCCTGCCCCCGTGCCCGTGCCCGAGCCCGTGGCGTCGTGCATCTGCACGTCGCCGTCCCCGGTCGGGGGATGCGCGACCGGCGGCGTGCTGCCGTCGTGCGGGGTGGCGTCGTGCGGGGTGGCGTCGTGCGGGGTGGCGTCGTGCGGGGTGGCGTCGTGCGGGGTGGCGTCGTGCGGGGTGGCATCGGTCATCAGCACGTCCGCGTCCGCGTCGCGGTCGGGCGCGGGCCGGTCGGGCTGGTAGAGGCCCTCGGTGCCGAGTTCGGCGAGCCGCTGGTCGGTCAGCGGGGTGGCGGAGGCGCGGGCCGCGAGGTCGCCGGAGGAGGAGACCGGCAGGCGGTGGGTGCCGGGCTGCGAGGTGCCGAGTTCGTCGGCGATGGTGTGGGCGCTGGCGCTGGCGTCGGCTCCGGGCCTGTTGACCACCGCTTCCAGGTCGCCCTGGGTCTTCGGGGCCATCAGGTCGCGCAGTTCGGGCGGCACCAGGCCGTTCTGCTCCAGTCGGCGCACGGCGTCGAGCAGGTCGGCGGTGTGCGGCGTGTACAGCACCTCGGGCGGGAGCTGGTCGTGGGCGACGGCGGTCAGCAGTTCCGGGTCGCGCAGGACGTGCGGGTCGATGAAGTTCTGGATCCACTTGTTGACGAACTCGTCGCCGAACCGCAGGTTGGACGAGCTGTTGGACAGCGCGGCGGTCATCTCGGCGATCAGCGGCGGGAGTTCGTCCGGCGTGGCGGTCAGCGACCGTTCGAAGATGCTGACCGGGTCGTTGTGGCCGGCCCCGTCCCGGGCGAACGCGCCGCCGTGCTGGCGGCCGACCGTCTCGGTGTCGGCCACCGCCCAGGCGACCCGGGCGGCGTCCTTGGCGCCGAGCGTGGCCTGTTCCCGGGCCGTCACCTCCTTCACCCGGTCCTGCGTGGTGGTCGCGGTCTCCAGCGCCCGGCGGCCGAACTCGGCTGCGGTCCGGGCGTCCTCGCGGGCCTGGTGGGCCGCCTTGAGCACCTGGGCGGCCTTGGTCTCGGCCTTCCGGGCGTCGGTGGCCAGGTCGGCCTTGGCCTTGTCGCCGGGGGCGGCGGCCGCGGCGGCGTCGGCGGCGGTCTTGGCGGCGGTGGCCTTGGTGAGCTCCTGCTCGGCCTTGTCGAAGGCCTTCTCCGTGGTGTCCCGCTTGGCCTCGTACCGGGTCAGCTCCTGCTTGGCCTTCGCGACGTCCTTCTTGGCGTGCTCCGCGTCCCGGGCCCCGGCGGTGCTCGGCGGGGCCAGCTCGGCCAGTCGGCGGTCGATCTCGCCCTGCCGCAACCGGTCGCGGTCGCCGGGGAGTTCGTCGGCGAGGCGGCCGAGGCGGTCGCCGGTGACCAGGTCCGGGTGGTCGCGCAGGTCGCCGGCGAGGGCGCGCAGCGGGCCGGCGTCCTGCTTGACGTCCTCGTAGCGCTTCGCCAGGTCGTCGAGCCGTCCGGCCAGCCGCTTGCGGCCGTCCGGGGTCTGCGGGCCGCCCTCGGCGGCGGCGGTGTGCAGGGCGGCGGCGGTGTCGTCCAGCAGGCGCGGGCCGACGACGCCGTTGATCAGCGCGAGGTCCTCGACGGCCTGCCGCCTGACCTGCTCGTGCACCCGGGCGACCGCGTCGTGGACGTCGGCGAGCTGCCGGTCGGTCGGGGTGTCGGGGTGGACTGCGCCGACCTTCCCGGCCAGCTCCTCCAACTGCTCGCGGACCGCCAAGTCGAGTCCGTTGCGGCCGAGTTTACGCTCCAGGCCGGCACGCGCGGCATCGGCGGAACCGCGGTCGCGGATGCCGGCGGTGTCGAAGGCGCCGGGCAGCCGCTCGTTGCCGTACACGCTCTCCAGGTCGACGGTGTGCCGGTCGGCGGCCAGGTCCCGGCGGACCAGGACCGCCTCCTCCTGCCCGTTCGCGCCCAGCCGGGCCTGCGCCTCCGCGCCGTACTTGTCGTACACCCGGTGCGGGTCCGGGGACATCGCGCCGACGAAGTCGCCGAACGCCTCGGCGGCCAGCGGGTGTTGTTCGAGGTCGAGCGAGCGGGCCTTGAAGACCGCCGCAGTGACGTACTTGTGCACCATGTAGTCGGCGATCACGTGGTCGCGGTTGATCTTCGGCTCCGCCAGCTTGACCTTGGAGCGCTCCATCCGGCTCACGACCCGCTCGGCGTGCGGCTGTTGGGCCATCACCCCGTGGTCCGAGTAGGCGAACGCGTCGTGGTAGCCGGCCTCGAAGTGCTGCCAGCTCCAGTCCTTGCCGTTCCGGCCCGGCACCGGGACGCCGACCTTCTCCTCCGGGACGGCCGCCTGCGGGCCCTTCCCCTTGCCCGCCTTGCCGGCGGCCGCCTGCGTGGGTGCCTTCGGCGGATTGGCCAGCTCGGCCTTGGCCTGGTCGACCTGCTTCTCGCGCTGGTCGCGGTCCGCCTTCAGCTTCTTCTGCTGCCGCTCCAGCTCCTTGATCCGCTCCTCGTGGATGCCGGCGCTGCCCTGCTTGGCCTGCAGGCGCTTCTTCGCGTCCGCGACCAGCTGATCGACGCGGGCCTCCTGCTCCTTGATCCGCTCGATGCTCTTCGGCATCACCCGGAGCACCGCCTCGTTCCGCTCCCTGGTGCGGTCGTGGAACTCCTGGCCGGTCAGCGTGGGCTTCGTCCGCGCGTACTCGAAGATCGCCACCCGGTCGCGCTGCTCCTGCACGCGCTCCCGGACCTCAGCCAACTCGGCGCGCCGAGCTTCGAGTTCGGCGATCCGCTCGGGGCCCGGGCGGCCGGTGGCCAGCTCGTGGTCCACCGCCCGGGTCCGCTCGTCCAGCTTCGCCAGCGTCTCGGTCATCCCGTCCATCCGGCGGGCGAGCACGTCGACGTGCTGGAACTTCTCGCTGCGGTAGAGCCCGAGCATCGCGGCCGTGTCGGCGTTCTCCAGGTCGGCCCGGTCGTAGTAGCCCAACTCCTTGCGGAGGTCCCGGAATTCCTGGGAACCGCCGAGGAAGTTCTCGATGGCGTCGAAGGTCTTCGCGCCGTCGATCTTGTGCTCGTAGTCAGCGTCCGGCTTCTGCTGCGCCGAACTGCCGCTGCCGGCCTGGTGGTTGGCTGCGCCACTGCCACTGCCACTGCCACTGCTGTTGCTGCTGCTCTGCGGCGGGGGCGGCGAAGGCAGTTCACCGCCGCGAGGCTCACCACTGCGAGGCTCACCGCCGCGCGGGCCGCCGGGCTGCGGCTGTTCGGCCGCCGGGGACCCGTGCGGCTGCTGTCCGGGCTGCTCGCGGGGGGCGTCGCCGCCCTCGACGTGGTCGGTGAACTCGCGCAGGCCCGCGTACATGTCGTTCTCGGCGGCGGTGGCGCGCACCGGGTTGGCCTGGCCCTGCTGCGCCGACGGGTCCGGGCCGTACAACTTCTCCAGCAGCGGCAGCAGTTCGGGGTCGTTGCGGCGGACCCAGTCCGCCCCGTTGTTCCGCGGCTCGCCGGTGAACGGGTCGGTGCCGTGGTTGGTGCCCAGGTAGGCGTTGGTGAGCTGGGCGAAGTACTCCTGCTCGTCGCGGGACGAGTAGTTCTTCTCGCCGTTGGCGCCGGTCGGCGGGCCGTCCGGCCACTGCGCGTGCGGGTCGGTGCCCTTGCGGGTGAAGACGTCGTGGATCCGCTCCTGCTCGTGCGGCTGCAGGCCGTACTCGTGCAGGGTGTGGGTGAACTCGTGGGTGGTGGTGGAGTATCCGTCCTGGTAGTGGCCGCCGGCCCCGACCGAGGTGTCCTCGCCGAGCAGGTTCTCCTCGGTGACCGCCGAGTGCCGGCCGCCGGAGCCGCGCATGTCGTCGTAGCCGCGACCGCCGCCCGCCTCGCTGCTGTTGTGCGCCCCGCGCAGGCCGTGCAGGTCCGGGACGTCGGTCATCCGGACGTCCTTCGGCACGATCACCACGTCCGCGCCGTTCTTCATCAACCTGGCGGTGGTGTCCGGGTCCTGGAGCATCCGGGCCACCTGCTGCTGCGCCTCCAGCCGCGCCGACGCGGCCCGCTCCGCCCTCGGGTCGACGTGCACGATCAGCTCGGCCGCCGTCCGCGCGAACTCGCGCGGCGGCAACCCGGCCCTCAGCGCGTCGACGGTCTGCGGGTCACGGGCGAGCCAACGCCGGTTCTCCGGCTTCAGGTTGGCGATCTCCTGGGCCCGCTCCCGCGGCGACATGCCCGGCAGCTCCCGGCGCAGCCGGTCCGCGTCCGCCGGCGGAGTCGCCAACGCCCGCTTCTCGCCGCCGAGTTGCCCGACCGCCTCACGCACCGAAGGCCGCTCCCCCAGCGCCCTGAGCTCCGCCTCCCGCTCCTGCCGCCGACGCTCCGCCAGACCGTCGCGGGCCGCGCCGTCACTCTCCGCCTGGTGCGTGCCCACCACCGGCGGTGCGGTCGGCGGGAGTTCGCTCCCGCCCGACCGCCCAGCCCCCGGACGGATCGTCCCGCCCGCCGACTGCTCGCCGCCCTGCCGGGGGACACCGAACGACGAGGCACTCGACGGGGCGCCCGGCGACTGCGACGACGGCACCCGACGCGCGGAACCGCCGTTCCCGGCTGCCCCGCCCGCGCCACCACCGACCGGCCCGGGCGTGAACCCGCCCGCCACCGCCGGGTTCTGCGCGGCGGCGGCACCGTTCGCGGACGCCCCCGCCTCGGCGAGACCGTCCGGCACCGACTGCCCGGGCACCGCCTCCGCCCCCGTGCTCCGGACCGTCCCCGGCCCGGCCGCGATCCGCGTCCCGCCGTCCGCATGGGTCTCCCCACCGGCCCCGACCAACCGCCCCGCCGCCCCGAGCGCCCCTGAGAGGTTAGGCACCCCGGACGCACCGGACGCACCGGGCGCACCGGCCCGCTCCCCGACACCAGCAGCCGCCGCCTCCGAACGCGGGGCGGCCGACTCGTGCGAGACGGTGGCCGACTCGTGTGAGGCAGCGGCCGACTCGTGGCGGGGCGCGGCACTCTCGTGGGTCGGCGCGGCGGCAGCCGAGGACTCCGTACGCGGGGGCACCGACTCGTGCGACTGCGCGGCAACCTGCTCCGTACGCGGGGCGCCCGACTCGTGTGCGACCGGCGCCGCCGCCTCCTGCCGAGGCGCAGCGGTCTCGTGCGACTGCGCGGCAACCTGCTCCGCACGCGGAGCGCCCGACTCGTGCGCAACCGACGCGGCAGCCCGCTCCGGGGCCGGTGGGACCGTCTCCTGCCGAGGCGCGGCAGTCTCGTGCGACTGCGCGGCAACCCGCTCCGTACGCGGGGCGCCCGACTCGTGTGCGACCGGCGCCGCCGCCTCCTGCCGAGGCGCAGCGGTCTCGTGCGACTGCGCGGCAACCTGCTCCGCACGCGGAGCGCCCGACTCGTGCGCAACCGACGCGGCAGCCCGCTCCGGGGCCGGTGCGACCGCCTCCTGCCGAGGCGCGGCAGTCTCGTGCGACTGCGCGGCAACCCGCTCCGTACGCGGGGCGCCCGACTCGTGTGCGACCGGCGCCGCCGCCTCCTGCCGAGGCGCAGCGGTCTCGTGCGACTGCGCGGCAACCTGCTCCGCACGCGGAGCGCCCGACTCGTGCGCAACCGACGCGGCAGCCCGCTCCGGGGCCGGTGCGACCGCCTCCTGCCGAGGCGCAGCAGTCTCGTGCGACTGCGCGACGGTCCGCTCCGGGGTCGGCGCCGCCGCCTCCTGCCGAGGCGCAGCGGTCTCGTGCGACTGCGCGGCAACCTGCTCCGCGCGCGGGGCGGCCGACTCGTGCGAAACCGGCGCGGCGGTCGCCGTCGCGGGCTCGGTGCGGGGCGTTGCCGCCGGGGTCTCGGTGCGGGGTGCGGGGTTCTCCTGGGTCCGCGTGCCCGCTTGTTCGTGGGACGTCGACGCCGCGGCCTGGTGCGTGCCGACGCCGGAGCCGACGCCGCCGCCATCGCCACCGGCTCCGCGTCCGGAGCCGAACGGCGCCAGGCCGCTGACCTTCGACTCGCCCGCGCCCGTTCCCGTACCGCTCGCACCGCCGTGCTCTGCCGCCCCGCCGCCGCCGGACGTCCCACCACCACCGGACGTCCCGGACGTCCCGGAGGGTCCGTGGTACGTGCTGTCGCCGGAGGAGGTGGCGGGCTTGCTGAAGGTGGGCGGTGTCTCGTGGCCGCCGGTGGCGGCGGGGAGGTCGAGTTTGGGGGCCTGGGCGGGGGTGGGGGCGTCGGGGTGGCTCTTGAGGGCGGAGGCGCCCGCGTGGAGGCCGGCGCCCGCGCCGCCGGAGAGGCCGGAGCCGAGGAGGGATTCGCCGTCGACCTTGCCGGTGGTGATGAGCTGGGTGGAGACGTCCGCGCCGACGCCGACGGCCGCGCCGGTGGCCATCTTGCCGGCGGTGGTGTTGAGCGCGTTCTCGGCGCCGATCTTCTTGCCGGCCGCGCCGAGGCCCTTGCCGATCAGGTGGGCCGAGGCACCGCCGACCGCGCCGCCGAGGGCGTTCTGGCCGACTTCCTTCATGTCGATGCTCTTGCGGTGTCCTTCGGCCAGTTCGATGCCCTGGGCGAGGAAGTTGATCGCGGCCATCTGGGCGGCCTGCTTGGCCGCCATCTCCAGCATTTCCTTGAGGAGTTGCTTGAGCAGTTGCGAGACGACGACCCGGCTGGCCGCGATCATCGCCGGGACCTGGAGCAGCGAGGCGCCCGCGGTGAACGGGGCTTCGGCTTCGGCCGTGGCCAATTCGAAGGCGAGGATGCCGAGTTGCGCGATGATCTGGATCTTCGCGGTCTCCGCGGAGTTGGCGACCTGTTCCAGCATGTCGCCCATGCCGTTGAGCGAGTTGATCGCGCCGGGCAGGTAGCCGGGGTCCTGTTCGGTGCCCTTGCCGACCGAGTACTTCTCCCAGTAGGTGCCCAATGCCTCTGCGGCGACGCCGCGTTGGCCGTCGAGGGCGCGCTTGATCGTCGAATCGGCGCTCTGTGCGGCGTCCTTGAGGCTTTCGGCGGCCTTGCGGCAGTGGTCCGCCATGTCGCGGAGCTGGTCCTCGTCGGCTTCGGGCCAACGGGTTCCGGCGAGCAGCAGCAGGACCCACTGGAGCGGTTCCGGGAGTTCGACGGCCATGGGGTCAGTGCCTTCCGCTCTGGGTGATCTGCGGGGTGATCGGGAGGTGGACGGGGCTGGACGGGATCGAGGGCGACGCGGGCAGTTGCTCGGTGCTCTCGATGCCGCCGAGCTCGGAGACGACGTTCTCGTCGGCGTTCCGGTAGCCCTCGGCCATCGCCTTCAGGCCGTCGGCGATGCCCTTCAGCGCCTCGGGCAGGCCCTTGACCACCTCCAGGGTGTCGTGGCTGTACTTCAGGTAGCCCTTCTCGCCCTCGGCGAACTTCTTGCCCGACTCGTCGTTGCCCCAGGGGTTCTGGGCCTCCAGCGAGGGCAGGAAGGCGCTCAGCGAGCGGTAGACCGAGGCGACCTGCTCGGAGGCGGCGAGCATCGGCGACACGGCCGCCAGGTACTGCGCGGGGTCGACCTGGAAGCCCGTCCCCGCTCCCCCGCCCGACCCACCGCCGCCCGACGCCGCGCTCCGCGCCGAGGCCGCCGACCCCGCCGACCCCTCCGAGGCGCCCGTCGGCGCGCTGCGCTGGACGGCGTCCATCCGCCGCAGCGGCTCGGTGGCCTGCTGCATCGGCACACCCTGCTCGAACGGCTGCAACCGCGCCGTGGCCTGCTCCATCGGCACGCCCCGCTCGAACGGTCGCAGCGGCTCGGTGGCCTGCTGCATCGGCACGCCCTGCTCGAACGGCTGCAACCGCGCCGTGGCCTGCTCCATCGGCACAGCCCGCTCGAACGGCTGCAGCGGCTCGGCCGCGACCTGCTGCCGCGCATCCGCCCGCTCCAGCGGCTGGAACGCCTGCAGCCGGGGCTCCGCCTGGACGCTCTCGGGCATGACCGTGCCGATCCGGAACCGGGCGGTGGGTTCGACGGCCTCCTCGGCCATCAGCCGTGCGGCGTGGTCGGGTTCGGTGCGTGCCTCGGGTTCGGCGGCGGCGTACCAGAGCTGCTCGTCGTTGCTCATCGGGGGTGTCCTTCAGTCGGTACGGGTGGCAGCGGCGGAGGGGCGGGCGGTCAGTCCGCGGCGGGCGCGGCCAGCCGGGAGAGCGCGGCGCGCAGGAACGGGCTGGGCACCTGGTAGCCGCCCTCCTCCCGCAGCGGGGCCCGCTGCGGCGCGGACGCAGCCGACTCCGCCCCGGCCCCGGCACCGGCCGCAGCTGCGGCAGCAGGCGCGTCCGGGTGCCCACGGCGCGCGGCGGCGCTGCGGGCACGCTCCAGGTACGCGTCGTCCGGGGCAGCGCCGGAGGACTCCGTCGGTACGGACGTCGCAGGTACGGCCGCCGTCGGATCGGCCGCCGCCGCAGCGACCGCGCCCTCCGCAGCGGCCGATCCGCCGCCCCCGTCACCGTCCCCGCCCGCCGGGGCTGCGCCTCCGCCGCCGGCGCCCCCGCCGAGCAGGACGCCCGCCAGTTGGCTCAGCACCTCGCTCTCGCTCGCGGGCCCGGCCGGAGCGGTCCCGGCCGCTGTCGCGGCCGGTTCGGGTTGGGGGGTGGCGAAGGTGCCCTCGGCGCGGGCGTCGTCGAGCCAGCGGCGGCGGGCCCGGTGCCACTGGCGGTCGCGCGGGTCGACGTCGGCGGCCTGGCCGAGGATGCCCGCGTCGCCGTACAGCTCGTCCTCGTCCTCGCCGTCGCCGCCGAAGCGGGTGGGGCTGACGAAGCGGTTGCCGTGCTTGCCGTCCTTGCCGCCTCCGCTCCGGCCCGCGCCGCCTCCGCCGGGCATGTGGCCGCCGGCGCCCATGCCGGCGGCGCCCGCCGGGCCGCCGCGCCCGGCCGCGCCGCCTGCGCCGAGGGCGCCCGCCCCGGCCCGGCCGGCCGCCGAACCGGCACCGGCCACGCCCCGGGCGCCGCCGCCCGCGCCACCGGCCGCGCCGAGGGCACCGGCCCCGCCGGAGCGTCCGGCCAGCGCGCTGCCGCCCGCGCCGATGCCGCCGCCGGAACCGCGCAGCGCCGAGCCCGCGCCCGAGCCGCCGCCGACGACGCCCCGTCCGCCCGCACCGCCGCCCGCACCGCCTCCGGCACCCCGTCCGCCCGCGCCGCCGAGGCCGAACGGGCTGCCGCCCGCGCCACCGAAGGGGGTGAGCCCGGCGCGGCCGCCGCCCGCGCCGCCGGAGCCGCCGAGCGCACCGCCGAGCGAACCCAGGGCGGTGCCGAGCGTGCCGCCGTACGAGCCGCCACCGCCGCCGGGGCTGAAGCCGGAGCCCGAACCGGAGTGGAGGCCGGCGCTGCCGGGGCTGTAGCTCGAACCCGTTCCGCCGAGGCCGCCGAGGTCGCCGAGTCCGGCCAGCCCGAGCGAGCCGGCGCCGCCGCTGGAGAGCGGGGTGAAGACGGGCGCCGAGCCGCCGCCCGTGCCCCCGCCGGAGCCGAAGCCCGCCAGGTGGGGGGTGAGCGGGGTGAACGGCGCCAGGCCGGATCCGGAGCCCCCCGCGCCGGCCCCCGAGCCGCCGTACGCCCCGGCGCCGCCCGCCGCCCCGAACCCGCCGAACGACCCCGCGCCACCGGCACCGCCGCCGCCGGCCGCGCCGCCACCGGCACCGACCCCGCTGCCGTCGGCGCCCGGCAGTGCGAACGCCGTCGGGTTGCCGGCCCCGCCGAGCGCACCGGCCGGGCTGCCGGGAGCGCTCCCATCGGTCCCGCCCGCGGGCGTGCCGTCGGGCAGCAGGGCGGCCGTCCGCGCGCTCATCGCGGTGCGGTCCATGGCGGACATCCCGGACGTCCCGGACGTGCCGCCCGGGCCCGAAGTGCCGCCCCCGGACGTCCCGTCGAGCGCGCAGGTCCGTCCCATGCCGGTCATGTCGGCGATGTGTCCGGCGCTCTGCCGGAGCATGCCGTCCACGTTGTTGCCGACCTGGCCGATGTACTGGTGGTAGACGGCGGCGGCCTGCTTGACGCCCTCGGACTGCGCGATGTCGTCGTGCTTCCCGGCCGGGTGGGCCTCCATGTACTCCTTGGCGTACTGGAGTTCGCGCACCATCTCGGCCTTGGTGGCGCCCACCGCCTGCGCGGCGCCGTGCAGCGAGTCGGCGATGGCCTGACCGGACTGCAGGGTGGTGGCGACGTGTGAGCCGTCCCCGGCGGCGAACTTCTGCAGGTACGCCTGGAAGCTGTCGGCGGCGGGGCCGGACATGCTGGCCATCGCCCGCTGGGCGGCCTCGGTGATCGCCCGGACGTGGGTGTCGGCCACCTCGTTCCAGGTCTTCCACGCGTCGGCGAGGGTGGCGAGCAGGTCCTCGTCGCCGTCGGGGAAGGCGATGTCCGCGCCGTTCTCGTTGCTCTGGACGGTCTTGAGGACTTCGGCGAGGTCGGCGGGCAACTCGATCATGACGGGGGCTCCGTGGAGGGGAGGTCGGTGGTGCGCTTCAAGTGGCCGGTGGCCTGCGGCAGTCGGTACGCGGGCGGCGGCCGAGACGACACCCGGCGGACGTTCGTACGGCCGACAACGGTGCGGTGTGTGACAGGCGATGTGCGTCGAACGGTGCGTGACCCGGCGGACGACGGGGCATCCGGCCGGTCGGGGCGGCGTCCCGTCAGATGACCGGTCTGGCCCCGCCGGTGTGGCCCGCCCCGGGCCTGATCAGCGGGTTGGGGTGGTTGTAGTCGAGCGTCGGCGCGTCCGGGTCGTGGTAGTCGACGCCGGGGTCGGTACTGCCGATCGGCGCGAGGGGCGGCGGGGCGTCCGGCAGCGGGGCGTCCGGCAGCGAGACGGGCAGCACGCCGACGGAGACCGGGCCACCGGCCGGGCCGGCGACCGAATCGCCGGCCGGGGCGGAGCGTGCGGAGGCCAGTTCCGGGTCGGTCGGCATCGTGCCGGTGTCGGTGATGACGCCGAGCGCGGCGGCCTGGGCGTCGTCGTTGGCGCGGTGCCGGGCGACCATGCTCTGCAGGTTCTCGCCGACGGCGGTGGCGTTGCGCAGCAGGGTGCGGATGCCTTCCAGGACTTGTTCCTGGTGTTGGGCGAGTCCGCCGACGGAGGAGCCGGCGCCTTGGAGGGCCTTGCCGAGCAGGTCGGTGCCGTAGACGCTCGCTTGCACCTGTTTGACCGCGGCTTCCAGCTTGTTGGCCGGTCCGTTCAGCTCCGCCAACAGTCCGATGATCTTCTTGGCCGCCGCGTCGACTTCGTCGAGGTCGATCCACACCGTGTCGTCAGCCATCGCCCATGCCCGCCTTCCCGCACTCCAGCCGCCCCCGACCGGCATGCCCCCCGCGCCGGGCACGCCGGGGCGCCGGGCCGGAAGGACGGCCCGAGCGTGCCCGTGCCATGCCCGCACCGGCTCATTCCGAGGGCACCCTAACCCGCCCGCGTGAACGCGCACAGCCAAGCCGGGGTGCCGGGATGACGCGCCATCACCCCAGCATGAGCTTTGCAGAGCCGTCGGCAACCGCAAGGGGCCGGAAAGCATGCATCAGGTAAATTCACGGCATGAATTCGCAAGGCGGGTAAAGAACGGACGTGTGCATTCCGGGTAGATCGTGAATCTTCTGCACCAGCTTCCGCCGCACCGCCCGGGCCCACCGCCGCAGAGCGGGCCCGGGCGGCGGGCCGGGACGGCGGGCCCGAACGACCGGCCCGGACGACGGGCGCGGGCAGTCGGCCCCGACGGCGGGCGCTCAGAGCGCGACCGCTCCCCCCGGGGTGACGACCCGCAGGCCGGTCTCGTCGAGTTCGATGGCCAGCGGGGTGCCGTCCAGCGCGGCCTCGTTGAGCAGGGTCGCGCTGGAGAGGTGCCACAGCCGCAGGGTGCCGGCGGCGTCGCCCGCCGCGAGCAGGGCCTCGCCGTCGAGCTCGCGGCCGACCACGGCCCGGACCGCCGCCCCGCCGCCGGCCAACTCGGCGGTGCGGCTGCCGTTCTGGACGTCCCAGACCAGGACGGTGCCGTCGGCGGCGCCGGCGATCACCACCGGGCGGCCGCCGATCTCGGCGAACGACACGACCTCGGCGGGGTGCGGGAGTCCGGCGCAGACCGGTCCGGCGGCGCCGTTGCCGGCGTGCCAGAGCCGGACGGTCAGGTCCTCGCCGGCGGTGGCCAGGATCGGCTGGCCGCCGGCCAGCGTGGCGGCGAGCGCGGTGAACGGGCCCCGGCCGGTGGCGAACCGGCGGTTGTCGGCGCCGGTGGCGGCGTCCCGGACGGCGAGCACGCCGTCGCGTCCGGCGGAGGCGAGCAGCGACCGGCCCTCGGGGGTGCCGGAAGCACCGACGGCCGCGGGCGTGAAGGCGAGTCCGGCGACGGGCCCGGCGTGCGGGACGGGCAGCGGCAGGGCGGTGCCGTCGGTGAGGCGGTGGCTGCGGACGGCGCCCGCGGCGGTGCCGCACAGCAGCAGGTCGGCGGTGAGGTCGAGGGTGTGCACGGGGCCGCCCTCGCCGGGGAGGTCGAGCAGCGGGCCGCCGGTGGCGGCGTCCCAGACGGCGAGCGCGCCGTCGCCGAACCCGGCGGCGAGCACGGGGCGGCCGTGCAGGGTGCCGGCGGCGAGCGCGGTGAGCGGGTGGCCGGGACGGCCGGTGGCGGGGGCGGGCGCGGGGGTGCCGGTGGCGGCCTGCCAGGCGGTGATCCGGCCGGTCTCGTCGCCGGTGTGGAGCACGTCGCCGACGGCGGCGAGCGCGGTCAGCCACTCGCCGGCCGGCCAGCCGTGCAGCGGGCGGCCCTCGTGGACGTCCCAGGTGCGGACGGTGCCGTCCAGCGCGCAGGAGGCGAGGACCGGGCGGTCGGCGAGGGTGGTGAAGGCGAGGCCGGTCACCGTGCCGGTGTGGCCGTCGAGTTCGGCGACGGGCTGGCCGGTGGCGAGGTCCCAGAGCCGGATCCGGCGGTCCTGTCCGGCGGAGGCGAGGACGGCCTGGTTGCCGAGGGTGAGCACGGCCAGCGCGAGCACTTCGCCGCGGTGGCCGACCAGCAGGTGCATCAGCTCGCCGGTGCCCGCGTCCCAGACCCGGACGGTGCCGTCGGGGGCGGCGGCGGCCAGCAGGTCGACGCCCGCGCAGTGCGCGGCGCGCAGCGCGGTGGCGCCGTGGCCGCCGGTGGGCAGGGTGCCGAGCACCCGGCCGTCGTCGGCCCGGACGGCCCGCAGGTCGCCGCTCTGGCCGGCGGAGAACGCGACCGGGATGCCGCGGCAGACCAGGGCGGCGACGGCCTGCGCGCCCTCGCCGCCGGTGGTGCCGTGGACGACGGCGCCGGTGGCGGCGTCCCAGACCTGGACCGATCCGTCGGTGCCGCCGACGGCGAACAGCGAGCGCCCGTCGGCCTCGCCGAGCGCGACGGCGGTGGGGGCGAGTCCGGCGTCGGCGCCGGAGCCGCCGAGCGGGGCGGCGTCGTCGAGCGCGGTGAGGCCGAACGCGCCGTCGGCCTCGACCAGGGCGTACGCGGCCCGGCCGGCCACCGTGCCGACGGCGGCGGCACCGCGGACGGCGCCGGCGGCGGCGGGGGCGGTGCGGGCGAGCGCGGCGGGCAGCGAGGCGGGGGCGGCGGGGTCGCCGAGGACCTGGCCGAGCAGCGCGTCGAGGGCGGCGGCCGAGGCGGGGACGGGCGCCCCGGTGCCGTCGGTCCACTGCCGGTCGGGCTGTCCGGGCTGGCCCTGGATGGTGAGCCGCCGCCCGCCGGACGCGAGGGCTTCGCCGCCCTCGGACGCGGGGGCGGGGGCCGGGTCCTGGCCAGTGCCGGCGAGGACGCGGCGGATCAGCGCGGGGTCGATCCGCCCGGTCCTCTCGAAACCGGCGTCCGCACCGCCACCCGAACCTGCTTGATCAACCTGGTCCGCCAGGCCCGCCCGGACGGCGCGGAAGCCGCCGTCGGCGGTGATCAGCAGCTCGCCGAGGCCGCCGTGTTCCAGTCGTACGCTTCCTGACATGTCGTCACTCCTGGTTCGGTGCAGGGAGGTTGGTGACAGCTCGGGCCGACCGAGGGGGTCAGCAGAGGTCTTCGGGGACGAGCGTCGCGTGCACGGCGTCGTGCAGCCGGTGGGTGCGGGAGCCGCGGAACAGCGCGGGCCGGTAGCCGGCCCGGCGGAATCCGATGGCGGCGCCGGTGAGTTGGCTGGGCATGTTGTCGGCGGCGGCGTAGGCGTCGATCCGGCGCAGGCCGATCCGTTCGAAGCCGAAGCGGCAGGCCAGGCGCAGCGCGGCTTTGGCGGTGCGCAGCCGGCGGTGTTCGGGGAGCAGCCAGACGGTGACTTCGGCGCGTTCGTAGCCGGGGTCGAAGTCGACGAGTTCGGCCCAGCCGACGGCGTCGCCGGTCTCCGCGTCCTGCAGGGTGAAGTAGGCGGCGCGGCCGGTCCGCCAGAGCATCGGCGGGATGTCGGTGAGCCAGCGTTCGGCGGCGGCGGTGTCGGGGTGTGGGACGACGCCCTGGAGGAACTCGCGCACGAGCGGGTCGTGGGTGCCGCGGTGGACGAGGGCGGCGTCGCGGGGGTGCGGTCGGCGCAGCACCAGCCCGTCGGCCGTCATCGGTTCGTCCCGCACTTCGGCGAGCGTCGGCATCCGCTCCCCCGTCCGTTCTCCCGGGCCGTTCCGGGCACCGTTCGGTGGACCGGTCCGACCGTTCCGACCGTTCCGGGCTGCCCCGGCGCGCCCTCCCGGGTTACCCGGGCGTACCCTCCCCCGTGGTTCGTCCCGGCGTCAAGTCCGTCCGTCCGGTCCGGTGTTTGCGCACGTCAGCGGGACGTTAGTGGAACGTGAGCGGGGCCGCGCAGACTCGTTGGCGGGGTTCGTCACTCCATGTCCCGCCGCCCACCCGGCCCACCTCTTGTCTCTCCCGGGCCGGGCGCCCCCGCTACGGGCGGCGGGACTCACCCCGTTCCGCGGTCGGCGGTTCGGTCGCCGGGGTCGCCCCGGCGGGCAGCGGTGCTTCGCGCAGGGCGCGGATCACCTCCCGGACGGCGGCGGTGCGGGCGAGTTCGGGGGTGGTGACGTAGCCCACCCGGCGGGACGGCCGGTCCGGGCCGAGGTCGGTGACGGCGAGTCCGGCGGGCGGGCGGTCCAGGCTGAGCCGGGGCATCACGGCCATGCCGAGGCCCTGGGCGGCGAGCGAGAGCACCACGGTGTCGTCGGAGACGTTGATGGTGGCGGGCGGCAGCCAGTCCTGGCGCTTCCACCAGTCCGCCGTGTACGAGCCGCAGTTCTCGTCCCAGTCGACGAGCGGCAGGCCGCGCGGGTCGGGGTGGCCCTGCTGGTGGGCGAGCGCGTACTCCTCGCGGTAGAGCGGTGCGGCGAGCAGCCCGGGCAGCGTGCCGCCGGTCGCGTCCAGCGTGGCGAGCGCCAAGTCGGCCCGGCCGTCGGCGACTTCGCCCGCGGTGCCGCGTCCGAGGTCGCGGACGACCCGTACTTCGGGCTTCAACTCCGGCCAGCGGGCGGCGAGTACGGTCAGCACCTGGGGCAGCACCTGGACGGCGGCGCTGCGGAACGCGACGATCCGCACCGGCCCGGCCGGTCCGGTCGCCGTCCCGCCCGCGGCCTGCCGGGCCTCGCCGGGGAGCGCCGCCAGCAGCCGCAGGATCCGCCGCGCGTGCCCGGCCACCCGCTCCCCCGCCGCCGTCGGCACCGCCCCGCGCCGCCCGCGCTCGAACAGCACCGCCCCGAGCTTCCGCTCGCACCCCCGGACGGCGTGCGACACCGCGGACTGGGTCAGCCCGAGCCGGTCGGCGGCGGCCGTGAAGCCGCCGCTGTCGGCGACCGCGACGAGGATCCGCAGCTCCTGCGGGAGGAGGTCTTCTGCCATCCCGACAGCCTAGGACCCGCCCACCCCTCGATCCACCAGGGCGGATGCCTCAGCCCGGAGGGCTCGGCGCGGGGGCGCGGATGCCGTCGGTGATCCGGGCCCGGTTGTCGCCGCCGCCGCTGCCATGAACGGCGCTCATGGAACGGTCCGCGTCATCGACGCCGGCCCCTGCCGCGCCCCGCCTGCCCTCCGTAGCGTTTCCCCACGTCAGAGCCACCGCTTCTCGCTACGGAGTGTCCCGCCATGCCCGTCCCGTTCCGCGCCGTGCACCAGATCGCCCGCCCGACCGGCCTGCCGACCGCCGACCTGTTCGCCTTCGTGGACGGCGTGCTGCCCGCGCTCGCCGAGGGGGAGGCGCTGGTGGAGAACGCGTTCCTGTCCGTCGACCCGTACATGCTCGGCCTGATGGACGACGAGGAGGACGGCTACCCGCTGCACGCGCCGCTGGAGGGGCGAGCGGTGGGGCGGGTGGTGGAGTCGCGGTCGGCGGCGCTGCCGGTGGGGACGGCGGTGATCCACCGGGAGGGCTGGCGCACCCACGCGGTGGTGGCGCCGGGGCAGGTGCGCGTGCTGCCCGAGCTGCCGGGGGTCCCGCTGAGCGCGCACCTGAGCGTGCTGGGCGGCACCGGCCTGTCCGCGTACGTCGGGCTGACCCGGATCGCCGGGCTCAAGCCGGGCGAGGACTTCTTCGTCTCGGCGGCGGCGGGCGGCGTCGGAACGGCGGCGGGTCAGCTGGCCCGGCTGCTGGGGGCCCGGCGGGTGGTGGGTTCGGCGGGCAGTGCGGCCAAGACGGCTTTCCTGACCGGGGAGTTGGGCTTCGACGCGGCTTTCGACTACCACGCGGGGCCGGTGGCCGAGCTGCTGGCCGAGGCGGCGCCGACCGGCATCGACGTGTACCTGGACAACGTGGGCGGCGAGCACCTGGAGGCGGCGATCGGCGCGATGCGCGACTACGGCCGGATCGCCTGGTGCGGCGCGATCTCCCAGTACGGGGTGGCGACCCCGGCGCCCGCCGCGCCGCACAACCTGTTCGAGCTGGTGGCCCGCAGCGTCCGCCTGGAGGGCTTCCTGGTGCGCCACCACCTGGACGCCCAGCAGGAGTTGTACGACCTGCTGGCCCCGCAGCTGCGCTCCGGCCGGGTGCGCGCGCCGGAGACCGTGCTGGACGGGTTCGACCACATCGTGGAGGCGTTCCTCGGGGTGCTGGCGGGCGCGAACACCGGCAAGATGCTGGTCCGAATCTGACGGATCGTCAGTTCCCCTGCCCGGCCAGCCGCAGTTGCTCGTCCTCGACGATCCGCACCGCCAGCGCCCGGTCGGAGAGGTCGACGGCCTCGGGGAGGGCCTCGGCGAGGTCGCTGCGGCGGGCGTAGCGGTCGAACAACTCGGCCTTGCCCTTGAGCAGTTCGACCAGCCGGTGGTCCAGGCTGTCGCTGGCGAGCAGCCGGTGCACCCGGACCCGGCGAATCTGGCCCATCCGCTGGGCGCGGGCCACCGCCTGGTCCTCCAGGGTGGGTTTGAGCTGCGGCTCGCACAGGATCACCACGTTGGCGGCCTGCAGGTTGAGGCCGAGTCCGCCGGCCTGGATCTGGCAGAGCAGCACGGCGTGGCCCTGGACGGCGGTGAACTCGTCGACCAGTTCCTGCCGTTGCTCGGCGGGCAGCGATCCGGCGATGGTGCCGACGACGGTGCTGCCACTGCCACTGTCGCCACCGCCGGCCGCGCCGAGTGCGTCGCGCACGGCGGCGAGCACCTCCCGGAAGTACGAGAAGACCACCACCTTGTGCCCGGACTCGGCCGCCTCGGCGGTGAGTTCGCGCAGCCGCCGGAGCTTCGCGGACTGCGCGGGCACGGCGTACGCGGCGCGGCGCATCGCCATGAAGTTGCCCTCGGCGACGGCGGCGGCGTAGGCGGCGCGGTCCTGCGCGGAGAGCTCGTCCCACTCGTCGACCCGTACCACGTCCGGGAGTTCGGTGAGCACGTCGTGCTGGTTGCGGCGCAGGTAGGCGGGGGCGACGGCGCGCCGGAACGCCTGCGGGCCGAAGGCGCCGCGGCCAGCCGGGGGGCCGTCGAGCAGGTCGGGCTGGAGGTGGCCGATCAGGGTGCGGAACTCGTCGACCCGGTTCTCCATCGGGGTGCCGGTGAGGAACAGCACGTACGGGGTGCGGGCGGCCCACTCGGCGACCAGCTGGGTGCGGCGGGCGGCCGGGTTCTTCACGAAGTGCGCCTCGTCGACGACCAACGCGGCCACCTCGTCGTCGGCCAGGGTGCGCAGCGACTCGTAGGTGGCGACCAGCACGCCGCCGTGCGCGAGCCAGCGCTCGCGGGCGGCCTCCCGGTCGGGGCCGTGGTAGCGGTGCGCGGCGAGCGTGGTCCGGTCGACGGTCTCGCGCCGCCAGTTGACCAGCACGGACGCCGGGCAGACCACCAGGAACCGGCTGCCCGGCTCGGCCGCGGCCAGGTGGGCGAGGACGGCGAGCGCCTGCACGGTCTTGCCGAGGCCCATCTCGTCGCCGATCACCACCTTCTTCCGGGCCAGCGCGAACCGGGCGCCGAACGCCTGGTAGCCGCGCAGCGAGACGGTGCAGCCCCGGTCGTCGAGGGGCTGGGCGCGGACCTGCTCGGCGAGGCCGTCGGGCAGGTGGCCCTCGGCGGCGGCCCGGCCGTCGACGGGGGCCGGTCCGGCCAGTCGGCCGCCTTCGGCGAGCACGGCGAGCTCGGCGTAGAAGTCGGCGGCCCGGTGCTCGAACTCGACCCAGGCCGCGATCTCCCCGACGGGCGGGCGCAGCAGGTCGGCGGACGCCTGGGCGAACCGCAGCCCGATCTCGTCCCCGGCCGACCTGCCGCCGTGTCCCGTCCCGCCGGCGTGTCCCGTCCCGCCAGCGTCCGTCGACCCGCCGCCGTCTGCCGACCCGCCGCCGTTCGCCAGCTCGGCGGCCAGCAGCTCCACGGCCCGCCGGCCGCGCTCGCGCTTCTCGGCGCCGGCCAGCAGTCCGCGCAGCCGGCCCCGCGCGTACTTCGCCTCGGCCAGCGGGGTCTCGTAGCGGGCGTCGAGCGCGGCGGCCTCGGCGGCGGCCCGGCGGGCGGCGGGCCCGGCCACCACCAGCCGGTGCAGGGCGATGACCAGCGCGGTGGTCCGGTCGTCGGGGTGCGCGGGGTCGAGGCGGACGGCGATGCTCTCCTCGACGGCGGTGGCGATCTGGGCGGCGGCGCCCAGCAGGTGGGCGGCGGTGGGGCCGGCGATGCCGGGGATCCGCAGCAGGTCCTGCCGGGTGGCGGCGTGCACGGCGGCGACGGTGGTGTAGCCGAGGGCGCGCAGCGTGCCGAGCTGTAGGCGGCCGCCGGTGACGTCCTTGAGCCGCTCGACCGGGATGCCGGCCAGCTCGGCCCGCACCGTGCGCTCGAAGATCTCCCGGTGCGCGGCGGCCGCCTCCTCGACGGCCGCCGCGTAGTCCGCCACCAGCGCCCGGGCGGCCGTCCGCAGCCGCCTGGCCGCCGTGACCACCTCGACCGCCCGCCGCCTGCCCTGCCCTGCCACCTGCGCCACCTCGCTCCTGCCCGTCCGGACCGCCCATCCTGACACCCGCCCCCGTCGCCCGGCCCCGGAGGGCCGACCCGGGGACCGCTGGTCGCCGCCCGGTGACACTCGGTAGTACCCAGTACTGCCGGGTACCGACCGTTACCGCCCGGCCGCCGATTGCCGAGGCGGGCGCGGGAACGGGACGGGAACGACGGCGGGGACGGAAACGGGCCCGGAAACGGGGGGCGAGAACGGGAGGCCGGAGGACTCCGCCCGCCACCGGCCGGCGGCCGGCCCCCGATCGTGCCGGACCGTCACCGAAGGAGCACGAACTATCGCCGTCCGAAGCCGACTTGACATATCGGTGCGCCGGTCTGACGTACTGTCCTTTCCCACCCCGGGACCGCAATTGCCGGCGCCTAGTCTGATCCCGAATCAGTGCGGCGCGCCCGCGTTGCGAGCCGAGGGAGGAAGGCCATGGCCCAGCAGGAACGAGTGCTCCACCCCGACCGATCGGCACGGGATCTCTTCGGCTTCCAGCTGCGCAAGCTCCGCAAGGAGTACGGGATCTCCATCGCCGTGCTCGCCGCCGAACTCGGCCGCGGGAAGACCGCGATCGGCAACGTGGAAACGGCGGACCGTCCGATCCCGCTCGAATTACCGGAAGAACTCGACCGGTTCTTCCAGACCGACGGGCTGTTCGCCCACCTCTTCAAGCTCTCGCTCCAGGAGGGCTTCCCGGAATGGTCCCGGCGCTACGTGGAGCTGGAGGCCCTCGCCTGCGAGATCCGCAAGTACGCGGCGGCGACGTTCCCGGGGCTGTGGCAGGACGACGAGTACGGGCTGGCCCTGATCCGGCTCGGCAACCCACGCGCCGGCGCCGAGGAGGTCGCCCGCAAGTGGGCCTCCCGGAAGGCGCGGCAGGAACTGCTGGCCGAGGAGGATCCGCCGCTGCTGTGGGTCGTCCTGGACGAGGCGGTGGTCCGCCGCCGGGTGGGCGGGCCGGAGGCCATGCGCCGGCAGGTCCAACACGTCCTCGACCTGACCGAGCAGCCCGGCTCGGTCGTCCAGGTCATGCCGTTCGCCGCCGGGGGGCACGGCGCGCTGGGCGGCTCGACCACCCTGCTGGACTTCGCGGACGGCCCCCGGGCGGCCTACGTGGAGGACTCCGTGTCGGGCCGGCTGATCGAGTCCGCGCCGCAGGTCCGGCACATCTCCCTTACCTACAACTTCCTGCAGGCGGCCGCCCTCTCCCCGGAGGATTCCCGGGACTGGCTCCGCCGCGTCAAGGAGGAGATCTGACCATGGTCGACATCCAGGACCCCTTCACTTTCACTCCCGGCCCGGCGAACGCCACCTCCGCCGCCTGGGTCAAGTCCAGCTACAGCGACCCCGGCGGCAACGGGGACTGCGTCGAGGTCTGCTCCGACTTCGTCGTCTCGCACGACGCCGTCGGCGTCCGCGACTCCAAGGACCCGCAGGGCCCCCGCCTGCGCTTCGCCCCGACCGCCTGGGCCGCCTTCCTGGCCGCCGCCACCGACGGGGAGTTCGGCACCGCCTGACCCCCGCCGTCCCCGCGACTCCCCCACCCCCGGGCAGGCCGCGGCGGGCTCCGAACGGTTTCGTCGGAGCCCGCCGCGGCCTACTCGCGCTTGCGGCGGGGACGAGGCGGGATCACCGGGACGACCCGGCGCAGGTGGGCGCGGGCGGTGTCCATCAGGGCGGCGAGCTGGGCGGTCTGCTCGGGGGTGTAGAGGTCGAGCAGCCCCTCCCGGACGACCCGGACGTGGCCGGGGGCGGCACTCTCCAGCAGGTCCTTGCCCTCGGCGGTGATGACGGCGAGGACGGCGCGCTCGTCGGCCGGGTCGGGCTCCCGGACGAGCAGGCCGGCCTTGGCCAACTGGCCCACCTGGTAGGTGAGTCCGCTGCGGGAGGCGACCATGCGCTCGGCGAGCTCGGTCATCCCGCAGGCGCCGTCCGGGCTCTCGTTCAGCCGGGTGAGGATCTCGTACTGGACCATGGTCAGTCCGGCGGCCTCGCGCAGTTGCAGTTCCACCTGCCGGTGGATCAGGTCGTAGGTCTCCAGCAGGCCCGCCCAGGCCCGCATCTCGGTGTCGTCCAGCCAGCGCGGTTCGGTCATGGAACCAGGCTAACAGTTGCTGCGAATTCGAAGCATGTGTATGTTTCTCGGCATCGGAGTGCTTCGAATTCGCAACACTACGGTGGAGCGGGGGCAGCGCTCCGCGCCCACGGCACAGCTCCATCACGGAACAGGGGAGATTCCCATGCAGATCAACGTCCTCGGCACCGGCAACGTCGGCTCCGTCCTCGCCCGCCGCCTCGCCGACCTCGGCCACACCGTCACCACCGCCAACACCTCGACCCCCGCCGAGAAGTCCGCCCGCCAGGCCGCCGAAGCCGAACTCACCGTCCTCGCCGTCCCGTTCGGCGCCGTCGCCGAACTGCCCGCCGAGATCAGGGCCGCGCTCGCCGACCGGATCGTGATCGACGCCACCAACCCGCTGGCCGCCGACTACCTCTCGCTCACCGTCGGCCACACCACCTCCGGCGGCGAGCAGGTCGCCGCCGCGCTGCCCGGCGCCAAGGTGGTCAAGGCGTTCAACACCGCGATGGCCGTCACCATGGAGACCGGCACCCTCTCCGGCACCCCCCTGCTGCTCCCGGTCGCCGGCGACGACCGCGCCGCCGTCGCCACCGTGGTCGCCCTCGGCGGCGCCCTCGGCTTCGACGCCCTCGACGCCGGCCCGCTCACCAACGCCCGCTACCTGGAGCCCGCCGTCGAACTCCTCATCCAGCTGGCCTTCGCCCAGGGCCACGGCGCGAACATCGGCTTCGCCCTCGCCCGCGGCTGAACCCGGCACCCGCACCTCCCGGCGGCGAAGCGGCGTGGGGGCCGCGTCGCCGCCGGGAGCACCTGGCAGAAACACCAAGCGACAGCATCAGATTGACAGTTCGTCACATTCGGCCCCGCTGAGTGACCGCCTACGGCTAACCTGATCCGGCGGGTGCGCCGCCCGCACCGCGAGCCGCAGGAGAAGCGCCATGGCCCAGCAGGAACGAGTCCTCCACCCCGACCGCTCGGCCCGGGACCTCTTCGGCTTCCAACTGCGCAAACTCCGCAAGCAGCAGGGATTCTCCCTCACCACCCTCGCCGCCGAACTCCGCCACGCGAAGACCGTGATCGGCAACGTGGAGACGGCCGACCGCCCGATCCCGCTCGGACTACCGGCCGAACTGGACGAGTTCTTCCAGACCGACGGCCTGTTCGACCACCTCTTCAAGCTCACCCTCCGGGAGAGCTTCCCCGAATGGTCGCGCCGCTACGTCGAACTCGAACCGCTCGCCTGCGAGATCCGCGAGTTCGCCACCGGCACGTTCCCGGGCCTGTGGCAGGACGACGAGTACGGCCCGGCCCTGATCCGACTCGGCAACCCGCTGGCCACCGCCGAGGAGATCAACCGCAAGTGGGCCTCCCGCAAGGCTCGCCAGGAACTGCTGACCCGGGACAGCGCGCCACTGATGTGGGTCGTCCTGGACGAGGCGGTCATCCGCCGACACGTGGGCGGGCCGGAGGCCATGCGCAAGCAGATCCAGCACGTCCTCGACCTCACCGAAGGCCCGAAGTCGGTCGTCCAGGTCCTGCCGTTCGCCGCCGGCGGCCACGGCGCGATGAGCGGGACGACCACCCTGCTGGACTTCACGGACAACCCCCGGGTGGTCTTCGTGGAAGGTTCCGACGCGGGCCAACTCATCGAAGCCGAGCCACAGGTCCGGCATACCTCCCTCATCTACAATCTCGTCCAGGTGAAAGCCCTCTCGCCCGAGGACTCCCGGGCCTGGCTCCACCGTGCCAAGGAGGAGATCTGAGCATGGCCAGCACGCAAACCCCTTCCACCACAGGCCTGTTCGGCGACACCGCCGCCTGGGTCAAGTCCAGCCACAGCGACGCCAGCGGCAACGGCAACTGCGTCGAGGTCTGCTCCGACTTCGCCACCTCCCACCACACCATCGGCGTCCGCGACTCCAAGGACCCGCACGGCCCCCGCCTCCACCTCACCCCCACCGCCTGGGCCGCCTTCCTCACCGCCACCACCAGCGGCGAGTTCGACACCGTCTGACGGGATGTCACGAGCCCCCGGAGTCCGTCATGGACTCCGGGGGCTTTCGTGTGCCGAACTCGCCTGTGCCGTCAGACGAGTTCGAGGATGTCGGCGAGGCCGGCCGCGGCGAAGGCGGCGAGCAGGGGTTCGCGGCCTTCGGTGAAGTGGGCCCAGCTGTCGAAGTGGACGGGGACGATCCGGCGGGCGCCGAGGATGCGGGCGGCTTCGGCGGCTCGGGCGCTGTCGAGGGTGAGCAGGGCGTTGTCGAGGATGCCGACCCGGGCGCCGCCGGCGAACAGGACGGCGGTGTCGACGGGGCCGAAGCGTTCGGCGATCTGCTCGACGACCGCGAGCGAGGCGTTGTCGCCGCTGACGTAGACGACGGGCAGGCCGGGGGCGGTGAGGACGAAGCCGATCACCTCGCCGGTGAACGGTTCGCAGCCGTCGGGGCCGTGCTGGGCGGGCACGGCGGTGATCGTGACGCCGCCCGATTCGACGGCCTCCCAGGGGGCGAGGCCGCGCGCGGTGCCGCCGAGGCGTTCGGCGCCGCCCCGGGTGGTGAGGGTGAGCGGGACGTCGGCGAGCAGCTTGCGGCCGCTGTGGTCGAGGTTGTCGGGGTGTTCGTCGTGCGAGAGCAGCACGATGTCGAGCGGGCCGAGGTCGGCCGGGTCGGCGGTGGCGGGGAGGGTCTTGCTGAGGAACCGGCCGTCGCCGCGCGGGTAGTCGCCGGGGGCGTCGAAGGTCGGGTCGGTGAGCAGGCGCAGGCCGCCGTACTCGATCAGGGCGGTGGGGCCTCCGAAGACCCGGACGGCGGGCACGGCGGCGGGCAGGGGGGTGGGGACGGCGGTCATGGCAACCTCGCAGCTCGACAATCCCCTCACGGGGAACTCCGACTTTCTCCGTGAGGAGAATCTAGCGACCCCTCACGGAGAACCACAAGCTTTTCCGTGAACACGGCCGCCCAGCCCCATTGAGTCGACCAGTCGACATATCCACCATCAGAACAACCCCATCGACTCAAGGACACGAGGTGTCCTATAGTGAACGCAGTGTTCAGGGCATCGCCGAACCGACAAGGAGGCCCCCGGACATGGCCGACAGCTTCGCCACCTCGAAATCCGCTCTCGTCGACCTCGCCCAGCAGCGGATGCGCACCGCCATCCCCGACAACGACTGGTCGATCCGCCAGAAGCTCGCCCTCACCTGCCGCATCCTGTTCGACGCCGGCCACGACTCCGGCCTGGCCGGGCAGATCACCGCCCGCGCCGAACAGCCCGGCACCTACTGGACGCAGCGCCTGGGCCTCGGCTTCGACGAGGTCACCGAGGACAACCTGCTGCTGGTCGACGAGGACCTGAACGTCCTGGCCGGCGAGGGCATGGCCAACCCGGCCAACCGCTTCCACTCCTGGGTCTACCGGGCCCGGCCGGACGTCAACTGCATCATCCACACCCACCCACTGCACATCTCGGGGCTCTCCATGCTGGAGACCCCGCTGGTGGTCTCGCACATGGACCTGTGCCCGCTGTACGACGACTGCGCGTTCCTGGAGAAGTGGCCCGGCATCCCGGTCGGCAACGAGGAGGGCGAGCTGATCTCCGCCGCGCTCGGCGACAAGCGCGCCCTGCTGCTCGCCCACCACGGGCAGTTGGTCGCCACCGCGAGCGTCGAGGAGTCCTGCACCCTCGCCGTGCTGTTCGAGCGGGCCGCCCGGCTCCAGCTGCTGGCCTCCGCCTCCGGCCGGATCCAGGAGATCCCCGAACTGCTCGCCCAGGAGGCCCACGACTGGACCTCCACCCCCAAGCGCAGCCAGGCCAACTTCGCCTACTACGCCCGCCGCGCCCTGCGGGCCGGCCACGGCGACGCGCTGACCACCCCCCTCACCTCCACCTCCACCTCCACCACCTCCACCACCAACTCCCCCAAGGACGGCCCCCGTTGAGCAAGCTCGCCCTGGACGGCGTGATCGCCTACCCCGTCACCCCCTTCGACCCGCTGGACGGCGGCGTCGACACCGTCCGCCTGGCCGCCCTGGTCGACCGGCTGGTCGACTCCGGGGTGCACGCCGTCGCCCCGCTCGGCTCCACCGGTGAGAGCGCCTACCTGGACGACGCGGAGTGGCGCACCGCCGCCGAAGCCGCGATCGGCGCGGTCGCCGGCCGGGTGCCGACCGTGGTCGGGATCGCCGAACTCACCACCAGGGGCGCGGTGGAGCGCGCCCGCTTCGCCGAACGGGCGGGCGCCGACGCGGTGATGGTGCTGCCGCTGTCGTACTGGCGGCTGACCGAACGGGAGGTCGAGCGGCACTTCACCGAGGTCGCGGACGCGGTCGGCATCGAGGTGATGGTCTACAACAACCCGGCCACCGCCGGGATCGACCTCTCCCCCGAGCAACTCGTCGGCCTGGTCGAGTCGGTGGAGAACATCACGATGGTCAAGGAGAGCAGCGGCGACCTGCAGCGGATGCACCGGCTGGCCCAACTCTCCGGCGGCGAGCTGCCGTTCTACAACGGCAGCAACCCGCTCGCGCTGCCCGCGTTCGTCGCGGGCGCGGCCGGCTGGTGCACCGCGGCGCCGTGCCTGATCCCGGAGCTGGTGCTGGCCCTGCACCGGGCCGTCCGGGCGGGCGAACTGGCCACCGCCCGCGAGCTGTTCGCCCGCCAGCTGCCGCTGCTGCAGTTCATCGTCTCCGGCGGCCTGCCCACCACCGTCAAGGCGGGCCTGGCGCTGCGCGACTTCCCGGCGGGCACGCCCCGCCTGCCGCTGCTGCCGCTGGAGGCCACCCGCTCCGAGCAACTGACCGCGATCCTGCGGGAGATCGACGAGGCCGGGCAGCCCGCCGCTGCCTGACGCCCCGTCAACTCCGAGTCCCGTCCCCGCCCCGAGCCCCGACGCTCAGGGCAGGGGCGGGACTCGGTCGTCCCCGGCGTCCGGTTCGTCGTGGATCACCACCAGGATCTGGGCCGGCTCCCCGTCCGTGCTGCGGCAGCGGTGCGGCACGGCCGCGTTGAAGTACACGCTGTCGCCGGGCCCGAGGCGCACCGTCCGGTCGGGGAACTCCAGTTCGGCCCGGCCCTGGTGGACGAAGAGGAACTCCTCGCCGCGGTGCGACTTGAACGCCTCCACCGGCCCGTCCAGCGGCGGGTACATCACGAACGGCACCATCCGCTTGCCCGGCAGCGCGGCCGCGATGCCCTCGTACCGGGAGCCCTCCGGCCCGCCCAGCGGGGTCCGTTCGCCGGCCCGGACGACCGTGACCAGCTCCGGTTCGACCTCCTCCGAGAACAGCCGCCCGACCTCGACCCCGAGCGCCTCCGCGATCTTCAGCGCGGTGGAGATCGACGGCTCGCTCAACCCCCGCTCCACCTTCGACAGGTAGCTCTTGGTCACCCCGACCTGCGCCGCCAGCGCCTCCAGGCTGAGTCGGTTCTGCGTGCGCAACGCCCTGAGTCGCCCGGCCATCCGAATCACGCACCCCTTGCTCCGTGGATCCGCCCATTCTCCCACCCCGGCCGTCCGACCCGGCCGGTACCGTGCCTTCCGGAACGATGATCGAACGAGGTCGAACGAGGTCGGACGGGGCGGGGCGAGAGGCACGACCGGGGAACGAGTCGAAGCGCACTACTGCGACGGGTGGGACCCGGAGTCCCGCACCACCGTCCGCCCGCTCACCCGCGCCGCGGACGGCGCGGTCACCGCCGTCGTGGTCGCCGACCCGTACGAGGCGTACGCCCTGGAGCCGGTCACCGACTGAACGCACCTCCTCACGGGCAAGCCGAGCGTTTACCATGAGGACCATGAGCCAGCCCGCCGCCACCGCCCCCGCCGCAGAGCCCGCCGCCCCGCCGCAGGACGCCCCGCAGCCCGCTCCGCCGCCCGCGCCGGGGGCCGAGCAGTACCCGGCGCTGGACTTCGCCAACTCGCTGCTGACCCTGCCGGGCGGGCCGCTGGACCTGCTGGGGGCGCCGGGGCCGGCGTCCGCGTGGCTGGTGGAGCACGGCCTCGCGCCGGCGGCGGGGCGGGTGCTGGAGCCGTGCACGGTGCGGCTGCGGCTGTTCCGGGGCGCGGTGCGCGAGCTGCTGGACGCCCGGGTGGCGGGGCGGCCCGCGCCGCCCGGGGCGCTGGCGGCGGTGAACGAGGCGCTGGCGGCGGCGCCCGCGGTGGCGCTGCTGCGCTGGGACGCCGAGCGGGGCCTGCACCGCAGCCTGCCGCACCCGGCCGACCGGATCGCCGACCGGGCGATGGCCCGGCTGGCCGCCGACGCCGCCGACCTGCTGACCGGCCCGGACGCCGAGCGGCTGGCCCGCTGCGGCGGCACCCCGTGCAGCCGGTTCTACGTCCGCACCCACGCCGCCCGGCACTGGTGCTCGACCCGCTGCGGCGACCGTGTCCGGGCCGCCCGCGCCTACGCCAGGAAGCGTGCCGCGAAGGAGGGCTGACGGTCCGTCAGGAAGACGGCAGGGGCCCCGGCCGGTCGGCCGGGGCCCCTGCGTCCGAGCGAGCTGGGTCAGTTGGTCGCGGCCGGGAAAGTCGGGTACTCGACGCCGGAGACGTGCTGGACGACCCGGACGACCTGGCAGGAGTAGCCGAACTCGTTGTCGTACCACAGGTACAGGATCGCGTTGTCGCCCTCGACCTTGGTCGCGCCCGCGTCGACGATCGAGGCGTGGCGGGAGCCGATGAAGTCGCTGGAGACCGCGTCGGGCGAGTCGATGAAGTCGATCTGCCGCTTGAGCGGGGAGGTCAGCGAGACGTCCCGCAGGTGCTCCAGGACCTCCTCGCGGGTGGTCTCCCGGGCCAGCTGGAGGTTGAGGATCGCGATCGAGACGTCCGGCACGGGGACGCGGATCGAGCTGCCGCTGATCTTCGCCTGCAGCTCCGGGAGGGCCTTGGCGACGGCCGAGGCGGCACCGGTCTCGGTGATCACCATGTTGAGCGGCGCGGAGCGGCCGCGGCGGTCGGCCTTGTGGTAGTTGTCCAGCAGGTTCTGGTCGTTGGTGAACGAGTGGACGGTCTCCACGTGGCCGCGCAGCACGCCGTACGCGTCGTTCATCGCCTTGAGCGGCGGCACGATCGCGTTGGTGGTGCAGGACGCGCAGGAGATGATCTGCTCGTCCGGCTTGACGGTGTCGTGGTTGACGCCGTGCACGATGTTCGGGACGTCGCCCTTGCCCGGGGCGGTCAGCACGACCTTGGCGATGCCGGGGCGCAGGTGCGCGGAGAGCCCCTCGCGGTCGCGCCAGCGGCCGGTGTTGTCGATCAGGATGGCGTTGTCGATCCCGTACGCGGTGTAGTCCACCTCGCTGGGGTCGTTGGAGTAGATGACCTGGATCGCGTTGCCGTTGGCGACGATGGTGTTGGTCGCCTCGTCCACGGTGATGGTGCCCTGGAACTGGCCGTGGATGGAGTCGCGGCGCAGCAGCGAGGCGCGCTTGACCAGGTCGTCGCCGCCGCCGTTGCGGACCACGATGGCGCGCAGCCGCAGGCCGCCGGCCTTCTCGACCAGCAGGCGGGCGAGCAGGCGGCCGATCCGGCCGAAGCCGTAGAGGACCACGTCGCGCGGGGCCTGGCGCTCCAGCTTGTTGGCGCCGGTGGCGCCGGCCACCGCTTCGGCGGTGAACTCCGCCGGGGAGAGGCCGCGGTCGTCGGCGCGGTGGGCTTCGGCGAGCAGGCCCAGGTCGATCTGGGACGGGCCGAGGTCGAGCGCGGAGAGGGCCTGGAGGAACGGGAAGGTCTCGGTGATCGAGAGCTCCTCGCCGGCGATCTGGCGGGCGAAGCGGTGCGTCTTGAGGATGCTGACCACCGACTTGTTCACCAGGGAGCGGCTGTGCAGCAGGATGGTGACGTCCCGCTCGCGGTGGAGCCGTCCGATGATCGGGATCATCGTCTCCGCGAGCTCCTCGCGGTTCTTCCAGTCCGTGAACACGTCGTCGTTGACAGTCACAATTCAACTTTCGAGGGTAGGCCGAGCTGAGGGTAGGCCGAGTTGCCGAGGGTATGGCCGAGCTAAGGCGCCCCCCATGCTAGCTTCGGCCTGTCCGCGGGTCGGGGAGTGGTCCCCCTTCCGACCAGCGGTGGTTCGATCCGGGCGACCCGGGCGGGCGTGACGCCGGACACACCGGCGCGGTCGCGGGCGCGCGGAGCGGCGGCTTCCGTCCGTCGGACGACCGGACATGACGGATGGTCAGCTTTTCCGAACGCGTTCGAGTCCGTCACGGGGCGTGACAATAATCACTTGCGTAACATTAGTCACTCCCGTGAGTGACAACACGTCAGTTCGCCGGACAACGGGCCACTCTTCACGGCAGAGTAGGAGTTCCCGGCCGAGGCCAGGCCGAGCAGGTCGGGCCCGCCACGACCAAGGGGACGACTACCCATGGGACACGAGGCCTTCCAGCGGGCCGCGCTGGTGTTCACCCTGTTCGACACCAACGGGAACGGGGTGATCGACGAGGCCGATTTCGACCTCATGACAGAACGGCTGCTGCTGGTCGCCGAGGACTCGCCGGCCGCCGACCGGCAGGCCCTCGCCGACAGCCTGAGCGGCTACTGGAAGGTGCTGTCCGAAACCCTGGACACCAACGGGGACGGACTGATCAACCCGCAGGACTTCCGCGGCTTCGTGCTGAACACCGAGTTGTTCGGCGCCACCGCCGCGGTCTTCGCCGAGGCGCTCGCCGTCCTCGGCGACCCGGACGGCGACGGGCTGATCGAACGCCCGCGGTTCCTCGACCTGATGACCGCGATCGGTTTCGAGACGCCCAACATCCACTCGCTGTTCGACGCGTTCGGGCCGGACGCCGAGGACCGGATCACCGTCCGGGTCTGGGCCGACGGCATCCGCGACTACTACTCGCCGGAGAAGTCCGGCATCCCGGGCGACCACCTGGTCCCCGACTCCTTCTGACCGCTCCCACCCCCGCCCCGCCCACATCCCCACCGCCACCACGCCGGTGTCCCCGTCGACACCGGTTCCCCGGTGCTGCCCTCGTCCGGCCGACGCCGCCTCCGCGCGCCGCGTCGGATCCGCCGGCTGACACCGCCGTCCGTCCGGGTACTCGGTCCGTCCGAGCCCCGGCCCGCGTCCGAGTACCCGGACGGACGGCGGCCCGTCGTTCCGGACGGCGGCCCCGACCCGTTCGGCGCCGCCGTACCCAGCCCCACTTGCAAGGAGCCACCGCAGTGACCGCACCACTCATCGCCCTCGCCGTCGGCCGCGGCACCGGCCCGGACCTCGCCCCCGTCTTCGAGCGGGTGCTCGACCGGATCACCGCACTGCACGGCACGCAGGTCCGGCTGGTGCGCTCGCCGCGGCTCTACCACTCGTACGTGTCGCTGCGCGCCGGGGCGTCCGGCACCGCCGAGTTCGCCGCGCTGACCGAGCAGGACGCCGCGCACTACGAGTGGTTCTGCCGCGAACAGGCCGCCGCGGGGGCCCGGGCGGTGTTCCGCACCGCGATCAACGCCCAGTCGCTGTACCTGGTCCGGCAGCGGCTGGCCGCCGTCAAGGTCGAGCAGCTCACCGCCGGGGCAGCACGGCTGCTGCTGGTCCGCGACCAGGCCCAGGGCTTCTACACCGGCGAGAACCGGCACGAGGACGGCCGGGTGGTCCGCACCATGGAGTTCAGCCGGGCCGTCACCGAGCGCGTGGTGCGCTACGCGGTGGACCGGGCCCGGGAGTCGTGGCCCGAGGGCCCGGCCCGGGTGCTGCTCGCCTACAAGTACCACCTGCTGGACGGGGTGATGGACGACTGGACGGCCGGCCTGTCCGCCGAACTCGGCCTGGACATCGCCCCGTTCCAGCCCGACACGGTCAACCGCAACCTGATCGCGCACGGCCCCGAGGACCGCACCCTGCTGGTCGCCGGCAACGAGTGGGCCGACATCATGCACGTCGTGCTGCTCGACCGGTACGGCTCGGAGCGGCAGGAGAACCGCTGCGCCGAGAACGTCCACCTGCACCCGGCGCTGCACGGCCTCACCGAGTACCAGACCGTGCACGGCTCGGCCGACGACCTGGCCGGACGCGACCTGGTCAACCCGGTCGCCACCGTCCGGGCCGCCGCCCGGATCGCCGAACGGCACGCCGGCTGCCCCGGCGCGGAGGCCGCCACCGAGGCCGCGATCGCCGCCGCCCAGGCCCGCGGCGCCCGCACCCCCGACCTGGGCGGCACCGCCGGCACCACCGAGGTGGTGGACGCCGTCCTTGCCTCGCTTGCAGGAACGTTCGTGCCGAGCCAGGCCGAGCCGGTTCCGGCGGCCGCCCGATGAGCGCCGCCCAGTCCCCCGGCACCGCCCACGGCCCGGCCCACCCCCACCACCCGCACCGCGCCGCGCACCGGCCCGCCGAGGCCCGCCGGCGGCCCGCCGAGACCTCCCCCGCCGGCGGCGCGGGGCGCAGCGCGCTGGTGGTGGTCGACCTGCAGAACGACTTCTGCGCGGGCGAGGTGGCCCGCTCCCGGTTCCCCGGCGACCCGGCGCTGCTGGCCCGGGCCGCCGCCAACAGCGTCCGCGCGGTCGAGCGGGCCCGGGCGGCGGGCACCGAGGTGCTGTTCGTCCGGTTCCTCGGCGACCCGGCCCACCAGGGCCCGGCCTGGCGGCGGCGGGACGCCCGGCTCGGCAAACGGCCCAAGTGCCTGGAGGGCAGCTGGGGCGCCGAGTTCCACGGCGTGCGGCCCCGGCCGCAGGAGGCGGTGTTCACCAAGCACGCCTGCTTCGACGCCTTCCAGGACGCCGGATTCGAACCGCACCTGCGCCGGCACGGCATCGAACACCTGGTGCTGGCCGGGGTGTTCACCGACGTCTGCGTCGACTCCACCGCCCGCACCGCCTTCCAGCGCGGCTTCCACCTGACCGTGCTGCGCGACTGCACCACCGCGCTGCACCTGGCCGACGCCGACATCCTGCGCTTCATGAACCGGGTGTACGGCGCCCGGATCACCGAACTCGACCGCGTCCGCTTCCCCGGCCGCCCGTCGGACACCGCCGAGACGCCGGCGGGCCGGCGGTGAGCGCGCCGACGAGCATGTCGGACGGCGTCCTGCTGGCCGACCTGCTGCCGGTCGACCTGCTGCCGGAGGGTGCGGGCGTGCCCGCGGGCGTGCCGGACGACGCGGGCGTGCACGCGGGCGTCGGCCGGACCGCCCTGCTGGTCGCCAACGCCCGTGCGCTGGAAGCCCGTCGGGCCGACGCGCTGGCCGTCGACCCGTTCGCCGCGCACTTCGTCCGCGCCTCGCCGGGCTGCGCCGACTGGCCCGCCGACCCGGCCGAGGTCGACCCGGGCGACCCGGTGTGGGAGCGGCTCGCGGCCTACTTCGCGCTGCGCACCCGGGTGCTGGACGACCACCTGCTCGGCGCGGCGGCCACCGGCACCCGGCAGGTGGTGCTGCTCGGCGCCGGCCTGGACAGCCGGGCGCACCGGCTGCCCTGGCCGCCCGGCACCACCGTCTGGGAACTGGACCGCCCCGAAGTGCTGCGCTTCAAACAGCGGGTGCTGGACGGCCTCGGCGCGGCCCCCCGGGCCCGCCGCCGCACCGTGCCGGTCGACCTGCGGGAGGACTGGGCGGGCGCGCTGACCGCCGCCGGACTCGACCCGTCCCGCCCGGTGGCCTGGCTCGCCGAGGGCCTCTTCCTCTACCTGCCGGCCGCCGCCGAACTCGCGGTCACCGCCGCCCTGGACGCGCTCAGCGCCCCCGGCAGCACCCTCGCCTACGAGGTCAAGACCGGCCTGGAATCCGCCGACGTCCGCGCCGCCGACGTCTACGCCCAGGCCCGCGAACGCCTGGACGTCGACCTGCTCGCCCTCTTCGACCCCAGCCCCCGCCCCGACACCGCCGCCGCCCTCCGCGCCCTCGGCTGGACCACCACCGTCCGCACCCCCTTCCACCACGCCCCCGCGGCCCGCCTCCGCCCCGAACCCGCCGACCCGCTCGCCGCCAACCGCTGGATCACCTGCGCCAAACGGCCCTGACCCGCCACCCCGTCCCCGTGCCGCCTACGGCGCGGGGACGCACCTACTCCCGCTCCACCAGCCGGAGTTCGGCCGGCACGGCGCCCGCCCGGGCGGCCAGGCCGGCGTACGCCACCTCGCGGCGGGGGACGGCGAAGGTGCCGTCCCGCCGCCCCGCCCCTCCCCGCGAAGCGGAACCCCTCCTCACCCCGCCCCCGCAGCCGCGGCCCCAGCCCTCGCCGCTCCCCCTGCCTCCCCGCGAAGCGGAGCCTCCCCTCACCGCAACCCCCGCAGCACCGGCCCCAGTTCGGCGATCAGCGTGCGGTAGGTCTCGAACGCCGGCTTGGGGGTGTGGTCGTCGCGCAGCAGGCCGAAGTGGTGGAAGAGGCTCTCGCCGGCGCTGTCCGCGTCGCGCAGGGCGAAGAGCGTGTAGCCGTCGATGCCGAGGGTCCGGGCGTGTGCGGCGACGGTGCGGACGACGGTGTCGAGTACGCGGGCCTGGGCCTCCTCGGGGCGGCCGGGGCCGGTGGGCCAGCCGTTCTCGCAGATCCGGATCGGCACGTGGGCGGGGATGCCGGCCTTCGGGAGGTCGGTGTGGCGGAAGGTGTGCAGCAGCCAGGCGGTGGCGTCGGCGAGGCGGTCGGCGGGGACGGGCCGGAAGACGTCGGGGAAGAAGTCCAGGCCGACGTAGTCGAGGGCGTCCAGGAAGGGCTGGTCGGCGTGGCGGCCGAGGTCGGGCCAGAAGGGCGCGTCCGGGGCGGTGGTCGGGACGGCGTTGAAGCCGACGGCGGCGTCCAGGCCGAGGGCGCGTGCCTCGTCCTTGGCGGCGGTGACTCCGGCGACCAGGGCGGCGAGGACGTTGGGGGTGCTGCCGTCCAGGACGGGCAGGTCGGCGTTGGGCTCCTCGCAGATCTGCACCGAGCCGAGCCGGGTGCCGAGTTCGCGGACCTGGGCGCGGACGTACGCCTCCCAGCCGGTCAGGCTGCCGGTGGGTTCGCGGAACTGGAGGACCAGGTCGATCCGCCGGCCGGGCCGGTCGAGGTAGGCCGGCCAGCCGTCGGGGGTCTGCGGGGGCGCGGGGACGGTGGCGGCGAAGGAGCGGTAGACCCGGATCCGGAAGCCGGGTTCGGTGCCCTGCAGCCGGTCGAGGGCCGCCGCCAGCCGGTCCGGGTCGTCGGGGCGGACGGGGTGGACGAGACCGTGCTCGTCGCCGAGCAGCGCGCCGGGGTAGATCCCGAACACGAACTCCCGCCGTCCTACCGTGCCTGCCTTCGTCCCCATGTCGGCCCCCTCGTCGTCCTGGTCGCCCGAAATATTTTTGGTGTCACACCAATTTTGGGGCGACCCTACCATTCCGTACGATGGACGCCATGGCCACCGGACTCCGCGCGACCAAGAAGCAACAGACCCGCACCGCGATCGCGGACGCCGCGCTCCCGCTGTTCCTCGCGCACGGCTTCGACCGGGTGACCGTCGCCGAGGTCGCCCGGCACGCGGGGGTGTCCACCAACACGGTGTTCAACTACTTCCCGACCAAGGAGGACCTGTTCTTCGACCGGCAGGCCGAGGTCGAGCGGTACCTCGCCGCGCTGGTGGACCCGCTCCCGGCGGGCTCGTGCTGCCCGGCGGCGGCCGTCCGGGACGACCTGTGCGCGGCCCTCGGGCGGCTGGACCCGGCGGTCGGGCTGGCCCAGGACGCGGCCGCGTTCTTCCGCACCGTCGAGGCCAGCCCGGCGCTGCGCGCCCGCGAGCGGGAGATCGGCGAACGCGCCGAGGCCGCCCTCGCCGCCGCCCTGCGCACCGCCGCCCCGGGCGCCGCCCCTTCCGCCGCGCCGCTGCTGGCCGGCGCCCTGGCGGGCCTGCACCGGGCCGCCCTGCGCGAGCTGCGCCGCCGCGTCCTGGCAGGCGACCCGCCCGCCGCCGTCGCCGCCGACCTGACCGCGGCGGTCACCGCGGCATTCGCCCCGCTCTGCGCGCACTGATTCGCAGGGCCTCGATTCAGAGCACGGCGACGCGCACGAAGCCGAGGTCGGTGAGGCCCTCTGAACGGCAGAGGTTGTCGGAGGCTCCGCCGATCTCGGTCTGCAGGAGCTGGTAGTCGGCGCCGTGGGTGTGGCCCCAGTGCATGGCGGCCCGCCACAGGGCCCGGCCGTGCCCGTGGCCGCGGTGGTCGGGCAGGACGCCGAAGTACTGCGGCAGCAGGCGGGTGCGACCGGCAGGGTCGGGCATGGTCTCCATCGGGCCGATCGCACCGACCACCCGGCCGTCGGTGATGGTGACCAGGACCGGGCCGACGGTGCCGGTCCGCATGCGGGAGTGGAGGAAGGCGAAGCCGTCTCCGGCCAGTTTGTCCGCGAAGTCGGCGAACGTCGCCCGCACGCCCTCCTGGTGGGCCTCCAACGGCCGCACGGCGTCCGGTCGGACGGTGGGCCGGTCGGAGGTGAACTCGCGGAGCTGGACGCGGGTGCAGGCCCCGGCGGCAGTGCGGGCCGCCTGGCCAGGTGCCTGGAAGGACAGGACGCGGGCCTTGGCTACGTTGTGGATGGCGGCGAGCTTTGCGGCGAGGTCGGCAGCCTCTTCCTGGTGGCCGCCGGTCGGGTCGCCATAGAGGTGGACCTTGATGGTGCCAGTGCCGCGGGCGGACAGCGTCGGGATGAGGGTGAGGCCGGGGCGATGGACGATGTCGAGCGGCAGGACCGTCTCGTCCTTGGCGTCGGACCAGCGGCGGTCCTTGTCGTGGGCGAGGAAGCGGCCGGTGCCGGCGATCTCGATGACGCCGGCGAACAGCTCGGGTGTGAGGGCGTCGGGGTGGACCGGCCCGAGGGTGGGCGCGAACGGCACGGTCACCACGGGGCTCATCCAGTCCCACGTCAAACGCATGCGAGCACCCTACCCAGCGGCCCCGCACGCCGCGGGCCCCGGCGCGGAAGCGACCGGGGCCCGCGGGTTTTCGATCGTTCGGTGTCCTAGAACGGGTTGTCGTCGCCCGCGTTGCAGGAGCACTTCGTGGATTCGGCGAGCTCATCGAGATCGTCGACGAGCTCGACGTCGACCGCGCCGGCCCGGGTGGCTCCGAGCTGGATCATGGCTTGGGGGTTCATGCGGACACCTCCTCCCTGGGTCGTCCGTGCTGGCAGTAGCTTGCGAGTGGTGCCTTCGCCTCCTGGTAGAGCTTGGCCATCGGCCGGCAGACCCCGCAGGAGCCGGACAGCCGGCAGCCGGAGCATCCACCGGTGCGAAGCATGAGGGAGTCGGCGATCGCGCCCAGGCGCCGGAGGCCATCGAGGCCCTCGGTCATGAGGTCCACGGCGGGGTCGCGGCCGACCTTGCAGATCGACGCCTTGCCGTGCGGGTCGGAGTGGAAGAAGGTGTGGCCGGCGTTGCAGCCGGTGAATACCTTCCGCTGCCGCAGGTGCCTGGCGGACTGCGCGGGCAGCGACTCGGCGCCGCCGTAGATCGTCGGGGCCATGTTGACGTAACTGTTGTGCTCCAGGCCCCAGTTCTCGGCCATGGCGACCATCGCGGCCTCCTCGTCGGCACAGTGCTCGGTGACGACGAGGTTGAGCCGCATCGGGATGCCGGCCTCCAGCGCGGCGGCCATGCCCTTCTTGAAGGTGGCGAAGGAGCCCTTGCGGCGGGTCAGGCCGTCGTAACTGGCGACGCTGGCCCCGTAGACGGAGACGACGACCCGGTAGGCGGGCATCCTGGTCAGGACGTCGAGGACCTTCGGCTGCCACAAGCGCGAGCCGTTGGTGGAGACGGTGAGCATCATGCCGAGCTCGTGGGCGAGGGTGTAGGCGTCGGTGAAGTCGCGGTCGACGGTCGGCTCGCCGCCGGTGATCTGCAGCCACAGCACCCCGGCGTCGCGCATGAGGTGCAGGAGCCGGGCCTTGTCGTCCATGCCCAGGCCCTCGAAGGTCTTCTCACCGAGGTAGCAGTGCTCGCAGTCGTAGTTGCAGCCGAGGTTGATCTCCCACGACGCGCGGCTGTACTGCGGGTCGGCCGGGGCGCGGACCAGCAGGTAGTCCCGCAGCGGGCGGGCGGGCGTCAGGTCCACCGCCCAACGCTGCCGGGCGGCCTTGACCAGCCAGGCCGGGGCTGCCTCGCCCGCGGCGGCGGCGCGCTCCAGATCTGCGTACTGCCGTAGCGGGACCTTGATGCCCGCGGTGCTGCCGGGGCGGAGGACCAAGTGGTCGTCCAGGAACCGGCCGGCGATGAGTTCGTACACTTCGATGGCCTCCTCGATCGGGTCGGACAGCTGGTGCTCGGGGTGGGCGGGGTGCTTCCGTGCGACGTGCGGTGCGGGGTACGGAGGCCACTGCGGCAACCGGAAGCGGTCGAACGGGATCCGGACGGGGCTCCGCTCCCGCTTGCCCGATCGACCTGACACCGAGTCAACAGGTGTGCGCCGAGCGTGAACACGGTAGAGACATCCCGAGCCTTTGAAACCCTTGAAACCTCGCTTGGGAGCTGGCATGACGGCACGGATGCGGACGCCGAACGGCAGGCTCGCCGCCCTGATCGTGCAGTGCCGCTGGTCGAGCAACGGCGAGTTCGCCCGCGCGGTCAACCGGACCGGCGCCGAAGCCGGGATCAAGCTGCGGTACGACGAGTCAGCGGTGTCGCACTGGCTCTCGGGCACTCGGCCGATGGCCAAATATCAGGCCGTGGTTCTGGAGGCCCTCACCCGCCGGCTCGGCCGCCCCGTCACCGCGTTCGAGGCCGGCTTCGCCGATCAGCCCGACGTCCAGGCCGCCTCGCCGGATACCGTGGCGGGACTGATCGACCTGGGGAGCACGGACATGGACCCGTCGCGAAGGGGCGTGCTCAGCGCCGGCCTGTACTCGGTCGCCCTGACCGTCCCCGGCTGGAAGGACGTCCTCGGACGGTTCGAGCGGATCAGGACAGACCCGCACACCCGGATCGGCATGGCCGAGGTCGACGCGGTGATCCAGATGACCGAGCGGATCAGCGAGCTCGACGACCGGTTCGGCGGCCGGACCGCTCGCCCGATGGCGGCGGCGTTCATGGTCAACAACATCGCCCCGTACCTGAAGGCCGACGCCTCCGCCGAGGTCCGCCGGGCGATGCTCTCCGCCGCGGCCGACCACCTGTACCTGACCGGCTACATGGCCGTCGACGAGCGTCTGGACATGCTCGGCCAGAGCTACTACGCCAAGGCGCTCGAACTGGCCGGCGCGGCCAGCGACCACCTGACCTTCTGCACCGTCCTGCGGGGCATGAGCGTGCAGGCCGTCGAACTCGGCCACGGCGCCGCCGCGTCGAGGTACGCGGACGCCGCCTCGGCCGCCTCCCCCGAGGCCGGGCCCCGAATGCGCGCGTTCCTCGCCGGGCAGCAGGCCCACGCCCTCGCGCAGACCGGCGACGCGAGCGGCGCGCTGGCGATGCTGCACGAGGCGGAGACCGCGATGGAGAAGGCCGAGTCGAAGGCCAGGGCCCACGGATCCTACGACCCGTCCTCCCTCGCCTACCACGTCGCTCAGGTCACCTACGAACTCGGCGACCGCGGCACCGCGATCCGCGCGCTGGAGCAGTCCGAGAAGCTCCGCCCTGCGGTCTACCGGCGGGCGAGGGTGAGGCACCGCTCGATGCTCGCCGAGTGGAAGTTGCGGGAGGGCCGGCTGGAGGAGGCCGTCGCCGACTGGCACCGCGCCTTGGACGACTACCCGCACGTCCAGTCCGGTCGGGCCGACGACCGCTACCGGGCGATGCTCGCCGCGATCGGCCCGCACCGCCGCAATGCCCACGCCGGCGAGTTGTACGAACGCGCCCGACCGCTGGCCAAACCCGGACCCACCCGCTGAACCTGCGCGACCAGGCACCGGGGGACCGTTGCTGCGGCCGCAGGCGGGCCGGAGGAGAAATGCTGACGGCACCGGGGCTGCCCGATCCGCCGGGAGTGTTCGCCCGCCCGGGCCACCGGCGTGCGCACCGTTCGGCGGCGCCAGCGGTGCGGGCGGCCGCGCACCCGGAACGGCACCCGGAACCGGGGCGCCGGCGGGGGCGCGGCGACGGGAGGCGCGGACCGGGTCCGGACGGCGGAAACGGAACGGCTCCAGGAGCGACCGCGACCGGGCATCGCGGATCCTTGATCCACTCCGACCTGCGCGGTTTCCGGCGCGGGTGGCCGGCGGGGTGTCAGGCGAGTTCCCGGCGCGGGGGGACTTGACGTGGCTCGGCAAGGAAGCGAAGGTGATCGACACCATCTGACATGTTGCGTGTGACATTACACAGGTTGCCCGAAGCCACCGCCGAGGCGGGGCCGCCCGCACGCGAGGAGGGCCGCCATGGACCTGGAACTGAGGCACCTGAGAGTGCTCTGCGCGATCGCCGACAGCGGCAGCGTGGGACGCGCGGCGGCGGCGATCGGCGCCTCACAGCCCGCCACCAGCACCCAGCTGCGGCGGATCGAGCGCTACCTGGGCGCGGTGGTCTTCGACCGGACGGCCGCCGGGGTGGTCCCCACCACCTTCGGCGCCGAGGTGCTGGCCGCCGCCCGCGAGGTGCTCTCCCGGGTCGACCGGCTGGGCCAGGGGGCCGCGCCGGACGGCGAGCGCCCGCACCGCGAACTGCTGCTGGCCACCGACTGCCCGGCCCTGCTGCCGGGTGCGCTGACCCGAGCGAGACAGCTGCGCCCGGAGCTGCGCTTCGCGCTGACCCCGGGCCGTCCGGGCACCGCGCCGGGCTTCCCGGAGCCGGACGGCGGGCCCCCCTTCGACCTGGCGCTGCTGCTGGACCACCCGGGCTCGGGGCTGCGGCCGACGCCGGCCCTGGCGGCCCGGGCGGTCGCCACCGAGCCGGTGTTCGTCGCGCTGCCCACGGCGCACCCGCTGCGCCACCACGCGGAGCCGGCGCTGACCGACCTGGCGGGTGAGACCTGGCTGCTGCCGGCCGCCGACGGGGCGTCCTGGCCGGCGCTGTTCCGGGCGGCCTGCGAGGCGGCCGCGTTCTCCCCCGCCGGGGTGCGCGAGCTGCCGTACGGGCGGCGCGAGGTGCTCGACCTGGTGGCCTCGGGGCTGGGCGCGGCGCTGGTCCCGGCCAGTACCGCGCCGGTGCCGGGGGTCACGGTCAAGCCGCTGCTGGGGACGCCGCTGTGGCTGCGGTACGTGCTGCTGTGGCAGCGCGCGACGATCGGTCCCGGCCTGGCGCACACCCTGTTGGAGGCGACCGCCGCGGCCTACCGCGAGCTCGCCGCCGAGGCCCCCCACCTGCACAGCTGGGCCAGCCGGACGTTCCGCCCGCCGCGCGTGTGACCCTCCCCCACCGAAGCGCGCGCCGGTTTCACGCCAAGATCTTTCCACCCGTGTTATGCCGCGTTCACGCAATGTCATATGACCTGTGACATTGTTCTGGCCCCGGCAACGGTGCCAGGATGCTCCACGCGTCACCGCGTCACCCTCCCCCATCTTGATGCTCAGTGAGCTCCCGCCCCCAGGAGAAGCAGTGCGTCTGCGCATATCCCTCCCCACACTCGCGGCCGGTCTGGTCGCCGGCTGTACCGTCGCGGCGACCCTGCTGCCGGTCACCGCGGCCGGCGCGGCCCCCGCCGGGCAGAACGCCAAGCCGTCCGCCGCCGCCTCCGGGCAGAACGCCCCCGCGTCCGCGGTGGACCCCAAGGCCCCCGGCGGCGCCGTCCCGAAGCCGCTCGGCCCGATCGTGGACGCCGCCCCCGACACCCTGACCCCGGTGGCCGCCCCGCTGCCGCCGGCCCTGCTGGTGCAGTCCCAGATGGGACAGCCGAAGGGCACCACCGTCCAGACCACCCCGCGCCCGGCGAAGCAGAACGCCGGCAAGGGCCTGCTGGCGAAGTCCGGCGGCACCTCGGGCGGCAGCCCGCTGGCCGGCGCCCCGGGCGCCGAGGCCGGCGCGGCGGGCGCGCAGGCCGCGGCCGCGCAGACCTGCGCCTACACCGACTTCGGCAGCCGCTCCGGCGCCGACCTGGTGAACTTCGTCAAGGGCTCGACGAACACCTGCGTCAACACGCTGTACAACGTGACCGGCACCGACGCGGGCGCGATCTTCAAGCAGGCCAACATGGTCACCGTCGCGAACGCCTTCAAGGACCTGGCGGCGGGCTACGACGGCACCAACGCCTCCGGCATCCTGCAGCTGGTCCAGTTCCTCCGGGCCGGCTACTACGTGCAGTCCTACTACCCGTCCCAGGTCGGGTCGTACGACGGCACGCTGACCGCCGCCACCAAGGCCGGCCTGGACGCGTTCTTCGCGGGCACCCGCTGGAAGGACGTCACCACCGCCAACGGCGTGGTGCTGTACGACGTGCTGGTGCTGACCGACAGCGCCAACATCCAGGCCAAGTACCTGGACGTCTACAAGCAGGTGCTGAACGGCTACGACAACAGCTACAACGCGACGCCGAAGATGGTCAACGCGGTGAACTCGGTGCTGTTCGCCCCGCTGTGGCGCGGCAACTGGAACACCGACTTCGTCAACGCGGTCAGCGCCGACACCAGCCTGGTCACCACCCTGGGCAACTTCGCGCTCAACCACCGCGACCTGATGGGCACCTCCAACGCCTTCCTGGACGTCAACGCGGGCAACGACATCTCCCGGATCGCCGGCAGCTCCACCAACGCGGAGAACGCCGCCAAGCCGCTGATCAAGCAGCTGCTGGACACCACCGCGATCCTCGGCAGCACCGGCCCGCTGTACGTGCACGTCGCGTACAACGCCAACTACTACGACAAGGGTCAGTGCTCGTACTACGGCACCTGCGACCTGCCGAAGAAGCTGGCCGACACCGTCCTGCCGAACGTCCTGGTCTGCGACAACAAGACGCTGCGCGCCCAGGCCCTGACCGTCGCCCAGCTGCAGCCGGTCTGCGACAGCCTGCGCGGCGAGGACACCTTCTTCCACAACCTGGTCAAGGACAACGGCCCGGTGCCGAACCAGTACGGCAAGACGGTCGTCATGCCGGTGTTCGCCAGCGCCGCCGACTACCAGACCTACTCCTGGGCGATCTACGGGAACTCGACGGACAACGGCGGCCAGACCGTCATGGACGTCACCGACCCGAACAACCAGCCGGTCTGCGTGATGTACCAGAAGTCGTGGAACGACGACTTCCCGGGCAACGTGTGGAACCTCAACCACGAGTACACGCACTACCTCGACAACATCTACGACATGAGCGGCAACTTCGCCTCAGAGACGTCCGTCCCGGACATCTGGTGGATCGAGGGCGTCGCCGAGTACCAGTCGTACACCTACCGGGGCGTCACGGACACCCAGGCGATGACCGAGGCGGCCAAGCACACCTACAAGCTGTCGACGATCTTCCAGAACACGTACAACAACTCGGACTCCACCCGGGTCTACCCGTGGGGCTACCTGGCCGTCCGCTACATGTTCGAGAAGCACCCGGCGGACGTGTACAACATGCTCGGCCACTTCCGCACCGGTGACTACCAGGGCGGCTACGCGGTCTACAACGGCCTCGGCACCTCGTACGACGCCGACTTCGACGCCTGGCTCGACCAGTGCGCGAACGGCGCCTGCTTCGCCACCGGCCCGACCGCGCTGTTCAACCAGTCCGTGAACGGCGCCACCGTCACCCTGACCGACCGCTCCGTGGTCACCAACTCCCCGGCGCAGATCACCGGTTGGCACTGGACCTTCGGCGACGGCGGCACCTCCGAGGAGCGCAACCCCTCGCACACCTACGCCAAGGCCGGCACCTACACCGTCGCACTGACCGTCACCGACGCCAACGGCCGCACCACGGCCACCCCGTCCTCGGTCACCACCACCGTCGACGCCAGCGCCACCCTGCCGACCTGCGCCGACCAGCGCACCGACGCGATGGGCCAGAACTGCCAGCGCACCGGCCGCGCCCGCGCCGCCGGCGACACCGACTACATGTACATCTACCTGCCGGCCGGCACCAGCACCCTGAAGGTCACCGCCAACGGCGGCACCGGCACCGCGTACCTGTACTACAACGAGGACACCTGGGCCTCCCCCAGCGCCTTCACCGCCTCCTCCACCACCCAGGGCACCGCCCAGACCATCACCGTCAACAACCCCACCGCCGGCTACCGCTACCTGAGCCTGTACGCGGTGACCGACTTCGCCAACGTGACCATCAGCACCCAGTTCTGACCCGCTGACCCCCACCCTGGGCAGCCGCGGCAACCAGCCGCGGCTGCCTTCGGCGTCTCACCGGCCGAGCCGCTCCGCGGCGGCCGCCCGGAGGTCGTCGTCCTCGGCCGGGCTGTCGCGCAACCGGGCCAGCCGGTGGGCGAGTTCCCGGCTTTCGGGGGCGTGCCGGACGGCGTACAGCCGGGCGTCCGACTCGCAGTCCCAGAGCGACTCGTGCAGCAGCGCGTCCGTCCCGTCCGGGGTGATCGCGTGCAACGCCCTCAGGTAGGACGGGCGTTCGTAACTATGCGGGGTGTTCTCCCAGAGCCCGCGCAGCAGCGGGGCCGCCTCGGCGACGGCCGGGCCGAACCGGGCCAGGCCGTCCGCCAGGCCGTCCGACCCGCACCACTGGCCGACGGCGCACTGCCGCGCCAACTCGGCCAGCAGCAGCGGGGCGTCGGCGACGGTGCCGTGCTCGGCGAGCACCTGGAGACCGAGCCCGGAGAGCCAACTCCGGCTGTCGACGGCCCACTCCCGGGCCGGCTCCACCGCGAGCGGCCCGAGCCGCCGCACAATCCGGAACACCCCGGGGAGCGCGCGCTCCCCCAGCCAGGCGGGCTCCGTGGTGGACAACTCCGTTATCATCGGCAGGACTTCGGGGAACGTCCCGGGACGGGAAGCGAGCGTGCCGAGTGCCCTCGACAGCTCGCCCCGAGCGGCGCCCGGATCGCGCAGCACGGCGAGCAGCCGGCCGTTGCGGGGCTCGAACACCATCCGGTGCGGGCCCCGGCCGCCGCGCTCCGGCTCCGGCCCCCGCCAGTGCCGCCAGGCGTGGTCGTCGGGGCACGCGGGCTCGGCCCCGCCGAGGCGGCGCAGCGCGTCCGGCCGCAGGTCGTCCCACGACTCCACCGGCCAGCGGTCGCCGAGGTGGCCCAGCGCCTCCTGCCAGTGCTCGCCGTGCCGGACGTGCGCGCGCAGCGCGTCGCGGGCCGACTCTCCGCCGATCAGGGCGAGTTCGGCGAGGGTCTGGAGGACCCGGTCGGCGGTGTCCTCGTCCGCCCCCTCCAGCAGCTCCAGCACCGGCTCGACCGGCGCCGCCGACTCCCTGAGCAGCCGGGCGTGGTAGCCGTGCCGCTGGTCGGACTGCCGGTCCCAGCGGGTCTCCCGGCGCAGGCAGTCGAGCACCGCCTCGGCCCCGGCCGCCCGATCGGCCAGGGCGAGCGACCGGCCCAGCCCCCGGCCGCGCTCGACCGCGCCGAGCAGGGTGTCGGCGGGGGCGTAGGCGGCGTAGGCGGCGTGCTCGTCGTAGGGGTCTTCGGTCTCCGTGCCGTCTTCGGCGTCTGCGGTGTCGGTCACGGGCGTCGAGGGTGCCCGATCCGGGGGCGGGGCGCGAGCGGTTTTCCGGCGGTGCTCAGCCGAGCCGCCGGGCGGCGGCGGCCCGGAGGTCGTCGTCCTCGGCCGGGCTGTCGCGCAACTGGGCCAGCCGGTGGGCGAACCGGGGGTCGTCGGGGAGGTGCCGGACGGCGTACAGCCGGGCGTCCGGTTCGCAGTCCCAGAGGGATTCGCTCAGCAGGGGGGCGGCCGCGCCCGGGGCGATCGCGTGCAACGCCCTTAGGTAGGAAGGGCGTTCGTAGCTGTGCGGGGTGGTGTGCCAGAACCGGCGCAGCAGTGGGGCGGCTTCGGCCGCGGACGGGCCGTACCGGGCCAGGCCGTCGGCGAGGAGCTTCGGGCCGCACCACTCGTCCCGCGCCCACTGGTCGGCCAACTCGGCTACCAGGAGGGGGAGTTCGGTGTTCCCGCCATGCTCGGCGAGCACCTGGAGACCGAGTCGGCGCAGTGCGGGGTGGTCGGCGGCGGCCCACTCCCGGGCGGGAGCGAGGGCGGCCGGGCCGAGCCGTCGGACCGCGTCGTGCAGGCCGGCCGGTGCGTGGTCGGCGGTGGCCGACTCCGTTATCAGCGGGAGGAGTCCGGCCGGGTCGACGGGGCGGCAGGCCAGGGCGCGCAGGGCTTCGGCGCGGTCGTCGGGCGCGGTGCCGGGGTCGGCCAGCGCGGCGAGCAGCCGGCCGGTGCGCGGGGCGAGCGGGACCGGGCGCGGGGGCCGCGGCGCGGACGGCGGCTCCGGCTGCCAGCGCGGCCAGGGCGCGGCCCGCCAGTACACCGGCCGCTCGCCGCCCAGCCGGCCCAGCGCGGCCGGCCGCAGGTCGTCCCACCACGGCAGGGGCCAGCGCCCGGCCAGCAGCGTCAGCGTCTCCTGCCACCACTCGCCGTACCGCACGTACCGGCGCAGCGCGGCGCGGGCCGGTGCCGAGCCGAGCAGGGCGAGTTCGGCCAGCGTCTCCCGGGCGCGCGCGGAGCCGTACGCGTCGGGGCCGTCGAGCAGGTCGGTCAACGGGTCGGCGGGGAGTGCCAGTTCGGTCACCAGGAAGGCGTGGTAGCCGGCCCGCTGGTCGACGCCCCAGTCCCACCGGGTGTCCCGGCGCAGGCAGTCGAGCAGTGCTTCGGCCCCGGCCGCCGGGTCGGCCAGGGCGAGCGCCCAGCCCAGCCCCCGGCCGCGTTCGAGGGCGCCGAGCGGGCTGCCGGGCCGGGCGTAGCGCCAGGGGGCGGGGTCGGTGTCGGTCACGGGCGTCGAGGGTGCCCGCTCCGGGGGCCGGGCGCGAGCGGTTTTCCGGCGGCGGGGTGCCCCGGGGGCTCAACTGGCGTACGGGGTCCAGCCGGTGGCGGTGGCCCAGGGTTCGGCGAGGGCGGTGACCAGGTCGACCACGGGGTCCTTGACGTCGGTGTAGGCGTCGAGGTCGGTGACGGCCGCGGCGAGGGTGCGCTTGAACGCGGCGTAGCCGGGGACGGCTTCGGGGTGGGCGCGGAACCAGTCGCGGAACAGCAGGGCGAGGCGTTCGTTGGGCGAGCCGAGCAGGCGTACGTGCAGGTTGCAGTCCGGTCCGGCGGCGGGGTCGCGGCGGAGCCAGAAGCGCTTCGCCCAGCGCGCGGGGTCGTCGTCCGTCCCGGCCGGGACGTGGTCCTGCCGGTGGGGTGAGCCCTGGAAGCCGAGGGCGGCCAGCGGGGCGTCGAAGTCCCGTTCGGCGGCGGCCAGTTCGGTGACGCCGACCTGGAGGTCGTAGACCGGTTTGGCGGCCATGCCGGGGACGGCGGTGCTGCCGATGTGCTCGACCCGGACCGCCGGCGGGCCGAGGGCGGCGCGCAGTTCGGCGGCCAGGTCGGCGGCCCGGGCGGGCCAGTCGGGGTCGTACGGGAGGACGAGGACGGCGGGACGGGCGGCGGAGGACATCCGGCCGAGTCTAGTGACCGGAGGCCAGTGACGGAAAGTGATGGACGCGCTATACCGGTAACGGGTGGTGGGCACTGGGGGCGGGCCGGAGCGGCTCGCGGTCCGCCGGCGGGGAGGCGTGATGGGAACGCTCGGTGTGCTGGGCGCGGTGGCGGCGCTGGTGGCGGCGGGGCTGCTGCGCTGGCTGCCCGTGAAGGCGCGGGGGCGGGGGGAGGACCTCTCCCCGGTGGCCGTCGCGGGCCTGCGGGGCGGGACGGCGGCCGCGCTGGGGGTGGCACTGGTGGAACTGCACCTGGCGGGGACGGTCGAGGTGGTCCGGCACGGCCGGCTGCTGCGGGTGGGGCACAAGGGTCCGGGACCGGGCCTGACGCCGCTGCACCGGGCGCTGTGGGCGGCGTTCGGGCGGGCGCTGTCGCCGCTGGACGCCGGGAACTCGCCGGCGGCGCGGCGGGCCAGGGCCGAGCTGTTCGCCGAGCTGACGGCCCGCGGGCTGCGCTGCGGCCGGGCCCGGCTGCTGCTCGCGGCGCTCGCGGCGCTGGCGGCCTGCGGGCTGGGCGTGGCCGTCGCGGTCGGGGGGGACCTCGCGGTGGGCCTGCCGCCGGCGGTGCTACCGCTCGCCGTCCTGGCCGCCCCGGCCCGGACGCTGGCCGGCCGCCGGGTGCTGCGCGGGCTGCGCCGCCGCAACCCGCCGCCGGGCGCGGCCGAGGCGGTCCACTCCTCGGACGTCGCCCTGCTGGTCGCACTGTACGGGCGTCCGGCGCTGAAGCGGCTGGTCCCGGAGCTGGCCGACCGGACGGCGCTGCTCGGCGGCCGCTCACTGTCGGAGACGGTCGCCGGGGAGAACCGCGCCCGGAACGACTTCGGCGGGGTGACCGGCGGCAGCTACCCGGGCGGCGGCATGTGAGTGCGGGCGCTGCGGGGCGGCGCGGGGCGGGCTCCCGGCGGGGGTCAGAACGCGTACGGCCCGAAGCGGCCCCAGGCGACCAGGACGGCCAGGGCCAGCAGGACGAGGTTGACCGGGAGGGACTTGGCCTCGCCGCGGCGGAGGTGGACGACGGCCGCGCCGACCATGGTGACGGCCAGACCGGTGGCGGCCAGCGGGACGAGGACGGTGGCGATGCCGGTGACGGCGGGGAGGATCAGGCCGAGGGCGCCGAGCACCTGGGTGGCGCCGAGCGCCTTGATCGCGCCGGGGGCGACGTCCTCGGCCCAGCCCATGCCGGAGGCGACCAGTTCCTCCCGGGACTTGGTGATCTTCATCAGGCCGGCGGCCGCGAAGGCGAGGGCCAGGAGGGCGGCGACGATCCACAGGGTGATGTTCATCAGGTGCTTCTCTGCTCGATGACTTGAATGTTCAACCAGAAGGTAGGCGGGTATCAGTTGAAAGGTCAAGTCATCGAGCGGCGCTGCCGCCTCCGATCCGGCTTGAACATTCAAGTCAAACCGGGCCTTTCCCGCAGGACGCACCCGTACCATGGCAGTCATGAGCACCGATGAACCCCGCTGGCTGGACCCCGAGGAGGAGGAGACCTGGCTGGCCATGGTCACCCTGCTGACGCGCTTCCCGGGCGCCCTCGACACCCAGCTGCAGCGCGACGCGGGCCTCTCCCACTTCGAGTACCAGGTCCTCTCCGGGCTCTCCATGACCCCCGGGCGCACCCTGCGAATGAGCGTCCTGGCCGAGTTCGCCGCCTGCTCGCTCTCCCGGCTCTCGCACACCGCCAAGCGCCTGGAGGCCAAGGGCTGGCTGCGCCGGACCCCCGACCCCGAGGACGGCCGCTACACCCTCGCGGTGCTCACCGAGGAGGGCTGGGAGAAGGTCGTCGCCACCGCCCCCGGCCACGTCGCCGAGGTCCGCCGACTGCTCTTCGACCCGCTGACCAAGGGCCAGTACGGCCAGCTGAAGTCGATCAGCCACCGGATCAACGAGGCGATCGGCCCGCTCCGCGGCTGCCCCTCCCACCCCGCGCCGCCCGCACCGCCCTCCTCCCCCTGAGCCCCCGCTCCCCCTCCCGCGACACCCCGACAGCGCCCCGACGGCTCCCCGACGACATTCGGCGCAGCCCGGGCGCCCGGAAGGCCCGGGGTCCCGCAGGACCCGACCGTCGTGTACACCGAGAACTTCGAGAACGCACCTGCGGACAAGCCGGTCCGGCTGACCGGCTACAACGGCTGGGTGCTGGACGACACCGCGACCTCCGCCGGCTACGCACCCGGCATCGCGGACTGCGGCAACTCGGCGAACTTCTGGGACTCCTCCCGCGACCTGGCCGCCGTACTCGGCCAGTACAACGGCACCGCGGTGCCGAACCAGAACCAGGCGGTGACCGCGTTCACGTACAACAGCCCGGGCGCGAACCGGGTCGAGTTCGAGACCGTGCAGCCGCTCCCGCTGCCCCGCACCAACCGGTTCCTGGCCTTCTCGGTGAACAGCGCCGCCACCAACTGCTCGGTCTCCGCACCGCAGTTGAACTTCTTCCTGCTGGACGGCCCGACCGCGGTCCCGGCCTCCGCCAAGCCGCTCAACCCGTGCACCGACCCGGCCGCGAAGTCGTACCCGGTGGACGGCAAGGCGTACAAGGCGGTCGGCCGGGCCAGTGACGCGCCGGTGCTGTTCGCGGGCAGCCTGCTCGGCATCCGGATGACCAACGCGAACGGCAGCGGCACCGGCAACGACGCCGCGTTCGACGACATCAGGGTGCTGGACGTCACCCCGCAGGTCGACAAGGCGTTCACGCCCGAGGTGGCGACGGCGGGCGGCACCAGCACGCTGGTCTTCACCGTCACCAACACCAGCGACCTGGCCGCCAAGAAGGGCTGGTCGTTCACCGACACCCTCCCGGCCGGCCTGACCGTCGCCGGCCCCGCCCCCGCCTCCACCACCTGCGCCAGCGGCAAGGTCGAGTCGGACAACGGCCTCGGCGCCGTCACCCTCTCCGGCGACCTGACGGCCGGCCAGGCGTCCTGCACGCTCGGCGTCCAGGTGACGGCCGCCGCCGGGACGTACCGCAACTGCGCGGAGAACGTCTCGGACGCGATCGGCGTCGACCTGCCCGGCTGCGCGGTGGTCCGCTTCGTCACGCCGCGCTACACCATCGCCAAGAGCTCCCAGCCGGTCGACGGCGGCGCCGTGCTGCCCGGACAGCGGCTGGAGTACCGCGTCCTGGTGAGCAACCCCGGCGAGGTGCCGGTCGACGCGCGGCTCGACGACGACCTGACCGCCGTCCTCGACGACGCGGCGTACGACGGCGACGCCGCCGCGACGCTCGGGCAGGTCGACTACCGGCAGCCCGTCCTGCACTGGAGCGGCGACCTGCCGGCCGGCGGCAGCGCGAGCGTCCGCTACTCGGTGACCGTGGCCGACCCGCGGCGCGGCGACGGCCGGCTCCACAACGCCGTCACCGCCGACGGCTCCAACTGCGCGGCCGGGTCGGTCGATCCGCACTGCGCCACGCACGGCGAGGTCCCGCCGGCCCCGGCCGGACCGACCTCGGCCGGACCGGCCCCGACCCCGACCGCTGCCGCCGCCGTGCCGCCCGCCCGGACCGCGCTGCCGTCCACCGGCGCCGGGCAGCCGCTGGTCGCGGGCGGGCTCGGCGGGCTGGCCCTCGGCGCGGGCCTGCTGCTGACCCTGGCCGCCCGGCGGCGGCAGGAGCGCGAGCGGGAGCGGGGGGACGGGACGGGGTGACGACCGGCTGATCCGTCCGCGACGGCCCGCACCGGCTCCTGGTGCGGGCCATCGGCGGGTGCCGGCCCGTCGGCGGCCCGGGGGCGGGAGGCGGGGCCGGGGGCCCCGCTCGGGGGCGACGGGGGGTGGGAGATCATTCTCCGCATGACCCCCGTTCTGGTGTTCGCCCTCGCCGCGCTGATCATGCTGCTGACGCGGCGGCGGAACGACGGCGGCCGGGGCGGGTTCGCGGCCGAACTCTCGGCGGGGCTCGCCGCGGTGGAGGCGGCGGGGTTCGACCCGGCGGCGCACGGGCTGGTGCCCTCGGCCGAGCTGGACCCCGGGCGGGCCGGGCCGCCGATGCGGCTGCTGCGGCGCAAGGAGCTGGAGGCGCTGGCCGACTCCTGCCTGGCGGGCGGCTGGCGGGCCGCCGAGGCGTACGTCGCGGGGGCGGGGGCGGACTGGGACGAGCGCTGGTCGCGGCTGGACTTCCTGACCCGGGTGGCCGCCGAGCGCGACGAGTGGCTGACCGACTGGGAGGCGGCGGGCACCGCGCCGGCCGCGGCCGCCACCGTCCGGGCCCGGCTGCTGGTGCAGCGGGCCTGGGAGGCGCGCGGCAGCGGGTTCCCCGCGCAGATCGGGCCCGAGCGGATGGCCGCGTTCCGCACCCGGCTGCCCGCCGCGTACGAGCTGGCCCGGCAGGCGGCGGAGGCGGACGGACGGGACCCGGGACCCTGGGTGGTGATGATCACGGCGGCGCGCGGGATGCGGGTGTCCCGGCGGAAGTTCCGGGCGCTGTGGGCCGAACTGGTCGCCCGGGCGCCGCACCACGTCGGCGGGCACTGGCAGGCGATGCAGTACTGGTGCGCCAAGTGGCACGGCAGCGACACCCTGATGCTGCGCTTCGCGGTGCGCGCGGTGCGCGAGGCCCCGGCCGGGTCGCCGCTGCCCGGACTGTACCTGCAGGCGCTCACCGAACTGGAGCTCCGGCACGGCCCCGGCGGCCTGCCGGAGCGCCGCCGCCACCGGGAGCTGCTGCCCCGGGTCGCGGCCGCGCTGGACGAGGTGCCGCCCGGCAACGACCAGGTGCCGCTGCTGCGCCACCTGCTGGCGCACTACGCGCTGCTGTCGCGCCAACCCGCCCTGGCCCTGGAGCAGTTCCGGCTGATCGGCCCGTGGTGCGGGGCGCTCCCCTGGTCGGCCGCGCCCAACCCGGTGCGGGCCTTCGACCGGGCCAGGGGGCTGGCCGCGACGCTGGCCGCCGGGAGCGGGAACGAGCACCCCGGGGCGGGGACGGCGGGCGTCGGGGAGCGACCGGACACCGACCGGGCGGCGGACGGCGACCGACCGGGCGACTGACCGGGCGGCCGACCCCCGGACCGCCCCCGGGCACCGCCGCGGGACACGGCCGCGACCCGGTATCGGCCCGTTCGTGGCGGGATCGCGCCCGTCCGGCGCGGCGGACGGACGAGTACCGTGACCGCCCCCGGATTCGGTCGTTATCCCCGGACGTGAGTGCCGACCCCTTGGCCCCGACGGGCGTCCGCGACGAAACGATTCAGCACGCCCCCATCTACGCACGGCTGGTGACCCTGTGGCACCAGTCCGGCCGCACCGTGCCCGGCCGCCGGGACCACGAGTGGTCCCGGCTGGTCACGCCGCCCCGGTTCGCCGCCCACCCCGCCCCCGCGCCGGTCACCGAGCGGGCCCCGGGGCCCGCCCCTGAACGAGAACGGTTCTCCCCGCCGCCCCCGCCCGATCCGGCCCCGGCCCCGGCGCCGCCCGCCGCCCCCACGCCGACCGCCCCGGCACCGTCCGCCGTCCCGGCGGCACTCGTCCCGTCCGTCGTCCGCCCGAGGGAGGGCTCGTGAACCACCGGAACACCCCCCGCGCGTGGATGCGGCGCAACGGCGAGCCGGACTGCGTGCTGCTGCTGGACGTGACGGTGGCGCCGTGCCCGGGGCTGCGGGTCGCGGTGCCGGCCCGGCTGCGCTACCACCGGGCCGACCCGTACGCGGTGCACCTGGACTGCCACGTCGACCTGGAGGAGCCGATCACCTGGCTGTTCGCCCGCGAGCTGCTGGTGGACGGGCTGGACGGGTGGGCGGGGATCGGCGACGTGACGATCCGGCGGTCGACCGCGGCGGAGGAGCTGGCGATCGCGCTGAGCACGCCGGGCCAGACCGCGGTGCTGCACACCCCGTCGGCGCCGGTCCGGGACTTCCTGGCGCTGACCCACCGGCTGGTGCCGGCCGGCACCGAGCACGAGCACCTGGACGCCGAGGGGCTGATGCGCCGGATGCTGGCGGAGGCCGGGGACGTCGGGAGGTTCGAGTAGCGGCGGCCTGGCCAGGCCCGACCAGGCCGGGGAGTGCTGCGATCATATTCCTGTCGGATGGTCGATTTTCCACGGGTATTCACGACCTTTCATCCGGGAATCACTCCTTCGCCACCGCTCGAAAACGGCCTGCGCAGTATCGATTTCCGCCGCCGGCCGTTGAACAGTCGCCGTCTGCCGGAAATCCGGTATTCGCCGTCGGCGCCGCCCGTTATTCTGAGGCCAACCCCTTAGGTGGTCCGCACAAGGAGTCGTCCATGACACGCACCCGTGGGCCGAACACCGCCCTGCGCGGCTGCATGGCCGAGGCCGGGTGGAACGGCCCCGCGCTGGCGGCCGCGCTGCAGAAGGTGGCCCGGGAGAGCGGGTTCAGCGTCGGCTACGACCGGACGACGGTGGCGCACTGGCTGTCCGGCACGCAGCCGCGGCCGCCCGGCCCGCAGTTGCTGCAGGAGGCGTTCGCCCGCCGCCTGGCCCGCCCGGTCTCGCGCGGCGAACTCGGCCTGAACCCGGCGGACCAGGAGCTCGCGGAGGCGCCCGAGCAGGAGACGGCGGACGCCCTGACCGGGCTGCGCCGGCTGCATGCCTGGCCGCACGCGAACGAGCCGCAGGACGAAACCTTTCAGCCTCCGCTGTTCCAGATCCGCATGCTGCCCGCCCCGCGTCCGCCGCTGAGATCCGGCCCCGGCGCGGATTCCGCGCTCCGGGCGCCGGTCGCGCCGACCGCCCGCCGCTCCGGCCCGGAGCGGGTCGGGGCGCGGCACGCGGAGGCGGTGCGGGAGATGACGGCGTTCGGCGCCCGGCACTACGACGGCTACGGCGGGGCGGTCGCCCGGAGCCTGCTGCTCGGCTACCTGCGCGACCACGTGCTGCCCTGGGCGAAGTCCCCCGCGAACGACCAGCGGCACCGCGAACTGCTGGTCGCGGCCTCGCAGTTGGTCCGCCTGGTCGGGCGGACGTACACCGACGACAACCGGCACGGCGAGGCCCAGCGGCACTACCGGCTGGCGTACCAGCTGGCGACCGAGGCGCAGGACGGGCCGGCCCAGGCGATGGCGCTGCGCGACCAGAGCACCCAGGCCGGGGCGCTCGGGCACCACGCGTACGCGGCCCGGCTGGCGGACGGCGCGGCCGAGCACCTGCCGCCGGACGCGGCGCCCGGCGTGCGGGCGTTCGTGCTCGCCCAGCAGGCGGTGGCGGCGGCCCGGCTGCGCCAGGCGGCGGAGGCGCTCAAGCACCTGGAGGCGGCCCAGCACTGGGCCGGCCGGTCGGCCGTCGAGGGCGGCCCGCACCGGTACCCGGAGCCCGCCCTGCTCTACCAGGCCGCGCAGGTGCACCGCTCGCTGCGGGCCACCGAGTTGTCGCTCTCCTACCTGCGGGCCTCGCTGCGGGCTCGGCCGGCCGGCGAGCACCGGACGATCGGCGTCTCGCTGCTGCAGCTCGCGCACCTGGAGCTGGACTCGGGCAACATCCACCAGGCCCGGCGGGCGTACACCAGCTTCCGCGAGCGGCAGGACGCGCTGCGCTCCCCGGCGACGACGCTGCAACTGACGCGCCTGGAAGGCCGGTTCGCCCGACTGGGTGGGTAGCCGTTCGGCGGGTTCCGCCTCCCGATCGGGGGAACGGGAGGCCCCGTCGGCGGCCGTGCGGGGGTCCGGCCCGGCGGCGGGGTGAGCCGTGCGGGTCGGTTGCTTGGCGGGCTCGGACGGCGGGTGATCAATGAGGGTATGAACGATCCCTCGTACTACCCGCTGGTGTCGCCCGTCCCGCCGCGGCTGCCGCGGCCGCAGGCCGGCCCGGCCGCGCCGCCGGCACCGACCGCCCCGGAAGCACTGGAAGCACTGGAAGCGCCGGAACGCGGCTGGCCGGCACGGGACTTCACCGGCGCCGCGTGTTCCGACGCTTCCTGGGGCGGGTGGCTCGACGAGCGGTCCGGCGGACGGCTCAGCTGACGCGGGCGGGGGACGCCGCCGTCCCCTCGCCCCCGTCCGCCGCCCCGTCCGCCGCCCCGTCGCCGTCCGGATCGGCGGTGCGGATCAGCATCACCGCGGTGGCGGTCGCGAGCACCTCGCCGTCGCCGCCGGTGACGTCGGCCCGGGCCAGGACCCGGCTGCCCTGCCGGTGGGTGACGGTGCCGAGACAGCCGACCGCGCCGCCGGGCGCGGGCACCGGACGCAGGTACTGGACGCTCAGACTGGCGGTCACCACGGTGTGCCGGGCCGGGGCCAGCGAGACCACGGCGAGGCCGCACGCGGTGTCGCAGAGGGTGGCGAGGAAGCCGCCGTGGGTGTTCTCCGGCCAGCCCTGGTGCGTGCCCAGCGGCCTGACGGAGAGCAGGACTTCACCGGGGCCGACGGCCGTGACCCGCATCCCGAGCTCGTCGCTGAACGGGAACAGCGCCCGCTCCGCGCCCCGGGCCGCCCGCAGCGCGTCGATCCCGTTCGCCCGCAGCATCCGCTCGTACACCGTCCCGAGCCCGGAGCCGGTCCCGGCCGTGGGCTCCGGCCCGGGGTCGGCCGCCGACTCGGCCACCGCCCCGGCCGCGGGTCCGGCCGCCGCCCGGGTCCGGGCCCGGGCCAGCGTCGCCCGCCTGGCCCCGGCGGCGGCCCTCGCCCCGGCGCCGGGGCGGAGCTTCGCGGCGGGTTGCTCGGCGACGGGCCGCGCGGGGGAGGCGACGGGCCGCGCGGGGGGCTTCGGGCCGGTGGACGTCCTGGGCCCGGTGGCCGCCTTCGGCGTGCCGCCGGCCGTCCGCGGTGCGGCCTTCGCCGTCGGGCCGGTGGTCGTGCGCGGGCCCGTGACCGGCCCGGTGGTGCCGGTGGTCGACCGCTCGCCGGGCGCGGATCGCGCGCCGGTGGCGGGGGCGGGGCCGGGGGCCGCTCGCGTGGCGGGCGCGGGTTTCGTGCCGGACGGGGACGGGCCGGGCGGGCAGGGGTTGGGCATGGGGTTCTTTCCGCTTCGCGGGCGCGCGATGCCGCCCGGATGTACGAGGGCACGGGCGGCCTCGACCGGTGGGCGCGGTGCCGTCGCGCCGCCGGGTTCCAGGGCCTCCCGGCAGCAGTATGGGGGTGGCGCGGCCCGGCGGACGGGAGTGTGCGGGGCCGGTCCGGTTGAAGTCGTCGCGGTGTTGAAACCCCCTGCCGGGGGCGGGAACGCGGCGCGAGAACGCGGCGGGGCGCGGGAACGCGGCGGGGTGCGAGAAGGCAGCGGGGTGCGAGGACGCGGCGGGGCGCGGTCCGGGAACGGGGCCGGCCCCGGGGCCGGGTGGGGAGCCCGGGGCCGGGGCCGGTGGGAGGGGATGGGCGCGCGTCGTGGTCAGGACGCGCGTTCGCCGAGGACGGGCACCCGGATGCGGCCGGTGGAGCGCACGGGGACGCGGCCGACGGGGGCGACGGGGCCGGTGGGGCGGACCCGGTAGCGGTTGAGGTGGTGGCGTTCGACCTCGCGCAGCGGGCGGCTGCGGCGGGTCGCGGCGTCGGTCGGCACGGTGACCGTCCGGGCCTGGAACACCATCTGTCCGCGCCGGCGGGCCTCGCAGGTGGTGCTGATGGAGGACCGGCCGAGGCGTTCCACCCAGATCTGCACGGGCAGCGGGGTGGGGCAGTGGTAGAGCGGGGAGCGGTAGTCGATCTCGTGGCGGGCGATCATGAACCCGTCCTCGAAGAGGTCCTGCCCCTCGGTGTCGTCGTAGAGGAGGCAGTAGACGGCCTCCTGGACGTACTGGAGGACCTTCAGGTTGTTGACGTGGCCGAAGGCGTCCATGTCGCCCCAGCGGGTCCGGCACAGGTAGGTGTACAACGGTCAGCCGTCCGTTCGGTGTTCGGCGCGGAAGCCGAGGCTCCGGCGCAGGTATCCGTAGGCGTACGGGGAGCGGCGCAGGGCGCTGTCGTGGCCCTGCTCGTAGACCTCGGCGGCGGTGTCCAGGACGGCGCGGCCGAGGATCCGCTCGGTCCGGCGGCAGAGCTTCTCGAGTTCGGCCAGCCGCTGGGCGGCGGGCAGTCCGGCGAGGGCGGCGCACTCCCTCTCCACGTGGTCGACCCCGTCGCGGTGTTCAGACATCGATTCCTCGTTTCCGGTCGGTCTTGCTTCGCAGTTCGAGTTCAGCGTTCACAGCTCACGATTCACGGTGCACAGGAGGGTTGGGCTTTGGTTCATTCGTTGTGGGGGAAGGACGGCGGCTTCGTTGACGCCGGAAAAGCCCTTCGCACGGTCAAACTCGATCAGGAACCAACCGGAAATGGTGAATCACGCGGTGCTTCGTTGAAGATCTGCGATTCGACGTCAACTTTCAACGCGACTACCGTGCCGGCGAGACCGGCGCCGCCGGAACGTCCGGGGCGGCCGGGGCGGTCAGCGAGACCGGGCCCGCCGGGCCGTCGACCAAGGCGAGCGCCAGCACCGAACCGGGCAGCGCGGCGATCACCAGCCCGTCCGGGGTGACCGAGAGGGTGCGGACGGCCGCGCCGAGCCGGAGGTCGGCGCCGCGGTGCCGCTCGCCCCAGCGGCGCAGCCGGAGCAGGCCGTCGGACCAGGCGGCGGCGAGCAGCAGCCCGCCGGGGGTGGCGCCGAGGGCGACCGCGGTGACCGGGCGGGCGCGCTGGTCGACGGGGGCGGGCAGCGGGGGGCGGCCGGGCATCCAGGTCCAGACCCGGCCGTCCTCGCCGCCGCTGGCGACCAGCGTGCCGCCGTCGGCCTCGGCGACGTCGAGGGCGGTGACCGGGCCCTCGTGCAGGGGGTGTTCGGGGCGGTGGGTGGTGCCGGTGGAGATCTCGCTGTAGGTGGTGAGGCCGTCGGGGCGGCCGAACACCATGACGTCCCGGTGGGCGGCGACGGCGGTGCAGGCGTCGAGGGCGGCGAGCGCGCCGTCGGGGACGCCCTGGTGGCCGTCCACGGTGAGCGGGCGGAGCGTGCCGGAGGCGTTCAGCAGCAGGGCGCCGCCGAACGGGGTGGCGGTCAGGGCGCGCGGGTGCGGTTCGGCCGGTGGCGCGGAGCTGTGCAGGACCTCGCCGGTGGCCGGGTCGGCGAGGTGGAGTCCGGCGGCGTCGGTGAGCAGCAGCCGGCCGGCCAGCGGGCCGAAGCCGAGGGTGGCGGCGCAGGGGCCGGCGGCGGGGGTGTGCTGCCAGACGGCGCGCCAGCGGGTGTCGACCCGGGCGGCGAGGGCGGCGCAGTGCGCGGCGGCCTCGTCGTGCCGGCCGGTGAGGTGGGCGTGCAGGACGGCGGCGCGGTCGGCGGGGCGGGCGGTGGCGGTCCGGTCGGGGGCGGCGCGGCGCCAGGCTTCGGCGAGCGGGGTGGCGGGGGTGCCGGCGTCCTCGGCGCGCTGGAACGCGGCGGTGACGGTGGCGGGTTCGGCGTGCAGCAGCAGGTCGATCTCGCCGAGCAGCGGGGTGCCGGGGTCGGCGGCGGAGGCGTGCCGGACGAGCAGGGCGAGGCGTTCGGGGTCGCTGGCGGCGAGGTCGGGGCCGCCGTCGGGGCGGACGGGTATGCCGCCGGCGACCTCCCACATCAGGGCGGCGTGGTCGACCGGCGGGCTGTCGGCGGCGACCAGGTCGGTGAGTTGCTGCGGGCGCAGGCGCCAGCGGTCGGCGATGGGCGGCGGGGGCAGCAGGCGGGTGGCGGCGGCGACGCCGTCGGGGTCGGTGCCGGGGAGGGTGGCCCACAGGGCGGTGCTGATCGGGCCGTCGGCGCCGGCCAGCGCGGTGAGGGCGGCGCGTTCGGGGCCGGGGACGGCGTCCCACCACGCCTCGGCGAGGGCGGTGGCGCGTTCGGCGGGCGGCCGGGTCGGGTCGGGGGCGGCACCGGGGGTGCGGGCGGCGAGCTGGGCGAGGCCGGGGCTGGGGTGGGTGGCGGCGGGGTCGACGGGGTGGCCGGTGAGCCGGGCGCACCAGGCGGCGTACTTGTCGGGGTCGGTCCACTGCGGCTGGTCGAGGTCGAGGACGGCGCCGGTGGGGGCGGCGGCGGTGAGCGCGTCGGCGGCGGGGCCGTGGGCGGCTTCGACGACCAGCAGCAGCCAGGGGACGGAGAGCAGCGGGACGAGGAGTTCGCGGGCGAGGCGTTCGGGGGTGCCGGGGAGGCGGGGGCCGCCGGCCCGGTCGAGGTCGGTGACGACGACCGTGCGGGGGGTGCCGTCCTGGAGCGCTTCGAGGAGTTCGGCGGGTTCGCCGGCGGTGAGGCCGAGCAGGTCGGCGAGCCGGGCGGTGGCGGAGCGGACGGTGAGGCCCTCGGCGTCCAGCAGGGCGTGCACGCGGCGGCCGGGGCGCGGGTGGTCGGGCGGGCAGGCGGCGGCGAGCCAGGTCAGCAGGTGGGTGCGGCCGCTGCCGGAGGAGCCGGCGATGCGGCACAGCCGGGGGGCGCGGGTGTCCTCCAGCCAGGCCAGCAGGGCGCGTCCGGCGGGGCGGCGGCCGGCTTCGAGCGGGGGCAGCGCGGGGGCGTCGGCGGCGGCGGGCGGCTGGGGCAGCGGGCGGCCGTGGCGCGGGTTGGGCCGGTGGGCGCGGTCGCCGCCGGGGCCAGGCGGGGTGCCGCCGCGGACGAGGTGGACGGGTATCCGTCCGGCGGGGTCGACGCCGTCGTCCAGCAGGTACCGCCAGCCCGCCGGCCCGTCCGGCCGGTCCTCCGCCCGGCCTCCCGGCCGGTCCTCCGGCCGCTCCTCCGGCCGCTCCTCTGCCCGGTCCGCGAGTCCGACGCCGGCGCGGTTGTCGCTGTCCACTGGTGCCTGTTCCTTCGTGTCCGTCCCCGTCGGCCGGTCCCCCACGTCCGGCGCCCGGACGCGGGGGCGCGTCCGTCGCGTCCGCCGTTTCGTCGTGGCACCGTCATGTCCGGCCGGGGTCAGCCTACTTGAGGTGCGCGGACGGGCGGCCGGGGCGGCGGCCCGGGTGTGAGCCGGGACACACTCTCCGGCAGGTGCGCAACGTCCGGCGGCCGGCGGCGCTCTCAGTCCCGGAGGATCCGGGCACGAGGTCCAGGCGCGAGGTCCGGGCGCGAGGCCCGGGCGCGAGGCCCGGGCGCGAGGCCCGGGCGGAACGAGCAGGCGGAGGTGCCGCGGTGGGTGCGGAGACGGCGGCGGAGCGGGCCACCCGGGAGTACGCGGAGCACCGGGGGCTGCTCTTCGCCCTGGTCTACGACCTGCTCGGCGGCGTCGCCGACACCGAGGACGTCCTGCAGGACACCTGGCTGGCCTGGTCGGCCCGGACCGGCGACCCGGCGGCGGCACCGGTCGAACACCCGAAGGCGTACCTGGTGCGGATCGCGGTCAACCGGGCGCTGGCGCAGCGGGCGGCGGTCGACCGGCGGCGCGAGGCGTACGTCGGGCCGTGGCTGCCCGAACCGCTGCCCGAACCGCTGCCCGAGCCGCCGGCCGGCCCGGGGCGGGCGGCCCAGGAGCAGGCGGGCCCGGCGGAGCGCGCCGAGCGGGCCGAGGCGGTGTCGCTGGCGCTGCTGGTGGTGCTGGAGACGCTGTCGCCGCTGGAGCGCGCGGCGTTCGTCCTGCACGAGGTGTTCGGCTACAGCGGGGCGGAGACCGCCGCGGTGCTGGGCCGCTCCCCGGCGGCGGTGCGGCAGTTGGTGAAGCGGGCCCGGGAGCACGTCCGGGCCCGGCGCCCCCGCTACGAGCCCGCCCCGGAGGTCCGCCGCCAGGTGACCGAGCGCTTCCTGGCCGCGGCCCTCGGCGGCGACCTGCCCGCGCTGCTCCGGCTGCTGGCCCCGGACGTCACGCTGATCGGCGACGGCGGCGGCCTGGCCCCGGGCGGGCGCCGGCCGCTCACCGGCCGTGCGAAGGTCGCCCGGCTGCTCACCGCCCTGGCCCGGCGGCGCACCGGCCCGGGCCCCGCCCTCGACCTCGCCTGGCCGACCGCCAACGGCGCGCCGGCCGCGCTCTTCTCCGCCTTCGGCCGCCCGTTCGCGCTGCTGGTCCTGGACCTGGCGCCGGGGACCGACCTGGTCACCGGCGTCCACGCGATCTCCAACCCGGAGAAGCTGCGCGCCTTCGGCCCGGCCTGACCCGCGCGGCGGGGGCGCGGGGGCAGGCCGGCGGCGTCATGGCGGCGGCGTGTGGGGGGGTCTTGACAGGCATGTGGTCCAGACCACGACCATGGGGCCGGACTTGGCCCCTCGGGGGTCAAGTCCGCTACCCTCCCCCACAGTTGAGAAGGGAGCGCGGTCCATGGCCGGACCCGTTCGCAGATCTTTCCGCGCGCTGCTCGCCGGAGTCCTCGGCGTCACCGCCCTGGCCGGCCTGACGCTGGGCGGGGGCGGCACGGCCACCGCCGACGCGGCGGGCGCCCCGCTGCCCGCCCACGTCTTCGCGCCGTACTTCGACGTCCGGAGCGGCGACAGCCCGTCCGTCGTCGCCGCGCAGTCCGGCAACAGGTTCCTGACGCTGGGGCCGATCCGGACCGAGGCCAAGGGCTCCTGCACGCCGTACTGGAACGGCGACACCAGCGCCCCGGCCTTCTGGGTCGACCGGATGCCGAAGTACAGCCAGGAGGTCGACGGCCTGCAGGCGCGCGGCGGCGGCGTCGTCCTGTCGTTCGGCGGGTACGCGGCGGGCGGGGCCGGCACCGACCTCGCCGACAGCTGCACCGACGTCGAGGCGATCGCCGCGGCGTTCCGGAAGGTCATCCTGGCGTACGACGCCGAGCGGATCGACCTGGCCGTCGAGGGCCGGTCGCTGACCGACTCGGGCGGCGTGGACCGCCGCAACCGGGCGGTCCGGCTGACGGAGGACTGGGCCGCGTCCGTCGGCCGCGACGTCCAGTTCTCGTACACCCTGCCCGCCACCCCCGCCGGTCTGACCCCCGGCGGCCTGGCGGTGCTGCAGAACGCGCTGTGCCACGGCGTCCGGGTGCACGTCGTCAACCTGCTGACGTTCGACTACCGGGACGGCCCCCGGCACGACATGGCCGCCGACACCCGGACCGCCGCGCAGTGCCTGCACGAGCAGCTGCGGCAGCTGTACCCGGCCCGGACGGACGCGCAGCTGTGGGGCGCGGTCGGGATCACCGAGATGATCGGCGTCGACCACTACGGCCCGGAGGAGACGTTCAGCACCGCCGACGCCGCCGCCGTCGCGGCCTGGGCGGCGGACCGGGGCGTCGGCACCCTGTCGTTCCGGGCACTGCAGCGCGACAACGGCGGCTGCCCGGGCACGGCCGGCTCGGACTCCTGCTCGGGCACCGCGCAGGGCCCCTGGCAGTTCAGCCACGCCTTCCAGCCGTTCACCGACCCGCCGCCGGTCCTGCCGTCCCCCTCCTCCCCCGGGCCGTTCCCCTCGGTCACCGACGAGGGGCCGAGCTTCCTGATGTCCCTGGACTCGCACTCCGGCAGCGTGGTCGCCGGCTCCTCGGTGACCACCCGGGTGACCGCGGCGGTCAACCACGCCACGGTGGAGTACGTGACGGTCGGGACCGCCGGCGCCCCGGCCGGGGTCACCGCCTCGGCCAACCCCTCGATGGTCCTGACCAGTTACCCGAACAACCCGATCGGCACGACCGCCACCCTGACCCTGACGACCACCGCGGCGACCGTCCCCGGCACCTACCGGCTGCTGGTGACCGGACGGGGCAACGACTTCCACGCCGAGACGGCCTACACCCTCACCGTGACGAGCCCCGCACCTCCGGAGCCCTGCGCGGCCGCCGCCTGGAGCCCGGCCCTGGCCTACACCGGCGGCGAAACCGTCTCCTGGGCGGGCCACAACTGGCAGGCCGCGTGGTGGTCGGTCGCCGAAGCCCCCGGCACCACCGGCGAGTGGGGCCCCTGGAAGGACCTCGGCGCCCACTACTGAGCCCGCCACGGGCCCGGCAGCACCGGAGGAAGCCCCTCGCCTCGGCCCTAGCCGCCGTGCGGGCCGAGGCGGGCGAGCAGGTCGAAGAGGCGCTCGGGGACGGCGAGGGCGTCCGGGGGCGGGGAGACGTAGAGCTGGACGGCGGTGACGCCGGGGAGGAGGAACTCGCGCAGGCGTTCGCGGATCCGCTCGGGCGGGCCGTGCAGGAACAGGTCGTCGACGAGGGCGTCCGGGAGGGCGCGCTGGGCGCCGGGGTGGTCGCCGGCGGCCCAGCGGCGGTGGGTCTCGGCGAGCAGGTCGCCGTTGCCCAGCCACTCGTGGAACCTGCGGTAGGGCTCGCGGTTGAGGATCCAGGCGAGGAACGGCCGGGCGGCGCGCCGCGCGTACCCGGCGTCCTCGGTCGGGCAGACGAAGACCTTGACGACGAGTTCCTTGCCGGGCGGCTGCGGGCCGACCGCGTCCAGCACCTTGGGCAGGTCCCGGGCGCGCAGCAGGTTGGTGATGGCGCCGTCGCCCTCGGTGAAGCCGAGCCGGAGCATGCCGGGGCGCAGCGCGCCGAGGATGACCTTGACGGGCCGGGCGGGCGGGTGCGGCAGCCGGTAGCCGGCGATGGAGAAGGTGTCGAAGTCGCCGGCGACGTGTTCGCCGCGCAGCGCGGCGGTGAGGAAGCGCAGGACGTCGCGGGTGCGCTTGAAGGGCTCGTCGAACGGGATGCCGTTGATGTCGGTGACGTGCGCGGGCACGGACGCGCCGATGCCCAGCAGGACGCGTCCGGGGGCGAGTTGGGCGAGGGTGGCGGCGGTCTGGGCGAGGACGGCGGGGCCCCGGGTGTGGACCGGGACGATGCCGGTGGCGATCCGCAGCCGCTGCGACCAGGCGGCGGTGGCGGCGAGCGGGGTGAACGCGTCGGTGCCGCCGCCCTCGGCGCTCCACACGTCGCCGTAGCCGAGGTCGGGGAGGCGTTCGACCAGGCGGCGGTGCCGGTCGAGGGTGAGTCCGGGCAGCGGCAGGGTGATGCCCCAGGCGGGTACGGGTGCGGGTACGGGTCCGGGTGTTCCGGGCATGGTGTGGCGGGTCTCCTCGTCTGTTCCGCGGGCGGGGCCCGGGCGGCCGCCGCCGGCCCGGGTGCCCCGTCCGGTCCGAGCCTGGCGGGCGGCGGGCGGGCGGGCCAGCCAGGCGTTCGTACGGTTACCCCCGGTCATAGGATCCGGGCGCCGACGGCCCGGCCCGAACCGGCCCGGCCCCACCCCGAACTCCGGTCCGGGTACCGGGGGTTCGGCGGCGTGTGAGGAGTGTGTTGCGGGATCCGGAACCGGCCCTCTCCCGCCCTACGCTGGGCCGGAGTGCCGAGCGTCCCAGCCGCGACGAGGAGCGAGCCCGTGCCCACCACCGCCACCGCCACCGCCACCGGTCGGGAGCTGGGCGCGTTCCTGCGCGCCCACCGCGAGTCGCTGCGGCCCGCCGACGTCGGCCTGGCCGCGACCGCGCGGCGCCGGACGCCGGGGCTGCGCCGCGAGGAGGTGGCCTCGCTCTCCGGGGTCGGCCTGGCCTGGTACACCTGGCTCGAACAGGGCCGGGTGGCGGCCTCCCGGCAGGTGCTGGAGGCGGTCGGCCGGGCGCTGCGGCTGGACGCGGCGGGCCTGCGGCACGCGCTGCGGCTGGCCGGCTACCACGAGCCCGCCCCGGCCGGGGACGATCCGGGCGCGGCGGGGAGGCTGGCCGCCGCCGTCCGCCCGGTGCTCGACTCCTGGACGGCCGGCCCGGCCGTCCTGCTGGACCGCCACTTCGACCTGCTGGCCTGGAACGCGGCCTGGACGGCGCTGTGCGGCGACCCCGGGGAGGTGTCGGCCGACCGCCGCAACCTGCTCTGGCTGCTCGCCGCCGACCCGCGCCTGCACGCGGTGCTGCCCGACTGGCGGCCGCTCGCGATGGACGTCTTCCGGCACTTCCGCGCGCAGGCCGGCCCGGCCCTCGCCGACCCGCGCACCGAGCGGCTGTACCGCCGCCTGGACGCCGACGTCCCCGAGCTGCGCCACTGGTGGGGCTGCCACTCGGTCGCCCCGCTGACCGCCCGCGCCGTCCTGGCCCACCCGCCCGGGCGGGCGCCGGTCCGGCTGACCCTCGGCTCGTTCCACCCGGTGGACGACCCGACCGCGCTGGTGCTCCTGCTGACGCCGACACCGGCCGATCCTCCGGGGCCCGGCGCGGCGTGCTCGCCCTGAGGTCAGCGGCCCGCCACCGGGCGGCGTTGCGGTGTACGGGGCGTCCGGGGGGATAGAAGGGTCTGCATGCGCTTTGTTCCGGAGTCGGTGGCGGCCTTGGTGCGCCGTGGGGCCAGGGACCCGTTCGTCGTGCAGACGGTGCGGGCGACCGTCGCGGCGACGCTGTCGTACGTGGTGGCGACCTGGCTGAGCAGTGAGCCGGCGCCGCTGACCGCGCCGCTGACGGCGCTGCTGGTGGTGCAGGTGACGGTGTACTCGACGCTGACCACGAGTGTCCGGCGGGTCAACTCGGTGGTGGTCGGGGTGCTGATCGCGATCGGGTTCTCGACGGTGGTGGGGCTGTCCTGGTGGAGCCTGGGGCTGATCATCCTGGCGTCGCTGGTGGTGGGGCGGTTCGTCCGGGTGGACGAGTTCGTCCAGGAGGTGGCGATCAGCGCGATGCTGATCCTGGGCGTCTCGCAGGTCACCACGCAAGCCTGGGACCGGGTGCTGGAGACGGTGATCGGGGCGGGGGTGGGGCTGCTGTTCAACCTGGTGATAGCGCCTCCGGTGTGGGTGGACACGGCGGGCGAGTCGATCGAGGACCTGGCCCGGCGGGCCCGGCACCTGCTGCTCGGGCTGGCCGAGGAGCTGGGGCGGCCGGTGCCGGTGGAGCGCGCCGCCGAGCGGCTGCACGAGGCGCGCCGGCTGGACCAGGCCATCGCCGGGGTGGACGGGGCGCTGCGGCAGGCCGAGGACAGCCTGCGGCTGAACCCGCGGATCAGCGAGGGCCTGCTGTCCCGGCTGGTGCTGCGGACCGGACTGGACACGCTGGAGATCTGCGTGGTGGTGATCCGGGTGATCGCCCGCTCGCTGACCGACCTGGCCAAGCGCCGCGACCCGGGCGAGCGGCTGTTCCCGGCGGACGTCGCGGTCGCGCTGGAGGAGCTGTTCGGGCACCTCGGCGGGGCGCTGGTGAGCTTCGCGGTGCTGGTCACCACGCAGGTCAGCCGCAACGCGGAGGAGGCCGAGCAGCGGCTGGCCGCCGAACTCGCCGCCGCCTGGGCCTGCCGGGAGAACGTCGCCCACCTGCTGCTGCGCCGCGTCCAGGAACAGCCGGAGGGCTGGCAGTTGCACGGCTCGCTGCTCGCCGAGGTCGACCGGATCCTGGACGAGCTCGACCTGGAGCACCGCGGCCGCCGCCTGATGGAGGAACTCGACCGGGCCGCCGTCGCCAACCGCGACCGCTTCTCCCGCTTCGCGGCCCTGCGCCGCCTCGCCCGCGGCGAACGCCTCCGCCCGCGCCGCCGACGCCCCCGCGAGGAGGCGGCCTGACTGCTCGCCGCCCCGGCCCGCTACGACTCGTTCCTCGGACCGGATTTGACTTCAAGCCCGCTTGAAGCGCGACGTTGGCCCGCATGCCCTCAGCGACCGCGGGACGCCTGCTGCCCGGCCCCTACCGCGCCCTGTTCGCCGACCGGACCTTCCGGCGGCTGATGCCGGCCTTCGCGCTGTCCGACCCGGGCGACGGCATGACCGTCGTCGCCGTGGCGTGGCTCGCGTTCGCCCTGGGGCCGGACGGCGGCCGGGGCGCGCTGGTCCTGGGCCGGTGGATGCGCCGGCCCGCGGCGCGGCGCCCCTGCCGTCCTCGTGGGCTGCGGTGCGCCGATGGTCCTCACCGCCCCCGTCGGCGCCGTCGTGCCGAGGCTCCGCCCGGGCCGTCGACGACGGCCCCGGCCCGTCGCCCTCCCCGTCGCCGAGCCCCTCGGGCAGCGTCTCGCCGTCCCCCGTCGGCAGCGGCGTCTCCCCCTCGCCGTCGCCGTCGACCGGCTCCTCCCCGTCAGGCAAGGGCGGCCCGGGGTCCGGCGGTACGGGCGGTCCGGGCGGTGGCGGTGGCGCGAACGGGTCGGGCCCGGGGCGGACGCCGCAGGGCGGGGTGGCGGCCGGCGCGGGCGGCTCCTCGCGTGACCTGAACCCGGCGGAGGTCGCCGTCGGCGCCGCCCTGATCGCGGGGGCGGGCTACCTGGTCGTCCGCCGGCGCCGCCGCTCCCGCCGTTGACCCCTGCGGAGCGGCCGGCCGGGCGGCGCGGGCGGCATGCCGGTGCCGCCCGCGCCGCCCGGCTGGCCCGGCTGCGGCGGACCGTGCGGGTCGGCACCGCGGCCGTCGCGCTGCTGTCCGGTGTCTGGCTGGTCGACGACGGGCTGACCACCAGTCAGCCCCCGCCCCCACCCGCGCAGGCCCCGCCGTCGCCCGGCGGGGCGGCCGGGAGCGCCCGGCCCGCGCCGGGCGTCGCGGCGCTCGGGCCGTCCGACCCGGTGCGACTGCGGATCCCGTCGATCGCGGTCGACGCCGCCTTCACCCCGCTGGGCCTGGACCCGGCGGGGGCGCTGGCCACGCCGCCGCTGGGCCGCCGCGACCTGGTCGGCTGGTACCGCGACGCCCCGGCGCCCGGCGCGGACGGCACCGCCGTGGTGGTCGGCCACGTCGACGACCGGCGCGGCCCGGGCGTGCTGTACCGGCTCGGCCTGCTGCGCCCCGGCCTGACCCTCACCGTCACCCGGCAGGACCGCCGCACCGCCGTCTTCACCGTCGACGCCGTGCGCTCCTACCCGAAGGCCGCCTTCCCCGCCGCCGAGGTGTACGCCCCGGCGGGCCGCGCCGAGTTGCGCGTGATCACCTGCGGCGGCCGGTACGACCGGCGCACCGGCTACGACTCGAACACCGTGGTCTACGCCCACCTGACCGCGGTCTCCTGAACCCCGCGCGCCCACCGCCGTTCCCCCGGGCCGCCGGGCTGGCAGGGTGGGTCCATGACGGTCACCTCCTCCGCACGCCCCGGCCCGCGGTCGTGGTCCCGGCCCGGCCGCCGGATGCCGCTGGGCGCGGACTTCGGCCTGTTCCTGGTGCTGTTCTCCGCCGAACTCGTCGCGTTCGTCCTGCTGGTGCGGGCGCAGCCGCACGACGGGCCGTTCGCCGTCGTCAGCGAGGTCACCCGCTCCTTCCTGGTCTGGCAGGGCGTCCTGGTGCTGGCGGCGGCGGTGCTGGCCGGGCTCGCGCTGTACCTGCGCGCGCCGCTGGCGGCCGGCTCGCAGGTGCTCGGCGTGCTGGTGTTCGCCGGCCTGCTGCTGCTCTCGCTGCGGGGGTACTCGCACCCGTACCCCGCCCCCCACTCCGTCCCGCTCCAGGGCCCGGCGTCGGCGGGTGCCACGGCCTGCCGCAGCGGCTCCCTCTGCCCCTGAGCCCTGTCCCCCAGCGGGATGGAGCGCGCGGGAGCTCTGCGCGCGCCCCCGGGCGGCTCCTCCCGCGCACGGATGTTCCGGGTGCGAACGGGTGATTCTCGGCCGCGGTGCCATCCGTTTCCGATCGGGCCTTTCTCCTTCCGCGGCAAGGGAACTGACGGCGTGTCCGACGGCTCGGCGCGGGCGACACGGAGGGTGACGCCTGCTCACCGTGCGCACTCAGGGCGTGGTGGTCTGGGCCCGCCCCCGGGTGTTCCCGCCCGGACCGAACTGGAGGAACCATGTCCCGAACCGCCAAGACCAAGGGCCTGATCGCGCTCGCCGTCGGAGCCGCCGCCGTGGTCGCCGGTGTCCCCGCGCTGGCCGGCGCGGCCACCACCGACGCCCACCGGGCCGCGCCGCCCGCCCTGACCATCGACTTCACCGGCAGCAACTCGCTGGCGGGCGCGGCCAACGCGGTCGGCGCGGGCTTCGGCGGGACGGCCGCCGCGAAGGACGCGAGCGGCGCGCAGGTCGCCACCGTGTACGACCAGTGCACCAAGGACGCGGTCGCGGTCGACTCGGTGACCGCGTTCTGCGCCGCCGACCTGGTCTTCACCGGTGGCGACCAGGTGACCTTCACGGCCGTGGTGCCGATCGACAACCCGCTGACCGCGAAGTACCCCAAGCAGTTCGACGGCGTGATCACCGGCGGCACCGGCGCGTACCAGGGCCTGACCGGGGCCGTGCACCTCACCAACACGGCCGCCGGGGTCTACTCCCTCGGCTGGGACGCCTGACCCCCGCCCCGTCCGAGGGGAGCCGCCGATCCCACCGGCGGCTCCCCTCCGGCGTTCCCGGCGGCCGTCGGTGACAACCGATCACGCTCTCCCACTCGTCCGTTAGGAAGAGGATGCGGTGTCCGGTCGTTCCGTCGCGGGACGCGGCGGTCCGGTGGAGCGGGACGGGGAACAGCGGAACAGTGAAGAACCAAAGGGGCGGGGAGCGTCCGCGACTCCGGGGCGGGGCCGTGAAGGTGGCGCTGGGGGTGCTGGCCGGGGGCGCGGTGACCGCGCTGGTGCTGACGCTGGCACTGGACGGCGGGACGGGCCCGGCGCCGGCGCTCGGTCCGCCGCCGTCGTCGCCGTCGCCGTCGTCGCCGGAGGCCGCGGCGGCGTCCGGCGGCGCGGGCGACGGGGTGGGCGGCGGGGTGGCGGCGTCGCCGTCGTGGGACGGGAAGGTGAAGCCGCTGGGGGACGGCTCGACGTCCGACGCCGGGCCGCAGCCGCACCAGTTGAAGGCGGAGAAACTGAAGCCGGGTGAGAAGCCGCCGCAGTTCGTGGTGTTCTCCTGGGACGGCGCGCTGGAGAACGACGACCACCTGTTCTCCCGGTTCCGCGAGCTGGCGAAGACGAACAACGCGACGATGACGTTCTTCCTGAGCGGCATCTACCTCGTCCCGGACCGGAAGCGGAACCTGTACCAGGCGCCGAAGCACCCGGCCGGCAGCGCGGCGATCTCCTTCCCCACCGACGAGCACGTCAAGGAGACCCTGGCGCAGCTGCGGCTGGCCTGGCAGGACGGCGACGAGATCGGCACCCACTTCAACGGGCACTTCTGCACCGACGCGGGGGACGCCGGCGGCGGCTCGACCTGGACGGTGGAGGACTGGAAGAAGGAGATCGACCAGGCGTACGCGTTCGTCGCGAACTGGAGGACCAACACCGGGTTCGCGGCCGAGGCGCCGCTGCCGTTCGACTACGCCAAGGAGCTGGTCGGCGGCCGGGCGCCCTGCCTGGAGGGGCAGAAGAACCTGCTGCAGGCGGCGAAGTCGTACGGGTGGCGGTACGACGCGAGCTCGCCGGGCGAGTTCCAGGTCTGGCCGTCGAAGGCCGACGGGATCTGGAACTTCCCGCTCCAGCTGCTGCCGTTCGGCAACACCCAGGTGCTGTCGATGGACTTCAACTTCCTTGCCAACCAGTCGGGTTCCAGCACCGCGGGCGACCCGAAGAAGTACCCGGCCTGGGAGAAGCAGGCCCGGGAGGGCTACCTGGACGGCTTCGAGCGGGTCTACAACGGCAGCCGGGCGCCGCTGTTCATCGGAAACCACTTCGAGACCTGGAACGGCGGCATCTACATGCAGGCGATCCAGGACGTGATGGAGACCGTCTGCAAGAAGGACGGGGTGCGCTGCGTCTCGTTCAAGGAGCTGGCCGACTGGATGGACGTCCAGGACCCGAAGGTGCTGGAGAAGCTCCGGCACCTGGACCCGGCGCAGTCCCCGGACTGGCCGACCTACCTCAAGTAGGCCGCGCGGCGGGTCAGCGCGCGGTGCCCCTGGCGTTGGCGGCCCAGATCCCGGCCGGGATCGCGGCGTCGGGGGCGCTCTGCGCGGTGCCGCCGATGCCGGTCAGCGGGAGCAGTTCCAGGGTCTTCAGGTCGAGCCGGAAGACGGTGACGGCGGTGGAGACGCCGCCGTGGTAGCCGACGAACCAGCTGGCGTCGTGCTCCTGGGTGCTGCCGGCCTTGGCACCGCTGTCGGCGGCGGCCTCCTTCGCCTCCTTGGCGGTGCCGGTGGCGTCCTTGGCGGTGCCGGTGCCGTCCTTGGCGAGGCCGAGGCCGTCCCTGGCGGCGCCGCGCAGCGCGGTGTCGACCTCGGCGGCCACCTGGGAGGTGAGGGCCTGGACGGTCGCGGGCTTGTCGACGGCGATCTGGCTGCCGTTGCGGGTGACCGAGGTGACGGAGTACGGGTCGGTGCGCTTGCCGTCGGCGTCGAAGGCGGTGTAGGCGTCGGCGAGCCGGATCGCGCTGGGGGTGGAGTTGCCGAGGGTGTAGGCGGGGGTCAGGTCGCCCATGCTCTCGGGGAGCAGGCCGAGGGCGAGCGCGGTCCGGCGGACGTTGTCGAGCCCGACGTCCATGCCGAGTTGCTGGAGCGGGCCGTTGACGGAGCGCTCGACGGCGGCGCGCAGCGTGAGGGTGCCCCAGTTCCGGCCGCCGTCGTTGGTGGTCTTGGCCTTCTTGCCGTCCCGCCCCCAGTAGGGGCCCTCGGGGGTCCGCAGGTCGACGCCGTTGTCGCCGTTGTAGGTGGTGGTGGGCTGGACGGGGGTGCGGGGGCCGTTGCGTTCGCGCTGGACGCCCTGGGCCAGGCCGGCCGCGTACACCAGCGGGGTGAAGGCCGAACCGGCGGGCACGTTCACGGTGTTGGCGTTGTTGAAGCCCTGCTTGAGGTAGTCCGGGCCGCCGTAGACGGCGAGGATCCGGCCGTCGGCGGCGACCGAAGCGGCGCCGATGTGGACGTTCTGGTCGGCGGGGCGGCGCTCGGGGTCGAGCTTCTTCGCGGCGCTCTGGACGGCCTCGGTGAGCGCCTGCTCCTTCGGCTTCTCGAAGGTGGTGTGGATCTGGTAGCCGCCGAGGTCGAACTGGGCCGGGGTGATGTCGGCGTGGCTCTGCGCGTAGCTCTTGGCGAGGTCGACCAGGTAGCCGGTCTGTCCGTTCAGGCCGACCAGCGGCGGGACGGGGTTCGGCTCGGGGAAGTCGGTGTACTTGGCGCGGTCGGCGGCCGAGAGCCTGCCGATCTTCACCATCCGGTCGAGGATCCAGGACCAGCGGTCGACCGCCCGGGCGTGGTTGTCGGCGTTCAGGGCCGGGTCGTACAGCGAGGCGCCCTTGAGCACCGCCGCGAGGAACGCGCCCTCGCTGACGTTCAGTTCGGAGACGTGTTTGCCGTAGTACGCCTGGGCGGCGCGCTCGATGCCGTAGCTGCCGCGGCCGAACCAGCTGATGTTCAGGTAGCCGCTGAGGATCTGCTCCTTGCTGTCCCGCTGGTCGAGCTTGAGCGCGATGAACATCTCGTCGAGCTTGCGGGAGAAGTCCTGCCGCTGGTTCAGGTAGGCGTTCTTCACGTACTGCTGGGTGATGGTGGAGCCGCCCTGGGTGTCGCCGCCCGAGCCCATCCGGTAGAGCGCCCGGCCGATGCCCTGGAAGGAGATGCCGGGGTCGGAGTAGAAGGTCTCGTTCTCGGCGGCCAGCACCGCCCAGCGGACCTGCTCGGGCACCTGGTCGAGCGGGACGTCCTGCCGGTTGACCAGGCCGGTGCGGGCCATCTCGGTGCCGTCGGCCCAGTAGAAGACGTTGTTCTGCTGGGTGGCGAAGGCGTTCAGGTCGGTGGGGACCTCGGTGGTGGCGTACAGCACGCCGACGGTGCCGCACAGCAGCGCGCAGCAGGTGCCGGCCAGCAACAGGAGCTGGCGCCAGGACGGCAGCCAGCGCCGGACGCCGCTCCGGCCGGCCCGGGGGTAGTCCAGCCGACGGGGCCGACGGGGCCGGCGGGGCAGCAGACGGCGCCGACCCGCGCGGGCGGTACGGGCGTCGGCGCGGGCGGTGCGTTCCGGCGGCCCCGCCGCGGCCTCGTCACCGTTCCCTGGCTGGCCAGGCACCATCAGCACTCCGCTCCCTCGCCGGGCGTCCCTCGTCACTCCTCAGACGCCACCAGTCGACCGCGCGTTTCGGGGGCCGAGGTGTGATCAAAACCACTGCGCGGCCGGTGGCCTGGACCACTCCGGGTCCGATCGTGAATTGACGGATCGTCAATTCACGCTGTGATCTGGGGAGTTCCTCAGCCACCGCTCGACCGGGACGGCGGACCGCACTCGACATCCCGACAATCGGAGCGAGTTCCTCCACCCCGCCGCGGTCGTCTGGCAGACGGCGAAGCGGCCCCGCCCCCGGGACGATCGGGGGCGGGGCCGCGGCCGGGCGAGGGGGTGTCAGACCGTCCGGGCGAGGCGGTCGGCGAGCAGCTTGGCGAACCGGGCCGGGTCGGTCAGGTCGCCGCCCTCGGCCAGCAGGGCGGTGCCGTAGAGGAGTTCGGCGGTCTCGGCGAGGGCCGGGTCGTCGGCGCGCTCCTCGTGGGCGGTGCGCAGGGCGCCGACCAGGGGGTGGTCCGGGTTGAGTTCGAGGATCCGGCGGGCGGGCGGGACGTCCTGGCCCATCGCCCGGTACATCTTCTCCAGGGTGGGGGTGAGGCCGTCCGCGTCGCTGACCAGGCAGGCGGGCGAGTTGGTCAGCCGGGTGGTGAGCCGGACGTCCTTGACGTCGCCGAGCGTCTCGCCCAGCCAGCCGAGCAGCGCCGCGTAGGAGCCGGTGCGCTCCTCGGGGACCTCGTCGGCGGGCAGGTCGACCGCGCCGCGGGCGACCGAGCTGAACTCCTTGCCGTCGTGGTCGGGGATGCTCTCGACCCAGATCTCGTCGACCGGGTCGGTGAGCAGCAGGACCTCGTAGCCCTGGGCCCGGAACGCCTCCAGGTGCGGGGAGTTCTCGACCTGGGCGCGGCTCTCGCCGGTCATGTAGTAGATCTTGTCCTGGCCGTCCTTCATCCGGGCGACGTAGTCGGCCAGCGAGGTCGGCTCCTCGCCGGCCGTGGAGGAGAACGAGGCGACGTCCAGGATCGCCTTGCGGTCCTCGGCGGGGTCGAGCAGGCCCTCCTTGACGGCGGGGCCGAACTCGCGCCAGAAGGTGCGGTACTTCTCGGGGTCGGCGGCCATCATCTCCTTGACGGTGGCCATCACCTTCTTGGCCAGCCGGCGGCGGATCAGCTGGATGTGCCGGTCCTGCTGGAGGATCTCCCGGGAGATGTTCAGCGACAGGTCGGCGGCGTCCACCACGCCCTTGACGAAGCGCAGGTGGTCGGGGAGCAGCTCGCGGCTGTCCTCCATGATGAACACCCGCTTGACGTACAGCTGGACGCCGTGGCGGCCGTCGCGCTGGAACAGGTCGTGCGGGCGGCGGGCCGGGATGAACAGCAGCGCCTCGTACTCGAAGGTGCCCTCGGCGCGCAGCCGGATCGTCTCCAGCGGGTCGGTCCAGTCGTGCGCGATGTGCCGGTAGAACTCCCGGTACTCCTCCTCGTCGACCTCGTTGCGCGGGCGGGCCCAGAGCGCCTTCATCGAGTTGAGGGTCTGCTCGCCGGTGCCGTCCGGGCCCGCGGCGCGGATCGGGAAGGCGATGAAGTCCGAGTACTGCTTGACGATCCGCCGGACGGTCGACGGCTCGGCGTAGTCGTGCAGCCCGTCCTCGCCGTCCTCCGGCCGCAGGTGGACGGTGACGGCGGTGCCCTCGGGGGCGTCCTCGACGGTCTCCAGGGTGTAGGTGCCCTCGCCCGCCGACTCCCAGCGGGTGCCGGTCTCCTCCCCGGCCTTCCGGGTGACCAGGGTGACCTTGTCCGCGACCATGAAGGTCGAGTAGAAGCCGACCCCGAACTGGCCGATCAGCTCGGCCGGCTCCTTGCTCTCCCGCAGCCGCCGCAGCGTCTCCGCGGTGCCGGAGCGGGCGATCGTCCCGATCAGCCCGACGACCTCGTCCCGGGTCATCCCGATCCCGTTGTCCCGGACGGTCAGCGTCCGGGCCCGCTGGTCGGTCTCGACGGCGATGTGCGGGTCCTCGACCCGCAGCCGCTCGTCGGTGAGGCCGGCCAGCCGCCGCTTGTCCAGCGCGTCCGACGCGTTGGAGATCAGCTCGCGCAGGAAGACGTCCTTGTTCGAGTAGATCGAGTGGACCATCAACTGCAGCAACTGCCGTGCCTCGGCCTGGAACTCCAGCGTCTCGGTGCTCATGGGGTCCTTCCTCCCAATGCGTGACGGTACGGGTACGCGAGCACGCGCTCCGTCGCAATCTGACACACCGACGGCGGCCCGGACAAACCCGCGGCCGCCGCCCTGGGCCCCGGTGGGCCCCCGGGCCCGGCCGGGGCCCGGGAGGGGGGAACCCGGCCGGGCGGGGGCGTCAGGCGCAGTCGGGGTGGCCCCAGCTGGTGCCGACCTTGGTGATGGTCTCGCCCTTGGCGTAGGCGCGGCCGCACGGGCAGCGGCCGGGGAACTTGGCGGCGAGGGTGCGGCCGGTGCCGCCGCCGGTAGAGGTGGTGGCGGCGGGGGTGGTGCGCTTGGCCGGGGCGCGGCGGGCGGGGGTGGCGGGGGCCGGGTCGGGGACGGGGAGGTCGGGGGCGGTGCCGGCGGCGGCCTGCTGGGTGCGGGCGGCGTCGCTGGCGGCCTTGTCGGCGATGGCGTTGAGCGGGTCGCCGTCGACCTGGTGGGCCGGGACGTAGACGAACTCGACGTCGCGGCCGGTGAGCAGGGCGTCGATCCGCTGGATCAGCTCCTGATTGGCGACCGGTTTGCCGGCCGCGGTCTTCCAGCCGTTGCGCTTCCAGCCGTGCAGCCACTTGGTGACCGCGTCCCGGGTGTAGGTGCTGTCGAGGCGGACTTCGAGCGGCACGGCCGGGTCGGTGGCCTCCAGCAGGCGTTGCAGGGCCGTCAGTTCGCCGACGTTGTTGGTGTTGCGCCCCAGCGGGCCGGCCGCCCAGCGCTGCGGGGTGCCGTTCCCGTCCGCGACCACGAACGCCCACCCGGCGGGACCGGGGTTGCCCTTGGCCGCTCCGTCGCAGGCGGCGATGACTCGTTCAACCATCCCCCGATCATGCCAGCCCGCGCCCACTGCCCCGTCCGGGCGGCCGGGAGCAACGGGCGGGAGCGGCGGCCGGGAGCGGCGGTCAGGCCCGGCGGGGGCGGAGCAGGTCGGTGAGCAGGCCGCCGAGGACCGCGCCGGCGGTGAACCCGGCCGACATCAGCGCGCCGTTCAGGCCGAGCGCCCGGTCGCGCAGCGGGCCCTCCGGGAAGGAGGTGGTGAGCAGCGCCAGGCCGAGCAGGAACAGCCGCCGCCGGCCGAACAGGTCGGCGATCCGGCCGGACAGCAGGGTGAACCCTGCGGCGGGCAGCGCGAACGCCGTGCCGATCCACTGCAGGTCGCCGAGCGGGAAGCCGAGGCCCGAACCGATCGCCGGGAGGGCGACGTTGAGGATCGAGAAGTCCACCGCGAGCATGAACTGGGCGACCAACAGGACGGTCAGGACGAGGAGTTGACGAGACGTCAGTTTCGTTGCGGGGACGGGTCGTCGCAGGGTGGCGCGCCCCGGGCCGGGGTCAGCCGGCCGGGGGCCGGGGCCCGGACATCGGCCGTCAGCCGGCCGGGGGCTGCCGGATGAGCTGCTCACACTCGCCGCGCGGCTCCTCGAAGGCGGCCCGGTAGCGGTCGAGCAGCACCCGGCCGACGGTGACGGCGTTCGCGCCGGTCAGCCGATCCAGCCGTGGCTCTTCGCCAGCTGCAGCATCGCGGCGCGGACCTGGAGGATCTGGGTGCCGGTCAGCGACGGGGCGGACTCCAGCAGCGCCTCGGTGACGTCGTCGAGGTAGTCGTCGGAGGCCAGCGGGTCGTCGTCGTCCACCGGGCGGAGCACCGCGCCGCGCTCCACGACCGGGGCCTTCGGGTCGACGCCCGGGGCGAGCTGGACCGAGGACGCCTTCGGGCCGCGGTCGCCGTCCTCGATCTCGAAGACCACCGACAGACCCGTCCGGATGTAGGACTCCGGGATCAGCAGGTCGTTGACGTGCAGGAACACGTCCTCCCCGCCCTGGTCCGGAGCGATGAACCCGTAACCCCGCGAACCGTCGAACCGCACCACGCGACCGGCAACCATGCCAACCCCCAAGACACCTTTTGGGCCCCATGCCCGAAACCTGCGCCCGAGGATAGTCCCGACACGGCGGCGAGGCGAACCCGGGCGTCCGCGACCGGCCGGGCGCACCGGGCGGCGCGCCCGGGCGGGCGGTCGACTCGCCTGCCGGGCGGCCGTGTCGCCGGTCCCCGGGACGCCGTCGGCGAGGCCGTGGGGCAGCAGGACGGTGCCGCGCGGGCTCGCGGCCGGGGGTGCGAGCAGGGTGAGGTTGGCGGGGACGGCGCCGCTGCCGAAGACCTGCTTGCCGGTGCCGAGGACGATCGGGCGCGCCCACAGGTCGATCCGGTCGAACAGCCGCTCCCGCAGCAGGGTCTGCACCAGGTCGAGGCTGCCGACCGCCCGGATCCGCTCGTGCCGCTCCCGGATCTCCCGGACGGCGGCGGGCAGGTCGGGGCCGAGCAGGCGCGAGCCCGCCCGGTCGAGCGCGGGCTCGCCGCGCGAGGCCACGTACTCGGGGACGGAGTCGAACAGCCGCGCGAACGGGTTGTCCCCGGCGGTGGGCCAGTACGCGGCGAAGATGTCGTACGTCCGGCGCCCCAGCAGCAGCGCGTCGGTGCCCTGGTACGCGGCGTCGACCTGCGCGCCCGCCACCTCGTCCAGCAGCGGGGCCTGCCAGCCGCCGCACGCGAAGCCCTCCGGGTCCTCGTCCGGGCCGCCGAACTCGTCGGCGGCCGGGGGGCTTTCCGGTCGACCGTCCCGGGCGCTTCCTGCTAGGTTCGCGGACGCCCCGTCCGGGGTGGTGGGTCGACGCGTCGCCGAGAGGGTGAGGTTGATGGTTGCCGGGAGCGAGTTCCGTCACGTCCCCATCCGGGCCGCGGACTGAGCCGGCTGCTGCCGCCGGCGGTCCGGGCCGCTTCACCACTCCGGAGTTCTTCCCTCATGCAGAGTGTTCCCCTCCGTCCTGTTCCGCCTTCCGTCCCGCGTGCCGTCCCGCGTGCCGTCCCGCCTGCCGTCCCGCCTGCCGTCCGGCGTCCGCCGGGCCGGCTGCGGCTGCTCGTGCTGGGCGGGACCCGTTTCGTCGGCCGCGCCCTGGTCGAGGCCGCCCTCGCCGCCGGGCACCGGGTGACGCTGTTCAACCGCGGCCTGTCCGCGCCCGGGCTGTTCCCGGGTGTCGAGACCGTCCTCGGCGACCGCACCGCCGACCTGTCCGCGCTGGCCGGGCGGAGCTGGGACGCCGTGGTCGACGTGGCCGGCTACGAGCCGGAGGCGGTCCGCCGCTCGGTGGCCGCGCTGTCCGGGCGGGTCGGCCGGTACGTCTTCGTCTCCTCGCTGTCGGTGCTCGCCGACCAGGCCACCGTGCAGGACGAGGACGGCGAACTGCTCGACCTCGACCGCGAGTTGCCGCCCCACCAGCTGTACGGGGCGCGCAAGGCCCGCTGCGAGCGGATCGTCCTGGACGCCTTCGGCGAGCGCGCGAGCGTGGTCCGCCCCGGCCTGATCGTCGGGCCGCACGACAGCACCGACCGCTTCCCGTACTGGCCGCGGCGCTTCCGGCGCGGCGGCCGGGTGCTGCTGCCGGGCGACCCGGCCGACCCGGCGCAGTTCATCGACGTCCGCGACCTGGCGGCGTGGATCCTGGACTGCGTCACGGCCGGGCGCGGCGGCCCGTACCACGTCACCGGGCGGCCGCTGCCGTTCGGCGAGTTCTTCGCCGCCTGCCGGGCGGTGGTGAACCCCGCCGCCGAACCGGTCTGGATCGACAGCGCCCGCCTGCTGCGGGCCGGGGTCGAACCGTGGATGGGCGTGCCGATGTGGATCGCCTCGCCCGAGTGCGCGGCGATCAACCGGGTCGACGTCTCCCGGGCGCTGGCCGCCGGGCTGGCCTACCGTCCGCTGGCCGAGACCATCGCCGACACCCTGGCCTGGGACACCGCGCGCGGCGGACCCGCCCCCGACGCGCGGGGACTGGCCGCGGAGGGGCTGAGCGCGGCGGCCGAACGGCGACTGCTGGAACTGCTGGAGCCCCTGGGCTGACGGCCCGCCCGCCTGCCCGCCTGGGAGCGGGCGGGCGGGCGGTCAGTCCGGTTCGCGGGCCGAGGCGACGGCCTCCCGGACCTCGGCGGCCGGGTCGGTGGCGAGGGTGTCGAGCAGGGCCTCGGCGCGGGGGGTGGCGCGGCGGTCGGCCTTCCAGACCACGGCTTCGCGGACCCGGGGGTCGGGGTCGGCGGCGAGGGTGTCGAGCAGGTCCTCGGTGCCGGGGGTGTTCCAGTGGCCGAGCGCCCAGACCAGGGCCTCGCGGACCCGGGGTTCGGGGTGGGCGGCGAGCGGGGCCAGCGCGCGGAGCGGGCCGCGGCGGCGCATGCCGAACCAGTGCAGGGCGTCGTCGAGCGCGGCGGGGTCGCCGTCGGCGGCGGCGATCCGGGCCAGCAGGACGGGGACGGGCGGCGGCGGCCCGTCCAGCGGGTGCGGCATCCGTTCGCGCAGCCGGCGGCCGCCGTACCCGCCGCGGACCACGCAGCCGAAGCAGGTGCAGGGCCGGGTGCCGTGCGCGTCCGGCTTGTAGCGCCAGCCGACCACCTGCGGGGCGGTGCGGATCCGGTGCACCTCACCGGGCCGCACCGCCCGGGGCACGAACACCTCCCAGCCGCGCGGGTCCTCCCGCCCGGCGATCAGCCGCACCGCCTCGGCGGCCGTCACCAGCCGGCGCTCCTCCCGCTTCCGCCCGGAGTACCGCCCGGCGTAGTGCCCGGCCCACACCTCCAGCCCGTCGTCCAGCCGGACGTGCACCGCAACCAGCCCGCCCCTGCTCCCGCCCCGGGCCAGCTCGCGCAGCCACTGGTGGGTGAGCGTGTACGAGGGCAGCACCGGGAAGACGTACGAGCCGCGCGCCCCCTCCGGCCCCCGGCTGTCGGCCCTGATCCCGGAACGCCGGATGCGCGGCGCGTCGGCCGCCGAGGTGAGGTGCACGAACATCGCCATGACACCGGATGCTACGTGCCCGGGCCCGACCGCTCCGCCGATTTTGCGGCGCTCGAACCGCGCCGGTGGGCCTGGTGGGGCGGCGCACCGGTGGGCCGACGTCCGGGCGCCGGGGCGTCCCCACAGAAGTCCCGGCGCACAGGCGTCGGCCGGGTTGCTCGACGGGCCCGGCGGTCGCGGGGATGGGGGGTCCGCGGCCGCCGGGCCCGAGGATGAGCGGCGCACCGGGGGTTCCGGCTCCTGTGGCCGGTGCCCTCGGCACTCGTCGAGGACCCTAGGCGGCGGCTGTTACCCGGCCGTTACTGACGCCCCGTCACCCGCCACCCGCCGTCCGCACCCCCGCCCCGGCCTCATGACCGGACGGCGGCGGCGGTGCGGGCGGGGCGCGGCCAGTCCGGGATGTCCCGGACGTGGATCCGGTCGTCGCACCAGGCGCACTCCCACTCGCCGAGGTCGATGTCGTAGGCGAGCCGCCCGCAGTGCACGGGGATCGGCTGGCTACCCAGAGAGGTGGTCTTCCAGTCGGCGCGCGACGGCGGCGCCGCGTTCGTTTCGCTCATGGGAGGGAGCGTGGCAGGCCCCACTGACGAACAGTCAGGTCCGGGGCCGTCCGGCGGCCGGGCGCAGCAGCAGTGCGGCGGCCAGGGCGGCGAGCAGGGCGAGGGCGGCGGAGACCAGCAGGCACAGCCGCATGCCGTCCAGGAAGGAGTCGCCGAGGGCGGCCGTCGCGCGGCCGGTGGCGGGGCCGAGGTCGAGGCCGGCGACGGCGCCGAGGCCCTGGTCGCGGGCGGTGTCCAGGAGGCGCGCGCGGGTGTCGGCGGGGACGCCCGCGTCGGCGAGCCGGCCGGGGAGGGCGTCCAGGGTGCGGGTGGTGAGCAGCGCGCCGAGGACGGCCGGGCCGAGCGCGGCGCCGACCTGGCGGATCGCGTTGTTGCCGGCGGCGGCCATCCCGGCGAGGTGGAACGGGACGGCGGAGACCGCGGTGGCGGTCATCGGGGTGAGGACGGCGCCCATGCCGAGGCCGAGCAGCACCAGGCGCCAGGACAGCGCGGGGTAGGAGGTGGCGGCGTCGACGCCGGTGAGGGTGAGCAGCGCGGCGGCGATCAGCAGCAGGCCCGTGGTGATCAGCAGCCGGGGCGCGACCCGGTGCATCAGCCGTCCGACCGGGAGGCCGGCCAGCAGCGAGGTGCCGGTGACCAGGACCAGCCGCAGCGCGGCCTGCAGGGTGCTCAGGTGCTGCACCATGCCGAAGTACAGGCTGAGGACGAAGACGTCAGCCTGGACCTGGTGGTGCGCTCCTTCGGCGGCCTCGGCGCCACCTCCTGGACGGCCGCAGGTCCCCCGCTGAGCGCCGCGCAGATCGGGCAGCTGACCGCCGACCGGCCCGTCCCGGCCGACCCGCCGCGGCCGATCGGCGAGGAGGACCTGCCGCTGCTGCGGGCCCTGGCCGAGGACGGCCGGGCCACCCACACCCGCCTCGCCGAGCTGACCGGCTGGTCCACGCCCCGGGTCGCCCGTCGGCTGGCCGCGCTGGAGGCGGCCGGGTCCCTCTCCTACGACGTCGACGTGCTGCCGGAACTGCTCGGCTACGAGCTGAACGCCACCCTGTGGCTCCAGGTCGACCTGGCCCGGCTGCACCGGGTCGGCGAGGAGCTGGGCGGCCATGGCGAGTGCGCGTTCGCCGCCGCGATCAGCGGCCGGCACAACCTGATGGCGGTGGTGATCTGCCGCGACACCCCGGACTTCTACCGCTACCTGACCACCCGGCTGGCCCTGGTCGAGGGCATCGCGGGCTACGAGATCAGCGTCCGGGTCCGCCGCCTCAAGCAGTCCGCGTCACTCGTCCACCGCGGCCGCCTGATCCACCCCGGCCTGGCCTGAGCCCCTGCCGTCCCGGCCCGGCCCCCGCTCCGCCGGACGCCCCGCCGGACTCTCCGCCGCGCTCCGGCGCAGCGCGCGGGCGGCCAGCCAGAACAGGACGCCGCCGGCCAGGAACCACGGGTTCCAGAGCTCCAGCGTCCAGGCCCGCTGGGCCCGGCTCACCGCGCCGTCCAGCCCGGTCGCGTCCGTCAGCAGCAGCACCTCGACCAGCGCCCCGCGCGCCAGCAGCAGCACGCCCACCCACCGACCCGCCCACTCGACCGCCCGGCGCCACCGCGACGCCGCCCCCGCCCGTGCCAGCAGCACGCCCAGGCCCGCGCCCGCCAGGCAGGCCGCCGCCACGCCCCACAGCCCGGCCGCCACGAACCAGCCGGGCCGCTCCGCCGCGAGCCGCTCCCCCGCCGAGACGGCCAGCCCGTGCGACCCACCGACCGCCCAGTAGACGTGCGCGGCGGCGAACGCCCCCGCCCAGCCGGCCGCGCCGTAGCCCCAGCCGCCCCTCCCCGCCCGCATCCCGTCCCCCGCCGTCCGTCGTCCTTGGCCCTTGGCCCTTGGCCCCTGGTCCGTGCCGCTCCGAATGGCCAGTCTGCCAGCGGCGGAGGCTGATTGACGGTTGATCAGATCATCCGGAAGCGGAGGGTGCGGCCCGGGCGGGTCTGGGCGGCGAGCCGGAGGTCGTCCTCGTGGACGGTGGCGATGACGGGGTAGCCGCCGGTGACGGGGTGGTCGGTGAGGAAGAGGATCGGGCGGCCGTCGGGCGGCACCTGGAGGGCACCGGGGAGGGCCGCCTCGGAGGGGAGTTCGCCGGGGCGGGCGCGGGTGAGGGCCGGGCCGTCGAGGCGGATGCCGATCCGGTCGGAGCGGGAGGTCACGGTGTAGCGGGCGGTGCACAGGGCGGTGCGGGCCTCGGGGGTGAACCAGTCGTCGCGCGGGCCGGGGACGATCCGCAGCACCGGTTCGGCGGGGAAGGGGCGCTCGGGGGCCAGGTCGGCGGCGGGCCAGTGCGCGGTGCGGGTGCCGACGGGGAGCAGGTCGCCGGGGGCGAGGCGGGCCGGGCCGAGCCCGGAGAGGGTGTCGGTGGAGCGCGAGCCGAGGACCGGGGGGACGTCGATGCCGCCGCGGACCGCGAGGTAGACCCGCAGGCCGTGGACGGGGCTGCCGACGGTGAGGCGCTCCCCGGGCGCGAGCAGGACCGGGGCGTGGGTGTCGACGGCGCGGCGCCCGACCCGGGCCGGGCACGGCGGGCCGGCCAGCGCGACGGTGGTGTGCCGACCGGCCTCCAGCACGAGGCCGCCGTAGGGGGCCTCGATCCCGGCGGCGTCCTCGTGGTTGCCGACCAGCCGGTTGGCCAGCCGCAGGCTGCGCGGATCGGCGGCACCGGACGGGCTGACGCCCAGGGCGGCGTGCCCGGGCCGGCCGAGGTCCTGGACGGTGGCGCCGAAGCCCGCGCCGATCACACGGAGCGTACGGGGACTGGGGCTGGTACGGGCACTGGGGCTGGTACGGGGGCTGGGCATGGGCGGACTCCGGCCTGCGGCAAGGGCGTTCGGGACGGTCGGACGGCGGTCGGGCCGAGAGCCGGACGGCAGTCGGGGCGACAGCCGGACGGCGGTCAGACGGCGGTGAAGCGGACGGCGGTGCCCGGCGTGAGCGGGGTCGGCGGGTCGGCGGACGGGTCCCACAGGGGGTGCCGGGTGGTGCCGAGCAGCTGCCAGCCGCCGGGCGACTCGCGCGGGTAGACGCCGGTGAACTCGTCGGCGAGCGCGACCGCCCCGGCCGGGACCCGGGTGCGGGGCGCGGCCCGGCGCGGGACCCGCAGGGCGGGGTCGACTCCGGTGAGGTACGCGAAGCCGGGGGCGAAGCCGCAGAACGCGACGCGGTAGGCGGCGGCGGTGTGCCGGGCGACGACCTGGGCGGGCGTCAGGCCGGTGAGCCGGCCGATCTCGGCGAGGTCCTCGCCGTCGTAGCGGACCTCGATGGTGACGGGGGCGGCGCCGGCGGCGGGGGCGGCCCGCAGGTCGAGGGCGCGCAGCGCGGCGCCGAGCCGGGCCGGATCGGTGCGGGCCGGGTCGTAGTGGACCAGCACGGTGCGGGCGGCGGGGACGAGTTCGCCGGTGCCGGGCGGCGGGTCGTCGAGCAGGGCGGCGTGCAGCCGGGCGGCCCGGTCGAGGTCCTCGACCTCGACCAGGACGGCCCGGGTGCCGTAGGGCAGGACGCGCATCGCGGGTGGGTGCTCCTCTGCACGGTCGGGGGCGCAACCCGGTCGGACGCACCTGTGGTGACACATTTCACCACTCACCCCTTTACCCCGGAGGGGGGCGGGAGTCTAGTACTGCAACAGTGCTTACCCTGACGAGGCTTCAGCTCTTGGGCTGTGGCCTCGTCTCTTGTAATGGCTGGTCCGGGCCTGTTGTTGGCGTCTGCGGCGCCATCGGGACCAGTGCAGGACGTGGCCTATGCTGCGGCGGACAGGCCGGGTGAGCTGCGTGATCAGCCGGCGGATCTCGGGGAGGGTGAGGGGTACCAGGTCTGGCGTTCGAGCGGGTCCGGCCCCTTTTCGAGCTGCTGGGCCCGCACGACGGTGAGGTAGGCGTGGGCGGCCATGGCCAGGGTGATGTGCCGGTACCAGCCCGGGTGGCGGCGGACCTGGTAGTCGTCGAGGCCGCACTGGCCTTTCGCGGTCTGGAAGCACTCCTCGATCGCCCAACGGGCGCCCGCGACGGCGATCAACTCGTTGAGTGTGGCCTCGGCCGGCGCGTAGGCGATGTAGTAGGCGACCTTCGTGGGATCGCTGATGCTGCGGCGGGCCAGGACCCAGTGCCTGCGGTCAGGACGGTGCCAGGGGCGGACCTCCACGCGAGCCCAGTCGTAGATCCGCAGGCCGTGGGCGCCCTCGCCGCAGGAGCGGCGCTTCCACCTCTGCCGGGGCAGGTCGGCGACCAGGTCGTGCAGCCGATGGTCCATGGCCTGCCAGGTGACGACGGTGTCGTGGCTGGTGGTGGCCATGACGTGGAAGACGTCGGCCTGCTCGAGTTCGTAGCGCCAGCCCTTGCTGTAGCCGTAGCCGGCATCCGCGGTCACCCAGCGGAACGGGATCTTGTCGTCGATCGCGCGGCGGACCATCGCCCGTGCGAGCTGGACCTTGGTGGCGAACTCGACCTCGTCGCCGATCCCGGCCGTTCGGCAGCGCACGCGGTCGTCGGTCCAGGACTTCGGCAGGTAGAGCGCCCGGTCGATCAACGTCCGGCCCAGCTCGCTGGAGTAGGCGAGGAAGACTCCGACCTGGCAGTTCTCGGTCCGCCCCGCGGTGCCGGAGTACTGCCGCTGGACGCCGGCTGACCGCACGCCCTTCTTCAGGAAGCCGGTGTCGTCCACGATCAGCACGCCGCAGGGATCCGCCAGGTGCTCGACGACGTACTCGCGCACGTCGTCGAGCACCCCGTCCGCGTCCCAGTCGATGCGGTTCAGCAGCCTCTGGATCCGGTCCGGCCCGCCATGGCCGGCCTCCTCCGCCACCGTCCAGCCGTTCTTGCGCTCCAACGGCGCCAGCAGGCCCCGCATGTAGGCCAGTGCCGACTCGCGCGACTCGCTCCGCGCGAACCGGTGAGCAAACCGCTCGTGCAGGTCGGCCAGCCCGTCCGACCAGCGACGAGCATCGACCTCGGATATGTCTCCACCCATGAACCGCCCAACGAGCGAACCCAACAACCGTCACGGTAAGCACCGTTGCAGTACTAGGTTCCTGCGTTCAAGGGGAAGCACTCACCCTGAACCCGGAACACCCGCACGAAGCACGCGCACACCTACGCATCACGCACACGCCTACGCATCACGCACACGCATCACGCACACGGAACGCGCCCGGCAGCACCCTCCTCCGACGAGAGAGTACGAGCGATGTCTGGATACGACTCCCCGCCTTCCTCCACGGCCGCCTCGCCGCCCCGACGGCTCGGCGTGGTCGCCGAGTCCGTCGCCGGGGAGACCCGGGTGGCGGCGACCCCGGCCACGGTGCGCGGGCTGCTGGCCCTCGGCTACCGGGTGGTGGTCGAGTCCGGGGCCGGTGCGGCGTCCGGGTTCGACGACGAGGCGTACCGGGCGGCGGGCGCCGCCGTCGGGGACGCCTGGGCGGCCGACGTGGTGCTGAAGGTGAACGCGCCGTCGGACGCCGAGGTGGCCCGGCTGCGCGCGGGCACCACCCTGGTGGGGCTGTTGGCGCCCGCGCAGCGGCCGGAGCTGCTGGCGGCGCTGGCGGAGCGCGGGGTGACGGCGCTGTCGCTGGACGCGGTGCCGCGGATCTCCCGGGCGCAGTCGATGGACGTGCTGAGCTCGATGGCGAACATCGCGGGCTACCGGGCGGTGATCGAGGCGGCGCACGCGTTCGGCCGGTTCTTCACCGGGCAGGTGACCGCGGCCGGCAAGGTGCCGCCGGCGAAGGTGCTGGTGGCGGGCGCGGGCGTGGCGGGGCTGGCGGCGATCGGGGCCGCGTCGAGCCTGGGCGCGATCGTCCGGGCGACCGACCCTCGGCCCGAGGTGGCGGACCAGGTCAAGTCGTTGGGCGGCGAGTACCTGCCGGTGGAGGCGGCCCAGGAGGCGAGCACCGACGGGTACGCGAAGGCCACCTCGGCGGACTACGACCGGGCGGCGGCCGCGCTGTACCGGGCGCAGGCCGCGGACGTGGACATCGTGATCACCACCGCGCTGATTCCGGGCCGCCCGGCGCCGAGGCTGCTCACCGCCGAGGACGTGGCGGCGATGAAGCCGGGCAGCGTGGTGGTCGACATGGCGGCCGCGCAGGGCGGCAACGTGGCGGGCACGGTCGCCGGGCGGACGGTGGTCACCGACAACGGGGTGACCCTGATCGGCTACACCGACCTGGCGTCCCGGCTGCCCGCGCAGGCGTCGCAGCTGTTCGGCACCAACCTGGTGAACCTGCTGAAGCTGCTGACGCCCGGCAAGGACGGGCGGCTGGTGATCGACTTCGAGGACGTGGTGCAGCGCGCGGTGACGGTCGTCCGGGACGGCGCGACCACCTGGCCGCCGCCGCCGGTCGCGGTCTCGGCGGCGCCCGCCGCCGCTCCCCCGGCGCCGGCCGCCGCCGCGGCCCCGGAGAAGCGCCTCGCCCCGGCCGTCCGGTTCGGGCTGATCGGGGCCGGGATGCTGGCGCTGTTCCTGCTGGTCGCCTTCGCGCCGGCCCAACTGGCCGAGAACTTCACGGTGTTCGCGCTGGCCGTGGTGATCGGCTACTACGTGATCGGCAAGGTCCACCACGCCCTGCACACACCGCTGATGTCGGTGACCAACGCGATCTCCGGGATCGTGGTGATCGGCGCGCTGCTGCAGATCGGGCACGAGAGCACGCTGGTCACGGTGCTGTCCTGCGTGGCGATCCTGCTGACCAGCGTGAACATCTTCGGCGGTTTCGCCGTCACCCGCCGCATGCTGAGCATGTTCTCGAAAGGCTGAGCCGAGATGACCTCCCTCACCGCCGCGCACGCCGCGGACCTGGTCGCCGCCCTGCTGTTCATCCTCAGCCTGGCCGGCCTCTCCCAGCACCGGACCTCCCGGGCGGGCGTGGCCTACGGCATCGCGGGCATGGCCCTCGCGCTGACCGCCACCGTCGTGGTCGCCTCCCGGACGATCAGCGCCGGCGCGGTCGCGCTGATCCTGCTGGCGACGGCGGTCGGCGCGGCGATCGGCCTGTGGCGGGCCCGCCGGGTCGAGATGACCCAGATGCCGGAGCTGATCGCCGTCCTGCACAGCTTCGTCGGCCTGGCCGCCGTGCTGGTCGGCTGGAACAGCTACCTGGAGGTGGAGCGGCACGGCGACGCGCAGACCGCGGTCGCCGCCGACCTGCTGACGATCCACCACGCCGAGGTGTTCATCGGGATCTTCATCGGCGCGGTCACCTTCACCGGCTCGATCGTCGCCTACCTGAAGCTCTCCGCCAGGATCGCCTCCCGCCCGCTGGTGCTGCCCGGCAAGAACCTGCTCAACCTGGGCGCGCTGGGCGCGTTCGCGGCGCTCACCGTCTGGTTCACCGCCTCCCCCTCGCTCGGGCTGACGGTCGCGGTGACCGTGCTGGCCCTGCTGCTCGGCTGGCACCTGGTCGCCTCGATCGGCGGCGGCGACATGCCGGTCGTGGTCTCCATGCTGAACAGCTACTCGGGCTGGGCGGCCGCCGCCGCGGGCTTCCTGCTCGACAACAACCTGCTGATCGTCACCGGCGCGCTGGTCGGCTCCTCCGGCGCCTACCTCTCGTACATCATGTGCAAGGCGATGAACCGCTCCTTCCTGTCCGTCATCGCCGGCGGCTTCGGCATCGAGGCCCCGGCGAGCGGCGACGCCGAACAGGGCGAGCACCACGAGATCAGCGCCCGGGAGACCGCCGAACTGCTGGCCGCCGCCAAGTCCGTGATCATCACCCCGGGCTACGGCATGGCCGTCGCCCAGGCCCAGCACCCGGTCGCCGAGCTCACCCGCCGGCTGCGCGAACGCGGCGTCGAGGTCCGCTTCGGCGTCCACCCGGTGGCCGGCCGGCTCCCCGGCCACATGAACGTCCTGCTCGCCGAGGCCAAGGTCCCCTACGACATCGTCCTGGAGATGGACGAGATCAACGACGACTTCCCCGACACCACCGTCGTCCTGGTCATCGGCGCCAACGACACCGTCAACCCCGCCGCCCTCGACGACCCCGCCAGCCCGATCGCCGGCATGCCCGTCCTCCGCGTCTGGGAGGCCGAACACGTCGTCGTCTTCAAACGCTCCATGGCCTCCGGCTACGCGGGCGTCCAGAACCCGCTGTTCTTCCGCGACAACACCGCCATGCTCTTCGGCGACGCCAAGCAGAGCGTCGACCAGATCCTCCAGTCCCTCGACTCCCTCGACCCGGCCCTCGCCTGACGGTCCGGCCCGGTCCGCCCGCGCGGCGCTCAGCCGCCGCCGGGGCGGACCAGGCCGGTCTCGTAGGCGATGACGACGAGTTGGGCGCGGTCGCGGGCGCCGAGTTTGGTCATGGCGCGGTTGACGTGGGTCTTGGCGGTGAGCGGGGTGACGAACAGCCGTTCGGCGATGTCGTCGTTGGAGAGGCCGGCCGCGACCAGTGCGACCACCTGTTGTTCGCGGGCGGTGAGGACGTCCAGGCGGGGGAGGGCGGCGCGCCGGACGGGGTCGGGTTGGGCGAGGAAGCGGCCGATCAGGGCCTTGGTGGCGGCCGGGGAGAGCAGGGCGTCGCCGGCCGCGACGAGGCGGACGGCGTCGAGGAGTTCGGCGGGGTCGATGCCCTTGCCGAGGAAGCCGCTGGCTCCGGCGCGCAGCGCCTCGGCGACGTACTCGTCGTTCTCGAAGGTGGTGAGGATCAGCACCTTGACGCCGGCCAGGTCCTCGTCGGCGGTGATCAGCGCGGTCGCGGCGAGGCCGTCCAGGTCGGGCATCCGGATGTCCATCAGGACCAGGTCGGCGCGGAGCGAGCGGGCCAGCGCGACGGCCTCCCGGCCGGTGCCGGCCTCGCCGACCACCTCCAGGTCGGGTGCGGAGTCGATCAGCAGCCGGAAGGTGCCGCGGAGCAGGGCCTGGTCGTCGGCGAGCAGGACACGGACGGTCATCGGCAGCCCTTCCGGCCGGTGCGGTCGGGCAGCGGCAGTTCGGCGTGGACGCGGAAGCCGCGGCGGGGGCGGGGCCCGGCGGTGAGGGTGCCGCCGGCGGCGCGGGCGCGTTCGTACATGCCGATCATGCCGTGTCCGGTGCCCTCGCCGCCGGGTCCGGTGCCGCGGCCGTCGTCCTCGACGGTGACCCGGAGGAGGTCGGGGGTGAAGTCGAGGCGGACCACGGCGGTGGCGGGGCCGGCGTGCTTGTGGGTGTTGGTGAGGGCTTCCTGGATGATCCGGTAGGCCGTCAGGTCGGTGATCGGCGGGAGGCCGTCGGCGGCGGGGCCGGCGGGGGCGCCGGTCGCGGGCCCGGAGCGTTCCAGGGTGACGGCCAGGCCGGAGTGCCGGAAGGCGTCGAGCAGGTCGTCGAGGCCGGCCAGGCCGGGGGCGGGTTCGCGCGGGGCGGCGGCGGCCTGGTCGCCGCTGTGGCGGAGCAGGCCGACGGTGGCGCGGAGTTCGTCGAGGGCGGCGCGGCTGGTGTCGCGGATCCGCTCCAGGGCCTGGTAGGCGTGGTCGGGGTCGGTGCGCATCAGGTGGTGGGCGACGCCGGCCTGGGTGTTGACCAGGGTGATGTGGTGGGCGACGACGTCGTGGAGTTCGCGGGCGATCCGCATCCGCTCCTCGGTGACCCGGCGGCGGGCCTCCTCCTCCCGGGTGCGTTCGGCCCGTTCGGCGCGTTCGACGGCGGAGGCGAGCAGTTCGCGGCGGCTGCGGACGGCGTCGCCGATCGCCACCGACAGGCAGGGCCAGGCGATCAGGCCGAGGTTCTGCGGGAGTTCCTCCAGGCCGGGGCGGACGATCAGCGCGGTGAGGGTGAGCGCGGCGGCCGCGCAGCAGCCGGTGCGCCAGGCGGTCCGCCGGTCGGTGCGGGTGCCGACCGCGTACAGCGCGAAGCCGACGGCGACCATCGAGATGCCGAGGGACTCCGGGCGGCGGCCGGGGGCGAGCGGGACCAGCAGCAGTTCGGCGACGCCGATCGCGACGGTGCAGGCCGCCACCGCGACCGGCCGGCGGCTGCGGGCCAGCAGCGGCAGGCAGGAGGCCAGCAGGAGCAGCAGGTAGCCGCCGATCGAGGCGTCGCGGTGGTAGGCGGTGGCGGCGCTGACCGGCGCGGCCAGCAGGAAGCAGGACAGGGCGATCGCCGCGTCGGTCCGCGCCGGGCTGCCGCCGAGCCACCGTCTGAGCTTCCGCGTCGTCATTCGCACTCCTTCACGGTACGCACGGTGCGCGGCGGAGCCCGGCCGGTAGGGGGGTGACCGGCCGGGCTTCGCGTTCAGGGGGTGGGGATCTCCGGGGATGTCCCGGGGGGGATCTCCGGGGTCAGGGGGTCAGGGGGTCAGGGGGTCAGTGCCGGGCGTCGGCGGGCTCGCGGGTGCTCTCCGGCGCGGCGGCGGGCGCCGGGTCGGGCTCGCCCTCGACCGAGACGTGCGGCAGCAGGCGGTCGAGCCAGCCCGGGAGCCACCAGTTGGCGGCGCCGAAGCGGTGCATCAGGGCGGGCACCAGGACCATCCGCAGCACCAGCACGTCGAGCAGGACGGCGAGCGCCAGGCCGAGGCCGAACTCGGCGATCATGCGCTGCCCGCCGAACAGGAAGGCGGCGAACACGCAGGCCATGATGACGGCGGCGGCGGTGATGACCTGGCCGGTCTCGCCGTGGCCGATCCGGACCGAGCGGTGGTTGTCGCGGGTGTGGGTCCACTCCTCGTGCATCCGGCTGATCAGGAAGACCTGGTAGTCCATCGAGAGGCCGAACAGGATCGCGATGATCATGACGGGGGCGAACGCCTCGACCGGCCCGGCCGCGCCGACGCCGAGCGCCTCCGCGCCCCAGCCCCACTGGAAGACCGCGACGATCGCGCCGAACGCGACGCCCATCGTCAGCAGGTTCATCGCGACGCCGATCAGCGGCACCAGCAGGCTGCGGAAGGCCACCATCATCAGCAGGCAGCCCAGGCCGACGATGATCGCGATGAACAGCGGCAGCTTGGCGATCAGCACGTCGGCGAAGTCCGCGGCGGTGGCGGTGGCGCCGCCGACGTACACCTTCAGCCCGGTGCCGGCCTCGGCGGCGGGCACGGTGCGCTCGCGCAGCTCGGTGATCAGCGCGGAGGTCTTCGCGGACTGCGGCGAGGTGCTGGGCAGCACCTGGACGATGCCGACCCGCTGGCCCTCCTGGAGCGGCACGGCCACCACCCGGGCGACGCCGTCGACGCCCTCCAGCTCGCCGACCAGCTTCTGCAGCGCGGCCCGGTCGGCGGCCGCCGGGGCCTCGGCGACCAGCAGCAGCGGCCCGTTGGAGCCGGGGCCGAAGCCGTCGGCCAGCAGGTCGTACGCCTGCCGGGAGGTGGTGGACTTCGGGTTGTTGCCGGCGTCCGAGCTGCCCAGGCGCAGCGACAGCACCGGCAGCGAGACGGCGAGCATCAGGACGAGGGCGAGCAGCGCCTTGCCGGTCGGCCGGGCCTGCACCTCGGCGGCCCAGCGCGGCCAGAACCCGGCGGCGTGCTCCTCCAGCGGGCCCTGCCCGGCGAGGCGGCGGCGCTGGGCGCGGGAGAGCACCCGCAGCTTCAGCAGGCCGAGCAGCGCGGGCAGCAGGGTGATCGCGGCCAGCACGGTCAGGCCGACGGTGAGCGCGGCGGAGACCGCCATGCCGTTCAGGAAGCCGATGCCGAGGATCAGCATGCCGAGCAGCGCGATCACCACGGTCAGGCCGGCGAACAGCACGGCCCGGCCGGAGGTGTTCAGCGCCTTCGCGGACGCCTCCTCGACGCTCAGCCCGGCCATCAGGCCCTTGCGGTGCCGGTTGACGATGAACAGCGCGTAGTCGATGCCGACGCCGAGGCCGACCAGCACGCCGAGGGTCGGCGCGACCGAGGCGATGCTCATGCCGTGGCTGAGCAGGCCGGTGGCGATCACCCCGGTGCCGACGCCGGCCACCGCGGTGAGGATCGGCAGCGCGGCCGCCCACGCGGAGCGGAACACCAGGGTCATCACGACCAGCGCGGCGACGATGCCGATGATCTCGCTGGCGCCACCCATCTCCCGCTCGGTGTCCTGCACGGCCTGCCCGCCGAGCTGCACGTCCAGGGTGTCGGTGCGGGCCTGCTTCGCGAGGTCGATCACGTGCTCGACGTCGGCCTTCGGGACGGCGTGCGCGTCGCCGGTGAAGGTGACCTGCGCGTAGGCGGTGGTGCCGTCGGCGCTGACCTGGGCCGCGCCGCGCTCCTCGTACGGGCTCACCACGGCGGCGACCGACGGGCTGTGCGCGATGGCGTCCAGCACCCGGGTCATCCGCTCCTTGACGGCCGGGTCGCCCACGCCGCCGGCCCCGGTGTGCCACACCACGGTGTCGGTGTCGCCGGCCGCGGCGGGCAGCTGCTCCTTGAGCAGCTCCAGCGCCCGGGTCGACTCGGTGGCCGGCATCGCCATGCTGTCGCTGTACCTGGTGCCGGCCGCGCCGGAGGCAGCCCCCAGGCCGACCAGCAGCCCCAGCCACAACAGCACGGTGACGAGCCGGTGCCGGTGGCACCAGCGTGCGAGGACGGTCATGCACACTCCCGTGGTCGGCCTGCGCCGGGCCATCGCCGGCCCTTCTCCAGGTCTCCTCCACCCTCCCCGCCGGACCGCCCGGTGTCGTCCCCCGCCCGCGGACTCCCCGCGTACCGCGGGCGCGGTACCCGGCCGCCGCCCACTACCGCGCCCGCAGGCCCCGCCCGGTTCACCGGTCGGGGCCTGCGGTCACCGGTCGCCGGTCACTGCCAGTCGTCCGTCCCGCCGAGCAGGGACACCAGCACCAGGCCCGGGTCGTCCTCCTCGGCGGTCCACCGGTCGTAGGCGGGGTCCAGGAACAGGCAGAGCTGAAGCCGCCACGGCAGCCGGTAGCGGTGCGTCAGCACGGTCCGGCCGTCCCGGGTGAGGGTGACGCGCCGGCTCAGCAGGAGCCGGCCGGTCCGGTGGCGGATCCCCGTCCGGCCGTCGACGACCGCCGACCGGTCGCCGATCCGCAGGACCCGACGGCCGTCCTGCTCCTCCCGCAGCTCCGCGACCGCCCGGCCGAGCCGCCCCGACCACAGCACGCCGGACCGGTCCGCTGCCACCTCTCCCACCCCGCGTCCCCCGTCCTCCAGGCCCCTCGCCATCCTGGCCCGGCCCGACCGACGGCACAAGGACGGACCGGCGCGGGGACGGACGCCGGGCGGTCAGCGGCCGCGCGGGGTCCGCCGGGTGACGGTGGCGGTGGCGGCGAGGGCCAGGGCCAGGACGGTGAGGGCCGTGCCGAGGAGGACGGTCAGCGCGATCTCCCCGGCGGCGGCAGCCCGCAACTGGCGGGGAGTGCCGCCGGCCGCGATGGCGATCAGCAGCGCGGCGAGCGCGTCGGTAAGTCGGGCGTCGGTGGCGTAGTCGTCCAGGGCGTAGCGGAGCGCGTCGTGGACGGCGCTGCCCGGGACGGCGACCGCCGCGACGCCCGCCGGGACGAACACGTCGTCGTTCAGGGCCGCCGGGTCGTGGGCCCGCACCAGGGCGCGGGGCAGGACGAGGTCGCCGCGGGCCGGGTCGTCGGGCAGCACCCGGGAGACCCGCAGCGGCACGACCCGCTGGAACGGCTGAGCCCGCGCGAGCGGGAGGTGCTGGGCCTGATGGCGCAGGGCCGCTCGAACGCGAACCTGGCCGCCGAACTCTTCGTCAGCGACGCCGCCGTGAACAAGCACATCGGCAACATCTTCGCCAAGCTCGACCTCCCGGCGGACGCCGACGGCCACCGGCGGGTGCTGGCGGTGCTGCGCTTCCTCGGCGTCTGACGCCCGGCCCGCCCGCGCCCTCACGCGCGGGTCGCGGGCGCGGATGCGGGCTCGGATGCGGGGGCGGATGCGGGCGCGGTTGTGGGGGCGATCACCGCATTTCGTTCCATGAACGTTCAGGAAGCGGGTCCTGATCGTGCGGCGTCAAGTCCCTAGGGTCTCCTTCGGCTACGGAGGAAGGGGCTTCATGGACGCGCGCCTCGCGGTCCGGGCCCGGGGTGTCGGCAAGCACTTCGGGGACGTCATCGCGCTCGACGGGGTCGACCTGGAGGTGGGGCCGGGGCGGGTGCACGGCCTGGTGGGGCCCAACGGGGCGGGGAAGACCACGCTGTTGGGGCTGCTGCTCGGCCTGGCCGTCGCCGACCGGGGCGCGCTGGAGATCCTGGGCACGCCGGTCGGCCGCGCGCTGACCGCCCCGGACGGGGTGGCGGGGTTCGTGGACGGCCCCGGGCTTTACCCCTCCTTGACCGCTCGGCAGAACCTGGCGGCGCTCGGGGCGTTGCGCGGCGGGCGCGGGGCGGGGGTCGGCGAGGCGTTGGAGCAGGTCGGGTTGACGGAGGTCGCGGACGACCGGGTGGGCGGGTTCTCGCTGGGGATGCGGCAGCGGTTGGGGTTGGCGGCGGCGCTGCTGTCGCGGCCGCGGCTGCTGGTGTTGGACGAGCCGTCCAACGGGCTGGATCCGGCGGGCAAGCGGCACGTGCACGGGGTGCTGCGCCGCCTGGCGTCGGAGGGGACGGCGGTGGTGCTCTCCAGTCACCGGATGGACGACCTGGAGGCGCTCTGCTCGGAGGTGACGATCCTGCACACCGGGCGGGTGGCGTTCTCCGGGCCGCTGGACGAACTCGCCGCGCGCAACGACGAGTTGGACTACCGGCTGCTGACCTCCGACCCCGACCGGGCCCGGCGCACCGCCGCCGGCACCACCGGCGTCCGCCTGCTGCCGGACGACGCGGCCGGCCGGCTGGTGGTCCGGGCCGGGGTGCCCGGCCTGGACGCGCTGGTGGCCCGGCTGGTCGGGGACGGCGTCGCGGTGCGCGAACTCACGCCCGTGGTCTCGCCGTTGGAGGCCGCCCTGCTCACCCTGACCGAGTCGCGGGGAGCGGAAGCGGAAGCGGGAGCGGAAGCGGGAGCAGAGGGAGGGGTGCGATGAGTGCGGGTGGCGCGGTGCCGGTCCTGCGGGCGTACCGGTTCGAGGTGGTGAAGCTGGTCGCGCAGTGGCGGATCCGGCTGCTGGTGCCGGTCTGCTGGCTGGCGCCCGCGCTGTTCGTGGCCGCCGTGAGCCGACAGGCCACGCTGCCGACCGACACCCTGTTCGGACGGTGGATGCACGCCACCGGCTGGGCCGGGCCGCTGGTGGTACTCGGCTTCGCCGGGAGCTGGGCGCTGCCGCTGCTGACCTCGCTCGTCGTGGGCGACGTGTTCGCCGCCGAGGACCGGCTCGGCACCTGGCGGCACCTGCTGGTCGCCGTCCGCTCCCCGCGCCGGATCTTCGCCGCCAAGGCCCTGGCCGGCCTCAGCGTGCTGGCCGCCCTGGTCACCGGACTCGCCGTCTCCGGCGCGGTCGGCGGCCTGCTCGCGGTCGGCCACCACCCGCTGGTCGGCCTCGACGGCTCCCCGCTCTCCCCCGGCGACGCCGCGTCCCGGGTCGCACTCGCCTGGCTGTGCGCCCTCGCGCCCACTCTCGCGCTGGCCGGCCTCGGCCTGCTCGGCTCGGTCGCCCTCGGCCGCTCCCCGATGGGCCTGCTGCTGCCCGCCCTGGCGGCCCTGGTGCTGCAACTGGCCCAACTGCTGCCGCTGCCGGTCGGGTTGCGTCTCGCGCTGCCCGGCTACGCGTTCGTCTCCTGGAACGGTCTGTTCACCGGCCCCGTCCAGTGGGGTCCGCTGCTGATCGGCGTCGCGGTCAGCCTGCTGTGGGCCGCGGTGAGCACGGCCTGCGCCTACCTGCTGTTCCTGCGACGGGACTTCACCAACCCGGTGCACGACGCCCCGGGCCGGCCCGCGCTCCTGCTGGGCGCGCTCCCGCTGGCCGGGCTGCTGGCCGCCGGCGCGGCGGTGCTGCTGCCGTCGGCGGGCGGCGGTTCGGGCATCGGGCAGGAGAAGGTGCAGCGCGCGGTGGCCACCGCCTTCGGGCACCTCTACCGCCTGCAGACCGCCGAGTTGAACCGCCCGGACGCCACCGAGCAGCAGCTCGCGGTGACGGCCTCCTGCGACAAGGGCAGCACCCTGGTCGAGCCGGAGGGCCCGGGCAACGACTGGCGCTGCACGGTGTCCTGGCACCTGCCGGGGACCGAGGCCACCGGCACGGCCGTCTACCAGCTGGACGTGGCCCCCGACGGCCGGTTCGTCGCCGACGGCGACGGGCCGAAGGAGGTGAACGGCTACTTCCTGGTGCGCACGCCCGTCGGCGACGCGCCGAACCCGCTCTGGCAGTTCGACGGGAACGTCGAGCTGCTGCCGGCTCCGTAGAAGCAGTCCGTAGAAGCAGTCCGCAGAAGGGACAGCAGCATGCAGGTCACCCGTCGCCGTCTGAGTGACGACCTCGAAGCACCGGCCGCCCGCCCGGCCGCCCGCCACCGCCGCCGGACGCTGGTGACGGCCGCCGCCACCGCGGTGGTGCTGACCGCCGGCGCGGGCGTCGGCTTCGCGCACGGCACCGACGCCTTCGGCACCGACCAGGTCGGGCAGTCGTACGAACTGGGCCAGTTGGTGTCCGACAACCAGTACGTCGACCCGTACGGCGAGCGGCTGGTCATCCCGAACGGCAAGATCATGTCGTCGACGGTCAGCCCGGACGGCGCCCACCTGGCGGCCTCGGTCGCCGACGGCGGCGCCGCGCTGGTCATCGTGGACGTGCGGAGCTGGAAGGTGCGGCAGGTCGTCGGCTCCGGCGCCGCGTCGGTGCCGCAGATCAGCGGCAACAGCGTCGGCCAGGAGGGCCCGACCTACTCGCCGGACGGCAAGCAGCTCTGGCTCGGCCAGCCGGACGGCTACACCCGGTTCACCGTCGCCCCGGACGGCAGCGTCAGCGGCCCGGTGTCCGTGAAGATCGCCAAGAGCGGTTCGCAGCAGGCCCTGGTCTCCGGCCTGGTCTTCTCGGCGGACGGTTCGACCGCGTACGCGGCGGTCAACGGCCAGAACCGGGTGGTCGCCATCGACACCGCCGCCGGCACGGTCACCCGGAGCTGGACGGTCGGCAACGCGCCGCGCGGCCTGGCGCTGTCCGGCGGCAAGCTCTACGTCAGCAACGAGGGCGGCCGGCCGGCCCGGCCCGGCGAGAGCACCATCAACTCGTACGGCACCCAGGTCCCGGCCGACCCGGAGACCGGCGCGGCCACCACCGGCACGGTCAGCGTGATCGACCTGGCACACCCCTCCAACGCGCCGGCCGGTATCGACGTCGGCCTGCACCCGACCGCCGTGTACGCCAAGAACGGCACGGTGTTCGTCACCAACACCGGGACCGACAGCGTCTCGGTGATCGACACCCGCCGCGACCAGGTGGTCCAGACCATCGCCACCCGGCCCTGGTCGGAGGCGTCGATCGGCTACGAGCCGAACGCGGTGGCGCTGACCGACGACGGCCGCCTCCTGGTCACCCTCGGCCGGGCCAACGCGATCGCCGTCTACCGGTACGCGGGCCCGCAGGAACCGGCGAGCTACGTCGGGCTGCTGCCCACCGACTACTTCCCCGCCGAACTCGCCGTCTCCGGCAAGGACGTCCTGGTCTCGAACACCCGCGGCATCGACGCCCGCCGCGACACCACCGCCGCCGGGCACGGGACGCACGACACCACCTCCAGCGTGGTGCGCTTCACGCTGCCCGGCGACCAGGAGATCCGCAAGCAGACCGCGAAGGTCTTCGCGCGGAACAACTGGACGAAGAACGCGGCGAAGAGCGCAACGGGCGACAAGGCCAAGGCCGTTCCCGTCCCGGAGAAGATCGGCGACCCGTCGACGATCAAGCACGTCTTCCTGATCGTCAAGGAGAACCGGACGTACGACCAGCTGTTCGGCGACCTCCCGCAGGGCAACGGCGACCCGGCACTCGCCCAGTTCGGCGCGAACGTGACACCCAACCAGCACGCGCTGGCCCGGCAGTTCGGCCTCTACGACAACACGTACGACATCGGCACCAACTCCGCCGAGGGCCACAACTGGCTGATGCAGGCCGACAATCCGGAGTACACCGAGTCCTCGGCGGGCGAGTACCTGCGCAGCTACGACACCGAGGACGACGCGCTCGGCCACCAGGCGAGCGGCACGCTGTGGAGCGGCGCGCAGGCGGCCGGGCGGAGCGTGCGGGACTTCGGCGAGTTCCACCAGTTCCTCGCCAAGCCGGCCGACGCGAGCTGGCAGAACCTGTACTGCGACACCAGGAACATGGCCGCCACCGGGGCCGGTTCGGCCTACCGGCTGGTGTCCTCCTCGCCGATCCCGTCGCTGAACCGGGTGTCGGTGCCGGCCTTCCCGAAGTTCGACACCAGCGTGCCGGACGTCTACCGCGCCCAGATCTGGAAGCAGGACTTCGAACGGAACGGCCCCGCCGACCTGAACATGCTCTGGCTCTCCAGCGACCACACCGGCGGGCCCGCCAACGCGGCCGCCCAGGTCGCCGACAACGACCTCGCGGTCGGACAGATCGTCGACGAGATCAGCCACAGCCCGTACTGGGACTCCTCGGCGGTCTTCGTGGTCGAGGACGACTCGCAGGCGGGCCTGGACCACGTCGACGGGCACCGGGCGCCGATCCAGGTGATCAGCCCGTACGCCCGGCACGGCGTCGTCGACAGCCGCTACTACTCGCAGATCAACATGATCCGCACCATCGAGCAGATCCTCGGGATCAAGCCGATGAACCAGAAGGACACCGCCGCCACCCCGATGACCGGCGCCTTCACCCGCACCCCCGACCCCGCCCCGTTCACCGCCCTGCCCAACCGCACCTCGCTCACCAACGGCCTCGCCACCCCGCCCCCCTGCGGCCCGGACGTCCCGGCCCCGGCGGACCCGGCGGCCGCCGCCGCCCCGACCGGGAGCGTCCCCGCCCCGGCGGCGGACCTCGCGGCGAAGTGGTCGGACTGGAAGAAGCAGCAGCACCTGACCGGCCCCGACGCCGTGCCGGACCGCGCCAACCCGGCCCAGCTGAACCACCTCACCTGGTACGAGGCCCACGACTGGCAGCAGCCCTACCCGGGCGAGCACACCCTCCTCGCCCCGGCCGACGTCCCGGGCGCCGTCCTCCCCTCCGCCGAGCTCGACGGCTGACCGCACCCCGGGCCCGAGCCCGTTCGGAGCGGGGCGGTCGAGGCCCGCTCCCCCGGTTGTCGGCTCCTCGGCGAGAGGCGCCTCCACGATCGTTCGCACCGTCGAGCCGCGTGACCTCCCGCGACCGAGTCGGTCGGTGCCGCAGGCGCTCGGGCCGGCCGCGGACCAGCGCTTCGCGCCGGTCGCCACGGCGTCCGGCGCGCGCGGACGGCCGCGTCGCCTCCCGTGGCGGGGAGGCGGCGCGGCCGTCGGGTCGGCGGGCGGTGCGGCGGGGTCAGCCGGTCCGGAACTCCGCGTGCAGCCGCCGGGTGTGGTCCAGGACGCGGACCGGGCCGTCCAGGCGGACGGTGGCGGTGAGGCGGGGGTCGGTGCTGGCGGCGGCGATCCGCAGTTCCAGGGCGCCGGGTTCGACGATCCGGCGGTGGTCGCGGCCGGTGTGGGAGGCCAGGTCGGCGGGGACGGTGATCCGGACCAGGGTGCTCTCGCCGGCGTCGAGTTCGATCCGGCGGTAGCCGATCAGCCGCTGCACCGGCTGGACCACGCCGGCGACCGGGTCGTGCAGGTAGAGCTGGACGGTCTCGCTGCCGGCCCGGTCGCCGGTGTTGCGGAGCGTGAAGGCGAGCTCGAACTCGCCGTCGGTGCCGGTGGTCTCGCGGTCGACGGCGAGGCCGGTCCACTCGAAGGCGGTGTAGCCGAGGCCGTGGCCGAAGCCGAACGCGGGCGTCGGGTCGGTGCTGGAGACCTCGCTGGGGCCGGCCAGCCGGGCCGCCAGGTAGGTGGAGGGCTGGACGCCGGGCCGGGCCGGGATGCTGACCGGCAGCCGGCCGGACGGGTTGATCCGGCCGCTGAGCACGCCGGCCACCGCCTCGGTGCCGGCCTCGCCGGGGAAGAACGCCTGCACCAGGGCGGCGGCCCCGGTGACCGCCCGGCCCAGCGCGTACGGCCGGCCGGCCAGCAGCACCGGCACCACCGGCGTCCCGACGTCCAGCAGCGCGTCCAGCAACTGCTGCTGGACGCCCGGGAGTTCGAGCAGTTCGACGTCGCAGCCCTCGCCGCTGGTGCCGCGTCCGAACAGGCCGGCCCGGTCGCCGAGCGCCAGCACCACCACGTCGGCCCGGCGGGCCAGGTCGAGGGCCTCGGCGAAGCCGGAGGTGTCCGGGCCGTCGACGCTCGCGCCGGCCGCCGTCCAGATCTCGGTGCCGGGGAACTCGGCGGCCAACGCCTGGCGCAGCGTGGGCAGTTCGATGCCGAGCGGGACGTCCGGGTGCTGGCCGCCGACGTGCACGGGGAAGGCGTAGCAGCCGAGCACCGCGGTCGGGGTGTCGGCGTTCGGGCCGATCAGCGCGATCCGGCGGGGCGCGCGCAGCGGCAGGGTGCCGTCGTTGCTGAGCAGCACGACGGCGCGTTCGGCGATCTCCCGGGCCAGTGCCCGGTTCTCCGGCGGGTCGAGGTCGACGGTGCCGCGCAGCGCGGACGGGTCGTCCAGCGGGCGGCCGGCCAGCGCGGCGGGGACGGCGTCCCAGTCCTCGTCCAGCAGGCCGAGTTCGGCCTTCTGGGCGAGCACCCGGCGCAGCGCCCGGTCGACGGTCGCGAGGGGGACGGTGCCGTCCTCGACGGCGCGCAGCAGCGGCTCGCCGAAGGTCTTGACGGTGGGCAGTTCGACGTCGACGCCGGCGGCCAGCGCGAGCGCGGCGGCCTCCGCCCAGTCGCCGGCCACGCCGTGCAGCACCTTGAGGAAGGCGATGCCGAAGTAGTCGGCGACCACGGTGCCGTCGAAGCCCCAGGTGTCGCGGAGCAGCCCGGTCAGCAGTTCCCCGTCGGCGGCGGACGGCACGCCGTCGGTGTCGGTGTAGGCGTGCATGACGGAGCGCGGCCGGCCCTCGCGGACGGCCATCTCGAACGGCGGCAGGATGACGTCGGCGCGCTCGCGGACGCCCATCCCGACCGGGGCGAGGTTGCGCCCGGCCCGGGAGGCCGAGTACCCGGCGAAGTGCTTGAGGGTGGCGACGACGCCCGCCGACTCCAGGCCGCGGACGTACGCGGCGGCGACCGTGCCGACCAGGTACGGGTCCTCGCCGATGGTCTCCTCGACCCGGCCCCAGCGGGCGTCCCGGACCACGTCGAGGACGGGCGCCAGGCCCTGGTGGACGCCGACCGCGCGCAGGTCGCGGCCGATCGCGGCGGCCATCCGCTCGACCAGCGGCGGGTCGAAGGCGGCGCCCCAGGACAGCGGCACCGGGTAGGCGGTGGCGCCCCAGGCGGCGAAGCCGGCCAGGCACTCCTCGTGGGCCAGCGCGGGGATGCCGAACCGGTTGGCGGCGGCGATCCGCTGCTGGCTGCGGGCCAGCGAGAGCGCGCCGAGCGCCGGGTCGACCGGGCGGGTGCCGAACGGGCGGGTCAGCTGGCCGAGGCCCTGCGGGAGCAGGTCGTCCAGGTCCGGCGGCTCCTCCATGTCGTGCTGGTGCGGGGCGACGTCGCCGCCCTCGTCGGAGGCGCCGACCCAGACGCCGATCAGCTGGGCCAGTTTCTCCGGCAGGGTCATCTCGGCGATCAGCGCGTCGGCGCGCTCCCCGGCGCTCAGCGCGCGGTCGCGCCAGCGGGGCGCGGGTGCGGGGGCGGCGGGGGCGGCGGTGCCGGGGGCTTCGGTGGGGGCTTCGGTGGGAACGGCCGGGTTCATCTCGGTGGTCACTTTCCTCCGACGCCCATGAGGCCCTGGACCAAGGCACGTCGGGCGAACAGGTAGACGATGAAGATCGGGAGCATCGACAGCACGACGGCGCTGAGCAGGCCGGGCACGTCGACGCCGTGCTCGGTCTGGAAGTTGTACAGGCCGAGGGTGATGACCTTGCTGCTCTCCGACTGGGTCAGGATCAGCGGGAACAGGAAGCCGTTCCACGCCTGGAGCGCCGAGAAGACCACGACGGACGACAGGCCGCCCCTGGACAGCGGCACCACCAGTTGCCAGAACACCCGCCAGGGGGTGGCGCCGTCCATCGCCATGGCCTCGTACAGCTCGTTGGTGATGTCGCGCATGGCGCCGGTCAGCACCAGCGTGCACACCGGCAGGCAGAACGCGGCGGTCGGCAGGATCACGCCGATCAGGTGGTCGTACAGGCCGGCCTTGCTGATCACGTAGAACATCGGGACGATCACGGCCTGGGCGGGGATCGCCAGGCCGAGCAGGAAGATCCGGAAGACGGTGGCGATGGTCCGGCCCCGGGCCCGGACGATCGCGTAGGCCAGCGGCGGGACGACCAGCAGCACGATCGCGACCACGCTGGCGGTGACGATCACCGTGTTGAGGAAGTCCTGGCCGAAGCCGTTGGAGAAGTCGTCGGCGTAGTTCTGCAGGGTGAGGTGCTCGGGGAAGCTGAGCGGCCCCTCGGAGGAGTAGCTGGCCCTGGTCCGGAAGGTCGAGATCAGCAGCACGTACAGCGGGAAGCCGACGACGGCCAGCCAGACCAGCGAGCCGAGCCCGGCGAGGTGGTTGGGACGCCTACGCATCAGAGTCCCTCCGTGGTGCCGCGCATCTTGTCGTAGCCGGAGAGCCGGACGACGGCGAGCGAGATCAGGGTGGCGACCACCACGAGGACCAGGGCGATGGCCGAGCCGGAGCCGAAGTCGAAGCTCTTGAAGGCCTGCTGGTACATGTAGAAGGCGCTGTTGGTGGTGTCGGTGCCCGGGCCGCCCTGGGTCAGGATCAGCACGGTGTCGAAGGTGGTGAGGCCGCCGACCAGCATCAGGATCACCGAGGTGATCATGGTGTTGCGCAGCTGCGGCAGGGTGATGTGCAGGAACTGCCGGACCTTGCCCGCGCCGTCGATCGCCGCGGCCTGGTAGAGCACCCGCGGGATCGCCCGGGCGCCGCCCTGGTAGAGCAGGGCGTGCATCGGCGTCCACTGCCACATGCCGACGAAGGTCAGCACCGCGATCGCGCCGCTCTGGCTGCCCATCAGGTTGCCGTCGCCGAACAGCCACGGCAGCTGGGACGGGACGCCGAAGTTGGGGTCGAGGACGGCCCGCCAGACCACCGAGATCGCGGTGGCGGAGAGCAGCAGCGGGGTGAAGAAGACCGCCGACAGCACGGCCCGGTTGCGCTGGTGCCCGGCCGCCCAGACGCCCAGCAGGACGCTGACCGGGGTCTGCACCAGGACGCCGGCCGCGGTCAGCACCAGGGTCAGCCAGACGCTCTGCGTCATCACCGGGTCGTGCAGCAGCCTGGTCCAGTTGTCCAGGCCGTTGAAGGTCGGCGCGCCGACCCCGTCCCAGCTGGTGAAGGACAGCACCGCGACCAGCACCAGCGGCAGGATCGCGAACAGGAGGAAGAAGACGGTGGCGGGCACCGCCCAGGCCAGGCCCGGGCGGGTCACCCCGACACCGGCCCGGCGGCCGGCCCGGCGCCCGGCGCGCGCACCGCGGCCGGGCCCGGAACCGGATCCGGGCCCGGATCCGAGGGAGGAAGTGCTCATGGGGGTCGTCTCAGGGGTCTCAGGAGGCGGGGAGGGCCTGCATGGCCTTGATGAAGCCGTCCACGTCGAGCTTGCCGCTGAAGAACTGCTGGACGGCGGTGTGGATCGGCGTGGTGGCGGCCGGCGGGTACGCCTGGTCCCAGGAGAGCTGGAACGAGGGGGCCGCCTTGACCAGGCCGTACTGGTACTTCGAGTACGCGGGGCTGGCCGCGGTGTCGAGGAAGTGCTCGGTGTTGGTGGTGGTCGGCAGGTTGCCGATGGCCAGCTGGGCCTGCACGAACTCGTCGGAGTACATCAGCTTGAGGAAGGCCGCGGCCGCCTCCGGGTGCTTGGTCTTCTTCAGCACCGAGTAGAAGTTGTTGGTGTTGCCGACCAGGTTCGCCGGGTCGCCCTTGCCGCCCGCGACGGACGGGAAGGCGCTGTAGCCGAGGTCGTTCTTGGCGAAGTCCGGGCTGGCGTCCTGCTGGGTGGCGTACGCCCAGGAGCCCATCAGCTCGAACGCGGCCTTGCCCTTGGCCAGCAGCGCCGGGGAGCCGCCGTCGGTGAACTTCACCGAGTCGAAGTTCGAGCCGAACGCGCCCGCGTCGACCAGCTGCTTGAGCATGCCGAGCGCCTGCTTCGACTCCGGGCTCTCCCAGGCGGTCTTGTCGCCGGCCAGCGCCTTCCGGAACAGCTCGGGGCCGGCCACCCGGTCGAAGACGTACTCGTACCACATCAGGGTCGGCCACTGGTCGCCGCCGCCGAGCGCGAACGGGGTGATGCCCTTGGCCTTCAGCGCGGCGACGGCGTTCAGCAGCTCGTCCCAGGTCTTCGGGACGCTCAGGCCGGCCGCCGCCAGCACCTTCTTGTTGTTGAACAGCAGCACCGGCTGGGTGCCGCGCATCGGGATGCCGTAGGACTTGCCGTCGATCACCGCGGTGTCGAACACCGAGGGGAGGAAGTTCGACTTCAGGCCCGGGTCGGCCTCGATCATGCTGTCCAGCGGGAGCAGCAGGTCGGCCTTGACGTAGGGCTGGATGCTGCCGCCGCCCCAGTTGAAGAAGACGTCCGGCGCCTGCGGGGTGTTGATGACGGTGTTGAGCTTGGACTGGTAGTCGGCGCCCGGGATGGTGTCGAGGACGACCTTGACCTTCGAGGTCTTGTTGAAGGTCTCGACCAGCTGCTTCTCGACCTTGTTGCTGGCGTCGCCGTAGACCAGCACGTGGATCGTGTTCGAGCCGCCGCCGGCGGACGAGCCCCCGCTGCCGCAGGCCGTCACCCCCACCGTCACCAGGGACAGCCCGAGTGCCACAGCGAAAGCACGTCTCTTCATCAGGAGTCTCCTAAAGTTTCGAGCCGAGTCTCGAAATCAATGCCTGGCCGGGACGCTAAGTTGCGAGCGTGTTTCGGGTCAACCCCCCGTCGCGAGGGTTACTGAAGCGTGATCCGAGCCGCTCGGCCCACCCGCCGTGCCCTATGCTGCGCGCATGGAAAAGGGCGATGAACTGGGACGAGCCACCCTTGCGGACATCGCACGGGAGGCCGAAATCTCCGTTTCGACGGTTTCGAAGGTCCTCAACGGACGTACCGACGTCTCGGCCGCCACCCGGGACCGGGTCGAGCGGATCCTGCGCGCGCACGACTACCAGCGCGGCGCCCGCGGCGGCGAGGCGCCGCTGATCGAGATCGTCTTCCACGAACTCGACAGCCTCTGGGCGATGGAACTGCTGCGCGGCGTCGAGACCGTCGCCGACGAGCACGGCGCCGCGGTCGTGGTCGCGCACAGCGGCTCCCGGCGCGCCCCCGGACCCGGCTGGATCGACGCCGTGCTGCGCCGGCGGCCGCTCGGCGTGGTGCTCGTCCTCTCCGGCCTGCCGCCCGAGCTCAAGCGCCAACTCCGGGCCCGCTCCATCCCGTTCGTCATCATCGACCCGGCCGGCAACCCCGACCCGGACGTCCCCTCGGTCGGCTCCGCCAACTGGGCCGGCGGCCTGGCCGCCACCCGGCACCTGATCGAGCTCGGCCACCGCCGGATCGGCATCGTCACCGGCCCCGAGGACACCCTCTGCGCACACGCCCGGCTCGACGGCTACCGCTCCGCGCTGGCCATGGCCGGACTCGGCGCCGACCCGGACCTGATCGCCTACGGCGACTTCCACGCCGAGGGCGGACTCGCCCGCGCCAAGCGGCTGCTGGCCCTCCCCGACCGCCCCACCGCGATCTTCGCCGGCAGCGACCTGCAGGCCCTCGGCGTCATGGAGGCCGCCCGGCTGCACGGCCTGCGCGTCCCCGAGGACCTCTCCGTGGTCGGCTACGACGACCTCGACCTCGCCCAGTGGACCAGCCCCGCGCTGACCACCGTCCGGCAGCCGCTGCGCGAGATGGCCGAGCAGGCCACCCGGCTGGTCCTCGCCCTGCGCGGCGGCGAGCCCCCCACCGCGCCGACCCGGCTGGAGCTGTCCACCACGCTGGTGGTGCGCTCCAGCACGGCGGCACCGGGCCGCCGGTGAGGGGCGCGGGCGCTCCCGAAACTTTCGGCCGTCTCGGCCCTTGCCGCCGTCCCCTTCGTGAACTAATTTGTCTCTCGACCTTGCAAATGGACTTCGAGCCCCTGGAGGTGCGCCGATGACCTCCACCGGCACCGGACGGCCGACCCCCGGACCGCTGACCAACTGGGCGGGCAACCTGGTCTTCGGCGCCCGCGCAGTCCACCGGCCGCGCGCCCTCGACGAACTGCGGGAGCTGGTCCGCCGCAGCGAGCGGATCCGGGCGCTCGGCAGCGGGCACTCGTTCAGCCCGGTCGCCGACACCGACGGCGACCTGGTCCTGCTGGACGACCTGCCGACCCGGATCGAGATCGCCCCCGACCGCCGCACCGTCACCGTCTCCGCCGCCACCCGCTACGCGGAACTCGCCGCCGCCCTGGACGCGGCCGGCCTCGCCCTCGCCAACCTGGCCTCGCTGCCGCACATCTCGGTGGCCGGCGCGACCGCCACCGGCACCCACGGCTCCGGCGACGCCCACCGCTCGCTGGCCGCCGCCGTCCGCTCGCTGGAACTGCTCGGACCCGACGGCGAGACCCGCGTCCTGTCCCACCCCGGCGCGGTCGTCCACCTCGGCGCGCTCGGCATCGCCACCGCGCTCACCCTCGACGTCCTCCCCGCGTACCGCCTGCGGCAGTACGTCCACCTCGGCCTGCCGCTCGCCGAGTACGCCGCCCGCCTGGACGAGGTGCACGCCGCCGGCTGGAGCGTCAGCCTGTTCACCGACTGGGGCTCGGACACCGGCCGGGTCTGGGTCAAGCAGCTCGACGACGGCCGCCCCGCCGCCACCGTCCCGGGCGCCCGCCCCGCCACCGCCCCCGAACACCCCGTCCCCGGGATGCCCGCCGACCACTGCACCCGGCAGCTCGGCACCCCCGGCCGCTGGCACCGGCGACTGCCGCACTTCCGCCCCGAGTTCACCCCGAGCAGCGGCGCCGAACTGCAGTCCGAGTACCTGCTGCCACGGACGGCCGCCACCGCCGCGATCACCGCACTGCGCGCCCTCGGCACCCGGCTGGCCCCCGCCCTGCACATCTCCGAGGTCCGCACGGTCGCCGCCGACGACCTCTGGCTGAGCCCCGCGTACGGCCGCGACTCGCTCGCCCTCCACTTCACCTGGAAACCCGACCCCGCCACCGTCACCCCGGCCCTCGCCGCCGTCGAACGCGCCCTGCTCCCCCTCGGCGGCCGCCCGCACTGGGGAAAGGTCACCCTCGCCGACCGCGCCGCCACCACCGCCGCCTACCCGCGGCTCCCCGACTTCCTGGCCCTGCGCCGGGAACTCGACCCCACCGGCAAGTTCGGCAACCCCTTCACCGACCGCCTGGCCTGATCCCCCATCCACCCACCCACCCACTCCGCCGGGCCGGCGGCCCCCGCTTCCCCGCCCACCCGACGGCGCCCCACCCGGGGCCGGTCGGCCGTCGGCCCGCAACGACGCGGAACCCGCCGACGGCCGGCCCGAACTCCCCTGCCCCGGTTACTCCTTGACGCCGCGCCGGGCCGCCGCCACCGCGAAGGACGCGGCGAGCAGCGCGGCGGCCAGCGCCGTGACCAGCAGCGGGTGGGGGCCCGCCGGGCGGCCGGCGGTGCGGACGGCGCCCATGAAGTCCAGGGCGGCGACGCGGTTGACCAGGAGGTACCAGAGCGGGAGGTAGAGCGCCTGGAAGAGGCGGTGGCCGCGGCTCAGCGTGCCCAGCGCCAGGGCGAGCGAGGGGACGAGCAGGGCGCCGGCCGCCCAGTGCGCGAGGCCCGGGCCGTCGCCCGCCACGAGCAGCCGCAGCAGCGGGGCGAGACCGGCCAGGGCGGTGAGGGCCAGGCCGGCCGTCCACTCGGCGAGCAGGCGGCGGCGCGGGGCCGGGTACGCGGCCAACAGCCCCTCCAGGCCGTGCTCGACCCGCTGGCTGCCCAGGCGGGACCAGAGCAGCACCGGCCACAGCCACCCCAGCGGCAGCAGCAGCCCGGTCGCGGCGGGCAGCGGCACCGCGAGGCCGACGGCGGCGAGCCCGCCCGCGACCGGCCACCACCAGCGGGGGACGCCCTGCACCAGGATCCGCGCCTCGCCCGCGAACAGCCGCCCGAACGCCCCGGCCGTCCGTGCCCCGGCCGTCCGCGCTTCGGCCGGCCGCAGGCCGTTGGGCGGGCCGGCGGTCCAGCGCGGCGGTGCGGCGGGTGCGGGTGCGGGTGCGGGTGCGGGTGCGGCGGGCACGGGGTCGGCGGCGCGGCGGGCGGGGGTGAGCGGGAGCGCGGGGTCCGGCGCGATCCGGCGGAACCAGAGCGCGGGCAGCAGCGCGACGGCCGCCGCCAGCAGCAGGAGCAGCAGCCGGTCGCGCAGGAAGCCCCCGGTGGCGGCGAAACCGTCCCAGCGGAACGGGTCGAGCGGGTGCGGCACCTGGGTCAGGCCGAGGCTGAACCCGCCTTCGGTGGACGGTGGTCGGCGTGCGGCCAGGGCGGCCTCCAGCGAGCGCGCGGCCTGCCCGACGCCGAGGCCGCCGAGCGGCGCGGACCCGGACTGCCCGCCGATCACGGCCGGCAGCGCGACGACGAACCAGACGACGTTGCCGAGCCCGGCCCGCAGCGGCCGCACCGTCTCGAACAGCACGGCGAGCGCCGCCGTGAGCGCCACCGGCGGCAGCGCGAGCAGCACGAACGGCCCGAGCAGGGCCACCGGGTGGACCGCCCGGTCCTCGCCCCGGACGAGTTGCAGCACCAGCGCGGTACCGGCCAGCACGGCGAGCATCGAGCCGAGCACCGCCAGGTTGGCCAGGAACTTCGCGAACAGGTAGCCGGGCGTGCGCAGCGGCGTCGCGGCCAGCACCTGGCCGACCCGGGTGGTCCCGTCCCGGACGATCGCGCCGCGGACGGCGTAGAAGCCGCCGACGGTGAGCCAGAGCGCGCCCGCGAGGGCGGTGGCGGTGCCGACGTAGGCGCTGTTGTAGGTGCCGCGGTGGCCGCCGACGTCCAGGATCACCCAGCTGCTGTCGGCGGCCGGCACCGCGAGGCAGCCGAGCCCGACGGCGGCGAGCAGGATCACCGCGTACACCGGGCGGCGCGCCCGGTCGCGGAAGTCGCCGAGCGCCAGCCCGGCCAGTGTGCGGGCGTTCACCGCGCCACCTCCGCACCCTGGCTCCGGCTCTGACTCCGGCTCTGACTCCGGCTCTGGTGGACGAGGGCGAGGTACGCGTCCTCCAGGTCCGGCGCGACGGCGACGGCCCCGGGCGCGGGCGGGTGGTCGGCGAGCAGCCGCAGGCGCACCCCGTCCGTGCCGCGCACCATCCGGCTGATCGCGAACCTGCCCTGGACGTCCGGGAGTTGGGCCGAGGCGACGGTCAGCTCCCAGACCCGTCCGGCCGCCTCCCGGCACAACTCCTCGGGTGTGCCCCGGCGGAGCAGCCGGCCGCCCGCCAGCACGGCGATGTCGGCGGCGACCGACTCGACGTCCGAGACGATGTGGGTGGAGAGCAACACCGCGCGGTCGACGGCGAGTTCGCTCAGCAGGTTGCGGAAGCGCACCCGCTCCTCCGGGTCGAGCCCGGCGGTCGGCTCGTCCACCACGATCACCTTCGGGTCGGCGAGCAGCGCCTGCGCGATGCCGACCCGGCGGAGCATGCCGCCCGAGTACGCGCCGAGCGGGCGCCGCACCGCCTCGGTGAGGTTGACCAGGTGCAGCAGTTCGTCGATCCGGGCCCGCGCCGAACGCCCGGACAGGCCCTTGGCGGCCGCCAGGTAGGCCAGGAACTCGCGCGCCGTGAGATTCGGGTAGACGCCGAAGTCCTGTGGCAGGTAGCCGAGTTCGCGGCGCAACGGCTCCGGCTCGGCCACCGCGTCGGCCCCCCGGTAGCGGAGCCCGCCACCGGTCGGCCGGGTCACCGTCGCGACGATCCGCATCAACGAGGACTTCCCCGCCCCGTTCGGGCCGAGCAGCCCCAGCATCCCGGGCCCCAGCCGCAGGCTGACCCCGCCGACGGCGTGCCTGCCGCCCCGGTACACCTGGGTGACGTCGATCAGTTCGAGCATGGCCTCCCTCTCCGCCCGTGCGCCCGTGCGCGCCCCGGACCACGAGCCTCGCCGATCGGGGGCGCGCTGCCATCTGCCGTTCGGCAGATATCGGCGGACCCGCGACGGACCCGCGACGGCCGCACCGGCGGTCACAACGGCCACGGCGGTCACGGCGGTCACGGCGCAGGCCGAACGCCTGAGCGCCGGTGACCGTGACCGTGGCCGTGGCCGTGGCCCGTCGTGCGGGGGCGGTTCGGTCCGGCCCCGGCGGCTCAGGGCCCGTCGTGCAGCGGCAGTTCGGCCCGGACCCGCCAGCCCGCGCCGGAGGCGCCGGGGCGGCCGGGTGTGGCGGTCGCGGTGTGCGGGCCGGCCGTCAGGGTGCCGCCGAGGGCGTGGACGCGGGCCGCGAGGGCGGCCAGGCCGGTGCCGCCCTCGCCCGGTCGGCGGGGCGGGGTGGCGGCGGGGTCGCGTCCGCCGCTGTCGGTGACGGTGACCCGGAGGACGGCGGGGTCTCCGGTCCGGGTCACTTCGACGTGCAGGTGTCCGGCCCGGGCGGCGTGGCGGCGGATGTTGGTGAGTGCCTCCAGGACGACCCGGTACGCGGTGTCGCCGGTCTCGGGCGGGACGGTGTCGGCGGTTCCCGGTTCGGGTGTGGTGAGGGTGAGGACGGTGTCGGCCGGGCCGGCGGCGCGGAACCGGTCGACCAGCGCCGGGAGTTCGGCCAGTCCGGGCCCGGCGCCGGGTGTCTCCCGTTCGCGCAGGGTGCGCAGGGTGTGGTCCATCGAGTCGAGGGCCCGGGTGCCGGCCGCCTCCAGTCGGGCCAGCAGTTCGCCGGTCTGCCGCTCGTCGTAGCCGGAGAACTGCGCGGCCTGCACCTCCAGCAGGATGCCGGTCACCTCGTGCGCGACGAAGTCGTGCAGGTCGCGGGCGACTTCGAGGCGCTGCTCGCGGCGGGCCAGCCGGACCGCGCGGGCCTGCCGCTCGTCCTGGCGCCGCAGGTGGAGTCCGGTGCCGATCGCGACGGCCACCGGCAGCGCGGCGGCGGCCGCCGCGACGACCGACGTCCCGAGGACGGCCTGCGGCAGCCGGACGGTGAAGCGCAGCGGCAGCGCGAGCGCGGCGAGCACCACCGCCGCCGCCGCGAACGCGGCCCGCCGCGCGGCGGACCGCCGGACCGTCCGCCCGGCCAGCACCAGCAGCGCCGCGTACTCGAACGGCAGCCAGAGCAGCACCAGTCCGCGCGGCCCGAAGTAGCCCGCGTCGACGGCCAGCGAGAGGAGCGCGACCAGGCCCGCCGGGCCGGCCGGGCCGCACCGCCGCCACGGCCGCCGCAGTGCTGCCGCCGTCACCGCCAGCCCGGCCAGCCCGGCCACCAGCAGCGCCCCGGCCCGCGCCCCCGGCGGGGCCAGCAGCGCCAGGAACACCAGCCCGGCCGCCAGCAGCCCGCAGCACACCCGGCGCAGCCGGCGCAGCCGCTCGGGCCGCTCCGCCCGCCCGTCCCTCCCCGCCTGTTCACTCTGCACGGGGCCGAGCCTATGCAGCGGGTGCACCGGCTGTCCGCCCACCGACGGTCCTCCGTCCGCCCACTGGCTAGGATCCGGTCCGAGGGACACCGGACGGTACGGCGAGGGGGACGGCACGTGGGGGGCGACGGTCGCGGGCGGGGCTTCCTGGGACTCCTCCGGCGGCGCCGCGCGGACGAACTCGCCCAGGTGGACGCCGAGATCACCGCTTTCGGCGAGGCGCTGGCCCGCTACGAACTCGGCTCCACTCCCCCGGCCGGGCAGACGACGGCCGGGCAGGCCGCAGCCGGGGACGCGCTCGCCGACTACGGCCGCGCCCTGGACGCCTACGAGCGCGCCAAGCGGGACTTCGTCGGCGACCGGAACCGCGAGGACGCCGCCGACGTGCTGCGCGCCCTGGACGAGGGGCGGTCGGCGCTCGCCCGCGCCGAGGCCCGGCGGGCGGGCCGGCCGGTGCCGGACCGCCGTCCGCCGTGCTTCTTCGACCCGCGCCACGGCCCGGCCACCACCGAGTTCCGGTGGGCGCCGCCCGGCGGCGTGCCCCGCCCGGTGCCGGTCTGCGCGGCGGACGCCGCCCGGCTCTCCGACGGGCTGCCGCCCGTCACCGACCGGCGCCCGACCCGCCCGACCCGCCCGGTACGCCCGGTACGCGCCCACCCGGCCCCCGCCACAGCCCCCGCCACGGCCCCCGCCGCCCCCGGCTGGCGGCCGTACAGGACCCCGCCGCCCGGCACCCGGACGGCGTACCGCGCCGACGGGAAGGGCCCGCGCGAGGTCAGGCTGCACCGTCCCGATCCGGCCGGGCCCGCGCTGCTGGTGGTCCGGTCGTCGTACGAGGGCGAGGTGCACCGGCTGGGCGGGCCCGGCGGCGGGGGGCTGCTGATGGCGCACGCGCTGGGGCGGACGGTGGTGGTGCTGCCGCCGGACGGCGAGGCGCACGTCCGGCTGCGGGTGGAGAAGCGCGGGCCGTGGCAGCTGTGGCTGCAGACGCCGGAGCACGTGCCGGTGCTGGAGCGGGGCCTGTCCTTCAAGGGGCGGTACGTCTTCCGCTACGAGGGCGGGCCGGCCGGGATCCGGTTCAGCCACCGGGGCAGCGGATCGTGCTGGATCGAGCGGCTGACCGACGGGTTCGGGCCCGGGGAGCGCGCGGTCGGCGGGAAGGGCACCTGCGACCTGGTCGGGGAGCTCCCGGGGCCGGGGCTGTTCCGGGTCCGGGCGAACCACGACTGGAGCCTCACCCTGAGTTCCTGACGGGCCGTCGACCGTAGGTCGCCAACGACCGTCAGTCGCCCGGCGCGTAGCCGAGCTCGAAGGCGCGCATCGCGATGCCGACCCGGTTCCGGACGCCCAACTTGCGCTGGATGCTGGCGACATGGGTCTTCACCGTGCCCGCCGAGATGAACAGCTCCCCGGCGATGTCGGCGTTGGTCCTGCCCTCCGCGACCTTCCCGGCGACCTCCCGCTCGCGTCGGGTCAGCGGCTCCAGCAGCCCGGGGCCGGACGCCGCCGGGGCGCGGCCGGTGACGTGCCGCAGCAGCCGCACCGTGACGGACGGGCTGATCAGGCTGTCGCCGGCGTGCGCCGCCCGGACCGCCTCGACCAGCAGGGCCGGGCCGGAGCGTTTGAGCAGGAAGCCGGAGGCGCCGTGGCGCAGCGCCGGGTAGACGTACTCGTCGAGGTCGAAGGTGGTGACCACGACGACCCTGGTCGGTGCCGCCGCTCCGGGGCCGGCCAGCCGCCGGACCACCTCCAGCCCGTCCATCCGGGGCATCCGGACGTCCACCAGCGCGACGTCGGGGCGCAGCAGCCGAGCGGCCTCGACCGCGCCGACGCCGTCGGCGGCCTCGCCGACGACCTCCAGGTCCGGTTGGGTCTCCAGGATCCGCCGCATGCCGCGGCGGACCATCTCCTGGTCGTCGGCGAGCAGCACGCGGATGGCCATGGTCCAGGATCCTGTCACACCCGGCTCGCGCGCGGGCCCACGGTTGCGAAACTTTCGAAGAGTGATCGCCGAAGAATGCGGACACCCAGCCCGGTACCCCACTTTCCCTCCCCTTCGCTTGAGCCAAAAACACTCCTCTACCAGCAAGTTGACGACCCCAGGCCGATCCGACTCATTCGGAAATCATGTCGAAAGTGTTGACAGCCTGACAGGGCCGGGCCAACACTGACGCCCAGTCCAGCCCAACCCCGGGCCGCGCACCGGTCGTGCCAACCCCCCACCGGTGCAACCGGGTTGGCCGTGGCTTCCCCCACCCACCCCCACCGCAGAACGGATCACCTCGTGAACCTGCCCCGCTCCCTCCGCCGGGTCCGCGTCCTCCCGCTGGCGCTGGCCGCCGTCGTCCTGCTGCCCGGTACCGCCGACGCGGCGACCGTCACCACCAACCAGACCGGCAGCGACGGCGGTTACTTCTACTCGTTCTGGACCGAGGGCACCGGCTCGGCCTCGATGTCGCTGAACGGCGGCGGCAACTACGGCACCTCCTGGACCAACGCGGGCAACTTCGTCGCGGGCAAGGGCTGGAGCACCGGCTCGCGCAACCCGGTGACGTACTCGGGCACCTGGAGCACCAACGGCAACGCCTACCTGTCGCTGTACGGCTGGACCACCAACCCGCTGGTCGAGTACTACGTGGTCGAGAACTACGGCTCGTACAAGCCGACCGGCACCTACAAGGGCACCGTCACCAGCGACGGCGGCACGTACGACATCTACGAGACGACCCGGGTCAACGCCCCCTCCATCGAGGGCAACAAGACCTTCAACCAGTACTGGAGCGTCCGCCAGTCGAAGCGGACCGGCGGCACCATCACCGTCGGCAACCACTTCGACGCCTGGGCCCAGCACGGCATGAACCTCGGCACCATGAACTACGAGATCCTGGCGACCGAGGGCTACCAGAGCAGCGGCAGCTCCAACCTCACCCTCGGCACCACCACCGGCGGCGGTGGCGGCACCGGTGGCAGCTGCACCGCCACGCTGTCGGCCGGCAGCTCCTGGAGCGACCGCTACAACCTGAACGTCGACGTCACCGGCGCCGCCAACTGGAAGGTCACCGTCAAGGTCCCCAGCCCCGAGCAGGTCAGCGCCACCTGGAACGTCAACGCCACCTACCCGGACGCCCAGACCCTGGTGGCCACCCCCAACGGCTCCGGCAACTCCTGGGGCCTGACCCTCATGAAGAACGGCTCCACCACCTGGCCGACCGTCTCCTGCACCACCGCCTGACCCGCCACCCGAGCCCCCGCCCCCGTCCCCGCCCCCGCCCGCCGGAACGTCTCAGCGGGCGGGGGCGAGCAGCGTCCAGGGTTCGGGGCGGGCGAGGGCGAGACGGGGGCGGCGGTGGGCCCAGTGGTGGACGGAGGCGGCCATCGCGGCGGCGGGATCGGGGACCTTCCAGGTGGGGGTGAAGGGGCGGCGCATGCTGGTGTAGCTCTGGAACATGGCGAGCAGGCGGACGGCCTGGCCCTGCACCGGGGAGAGGTGGCGGTCGGAGAGCGGGAGGAAGAAGCGGTTCCAGCTGTCGGTGGGGATCAGCGGGGGGCGTTCGACGGGGGGTGCGCCGTGGGCGGCGCGGAAGTCGTTGAGGGTGGTGAGGATGACGTCGACGAGGGTGTCGAGGTCGAGGCAGTCGGCGCCGGCCGCGATCACCTCGGTGCGCGGGGCGGCGGGCGGTTCGGCGAGGACGGCGGCGGTGAGCGCGGCGGCGACCTCGTCGACGGGGCTGATCTCGGCGTAGCCGGCGCCGTCGCCGACGACCACGGCGGCGGTGCCGGAGACCAGGGCCTGCAGCATGGTGTAGGGGCCGGAGAAGCGGGCGATCTCGCCGGTGCCGCGGCGGCCGACGACCAGCGGCGGGCGGACCAGGGTGAGCGGCCCGGGGTGCCGCTCGCGGGCGAGGTCCTCGCAGCGGGCCTTGGACCACTCGTAGCCGTTGCGGTAGCCCTCGAACTCGGCGCCGCGCAGGTCCTCGGGGTTGCGGTCGCCGCCGACGTACGCGGTGGAGACCTGGACGAGGTGGGTGTCGCGGTCGGCGAGGGCGAGGACGGCGCGCAGCGGGTCGAGGTTGGCGGTGGCGGCCTCGTCGCGGCCGAGGGTCCAGCGGGTGCTGGCGGCGGCGTGCACGATGACGTCCCAGTGGCCGGCGAGGGCGGGCGGCGGCGGTTCGGCGCCCATCCGCCAGTGGACGGTGTGCTCGCCGCGGCGGGAGACCGGGACGAGTTCGACGGCGGGGTCGGCGGCCCGGAGCTGCTGGGCGAGTTCGGTGCCGACGACGCCGGTCGCGCCGGTGAGCAGGACGCGCATGGGGTGGCTGCCTCTCGGAGGGGTCGGGTGGCCCGGGCGGGGTCAGGTGGGGGGTGCGAGCACCAGGCAGGCGTTCTGGCCGCCGAAGCCGAAGGCGTTCGAGAGGACGGGGGCGGGGGCGACGGCGCGCGGGGCGCCCTGGACGAGGTCGAGCAGGTCGGCCTCGGGGCTGCTCCGCAGGTTGGCGATCGGCGGGACCAGCCCGTCGGCGGCGCAGCGCAGCGCGAGGGCGGCGGCGAGCGCCCCGGCGGCGCCGATCAGGTGGCCGGTGACGCCCTTGACCGCGGTGACGGGCGGGGACGCGGCGCCGTAGCAGCGGGCGACGGCGCGGGCCTCGGCCCGGTCGCCGGGGACGGTGGAGGTGCCGTGCGCGCTGATGTGGCCGATGTCGGCGAGGGCGAGTCCGGCGTCGGCGACGGCGGCCCGCATGCAGCGGGCGGCGACCTCGCCGTCCTCGTGCGGGGCGGCGATGTGGAAGGCGTCGCAGGTCTCGGCGTAGCCGGCGATCTCGCCGTGGATCCGGGCGCCGCGGGCGCGGGCCGCCGCCCAGGGTTCCAGGATCAGCACGACGGCGCCCTCGCCCATCACGAAGCCGTCCCGGTCGGCGTCGAACGGGCGGCTGGCCAGGGCGGGTTCGTCGTTGCGGAGGGAGAGCGCGCGCATCCGGGCGAAGGAGCCGAGCACGACGGTGCTGATGGCGGCGTCGACGCCGCCGGCCACCGCGACGTCGAGTTCGCCGTACCGGATCCGGCGGGCCGCCTCGGCGAGCGCGGTGCCGCCGCTGGCGCAGGCGCTGGAGTAGGTGGTGCAGACGCCCTGGAAGCCGTGGCGCAGCGCGACCCGGCAGGCGGGCGAGTTGGCCATGGTCCGCGGGACGGTGTGCACCGGCAGGTCGCGGGGGCGGTGGACGTAGCCGGCGGTGGCGTCCTCCATGCTGGTGAGGCCGCCGATGCCGGTGCCGATCTGGACGCCGATCCGCTCGCGCGGCTGCCCGGCGGGCAGCGCGGCGTCGGCGAGCGCGTCGGCGGCGGCGCACAGCAGCAGCTGGGCGGGGCGGTCGATCTGCCGGGCCTCGCGCCGGCTGAGGTACGGCTCGGTGTCGAACTCCGGTACCAGGCAGGCGATGTGGACGGGCAGGTCGGCCTCGGCGAGCCGGTCGAGCCGGGTCGCGGCGGGCTTGCCGGCCAGCACGGCGGCGTACGCCTCGTCGAGGGTGGTGCCGACCGGGGTCTTCAGGCCGATGCCGGTGACGGCGACCCGGTGGCCGCCGGACGGGTGCCGGTCGGCGCGCGCCAGGGGGCTCACGCGGGGCCGCCGGAGGGCGGGGCGAGGGTGATGACGGCGTTGGCGGTGCGGCTGCCGGGCGCCGCGGTGGCGGGGTCGCGCAGGCGGGCGTGCAGCAGGTCGACGGCGTGGCCGACGTCGCGGGCCGAGATCAGGTCGTCGGGGTCGATCCGCAGCCGCAGGGTGCGCTCCAACCGGGCGCCGATCTCCATGAGTTCGAGGCTGTCGATGCCGTAGTCGTCGGCCAGGCTGGTCCGGTCCCGCAGTTCCTCGGGTTCGGTGCCGAGGACGTCGGAGACGACCGTCCGGACCGTCGCGGCGAGTTCCTCACGTGTGAGCACCTGGGTGCGCTCCTTCAGGGGTCGGGGCAGGAACGGGGGTCGGGGCAGCGGCCGCGGCCGGGGCATCGGCCGCGGCCGGGTCGGTGGCCGGGTGGTTCTTGCCGGTGGCGGTCAGCGCGGTGTCCAACAGGGCGGCGGCCTCGGCGAGTTCGGCCGGGGTGGCGATCAGCGGCGGCAGCAGCCGGATGGTGGTGGGGCGGCTGAGGCAGGGCGAGACCAGCAGGCCGGCGGCGGCGAGTTCGAGCACCATGGCGCCGGCCTGCCGGGGGGTGGCGCAGTCGAGGCCGCGCAGCAGGCCGCGGCCGGTCAGGGCGCGCACCACGCCGGGGTGGCGGTCCCGCAGGCCGGCCAGCAGCCCGTCCAGCAGGGCGGCCGATTCGCGTCCGTGGTCGGCGAGTTGCTCGATCGCGTCGAGGGCGGCCGGGACGGCGGCGCAGCTCAGCGGGTGGCCGCCGAAGGTCGCCGAGTGCAGGAACGGGTCGGCGGCCAGCGGCGCGTACAGGCGTTCGGTGCAGAGCAGCGCGGAGAGCGGGACGACGCCGCCGCCGAGCGGCTTGCCGAGCAGCACGGCGTCGACCGGCAGGCCGTCGGCGAGCGCGACCGAGCGTTCGCCGCAGCGGCGCAGGCCGCACTGGATCTCGTCGGCGATCACGAACGCGCCGGCCCGGGCGGCGTCCGCGCACCACTGGCGGAGCACCTCGGTGGGCAGCGGCCGGGCGCCGTTCTCGCCCTGGACGGGTTCGAGGATCACGGCGGCGACCTGCCCGCCGGCCGCCTCGCGGGCGATCGCGCCCTCGTCGTCGGCGTCGACGTGCACGGTGTCGATCTCGCAGCCGAGCAGGCCGCGCCGGTAGAGCGGGCTGTGGGTGAGCGCGAGGGCGCCCAGCGACTTGCCGTGGAAGCCGCCGCGGACGGCGACCACCCGGGGGCGGCCGGTCGCCAACCGGGCGAGTTTCACCGCGACTTCGACCACGTCGGCGCCGTTCAGGCCGAAGTACGCCTTGGGCAGGGCGTCGCCGAGGTAGCCGCTGAGCCGGGCGGCGGCCTCGGCCGCGACCGGGTTGGCCAGGCTGCGGGTCGTGGTCGGCATGGTGTCGAGCCGGGCCCGGACGGCGGCGCTGACGGCGGGGTGGCGGTGGCCGAGCAGGGTGACGGCGTAGGAGCCGAAGTCCAGCACGCTGCGGCCGTCCGAGAGGGTGACCCGGCAGCCGGACGCGGCGGCCTCGACGGCGCCGCGGCCGGCGAAGCCGCCGGTGAGCGCGAGCTTCGGGGAGAGGTGGCGGCGCAGCCGGTCGAAGACGGCCCCGGCGTCGACCGCCCCGCCCACTCCCCCGGCCGTTCCGGCACCGGCGCCCGGGCCGGTGTCGACGGCGGTCATCGGGCGGCCCCTTCGGCGCCGGCCAGCATCCGCTGTTCCAGCGCGCCGAGCATCTGCGCGGCGCTGTCCCGCAGGGCGTCGGCGGCGACCGGGTTGAGCATGTCGGCGAGCAGCGGGATGCCGAGGTCGAAGTCGACGTGCAGGGCGACGGTGCTGCCGCCGCCCGGGGCCGGGGTCACCGCCCAGTGGCCGGCGAAGGCGCCGAGGTCGCCGGTGAGTTGCTCGAAGTCGAAGCGGCGGGCGGCGTGGTCGATCACCTCGGTCTCGACCCAGCGCAGCACCGAGCCCTCCAGCCGGACCGACCAGGCGGTGGTGCGGTGGGTGTCGTCGGCCTGCTCGACGAGTTCGACCGAGTCGACGCTCTCCATGCAGGCGGGGTAGCCGAGGACGTCGAGCACCACCGGCCAGGCGGTCTCGGGCGGTGCGGTGACGGGCAGTTCGACTTCAACGTGCGGCATGGGACGGCCTTTCGGTCGGTCGGCGGGGGTCGTGCGGGCCGAGCGCCTCGGCCCGGGCGGCGGCCAGCGCGGGCGGCAGCACCCGGCGCAGCACGGCGCGGGGCAGCGGCCGGACGTGCGTCATCGCGTGCCACTGCTCGACGAGTTCGCAGCCCATCTCGACCTTGGGCAGGTAGGCGGTCTGGGCGAAGCGGATCCGGCGGCAGCCGGCGGCGATCGCCAGCCGGACGGCCGCGTAGTGCAGGTTGTGGTAGAGCGCGGCCCGGTGGGCGAGCCGGTAGTCCAGGCCGATCCGGGCGCCGGTCGCGGCGGTGCCGTCCGGGCCGAACAGGCAGAGCAGGAAGCCCACCGCCCGTTCCCCGATGGCGTGTTGGCCCATCCGCCGGGTCTCCAGGCAGACCACCAGCCGGCTGCGCGGGTCGGCGGCGACGGCGGTCAGGAAGGTCTGGTCGAGGACGTCGAGGGTCTGGTCGGCCCGGTCCATCACCTGCCGGTAGAGGGCGAGGAGTTGTGGCAGCAGGTGCCGGTAGTCGGCCAACACCTCGATGCGCAGGTCGGATTGGGCCTCGAAGCGACGTATCTTGGCCCGGGCGTTGCGTCGCGGCTTGGCCGGGAGGGCGGCCAGGTAGTCGTCGAACGTGCCTCCGGTCAGGGTGAGTTCGGTGTCGGGCAGGGCGGGGGCGAGGAAGAACCCGGCCTCCCGGAGCGGGGTGCGCAGCGGGGCGAGGTCGGGCCCGGCGAAGTCCTTGAACAGGACGGTGCCCAGGCGTTCGCGCCGGGCCAGGCCGAGGGCGGCGGCGACCAACTGCCGTCCGGCGGCCGGGTCGAGCGGCTCGGCGGCGGGCAGCCGGCCTTGGCCGAGCAGGTTGCCGCAGAACAGCGTGGGCACCCGGAGCAGGCCGGGGGCGAGGCGGTTCAGCGGGGCGAGCCGGCGGCGTTCGGCGGGGCCGACGATCCGGTCCAGCCGCAGGCCGCGGAAGAGGCAGAGCGGCAGCACGGCGACGGGTTCGCCGTCCCGGCGCAGCAGCAGGTGGGCGTACCCGTCGGGGCCGACCCGGGCGCGCTCCAGCGCGGCGAACACCTCGCGGGACCACATCGGGTCGTCCGGCGGGGCCAGCCGCTCCCACAGTCCGGGCGGCAACTCGCCGACACCGCGCAGGACCTCGACCCGGTAGCGGCCGGCGCCGGCCGCCCGCGCCGCACTCGTCCCCCGCATCGTGCTCGCCCCCCGCGCCGCGCTCGTCTTCCGCACCGGTCTCAGCCGATCCGCAGCGGGCGGCCGTCCAGGAAGTCCCGCAGCGGGCGGGCCATCCTGGTGCGGGCGGGCGGGTGGAAGGTCAGGCCGACGGCGGCGGAGGCCAGGTAGGAGCAGTCCGGGGAGGTGATGAAGGACATCCCGCCGAGCGCCGCCAGACAGGAGCGGGTGGTCTCGGCGATGGCGTCCTGCGCGGCGTAGCGGGCGGTCAGCGCCCGGACCAGCAGGGATTCGTCCCAGGGGTCGTCGTCCATCGCCCGGGCGACCGCCTCGACGGCGAGCGCCGCGGCCTCGACCGGGACGAGGTGCGGCGTCGGGTCGTCGCTGCCGCCGCCGGGGCGGTGCAGCGTCCGCTCGACCAGGGCGCTGGCAACGCCCAGGTAGCCGGCGGTCAGCAGCAGTTCGAACCAGAGGAACCCGGCGATGTTCAGCGCGTCCGGCACGGCGGCCGCGGTGACCTCGGTGGCGACCACCATGGACGGGTCCAACTCGACGTCGGTGAGCCGGACTTCGTCGCTCTCGGCGCCGGCCAGCACCGGCGTGCCCCAGAACGGGTGGACGCTGATGCCGGGGGTGTCGGCGGGGATCAGCGCGACGCCGAGCCGCTCGACGCCGTCCGGGCCGGTGAGCGCGACCGAGGCGGTCAGCAGGTCCATCGAGCGGGCCAGGCTGCACGGCTTCTTGCTGCCGTTCAGCACGATCCGGTCGCCGCGCCGCTCGGCGCTCAGGTGCGGGGTGAGGATGTTCTGCCCGGGGCGGCCCTCGGCGAACGCGGAGGCCACCAGCAGCCGCTCCTTGGCGACGGTCTCCAGCAGCGCGCCCTCCAGGCCGTCACCGTACTTGGCGGCCTCGACCAGGCCCGCCACCGAGAAGTGGTGCATGGTGGTGGCGACCGCCAGCGAGGGGCAGCGGGCCCCGACCGCCCGCTGCACCCGGACGGCCCGCAGCGCGCTCGCGCCCGCCCCGGCGTAGGCGGTGGGCACCAGCAGGCCGGGCCCGCCCGCCGCCTTGAACGCGGCGATCGCCGGGCTGGGGGCGCGCTCCAGGTCGGCCAGCGGGTGGCGGGCCAGCTCCTGGTCCAACCCGGGCATCAGCGCGTCGAGTTCGGCGCGTTCGCGGTGCAGGAAGTTCACGGGCACGTCCTTCGGGAGGGGGACGGGACTTCGAAAGGGGCGGTGCGGCGGGGGACGGACGGTGAGGCGGGGGCGCTGCGGCGGCGGGCGGGGTCAGGTGCCGTGTGCCAGCGGGAGCGCGTCGAACGAGCGCAGGCAGGCCGAGGCGCGCCGGGTGGGCGTCCCGGCGAGGGCGAGGCGGGGGAAGCGGTCGAGCAGCCGGCCCAGCAGCAGCGCGCCCTCCAGCCGGGCCAGCGCCGCGCCGAGACAGTAGTGCGGTCCGGCGCTGAAGCTCAGCACCCGGGTGCCGGTGCGGCGGACCAGGAACGCGTCCGGGTCCGGGTGGCGGGCCGGGTCCCGGTTGGCGGCGCCGAGCACGGCGGTGAGGCTGCCCCCGGCCGGGACGGCCACCCCGCCGACCTCGACCGGGTGCCGCGCCAGCCGCTCGGTCATCAGCACCGGCCCGTCCCAGCGCAGCACCTCCTCGACGGCGCCGGGCAGCAGCCCGGGGTCGGCGCGCAGCAGCGCGGCCTGGTCGGGGTGGGTGAGCAGGGTGTGCGCGGCGGTGCCGAGCAGGCCGGCGGTGGTCTCGAAGCCGGCCACGAAGACCAGCAGCAGCAGGTCGGCCAGCTCGTCCTCGCGGAGCGGCCGTTCACCGGACGGCCCGCTGGCGCCCGCGAGCAGGTCGGAGGCGAGGTCCTCGGCGGGGCGGGTCCGGCGGGCACGCAGCAGGGCGGCGAAGTAGGCGCGCAGTTCGGTGACCGCCGCGTCGGCCAGTCGCCAGTCCTCCTCCGTGCGGACGGGTTCCAGCAGCCGGGCGGCGTCCCGGCCGAGCCGGTGGAACGCGGCCTGGTCGGCCCGGGGCACGCCGATCAGTTCGCCGACCACCGCGACCGGCAGCGGATATCCCACCAGGGCCTGGAAATCGGCCGTCGCACCGCCGTCCAGCGCGTCCGCGAGAGCGTCCAGCAGTTCGTCGGCGATCTTCTCGACGGCCGCCGTGAGGCCGGCCACCCGGCGCGGCCCGAACGCCGCCGCCAGCGGGGCGCGCAGGCGCTCGTGCGCGGCGGCGTCGGTGCCGAGCAGCGAGGCGTAGAAGAAGTCGGCGGCGGGGTGGGCGGCCCAGGCGGGGCGCTCGCGCAGCATCCACGCCCGGTCGGGTACCGCGAAGGCGGGGCCGGAGAGCACGGCCTGGCAGTCGGCGAAGGCGGTCAGGAAGTGGGTGCCCACCTCGGCGCTGTACAGCACGGGGGCGGTCGCCCGGAGCGCGGCGAGCGCGGGATAGGGGCCGGCCGGGTGGTCCGAGCCGCAGGCGGCCAGTGCGGACCGGAGCAGTCCGCCGGCGTCCTCCGTGCCGACCGGCCCGGCCGTGGCACCGCTCAACGCACCCATCCGCTCTCACCCGCCGCCGTCGCGCCTGCCGGGCCGGTCGAACCGGCCGGGAATTGCCTGTCGTTCGGGCCGAGAGTACCGGAAAGAACTATCGCCGCGCACAGCAGAAAATCATTGAAATACCCATCCCTTAAACGGATATGGCGACGGTCCGGGTCATTTCTGCGCGGGCGTCTGCTCGATCAGCGTGGCGGTGGCCCGGTCGAGGAACTCGCAGAACCGGCGGTGCTCCTCGGCGTCGAAGCGGTCGGTCAGGACGCGGGCCGGCCCGGCGCCGGACTGGACCCTCGTCGCCCGCGCGGGAGAGCGCGAGCAGCGTTGAACCATGACGAGAGCAGTGCCGCAGACCGCGCCGCAGGCCACGATGCGGGCCGTCGCCCTGGACGCGGACGGCCGCCTCCCCGTCCCGCGGCCGTTCGTGGCCGGGTTCGAGGCGGCGGGCCGGATCGTCGCGGTCGGTCCGGGGGTGGAGCGGGGGCGGGTCGGCGAGCCGGTGGCCGTGCTGGTGGGCGGTGGCGCGCACGCGGAGGTCGTGCTGGCGCCGGCCGTGCTGGCGGTGCGCGCGGAGGGCGTCGACGCCCGCACCGCCGCCGGGTTCGGCTGGAGCACCCCGACCGCGTACGACCTGGTCCACACCGTCGCCCGGATCGGGCCCGGCGACCGGGTGCTGATCCACGGCGCGGCCGGGGCCGTCGGCACCATGGCCGCGCAGTTCGCCGCCGCGGCCGGGGCGGGCCGGATCACCGGGGTCGCCGGGAACGACGAACGGTCCCACTACGCACGTCAGTTCGGATTCCACCGGGTGGTGACCCGGGACGCGTTCCCGGACGCCCTGGCCGGCGAGTCCTTCGACGCCGTCCTCGACCCGGTCGGCGGCGCCACCCGGGTCGCGAGCCTGGCGCTGCTCGCCCCGCACGGCCGCCTCGTCGCCTACGGCGAGATCGCCGGCGCCGACCCGGTGCGGGTCTCCGTCGGCGACCTGCTGGCGTCCGGCCGTTCGCTGCTCACGCACAACGGCGACCTGCTCGGCCGCACCCACCCGGCCCGGCTGGCCGAGAGCGCCCGCCGCGCCCTCGCGCTGGTCGCGGACGGCACGGTGCGGGTCGACGTCACGGCCGAGCACGCCCTGGCCGACGTCGGCGAGGCGGTCGCCGGCCTGGCGGCCGGCCGCACCCTCGGCAAGGGAATCGTCCGGGTGCGGTGAACCCGTACCCGGCCCGGGCCGGGAAGTTCCGTCCGCCCGCAGGGGGCACCGGCAGCAGGCCACTTGATACGGTTCAGGTCTGCGTCGCCTGCCGGTGGCGCGGCGGCTCCCCCGCCGCCGTGTCGGCCCCGGCCTGCGGCAACGGCCCCCCTGTCGTCTCCAACCCGGGTAAGGAGCACCGCAGTGCCCCTGGTTTCCGTGGTGATGCCGGTGCACAACTCGGCCACCACCCTTGGTGCTTCGGTGCGCTCCGTGCTCGCGCAGACCCATGCGGACGTGGAACTGCTGATCACCGACGACGCCTCCAGCGACGGCTCGGTGGACCTGCTGCACGAGCTGGCCCGGCAGGACGACCGGGTCCGCCCGCAGGCGGCGCCGGAGCAGGGCGGGGCGGCCAGGGCCCGCAACCTGGCGCTGGGCCGGGCGCGCGGCGCGTACGTGGCGTTCCTGGACAGCGACGACATGTGGCTGCCGGAGAAGCTGGAGCGGCAGTTGGCGTTCGCCGCGGCCGGGGACGCGCCGCTGACCTTCACCTCCTACTACAAGGTCGACGGCGACCACGTCGGCGAGGCCCGCGACTTCGTGCCGAACGGCCGGGTGGTGGCGGCCCGCGCGCGCGTCACCTACCGGGACATGCTGGTGCAGGACCACATCGGCGCGCTGACCGCGATGTACGACCGCCGGGCGCTGGGCACCCGGCTGATGCCGGACATGCCGAAGCGGCAGGACTACGCGCTGTGGCTGTCGATCATGCGGGACGGGCACGCCGCCCGGGGCCTGCGGGAGCCGCTGGCGGTCTACCGCTCCGGCCGGGCGGGTTCGCTCTCCTCCAACAAGCTGTCGCTGGTCGAGCACAACTGGGCGCTGTACCGCCGGCACGAGCGGCTGTCGCTGTTCCGCTCCACGCTGGCGCTGGCGGGCGCGACGGTGCACTCGGTCCGCAAGGCCCGCATCTGAGGCGCTGACCCGCCGCTGACCCGCCGCTGGCCCGCCGCTCAGCCGCCGTTCAGCCTCCCGCTCAGCCCCCCCCCCCCCCCCCCCCCCCGCTCAGCCGCCGCTCGCGGGGGCGGTGTGGGCGAGCCCGGTGGCGAGGTCGACCAGCCGGTCGAGCAGCCCGGGGGCGAGGTGGTGGCCCATGCCGGGGATCTCGACGTACCGGGCGCCGGGGATCGCGGCGGCGGTGGCGCGGCCGCCGCCGGGGTGGACCATCCGGTCGGTGTCGCCGTGCACGACCAGGGTGGGCGCGGTGATCCGGCGCAGTTCCGCGGTGCGGTCGCCGGAGGCGCGGATCGCGTCGATCTGCCGGGCGACCGGCGCGCCGGTGTGGGTGCCGCCGGTACGGGCCCACAGGCCGGCCGTCCAGGCGCGCTCGCGGGCCGGGTCGTACGGGTGGCCGGGGCCGCCGATGTGGTCGAGCATCGCCAGGTGCCGTTCGGCGGCCTGCTCGGCGGTGCGGGACGGCGGGCGGACCATCCGGGCCACGGTCGACAGGGCGGGGCCGCCGGTGCCGCGGGCACCGGTGGTGGAGAAGATCGAGGTGAGGGTGGCGGTCCGGTCGGGGTGCCGGGCGGCGACGGTCTGGGCGATCATGCCGCCGAGCGACATGCCGACCAGGTGGGCGCGGGCGATCCCGAGCGCGTCGAGCACGGCGACGGCGTCGCCGGCCATGTCGGCGAGGGTGTAGGCGTCGGGGCGGGGCCGGGAGAGCAGTTGGCGCAGCCGGCCGGGCGGCGGGGCGGCGATCCGGTCGGAGCAGCCGGCGTCCCGGTTGTCGTGCCGGACGACCAGGAAGCCGCGGGCGGCGAACCCGTCGACCAGCGGCTCCGGCCAGGAGGTCAGGTCGTAGCCCAGCCCGGCGATCAGCAGCAGCGGTTCGCCGCCGGCCGGTCCGCGCGTCCGGTAGGCGATCCGCGGCCCGCCGGGCCGCTCCGCGTACGCGTCCCGCTCCGTCACCGCGTGCCCCCTGCCCTTGCCCGCCCTCGCCGTCCCGCCGTACCTACCCGCGGCCGGCCCCCGTCACCCTGTCGCCCCCGTCACCCCGGCCGGGCGCCGGACGCCGGGTGTCGGACGCCGGGCCCCGGGCTCGGCGAAGGGCTCGATCCGGCCGGGGCGCGGACGCACAGCCGCGCCCGCGCCCGCGCCCGGTGCGCCCGCGCCCGGCGCGGTCAGCGCCGCACGGCGGCCAACACCTCGATCTCGGGGACGACGGCGGCGGGCGTCGGCTGCGCCTCGTTCAGGGCCCGCAGCCGGGCGGCCCCGGCGCGCAGGTCCGGGTCGGCGACCAGCCGGGCGAGCAGCGCGCCGTCGACCTCGGCGGAGGTGGCGGACAGGGCCGCGCCCGCCCCGACCATGGTGTCGGCGGTGAGGAAGTTGTCCGCGCCCTGCGGCAGGAGCAGCTGCGGGACGCCGGCGTGCAGCCCGGTGAGCGTGGAGCCGGAGCCGCCGTGGTGGACCACCGCGTCGCAGACCCGCAGCAGTTCCGCCAGCGGCACCCAGGGCAGCGGGCGGACGTTGGCGGGCAGGGTGCCGAGCCGGGCGAGGTCGCTGTCGCCGACGGCGAGCAGGAACTCGGCGTCGACCCCGGCGGCGGCGTCCACCAGCCGGACGATCGGCTCCACGCCCTCGACCTGGGTGATCACGGTGCCCAGGGTGACGGCGACCCGCGGCCGCCCGGCCCGGCGCAGCAGCTCGGCGGGGACGGTGCCGCCGCCGTTGTAGGGCAGGTAGCGCATCCGCAGGCCGCCGTCGTCGCCGCCGAGTTCCGCCGGGACGATGTCCAGCGGGGTGCTCTCGGCCGGCCCGGCGAGGCCGCGCTCCTCGTACAGGTCGGTGAAGTGCCGGGCCAGCCGGGCGGCCATGTCCAGGCCGGAGCCGAACCCGTAGTTGTGCAGCGCGGCCGGGATCTTCAGCTCGGCGGCGACCAGCTGGGCCGAGGCCAGGCAGGAGTCGTGCACCAGCAGGTCGGCGCCCCACTGCTCGGCGACCGCGCGCAGGCCGTCCACGGTGGGCCGGGAGGCGTGCGCGAAGGCGCGCGCCCCCAGGTCGAGCAGCTCGTCCTGGCTCATCTCGGGCCGGGCGTAGCGGAACGGCTGCCCGGCCGGGGCGGTCGCCTCGAACGACTCGCGCAGCGAGCGGCCGTCGCCGATCCCGGCGATCGGGAAGCCGGCCTGGCGGATCTGGTCGTGGGCCGCGGGCACGGCGAACAACACCTCGTGCCCGGCGGCCCGCAGGGCCTGCGCGGTCGGCACCATCGGGAACAGGTGGCTGGGGGCGGCCGGTCCGGCGAAGAGGATGCGCACGGAGGTCTCCTCGGGTTGCGTCAGCAGACGGGATCACGGGGCGGCCGTTCCGCGAACGGCCGCCCCTCCATTAACTGACGGATCCTCAATTCCCCTTCCCCGTACGGTCGATTATCGGACGTTCTGTCGGAGTCCTTGCCTTCCGGGCCGCACTCTGCTCTCTCCGGCGGCCCGGGGCGATGTCAGGAGGCGGTGCAGGTGAGCGAGCCGGTCGGGAGGTCGTTGCCGGTGGAGTTGGCGGTGAAGCCGAAGGTGGTGCCGGAGTTCGCGCCGACGGTGCCGTTCCAGGCCGCGTTGCGCACCGTCACGTCACTGCCGGCGGTGGTCAGCGTGCCGTTCCACAGGTTGGTGATCGTGGTGCCGGGGCCGGTCCGCCAGGTCAGGGTCCAGCCGGTGATCGGCGTCGCGTCGTGGTTCATCACCTCGACCGCCGCCTGGAAGCCGCCGCTCCACGAGCCGACCACGGCGTACGTCGCCATGCACCCGCTGCTCGGCATCGGGCTGCCGCCGGACGACGGGGACGCGGACGGGGACGGGGACGGGGACGGGGACGCACTCGCACTCGCGCTCGGCTGGTGGATGCCGGTCACCTCGCCGTGCCCGCCGTCGAAGACGACGTCCGAGCAGGAGAAGAAGTTCTCCTGGCTGTCCGAACGGACCCACTGGATGAACACCAGGGCGTTCCCGCTGCGCCCGGACGGCAGGGTGAGGTTCCAGTAGTAGTGGCCGCCGTCCGCGCCGGGGCTGCCGACCTGGGGCGGGTTGGCGACGGTGGTGAGCAGGCCGAGGTCGGCCCAGGCGAGCGGGGTGGTCGGGGACCAGCCCTGCCGGGTGAGGTAGATCCGGAACTCGCCGGGGTGGGCGGCCCAGTTCGAGTAGTCGACCTCGATGGCCGCGCCGGCGGTGAGGTGGGTCCTGGGCCAGTCGTCGCGGGGCGCGTTGTAGGCGGAGAAGTCGTACGGCGACTTGTTCCCGGCGCTGCACAGGGTGCCGTCGGGGACGTAGCCCTGGCCGCGGCCGCCCGCGTTGGAGTCGAGGACGGCGAACCAGTTGTAGAGCGGCGTGGTGCCGCTCTGGGCGAGGGCGGCCCGGCAGGCCGGGTTGGTGGGGTCGAGCGCGCCGGTACTGGTGCGCCCGTCCTGGTAGCACAGGTAGGTGCGCGAGCCGGGGACCACGGCCACGCCGTGCGCCTGGGCGGGCGGCTGGCCGACCAGCAGCGCGCAGAGGGTGGCGACCGCGGTCGCGAGGGCGGCGAGGAGGGTGGGGGTCGTGCGTCGGGTCATGGGGTTTCACCACCTCGGTGGAGGGGGCCCGCCGGGGCCGTCCCGGCCGGGCGGGCCGTCTGACTGGGGAAAGCCATGCGCATGCCATACGCGGGGTCCCGGGCGCGCTCCGGAGACTCAAGGTAACCGGCTGGTCGGGGGGTGTAAACGGACCGCGTCCGCGACCGTGAAAGGTACACGCGCGCCGGGTGGCGATCCGCCGATCGGGCGCGGCGCGGGGGTCCGGCCGCATTAGGGTGGGGAGTCCCTTCCGCCCGTCCACCCGAGGAGCACAGCGCCGTGGCCGACAGCTTCGCCCACCTGCACGTCCACACCGAGTACTCGATGCTGGACGGCGCCGCGAAGAACGGGAAGCTCTTCGCAGAGGCGGAGAGACTGGGGATGCCCGCGATCGCGATGAGCGACCACGGCAACATGTTCGGCGCGTACGAGTTCTTCCACGCGGCCGCGAAGAGCGCGGTGAAGCCGATCATCGGCATCGAGGCGTACGTGGCGCCGTCCTCGCGGTTCCTGAAGAAGCAGGTGTTCTGGGCGCCGGGCGGCCAGCGCCCGACCGGCTCGGACGGCGAGGGCGGCAAGGACGTCTCCGGCGGCGGCCGGTACACCCACATGACGATGTGGGCGCAGAACGCGACCGGGCTGCGCAACCTGTTCAAGCTCTCCTCGCTGGCTTCGATGGAGGGCTACTACATGAAGCCCCGGATGGACCGGGAGCTGATCGCCGCCAACGCCACCGGCATCATCGCCACCACCGGCTGCCCGTCCGGCGAGGTGCAGACCCGGCTGCGGCTGGGCCAGTACGAGGAGGCGGTCAAGGCGGCGGGCGCCTACCAGGACATCTTCGGCAAGGAGAACTACTTCCTGGAGCTGATGGACCACGGCCTGTCCATCGAGCGGGACGTCCGCGCCGACCTGCTGCGGCTCGCCAAGGAGCTGGGCATCCCGCTGCTGGCCACCAACGACTCGCACTACGTCACGGCCGACCAGGCCGACGCGCACGACAGCCTGCTCTGCGTCGGCGTGGGCAAGAACAAGGACGACCCGAACCGGTTCAAGTTCAACGGCTCCGGCTACTACGTGAAGACCTCCGAGGAGATGCGCGAGCTGTTCCGCGACCTCCCGGAGGCGTGCGACAACACCCTCGCCATCGCCGAGCGGATCGAGTCGTACGAGGAGGTCTTCACCTACGTCGACCGGATGCCGCAGTTCGACGTGCCCGAGGGCGAGACCCAGGCGTCCTTCCTGCGCAAGAAGATCGCCGCCGGCCTGCAGCACCGCTACGGCGACAACCCGAGCCAGGAGGTGCTGGACCGGGTCGAGCTGGAGATGGGCGTGATCACCCCGATGGGGTTCGACGCCTACTTCCTCGTGGTCGCCGACATCTGCCAGTACGGCCGCGACAACGGCATCCCGGTCGGCCCGGGCCGAGGCTCGGCGGCCGGCTCGATGGTCTCCTACCTGACCGGCATCACCCAGCTCGACCCGCTGGAGCACGACCTGCTGTTCGAGCGGTTCCTCAACCCCGAGCGCATCAACCCGCCGGACGTCGACATCGACTTCGACGACCGCCAGCGCGACCAGATGGTGCGCTACGTCACCGACAAGTACGGCTCCGCGTACACCGCGCAGGTCAACACCTTCGGCACCATCAAGGCGAAGGCCGCCGTCAAGGACGCCAACCGGATCCTCGGCTACCCGTTCTCGATGGGCGACCGGATCACCAAGGCGATGCCGCCGGACGTGATGGGCAAGGGCGTCCCGCTCGCCGACCTGTTCAACGAGAAGCACCCCCGGTACAACGAGGGCACCGAGATCCGCTCGCTGTACGAGAACGAGCCGGACGTCAAGAAGATCATCGACACCGGCCTCGGCATCGAGGGCCTGATCCGCGGCACCGGCGTGCACGCGGCCGCGGTGATCCTCTCCTCCACGCCGCTGCTCGAACTGATCCCGCTGCACATGCGGGACAAGGACGGCACCATCATCACCGGCTTCGACTACCCGTCGTGCGAAGCCATGGGCCTGATCAAGATGGACTTCCTGGGTCTGCGGAACCTGGGCATCATCGACCACTGCATCAAGATCGTGAAGGCCAACCGGGGCGTCGACGTCGACATCGACAACATCCCGATCGACGACCCCACCACCTACCAGCTGCTCGCCCGCGGCGACACCCTCGGCGTCTTCCAGCTCGACGGCGGCCCGATGCGCGCCCTGCTGCGCCTGATGAAGCCCACCGAGTTCGCCGACATCTCCGCCGTCTCCGCGCTGTACCGGCCCGGCCCGATGGGCATGAACTCGCACACCAACTACGCGCTGCGCAAGAACGGCCAGCAGGAGATCATCCCGATCCACCCCGAGCTGGAGGAGCCCCTCAAGGAGGTCCTCGGCCCCACCTACGGCCTGATCGTCTACCAGGAGCAGGTGCAGCGCGCCGCCCAGGTGCTGGCCGGCTACTCGCTCGGCCAGGCCGACCTGCTGCGCCGCGCGATGGGCAAGAAGAAGAAGGAGGTGCTGGAGAAGGAGTTCGTGCCGTTCCACGCGGGCTGCAAGGAGCGCGGCTACTCGGACGAGGCGATCCAGGCGGTCTGGGACGTGCTGGTCCCGTTCGCCGGCTACGCCTTCAACAAGTCGCACTCCGCCGCGTACGGCCTGGTCTCCTACCAGACCGCCTACCTGAAGGCGAACTACCCCGCCGAGTACATGGCCGCCCTGCTCACCTCGGTCGCCGACGACAAGGACAAGATGGCGATCTACCTGGCCGAGTGCCGGGCGATGGGCATCCGGATCCTCTCCCCCGACGTCAACGAGTCCGTCGTCGACTTCACCGCCGTCGGCAGCGACGTCCGCTTCGGCCTGAAGGCGGTGCGCAACGTCGGCGTCCCGGTGATCGAGTCACTGGTCGCCACCCGGGAGGCCAAGGGCAAGTACACCTCCTTCGCCGACTTCCTCGACAAGGTCGAACTGGTCGTCTGCAACAAGCGCACCGTCGACTCCCTGGTCAAGGCCGGCGCCTTCGACTCCCTCGGCCACACCCGGCTCTCCCTCAGCACCGTCCACGAGAGCGCCATCGACGCCGTCACCGGCGTCAAGAAGCAGCAGGCCATCGGCCAGGACGACCTGTTCGCGATGCTCGGCGGCGACGACACCCCCGCCATCGGCCTCGACTTCCAACTCACCGACCGCGAATGGCCGCGCAAGCAACTCCTCGGCCTGGAACGCGAGATGCTCGGCCTCTACGTCTCCAGCCACCCGCTGGACGGCGCCGAGCACATCCTCACCAAGAACCGCGACGTCTCCCTCGTCGACCTCCTCAACTCCGGCCGCACCGAAGGCGAGGTCCGACTCTCCGGCCTGATCACCGGCGTCGACCGCCGGATCAACAAGGCCGGCAACGCCTGGGCGATCATCACCCTCGCCGACCGCGACGGCTCCATCGAGGTGCTCTTCTTCCCCGCCGCCTACCAGCTGATGTCCGCCCAGATGGTCGAGGACAACGTCATCGCCGTCCGCGGCCGCCTCAACGAACGCGACGGCTCCCTCAGCATCTTCGGCCAGGAGATCACCACCCTCGACATGTCCTCCGCCGAACTCGGCACCAAACCCCCCGTCCAGATCACCGCCCCCGTCGGCCGCCTCACCCCCGACGTCGTCGCCGAACTCAAAGCCACCCTCCAAGCCCACCCCGGCGACGTCCCGATCCGCCTCCTCACCACCGGCTGGGACAAGAACACCCTCTACGAACTCGGCTTCACCGTGAACCCCGACAACGGCCTCGCCTCCGACATCAAGACCTTCCTCGGCCCGCACTGCTGGCAGGGCACCGTCTGACCCCCGCCCGGCGTGGGCGGTGGCGTGATCACGGGCAGGTGATCGACGGGATTCCTCACCGTGCTCGGACCGGGGTTCACTGGCCGGATCCACCTGAGCGCGGACGGGTGCTGTCGCCCGCTGTCCGTGATCGTCACGCCGAGGCAGCGGGCCGACTGCACCCGGTTCGTGCCGGTGCTGAAGAACTCCCGTGCTGTCGCGAACCGTTACGGCAGGCGAGGTTACGTCTTCCTCGGCACCGTCACCGCGGCCGCCCTGGTCATCCGGCTTCGGACCTGACCGCGTGCCACGGGGGTTCGGGCACTGTGGCGCCCGGGGCCAGCACCAAGCCCGCTGCCGCGAGGAAGTCTTCAAGGCCGATGATGCCGCCGTCGGTGCCGTCGTCCCACTCGATCAGGAGTCCCGAGCGGCCCTCGTTCCAAGACTCCGGGCCGTCGTCGAAGTCAGGGCCGGGATGCCACTCGACGCTGCCCTCACCATGCCGGTATCGGAGATACAGGTACTGGCCGTCCGCCGTCCAGGCATCCCACTGTGACGGGTATGCGGAACACGTCTGCACAACCCGTGCCAGCTTCCGCCCCTCGTCCGTGTCCGTACTCATCCGACGATGGTCGCGCACTCTCAGGCACCCGGCAATCGACTTCAGGCCGTCGTCAAAGGCACCTCAAGCAGCAGCCAGACGCACGCCGTCGATGATCGGCGGCCGGGCGCTGTCGGGCCCGTCTACCGCGAGAAGGGAAGCCCCCGGCTCTGCCGGGAGTTTCGAGGAACGCCGATACGACCGGCTGCTGATCATCCGCCCAGCCGCGCCGCGCAGTCGTGGCGGGAGCCGGCAGAGTTGGCCCGAATCGCCCTGCTGTACGCGATCGGTCGCGGGCAGCATGGGAGGCCATCGCGAGATCTCGCAACCGACGATCGCAAGGGGAGCAGATGCGGCTAACGTTCATGGGGAAGGACCCGAACAGCCCGGATGGCGACTCGCCGACGATCTGGGTGGACGAGGAGACGAAGGACCTGGTGATCCAGGGGTGGAAGGCCGACGCGGAGACGGAGGCCGAGTGCCGGGTGACCGGCCCGATCCCCGAGCACGAGGCCGTCGTCCGCGTGCCGGCGCGGCTCGCGCAGGCGATCAGGGAGGCACTGGATGTCGCCGAGCGCGACGACGAGGATTGACGAACTGCTGCGGGGCACCGTCCGCTCCGCGCTCCATCTGGAGATGCGCGACGGGTACATGCAGGACGACCCCGCGCTGCGCGCCTGGCGGGACGGGCACCGGCTGGACCCTGCCGACCGGGCGTCGTGGTGGCGGCCCTGGCTGGACGTCATCGCCGAGACCGTCGGACGCGGCGTGGAGATCCGCCGGGCCCGGATCGTGTCCGAGCCGGTCAGCGAGTACATCCGCTATGAGTACGACGTGACGTTCCCCAACGTGGCGGCCGGGGAGCAGGTGCGGTGGCTGCCGCGGCGCAACGCCGGCGACATCCCCCTGCCGGGCAACGACTTCTGGCTGTTCGACGGTCGACTGGTGCGCTGGGGGCACTTCTCCGGCGACGGTGACTCCCTCGGCGGGGAGCTCACCGAGGACCCGGCGGCCGTCCGGCTCTGCGCCGACGCCTTCGAGCAGGTGTGGGACCGGGCGATCCCGCACGACAAGTACACGATCTGACCAACAGGAGCACGAGCGCACCGGACCGACAGCCCCATGCCGCCCTACACCCCGTCCTCCAGCGTCGTCGCCGCCCGCAGGGCCCTCGCCGAGCGGCTGCGCGATCTTCGCCGGGATGCCGGGATCACCGGTGACGAGCTGTCGGCCCGGTGCGGCTGGAACCCGGCCAAGACCTCCCGCCTCCAAGCGGGAAAGGCCGCGCCGTCGGAGGCGGACATTCGGGCCTGGTGCCGGGCGTGCGGGGCCGAGGAGCAGGTCCCGGAGCTGATCGCCGCCTCCCGCGCGGTGGAGTCGATGTACGTCGAGTGGCGCCGCCTGGAGGCCGGTGGGCTGCGCCAGGCCCAGGACTCCGTCCTCGACCTCTACCGCAGAACCCGCCGCTTCCGCGTCTACGCCTCCCGGACGATCCCCGGCATGGTGCAGACCCGCGCCTACACCGAGGCCGTGCTGCGCGCCGTCCAACGCTCCCGCGGCACCGTCGACGACGTGGACGCAGCGGTGGAGGCCCGGATGGCCCGCCAGAGGATGGTCTTCTCCGGCGGCGCGACGTTCGCGCTGCTGGTCGAGGAGTCGGTGCTGCGCGGCGCGGTGTGCGACGCGGAGACGATGGACGGACAGCTCGGCCACCTCATCGCGGTGAGCACCCTGCCGCAGGTCAGCCTCGGCGTGATCCCCCTGGCGACCGGCCGCACCCGCTCCCCGGCGGAGGACTTCTACCTGTTCGACGACGTCCAGACCTCCGTCGAACTGGTCAGCGGGCACCTGCGGTTGACGCAGCGCCACGAGCTGGAGATGTACGCGGGCGTCTTCACGGAGCTGTCCCGCATGGCCCGCTTCGGCGCCGAGGCGCGGGCGCTGATCGCCTCCGCCATCGACCGCCGCCGCCGTTAGGTGCGCAAGAACTCGCAAGATCGTGGTCCCCGGGAGGCGGCGCCTCCTAGCGTCGAGGCATCGCCACTTCACGGAGAGGCACCAGATGCGACCAGCACCGACGACACCGGTGGCCTGCCCGCCCACGTCCGACCCCAGGGCCCGCTACCTGCGGTGGATCAGCGACCGGCCCCGGCAGGTCGTCCTCCAGCCGACGACCTTCTGCAACCTGGACTGCTCCTACTGCTACCTGCCGGGGCGGGCGGTGAAGAACGCGATGCCCGTCGAGGTCGCCGCAGCCGTCGCCCGCTCGGTCACCGAACTGACCGACGCGAGCGGCCCGCCGGTGCGGATCATCTGGCACGCGGGCGAACCCCTCACCCTCGGCCGGGTGCGCTTCGCCGAGCTGCTGGCCCCGTTCGAATCACTGCGCGCCGAAGGCCGCGTCCAGCACGCCGTCCAGACCAACGCCACCTTGATCGACGACCGGTGGTGCGACCTGCTCGCCGTCCACGGCGTGCGCGTCGGGGTCAGCGTCGACGGTCCGCGCGTCCTCAACGCGCGCCGCGTCGACCGGGCCGGGCGGGCGGCGTTCGACCGGATCCTGCGCGGCATCGGCGCGTTGCGCGAGTACGGCCTGCCGTTCTCGGTGATCTCCGTGGTCAGCCGGGAGAGCCTGCACGCGCCCGAGGCGCTGCTCGACCACCTCACCGCCCTGGGCTGCCGGTCCATCGGGCTGAACATCGAGGAGTACGAGGGCGTCAACACCGGCCGGGCCGTACCCGACCTCGGCGACGCCGTCGACTTCTGGGCCCGGGTGCTCACCTGGAGCCACCACCGTCCCGACGCACCGCCCGTCCGCGAACTCGACCGGCTCGGCTCCTACCTGCGGATGACCCGCGACGGTACCCGCCCGCAGTGGGAGGACGCCCGGCACGACCCGATCCCCACCGTCACCGCGAACGGCGACGTCGTCCTGCTGAGCCCCGAACTCGCCGACACCCGAACCTCCGCCTACGACGACTTCCGCGCTGGCAACATCCTGCGGCAGCCGCTCGCCGCGATCCTCGCCGACGCCCACCGACTGCGCTACGTCACCGAGTTCCTCACTGGCCTGGACAACTGCCGTACCAGCTGCGACTTCTTCGACTTCTGCCGCGGCTCCCAGGCCGGCAACCGCTACTTCGAGCACGGCACCTTCACCGCCACCGAGACCGCGTACTGCCGCTCCACCGAACAGGCCCTCGTGATCGCCGCCGCCGACACCACCCGGAAGGACACCACCGCGTGAACGCCCTCGCCACCCTCACCGCGGCAGTCGGCTCCCCGGAACTCGACCACCTCCTCCAGCGCGCCGTACCCGCTGTGACCACCGAAGGCTGGGACAACCAGCCGACCTGGAGCAACAACCCCGGCACCCCCTGGAACAACACCCCGAGCTGGGACAACACCCCCGTCAACCCGTGGAGCGACTGGCACAACGGCCCGGCCTGGGCGGACTTCCCGAACAACCGGTAGCCGCCCGCGCCCCTGCCAGGATCAGCAGCACCTGCCGGGCCCGCACCGCCGCGGGCCCGGCACCGACCCGAATCCCGGAGCAGCACCGTGAAGAACCGCACCTACGGCACCGCCCGTGTCGCTCTGCCCGGCCTCGACGCGACCGACCGGCACCTGCGACCGGTCGGCCACCTCGGCGGCGACAGCGTCCGCGACTTCCTCTACGCCGACACCGACCTGCGCGACCTCGACCTCATCGACACCGCGCTCCTCGCCGGCCGGATCCGCAACCTCTCCGCCCAGCGCACCACCCTCGAAGGCGTCCGCCTGTCCTCCGTCGAGATCACCGCCAGCACCATCGCCTCGCTGGCCTGGTCCGGCAGCCGCGCCACCCAGGTCCACTGGTCCGGTAGCCGCCTCATGGGCGCCACCCTCAGCAACGTCACCCTGGGTGACGTCCTCTTCGAGGGCTGCCGCCTCGACTACGCCACCTTCGACAACGTCCGGGCGGCCGGCACCCTCGTCTTCGACCGCTGCATCCTCACCGAGGCCGTCTTCACCGGCTGCGACCTGACCGACGCCCTCTTCCGCGACTGCACGCTCGACAAGACCACCTTCAACCGCGGCAAGTACCGCGGCACCGACCTGCGCGGCAACGAGCTGAGCACCATCAGCGGCACAGCCCACCTCACCGGCGTCCTGCTCGACCCCGCCCAACCCGACCAGCTCACCCGCGCGCTGCTCACCGAACTCGACGCCACCGTCCTACCGCTCGACCAGACCTGATCAGGAGAGCCGTCGTGCCCATCGCCGTCCCGCCCTCCGGCCTGGCCGGGCTGACCGCCCGCGCCGAGCAGGGAACCCTGCGCATCGAGAACCACGACCCGGCCTACGAGCCCGGCGCCGTGGCCCCTGGCAGCCAGTGGGCGCCCCTCGCCCAGGCCGACGCCCACCGCCTGGCCGCCACCCCCGGCACCCCCGCCAACCTCCTCACCCAACTCGTCTCCCTGCCCGCCGCGTTCGACCTCGACCGGGCCCTTGCCGCCCCCGTCGGCGCCACCCTGCTGCCCGCAGTCGCCGACGGCCCGGTGCACTTCCTCGGGGCCGTCACCAGCCCGCCCGGCCAGGCCACCACCACGCTCAACCACCACACCGGCCGCCGACTCGGCATCCACCTCGACAACTTCGACCGCCTCCCGTACCCGCGCCGGCACCTCGCCCGCCGCCGGCTGTGCGTCAACCTCGGCCCCGGCCCCCGCTACCTGATCCTCGGCCACCACGACGCCCGGCACATCACCCGGGCCGTCCACCCCGACGACCACACCACCCGCGCCCCGCACACCGATGACCTGCGCCGATACGTCGCCACTGGCGGCGATCCGGCCTGCGTCCGGCTGCGCCTGGAGCCCGGCGACGCCTACCTCGCACCCACCGAACTCCTCCCGCACGACGGCTCCACAGCCGACCTCGACCGGCCCTCCACGGCGGCGTTCTGGCTGGGCTCCTTCCCGCCCGAAGCCTTCTCCTGCTTCCGCTGAGGCTCTCCGAGCGCCGGCCGGACGGGCGCGGCCCCCGGCTCCGCAGGGGGAGTCGGGGGCCGCGTCGGGGTGGTGGCCGGTCGGGGGTCAGAGGGTGAAGACCTCTTCGATGAGTGCCTGCTGTTCGGCGGTGTGGCGCTTGGCGGAGCCGACGGCGGGGGCGGAGGAGGCGGGGCGGGCGACGCGGCGCAGGCGGGCGTTGCCGCCGGTGGGGCCGATGACGACCTGGAGGTGGTCGACGAGGTTCATCGCGATGAAGGGCCAGGCGCCTTGGTTGGCGGGTTCTTCCTGGGCCCAGACGAACTGGACGTCGTCGCCGTAGCGGGCGAGTTCTTCCTGGAGTTCGGCGACCGGGAGGGGGTAGAGGCGCTCGACGCGGACGATGGCGGTGTCGGTGACGCCGCGGTCGGTGCGGGCGGCTTCCAGGTCGTAGTAGAACTTGCCGGAGGTGATGACGACCTTGCGGACCTTGGCGGGGTCGACGGTGCGGTCGCCGATGACGGGGCGGAAGGCGCCGGTGAGGAACTCGGAGGCGGCGGAGGCGGCGGCCTTGAGGCGGAGCATCGACTTCGGGGTGAAGACGATCAGCGGCTTGTGGTGCGGGTTGTGGGCCTGCCAGCGCAGCAGGTGGAAGTAGTTGGAGGGCAGGGTGGGCATGGCGACGGTCATGTTGTCCTGCGCGCACAGGGCCAGGAAGCGCTCGGGGCGGGCGGAGGAGTGGTCGGGGCCCTGGCCCTCCATGCCGTGCGGCAGGAGCAGGGTGACGCCGGAGTGCTGGCCCCACTTCTGCTCGGCGGAGGCGATGTACTCGTCGACCATGGTCTGGGCGCCGTTGACGAAGTCGCCGAACTGGGCCTCCCACATGACCAGGGCGTTGGGGCGGGTCAGCGAGTAGCCGTACTCGAAGCCCATCGCCGCGTACTCCGACAGGAGGGAGTCGTAGACGGTGAAGCGGGCCTGGTCCTCGGTGAGGTACATCAGCGGGGTGTAGTCCTCGCCGGTGTTGCGGTCGATGAGGACGGCGTGGCGCTGGCCGAAGGTGCCGCGGCGGGAGTCCTGGCCGGCCAGGCGCACGGGGTGGCCCTCCATGAGGAGGGAGCCGATGGCCAGGGCCTCGCCGGTGGCCCAGTCGATGGTGTCGTCCTCGATGGAGGCGGCGCGTCGCTGCAGCTGCGGGAGCAGGCGGGGGTGGACGGTGAGCCAGTCGGGGAGGTTGACCTGGGAGGCGGCGATCCGCTTGACGGTCTCGGCGGAGATGCCGGTCTGCAGGGAGACGGGGAAGTCGGCGACCGGCCGGCCCGGCTCGGCGGGAGCGGGGGCGGCGACGGCCTCGCGGACCTCGGCGAAGACCTTCTCCAGCTGGCCCTGGAAGTCCTGCAGGGCCTGTTCGGCCTCTTCCATGGTGATGTCGCCGCGGCCGATCAGCGCCTCGGTGTAGAGCTTGCGCACCGAGCGCTTCTTGTCGATCAGGTCGTACATCAACGGCTGGGTGAAGGACGGGTTGTCGGCCTCGTTGTGCCCGCGGCGGCGGTAGCAGATCAGGTCGATGACGACGTCCTTGTGGAACTGCTGGCGGAACTCGAAGGCCAGCCGGGCCACGCGCACGACGGCCTCGGGGTCGTCGCCGTTGACGTGGAAGATCGGCGCCTCGATCATCCGCGCCACGTCCGTGCAGTACATCGACGAACGCGAGGAGGCGGGGGCGGCGGTGAAGCCGACCTGGTTGTTGACGACCACGTGCACGGTGCCGCCGGTGCGGTAGCCGCGCAGCTGCGACATGTTCAGCGTCTCGGCGACCACGCCCTGCCCGGCGAACGCCGCGTCCCCGTGGATCTGGATCGGCAGGACCGGGAACGTGGTGCCCCCGAAGTCCAGGATGTCCTGCTTGGCCCGCGCGATGCCCTCCACCACGGGGTCCACCGTCTCCAGGTGCGACGGGTTCGCCGCCAGCGACACCTTGATCGTCTCGCCGTCCAGGCCGGTGAACGTGCCCTCCGAGCCCAGGTGGTACTTCACGTCACCCGAACCGTGCATCGACTTCGGGTCCAGGTTCCCCTCGAACTCCCCGAAGATCTTCCCGAACGGCTTGCCCACGATGTTCGCCAGCACGTTCAGCCGCCCGCGGTGCGCCATCCCGATCACGGCCTCGTCCAGGCGGTGCTCGGCCGCCGCGTCGATCGTCGCGTCCAACAGCGGGATCAACGACTCGCCGCCCTCCAGCGAGAACCGCTTCTGCCCGACGTACTTCGTCTGCAGGAACGTCTCGAACGCCTCCGCCGAGTTCAACCGGCGCAGGATCCGCAACTGCTCCTCGCGCTCCGGCTTCGTGTACGGCTTCTCCAACCGCTCCTGCAGCCAGCGGCGCTGCGCGGGGTCCTGGATGTGCATGTACTCGATGCCCACCGTGCGGCAGTAGGTGTTGCGCAGCAGGCCCAGGATGTCGCGGAGCTTCATCATCTTCTGGCCGCCGAAACCGCCGACCGCGAACTCCCGCTCCAGGTCCCACAGCGTCAGGCCGTGGGTGGTGACGTCCAGGTCGGGGTGCTTGCGCTGCATGTACTCCAGCGGGTCGGTGTCGGCCATCAGGTGGCCGCGGACCCGGTAGGAGTGGATCAGCTCGATCACCCGCGCGGTCTTGTTGACCTCGTCGTCGTGCGTGGTGGCCACGTCCGTGGCCCAGCGCACCGGCTCGTAGGGGATCCGCAGGGACTCGAACACCTCGTCGTAGAAGTTGTTCGCGCCCAGCAGCAGCTGGTGGATCGAACGCAGGAACTCACCCGACGCCGCGCCCTGGATGACGCGGTGGTCGTAGGTCGAGGTCAGCGTCATGATCTTGGAGATGCCCAGGCGGGCCAGGGTCTCCGGGGAGGAGCCCTGGAACTCGGCGGGGTACTCCATCGCGCCGACGCCGACGATGGTGCCCTGGTTCTGCATCAGGCGCGGCACCGAGTGGACGGTGCCGATGCCGCCGGGGTTGGTCAGCGAGACCGTCACGCCGGTGAAGTCGTCCATCGTCAGCTTGTTGGCGCGGGCCCGGCGCACGATGTCCTCGTACGCCTGCCAGAACCCGAAGAAGTCGAGGGTGTCGGCCTTCTTGATCGCCGCGACGACCAGCTGCCGGTCGCCGTTGGGCTTGACCAGGTCGATGGCCAGGCCCAGGTTCACGTGCTCGGGCTTGACCAGGTAGGACTTGCCGTCCTCCACCTTGTAGGAGTGGTTCATGCCCGGGTTGGCCTTCACGGCCTGGACCAGCGCGTAGCCGATCAGGTGGGTGAAGGACACCTTGCCGCCACGGGCGCGCTGCAGGTGGTTGTTGATCACGATCCGGTTGTCGATCAACAGCTTCGCCGGGACCGCGCGCACCGACGTCGCCGTCGGGACCTCCAACGACGCGTCCATGTTCGACGCCACCGCCTTCGCCGGACCACGCAGCTGCACCAGTTCGTCACCGGCCGGGCTCGGCGCGGCGGCCTTCGGAGCGGCGGCCTTCGGCGCGGCGGCGGCCTTCGCGGGGGCGGCGGGCGCCGGGGCGGCGGGCGCGGGGGCGACAGGCGCGGGGGCGGACGCGGCGGGCTCAGCCACGACGGCGGCCGGGGCGGCGGCAGCGGGAGCAGCCGGAGCGGGCTCGGTGACCGGGGCCGGGGCACTGGTCGGGCCGTCGCTGAAGAAGTCGCGCCAGGCCCGGTCGACCGAGGACGGGTCCTGGAGGTACTGCTGGCGGAGTTCCTCGACGAGCCATTCGTTAGTTCCGAAACCCGAACCCTGGCCTATTGCTTCGGACATGTCTTCAACTTCTCCCGGTGACGGCGGTCTTGACGGTCAGGTTATCCCGCGCAAACGGCGGTCGGCCGGGCACCTCGTCGGGGGCGCGGGCGGCGACAACCCGGTCCCGGCCGCAGCGGGGACCGGCGCGCAGCGGCGGGGAGGCGGGGGGCGGGTAGGGGGCGGCCGAGTCGGTACCCGACTCATCTGCCGCCATCTCCGGTCTTCCCCTCGATGCTGTCGCGACTGTCCGGCCCGCCGGTCGGCGGACGGGGTCGATTGTAGCTCTGATCTGCGGATTCGGAAGGGCCGGGGGTCGGCCCGGGGCGGCCTGCGGGGGTGCGCAACGGCCGCGCGGGGCAGGGGGGTTGGCGAGTCGTCCGGCGGGGCGGCGGCGTCCGGTCCGTTGCCCGGCCCGTTGCCCGTGCCGCTGGGCGGGCCGGTCGGCGGCGGCGCGCGGCCGGCCGGCGCCGTCCCGGCGGGTTCGGCGGGTTCGGCCGGCTCGGCCGGGTGGCATCGCACCACCGCCGGTCCCGGTTGTCCCCGCCCCCACCCGGGTGGGGGGACGACCGGGACCGGCGGTGGCGTGAATGGGTACCTGCCGGTGTGCGTCACGGAATTCGGCGCCCTTGTTTTCCGGCCTCCTCGCGGGTGTCGCGGATAATCCTTTTCCGGTGGGCCCGGGCGGGGTCAGCCGTTGGTCTCGGCCACGGCCGCCAGGACGGCCCGGGCGCCCGCGACGCCCTCGGGGTCGGGGCGGCCGGACTCCCGGGCGGCCTCCAGGCCGGTGGCGAGGTCGGCGAGCAGGGTGGCGAGGCGGGCGTCGTTGGTGCGGGTGAGCGGTTCGTGGCCCTGCCAGAGGGCTTCGCGGACGGCGGCCGGGTTGAGGGTGTCGTCGCCGGCCAGGCGGCGGGCGACGCTGCTCTCCAGCGCGCCGGGGGTCCAGTCGCCGCGGCCGAGTTCGGAGTTCAGCAGCAGGGCGCGGTCAGCAAGCAGGGTTCGAACGGACATGGGTGCTCCTGGTGATGGTGGGAGGGGTGGGTGCCGTGTCGCGCACGGCGGGGAGGTCCTGGGAGACCAGGGCGTGGGCCCGGATCCGCCGGTCGTCGCCGACGGTGACCGGGCCGAGTACGGAGGCGCCGGTGCCGATCAGCACCCGGTCGCCGAGCACGGGGTGCCGACGGGCGCCGCCGCGGCCGTCGCGGAGCCAGCCCCGGGAGCCGAGGGTGACCCCGTGGTAGAGGGTGACGTCGTCGCCGACGACGGCGGTCTCGCCGATCACGACGCCGAAGCCGTGGTCGATGAAGGCGCGCCGGCCGATCCGGGCGCCGGGGTGGATCTCCATGCCGGAGACGATCCGGCCGATCCAGGTGAGCAGGGCGGGGCGCAGCCGCCGTCCGCGCCGGTAGTGGTGGTGGGCGATCCGGTGGAGGGCGAGCCCCTGCCACGGCGCGTGCAGCAGGGCGTGGGCCCGGCCGGTGCACGAGGGGTCGCGCTCCAGGACCGTGTCGAGGTCCTCGCGGACCTGCCGGAGCAGCCGGAGCAGGGGCGCGGTCACGGCCGGGCCGCCGGTGCGCGCTGGGTGTCCAGCCGGTTGATCCGGTACATGGTGCGCTGGAACAGGTCGCCGGCGGTGAGCGTCGGGTAGCGCTGGGGGCGGCCCTCGGCGCCGGCGACGGCCAGCGGGGTGAGCACCGTCCAGGGGGTGGGGTGGCAGAACTGGACGATGGAGAGCCGGCCGCCGCGCTGTCCGGGGGCGGCGACGACCCGGTGCACGGCGGCCCGGGCGAGGCCGCCGGTGAGCCGGTCGAGCACCATGCCGACGTTGACCACGGCGTGTCCCTCGGGGACGTCGACGGCCAGCCACTCGCCGTCGACCAGGACCTCCAGGCCGGCGGCGGTGGCCCGGGGCAGCGCGGTGATCAGGTCGAAGTCCTGGTGCTCGACGGCCCAGACGTGCTGCCCGGTGGGGGCGAGGTCCATCGGCGGGTACCAGGTGGCGCGGTTGACGACCGGGCCGTCCTCCAGCATCTCGGTGAAGTAGTCGGGGTGGACGCCGAGCGGTTCGGCCAGTACCCGGACCACGTCGAGCTGGAACTCCCGCATCCTGGTGTGCAGTTCGGTGAGCGCCTTGCCGATGCCGGGCACCAGGTGGTCGGGGAAGTACGGTTCGCGGTAGCGGGCGGGGTAGCGCTCGCGCAGCGGGTGGGCGGCGGGCAGTGCGGCGCCCCAGTGGAAGAGCTCCTTCCAGTCGGGGGCGGCGCCCTTCTCGGCGGTCTCGACCAGCGGCGGCAGGTAGCCGGACTGGCCGTTGCTGCCGGGCACCTGGCAGGCGGCCTTCTGCTCGGCGGGCAGCCGGAAGAAGTCGCCGAGCAGGCCGTACGCCTCGTCCAGCAGGCCGTCCGGGACGGTGTTGCGGACCAGGAAGAAGCCGTCCCGGAGGGCGGCCCGCAGGTGGGCGTGGTCGCCGGGGGCGCGCAGGTCGATCTCGCGGAGCATCAGCGGGCCTCCCCGTCCAGCGGGGCCGCGAAGGACAGCGCCAGGTACTTGAGGTGCAGGCCCTGGTAGGCGAAGTCGCGGTCGATCTCCAGCCGGCCGGTCGGGGTGAGGCCCTGGGCGGCGAACAGCGCGGTCACCGAGTCCTCGGGCAGCCACCAGTTGTGCCGGCCGTCGGCGAGCAGGTGCTCGCTGACCTCGCCGTCGGGGCTGAGGAAGACGCTGACCACCAGGGAGCCGCCGGGGCGCAGCAGGGCGCGGGTGTGGGCGGCCCAGCCGGGCCAGTCCTCGCGGCGCTGGTGGTGCAGGCAGCCGTTGTCGACCAGCAGGTCGACGGCCGGGCCGCGGTAGTCGAGGAAGTCGCCCTGGTGGAAGCGGGCGGTTCCGGCGGCGGGCGGGACGGTGTCCCAGACGTCGAGCAGGTCGAGGCCGGTGGCGTCGGCGCCGAGCCGTTCGGCGAGGACGGCGGTCTGCCGGCCGCGGCCGCAGCCGACGTCGAGGACGCGGGGCGGGCGGTCGGGGTCGAGGCCGGTGGTGGGGGCGGCGGCGAGGGCGAAGTGGGTGACCCGCTCGTTGGTGACGTGGTGGGTCCAGGAGTCCCGGGAGTCGGCGTACCACTCCCGGAACGACGCTTCGACGGTCCGCCGGTAGGCGGCGTACTCGGCGTCGACGGCGTCGGCGGCGTACTCGGCGGGGTCCGCCGCGAGCTGCGCGGCGCGGTCAGAGAGCTGAGGCATGCTCCCACTCCTCGGGTGTCCCGCGGCCGGCGACGACCGCGACTGCGTTGCGGCCCTGCGGGCCCTGGTCGATGGCCGCCGAGGCGCGCAGCCAGGCGCCGGCGCCGCTGCCGGAGACGGCGATGCCGTGTTCGGCGCGGAGCGTGCGCATGGCGTAGAGCGCCTGCGGATAGGCGACGGTGGTGAACTCGATGCCGGTCGCGGCGGCGGCGAGCAGCGGCTGGCGCAGGCCGAGGCCGAGGCCGCCGGTGCCGGGCATCCGGCGGGCGGTGCCGGGTTCGCGCGGGTCGCCGTAGGGGGCTTCGGAGGGGAAGACGGCGAGGGCGCGCAGGGCGGGGTTGGCGGCGGCGAGGGCCTGGGCGGTGCCGAGCAGGCTGCCGCCGGAGCCGACCGCGGCGGCCAGCACGTCGGCCCGGACGCCGTGCGCGGCGAGCTGGGCGGTGATCTCCCGGCCGGTCCGCTCGCGGTGCACGGCGGCCGCCTCGGCGGCGCAGTGCTGGAGCAGCAGGTGGCGGCCGTCGCGTTCGGCGACCCGGACGGCCTCGTCCATGGCGCCGAGGAAGCCGGTGCCGGGGCGGCCGCGGCTGACCTCGGCGCCGTGCCGGGCGAGGGCGGTGGTGAGCCGGTCGGGCGAGCCGTGCGGGACGACCAGGTGCAGGTCGACGCCGAGTTCGCCGCAGAACTCGGCGAGGGCGAGGGCGAGGCTGCCGCCGGAGTACTCGACGAGCCGGACGTCGGGGCGGCCGGCCCGGGCGACGGCGGCGCAGAGCAGGGCGTACGCGGTGCGGGACTTGACGGTGCCGGAGGTGTTGGCGGCTTCGGTCTTCAGCCAGACCCGGCCGCGGCCCTCCTGGCTGGGGACGGGGACCAGCGGGGTGCCGCCGAGGCCGCGGCCGAGGGTGGCGAGGCCGGGCAGCAGCCGGTGCGCCTCGGCTTCCAGCGGGGCGAACGGGGCGTCGAGGTCGGCCGGGCCGGGGGCCCGGGCGGCGAGGGCGCGGGTGATGTCGGGGAAGGAGGCGGCGGCGTCGGGGTAGCGGGCGGTGGCGGGGGCGCGGGTGGTGTCGGGGAGCGCGGTCATGACGGCCGCTCGGAGGTGGCGAGCCGGAAGCCGACCGGGTAGAGCGGGCCGGGGAAGGCGCCGTGCCGGCGCCGGGTGCGGGTCAGGTCGCCGAAGCGGGAGAACGAGCCGCCGCGGGCGATCCGGTAGCCGCCCATCGACTGGACGAGGTGGTCGTCGACGTACGGGCCGCCGGGGTAGGGGGCGTAGTCGTCGGCGACGAACTCCTCGACGTTGCCGCCCATGTCGTGGGCGCCGAACGGGGAGCGGCCGGCCGGGAAGGCGCCGACGGGGGTGGTGGTGTGCACGCCGGTCTCCCGGGTGTTGGCGGCGTCCGGGTCGAAGCCGCCGGGCCACGGGAAGGGTCGGCCGTCGGGGCCCTTGGCGGCGTGCTCCCACTCGGCCTCGGTGGGCAGCCGCCAGGGGTGGCCGGTGCGGTCGGTGAGCCAGCGGGCGTAGGCGTCGGCGTCCTCGGGGCGGATCCCGGCCACCGGGTGGTTGGCGCGGTCCCACGGGTAGGCGCCCAGGTACCAGGTGGTGGGGCGGCCGGGGCGGCCGGTGTCGGCGAGGAACGCGCGGTACTCGCCGTTGGTGACGGGGTAGGCGGCGATCCAGTAGTCGGCGAGCTCGACGGTGTGCTCGGGCGTCTCCTTGGCGATCCAGGAGTCCTCGACGCCGACGTGCTCCCAGGCCCGGGTGACGTGGCCGACCTCGTCGGCGGGCAGGCCGATGGTGACGGTGGCGCCGGGGACGAAGCGGGCGGCGGGGGCGGGGCCGATCCGCGGGTCGCCGACCAGGGCGAGGACGGCGCCGGCGGCGAGCCGGTCGGCGAGCGGCAGCCGGGGGTCCTCGACGGCGGCGGCCAGCCGCTCGGGGGTGGGGTCGGCGGGCAGCGCGCCGGTCCTGGCGGGGGCCAGGTCGGCGTGCTCGGTGAAGTGCGGGGAGTCGGCGATCTCGTCGAGCCTCATACGGCGGCCTCCTGGAGCAGGGCGAGGGTGTGTCCGCCGAGTTCGGCCTTGGCGGCCAGGTAGCGGGCGTTCTCGGCGGTGAGGTGGGTGCCGGTCGGGACGACCTCGGCGACCTCGATGCCGTGGGCGCGCAGTTCGCGCACCTTGTCGGGGTTGTTGGTGAGCAGCCGGATCCGGGTCAGGCCGAGCGCCCGGAGCATCGCGGCGGCGGCCGTGTAGTCGCGCTCGTCGTCGCCGCGGCCGATCATCCGGTTGGCGGTGAAGGTGTCGACGTGCTCCTGCAGGACGTACGTGTCGAGCTTGTTGTAGAGGCCGATGCCGCGGCCCTCCTGGCGGAGGTAGAGGACGGCGCCGCCCTCGGCGGCGATCAGCCGCATCGCCTCGTCGAGCTGCGGGCCGCAGTCGCAGCGCTCCGAACCGAGGACGTCGCCGGTGAGGCACTCGCTGTGCAGCCGGACCAGCGGGGCGCGGTCGCCGGGGGCGGCCGGGACCAGGCAGGCGAGGTGCTCCTCGCCGTCGGGCAGGTCGTGGAAGGTGACCAGTTCGGCGCGGCGGCCGGCGGCCCGGGTGAGGGTGATCGGGACCCGGGCGCGGACGCTGGTGGGCACCGGGAGGGTGTGGATGGTGGCGTTCACGCGGCGGCCTCCACCGGCTCGGCGGTCAGGGCGGTCAGGGCGGTCTCGGTGCGGTCGGTGCGGTCGGCGGTCTCGGCGGTCGCGGCGAGTTCGCCGACGTGCAGGGTGCGTTCGATCCGGGCGGTGCCGTCGGCGTCCTGGCCGACCAGGACGATCCGGCCGTCCCAGCCGGCCACCGCGACCCGGCCGGCGTCGAGCGGGAGCATGCAGGACAGGCCCTGGGCGAACTCGGCGAGCACCCGGCCGGAGGCGAGGGTGCCGACCGAGTCGTCCCAGTCGACCTGCCAGGCGTAGAGGCCGAAGTCGTAGGAGCCGGCCAGCACGGTGGGGCGGTCCGCGTCGCCGAGCAGGCCGACGCACTTGACCGACTCGTCCGGGCCGAGCAGGGTCTGCACCTGCTCGCCGACCCAGGCGCCGTCCGGGGTCCGGGAGATCCGGCCGACCTTGACGGTGTGGTCGCGGGAGGCGCTGGCGGCGACCGCGCCGTGCAGTCCGGCGACGGCGTTGACCAGGTTGCCGTGCACCCAGAGCAGGTCGCGCTCGTGCGGCGGGCCGGCCGCGACGGTGCGGTCGGTGGCGGCGGAGAGGAAGCCGCCGCCGGGCAGCGGGGCGAGCGACTTGACCGAGCCGCCGTGCGCCTCGATCCGCTCGCGCAGGTCGAGGGTGTCCGGGTCGAGGAGCAGCAGTTCGCCGTTGTAGGTGCCGGCCACCAGGGCGCCGCCGTCCACCGCCAGCGAGGGCAGCGGGGCGCCGAGCTGGCCGCTGACGGTGCGGGTGGTGCCGTCGTGGCGGATCACGTGCCCGGAGTAGGTGCCGGCGTAGACGGTGTCGCCGTCGGTGGCCAGCGAGAGGATCGGTCCGTCGGTGAGGTCGAGCGCGCGCACCTCGGGGCGGTCGCCGGCGGTGTCGGTGCGGACGGCGAAGACGGTGCCGCTGTCGCAGCCGACCAGCAGTTCGCCGGCGCGGGCGGCCAGCGCGTTGGGGCCGTGGGTGGCCCGGTCGGGGCCGGAGAGTTCGCGGCCGTCGTCCAGCGCGTACAGGTGCGGGGCGTTGCGGAAGCTGCCGGCGGCGACCAGGCCGTGCGCGGCGGCGACCGAGCGCGGCCAGACCCGGCGGTCGTCGACCCGGTGCAGCCGGGTGCCGTCGCGGTCGAACCAGTGCAGCGAGCCGTCGTAGGCGCCGACCACGAAGACGCTGTCGTCCTCGGACCAGTCGACGGCGCGGGCGGCCGAGCTGGAGACCTCCACGGTGCGGACGTGGTCGAGCTCGCGGGTCAGCAGGTCGACCGCGCCGTCGTCGCGGGCCACCGCGAGCAGGTCGCCGGCCCGGGACCAGCCGCAGCCCTCGATCGAGGAGTCGTAGTGGCGGCGGCGCGGCTCGCCCGGGCGGTCCGGGTCGCCGACCGCGACCAGGCCGTCCTCGCCGACGGTGGCGACCAGGCCCTCGACGCTGATCGAGACCATCATGCAGTGCGCCTCGTGCGAGCCGACCTCGGCCAGGAAGCCGCCGTCCGGGACGGACCACATGGTGGCCCGGCCGTCCTCGGAGACGCAGATCAGCCGCTCGCCGTCGGGCAGCCACGCCACCGAGTTGATGTCGTCGGTGTGCCGGGCCAGCACCTGCAGCAGGACGGCCGGGCCGCGCTCGGGCACCCGCCAGACGGCGACGGTCTTGTCGGCCGAGGCGGTCGCCAGCAGGGTCGGCTCGGCCGGGTTCCAGGCGGAGGCGTTGACCAGTCGGCGGTGCCTCAGCGTGGCCAGCTCGGTGGGGCGGGCCGGGTCGGCGGTGTTCCAGACGATGACGGTGCCGTCGTAGGAGCAGGTGGCGAGGCGCTGCCCGTCGGGGCTGAACGCCACGTGGGTGATCGGCGCCGAGTGGCCGGTCCCGCTGCGCGGGATGTCGATGGTGCGCACGCTGTGTGGTTCCTTATCTGGAGGGTGTATTTCGGATCGCCCGCGGAATTCGTCCGGGGCGCTGGCGAGGGGATTTCGGCCGGCCCGCCGACCGTGTTCGGCCTGCTGGTCCGGCGGGTCGGCGGCTTTCCCCGGCCCGTTTCGGGTCCGGGGGATTTCGGTGCGCGGACGAATTTCGGCGGCGTGGTCACCGCTGCCGGGAACGTGCCGGGAACGGGGGCCGGGCCGGGTGGGGTCGACCCGGGTCGGGTCGGGTCGGGTCAGGCCGCGCCGCCGCGGGCCAGCGCGGCCGACATCGCGGCGGCGTGCGCGGCCGAGGCGAGCGTGAGGTGGCGGTGCCAGCCCTGGTAGGAGCGGCCGACGAAGTCCCGCAGGCCGACCTGCTCGCCGGTCTCGGCGGAGTCCCGCACCACCCGCCGGCTGAGCTTGGCCAGGCCGACCACGTTCTCCAGCGAGCGGTCGGTCAGGTCGGTGAGCCAGAGCTCGGTCGGCGGCCGGTCCGGGTGCTCCCACTCGCCGAACAGCAGCCACTGCTGGGCGGCGCCCCAGGCGGAGGAGGCGGTGGCGGCGGCGGTGGCGGCGGGCCGCTCCCGCCGGCCGGCCTGCGGGAGGGTGACCCGGATGCCGGCGACCAGCGCGGCCCGGTCGACCGAGCCGCCGGGGAAGTGGTCGGTCCACTCGACCGGGCGGCGCAGCCCGCGCACCGCCTGCAGCATCCGGGCGGCCTGCACCGGCCCGGCGCCGTAGCCGGGCATCGCCGGGTCGGCGACCAGCAGCGGGTCACCGGGCTGGAGCCGGGCCACCACCGGGAGGTTGGCGCCGCGCAGGGTGCTGAGCACCGAGCCGGCCACGCAGTCCCGGGAGGGCAGCACGACCGGTCTGGGCCGGACGTTCCAGCGGAGCGTCTCCAGCACGGCGGAGGCGCCGCACTGGGCCATCGACTCCTGGTCGACGGTGTCGGGGATGTCGGCCTGGTGGCGGCGGTGCTCGTCCTCCAGCCAGGCGTCGGACAGGAACAGCCGCCAGTTGACCGGGGCGCTCATCTCCTCGCCGGCGAACCAGACCCCGAAGGAGTGCTGGCCGCGCACGGAGTGGCCGAGGTCGGAGACGAACCGCCGGTCGACGCCGACCGAGTGGTCGCCGGACTTGGCGATCGGCATCGACTGCAGCACCCAGGCCCGCGGCTGCTGGGTGCGCTCCAGGTGGGCGGCCAGCGCGCGGCGCATCGGCACCCAGTCCCAGGTGGAGGAGGAGACGAAGTGGTGCAGGGACTGCTCGGTGCCGGCCCCGCCGACCGCGCTGGCCAGGTTGCGGATCGACTTGCGCCCCTCGGCCCGCAGCAGGCCCTGGATGTACTGCTCGCCGCGGGCGCGCTGGTCGCTGCGGCGCAGCGAGGCGAACAGGGTCGAGGTCAGTTCGCCGAAGACGCCGTCGACGTCCGCCTGGTCGGCGGCGTCCGTCCGGCCGGCACCCGTACGCCTGGCGGCGGCCGCCCGGGCCGCCGGGGAGTCCGTCGCGGGGTCCGCCGAGGAGTCCGGGCCGGCCGGGCGGCGGTCGTGGGGGACCGCCCGTCGTGCTGCCGCGAGTCCGGTCCCGTCACCGGAGGGCCTTGCCACCACCCCGAGGGGAGAAGTCGTCATCAGTGCTCCATGTGTCCTGGGTCCTGATTGCAGACTGGGACGGGGCGTTCCCGTGTCCTTCCTTTTCCGTTACCGACCGGTTGGGCGATCGAATAGGATCGCGGGACCGAACTGGCCTCACGCGGGGGAAGTGCGACCTTTGGGCAGTAACGCCGCACATGTGGACGGTTCCGGACAGATCCGCTTCGGAATCCTCGGCCCGCTGGAAATCCGGGTCGACGGTGCACGGATCCGTCCGGGGGGGGCGGTGCACGAACGGGTCATCGCGACGATGCTGCTCCAGCCGGGCAAGGTGCTCCCGGTGTCGCGGCTGGTGGAGGCGGTCTGGGCCGAGGACCCGCCGGCCACCGCCTCGCACCAGGTCCGCAAGGCGGTCGCCGACCTGCGGCGGCGGATCCCGGGCGGCAGCGCCCTGATCGTCACCGAGGGCCCCGGCTACGCGGTGGTGCTGGCCGACGGGCAGTCGGACCTCAACGACTTCAACGAGCTGCTGCGGCGCTCCCGCGAGCACACCGCCGAGGGCCGCCCGGCCGAGGCGGCCGAGGCGCTGCGCGCCGCGCTGGCGCTGTGGCGCGGCCCGGTGCTGTCCGGCGCGGGCGGCGCGGTGGTCGAGGCGGCCGCGACGGTGCTGGAGGAGACCCGGCTGGCCGCCGCCGAGCAGCTGTTCGACCTGCGGCTGGCGCTGGGCGAGTCGGTCGAGCTGGTGGTGGAGCTGCGCGGCCTGATGGCCGAGCACCCGCTGCGGGAGACCCTGCGGGCCCAGCTGATGCTGGCGCTGTACCGCTCGGGCCGGCAGGCCGAGGCGCTGCAGGAGTACGCCAGGGCGCGCGAGCTGCTGGTCGAGGAGCTGGGCATCGACCCGGGCGCGCAGCTCACCCGGATGTACGAGGACATCCTGCGGGCCAACCCGGAGCTGGGCGGCCCGGAGAGCGCGATACCCGCCGCGCTCCCGGCGCAGCCCGCCGCCCCGCCGCCGCCCGCGCCGGTGCCGTGCACGCTGCCGCACGGCCTGCCCGACTTCACCGGCCGCGAGCGGGAGCTGCGCAAGGTGCTGGAGGCCGCCGGCCGGGAGAGCCGGGGCCCGCGGATCATCGCGATCGACGGCATGGGCGGCGCGGGCAAGACCGCGCTCGCGGTGCACGCCGCGCACCAGCTCTCCGGGGAGTACCCGGACGGGCAGATCTTCCTCGACCTGCGGGGCTTCTCCCCCGACCAGGAGCCGCTGCGGCCGTGGGCGGCGCTGGACGTCCTGCTGCGCCTGCTCGGCGTGCCCGCCGAGGAGATCCCGACCGACGGCCCGGGCCGGATCGCGCTCTGGCGGGCCCGGCTGACCGGCCGGGTGCTGCTGCTGTTCGACAACGCGGGCGACGCCGGCCAGGTGCTGCCGCTGCTGCCGCCCTCCCCCGACTGCCTGGTGCTGGTCACCAGCCGGGCCCGGCTGGTCGACCTGGACGGCGCCCGCTGGGTCTCGCTCGGCCTGCTGCCGCCCGAGGAGAGCGACGCGATGATCCGCGAGGTGCTCGGCACCGAGCGGGTGGAGCGCGAGCCGGAGGCCGCCGAGGAGCTCGCCGCCCTCTGCGGCCACCTGCCGCTGGCCCTGCGGCTGGCGCTGGCCCGGCTGCGCAAGCGGCCGAGCTGGTCGATCTGGTACCTGGTGGAGCGGCTGCAGGACGAGACCCACCTGCTGGACGAGCTGTCGGCGGGCGAGCGCAGCGTCGCCGCCAACCTCAACCTGTCCTACCGGGCGCTGGACGAGGAGCAGCGCACCGCGTTCCGGCTGCTGGCCCAGCACCCGGGCCCGGAGATCGACCTGCACGCCTCGGCGGCGCTGCTGGCCACCGCCCCGCGCAACGCCGAGGACCTGCTGGAGGACCTGCTCGACAAGCACCTGCTCCAGCAGCACGACTCGACCCGGTACGCCTTCCACGACCTGGTGCGGGCGTTCGCCCTGTCGGTGGGCGACGGGGTGACGGGGCCGCAGGAGCTGGCGGCGGTCCGGCGGATGGTCGGCTACTACGTGGCGGCCACCGACCGGGCCTGCGAGGTGCTGTTCCCGCACCGCGGCGCGCTGCTGCTGGCCGCGCCCGAGCCGGGCCCGGCGGCGGAGCCGGCGCTGCCCCGGCTGACCGACCCGGAGCGGAGCCTGGAGTGGTTCGACCGGGAGATCGGCTGCGTGCTGGTGCTGCTGGAGCGGCACGCGGACCGCTGCCCGCCGGTGCACGTCTTCCGGCTGGCCCGGAACGCCTCGTTCCTGCTGAACCTGCGCACCCGGACGGGCGAGTTCGTCGAGGTGTCGACGGCGGCGGTGGCGGCGGCCCGGCAGATCGGCGACTCGCACCTGGTGGCCCGCGGGCTGGCCAACCTCGGGGTGGCGCACTGGAAGCTGGGCCGGTTCGAGGCGGGCCTGCCGGCGGCGGAGGAGGCGCTGAGCCTGGCCCAGCAGGGCGAGGACCCGCGCGACGTGCCGTTCGTGCTGGGCCTGCTGGCGGTGCTGCACTACGCGCTGGGCAACCTGGCGAAGGCCCTCGACTACGGGAACCGGGCGATCGCGCTGCACCAGAGCCTGGGCTCCAAGCGGCCGCAGGCCGAGGACTGGGCGACGGTGTGCAGCGTGCTGACCGCGCTCGGCCTGCACCAGGAGGCGGTCGAGGCGGCGCGCAACGCGATCGAGCTGAGCCAGGAGCTCGGCTACAGCGACAACGAGGTGGTCGCCTGGACCTGCCTGGCGCTGGCGCTGCTCGGACTGGGCGACGTGGCGGGCGCCCGGGAGGCGGTGGACCGGGCGCTGGCGCTGAACGACGCGTCGAAGAAGCCGGAGAACCACGGCCTGGCGCTGGCCGTGTCGGCCGACCTCTACCACCGCCTCGGCCTGGCCGAGCGCTCCCGCGAGCACGAGCGGCAGGCGCTGGAGCAGCTCGGCGTGCGCTCGACCCGGCAGCGCGCGGCGACCGCGCACAACCTGCTGGGCCTGGCCCGGCTGCGCGGCGGCGAGCCGCAGCGGGCGCTGGAGCTGCACGGCGCGGCGTACGAGCACGCGGACGGGATCGGCCACCGGGTGGAGACCGCCCACGCGCTGGACGGGCTGGCCGCCGCCTACCGGGAGCTCGGCCGGACCGCGGAGGCCGAGGCGTACGCGGCGCGGGCGGGCGAGCTGTTCGCGGCGATGGGCCTGCCCGAGGCGGGCCGCCGCCGGCCCTGAGTGAGGCCGGGGCGGCGGGAACGGCGGCGCGCCCCGTCCGGGAGTCCCGGGCGGGGCGCGCCGCGTGGTGCGGGGAGGTTCACGGGGTGGCGGTGGGGCTGGGGGTGGGGTTGGCCGGCGGGGCGTAGGGGTCCTTGTTGTCGCCGAGGACGACCGGGGTGGTGTAGGGGTCCTTGTTGTCGGCCAGCACGACCACCGGCGCCAGGTAGGGGCCCTTGTTGTCAGCGACGCTGCTGCCCGTCTGGCCGGCGACGCCGAGCACCGCGGTGGTCGCGATCGTGAGGGTACCCACCAGAGCAGCGATCTTGCCGATCATGTTCCCCAACCCCTTTGTCCCGGTTCTCGGTTTCCGTCGCTTTCGACATCACTGATGTTCGAAGACGCCGGTACCGCGCCGTTCCCCTTCGGTTCCCCGCCGCGGGGCCCGCGCGGGAACGGGCCGGTGCGGGGGTCCGCGGCGGGGGCGGGCACGGCCCCCGGGCGGCTGGTCCGCGCGCGCTGGACCTCATCCGAAGGCGTGCCGCAGTTCGGCCTCCAGGCGGTCGAGGTCGCGTGCGTGGCCGTGCGCGGCGATGTGGCCGTCGGGCCGGACCAGGTAGTAGCCGCCGGCCCGGCAGCCGGTCTGGTCGGCGGCCTCGGCGCGGCGCAGCAGGACGGTGCGCAGCAGCGGGTGGCGCCCGGTGATCAGGTCGAGTTCCCGTTCCCAGCCCCGGTCGCCGTTCGGGACCACGGCCAGGTGCCACTGGCTGGGGTCGACTCCCGGGCCGGCGACGCCGTAGCCGAGGGCGAGCCGGCGCGGGAGGACGGCGCCGATCTCCAGGGCGCCGGGCAGGGCCCGGCGGGCCCGGCAGCCGGTCCAGCCGGAGGGCCGCTGGGTGTCGCGGACGGGCGGGTAGGAGAGCCGCCGGCCGGCCATCACGGGGGCGTAGAGCCGGGAGACGGCGCCGCTGCGGTCGAGCAGCCGGAAGGCGGCGTCCCGGGCGGCGACCTTGGCGGGGTGGCCGGCCACCCAGGCGCGGGTCTGCAGGTCGGTGTCGCGGACCAGCTGCCGGGTGACCTCGGCGCGCTCGGTCCCGTACGAGTCGAGCAGGGCGGCGGGCGAGTCGCCGGCGATCACGGCGGCGAGCTTCCAGGCCAGGTTGTGGGCGTCCTGGAGGCCGTTGTTCATGCCCTGGCCGCCGGCCGGGCTGTGCACGTGGGCGGCGTCGCCGACCAGGAAGACCCGGCCGCGCTGGAAGGCGGTGGCCCGGCGGGCGTGCACCCGGAAGACGGCCGTCCAGACCGCCTCCTTGATCCGGACGCCGCGCGGCCCGCGCTCGTCGATGATCGCCTGCATGGCGACCGGGTCGGCCTGGCCGGCGCCGTTCGGCATGACGGACAGGAAGCGGAAGATGCCGCCGGGGATCGGCACGATGATCAGGGCGCCGCTCGGCGACTGGTAGAACATGCAGGCGTCGGGCGGGAGTTCGCCCTCGATCCGGGCGTCGATCAGGGCGAAGGCCATCTCGTAGGTGGAGCCCTCGAAGCCGATGCCGAGCTGGCCGCGGACGGCACTGCCCGCGCCGTCCGCGCCGACCACGAAGGGGGCGCGGAGCCGCTCGACCCGGCCGGTGCCGGCGTGTTCGAGGACGGCGGTGACGCCGTCGGTGGCATCGATCCGGCCGGAGTAGTCGACGCCGTCCAGGGCGAGCAGCCGCACGCCGCGCTCGATCTTGCCGCCGAGCCGCTCCAGCCGCTCGGTCAGCAGGCGCTCGGTGACGTGCTGCGGGAGGGTGCGGCAGGCCAGGTCGTCGGTGAACCCGAAGGAGGCCAGCGGCTGCCGGTCGGAGAAGTAGCTCAGGGTGTTGATCCGCACCGACTCGCGGGCGACGCCGTCCCCGAGGCCGCTGTCCTCCAGGATGTCGAGGGCGCGCGGCCAGACGGACAGCGCCTTGGGGGTGAGCGACTGCTCGGCGGCCCGGTCGATCACCCGGACCCGGACGCCGCGGCGCAGCAGTTCGACCGCGGTCAGCAGGCCGGAGGGTCCGGCGCCGACCACCAGCACGTCGAGGTCGCCGCCCGGGGCGGGGGCGGGGGCGGCGGAGGTGGGGGCGGCGGGGGCGGGGCGGCCCTCGCCGGTCATCAGTTCGGCCACGGCTTCGGCTCCTCAGTCGGTGCGGACGCCGGTGGTGACGGCGTTCGTCGGCTCGGTGGGCAGGACGTCCAGGCTGATCCCGAAGTGGGTCTTGTAGGCGGCGAGCAGGTCGGCGTCGTCGGTCAGCACGGTCTTGGTGCGGGAGTCGCCGTCGACCACGTTGAGGTGGCGGCCCTTGAGGGTGACCAGGCCGGTCTCGGTGCGCACCGAGCAGAACAGGCCCTGGAGGAAGGAGGAGTCGGGCGAGGTGCGGTACCACCACAGGGTGGGCGCGTAGTCCTCGATCCGGACCGGGGTGTCCTGGACCTGGTAGAGCGGGCGGCCGTCCAGCAGGACGTCGACGGTGCCGGGGCGGCCCTCGGTGTCGACCAGCTGGTAGGCGCCGTGCGGGTCCTGCTGGACCTCGCGGCTGGTGAAGTCCAGCGGGCGGCGGCTGTTGCGGCCGAAGCCGGTGTCGACCAGGTAGACCCGCTCGCCGATGGTGACCCGCAGGGCGAGGTGGCCGAGCAGCGGGCCGAGGCCGTCGGGGCGGTGCACCCGGCCGGGGATGATCTCGACCTGGTAGCCGAGCGCGGTGAGCACGAAGCCCAGCGCCGGGTTGACCTCGTAGCAGCCGCCGCCGCGGTGCTGGAGGGCGATCTTGTCGAGGACGCGTTCGTCCATGACGATCTCGCGCCCCTCCAGGTGGTAGTCGAGGTTCTCGAACGGGACGGACAGCACGGCCCGCTCCTGGAGGTGCGCCAGCGCCTCGGCGTCGGGGCGGGCCGGGCGGGTGGCGCCGATTCGGGTCAGGTACGCGTCAACGAGGGTGTCGGACGGCATGGTGGCTCTCCTTGGGTGGACGGGGAGGGGGTGAGGGTTCCCCCGCTCGGGCTCGGTTGCCCCCGCTCGGGCTCGGGGCCGGCGGGCGGACGCGGCGGGTCCGCTACCAGCGGAGCAGCGACAGGCCCATCGCCATGCCGCCGCCGAAGGCCGCCAGCAGGACGAGGTCGCCGGGGCGCAGGTCGCCGTTGCGGGCGGCGCGGTCGAGGGTGATCGGGACGGAGGCGGAACCGGTGTTCCCGTACTCCCGGTAGGTGGTCGGGATCCGCTCCGGGCCGATGCCCAGGGACTCCCCCAGGGCCTCGATCATCCGGCCGTTGGCCTGGTGCGGGATGAAGCGGTCGAGGTCGGCGGTGCTCAGCCCGGCCTCGGCGAGGAACTCGTGCACGGCCGGGCCGACGTGCTCGGCGACGAAGTCGCGCACGCCGCGCCCGTTCATGGTGAAGTACTGCAGGCCGGCCTCCAGGGTCTCCGGCGTGGTGGGGATCCGGCTGCCGCCGGCCCGGACCTCGATCAGGTCGCGGTCGGCCGCGAAGCCGGCCAGCCGGCTGGCGACGATGCCGCGGTCCGGCCCCGGGGCGGGGCCGAGCACCACGGCGCCCGCGCCGTCGCCGAACAGGATCACCGAGCGCTTGTCGGCCGGGTTGAGGATCCGCGAGTACACGTCGGCGCCGACCACCAGCGCGTACCCGCCGCCCGCCGCCTTCAGGACGCTCTCGGCGGCGGTCTGCGCGAACAGGAACCCGCTGCACACCGTGTTCACGTCGAACGCGGCGGTGCCGCGGTCGGCGCCCAGCTCGCCGGCCACCACGCTGGCGGTCGGCGGCTGCGGCTGGTCGGGGGTCGAGGTGGCCACCACGACCAGCGAGAGCTCGGCCGCGCCGATCCCGGCCGCCTCCAGGGCGGCCCGGCCGGCCCTCACCCCGAAGTCGGACGTGGCCTCGTCCGGCTTCGCCCAGCGCCGCTCGCGGATGCCGGTCTTGCCCAGGATCCACTCGTGGTCGACGCCGGCCGGGCCGCCGACCTCGTCGTTGGTGACGACACGAGACGGAACGCTCGAACCCGTGCCGAGCACACCCACCGGTACAGCGTCCCGCCCACCGCTCATCCCCGTCGTAGTCATCCGCACGGCTCCTTCATCTCCTTCGTGTCTCATGCTTCCGGCCGCCCGTGGGGCGGACAATCAGCGCGCCAGGACCCTGTCAGGTGCCACGGCGCGGAGCCCGGCGGGCATCGGCGCCCGCTCCGGGAGGGCCGCCAGCAGGGCGGCGACGATGCCCGGGCCGTTCTGGGTGAGCACCGACTCGGGGTGGAACTGGGTGGACGCGAAGTGCGGTCCGCGCAGCGCGTGCACCTCGCCGGTCTCCGGGTCGCGGCTGACCTCCACCCGGCCGAGGTCCGGGATCTCCAGCGCGTCCACGGCGCTGCGGGAGGCGAACGTGTTGTAGAAGCCGACGAGTTCGGGGCGGCCGAACAGGTCGATCCGGCGCTGGGTGCCCTGGTTGGGCTCGGCCCGGCGGACCAGCTCCAGGCCGAGCAGGGTGCTCAGCACCTGGTGGCTGAGGCAGACCGCGAGGAACGGCCGCCGCTGGTCGAGCAGCGTGCCCACGGCGCCCCGCAGGTGGGCGATCTTGGCGTCGCCGACCTCGCGCGGGTCGCCGGGCCCGGGGCCCATCACCACCAGGTCGTGCCCGTCGAAGGAGTACGGCTCGTCGAACCGGCGGACCGTCACCTCCAGCCCGAGCGCGGCGAGCTGGCCGGCGATCATCGAGGTGAAGGTGTCCTCGGCGTCGACCACCAGCACCCGGCGGCCGGCCAGCGCCGGGTCCGCGGCGGCCCGCCGCGGCGTCGGCTGCCCGTCGGCCAGCCAGAACCCGGCGATCGTCCGGTTGCGCTCCGCCAGCGCCGCCAGCACCCGGGGGTGGGCGGCGAACCGGGCGGCGTCGTCGGCCCGCAGCGCGGAGAGCAGGCCCTCCGCCTTGGCCCGGGTCTCGGCGACCTCGGAGAGCGGGTCGGAGTGCCGCACCAGGGTCGCGCCGACGCCGATCCGGACCCGGCCGGTCCGGTCGATGTCGGCGGTCCGGATCAGGATCGAGGAGTCCAGGCTGCGCCCGCCCCGCTCGTCCCGGCCGAACAGCGCCAGCACGCCGCTGTAGTAGCCGCGGCCGCCCGGCTCGTACTTGGCGACCACCCGGCAGGCGCTCTCCAGCGGGCTGCCGGTGACGGTCGGCGCGAACATCGTCTCGCGCAGGATCTCCCTGGGGTCGAGGTCGGTGCGGCCCTCGATGACGTACTCGGTGTGCGCGAGCCGGGCCATCTCCTTCAGGAACGGGCCGACCACCCGGCCGCCGGACGGGCAGATCCGGGACATCATCTTCAGTTCCTCGTCGACGACCATGTACAGCTCGTCGATCTCCTTGCGGTCCGCGAGGAAGTCCATCACCCCGGCCAGCGACGGCCCCTGCGCCGGGTACCGGTAGGTGCCGCTGATCGGGTTCATCACCGCGGTGCCGCCGTGCAGGCTGACGTGCCGCTCCGGGCTGGCGCCGACCAGCGTCCGCCCGCCGGTGTACACGATGAACGTCCAGTACGCGCCGGACTCGCGCTGGAGCAGCCGGCGGAAGAACGCCAGCGCGTGCGCGGTCGAGTAGTCGCTGACGTCCGCCTGGAACGAGCGCTTGATCACGAAGTTGGCGCCCGCGCCGGTGCCGATCTCCTCGGCGACCACCCGGCGGACGATCTCGGCGTACTCCTCGTCGGAGACGTCGAAGCCGCCCTCGCCCAGCCGGATCGGCACGTCCCGGATCCGGCCGAGCGCCTCGGCCAGGCCGATCCGCTGCTCCTCCCGCACCCGCAGCGCCACCAGCGGCGTGCCGTCGTCCGGGGCGGCGAAGCCGCGCTCGGCGATCTGCCGGTACGGGACGAGGGCGAGCAGCTCCTGGTGCGCGCCCCGGCCGGGGTCGGCGGCGGACAGCTCCAGCGCGTCCAGCGTCGCGGCGTGCGCGACCTCGCCGACCAGCACCTCCAGCACGCCGGGGCCGTTGGCCTCCGGCCGGTGCAGCAGCGCGAACGGCGGCGGGTCGGCGCCCAGCACCCGGCCCAGCGGGTCCAGGCCCAGCAGGTCGGGGCCCAGCGCGTCGAGGCCCAGCGCGTCGAGGCCCAGCGGGTCGGGGCCCAGCGGGTCGCGGTCCGGCCCGGCCGCGGCGGGGGGCGTCACCGGAGCACCTCGTCGGCCAGCGCGACGACGGCGCAGCGGCGCGCCGCGTAGTCGATCGCCATCCGGTGCTCGGCGCCGGAGAAGTCGGCGACCGCGTCGGCCACCAGGAAGGTCTCCAGGTCGTTGCTGAACGCCTCGACGGCGGTGGCGAGCACCCCGACGTGGGCGTACACGCCGCAGACCACCAGCTGGTCGCGGCCGGCGGCGCGCATCCGGGCCAGCAGCTCGGTGTTGAAGAACGCGCTGTAGCGCCACTTGGTGAACACCCAGTCGCCGTCCGCCGGGGCCAGCTCGGGCACCACCTGGCGGTCCTCCTCGGTGGTGCGCATGCCGGGGCCCCAGATGTCCTTCAGCAGGCCGCGCTGCTCGGGCGTCATCCCGCCGGGCTGCGCGGTGTAGGCGACCGGCACGCCCAGCGCGTCGGCTCTGCGGCGCAGCGCGGCCACGTTGCCGACCACCTCGCGGCGCAGCGGCTCCGGGAAGGGCTGGAGGAAGTAGCGCTGCATGTCGTGGACCAGCAGGACGGCCCGGTCCGGGTCGACGCTCCAGCGCGGGATCGCGGTGGGCAGGTCCGCTCCGGTCGGCAGCGGGTAGTGCTCGATGGTCGGAAGGCCGGCCATGGTGGTCCTCTCGGTGAGTGGTGGGTGGGGCCCGCCGGCGGCGGGCGGCGCCCGGCGTCAGGCGCCGAGCGTCGCTCCGCCGTCGACGGTGAGCACGTGCAGGGTGATGTGCGAGGCGCGGTCGGACAGCAGGAACACGACGGCCTCGGCGACGTCCACGGGGGCGGCCAGCTTCCCGAGCGGGATGCCGAGCTTGTACGAGGCCGGGTTGCCCGCGATGGTCCGCTCGCGACCGTGCTCGTCCTCCCACATCGAGGCGAGCATCGCGGTGTCGGTCGAGCCGGGCGCCACCACGTTGCAGCGGATGTTGTACTTGGCGACCTCCAGCCCGAGGCTGCGGGTGAGCATCGTCGCCGCCGCCTTCGACGCCCCGTACGCGGCCATCTCGGTGCGCGGGGTGCCGGCCGCGTTGGACGCCACCGTGACGATGGCGCCCCGGCTGCGCGGGACCATCCGGTTGACCACCGCGCGGGAGAGCCGGAAGACGCCGCTGACGTTCACCTCGAAGGTGCTGTTCCAGTCCTCGTCGCTGAACTTCCTGACCTCGCCGAGGCGCAGCACCCCGGCGGTGTTGACCAGGTAGTCGATCGGGCCGAGGGTCCGCTCGACCTCGGCGACGACCGCCTCGACGTCCTCGGTGCTGGTGACGTCCGCGCGGAACGCCTCGACCCGCAGCCCGTCGGCGGCCATCCGCGCGACGCTCTCGGCGAGCCGTTCGGCGTCGCGGTCGACGGCGGCGACGATCGCGCCCTCCTCGCCGAGGCGGCGGGCGACGGCGGCGCCGATGCCCCCCGCCGCGCCGGTGACCAGGGCGACCTTGTACTCCATTCTCGGACCTCCTGATGTTCCGTCCCGCCGCGGTGGGGTGCCGCGGCGGGTCCTCAGCCCTGCCAGGCCCGGACCACGGCGAGGGCCTGGTCCGGGTTGAGGCGGGGGTCGCAGAAGCTGGTGTAGTGCTCCCCGACCCGGTCGAGATCGTCCGGGCGGGACGCGCACTCGGTGACGGCGTCCGGCGTGGTCTCCAGGTGGAGGCCGCCGGCCACCCCGCCCGCCAGGGCCACCGCGGCCTGGAAGTCCTGGACCTCCTGGACGACGGTGTCCAGCAGCCGGGTCTTCAGGCCGGACGCGGTGGAGACGGTGTTGCCGTGCATCGGGTCGGTCAGCCAGACCACCGGGTGCCCGGCCTTGCGGACCGCCTCGACCAGGACCGGCAGCCGGCCCGCCGCGTGCTGCGCGCCCATCCGGGCGATCAGCGTCAGCCGGCCCGGCTCGCGCCACGGGTCGAGCCGCTCGCACAGGTCGAGCAGCTCGTCGGGGGCCATCGCCGGGCCGACCTTGCAGGCGACCGGGTTGACCACCCCGGCCAGCAGGCCGACGTGGGCGCCGTCCACCTGGCGGGTGCGCTCGCCGATCCACGGGAAGTGCGTCGAGGCGAGCAGCGTGCGGCCCTCCCCGTCCTGCCGGAGCATCGGCAGCTCGTAGTCGAGCAGCAGCGCCTCGTGGCTGGTCCACACCGTCGGGGTGAGGTCGGCGCCCCAGGTGGGGCCGCCCCAGCCGAGCCGGCGGACCGTCTCGGCGGCGGCGTCGTAGCCGGCCAGCAGGCGCAGCGGGTCGGGGCGGCGGCTGTCCGGGTCGGGGGCCGGGTCGTTGACCATGTGGCCGCGGTAGACCGGCAGTTCGACGCCGTCGACCAGTTCGGTGGCGCTGGAGCGGGGCTTGCCGAACTGTCCGGCGATCCGGCCGATCCGCAGCACCGGGCGGCGGGTGGTCAGCCGGAGCGCGCCGGCCAGCAGGTCCAGCAGCGCGGCCCGGCCGGCCACCCGGTCGGCGGTGCGGTCGGCCGGGTCCTCCGCGCAGTCACCGGTCTGGATGACGTGCGCCCGGCCGGCCGCGACCTCGGCGAGGTGCGCCCGGAGCCGGCGGACGTCGCCCGGGGCGACCAGGGCGGGGCGGGTGGCGAGTTCGTCTCTGACGTAGGGCAGTGCGGGCGAATCGGCCCAGTCCGGCTGCTGGAGCGCGGTCTCGGTGCCGACGGCGAGTAGGACGTTGTTCACGGGCTCTCCCCGGTACACAGAAGCGGACCCTTGGATCCTGTGGCCCCGGCCGACCGCTCTCCACGCTCCCCCGCCCACTGCGTCAGGTGCCGGGCCCGTCCATCAGGTACCGACCGCCCGGGTCAGGGCCGGTCAGGGCCGCTCCGGGTGCAGGTCGAGGGTGAAGTGGAAGGCGGCGACCGCCATCCGGCGGGCGTGGTAGAAGCGGTGCGCGCCGTGGTTCTGCACGCCGGAGTCGAGTTCGATCCGGACGCAGCCGGCCGCCCGGCCGCGCTCGGCCAGCGCGGCCAGCAGCCGGGCGCCGACGCCGGTGGAGCGGGCGGCGGGCGAGGTGACCAGGTCGTCCACGAAGAGCACCCGGCCCCGGCTGGTGGCCAGCACCCGGTGCGCGGCCACGCCCAGGCAGCGGCCGGCCGGGTCGAGGGCGGCGGTGAAGACCAGGCCCTGCCCGGCGGCCTCGGCGGCGAACCGGGCGAAGCCGTCGGCGTCCAGGGCCGGGCGCAGCACCCGGATCAGCGGTTCGACGTGCGCGGTCAGCAGTTCGCCGGGGACGGGCACGTCGGTCAGGGTGAGTTCCATGGGCCCGGGATCCTAGGAGCCGGCGGGCCCGGCGGGCAGCGGCCGGGCGGGGGTCCGTCAGACCCGGGGGGCGGCGCCGGGGCACCTGACAGACACCCGGCAGCGCGGTCCCGGCGGCCCCGGCGGCCCGCCCAGAATCCGGCTCATGCTTGCCGCCTACATAGATGAGCTGGGCTCCCCGGACGCCATCCGGCACGGCGAACTCCCCGACCCCGTACCGGGGCCGAACGAGGTGCTGGTCGCCGTCGAGGTGGTCTCCGTCAACCACGTGGACACCTTCGTGCGCTCCGGAGCCTGGCGCACCCCCCTGGAGTTCCCCTTCGTCATCGGCCGGGACCTGGTCGGCACCGTGCTCGGCACCGGCCCGGCCGCCGCGCACCGCTTCCGCCCCGGCGACCGCGTGTGGTGCAACAGCCTGGGCCACGACGGCCGGCAGGGCGCCGCCGCCGAACGCGCGGTGGTGCCGGTCGACCGGCTCTACCGGCTGCCCGACGGCGTCGACCCGGTCGACGCGGTGGCGCTGGCCCACCCGGCCGTCACCGCCTACCTGGCGCTGTTCGAGCAGGCCCGGCTGCGGGCCGGCGAGAGCGTGCTGGTGCTCGGCGCGGCGGGCAACGTGGGCAGCGCCGCGGTGGTGATGGCCGCGCACGCCGGCGCCCGGGTGCTGGCCACCGCCTCGGCCCGGGACGCCGGGTACGTCCGGAGCCTGGGCGCCGCCGAGGTGCTGGACTACCGCGACCCCGACCTGGTCGGGAGGATCCGCGCGCTGTGCCCGGACGGGGTGGACGTGCACGTCGACACCTCGGGCCGCAACGACCTGGACACCGGCGTCGACCTGCTGGCGAGCCGGGGCCGGCTGGTGCTGCTGGCCGGGCTGCGGACCAGGCCGGTGCTGCCGGTCGGACCGCTCTACCTGAAGGACCGCTCGATCCTCGGCTTCGCCATCTCGCACGCCGACGGCGCCCAGCTGGCCGCCGCCGCCGCGCACGTCAACCACCTCACCGCGGCCGGCCTGCTGCGCCCGCGCGCCACCGAGGTGCTGCCGCTGGCGCGGGCCGCCGAGGCGCACCGGCGGCTGGACGACGGCGCGGTCAGCGGGAAGCTCGTGCTGCGCGCCGCCGGGAATTGACCCGCGCGCATTTCCCGGAAGCCCTTCCGGCCTCCCCTTCCCGGAACTCCTTCCGGAAACTCCGGGGAATCCGCCGCGACAAACCTGACGGACCCCCGGCACCGAAATTGCCACTCCCCCGCCGAATGGACAGGATTTCCACCATGACGAATTCCACCATCGAGAACCCGGCCGTCGAGATCCCCGCCGTCGAGACCCCGGCCGCCGGCGCCTCGGTCATCGACACCTCGCCGCTCTTCGAGCTCCGGGCGCAGATCGCGGTCGCGGCCGCCCCGCTGGACGTCTACGCGGTCGTCAGCGACCTGCCGCGCAGCGCCGAGTGGAGCCCGGAGTGCATGGGCGGCGAGTGGATCTCCGGCGAGCCGTCCGCCGTCGGCTCGATCTTCCGCGGCGAGAACCTGCGCGCCGAGGACGTGGTCGGCTGGGCCCCGCTGATCCGCGGCACCTGGTACACCGAGGCCCGGATCACCGCGGCCGAGCCGGGCCGCACCTTCCGCTGGATGATGCTCACCCACGCCCGCGAGGACCAGGAGTCGATCTGGGGCTTCGACGTCGAGCCGGCCGGCGCGGGCTCGGTGCTGACGCACCACTTCCGGATGGGCAAGGCCACCGCCGGCATCCACAAGATCGTGGCCGACCTGGACGAGGACCAGCGCGCGCAGTTCATCACGGACTGGACGGCCAAGCTGGAGCAGGACCTGGCCGACACCCTCTCCCGGATCCGGGACGTCATCGAGGGGAACTGACCCCGGCCGGGAAATCCCGTCGAGAACCCCTCGCCGAGCATTTCCGTACGGAATTCCCGAACCGCCCGCACGAGAGAGTGAGAATATGTTTCTCCAGCGCATCCGCAACAAGGGCATCCGCCTGGGCACGCTGTTCGACCGGGCGGCCGCCCGCCACCCCGCGAACTTCGTGGTCCTCGACCACGACCTGGACATCGCCCCGCAGCTGGGCCGGCGCGCGACGCTGACCGAGATCGCCGACCTGGTCGACGACTTCGCCTCCCGGCTGTGGTCGGTGAAGGTCCGGGTCGGCGACCACGTGGTGGTGCACAAGGGCGACGGCTTCGACATCACGCTGCTGGCCTGCGCGATCGCCCGGATCGGCGCGATCCCGGTGCTGCTGTCGCCGAAGCTGGACGGCGCGACCGTCGCCGAGCTGCTGCGCCGGGTCAACCGGCCGTACCTGATCACCGACCAGGAGAAGCTGGAGCACCACCTGCCGGCCGAGGTGTTCGACCTGTCGGCCGAGGTGCTGCTGGCGAGCGGCGGCTTCGACGGCGCGGTGGAGCTGGCCGCGCTGGCCGGCGCGCCGCGGGTCGCCCCGGTGCCGGTGCCGCCGAGCCACCCGACGCTGATCACCCACACCTCGGGCACCACCGGCACCCCGAAGCTGGCGGTGCACACCGGCCACACCTTCGAGTCCCGCTACCGCCCGCAGGCCACCGTCTTCTCGGTCGTCCCCAAGCGCGAGCCGGTCGCCGTGCACGTGTCCTTCGTGCACTCGCGGATGTTCACCGCGATGCCGATCTCGATCCTCCAGGGCCACCCGCTGATCGTGCTGCGGGACGACGAGCCGGAGACCGTCGGCGAGATCTTCGCCCAGGTCCCGCCCGGGTTCATCGAGGCCCACCCGAACACCTTCCTGCGCTGGGAGGTGCTGGCCGACGACCCGCGCGCCCCGCTGGCCAACGTCAAGTACTTCAGCTCGACCTTCGACGCGATCCACCCGCGGACCGTGAACATCCTGCTGAACGCGACCCGCCGCAAGCACGCGCTGTTCGCCCAGGCGTACGGCCAGAGCGAGGTCGGCCCGATCGCCGCCCGCACCTACACCCGGCAGGGCGGCGCGGACTTCGACGGCCGCTGCGTCGGCTCGCCGTTCCCCGGCATGACCGGCGTGCGGGTGGTCAGCCGGGACGGCAACCCGGTCTCCAAGCAGAACCCCGGCTTCATCGAGGTCCGCACCGACGGCCGGATCGTCACCTACCTGGGCGAGCACCCGCGCTGGGAGAAGCAGGTCAACGACGGCTGGTGGCGGATGGGCGACCTCGGCTACCGGACCAAGCTGGGCTGCCTGCACCTGCTGGACCGCGAGGTGGACGAGATCCCCGGCATCGAGTCGACCCTGGAGGTCGAGGACAAGCTGCTGACCCGGATCCGCTCGCTGATCGAGGTCGTCATCATCCCCGGCCCGGACGGCGTCCCGGTGCCCGTCGTGTGCACCCGCGACGACGTGCCGCTGGACGCCGCCGAGTGGAAGCGCGCCGTGGTCGGCCTGCCCCCGCTGGCCGAGCCGGTGCAGTGGCGGCTGGAGGACGTCCCGCAGACCGCCACCACCAAGATCAAGCGCCTCGAACTGGCCCGCCGGGTCGCGGCCGGCGCCGCCTCCGCCACCCACCCGGACGCCGACGCCCCCGCCGGCACCGCCGCGACCGTCACCACCGCCAGCGTCACCACCGCCGCCTGACCCCATCCGTCGCACGTCCCCGAAGGGAGCACCGCCGTGAGCAACCCCAACGCCGAGATCTGCGTGGTCGGAGCGGGCCCGCGCGGCCTGTCCGTGGTCGAACGCCTGGTCGCCAACGAGCGCCACCGGCCCGCCCACGACTCGGTCACCATCCACGTCGTGGACCCGAGCGCCCCGGGCTCCGGCGAGGTGTGGCGCTCGGAGCAGTCCCGGCACCTGCTGATGAACACCGTCGCCTGCCAGATCACCGTCCACACCGACGAGAGCTGCCGGATCGACGGCCCGATCGAGCCCGGCCCGACGCTGTACGAGTGGGCGAAGTCGCTGGCCGCGCTGGGCTCCTTCGGCGACTACGACGAGCCGACGCTGGCCGAGGCCGAGCGGCTCGGGCCGGACACCTACCCGACCCGGGCGTTCTACGGCCGCTACCTGCGGGACGCCTTCCAGCGGGTGATCGTCAACGCGCCCAAGCACGTCACCGTGCACGTGCACCGCTCCCGGGCGGTCGCCATCGCCGACACCCTGGGCATCCCCGGCGGCCCGCAGGGCGTCCGGCTGGAGGACGGCACCCGGCTCAACTGCCTGGACGCGATCGTCCTCGCCCAGGGCCACGTGCCGGCCCGGCTGACCCCGCGCGAGGCCCGCACCGCCTCGCTGGCCCGGATCCACCACCTCGCCTACCTGACCCCCGGCAACCCGGCCAACGCCGACCTGAGCGGGATCAAGCCCGGCAGCTCGGTGCTGCTGCGCGGCCTCGGCCTGAACTTCTTCGACTACATGTCGCTGTTCAGCCACGGCCGCGGCGGCACCTTCGTCCGCCGCGAGGACGGCACCCTGGCCTACCGCCCGTCCGGCCAGGAGCCGAAGCTGTACGCCTTCTCCCGGCGCGGCGTCCCCTACCACGCCCGCGGCGACAACGAGAAGGGCGCGCACGGCCGCTACTACCCGAAGCTGCTCACCCCGGCGTACGTCGCCGGGCTGCGCGAGCGCGCCGCGAACGGGCAGCCGGTCAACTTCGGCGCCGACCTGTGGCCGCTGATCTCCCGCGAGGTGGAGAACTACTACTACGGCGCGCTGCTGGAGGCGCTGGGCCGCGGCGACGAGCGCGAGGAGTTCAGCGCGCACTACCTGGCGGCGGCCGAGGGCCCCGAGCTGGACACCCTGCTCGCCGTGTACGGCTTCACCGCCGAGCAGCTGTGGAGCTGGCCGCGGCTCTCCAAGCCGTACGGCGACCGGAAGTTCGCCGACCGCGCGGAGTTCCAGGGCTGGCTGCTGGAGTACCTGGCGGCGGACGTCGCGGCGGCCCGGCTGGGCAACGTCAGCGGGCCGGTGAAGGCCGCCCTGGACGTGCTGCGCGACCTGCGCAACGAGATCCGGCTCGCCGTCGACCACGGCGGCCTGGACGGCGACTCGCACCGCGACGACCTGGAGGGCTGGTACACCCCGCTCAACGGCTTCCTGTCGATCGGCCCGCCGGCCTCCCGGATCGAGGAGATGACCGCGCTGATCGAGGCGGGCATCCTCACCCTCACCGGCCCCGGCACCGAGGTGCGGATCGACCCGGCGGCCCGCTGCTACGTCGCCGAGTCCGCCGCCGTGCCCGGCACCCCGGTCCGCGCGGACGTGCTGATCGAGGCCCGGCTGCCCGAGCCCGACCTGCGCCGCACCTCCGACCCGCTGCTCCAGCACCTGCTGGACACCGACCAGGCGCAGCCCTACTCGATCCCCAGCGCCAGCGGCGGCGGCTACCAGACCGGCGGCCTCGCCGTCACCGAGCGCCCCTACCGGCTGATCGACGGCCGCGGCAACGCCCACCCCCGGCGCTTCGCCTACGGCGTGCCGACCGAGTCCGTGCACTGGGTCACCGCGGCCGGCATCCGCCCGGGCGTCGACTCGGTCACCCTGGGCGACTCGGACGCCATCGCCCGCGCCGTCCTCGCCCTGCCCGCGCCCTCGGGCGTGCCGTCGGGCGTCGCCGAGCTCACCGAGGCCAACCCCTCGCAGGGCGTGATCGTGTGACGGAGGGCGCCACCACGGCCCGGGCGCTCGCCGCCCGGGCCCGCCCCCGCCCGTAGCCCTTCACTCCCCCTGCTCCCCCTCTTGTTCTGTCACTCCCCCTCTTGCTCACTCCCCCTCACGGAACCGCCCGGCCCACACCCCCAGGAGGCACAGCGATGACGACGGCAGCGCCCGGCAGAAGGCGGTGGATCGAGGACTGGGACCCGGAGGACGAGGCGGCCTGGCACCGGGGCAACCGGCGGGTCGCCCACCGGAACCTGGTGCTCTCGGTGGTCTCCGAACACCTCGGCTTCTCGGTCTGGAGCATGTGGTCGGTCCTGGTCCTGTTCATGTCCCCGAGGATCGGGCTCGGCTTCAGCCCCGGCCAGAAGTTCCTGCTGGTGGTGACCCCGACCCTGGTCGGGGCCCTGCTCCGGCTGCCCTACAGCTGGGCGGTCACCCGGTTCGGCGGCCGCAACTGGACGGTGTTCGCCTCCGCCGTGCTGCTCGTCCCGGCCGGCCTGGCGGCCTGGTTCGTCCGCCAACCCGGCACCCCGCTCTGGGTGTTCCTGCTGATCAGCGCACTGGCCGGGGTCGGCGGCGGCAACTTCGCCTCCTCGATGACCAACATCACCGCGTTCTTCCCGCAGCGCCGGCAGGGCTGGGCGCTCGGCCTGAACGCGGGCGGCGGCAACCTCGGCGTCGCCGCCGTGCAACTGCTCGGCCTGCTGGTGATCGCCACCGCCGGCGACACCCACCCCGCCTACGTGGTCGCCGCCTACCTGCCGCTGATCGCCGTCGTCTCCCTGCTGTGCGCGCTGCGGATGGACAACCTCGCGGTGGTCCGGGCCCGGCCCGGCGCGCTGCGCGAGGCCGCCCGGCACCGGCACACCTGGTGGATCTCGCTGCTGTACGTCGGCACCTTCGGCTCGTTCATCGGCTACGGCTTCGCCTTCGGCCTGGTCCTGCAGAGCCAGTTCGGCTCCACCCCGCTGCAAGCCGCCTCGTACACCTTCCTCGGCCCGCTGATCGGCTCCTTCGCCCGCCCGCTGGGCGGCCGGCTGGCCGACCGCTTCGGCGGCCCCCGGGTCACCCTGGCCGCCTTCGGCGCGCTGGCCGCCGGCACCGGCGTGCTGCTGCTCGCCTCCGCCCGGAACTCCTTCGGCCTGTTCATCGGCGGCTTCACCGCGCTGTTCGTGCTCAGCGGCCTCGGCAACGGCTCGACGTACAAGATGATCCCGTGGATCTTCGCCCGCGGTGCCGGACGGCAGGTCCTCGCCGGGCACGACGCCACCGAGGCGTTCGCCGCCGCCCGCCGGCTCTCCGGCGCGGCCATCGCGATCGCCGGCGCGGTCGGCGCGCTCGGCGGCGTCGCCGTCAACCTGGCCTTCCGCGCCGCCTACACCGGGCACGGCCCGGGGCACGGCGACGGCACCCCCGCCTACCTGTGCTTCCTCGCCTTCTACGCGCTGTGCGCCTGGGTCACCCGGGCCGTCTACCTGCGGGCCGAACGCGCCGAGCGCACCGAGCGCACCGAGCAGGCCGCCGCCCCGGCCGTCCGGACCGCCCCCGCGGAGCCCAGCCGTGTCTGACCCGGCCGCGCCCGCACGGGACCGCTCCGCCGGACCGTCCTCGGTCGCCACCCACTGCCCGTACTGCGCGCTCCAGTGCGGCACCCGGCTCGACCGCGGCGACGCCACGACGGACGCCACGACGGACACCACGACGAACGCCGCCGCCCCCGTGACCACGACCGCCGCCGTGACCGTGACCGCCGCCGTGACCGTCCGGCCCGACCCCGGCTTCCCGGTGAACCGGGGCGGCCTGTGCCAGAAGGGCTGGACCGCCCCCGCCCTGCTGGACACCGCCGACCGGCTGCGCACCCCGCTGCTGCGCGGCGCCGACGGCGAGCTGCGCCCCGTCGACTGGGACACCGCGCTGGACGCGGTCGCCGCCGCGCTGCTGCGGCTGCGCGCCGCGCACGGGCCCGACGCGGTCGCGGTGTTCGGCGGCGGCGGGCTGACCAACGAGAAGGCGTACCTGCTCGGCAAGTTCGCCCGGGTCACGCTCGGCACCAGCCAGATCGACTACAACGGCCGGTTCTGCATGTCCTCCGCCGCCGCGGCCGGCAACGCCGCCTTCGGCCTGGACCGCGGCCTGCCCTTCCCGGTCACCGACCTCGGCGCGGCCGACACCGTGCTGCTGGCCGGCGCCAACCCCGCCGAGACCATGCCCCCGCTGATGCGGCACCTCGACCGGGCCGACCTGATCGTCATCGACCCGCGCCGCACCCGCACCGCCGAACTCGCCGCCCTGCACCTGCAACCCGAACCCGGCACCGACCTGGCCCTCGCCCTCGGCCTGCTGCACCTCACCGTCGCCGGGGGCCACGCCGACAAGGAGTACCTGGCCGCCCGCACCAGCGGCTTCGACGACGCCTGGCGGCACGCCGCCGCCTGGTGGCCCGAACGGGTCGAACAGGTCACCGGCGTGCCGGTCGCCGCCCAGCGCGAGGCCGTCGCCCTGCTCGCCCGGGCCAGCCGCGCGTACGTGCTGACCGGGCGCGGCGCCGAACAGCACAGCAAGGGCACCGACACCGCCGCCGCGTTCGTCAACCTCGCGCTCGCCCTCGGCCTGCCCGGCCGGGAGGGCAGCGGCTACGGCTGCCTGACCGGGCAGGGCAACGGCCAGGGCGGCCGCGAACACGGCCAGAAGGCCGACCAGCTGCCCGGCTACCGGCAGATCACCGACCCGGCCGCCCGCGCCCACGTCGCCGCCGTCTGGGGCGTCGACCCCGACGCGCTGCCCGGCCCCGGCCGCAGCGCCTACGAGCTGCTGGACGCGCTGGGCACCGACGGCGGGCCGCGCGCCCTGCTGGTCTTCGGCGCCAACCCGGTGGTCTCCGCCCCCAACGCCGGACACGTCACCCGCCGGCTCGGCGCCCTCGACCTGCTGGTGGTCGCCGACTTCGTGCCCTCCGAGACCGCCCGGATCGCCGACGTCGTGCTGCCCGTCGCCCAGTGGGCCGAGGAGGACGGCACCCTCACCAACCTGGAGGGCCGGATCCTGCGCCGGCGCCGGCTGCTCGACCCGCCACCCGGCGTCCGCGACGACCTGTGGGTGCTGCGCGCCCTCGCCGCACGCCTCGGCGACGACCCCGCACGCTACCCCGTCGACGCCGAACGGGCCTTCGACGAACTGCGCCGCGCCTCCCGCGGCGGCCCCGCCGACTACTCCGGCGTCAGCTACCGGCGGCTGGACGCGGGCGAGGCCCTGCACTGGCCCTGCCCCGAGACCCCCGGCCGCCGACCCGCGCACCCCGGCACGCCCCGGCTGTTCCTGGACCGCTTCGCCCACCCCGACGGCCGGGCCAGGTTCGCCGCCGTCGAGCACCGCCCGCCCGCCGAACGCCCCGACGAGCGGTGGCCGCTGTACGCCACCACCGGCCGGGTACTGGCCCAGTACCAGTCCGGCGCGCAGACCCGCCGGGTCGCCGAACTGAACGCCGCCGCGCCCGAGGCGCACGTCGAGATCCACCCCGACACCGCCCGCCGGGCCGGCCTCGAGGACGGCGACCTCGCCCGGATCACCTCCGCCCGCGGCTCCACCCGGGCCCGCGTCCGCCTCGACCCCGCACTGCGCACCGACACCGTCTTCCTGCCGTTCCACTTCCCGGGCACCGGCCGGGCCAACCTGCTCACCGGAGACGCCCTCGACCCGCGCAGCCGGATGCCCGAATTCAAGGTCTCCGCCGTGCGCGTCGACCGCTGGGAGGAACCCGCCCCATGACCGGCAGACCACCGTCCCGCCGCGCACCCCGCCCGCCGTCCCGCCGCCGGGCCCGCCCGCGCCGCCGCGCCTACGACTCGCTCGCCGCCCGCCGCCGCGCCGCCGGCCTCCCCGCCGGGCACCGCCGCGCCGCCGTTCCCCCCGCCCCGCACCGCCGCGCCCCCCTTCCCCCCGCCCCGCACCGCCGCACGCCCGAGTCCGCGGTCTCCGCCGTGCGCGACGACCGCCGGGAGGAGCACACCCCATGACCGGCACCGGCATCCTCGTCGTCGGCAACGGCCCCGTCGCCCACCGCTTCGTCGAACGGCTGCGCCACCACGGCCGGACCGACCGGGTCACCGTCCTGGACGCGGCCGACTCCCCCGCCTGCCACCGGCCGCTGCTCACCTCGGTGCTGGACGGGTCACTGCCCGCCACCGCCGTCACCCTCGCCCCGCCGCCCGGCGACACCCTGCTCGCCGCCGGCACCCGCGCCGTCCGGATCGACCGCGCCCGCCGCCTGGTGCACACCGAGCACGGCGACGCCCACCGCTACGACCGGCTGGTCCTGGCCACCGGCGCGACCCCGCACGTCCCCGACCTGCCCGGCCTGCGCGGCCCCGACGGCCGCCCCGCCCCCGGCGTCTCGACGCTGCGCACCCTGGCCGACGCGGTCCGGCCGCGCGGCGAGCGGGTCACCGTGCTCGGCGGCGGCGTGCTCGGCGTCGAGGCCGCGCTGGCGCTGCGCCGGGCCGGGCACCTGGTCACCCTGGTGCACCGGCACGCCTGGCCGCTGAACCGCCGCCTCGACCGGGCCGCCGGCGAACTGCTGGCCGCCCGACTCGCCGCCGCCGGAGTCGAGTTGCGGCTCTCCACGACCGCCACCGGCTACTCCCCCGGCCGGCTCGCGCTCACCCGCCCGGACGGCGGCCGCGGCGCCGTCGAGGGCGACGCGCTGCTGCTGTGCACCGGCGCCGAGCCCGCCACCGCGCTGGCCCGGGCCGCCGGACTGCCGGTGCGCGCGGGCGTGCTGGTCGACGCGGACACCCGCACCGGCGACCCCCGGGTGCACGCGATCGGCGACTGCGCCGAACACCCGGACGAACCCCCGGGCACGCTGCGCTCCGGCTGGGCCCAGGCCGAGACCGCGGCCCGGCTGCTCGCCACCGGCACCGCCCGGCACCGGCCGTCCCGCCCGGTGCTGCGCCCGCGCACCCCGGGCCTGGACCTCGCCGTCCTGGGCGAACCCGAACCCGCCACTCCCCCGGACGAGACGATCCAGCTCACCGACGCCGCCCGCGGCCGCTACGCCCGGCTGCACCTGACCGGCGGCCGGCTCACCGGCGCCGTCCTGCTCGGCTGGGAACGCGCCATCGCCGACCTCGTCCAGCTCCACCAGCGCGACCTGCCCGTCCCGCGCGACCGCCTCGCCCTGCTGCTCGGCCGGCCCACCCGGCCCGCCACCGGACCGGTCGAACTCCCGGACCACGCCGTGGTCTGCCACTGCAACAACGTCACCGCCGGCACCCTCGCCCACGCCTGGCACGCCGGCGCCCGCAGCACCCCCGAACTCGCCGCCGCCACCCGCGCCACCACCGGCTGCGGCGGCTGCGCCCGCGGCGTGGAAGCGCTCCGCGCCGTCCTCGCGGCCCGCGCCGACACCACCGCGCCGACTCGGCAGCCCGCCGGCAGCGGGCGCTGACCGGCCGCCCGGCCGGCCCCCACCCGGAGGACACCCCCATGACCCGAACCCTCGTCGTCGTCGGACACGGCATGACCGGGCAGCGCCTGGTCGAGGACCTGCGCGCCAGGGACCGCACCGCGGCCTGGCGGGTCGTCGTCCTCGGCGAGGAGCGGCACCCGGCGTACGACCGGGTCGCGCTCTCCTCCTACCTGGACGGCCGCAGCGCCGCCGATCTCAGCCTGGTCCGCCCCGGGCTGCGGCACGACGCCCTGGTCGAGTTCCGGCACTCCACCAGGGCGGTCGCCGTGGACCGCACCGCCCGCACCGTCCGCTGCGCCGACGGCGGCACGGTCCGCTACGACGCGCTGGTCCTCGCCACCGGCTCCCGCCCCTTCGTCCCGCCCGTGCCCGGCCACGACCTGCCCGGCTGCTTCGTCTACCGCACCCTGGACGACCTCGACGCGATCCGGGACGCCGCGGCCGGCGCCCACTCCGGCGTGGTCATCGGCGGCGGCCTGCTCGGCCTGGAAGCCGCCAACGCGCTGCGACTGCTCGGCCTGCGCCCGCACGTCGTCGAGATGGCCCCCCGGCTGATGCCCGTCCAGGTCGACGACGGCGGCGGCCGGGTGCTCGCCCGGCTGGTCTCCGCGCTCGGCGTCCGCCTCCACCTCGCCGCCGCCACCCGGGCCGTCGAAGCGGGCCCCGACGGCCGCGCCGCCCGGGTCCGGCTCGCCGACGGCACCGCCGTCGACACCGGCCTGGTCGTCTTCTCGGCCGGCGTCCGCCCGCAGGACGCCCTCGCCGCCGACGCCGGCCTGCCCCGCGCCGAACGCGGCGGCTTCCTGGTCGACGACCACTGCCGCACCGCGGACGAGCGGATCTGGGCGATCGGCGAGTGCGCCGCCGTCGAGGGCCGCTGCTACGGCCTGGTCGCCCCCGGCTACCGGATGGCCGAAGCCGTCGTCGGCCAACTCCTCGGCGAGGGCCCCACCCGCTTCCCCGGCGCCGACCTCTCCACCAGGCTCAAGCTGCTGGGCGTCGACGTCGCCTCCTTCGGCGACGCCCACGCCCAGACCCCCGGCGCCCTCGAATACACCCGCCACCTCGGCGACACCCGCTACGCCAAACTCGTCCTCGACGAGGACGGCACCGTCCTCCTCGGCGGCGTCCTGGCCGGCGACACCCGCGCCTACCCCGTCCTGCACGGCCTCCTCGGCCGCGAACTCCCCGCCCCCGCCGACGAACTGCTCGGCACGGCGACCGGTCTCAGGGATAGCTGACGCAGCCGGCGGTGCAGCCCCCGCTCGCCGTGCTCAGGACCAGCCCCAGCACGAGGACCGCCAGGATGATCCAGGCCACGTGCAGGAACGGCCGCTCCCGCCCCTCCGGCGGCACCCGCGGAGCCCCGCGCGGCGGCACCCCGCCGTCCTCCCCGGGCTCGCCACCGGGCCCGTCGGATCCTTCCGCCGCCATCGCGCCACCCCCGTCCCGCCGTCTCCCTCCCCCATCGCACGGCGCCGGCCCCCGCCCGTCAAGCCCCACCGCACGCTCCCCCGGGGAAATTCACCTGACGCACCATCACCAACGGACGGAGCACGCCCCCGCACCGGCCACCGGACTACCGGCGGGCCCGGAGCAGCAGCGTGTCGGCCGACCGCGGGCCCAAGGCGGCGGGCGGGAGCCGGTCGACGCCGATCCGGGTGAAGCCCGCCCCGTCCAGCAGCTCGGTCCAGACGGCCTCCTGGAGCACCCAGCGGCGCATCGTCGCGGCGGTGCCGTCCGGGGTCCGGACCGGCACTTCGGCGTGCCGGACATCCGTCTCGGCGGGTGCCCCGCCGAGGTAGTGCCCCAGAGTGGAAGCCACCAGCAGCCCGCCCGGCCGAAGGGCCCGGGCAGCGGCGGGGAGCAGTCGGCGGGGATCGGTGAAGTCCAGACTCCCGAACACCGAGCAGAGGACGTCGTACGAGCCGGGGTGGGCGTCCAAGTGGTCGACCGCGTCGGCGTGCACGGCGCGCAACCGCGGCGCGAGGTGGCCGTACAGGTCACGCGCCCTCGCGTGCTGGGCGGCGGAGGAGTCGACGGCGTCGACCCGGGCCGGGGCGTGGCGGGCGACGAGGTGGGCGGCGTGGCGGGCGACACCGGCGCCGAGGTCGGCGACGACGAGGCCGGTGACGTCGCCCAGGACCTCGGCCCCGGGGCCCGCGTCCTGGGCCCAGACCCAGGAGAAAACCGGAGGAACGGCGCGGTCGCTGTCGGAGCGGGCGCGGCCGTAGTGGTGCCAGAGGTCCGGCGGGGTGGTCGTCACCCGTGCCATCCTCGCGCCCGCCGCGTACCGGCGGAGGACTTCGGGGGAACTCCACCCTCCCGGGCGGAAGGCGGCCCCGGGGGTCCCGGGGCCGCCCGATGACCGGTCAGTGCGAGTCGTTGCCGGGGTGGCAGGGGCTGCAGCCGGCGGCGTCCGCCCACAAGGGCAGGTCCACCTCCCAGCCCTCGGCGGCGATCAGCTGGGCGGTGCGCGGCACGGTGCCGTCCTGCTTGAACTCGACGGCCGGCACGTGGTGCAGGAAGCGGCCGCCGTTGTGGACACGGCACAGCTCGGCGTAGGCGACGGTGTCCAGGACGATCGTGTGGACGCCGATGTCCACCAGCGAGCTGGGGCCCAGACCCAGGTGCTCGTCGCGGTGGGCCATCGCGGTGAGCAGGTAGGCGTAGCCCTGCCCCAGGACGCGGGCGGCCATGACGGAGTCGTAGGGGTGGTCGCGCATCAGCAGGCCGATCTGCTTGTCCCACAGGTCGGCGGGGACGTGGTCACGCACGTTCCGGAACAGGCCGGTGATCTGGTCGGCGGGAGCGGTCGAGGTTGCCATGGTTCCTCCGACTTCGGGTCCGGGATGGCCCCGGACGGTGCGAACAGCACACCACCACCCGGATAGCCGGAGTGGTCAACTTGCTTACCCTGGAACTGTTTTGCACGGCATGCAAGCATCGTCGACGGACTGTCGGATCATGTGTACCGTTGGTGAGCCCCGGTTGTGTCGCCTGGGAGGTCCCGTGCCGGACTCACTGTGGAGCACCCCGAAAGCCCGGTCGCTGGCGGAGCAGCACCGCCCAGGTGAACTGGTGCGCCTGGGACGCCAGCACCGCGACTGGACACTGGAAGCCCTCGAGCGCCGCCTGGGAGTCTCGCCCTCCACGGTCAGCCGTCTCGAACGCGCCAACCGAATCGTGGACCTGGCACTCCTTCGGCAGGCCGCGATCGAAGTCGGAATGCCGCGCCACGTACTGGTGACTTCCCTTGCGCTGGGCCCGTCGACCGGCCACCACACGGATAGAGTGGCCGGCAGTTTCCGCCAGGCCGAGGAGAGTCCTATGCGCCGCCGAACGCTTGTCGCCGCCGCCACCGTGGCCGGGCCGGCGGCCTTACTCCTAGGGCTGGACGACGCGCTCGCCGACACACCCGGGCCGACCCGCAACGCCGCGCAGCTCGACCAGGTCCTGAACCGCGCCCGCGACCTGTTCGACACCGGAGCGCACGCCCGACTCCTTGAGGTTCTGCCCGGCCTGATCGCCGACGCCCACGCCGCCGCCGACTCCCGGCGCGACCTCGACCAGGCCCGGCTGTCCACGGTCTACAGCCTCGCCACCGCAGTCCTGATCAAGACCGGCCACTACGACCGGGCCCGGTTGACCGCGGACCGCGCCCGTACCTGGGCAGAGGTGTCCGGCTCGCCGCTGGCCCAGGCCGCCGCCACCCGCGAGGCGGCCGTCGTGCTGAGGCACCAGGACCGGGCCCCCGCCGCGCAGCGGCTGATGCTCACCGCCGTCGACCGCCTGGAGAACACCGGACTCACCACCCAGCCCCAGACGGCGGCCTACGCCCAACTGCTGTGCACCCTCGCCTACACCGCGGCGGTCGCCGGCCAGCGCACGGAAGCCGTCGCCATGATGGCCGAAGCCCGGAACGCCGCCCGCCGACTGCCCGCCACCCCCGGCACCGGGAGCCTGTTCACCATCACCCCGGCAGCGGCCGACCTCTACGCCGTCAGCGTCCACTGGGCCCTCGGCGACGCAGGGGCCGCCCTCGAAGCCGGCCGCAACCTGCGGCCGGAGCAGTTCCCCACCGCCGAACGGCGCGCCCGACTGCACACCGACCTGGCACGCGCCTGGTGGCAGTGGGGGCGCCCAGAGCAGACGGCGAACGAACTTCTCTCGGCACTCCGAGCGAGCCCGGCCGAGATCCGCGACCGATCCTCCATCCGAGCGGTCGTCAGCGACCTCGTGACCCGCCACCCGCGAGCCGCAGGGGTTCGGGAGCTCGCCGCCGCCGTCCCCCTCTCCTGAACGGCCCGGCCGCGCGCGTGCGAGAGCCCCCCGCCGGGTGGCGGGGGGCTCTCGCAGGGGTGGGGCGGGAGGGGGCGGGTCAGACGCCGGCCTTCTCCAGGGTGTCGGCGGCCGCGTCGGCGGTGGAGCCGGTGGTGGCGCGGGGTTCGGGCTTGCGGAGGCCGAGGGCGATGACGGCGGTGATGAGGATGCCGACGGCGGCGAGGTAGAAGGCGTTGCGGGTGCCGTCGGAGGTGGCGACGCGCAGGGCCTCGCCGGTCTTGCCGGACAGGCCGGAGTTGGCGACGGCGACCAGGACGGCGAGGCCGACGGCGCCGCCGACCTGCTGGGTGGTGGAGGCGGCGCCGGAGGCGATGCCCTGGTCCTGGGGTTCGATGCCGACCGCGGCGGCGCCGAACATCAGGGTGTAGCCGGCGCCCTGGCCGACGCCCAGCACGATCAGGCCGGGGACGAGGACCAGGTAGGAGGCGTCGGCGGCCATGGTGACGCCGACGATGCCGGCGCCGACGACGCCGATCAGCAGCGAGGCGATCATGATGGCGCGGATGCCGTAGCGGGTGGCCAGGCGGCCCGCGGTCTGGGCGCCGAAGGCGATGGCGACCATCGGGACGAGGAACGCCAGGCCGGTGTCGAGGGCGTTGTAGCCGTGCACGCCCTGGAAGTAGACGGTGAGGAAGTACAGCAGGGTGCCGAAGGTGCCCATGTAGGCGAAGGTGACGGCGGTGGCGGTGGTGAGGTTGCGGTTGGCGAACAGGCGCAGCGGGAGCAGCGGGTCCGCGGAGCGCTTCTCGATCGCGAAGAACAGCGCGAGGAGCACGGCGCCGGCGACGAAGGCGCCGACGACCGGCAGCGAGCCCCAGCCGGAGACCGGGCCCTGGCCGAGGGCGAAGACCACGGCGGTGATGCCGATGGTGGAGGTGAGCGCGCCGGCCAGGTCGAAGCCGCGGCCGCTCTTGCGGGTGGCGTCGGGGCTGATCAGCGGGAAGGCGAGCAGCGCGGCGACGCCGGCCAGCAGCACGTTGATGTAGAAGACCGAGCTCCAGCCGAACGCCTGGGTGAGGACGCCGCCGAGCAGCGAGCCGACGATCATGCCGCTGCCGCCGGCGGTGCCCCAGACGGCGAAGGCGCGGTTGCGCTCCTTGCCCTCGGCGAAGCTGGTGGAGACCAGGGTGAGGGTGGCGGGGAAGAGGAACGCGCCGCCGATGCCCTGCACGGCGCGGGAGGCGATCAGCAGGCCGGGCTCCTGGGCGAGGGCGCCGAGCAGCGAGGAGCCGGCGTACAGGCTGAGGCCGAGGACGAACATCCGGCGCGGGCCGAACAGGTCGCAGGCGCGGCCGCCGAGCATCAGGAACCCGCCGAAGGCGACGGCGTAGGCGCTGACCACCCACTGGAGGTTCTGCGCGGTGAAGCCGAGGGCCGAGCCGATCTCGGGAAGGGCGACGTACACGATGTTGTAGTCGATGGAGATGATGAGCTGGGCGAAGGCCAGCAGGGCCAGGGTCAGCCCGAGCCGGCGGCGGCGGGCCGTCTCGTTCTCGGCGAGCTGTGACATCGGGGTCTTCCTTCGGGTCAGGGGTGGGGTTCGCGGGTCGGTGGGGTGACGCTTCGTCACTCGGTGGTTCTTCGGGAGGTCAGGGAGGTCAGGGAGGTCGGGGAGGTCAGGGAAGTCAGGCGGCCGGTGAGGGCCGGTGGGGCAGGGCGGGTCAGCAGAGCTGTCCGGCGGGCTGCGGTTCCCGGGCGGCCGTCAGGCGGGAGGCCAGCTCCAGGCGCTTGATCTTCGCGGTGGCGGTGCGCGGCAGTTCGTCGAGCCGCAGCTGGACCGGGTCCGCCATGGCGGCCTGGTCGGCGACGGCGGCGCGCCAGCGGTCGAGGTCGATCGGGGCGTCGCCACGGGTGCAGACGACCGGCAGCGGTTCCTTGTTCCGGCCGGGGACGATGACCAGTTCGGTGAGTTCCGGCAGCCGGTGCAGCAGGACGTCCTCGACCTCGAGGGTGGAGTGGATGGTGGGGATGACGTCGACCTCGCGGTCCAGCAGGTGCAGGCAGCCCCACTTGGTGCGGTAGCCGACGTCGCCGCCGCGCCACCACTCGCCGTGCACCTGCTGCTGGAAGCGCTCCTCCTCGCCGTAGTAGCCGAGGGCGCGGCCGGCGGTGGAGACGTCGATGTAGCCGGGGGTCTCGCGGGTGGCCGGCTGCCCGTTGCGCGGGACCAGGCGGTAGCGGGTGATGCCGGGGGCCGGGTAGCCCTGGCAGCGGCCGTCGGCGTGCAGGACGTTGCCGCGGGTGTAGGGGCGGGCGATCAGCGGACCGCACTCGCTCTGGCCGTACACCTGGAGGAAGACCGGGCTGCGGCGCTCGGACGCCTGGAGGAACTTGTGCATGGTGCCGGGGTGGATGGCGTCGAAGGTGCTGTTGAAGAAGCGGACGCTGGAGATCGGCCTGCGCGGGTCGTCGAGGATGGACTCGCACTCCAGGAACGAGTTCGGGTGGGTCTCCAGGACGCCGGGGCGGTGCTCGACCAGCGCGTCGGCCAGCCGCTCCGGGGAGGCGTCGTTCAGGAACACCATCGGCTTGTTGCGCTTCAGCAGCACGCCGATCCCGGGGTACAGCCGGGAGTGCACGTACGAGATGTGCATCAGCACGGCCTCGCGCTTGCGCAGCAGCCGCACCACCCGGTCCTGCCAGAGGTAGCGGGCGCCGATCGAGCGGGACGAGTGGACGACCAGCTTGGGGATGCCGGTGGTGCCGGAGGTGTGGGTCATCATCGCGGGCTCGTCCGGGTCGAGCACGACGGCCGGGCGGACCGGGGCGCCGGCCAGGTCGGCGAGCGCGGTCGCGCCGGGCCGCGCACCGGTCGCGGAGAGCACCAGCGAGGTGAGTTCGGCCAGCGGCGCGCCGGCCAGCTCGCCGTCGAGCTTGGCGGCGTCGGTGAGCAGCGCCGGGCGCTTGAGCCGCCGCAGCAGCGCTTCGACGGTCGGGCCGTCGAGGTGCGCGGAGAGCATCACGGGCACGGCGCCGATCCGGGCGGCGGCGCAGGCGAACAGCGTGATGTCGAAGCTGTTGGTCTTGTGGATGACGACGTGGTCGCGGGTGCGGACGCCCGCCGCCCACAGCCGGTTGGCGGTCTCGGCGACCAGGTCGGCGAACCGGGCCACGGTGAACCGGCGCCCCGCCTCCGGCAGGGCGTCCATGGCCTCGTCGAGGGTGATGGTGTTGGCGCCGTATCGAACAGCAGCCTCCTCGGCCATCAGGCCGAGATTCAGGATTGTCTTGTTCTTGGGGATCCGGAGCATGCTTCCACGCTCGCAGAGGCGGCCGCAGGCCGACAGGACGGCCGATTGACTGTGTCACATCAGCGAGTTGACCCCCACTGACCGCCGCTGACCTGCGCCGATCCTTGCCGTCGAGAGGCCGGCCGAACGCGACAGGTCCGCCGCGGCCGGAGCCGCGGCGGACCTGTGGATGCGCCGGATGTGCGTGTTGCTCGGGGGGGGAATACGGGGTCAGCCGTTGTCGAGACCTCGCTTCAGGGCCGCGGCGATCTCCAGGGTGCGGACGGTCTGGTAGCCGACCGCCTTCAGGTTGTCCTCGGTGACGTTCTGCGCCAGCTGGCCGGGGATCGCCTGCAGGCCGGAGGTGGCGCTCACGCCGTACGGGTTGCCGTTGCTGGGGGCGAGCAGGATCGGGTCGGTGACGCCGGGCGGCACGATGATCGCGCCCCAGTGGTAGAAGACGTTGGAGAGCGACAGCAGGGTCGACTCCTGGCCGCCGTGCGGGGTGCCGGTGGAGGTGAAGGCGGACATCGCCTTGTTCTTCAGGCCGTGCCGGGCGTGCAGTTCGAAGGTCTGGTCGATGAAGTGCTTGAGCGGGCCGGCCATCGCGCCGTAGCGGCCCGGGGTGCCCCAGACGACGGCGTCCGCCCAGTCCAGGTCGTCGATGGTGGCGACCTCGACCTCGCGGCTGCCCGAGACGTGCTCCTCGTAGGCGGCGGTCCACTCGGTGTAGTTCGGGGCCAGGGTGCTCTCCTGGATCTCGGCGACGCGGCGCAGCCGGACCTGGGCGCCGGCCTTCTCGGCGGCCTCGGCGGCGGCGACCGCGAGCTTGTGGATGTTCCCGGTCGCCGAGTAGTAGACGATCGCTACGTTGGTCATGGGGTGAGAGCTCTCTCTTCTCCGCCGCCGCGACTGTGCTGCCGCGCGGCGAGTGGCTGCGGTTCTTCGTACGGGAGGCGCGGACGTCAGGAGCCGTCGGCGGCGCGGTCGGTGCCGGGCGGGTTGTCGATCGCGTAGCGCCAGTGGCCGTCCGCGCCGCGGCGGCAGACGTCGGTGGCGGTGCCCTGGTGGAGCACGTGCGTGCCGTCCGGCTTGGTTCCCTCGATCAGGTAGTCGCCGATGATCAGGGCCAGGTCGTCGTACACGTAGGTGTGCCGGACGCTCAGCCGCATCGGGATGCCGAGCGCCATGAAACTGCTGGTCGCGGCCCGGCGGCCGTCGCCGGACACCACGTTCCCGGGGGTCAGGACGCGGACGCAGCCGGGCTCGAAGAGGTGGTCGATCGCCTGCAGGTCACGGGCGTTGAACGCGCGCATGAAGCGTCCGGGCAGGTCGGCGGGGTCGTCGACCGGGGCGAAGAGCGCGGCCCGGTCGGCGGCGTCCGCCGCGCTCTCGGCCCCGGCCTCGGTCTCGGCCCCGGTCTCGGTCTGGGTCGTCATCGGAACTCCTCGGCGGGCTTGCGGGTGGGCAGTTGCTCGACCTGGGCTTGCTCGGCGCTCACTCGACCTGGATGCCGGACGAGCCGGCCGGGAGCACGGGGATCCTCGGGAGCCGCGCGAGCGCGATCCCGAAGTGGGTCAGGTAGGCGTCCCGTACCGCCTCGTCGCCGTCCAACTCCTCGACCGTACGCTGCCCGTCGGCCGTCCGCAGGGTCAGCCGGGTGCCCTTGAGGGTCACCCGCCCGTCGGCGGTGGGCAGCGAGCAGAACAGGTCGTGCAGGAACGGTGAGTCCGGCGAGGTGCGGAACCACCAGAGCGAGGGCCGGAACTGGCCCAGGTCGCGCTCGCGCAGGTCGACCCGGTAGAGCGGGGCGCCGTCCAGCAGCAGGTCCTGTTCGCCGTCGAACGGTTCGGTGACGGCGAAGACGCCCTCGGCGTCGGGCTGCGGCGCGGTGGTGTCCAGCGGCAGCGGCCGGCGGCTGACCCGGCGGAAGCCGACGTCCACCAGGTGACCGACGCCGTCGACGTCCACCCGGAGCAGCAGGTGCCCCAGCGGCGCGCCCAGGCCGTCCGGGCGGCGGACCCGGGCGGCGAGGATCCGGACCCGGTAGCCGAGCGCCTCCAGCAGCAGGCCGAACGCCGGGTTCACCTCGTAGCAGGCGCCGCCCCGGCCGTCCCGGACGATCTTGTCGACGACCCGGGCGTCCAGGTGGATCTCCCGGTCGAGGTGGTAGTCCAGGTTCTCGAACGGGACCGACAGCACGTGCCGTTCCTGCAGCTCGGCCAGCGCGCGCAGGTCCGGCCGGGCCGGGCGCTCGGCGCCGATCCGCTCCAGGTACGCGTCGACCAGGGCCTCGTCCAGGCGGGCGGCGGGGGCCGCGAGCACGGCGGTCACCGGCCGTCCAGGGTCTTCAGCACCGACGCGACCTCGAGGGTCCGGCGGGCCTGGAAGGCCGCGGCCTCCAGGTTCTCGTCCGCCACCACGCCCGGGTTCGCGCCGACCACCGCCGACGCGCCGTACGGGTTGCCGTTGTTCGGCTTGAACAGCACCGGCTCGGTCGAACCCGTCGCGACGATCGGCGCGCCCCAGTGGGTCAGCGCGTTGTGCAGCGCCAGGATCGCCGACACCTGGCCGCCGTGCGCCGCCGAACCGGCCGCGAACGCCGAGACCGCCTTGTTCAGCAGCTTGCCCTCGATCGAGAGCTTCGACGTCCCGTTGATGAAGTGCATCAACTGCGGCGCGGCCAGCCCGAAGTGCACCGGCGTCCCGAACAGGATGCCGTCCGCCCACTCCAGGTCCGCCAGCTCGGCCACCGGCACGTCCGCGGTCTCCGCCGCGAACCCCTCGGCACCCTCCCGCCGGGAGGCGGCCGCGTCCGGCGCTATCTCCGCGATCCGGCGCAGCCGGACCTCCGCGCCCGCCTTCTCCGCCGCCTCGGCGGCCGCGGCCGCCAGCCGGAACGTCGAACCGGTGGACGAGTAGTAGATGACCGCGATGTTCGTCATGGCGTGCTGCGCTCCCTGGCTGGTCGTCTCCGGCCCACTCCCTGCTCCCGGGGGCCGAGAACGATCCTCCCGCCACGCCCCCGCCCGGCCCGAGCCCCGACCGGACAGTCCGTCAGGTCCACGGCGGCTCCGGCTCTGCCGTGCGCGGTGGCAGGTCTCAGCGCTTCAGGGCCTGCCGGATGCCCGGATCCGGTGCCCGAGGAGCGGGCGGGCGCCGCTCGCCCGGGGCGGCGAGTGCGTTTTCGAGTACCCGGACGGCGCCGCCGACCGCGGCGTCCAGCCGCTCCCGGGAGTCCGCGGGGAGGGTGCCGCTGCCCAGCGCGCAGGCGGCGAGGGCCCGTTCGCGGGCTTCGGCTCGCTCGGCGGCCAGGACGGCGCGGGCGGCGGGGTGGGCGAGGAGGTCGCGCAGGGCGTAGCCGTCGCCGGATTCATCCGTTCGGATGATGGCGGTCCGGGCGAGGTTCCGGGCGGCGGGTGTGTCGGGTTCGGTGGCGTCGAGGACGGTGAGCGCGAGGCGGGTGGTGAACACGGCGAGGCCGTCGCCCGGTTCGAGGACGGTCCACAGGCCGGCGGCGCGCGCGGCGGCGCGCCGGTCGCCGGGGCGGCACAGGGCGGTGAGGGCGGCGGTGACGGCGTCCTCCCACGGGTCGCCGGGTTCGGTGTCGTGGAGGAGGGCGAGGACGGCGGGGCGGTCGCCGGTGGTGGCGGCGGCGAGGACGGCGGTCTGGCGGCCGTCGAGCATGCGCCGGCCGATGCCGTGGTGCGTCTGGACGTGGGCGAGTGCCTCCGTCCAACGGCCGACGGTGGTCAAGGCGCGGGTGCCGTCCGCGAGCAGGACGGACCACAGCCAGGCGCGGACGGTGTGGCGGTCGGCCGTGTCTGCGACGAGGTCTGCGGGGACGGCGATGCCCTCGATGTCGGTGGGGGCGGCCCTGGCGACGGCGTCGAACAGCGTCAGGAGGTACTGGCGGCCTTGATCTGCCCGGCCGGCGCGGAGTTGGAGGCGAGCGAGGTTGACGAGGGGTTCGAGGGCGCGGATCGCAGCGTCGGCAGGCAGCGGGGTGGCGTGCAGGTAGGCGGCGGCGTGCTGGTGGCACATCGCGCCGGCGGCGGTGTCGTCGCCGATGTCGGAGGCGATCAGGGCAGCGCGGTTGAGGACGGTCGAGGCGATGCTCGGGTCGCCCTGCTCGGCCGCGACGTCCGCGAGTCGGGTCAGCGCCTGGATGCGTTGGTGCAGGGGGAGGCAAGCCGGTCGCGGCCGGGCGACGAGGGGGAAGCGCCGGGCGGCGGCGTCAGGGAGTCTCCACATGGCTGGCCGCACTCCTCTCGGACGTGGTGACGGGGTCCGGGCCGAAGACGACGGTCTTGGCGGCGAAGGTGAGCGCGGCCTGGACGGCGTACGGCAGGCCGATCCGGTTCCAGGCGAAGATCACGTGGTGCGCCAGGACGTCGCGCAGGCCGCGGTGGAGCTTCCCCGCGGCGTGGAGGTCGGCCGTCTCCTCCCCGGCGTCGGCGTAGGCGCGGGCCCACTCGGCGGCACCGGCGAGCGGGCCGTCCGGTCGCAGAGCGTGGTGCGGGTCCACCGAGAGCAGGCGGCGGACGGCGGCCTGCAGCTGCTCGTGGCCGCCTGCTGCGGTGCCGGCGGGCTGGGCGCGGTGGGCGGCGACTCGGGCCCACACGTCGCCCTGCTCGTACCAGTCCAGCCCGGCTGATCGCAGCATGAGGTTGCACAGGAGCAGGGAGGTCTCGCGGCGGTGGGTGCCGACCTGGCCCGCCAGGTAGTCGGTGAGGCCGCGACTGTCGCGGTGGAAGAGCCGGTGAGCGCTGTCCATGGCTTCGGGGCCGCCGAAGGCGTGGACCTCGGGCTCGTAGACGCTCTGCGTCCAGCCCGTGATGTACCGGGCGGCCGTCATCCGGTCGAGCCCTTGCGCGACGGGGTCACGCCCGTCGGAGACAGGCCGGTAGCGCAAGCGCCAGCAGGGTCTCTTGCGGATGACGAACCACGCGGCGACGGTGCCTTCGGCCTCGGCGGCACGAAGAAGCGGGACGAGGTGGGCCAAGGCGGTGGTCTCGGCTTGCTCCCAGTCGTGGAACATGATGTTGGCTTGGCGCCAGGGGAGTTGGTGCATCGTGGGCCTCCGGGGTTCATGCCAGAGCGAGGAAGGTGTCCCAGCGCGGTGCGGGCGTGAGCCCCGTGCCGAAGGTGTGCAGGGCGAGCGCCGCCCCGGCGGCTCCATCGAGCAGTTCCGGGTCGAGACGGTCGTGGCCGAGCGCGGTGACCAATCGGTCGGCCAGGTAGGGCAGTTCCGTCGCGATCGCGCGGTTTCCGGTGGTGGTGGCCATCCGCCATGCGGCATGCAGCAGGCCGGCCGTGCCGTGGCACAGGCCGGTATCGGGGAGCTCGGCCAGTTGCCGCGGGTCGCGCAGGGCCGCGAGGATCGCCTTCTCGGCATCGTTCACCCGCTTCGGATCGCCGAGTGCGAGTCCGGCCAACTGCTGGGCACGGGCGGTTCCGCTGACGCCGTAGCACCAGGACGGTCGGGGGTGCAGGGCCGGATCGAGGTGCCCGCCGACCGTCTGTCCGACGGTGAGCTGGCCCGGCCACCAAGGGCCCGTCTCGTCGTCCTGGCGCCAGCGGTCGGTCCAGGAGCAGATCCGCTCGACCGCGTCGGCCGTGCCGGGCACGGCCAGGCCGTGGAGCAGGGCCCTGGACAGGATGGACAGGACGGAGCCGATGCCGTGGGCGGTGCCGAAGTTGCCGTGGCCGCCGGGGTAGTCGGGGTGGGGTGCGCCGGTCGGTCCGACGTCCATCCACCAGGGCGGCAGCCCGCTCGGGTCGGGCATCGGCTCGGTCAGGCGGACGAGGTAGGCGAGCACCTCCCGGGTGATCTCGTGGTCGGGGTGGCGGCTCAGGTGGTAGGCGCCCAGTCCGGACAGGCCCTGGATCAGGTCGAACTCTTCCATGGGGGGCCGCTGGGCGCGGTCGATGCGGTGGCGGGCGGCGGCCAGGCGGCTGCGGGTGACCGTGGCGGTCGCGGTGTCCAGGCGTTCCAGGACGCGCTGGTAGCGGCTCGACGCGGCCGCCGCGAGGGACGTGACGAAAGCGAGCGCCGGCGCGCCGAAGTACAGGTTGGCGTTGGCTGCCGCGCTGATGTCCCCGTCCAGGGCGGCGAGGAGCCAGGTGTGCGCGGTGTCCCAGTCCCCGTAGCCGGTGCGGGCGCGCTCGACGTGCAGCAGGGCGATGCCCGCGGCTCCTCCTGCCAGCGACTGCGGCCAGGAACGGCCGCCGTCGGGGTGGCCGAGTGGCCATACGGTGTTCGGGTCGGCCAGTGCCCGGGCGAGCCGGTCGGCTGCGGTCAGCGCGGTGGTGGCAGCCGTGGCTGTGGTGGTCACGGTGTCCTCCGTGCTCGTGCCGTCCAGCTCAAGGCGGCTGCCCTGGCCAGGTGCAGGTGTCTCCGCTCCTCGTCCAGGTCGGGCCCGTGCATCCGGGCGTGGTGGAGGTGCAACAGGTCTGGCAGCAGGTCCTCGGGGCGTGTGTCCGTGGCCAGGAGCGCGCCCCGGTAGGCGATCAGTGCTTCGCGTCGCGCGGACCAGGTGGTGGCGACCCGCCCGCCCAGGACGGCCGGCGGGTTGTTCACCAGGTCGACCGCTTGGCGGTAGACGACACGGTCGGGGGCAGTGGCGCTGGTGCGGGTGTGTTCGATGAGCCATCGCATCGCCGCGGCGCTGTCGCCGAGCAGGCCGGTGGCGAGGTCGACCATGCTCGCGGAGGTCAGGGCACCCGCGTCAACCGTGCCGACGGCGGCGAGTTGGGCCACGACGGCAGCGGAGTCGGTGGCGAAGAACCTCTCGGCCGCCCCGATCGCGGTGGGGCCGCCGAACCGCGCGGTCTCCGGGAGGTAGGTCTCCACACTGGCGTGGGTGATCAGGCCACGGCGGCGCAGGTGCCGGGCCCACTCTCCGAGGGACTCGAAAGCGGCGCCGAGCGCCCCGGGCTTGCAGTTCAGCCGGAGGCGGAGGTGGTCGCCGGAATCGCGGTACCGGACGAACCACCAGCGGGAGGAGCCCAGTTCGCTCAACAGGGCCGACAGGTGCCGCGTCAGGATCGGGTCCTGCCGCTCGCGGTGCCCGTACAGGTGGAGTTGGACGCGGTTGTCGCATCCGGGCAGGTGCCCGTGCTCCCGGCCCACGGGCCGGCCTCGCGTTCGGACCGGCGCCCTGTTCTGGTCAGCGACCAGGGGGATGACGATCTCGTGTGCCCGCCCGCCGGTCCAACCCAGGTCCTCGGCTTCGGAAGCGGGGTGCAGCAGCACTGTGCCGTCGCGCGCCAGGTGTGCGCGCAACACAGCCCGGTGCGAGGACTCGGCGAGGTCCAAGGCGATGCGCTGGTCGGCTTCGGTCAGGTGGACCCGTTCGGGCAGGCGTACGTCACGGCGCCACCGGGTCAGGGCCTGGTCCCACTCGGGCCATGGTGCTTGGGCAGTAGGCAGGTCGTTGTGGGCGAGGCGCCAGCGGGCCGGGGACAGGATCGTCCGCCCGTAGCGCAGAGCCGGTAGGAACGGCAGATGGGAGGGGGCGATGCCCCACAGGAACCCGGTGCAGGGGACGGCCAGCGCGACGGGTGCCTCGGCCAGGAAGCGGGCCAGTGGATGGGAGTGGTGGCCCAGGTCCACGGCGTTGAGGAGCAGGGTGTGCAGGGGGCGGTCACGGGAGAGCGAGACCAAGTGCAGCTGTTCGGCATCGGCGGTGACCGCCAGGTCCGTCACGGGAACCAGGCCGGTGTCCTGGCTGTGGTGCTCTCCGAGCGAGATGACCAGATCGGCTGCCTGTGGGGCTCGGGCAACGTTCCCGGCGCGAGTGGACAGCGGTGGCGAACTGATCTGTGCGAGGAGTGCGCCCCGGTGCACTGCCGGCAGCTCGGCGTACGCCTTGGTCATGCGGTCGCGGTCGGTGTCCCCCAGCAGGTCCAGGAAACGGCCCGCAGTGGCACCGGCCGAACGCGCCACACCGACGACGTGCAGCGTGAACTCGCCTCCTTGGAGGGCGGGGAGGCTGGTTGCGTGGATGCGAACCGTCAGTTCGGTGCTCGGCTGCACCGGGTGGCCGGGGTGGGTGGCGGCCAGTTCCTCCAACGCGGCGTCGTCGAGCTCGACTTCCAGGCGGCGCTGCATGCCTGCGCTGTGGGCGAGCCTGATGAGCCGACCGTCGCGCTCGGGCAGCGGGGAGGTCGTCGGCGCGGTGGTGGCACCGAGGAAGCCGGACGGGTATCCGAGCGCGTCGACGGCTTCCAGAACGGGCACGGTCGCCTGCGGCCCGTACCGCTCCAGGAACCGGCCGTGCCATTCGGCCCAGCCGGTCAGGGCAGCTCGGGGAGCCAGCCGGGTAAGCGCCCGCGCCGCCGCGGCCGCCTCGGTGGCCACTACCTCGGGGACGGTCAACTTCCAGTCCACCCGCAGGTCGACCATGTTCCTGGGCGTCCGACGTATCTCGTCCGCATCGACGGGCGGGAGATGTGACAGGTGGCCGTGGAGGGCGGCGAGCGGGTCGGTGACCGTCATCGCGGGGCGCAGGCTGGTGACCAGGAGCCGCTGCTCGACCATGCCCGAGATGAGCTTGTCGATCACGATGACCGGTGCGCTCGGGAAGGCGTCGGCCAGTTGCGCAGCGAGGTAACCCCACCCGATCGGTGCTCGCGCGCCCTGGAGCGCCGCGCGGACGGGAGCGGTCAGGCGCACGTGCACGTGTTGCGGTCCCACCTCGGCGGTTCCGCTCGGGAGGTGCTCGATCACCACGTGTCCGTCACGCTCCACCGCGAGGGTGGAGGCGGTCAGCACCAGGTGGGTCCGCAGCGCCGGGTGCTGCTCGAACCGATCGATCAGCGCCGTGCTGGACGCCGCGTCGGTCCTGGAGGTGGCATGGTGCTCGTTGCCCACGCGCAGCGTGGCCGTGGCACCGATGCGCGCGGGGGCGACACCGGCGAACAGGCCGAACGGAGTGGCGCGGGTGCGGGCTCGCAGCAGGTAGCGCAGAACCGCGAGCACCGTACGCCGAACGTCAGCGCTCTGGATCGGTCGACCGGTGCGGATCTGTTCCACCCGGCTCGCGAGATCGGGGCTGGCGACCGTAACGGCACCTGCGAAGTCCTGTTTCTGCCAAGCCTGTTGCAGCCATGCTCGCCACGATTCCGGGTCTGCTCGCTCGCTGACGAGGTCCGGCCAGGACGTCTGGTGGTCGAGGTTCCAGGCAGCAGCCCGAACCAGTGCCGCGTCGATGTGGCGGTACATGAGCCCCCCTTCTCTGCCGAGCGGTGCCCGGCCGCGCCCATGGGCTGGGCGCGGCCGGGCACCGTGATGAACGCGCTCCGACCGGCTACGGGCAGCTCACGCACGCGGTGGCGCACGTGGAGTTGCAGCCGTCGTTCGTCAGGCGGATGAGCTGGTCCGCGGCGGGACCGCCCTCGACGATGGTGATGTCCAGCTCGAAGTCGGCCAGGTCGTACTGCTCGTCGGCCGGCCGCGCGGACGCGATGGGGCCCTCCAACTGCACGGTCATGCATGCCTCCTTGGGGCAGATCGGTTGATGGTGCACGGCCCGGACCCCAGGTCGGGGCCCGGGAGTCTCAGCGCCAGGTCGCCGTGACGATGCCGTGGCGTCGCCGGACGGCGTTCCGGGGCAGGGGAACGGGCACGGGGCCCGGCAGGTAGCGGAACGTCGCGGCACCCCGACGACGGTGGTCACGGGCCCAGCGGCGAAGCAGCGTGGCGTACTCGTCGGCGAGCGCCTGGGCACCGGGCCCGTGGGCGACCACGCCGCTCTCGAAGCCGCCGGTGTCCGCGTTCTCGCGGCGGGTGCGGTAGGCGAAGCTGTCCTCGCTCACCAGGACGGGCACCCCGAACAGCGCGGACGCCTCCACGAGGCCGCGCTCCACCACGTCGTTGGCGGCGTGCAGGCGGGCCGGGCTCGACAGGTTGAACGTCAGGTACAGCTCCAACTCGTCGGGCAGGTCGTACGCGGCCCCGGACCAGCACTCCAGCCTGGGCCCGTCGAGCGCGCGGTTCAGCGCCTGGGCGTCGAGCGGTACCCGCACGTCGTCGGTCTGTACGGCCACACCCTCGCGGAGCAGTACCCGGCGTTCTTCCGCCGCCCCTTCTCCCTGCATGGGCACGAACCGGGCCAGGCTGTAGGAACGGCTGACCAGACCCTCGTCGTCGCTCTCGGGGCCGCGGTCACGGTCGAAGGCGATCGAGCGGGTCGTGCCACAGACTGTCAGCGGCACGACGAGACGGCCGGACGGCGCCAGACCGCTGATCCACGACGGGGGGATGTCCCACGCGGCGGCCGTGACGGTGATCAGGTCGTACGGAGAGCCGTCGGGCACGCCGCTCTCACCGTCGGCCAGGACCGTCCGCACCTGGGGGTATCCCGCATCGTCCAGGCATCGTCGGGCCCGGTCGATGACATCGCAGTCGATGTCGACGGTGGTGACCTCGCCCGCCTTGCCGACGAGTTCCTGGAGATAGGCGGCGTTGACGCCGCCGGAACCGATCTCCAATACCTTCATGCCGGGCTCGACTCCGGCCTGCTCCAGCATCACGGCCTGCAGATGAGCGGCAGACATGACGCTGAGCTCCAGGCCGTTCTCGTCCTTCTTGACCGGCACCGTGCGGTGCGGATCGTAGACGAGCTCCAGAGGCGCCTCCGGTGCGAACCGGTGGCGGGGCACCGCCGCGAAGGCGGCGGCGACCGGCTCGGACCTGATCCCGTCCTGCTCGCGCAGCGCACGGACCATGTCCGAGCGCAGCACGCCGGGATCGCGGACCAACGAGTCGTCGATGGAAGTCATCCGATTACCTGTTTCTGTCGGGAAGTTGGCGCTTTCGGCGGCCCGACTCGGTCCGGCGCCCAGCAGGACGCCAGCCAGAGCTCCATGCCGTGCGGGTAGGTACGCGCCGCAGTGGGGGCGGGCTTCGGGGTTCGACTGCGGGTCCGTCGGGGTCACCCCGCGCCGAACGTGGTCGGTGGGCATGATGTCCTCGGTCACTCCTTCCGCTCCCACCTCGTCTGGCGCGTTGGACAGTTGGCGTTCACGCGGCCGGGCGCGCCCCGGACCCGGAGCGGCCTCGGGGCGGCCGGTGGGGCAGCAGACACCTGACCTACTTACCGACCGGCGTCAAGGCGACCTCCCAGCCCGGCGCAAGTGCCGAAGCGAGCAGCAGCCCCCCGACCGCCCTCGGCCTGCCGATCGCCAGCCGTGGTGCCACAACGTCGCGGCAGTTCACCCGGCTCCGGGTCATGGCCCCTCACCCTCACCCCGTCCGTACCCGTGGCAACCTCGACGACCAGCGGCACTCCGTCCCCGCACGCCCGCACCGCGTTCCCCACCAGCTCGCTCACCAGCAGCTCCGCATCCTGGGCCAGGTCGAGGCCGATGCCGGCCTTGCCCAACCTGAACACCGCCAGCCGCCGCATCCTCGCCAGGCTCCCCCGGTCGGCGACCAGGTGGACGATCACACCCGCCGCGCCGTCCTGGACGTAGAACCCGGGTTCGCTCTGCAACAGTTCGTCGGCTGCCGCGTCCACGGCCCCTCCCTATCTGCGGGCTAGCGTCCGCGCAGCATCGGAACAAGTAACGCTCAGCTGACGTCGATTGACGATCAGTTAGCGCCTGCCCTCAGAGCATGGACCCTTCTTGAGTTGGGCGCAAGGTTTCTACCCAAGTGGGTCGAGCGTTCGAACGAGAGGGCTCGCCTTGCTCGTATGGGCAGTGCGACACTCTGCGCATGTCCAACTCTCCGCTGGTTCCCACCGTCCGGCGCCGTCAGCTCGGCAAAGCCTTGAGGGGTCTGCGCAACACGGCCGGGCTGACGCTCGACGGTGCGGCCGAGACCATGGGCTGGAAGGGGCCGAAGCTCTCGAAGATCGAGAACGCCACCCAGTCCCTCCGCCCCGCCGAGCTCGCCGGCCTGCTGACGGTCTACGGCGTCAGCGACCCCGAGGTGTCCACCGCCCTGGACAGCCTCGCCAAGGACGCCGGCAAACGAGGCTGGTGGCAGACCTACGGCGGTGTGCTGTCACCGGCCTACGCGGACTACATCTCGCTGGAGACCGACGCGGAGAGCATCCGCATCTACTCACCAGGACTGATTCCCGGGCTTCTGCAGAGCGCGGCCTACGCGCGCGAGACCATCGCGGCGATCGCGATGACCCGCACCCCCGAGGAAGTCACCGCCCTGGCCGAGGTCCGACAGGCCCGGCAGGCTGTCCTCAGCCGCACCGGCCGCCCACCGCTGGAGCTGTGGGCGATCATCCCCGAAGCAGTCCTTCACCAGCGTTTCGCGGTGCGACCGGCCATCATGCGCGAGCAACTGCAGCGACTGCTCGACGCGGCCGAACTGCCCAACGTGACGATCCAGGTCATGCCGCTGGAGGCCACCCTGCACCCGGGCACCATCGGCGGATTCAACTTGATCGGGTTCCCCGGGCCGCTGCCCGACGTCGTGCAGTTGGAGAACCTGCTCGGATCGTCCTACGTTGAGGACGCCGACGGCGTGAAGCTCCACGCTGCGGCCTTCGAACGGATCCAGGCTGCTGCCCTGCCGCCGGAGGATTCGCTAGCACTGATCGCACGCATGGAAGAAGGAACCCGCAAGTGAACGCACCGAAGGCCGACCTCTACGCCTACGACCTCAGCGGCGCCGTCTGGCGCAAGTCCTCCGCCAGCGGAGGAGAGGGCGAGTGCCTTGAGGTCACCGACCTGCCCGGTGGGGGCCGAGCCATCCGCGACTCCAAGAACCCCGACCGCACGCCGCTGTGCTTCACCGCCCGCGAGTGGGAAGCCGCCAAGGCAGGCATCCTCGCCGGCGAACTCTGATCTGCCCGGACGCGGTCGAACGCGCGCCGGCCTCGGGGTGACACCGAGGCCGGCCCGGGGCCTCCCAGTTGTCAATCCCACGTGATACCCGAGAGCAGGCCGTCGAAGGCGAGTGCGCGCATGGCGGTGTCGAAGTCGTCCCACTCGTGCGCGCAGCGGCAGCGGGCGAAGACCTGGTGGAGAACGTTGAGCAAGAGCCGGCCGCGACGGGCCTGGCAGTGGGCGGAGGTGAGGGGATGCCGCGGGCGTCGAATTCGCCGGGGCACGAGGCGAGCTGACAGGGCGCCCTGCGCCGCCACGGCAACGAACTGCGCAAGTCCGGCCTGCACACCCGCGACCTCGCCACACACCCGTCGCCCGCGCCGAAGCCGTCATCCTGCTGGCTCGCGCCGCCGGAACCGGCTGCCGCACCAGCTCCAGCGGATCCTGCGCGCCGGCAGCACCCTCCCCGACGTTCGGGACGGCGCCGAAGCCTCTCTGCGGCACCTGCGGGCCGTCATAGCGGCCTGACCCCTGACCACGGCGACCACCTGACAGTCGGTACGGCCAGAGCAGGTACCGGACAGCGCCGGACACCACCGCCCGCACCCGCCGGGGCCCCCGGGCCCGGGTGGCGGGCGGGGGTCAGGGTGGGGTGCGGTGGGTGGCGAGGAGGGCCGCGCAGGTGGTGAGGAGGGTGGCGAGGAGGCAGCCGAGGCCGGTGGTGGTGGCGGTGGCTTTGGGGAGTTGGGCGCCGAGGGCGCCGCCGATGTTGAGGGTGAAGCCGTAGAGGGCCATCGCGGTCGGGGCGTTCGGGGTGCCGGTGGTGCGGGCGCCGAGGTGCTGGACCAGGGCCGGGCCGACGGTGGCGACGCCCAGCATGAAGACGGCGAGGGCGAGGGCGAGCCCGCCGGTGTGCCGGCCGGTCGCGGCGGTGCCGAGGGCGCCGAGGGCCGCGAGGGCGAAGCCGGCGGTGGCCCGGCGGGGGGCGGGGACGCGGCCGAGCAGCGGGGCGAGCAGGACGGCGGTGAGCAGGGCGGGCAGGGCGGTGGCGCGCAGGGCGAGCATCGCCTGGTCGTCCCGGACGAGTGCGGGCGGCCCGTACAGTTGCAGGCCGGTGTAGACGGCGGTCATGCCGGTGGAGCAGAGCAGCGCGGCCAGGTAGAGCGGCAGCAGCCGGACCGGCCGGATCGCGGGCCGGGCCGCGGGGACGGCCGCGGAGCGTCCGGGGCGGTCGGCGGGCAGCGTCCGGTGCAGGACGGCGGCGCCGAGCAGCAGCAGCGGCGCCCAGGCCAGGAACACCCCGCGCCAGCCCAGCAGCGAGGCGAGCAGCTGGGATTCGAGCTGGCCGGTGACGACGGTGCCGGCCATGCAGGCCGAGACGACGGTGAGCGCGAACGGCAGCCGGGCGGGCGCGACCCGGGCGTTCAGGCAGGCGTACGCCATCGGCACGTAGACGCCCGCGCCCGCGCCCTGCACGGCCCGCAGCGCGAGTCCGGCGGCGAGGCCGCCGCCGAACGGGACGCACGCGGTGGCCAGCGCCAGCACCACGACGCCGGTCACCGCCACCGCCCGCGTGCCGTACCGGCGGGCCAGTTGCCCGCTGAGCAGCGAGACGACCGCGTACGGGGCGGCGAAGGCGCTGGTCGCCCAGGTCGCGGTGGAGCCGGGGACCCCCCAGGCGGCACCGAGCCGCGGCAGCAGCGGGATCGTCGCGTAGAGCTGCCCCACCACCAGCGTGCCGACCAGCGCCAGCGCCGCCACCAGCCCCGCGACGGGCGGCCCGGCGGAGCGGGAACGCCCAGCGGCGGGACGGGCGGTGGCGGGGCGGGCTGCGGTGCGGGCGGTGGTCCGGCCGGCAACCGTGCCCGTGCCCGTCCCCGCACCCACGCCGGCGCCCGTGCGGCGAGTGGTCGGCATCAGGGTCAGGAGCCGTAGGGCTGCTGTGCCTTCTTGTCCCGCAGCGCGGTGCCCCACCACTCCAGGCCGTCGAGCAGCGACTTGGCGGCGGATTCGTGGTGGGTGGGGTCGATCAGGTTGCCCTCGTTGTCGAACAGGCCCCAGTGGCTGTGGAATCCGACGGCGTCGCGGACGCTGACCATGTGGCACTCGGCGAAGATCTGCCGGAGGTGCTCGATGGCGCGCTGGCCGCCGGCCAGGCCGCCGTAGCCGACGAAGCCGACCGGCTTGGCCTGCCACTGGGTGGTGTGCCAGTCGATCAGGGCCTTGAGCGAGGCCGGGAAGGAGTGGTTGTACTCGGGGGTGACGACGACGAAGGCTTCGGCCCGGTCGAGTCGGCCGCCGATGTCGGCGAGCTTGGCGGCGAGTTCCTGGTCGGGCTGGTCGGTGAGGCTGTTGGGGAGGTCGTAGTCGGCGAGGTCGACCAGGTCGACGGCCAGGCTCCCGCGCCGGCCGGCGACGCCGGTGAACCAGTTGGCGATGGTCGGGCCGGAGCGTCCCTTGCGGACGCTCGCGATGATGACGGCCACGCGCAGGGGTTCGGTGGACATGCGGTCCCCCACCTTTCTCGGGTTGTTCGGGCCGCGCCGGCGGGCGCGCCACGGGGTCCCCACTGTCGTCGGGCGGGCGGGGCGGCGGACAGCGCCCGGCGGCCAGTCCGTCACCTCGGGCGGCCGCCGCCCTCCCGCCGCCCTCCCGCCGCCCGGCCGCCGGGAGGGGACCTGACGTGGTGTGGGCGCCGTGCTGGGCGGCGTGGTCCGGGTGCGGAAGATTCGGGACCTACCGCCCTCCCTGAAGGATTGACCATGCACATCGTCATGCTGGAGGTTGCCCTCACCCGCGGCTTCGGCTTCGTGGACGACCTGGTGGACGCCGGGGCCGAGGTCAGCGTGATCGTCGAGGACCTCCGGGTCTACGCCGGGGTGCCCGGCTTCGAGAACCGGCACCGGGCCGCCCGGATCATCGAGGTGCCGTCCACCCGGGACGTCCTCGACCTGGCCGGGTCGGTGCGTGACCGGCTCGGCCCGAACCCGGTGGACGGGGTCGTCTGCGTCACCGAGCACTGCATGCCGACCGCCGCCGCGCTGGCCCGTGACCTGGGCGTGCCCGGGGAGTCGCTGGAGACCGTGCTGCTGATGCGCGACAAGGCCGCCGTCCGGGCCCGGCTGGACGCGGCCGGGCTGGGCACGCTGCGCTGGCGGACGGCCGGTTCGGCCGCCGAGGGGCTGGCCGCAGCGGCCGGTCTCGGCTACCCGCTGGTGGTGAAGCCGAACGCGGGCTGGGCCTCGCAGGGCGTCACCGTGGCGTGGCGTCCGGAGCAGGTGGAGCGGGCGCTGCGCGCGGCGTTCGCGCCCCCGGCGGCCGCGCCCGCCGCGTTCGCCCCGGGTCCCGATCAGGTGCTGCTGGAGGAGTTCCGGTTCGGCCGGCACATCAGCGCCGAACTGCTGGTGCAGGACGGCCGGATCCTCTTCTACGGCTTCTCCGAGCGGCTGCCGTCCCGCCCCGGGACGACCGCGGAGCTGGGCGGCCACTTCCCCGCCGAGTTCGAACAACGGGGCGCGGCACGGGAGTTCGTCCGGGAGGTGGTGGAGGCGCTGGGGGTGCGGAACAGTCCGATGCACATCGAGCTGCTGGTCACCCCGACCGGCCCGGAGCTGCTGGAGGTCAACGGCCGGATCGCCGGCCACGCGGTGACCCGGCAGCTGGAGCTCGCCCTCGGCCGCAGCGTCACCGCCGACCTGGCCGCGCTGGCGGCCGGCCGGCCGGTGCCGGAGGTGGACGAGCCGGTGGCCGCGGTCGCCCTGCGGCAGCTGTGGAGCCCGTACCCGGGGACGGTGCGCGCGGTCGCGCTGCCCGCCGCCGCCCCGGAGGTGGCCGAGCTGCGGGTCGGGGTGGCGCCGGGCGACCGGGTGCGCGCGCTGGACTGCAACTACGACCGGTACGGGCACGTGCTGGCGGTCGGCGGCACCGTCGCGGAGGCGTGCGCCGCCGCCGACCGGGCGGCCGCCGCCGTCCGGGTGGAGATCGAGCGGGACGCCACTGCCGACACCGCCGACCAGGCGTCCCCCGACCGGACCGACGGCGCCCCGCACCTGCTGCTGGTGCTCGACCCGGCCGCCGAGGGCTCCGCCGAGCTGGCCCCGGAGCGGGTGCTGGCCGCGCTCGGCGGCGCCACCGGCCGGCTCAGCGTGCTGTGGACCGGCCCGGCGGCCGACGCGGCGCCGCTCCGGGCGCGCTGGGAGCGGCGCTACGCGGGTGAGTGGCTGGACGCCCCGGACGAGGCCGCCGCGCACCGCGCCCTGGCCGCGCTGCGCGAGCGCCGCCCGGTCGACGCGGTGCTCGGCTGCTCGCCGGGCGCGGCCCGGCTCGCCGAGCTCCTGGAGGGCTGCCCGGCGCTCCCCGGCGCCCCGGAACCGCAGGCCGCGCCCGCCAGCGCGCCCGGCACCGCGCCCGGCCTGCGGGTGGTGTCGTACCTGGACGGCGGGACGGTCCGCCACCTGGGCGTGTACGAGGAGCTCCCGGCGGAGCCGGACGGCTCGCGCTCGCTGCTGTGGCGGGCCGGGCCAGCAGCGGCCGAACTGCCCGCCGGGCTGCTGGAGCGGGCCGAGGCGGCCGCCCGCCGCACCGGCCCGGCGCGCGGGCTGGTGCGCTACCCGGACGGCGCGGACCGCGTCCTGCCCGGTCTGGACCAGGACGCCCGGGCGCTGCTGGACGCGGTCTTCCCCCGGCCGGTGCTGGCACTGGCCGCGACGGCGGCGCTCGGGCTGGGCACGGTCTGGCCGGAGCCGCGGCCGGGGAGCGCGCTGGTGCGGGTGCTGGCCGCGCCGCCCGGGCGGTTCCGGGTGGTGGCGGCGCCCGAGCCGGGCCCGCTGCGCGACGAGCCGGCGGTGGCCTCGGTGGACGCGCCGCCGGCGGCCGGCCGGGTGCTGGACGGCGCCGCCGTCTGGCTGCGCTACGCGGTGACCGGGGCCGACGCCGCGGCGTGCCGGGCGGTCGCGGCCCGGGTGGAGTCGTTCACGGCGCTGCGGCACGAGTCGCTGGCGCGCACCCACGTGCTGCTGGTGGACCGCTCGGGCGGCCGGGCCTGGACCGACGAGGACGGTTCGGCGGTGCTGCCGGCCGACCGGTACCGGGTCAGTGTGATCGGCGCGCCGCCGGTGCTGGCCGCGCCGGTCGACCTGGCGCACCAGGCCGACCCGTTCGACCTGTCCGCGCTGGACTCGGCGGCCGACGCGATCCACGCCGTGCACCCGGTGGACCGGGTCTCGGCGGGCTCCGAGCGGCTGCTCGGCCCGGTCGCCGAGCTGCGCTCCCGCTACGGCGCGGCGGGCGACGACCGGGACTTCACCCGCAGCGTCCGCGACAAGGCGCTGATGAAGCGGGTGGCCCGGGCGGCGGGCATCCGGCACGCCCCGGGCGGGGTGCTGCACGAGCCGGCCCTGGCCCGGGAGCTGCTGGCCCGGTACGGCGCGGTGGTGCTGAAGCCGCGCGAGCTGTCCGGTTCGCAGGGCGTCGCGGTCTGCCGGGACGAGGCCGCCCTGGACCGCTGGCTGCGCGAACGGTTCACCCCGGGGCAGCAGTTGGCGGAGGCGTTCGTCGACGCCCCGATGTGCCACCTGGACGCGGTGGTGCACGACGGCAGCCTGCTCTGGGACGTCTCGGTGTACCGGCGCGACACCCTCGCGTTCACCCGGGGCCTGCCGCTGTCCAGCCTCGCCCCGGACGACCCGGTCCTGCGGGCCGCCGCCGGGCGGCTGGTCGAGCAGGTGGTCGAGGCGTGGCGGATCCGCTCCGGCGTGCTGCACGTCGAGGCGTTCGTCGAGCCGGACGGCCTGACCCTGTGCGAGGTCGCGGCGCGGCCGGGCGGCGGCGGCATCGTCCCGGCGTTCCGGGCCACCCGGGGCGTCGACCTGCGGCACGCCAAGGTGCTGATCGACGCGGGCGACTCGCCGTGGCGGCTGCGCCGCGACCCGGTCGGCGCCTACGCGGGCTGGACGGTCCACTACGCCTCGGACGGGCGGCTGGCCGAGTTCGACGACTCGGCGGTGGCCGCCGCGGCCGTGCACCGCGCGGTGGCGGGCCGGGTCGGCGAGCTGCTGCCCGCCTCGGACTTCTCCGGCACCGGCCTGAGCACCCACGTGTTCGCCGCCGACTCGGCGGCCCGGGTGGACGAGCTGGTCACGCTGGCCGAGTCGGCCGTCCGGATCCGGATCGAACCGGTCGGCGCGACGGCGGGCGCCACAGCGGACGGGGCGGCGGACGCAACGGCGGGCGGGGCGGCGACCGTCCCGGTGCCCGAGCCGGCGGGGGTGGCGCGGTGATCCTCGGGGTCCTCGGCAGCGCGGCGGAGGACTCCCGCAGCCGGCTGGCCCTGCACACCGTCGGCGAGCTGGTCCGCGCCCACCGGGAGCCCTACGACCTGCTCGACCTGTCCCTGGAGTTCCACCACCTCCAGGACCTGGCCGACTACGACCACCCGGACCCGTCCGGGCAGACCGCGGCGCTGCGCCGCCGGTTCGCCGGGGCCTCGGCGGTGGTGCTGGCCACGCCGGTCTACCACGGCACGTACAGCGGCCTGCTGAAGAACGCCCTGGACCAGCTGCTCAGTTCGGCGTTCGAGGGCCGCCCGGTCGGCCTGCTGGCCAACGGCGGCGGCCCGCGCGGCGCGGCCATCGCCTGCGACCAGCTGCGGACCGTGGTCCGGGCGCTGAACGGCTGGTCGGCCCCCACCCAGGTGTCGACCTCGGCGGCGGACTTCGTCGACGGCCGGCCCGTCCCGGCGATCCTCGACCGGCTCGGCGACATGGTCGGCGAGCTCGTCGGGTTCCTCGCCGACCGGCGGCAGCGGCAGCCACAGCTGTCCGCCGACGCCCTCCTCCATCCCACCGTTCTCCAGACACAGGGGAATTGACCATGTCGAACACCTCGTCCAGCTCCGCCGCCCCCGAACCGCACCTGCTGCTGATCGCCGGGGTCGGCGGCCTGTCCGCCGAGGAGGGGATCGCCGCCGCGCGCGGCGCCACCTCCCGGGTCAGCGTCGCCTTCGTCACCGCGTGGGGCCGCACCGACGCGGTGCGCGCCGCCTGGCGGGACGGGCGGCCCGGCGAGGACGGCAGCGAGTTCCTCGCCGTGCCCGACCTCGACTCCGTGGTGGCGGCCGCCACCGGCCTGCACGGGCGCAGCCCGATCGACGGCGTCGTCACCTACTCGGAGCTGCTGCTGCGCCCGCAGGCCGAACTGGCCGACCGGCTGGGCCTGCCCGGCAACAGCCCGGAGTCGGTGGCCCGCGCCCAGTCGAAGGCGCTCCAGCGCCGGGCGTTCGCCGCGGCCGGGGTGCCCTCGCCGCGGGCCGCCGAGGTCCGCCGGGCGGCGGACCTGCCCGGGGCGGTGGCCGCGGTCGGCCTGCCCGCCGTGTTCAAGCCCTCGCTGGGCGCGGGCAGCCAGGGCGTCCGGGTGGTGACGGACGAGGCCGAGCTGGCCGGGCTGCTCGCCGCCGCCGCGGACCTGAACTCGCCGTTCCTCCAGGAGGACGACGCGTACCTGCTGGAGGAGGCGATGCCGATCGCCGGCGACGGCTCCTCGGTGTACGCCGACTACGTGAGCGTGGAGTCGCTGCTGTTCGAGGGCGTCGCCGACCACCTGGCGGTGACCGACCGGCTGCGGCTGCGCAACGGCTGCGTCGAGGAGGGCGCGGTGCTGCCCAGCCGGCTGCCCGCCGAGGCGCGGCGGGCCGCGGTCGACTGCGCGGACCGGGCGATCCGGGCGCTCGGCCTGACCCACGGCGCCGTGCACACCGAGGTCGCGCTCTGCCCGGACGGCGCGAAGGTGATCGAGGTGAACGCGCGGGCCGGCGGCCCGCTGCCGAGCATGTTCCTGATCGCCGCGGACTACGACTTCGCCCGGGACATCGCCCGGGTCGCGCTCGGCCTGCGCCCGCTGGAGCGGCCGGTGCCGAAGGCGGTCGCCTGGGTCCGGTACGTGCCGATCCCGGCGGGCGAGTGGCGGGTGGTCGCGCAGCGCTCCGCCGAGGAGGCCCGGGCCGCCCACCCCGACCTGCTGAAGATCGGCCTGCGGTTCGCCCCCGGCGGGGAGACCCGGCGGGACGTCACCCAGCACCTGGTGGTGTTCACCGTCCGGGGCGCCGACCTGGAGCGGGCCCGGACCACCGCCGAGGCGGTCGAGCGGTTCCTCGACATCCGGCTCGAACCGCTCGACCCGGCCTCCACGCCCGCCACGCCCGACCCGCTCGACCCGCTCGACCCGGCCTCCACGCTCGAACCGCTCGACCCGCTGGTCCCGCTCGCCCCGGAGCTCGCCGTCGCGGCGGCCGCCCTGGCCGGTCCGGTGCCGGTCTCCGTCGCGGCCGCCGCCGGGGGTGCCCGGTGAACCGGCGGCGGGCGCTCGCGGTCGGCCTGGCGGACTCCACCGGCCTGGGCATGTACCTCGCGTTCTCCGCGGTGTACCTGCGGAGCGCCGTCCACCTGGACAACGGGCAGATCGGCCTGCTGCTGGGCCTGGCCGGGTTCGCCTCGCTGATCGGGGCGATCCCGGTGGCCCTGTTCGCCCAGCGGGTCGGGCTGCGGGCCGGGCTGCTGACCCTGTTCGCGGTCCGGGCCGGGTCGTTCGCGGTGCTCGGCTGCGCGTCCTCGTTCACGGTGGCCGCGGCGGGCGCCGCGGTCGGCGGCCTGCTCAGCCGCAGCATCGGCCCGCTGATCCAGTCCGCGCTGATCGCCGACGCCGACTCGGCGGAGGCCGTCCGGCAGTTGGCGGCGCTGCGCTCGCTGCGCAACGCGGGCATGGCGGCCGGGGCGCTGCCGGTGACCTTCGCGGTGGCGGTCGGCGAGGCGTGGGCGTACCGGGCGGTGATGTTCACCTCGGTGCTGCTGTTCGTCGGCTGCGCCCTGGTGTCGGCGACCTTCCGGTCCGCCGGGGAGGTCAAGCGGCCGGTCCGGCGGCGCGGCAGCGGCATCGGCCGGGACCGGGCGTTCCTCGCCGTCACCGCCGTGTACGGGGCGCTGACCCTGTCGGCGATCCTGCTGGGCATCGGCCTGCCGCTGTGGATCACCCAGTACTCGGACGCCCCGGGCTGGACCGTCGGCCTGGTCCAACTCCTCAACACCGTCCTGGTGGTGGCGCTGCAGGTGCGCACCAGCCGCGGCTCCGAGGACCCGGCCCGCGGCCGCCGGATGCTGGTCGCGGGCGGCCTGCTCTCCGCGCTGGCCGCGCTCACCACCCCGCTCTCCGGCTTCGGCGGGCACTGGGCGGCGACCGGCGCGGTGGTCCTCACCGTGGTGCTGTTCACCGCCGCCGAGCTGTACATCAGCGCGGGCGGCATGAGCCTCGCCCTCGCCCACACGCCGCCCGGCCGGCGCCCGCTCTACCTGGCCACCTTCAACCTCGGCTTCGCCGGGGCGACCGTCCTCGGCCCGAGCCTGGTCAGCTTCGGCCTGACCGCCGGCACCGCCGGCTGGCTGGCCTGGGCCGCCCTGTTCGCCGCCCTGGCCGCGGTCTCCGCCACCGTCCCGACCCGCCCGACCGCCACCGAGCCCGCACCCACCGCCGCCCCCACCCTCCGGAAGGAGGACCAGCCCGCCGCCTGAACACCCCGCCACTGCCCGGACCCGACCCCTACCATGCCGCCATGGGACTCATGGACGACATGGAGCGGGAGCGGCGGGCCGCCGGGGAGCGGGCCGCCGAGGGCGACCGGCGGGCGGCGGAGCGGCGGGCGGTCGCCGGGCGGGTCTGGGCGGACTTCCTGGCGTACTGCGCGGAGTTCGCCCGCGTCGCACCGGGCCTGGGGTTGGCCCCGTCGACCGGGCGGGAGCGGGTCGGCGACCGGGCCGTACGGGTGCACCCGGGCGGCTGGGTGGTCGGCGTGGCGGGCCAGGCCGACCGCTCGTTCTACGTCACCACCGAGGGGCGGCCGCTGCGCCAGGTCGCCCTGAAGCGGGGCCTGTTCTCCGGCGGCACCTCGCACGCCGGGTACGCCCCGCTGGAGGCCGACCCGGCGCGCGAGGTGCCGTTCCCGTTCCACCTGGAGACCCGGGTGCTGCTGGGAACGGCCGAACTGGCCCGGGCCGACATCGCCACCCTCGGCGGAAGCCTGGCCCTGCCCGACCCGCCCCGGTCGGACTCGCCGGACCCGCAGTTCGCCAAGGTCCTGATGCTGGCCATGCTGACCCCGGGCCGCTGAGCCCCGGACCGCTGAGCCCCGGGCCGGCGGGCCGTCCGGGTCAGCCCAGTCCGGTGTGCAGGGTGCCGGTCTCCCGGATCCGCTGCCAGGACTTGGGCTCGGCCGGGGCCGGGGTGTCGGCGCGGAGGGCGGTGGTGGTGGCGGGGGCGGTGCCGGCCGGGCCGGGGCCGGTGGGGGGCTTGCCGGGGGTGAACAGCCAGGTGGTGAAGAGGTCGCCGAGGCCGCGGCCGGCGATCCGCTCCGCGTACGCCTGGAAGTCCTGGACGGTGGCGTTGCCGTAGCGGTGCTCGGTGGGCCAGCCCTTGAGGATCCGCAGGAAGACCTGGTCGCCGACGGTGGTGCGGAGCGCCTGGAGGGCGAGGGCGCCGCGCTGGTAGACGGCGTCGGCGAACTGGCCGTCGGGGCCCGGGTCGCCGGGGGTGACGGTCCAGAACGGGTGGTCGGCGGGGTAGTAGGCGTAGATCCAGTCGGCGAGTTCCTGCGCGGTGCCCTCGCCCTCGTGCTCGGACCAGAGGAACTGCGCGTACTGGGCGAAGCCCTCGTTGAGCCAGATGTCGCTCCAGCGGGCGACCGAGACGCTGTCGCCGTACCACTGGTGGGCGAGTTCGTGGACGACGACCGAGGTGTTGGAGCCGCGGGCGAACAGGCCGGGGCCGTAGACGATCCGGGTCTGGGTCTCCAGGCCGCCGCTGCTGGGGATGTTCGGGACGAGGCCGCCGACCGAGCTGAACGGGTAGGGGCCGAAGTAGCCGCTGAGCCAGTCGACGAGTTCGCCGGTGCGTTCGACGCTGGCCCGGGCGGCGCCCGCGTTGTCGCCGAGGTCGGGGCTGTAGGCGTTGTAGACCGGGACGCCGCCGGGCGAGGTGTCCTGGGTGACGTCGAACTTCCCGATCGCCAGGGTCGCGAGGTAGGTGGCCTGCGGCTTGTTCTCGCGCCAGTCGTAGCGGGTCCAGCCGGCCCGGGTGCTGGTGCCGGTGAGCACGCCGTTGCTGATCACCCGGGTGCCGGCGGGGACCCGCACCGAGACGTCGAAGGTGGCCTTGTCGCTGGGGTGGTCGTTGCTGGGGAACCACCAGGCGGCGGCGACCGGTTCGCCGGCCACCAGGGCGCCGTCCGGGGTGCGGCGCCAGGCGGTGTAGCCGCCGTACCGCTCGACGGTGGACGGCACGTCCGCGTAGCGCACCACGACGGTGGTCTCGGCGCCCTTGGGCAGCGGCCGGGCCGGGGTGATCTCCAACTCTTGGTCGCCGGTGGCGGCGAAGGCGGCGGGCCGCCCGTCGACCCGGACCTCGGTGACCTTCAGCGCGAAGTCCAGGTTGAACCGGGAGAGGTTCTCGGTGGTGGTGGCCAGCAGGGTGGTGGTGCCCTCCAGTTCGTCGGTGGCGGGCTGGTAGGTGAGCCGGATGTCGTAGTGCGAGACCCGGTAGCCGCCGTTGCCGAACGTCGGGTAGTACGGGTCGCCCAGGCCGTCCGCGCCCGGGTGGAACCCGGAGGAGGCGGCGGCGGGGACGGCCAGCAGCAGGCTCATCGCGCCGGCGGCGGCGACGGTCAGTCTCTTGCGCACGTGGTCCTCCAGGAGTCGGGGGTGCGGCCGGGGCCGCGCCCCGATCCCTGCCCCGCCGGGCGCCCCGGCAACGCCCCGATCGCCCGCCGAAACGTCAACCTGCCTCCTTTCCACCCGAGTTGGCAAGTTCTGTGCGAGGGTCGCGCACGTGCGCCGGTGGCGTGCCGCGGTCCGGCCGCCGCGCGCCCTGCCCGCGCGCGCCCCGGGCGGCCAGGCTGCCCCCCGGGCACCCCGCGCCCCACCCACTCCGCCGTCCGGCTCCCCTCCAGTCGGCACGTCCGGACGAGAGGTGACGGCAGATGGCAGTGATCCCCGTGGCGGGGTCGCCGGGCTGGCTCCGGCGGTGGCGGCGGCGGTCGCGACGGCGGTCGCGCTCGGCGCGCTCGGCGTGGTCGCGCCCGGGTCGGCGGCGCACGCGCAGGAGCGGCCGGGGGGCGAGGCGGCGGCGCACCGGCTGGTCTACCTCGCCAACACGCGCGCGAACTCGGTGACGGCGTACGACCCGGTGACCGCGTCGCCGGTCGCGACCGTCCAGGTCGGCTCCTACCCGCAGGCCGTGGCGGTCTCCCCGGACGGCTCGCAGGCGTACGTCGTCAACAACGGCAGCGGCACGGTCTCGGTGCTCGACACCGCGACCGGCACGGTCGCCGCGACCATCGCGGTGGGCCGGCTGCCCGGCCCGGTGGCCTTCTCGCCGGACGGCGCCCGCGCCTACGTGGGGCACTACGTGAGCCCGCGGGCGGGCGGCGTCGACGTGATCGACACCGCCACCCGGACGGTCACCGCCACGGTGCCGGTGGGCAGCCAGCCGTTCGGCATCGCGGTGACCCCGGACGGCGGCCGGGTGTACGTGGCGAACCTGATCGGCGGCTCGGTCTCGGTGATCGACGCCGCCACCGACAGCCTGACCGGGACGATCGTCGACAGCCGGGCCCGGATGCCCGCCGCGCTGGCGGTCGCGCCGGACGGCGGCCGGGTGTACGTGGCGAACTACGGCAGCGGCAACCTCTCGGTGATCGACACCGCGAGCGGCGCGGTGTCCGGCGTGATCACGGTCGGGGCCGGTCCCGGCGGCGTGTCGCTCTCCCCGGACGGCGCGCGCGCCTACGTGCCCAGCCAGTCCGACGACACCGTCTCGGTGGTCGACACCGGGGCCGGCCGGGTCACCGCGACCGTCCCGGTCGGCGCGACGCCGATCGGCGTGCTGGCCGACCCGGCCGGCGGCGCCGTCTACGTGGCCAACAGCAAGGACGGCACGCTGTCGGTGCTCGACCCGGCCACCGACACGGTGAGCCGGACCGTCCCGACCGGCAGCAGCCCGTACCAGCTGGCCACCGCGACGGTCGCGCCGACCGTGACCGGGGTGCGGGCGGGCCACGGGCCGGACGCGGGCGGCCCGCCCCGCTTCGAGCCGGACGCCCGGGGCTACGCGTACGTCTGGAAGACCGACCGCGCCTACGCGGGCAGCTGCCGGGTGTTCGCGCTCGGGCTGACCGACGGCACCGTGCACACCGCGCTGTTCGACTTCGACTGAGCACCCCGCCGGGCGGGCACCGGCACCGGAGCCCGCCCGGGCCCGGTGCCCGTGCCGGTGCCGGTCAGGCGATGAGGTCGAACACCGTCTCGACCTTCGTGTCGGCGGTGCGGGCCCGCAGATAGGCGTTCAGGTTGGCGTCGAGCCGCAGATCGGAGGGGATCACCACCTCGACCGAGAACGCCCCGCCGGCGTCCGTCAGGGTGTCGCGCAGGTCGCGCAGCCGGTAGTCCTCGCCGACGTCGCCCTTGATGACGAAGGAGACCCGGACGGGCGTGTCGGGCGGGAAGCCCCGGCCGGTGAGGACCGACTTCGTCCCGCCCTGCCCGCCGTCCGGGGAGGCGCTGAGCACCCGGGCCGCGGTCGGCTTCGGCGTCGGAGTGGCCGCGACCCCGCTGGGCAGCGGGTTCACGGCCGGGGCGGCGCCGGTGCCGCCCGCCGGGGACGCCGTCACGGTGGGGCCCGCCACCGTGACGGTCGGGCCGGGCGCGGTGACCGTGACCGTGGTCTGCGGCCGGGAGTCGTCCGACACCCGGGCCTGGGTGAGGAACCCGCCCGCGAAACCGGCACCGAGGGTGACCACCGCGACGATCGCGGTCACCACGGCGCTCCACCCCTGGAGGTCGATCCCGCCCCGGCGGCCCGGAGCCTCCGCCGCCGGAGCCTCCGCCGCCGGCGGGTCGGTCGGCCGCGGCGGCGCCCCCGGCACGGACGGCGGCCCGGAAGGGCGGCTTGGCATGGTCGGCCCGGTCACTGCGTCCCCCTCGTCCCACGCCCCCCTCGGGCGGTGATCGGACTCTTGGTTACCACAGGACCGCACGACCTGTCGCGGACGAAGGGAACCGCGCCCCCGGCGGTCAGCGGGGGGTGTCGGGGCGGGGGGTGTCGCGGCGGCGGGGTGTCGGGGCGGCGGCGGCCGGTGGTGGACCAGGCCCCGGGGCACACCCGTTGCGATACCCTGCCGTAAATGACCTGTCGCCGCAGGTGGTTGACAAACTTTTGACTCGATCGCCCTGGCGGACCTCGAGCACGCCCCTGCCGGCTGGAGCGGCTGCGTTCCAACGACACAGCGGGCGCTCTTTGGGGCGTCGAGATACCTCGGAGTGAGTAAATGGCGGAGTCCCCGCGCGCGGCCAAGACCCGTGAGGCGATCATCCAGGCCGCGGCCGGCGTGTTCGAGCAGCACGGGTACAACGGCGCCCGGCTGTCGATGATCACCTCCAGGTCGGGGCTGACCATGGGCGCCATCTACTTCCACTTCACCTCCAAGGACGACCTCGCCCGGGCCGTGATGGCCGCCCAGGCGGACGACCTCGTGCTGCCCGACGGCGAGCGGGGCCTGCAGCGCCTGATCGACATCACCCTGTACCTGGCCTCCGAGTTGCAGCGGAACGTGCTGCTGCGGGCCGGGGTCCGGCTGGCGATAGAGCAGGGCTCGTTCGGCGTCCGCGACAGCACCCCCTACCTGCAGTGGGTCGACCGGTTCCGGGACGAGCTGGGCGCCGCCGAGGCCGTCGGCGACCTGCTCCCGGAGGTCGTCGTGGCGGACGTCGCCCAACTGCTGGTCAGCTCCTACAGCGGGACGCAGCTGCTGTCCGAGATCGCCACCGACCGGGCCGACCTGCCCGAGCGGATCGTCCGGATGTGGACCTACCTGCTCCCCGGCATCGCCACCCCGGAGGCCCGCACCCGGCTGCGCCTGGAGCCCTCGGTCGCCGACCGCGCCGACGACGCCGACCGCGGAAACGACCAGCCGGGCCGGTGACCGCCCGGCGGGTCACGGAGGAGGCCGAAGCCGTCCTGGAGGGCGGTTCAGGTCGTTCGGGCCGGACCGCGGCGTTCGACGACGCCTTCACCGGGTGCCGGGGCGGGTCAGCGTGAGGTGGTGGTTCAGCGTCACCGGGGCATAGGTCTCCGCGATCTCCTTGAAGTCCGCCGGGAGCTCAATCCCCAACAGCCCTTCCAGCCCGCCCCATTCGACCGACTCGGGACGGTCGGGGCGACCGGGTCCGACCATGTCGAGAACAGCAGCGAGATAGTCGCGCACGTCGCCCTCCCTCTCGCCCGGGGGCACCGGCCACGGACGTCGCCACCGCCTGGGCCGGAACCCTGACGGGCAGTCGGTCTTCTCCTCCCGCAGGTGCCGCGCGACCGGTCCGCGCCGACCGGGATTCCACCTCACCCGCCGGCTGCTGTCCAGCTGAAGTGACTGACTGCAACCGCGTCACGGAAGTTGGAAGTTGAGCCAGAACCGGGACTCGCGAACAGAGCCAGGCGGGCGCGGCGGCGCAGGCCGGGTTCGCTCCCCCAGGCGTCGGGGAGCAGCAGCCGCCAGGCCCCGGGCCCGGGCGCCGGCCCGTTCGCCGGCCCGTTCGCCGATCCGGTGGGCCGGGGAGCGCCGGTTCGATAACATAGCGAACGCTCTCTACTTTTTTCGGGGGCCGCGCCGCACTTCCCCCTGCCACCGTCCACGGCCAGAGCCGGATGGAGAGCCGATGGTGCAACGACAGAGAGCCGTGCCGACCGGGCCCCGGCTGGTGCTCGCCGCCTCGACCGCGTTCGACCGCGCCGGGTTCGAGGGGGCCTCGCCGGCCCGGATCGCGCAGTGGGCGGGCGTCTCCGGCGGAACGCTGACCGTGGCCCTGGTCCGATCGCTGGAGGAGAGCGCGGAGGTCGGGGCCGCGGGCTGCCGGCCGAGCCGGAGGCGATCGACGCGGGCGACCCCGTGCCGGACGCCGGCAACCACCTGAGTCGGGATGGTGTTTCCCAAGAGATGGATGACGTAGCCGAGCAGCTGACCGAGCTCCTGGCGGCGGATCTGGACGGCGGGTTCACCGAACTCGTCCGGGTCCACGCCAGGGCTGTGCACGCCTTCCTGCTGCGCGTTTCCGGTTCGCCCGCCGAGGCGGACGACCTCGGGCAGGACGCCTTCCTGCGCGCGTACGTCGCGCTCCAGGGCTACTCCCCGGAGCGCCGCCGGGAGTTGCGCCCGCGGGCCTGGCTGATGACGATCGCGGCCAACGTCTGGCGCAACCACGTCCGCGGCAGCGTCCGGCGCCCGGTGTCGCCGGTCCCCGTCGAGGAGGCCGCCGCCACCTGGTCGGACACCGCCCCCGGCCCCGCCGAGCGCGCCGAGCACGGCGAGGACCGCGACCGGCTGGTGGCAGCATTGTCGGAACTGCCGGACCACCACCGCGTCCCCGTGGTGCTGCGCCATGTGATCGGCCTGAGCTACGCCGAGGTGGCCCAGGTCCAGGGGTGTCCGGTCGGCACGGCGAAGGCCCAGGTCTCGCGCGGAATGGGGGACCTGCGTCGGCTGCTGGGAGCACAGGAGGACCTGAAGGAGGTGACCGGATGAACGACGACGGCTCCCCGCCGGACCCCGACCTGGGAGTGCCGGCGGCCCCGCCCGACTTCGCGCTGCGCATCCTGCGGCGCGCGGGCATCGCACGGGAGCACTACGACACCTACGTGCGGCTGGACACCGCCGCAGGCGGGCTCTACACCGCGTTCGGGACGGAGTTCGTCACGGGCTCGGTGCTCGCCACCGGCGGGATGACGGCCGGGCGCTTCGAGGAGCTGCACCGGCGGCGGACCGGCCGCTCGGCGATCGAGACGACCCGGCCGTTCCCCGGGCTCGCGACGGCGCTGCGCACCGGCCGGACCAGGCACCTCCCGCTCGACCCGGCCGCCCGCGGCGACCGGGAGGCCCGGGTGCTGGACGCGGTCCGGGGCATCTCGCCCGGCCAGCTGCGCCCGCTGTCCTGGGTGGCGCGGGAGGCGGGCCTGCCGGACGGGCCGGGCGTCGAACGGCTCGCCGGGGTACTCGCCGCCAACCCGTTCACCGTGCTGGTCCCCTGTCACCGGGTCACCTACGAGGACGGCGCGCCGTGCGACGCGGCGTACCGGCCGGCCGACGGTGACGCGCTGCGCCGGGCCGAGGGCCTGGACATGACCGAGGTCCGGGCGTTCGCGCGCAGCGGCGCGGTCCTGCTGGGCAGCGACACCACCCGGATCTTCTGCTACCCGACCTGCGCGCACGCCCGGCGGATCACCGCCCCGCACCGGGTGCCGTTCACCGGCCCGCGGGACGCCGACCTGGCCGGGTACCGGGCCTGCAAGAGCTGCCGCCCGGTGTCGGTCTGAACCCGGGAGCCACCGGAGGCCCGTGGGCTTCCGGTGGCTCCGGTGCGCCCGGCGGATCCCGGCGGATCCCGGTGGCTCCCGGCTGCGGCGGCCGCCCCCGCCCCCGGTCCCGGCGCGGAAGGACTGCGCGGAACCCGCTGCAACCCGTTCGCGGGGCGCGGGGTTCAAGGGGGTGAGAGCGCGGCACCGAGCGCACTCGACTGCCGGGCGAGCGCCCGCACGACAGAGAAGGACAATCATGGATCTGCACCTTTCCGGCCGCGTCGCCGTGGTCACCGGGGCCTCCAAGGGCATCGGCCTGGCCGTGACCCGGGGCCTGCTGGAAGAAGGCGCCAAGGTGGTCGCCGTCTCCCGCAAGAGCAGCCCGGAGCTGGACGCCCTGGCCGGCGCCGACCTGGTCCACTTCGCCGCCGACCTGATGGACCCGGCCGCCCCGGCCCTGGCGATCGCGGCCGCGGTCGAGAACTTCGGCGGGCTCGACATCCTGGTGAACAACGCGGGCGGCCCGCCGCCCGGGATCACCATGCCGCGCGGCGGCTTCTTCGCCGGTGGCGACCAGGACTGGCAGGCCATCTTCGAGTTCAACCTGTTCTCGGTGGTCCGCACCATCCGCGCCGCCATCCCCGAGCTGCTGGAGCGCGGCGGCGGCTCGATCGTCAACGTCTCCACCGGCATGGCGCACCAGCCGGCCGCCGCGAACGTCGAGTACGGCGCGGCCAAGGCGGGCCTGACCAACCTCTCCAAGGTCCTGTCCGAGGAGTTCGGCCCGCAGGGGATCCGCGTCAACACGGTCTCCCCGGGCGCCGTGCGCACCGCCTGGTGGACCGAGGAAGGCGGCGCGGCCGACGTCATCGCCGGCATGGCGAACGCCGACCGCGACAGCGTGATGGACCGCATCGCCCCGCAGATGATGGGCATGGTCACCGGCCGCCTGGTCGACCCGGTCGAGGTCGCGGACGCGATCCTGCTGCTCGCCTCGCCGCGTTCCGGCAGCACCACCGGCGCCGACTTCGCGGTCGACGGCGGCTTCCTCAAGGGCGTCTGACAGCCCGGCAGCGGCGGCCGCCGCTGCCGGTACCGCTGCCGGTACCGCTGCCGGTGGCGGTGGCGGTGGCGGTGCCGGTCCGGGCGCTCGGCGCCAGGCGGACTACCACGCGGGCCTGAACGCGATCGCGGTCGAGGCCGCCGTCGCCGCGAGCCCGGACGTCCCGCGCGGCAGTCGCCCGCCGCGCACATGGGCGAGTTCTCGGCTATGCCCGGCCCCGCGCACCCGCGTAGCATGCCGTGGGTGCAGGCCACCCGTTACCTCGGAACCACCAACCCGACGCTCAACGACCCAAGCCTGAAGGGCGAGTTGACGTCGTCCCACTACCGCGCCGCGATGCCCGCCGACCACGCGGCCGGCTTCCACCGGCACCTCACCCGCGCCGCCCCGGACGTCGATCTGCACGACCCGGCGTACGACACCTCCCGGCCCGCCCGGGTCGACGCTCCACCACAGCCGCTCCGTGGCGCTGCCCGACTCATGACCGAACCCACCACCCGGCCCGGCACCGCCCCCCGGCCCGCCGCCACCGCCACCGCCCGTCGCGCCGCCGCCCGCAGTGGGGGCGGCCGGCCCGGTGGGTGGCCGGCGGTGGCCGCCGTGGCGCTCGGCTCCTTCGCGCTGGTCCTCTCCGAGCTGTTCCCGGTCGGCGCGCTGGACCGGATCGCCGCCGGCACCGGCGTCTCCACCGGCACCGGCGGCCTGCTGATGACCGCCCCCGGGCTGGCCGCCGCCGTCACCGCGCCGCTGCTCACCCTCGCCGCCCGCCGGACCGACCGGCGGCTGGTGCTGTGGACCCTGTCCGCGCTGACCGTCGGCGCCAACCTGCTCTGCGCCACCGCGGAGAGCCTGCTCCCGATGCTGCTCGGCCGACTGCTGCTCGGCTTCGCGCTCGGCGGCTTCTGGGCGGTCGGCATCGGCGCGGTGCCCCGGCTGGTCCCGCCCGCGGCCGTGCACCGGGCGTCCGCGCTGGTCACCGCGGGCATCTCGGTGGGCACCGTGGTCAGCCCGCCGCTCGCCTCGCTGACCGGCCAGGCGGCCGGCGACGGCTGGCGGACCGGCTTCTGGATCACCGGGGCGCTCTCGCTGGCCGCGCTGGCCGCCCAACTGCTCCTGCTGCCCGCCCTCCCGGCCGGCGAGGGCGCGGGCCGCCGGGAACTGCTCGGCGCGGTCCGCGACCGGGCCGTCCGGGCCGGACTGCTGGCCACCACCCTGGTGTTCCTCGGGCACTTCGCCGCCTACACCTACATCACCCCGTACCTGGAGCGGCACGCCCGGCTCGGCACCGGCTGGGTCACCGGCCTGCTGCTCGGCTACGGCCTGGCCGCGATCGCCGGCAACTTCCTGGCCGGGCTGACCCTGGCCCGCTCGGTCCGGGGCACGGCCGGCTGCGCGGCCGCCGCGGTCGCCGTCGCGACCGGCCTGCTGCCGCTGTGCGACGGCTCGCCCGCGCTGGTGGCCGTCCTGGTCGTGCTGTGGGGCGTCGCGTTCGGCGCCGTCCCGCTCAGCCTGCAGTCCTGGCTGGCCGGCGCCGCCCCCGGGCCGCCGGAGGGCCGACTGGCCGCCTACGTGACGGTGGTCCAGCTCTCGCTGGCCGGCGGCGCGCTGCTCGGCGGCCTGATCGTCAACGGCCGCGGGCCGGTCGCCGCGTTCGCCGCGGCGACGGGGCTGGCCGCGCTGGCCGCGCTCTCGACGCTGCGCGGCAGGGCGGGCGGCGGCGGAACGGAGCAGGAAACGGTGGTGTGAGCCCGGCGGCGGTACGCCGGTCTGGTCCCGAAATCCCCTGCTTCTCAACGGAGTTCCGGCCGAGCGCGGGCGCGGCGGGCAAGGAGGAGACAGGACGGTCCGCCGGGGCACCGGTGGGCGGCGGGGGCCGGTGGGCGGCGGCGGGGCGTTCGACGCCGCCGTGCTCGCGCGGCCGTGCTCGTGCCGCCGGACGACGGCCCGGGCGTCGGTGCAGCCGGCCGCGGTGTCGGGGTCGAAGCCGTCGAACGCCGCGCGCAGGCCGGGGCCCGGCCGGCACGGTGCGCCGGCCGGGCCCCCCTGGAAGCCCTCCGGCACGATCCGCTGGTACACCGCCCGCTCGCCGTCCGGCGGCAGGCCCCACTCGGCGGGGTGGCCGGCGGCCCGGGGGCAGCGGGCCGGGGCGTCGGCGCCGGTCACGGCGGTCCCCGGGGTGTCGGTCACCGGGTGGCGGGGCCCGGCCCGGGGTCGGTGAGGCCGGTGACCCGGAGGGTGAGGTTGAGGCGGCCGGCGGCGAGGCCGGTCGCGGGGTCGCCGGTGCCGGGGTGGATCTTCGGGACGGCGTGGTAGGCGAGCCGGGAGGGGCCGCCGAAGACCAGCAGGTCGCCGGAGGCGAGGGTCAGGTCGGTCCAGGGGCGGTTGCGGTGCTCGGTGTTGCCGAGGCGGAACAGGCAGCTGTCGCCGATGCTGAGCGAGACCACCGGGTCGAGGGTCTTCTCGTCCTTGTCCTGGTGCATGCCGAGCCGGGCTTCCGCGTCGTAGAAGTTGACCAGCGCGGCGTCCGGTTCGTAGCCGGCGGCCCGTTCCTCGTCCTGGTAGGCGTCGGCGACGGCGCGGCGGCCGAGGTCGGCGAGCCAGCCGGGGAACGGGGTGACCGGCCGGCCGTTCACGTCGTCGGCGGTGCGGGTGTACGCGTACGGCTTCCAGTGCCAGCCCAGGCAGACCGTCTGGACGGACATCACGCCGCCGCGCGGCAGCCGGGTGTGCCGGATCGGGACGGGGCCGGTGGCCCAGCCGCGGCAGGCGGTGACCAGGGAGCGCTGCTGCTCGGGCGTCAGCCAGCCGGGCAGGTGGACGGCGCCCGGGGCGATCTCGCGGCGCCGGTAGCCGGCCGGCGGCGGGCCGAACAGCGGCGGTTCGGGGAGCGGGTTCACGCGGCGCCGCCCGCGGGGTGCGGCGGCCGGAAGTCCGTCCGGCCGTGCTCGATCCGCCAGGTGCCGCCGTCCGCGCTCGCGCCGCGCACCCCGTCCAGGACGCCGTCCCCGGCGAGCGCGACGGCCACCGGCTCGGCGGGCGGCGCGAAGCCGAGGGTGCGGTCCGGGCGCCAGGGGGTGCCGGGCGCGAGCCGGCGGGCCGGCTGGGCCCGGCCGGGCGGGGCGGCGGCGGTCACCAGCGCGTCGGGCTCCCGGTCGGCCGGCCGCTGGGCCGGGCGCAGCCAGGACGCGGCCCGCTCGGGCCGGTCGACGACGGCCGGGACCGTGCCGCCGGTACCCCGCCACGCCTCGGCGAACGCGGCGGCCGCCGCCCGGGAGGCGGCGTCGCGGCTGTGTCCGACCGTGACGCCGGGCGGCTCCGGGCGGCTCCGGGCGGCGCCGCCCGGTGAGCAGGCGCAGCAGGGCGGCGAGCTCGTCGGCGGTGTGCGGGGCGGGTTCGGGCAGCGGCCCGTGGGCGGTGGCCGCGGGCGCGGGGAGCAGGGGCGAACGGGGGTTCACGGTCGGGTCCTTCGGGTCTTCCGGGTCTTCCACGTCCGGTACTCCTCGGGCAGGCACACCGCGCACGGCCGGTAGCCGGCCGCGACCGCGGTCGGCTCGTCGGCGAAGAACACGCGGTGGCGGACGTAGTGGCCGGCGGCGACGGCCCGCAGCGCGCTGGGGCAGTCGAGCCGGCCGTAGCGGCGGCCGGGCCGGTGCCCGCCGAGGGTGCCGGGGGTGGTGCTGCGGTAGGGGCGGTTGTCGGGTCCGATCAGCGTGTAGCCGCGCGGCGCGGCCGGGGCGGACGCGGGGGCGTCGCCGGTGCCGCGGGTGCCGGCTGCTTCCATCGCGGGCTTCCTCCTCCGGCTCCGTCCGTGCTCCGGCTGTTCGCTGTTCGGTGTTCGCTGTTCTCATCTTTCGTTCCCGCACCGACCATGGTGCCGCATCCCGGACGGGCGGGACCGGCGGCATTCGGACCCCGCGCCCGGAGCCGCGCCGACGGGCGGCGGGTGGCAGGCCGGCCGGCCGGTCCGGCGGAAGGATCCTGCGGACCGGACCTCACGTTCCGGCGCCGCCGGACGTCTACCGGGTGAGGAAGCAGGAACGACAGGAGAGCGCACATGGACACCATCCGGCACACCGTCGCCGGCACCCGGCTCGGCGCGGTCACCCTGGTCGCCGACGGCGACGCCGTCACCGGCCTGTACTTCCGCCACCACGTGCGCCGCCCCGACCAGCGGTCCTTCGGCCCGGAGGTCGAGCCGTCCGGCGACCCGCTGCTGACCGAGGCCGCCGACCAGCTCCACGACTACCTCGACCGCCGCCGCACCGGTTTCGACCTGCCGCTGCGCACCGGCGGCGACGTTTTCCAGGAGAAGGTCTGGGCGCTGCTGAAGGACGTCCCGTACGGCACCACCACCACGTACGGGACGCTCGCCGGGCAGCTCGGCGACCGGGCTCTCGCGCAGCGGGTCGGCCAGGCCGTCGGGGCGAACCCGCTGTGCGTCTTCGTGCCGTGCCACCGGGTGGTGGGCGCCGACGGATCCCTCACCGGCTACGCGGGCGGCCTGCGCTACAAGCAGGAGCTGCTCGAACTGGAGGAGCCGGCCGAGGTGACCGCCTCCCGGCTGTTCTGAGCCCCGCTCCTCCCCCGCCGCCCCGTCCGTCCCCCCGCCCCGTCCGTCCCTCCCCCGCCGCCCCGTCCGTCCCCCAGCGCCCCAAGAGAACCCGATGAAGCAGCCGTTCGAGAAGATCGTCACCCAGCACGGCCCGACCGTGCTCCGGGTGTGCCGGGCCGTGCTCGGCCCGCAGGACGCGGAGGACGCCTGGTCGGAGACCTTCCTGTCCGCCCTGCGCGCCTACCCCGACCTCGCCGAGGACGCCAACGTGGAGGCGTGGCTGGTGACGATCGCGCACCGCCGGGCCCTCGACGTCCACCGGGCCGCGCGGCGCGCCCCGTTACCCGTCGGCGAGCTGCCCGAGCGCCCCGCCGCACCCGACCGGCCCGCCGAGGACGGCGGCCTGTGGGCCGCGGTCCGGCTGCTGTCGCCCAAGCAGCGCCAGGCCGTCGCCTACCACCACGTCGTCGGCCTGCCGTACGCCGAGGTCGCCCGGATCCTCGGCGGCACCGTCGAAGCGGCCCGCCGGGCCGCCGCCGACGGGATCAGGACCCTCAGGAAGAACTACCCGCAGAACGCCGGAGAAGGAGAAGCACCATGAGCGGAACCCCCGGCGGCGACGACGTCACCGCCCTGCTCTCGACCCCCGAGGACGCCGCCGTGCTGGCCCGGCTGCACCGCCGCCTCGAAGCCGAGGCCGACGGCGCCGGACTGGTCGACGTCGCCTACACCACCGTCGACTCCCCGGTCGGCAGCCTGCTGCTCGCCACCACCCCGGCGGGCCTGGTCCGGGTCGCCTACCCGGCCGAGGACCACGACCGCGTCCTGGAGCACCTCGGCCGGCAGCTCGGCCCCCGCGTCCTGCGCGCCCCGCGGCGCCTGGACGCCGCCGCCCGCGAACTCGACGAGTACTTCGCCCGCCGCCGCCGGACCTTCGACCTGCCGCTCGACCTGTCCCTCTCCCGCGGCTTCCGCCGCACCGTCCAGCAGCACCTCCCCGAGATCGGCTACGGCCAGACCCGCAGCTACCGCGAGGTCGCCGAACTCGTCGGCAACCCCAAGGCCGTCCGCGCCGTCGGCACCGCCTGCGCCACCAACCCGCTCCCCGTCGTCGTCCCCTGCCACCGCGTGCTGCGCACCGACGGCACCCTCGGCGGCTACATCGGCGGCCTCGACGCCAAGACCGCCCTGCTCGCCCTCGAAGCCGCCGCCGGCTGACCGCCGACCGTCCGCCGAGCGGAACCGAACGCGCCGCAGGGTCGTCCTCCCCCGTGCCGATCACACGGTAGACACGGGGGGATCCATGTTCGACGTCCACATCCGCACGGCGGGTCTGCGCAGCGCCGCCGACGCCATCGGCGGAACCTCCGGCCGGCTGGGCTCGCGCACCGGCCACTGGCTGGACGACAGCCTGACCGTCGCCGCCGCCCACCCGGGCTTCGCCTCCGGTCCCGCGCTGCGCGAGTGCGCCGAGGCGTGGCAGACCCACATGAGCGCCGTCGCCCAGCAGTTGGGCGTCTACGCCGACCAGTTGCGGCAGAGCTCGCACTCGTACGACACCGCCGAGCAGGAGTCGGTGCGCCGGCTGAACCTCGCGGTGGCCGACCTGGGCGGGGGTGCCTGAGCATGGTCGGCTTCACCGACCTCCGGCAGGCCGACCCGGCCGCCCTGCGCCGCGCCGCCGACGGCTGGGTCGAACTGTCGAAGGAGTCCTGGCACGCCGTCAACGACCTGCACGGCAACGGGATCGGCCCGCTCAAGGAGGACTGGCAGGACCGGGTCGGCCAGAGCGCCGGCAAGAAGCTGGCCGAGCAGGCCGACATCCTGGAGTCCGGCGCCGACATCACGCGCGGCGTGGCGATGGTCGTCGACGGGCTGGCGTCCTCGCTGGAGTACGCCCAGCGGGTACTGCAGCAGGCCCTGGACCTCGCCTCGGCGTACCGGCTGGAGGTCGACGGGAACGGGACCGTCACCACCACCGGCGAGGTCACCGGCGAGAGCCTCACCCACATGAACGAGGTGGCGGACCTCGTCAAGGAGGCCCTCCGGGAGGCCCGCCAAGCCGACGACCGGGCGGCCGCCGAGCTGCGGAAGCTGGGCGGCGCCACCTGCGAGACCAACCCCGAGAAGGCCCTCGACCAGCTCCAGGGCGAAGCCTCGCAGACCCAGCTCGACATGCTCGCCGCCGACATCCCGGACGGCAGCGACCCCGCCCTGGTGTCCCGCTGGTGGGCCGCGCTCACCCCCGAACAGCAGAAGCAGCTGGAGCTGGCGGAGCCGGTGAAGCTCGCCAACCTCCCCGGCATCCCGGACGCGGTCAAGGAGGACCTGCGCGGCGGTCCCGGGCGCAAGTGGGACCGCGTGCGGATGGTCGAGTGGGTACTGGCCCACTGGAACGACGACTCCGGCGACTTCGACGACGAGAACAACTGCACCAACTTCGCCTCGGAGGCGCTGTTCCAGTCCGGCGTCCGCATGAAGGGCGACTGGACCGTCGAGGGCGACGCCTGGAACCGCGGCGACGACCCGGGCTGGCTCGGCCTCGGCATCATCGGCCAACAGCACAGCCACGCCTGGGGCGGCGCGCAGAACCTGCACGACTTCATGGTGGGCAACGGCGGCCGCGAGGTCCCGCCCGACCAGGTCAAACCGGGCGACCTGGTCTTCCTGGAGGACGACAACGACCAGAACCCGGACCTCACCCCCGGCAACATCCACCACACCGCGATCGTCACCGCCGTCACCCCGGACGGCGACATCCGGTACAGCCAGCACAACGACTCGCGGAAGAACGTCAGCATGGACGGCCGCTCCGACCACGAGGCGCAGTCCGAGGGACGACAGAAGATCCGCTACGTCCGGGTCGAACCCGACTGGTACTGAGGACGACTGACATGACGACCGACACGACTGACACGACGGCGGACGGCACGCGGGCGGGCCGCCGGCTCGCGGTGGCGGCGGTGCTGGTGCTGCTCGGCTGGGCCGGCGCCAAGTACGGCCACGACGCCTACCTCGACGCGGTGCCCCGGCGGCTGGGCCACTGCCTGGACGCCGCCCCGGTGCCGGCCGCGGCCTGGGCCGCACTGGTCGCCGGACCGCTGCTGGCCGCCGCGGCGGGAGCGGGCGCCGTCCCGCTGCTCCGCCCGGCCGCCCGCCCCGGCCGGGCGGCCCTGGTCGCGGCGGCGCTGCTCGCCGTACTGGCCGGGCTGGTCCTGCTGGCCGCCGGCTGGGGCCTGGCCGACGCGCTGGGCGGCCCCGGCGGCGGTGCCCGGCACACCTGCGGCGGCCTGTAGCCCGCCGCCGGGCACCGGTTCCCGGGGTGCCCTTCTCCAACTCTCTACAGTGCTGTAGATTCAAGCGCAGGTAAAGCACTGCCCAAGTCGCTTGCGCGGGCAGGAAGAACGGGAAGGGCAATCGTGGGAGTCTCGCTCAGCAAGGGTGGCAACGTCTCGCTCACCAAGGAGGCACCCGGCCTGACCGCCGTGGTCGTCGGCCTCGGCTGGGACGTCCGCACCACCACCGGCACCGACTTCGACCTCGACGCCAGCGCGCTGCTCTGCACCGAACAGGGCAAGGTCCGCTCCGACGGGGACTTCGTCTTCTTCAACAACCTGAAGAGCGCCGACGGTTCGGTCGAGCACACCGGCGACAACCTCACCGGCGAAGGCGACGGCGACGACGAGCAGGTCAAGGTGAACCTGGCCGCCGTCCCCGCCGAGATCACCCGGATCGTCTTCCCCGTCGCGATCTACGACGCGGCGAACCGGCAGCAGAGCTTCGGCCAGGTCCGCAACGCCTACATCCGCGTGGTCAACCAGGCCGGCGGCACCGAGATCGCCCGCTACGACCTCTCCGAGGACGCCGCCACCGAGACCGCCATGGTCTTCGGCGAGCTCTACCGCAACGGCGCCGAATGGAAGTTCCGCGCCATCGGCCAGGGCTACGCCTCCGGCCTGGTCGGCATCGCCCAGGACTTCGGCGTCAACGTCTGAGGCCAGGCTCGCTCGTAGCGCACCCGCAGGCCGGCGCGCCAGAACCGGACAGTCAAGGGCGACGGAGAACAGCACCACCCACCGGACCCGACGCACCAGCGGATCGCCGCACCGACCACCAAGGCCACCAGAACGAAGCCCCGGCTGCCGACGTGAGGGCATCGTCAGGGCATGGGGAAGGAGGACATGGCGGCCGGCCTGAGCCAGGCCCCACCCTCGCGGCGCTCGGAGCGATTTCCCGTTCGCGCAACTGTGACCCCTTGACCCTCCCGTCGCGGCTTCGGGAGCATCGAACGCGACACGGCCGGGCGGGGAGGGGAACAACGGTGAAGCTGACAAGGCTCGCGGGTGAGTGCGAGAAGGGCACATGCCCCACGGTCTACGGTGTGGACGGCACGGGGGATCTGATCGTGCAGGGGTACGTCGTTGATAGTCCGGAAGCGTTGGAGGCAATCCAGGTTCCGCCCGGAGAGGCCGCCGTACGCATCCCTGCATCGCTGATTCGGAGGCTTGCCAATGCGCATCTCGGGTGAGGATTTCGAAAGGCTGTTCACCGGCTTCCAGCGGGAAGCCTTTCGACTGGAGACACTGGACGACTACACGGGGTCGTCGCATGCCGAGAGCATCCGGGCATTCCTGGCTGGCGAGCCCCAGCCGGAGGATTACAATCAGGAATGGGCCGACGAGGTCCGAAGCAATGTCGACTCGGGCAAACGCATGTACCGGGTTCACATTCTCTCGCGCCCACTGACGCCGTATCTCAGGTTCGAACTCGGGTGGGGATACACCAAGAATGCCCGTTCCGGCGAAGAGTTCTTCATCCTCGACACCACCGAACAGCCGAATCCACTGGAAGGCGTTCCCGACTTCTGGCTCTTCGATGAGACCACGACAGTAACCATGGAGTACGGTCCGGGTGGATCTTTCATCGGGGCGGACTCACGGCCGATCGTCGCCGATTATCTGGAATATCGAGACGTCGCCCTCTCTCACGCTGAGCCATTCGCAGCATGGTGGGAGCGGTACGGCAGTCAGTGAACGGTGTAGATCTGGGAAGAGCGCTGCGGGAACTGCGAGAGGCCAGCGGGAAAGAGGCCAAAGCAGTGGCCCGCAGCGCTCTCATGTCCCCGAGTAAACTGAGCAAGATTCTCAACGGCAAGATGGCTCCGAGCGTCGCAGACGTGGAACGGATTCTGGCCGCCCTCGACGTACCGCCGGAAGTCTCGGCACAGCTCGCAGCGGCTGCTCGCACCGTGGCCACGGAGGCGACCGCGTGGCGCATTTACCGCCGATCGGGACTGCACAAGCACCAGGAGGAGATCCGGGCCATAGAGTCCCAGGCAAAGTCTCTTCGAGTCTTCCAAGCCTCATGCATCCCTGGACTCCTCCAGTCTCCGGAGTATATCCGTTCGATTCTGCAGACCTCGGGCCTGTCCGATGAATCCCTGGAAAAAATGGTCGGTGCGCGAGTGTGTCGACAGGAAGTTCTGCACGAGTCCCGCCGCCGCTTCTCTTTTCTTGTCACGGAATCCGTCCTCAGATGGAGGCTGGTTCGGCCTGCGATGATGGCTGCGCAGCTCGACAAGCTGGTGAAAGTGTCGAGAATGGCGAACATCTCTGTCGGCGTGGTGCCTTTGATTGCCCTTATGCCCGAACCACCGACTTGTTCATTCGTTCTTTTCGACGCCAGGATGGCAGTCGTCGAAATCCCTCATGCCGAGGTGACAGCCAGAGATCCCCGGGACGTGGAACAGTACGTCCGAAAGTATGAGTCATTCGAACGGGTCGCTCTGCTCGGTGATGCGATGAGAGAGTTCGTCGAACGCATTCGGGACGAGTACGTGACGGAACAGGAAACCGCCTAGCCCCTACCCTCTTCCGGTCCTACCGTGAGACGTCAAAGGAGTGGCGATGAGCGTGGTCGAGTACTACCCCAATGGCGTGTTCGGGCTGCACTGGGAGGCGAGCGGAGTGGACGATCGGGACGAGGTTCGCGGTGTCGTGCTGGCGGAGGCGGACGACGGGTGGGTGGCTCTCGGGCACATCGAGGAACAGCGGTCCGTCCTGTTCCTGCGCCCGGCTGAACTCGCCCGGCTGCGCGACGCGTTGGCGGGCGGTGAGTTCGACCACCTGCTGTCCGGAGTCCGGTCGGGCCTGCGCCGGCCGGTCGTGGAACGGCGGTGGGAGTCGCCGTCGAAGCGTGCCTGGGGGCGCTGGCACCGCCGACTGTGGCGTGCCGCCACCGGCCGGGTCCGGCGGTCCGCCGTCGACGCCCGGTAGGCCCGGTAGGCCCGGAAGGTCCGCGGCCGGGGGTGGGGGCGCGGGCCTTCCGGGCGTGGCGGGGTGCGGGTCGGGTCAGGCGGTGAGGAGGGTGCGGATGCGTTCCGCGCCGAGGGCGAGGAGCAGGGTGGGCAGGCGGGGGCCGGTGTCGGTGCCGACCAGGAGCTGGTAGAGGCGGGCGAACAGGGCGCGTTGGGCGGCCTTGAGTTCGGGGGTGGCGGGGGTGTCGAGGGGGAGGCCGGCCTGGAGCTTGGGCACGCCGTAGAGGAGGGTGGTCAGGCCGTCGAGCGACCAGTGGTCGTCCAGGCCCTTCAGCAGCAGGTCGAGGGCGTCGCGCTCGCTGTCGGTCAGCTCGGCGATCAGGGCGCGGTCCGGGGTGGTGCGGACGTGGGTGCGGTCTGCTGCCGGGAGGTGTTCGGTGACCCATGCCTCGGCGCGGTCGAGCCGGGGGCGGACCCGGTCGAGGTCGGTGAGGTGTTCGTCGGGGGTCATGTCGCCCAGGATGCGCAGGATCTGCTGTTCGTCGCCGGTGGTGATGTCGACCACCGAGGCCAGCACCCGGAACGGGACGGGGAGCGGGGTGATGGGCAGGGTGGCGGTGGCGGTGCCGAGCGCGCGGGCGCGGCTCGCCTGTTCGAGCGGGTCGCCGCCGCCGTCGGCGAGGCGGCGGCCGGCGGCGTCCCACTCGTCGTAGATCCGGGCGACTTCCTGGTCGAACGCGATGGTGAACGACTGGTTGGGCCGCCGGCGCACGTACAGCCAGCGGACCAGCGGGGCTTCCAGGATCCGCAGCGCGTCTCCGGGGGTGGGGGCGCCGCCGGCCGAGCCGCTCATCTTGGCCATGCCGCGGACGCCCACGAAGGAGTAGCCGAGGTAGGCGGGCGGGCGGGCGTCGAAGACCTCGCGGACCAGCTGGGAGCCGACCGTGAAGCTGGAGCCGGGCGAGGAGTGGTCGACGCCGCCGGCCTCGAAGGTGACGCCCTCGTAGGCCCAGCGCATCGGCCAGTCGACCTTCCAGACCAGCTTGCCGCTGCCGGTGCGGCCGATCACGTCGGTGTCCCGGTGCCCGCACTGGCAGGTGTAGGAGAGTTCGGCGGTCTCGTCCGAGTAGGCGGTGACGGTGGTGAGGTCCCGGCCGCAGGCGGCGCAGTACGGCTTGTACGGGTAGTACCCGGCGGCCGTCGGCTCGTCGGTGTCGTCGGCCACCGAGTCCTCCGGCTCCTCGCCCTCCGGGGCGGCGGCCTTGGCCGTGCGGTAGCGGCCGAGGATCGCGTCGATCCGGTCGCGGTTGCGCATCGCGTGCAGGATCTGTTCGGTGTAGGCGCCGGAGCGGTACATCTCGGTCTGGCTGATCTCGGTGACCTCGACGCCGAGTTCGGCCAGCGCGGCGCGGAACGGGACCTTGTAGTGCTCGGCCCAGTTCTCGTGCTCGCCGCACGGGTCCGGTACCGAGGTGAGCGGGCGCCCGATGTACTGGGCGAAGGACTCCGGCGCCCCGGCCGGCACCTTCCGCAGCCGGTCGAAGTCGTCCCAGGAGAGGATGTGCCGGCAGTCCAGGCCGCGGCGGCGCAGCTCGTCCGCGACGAAGTGCGGCACCATCACCTCGCGCAGGTTCCCCAGGTGCACCGGGCCCGACGGGCTGATGCCGGAGGCGCAGACCAGCGGCGCGCCGGGTGCGCGGTGCTCGTTCTCGGCGAGGACCTGATCGGCCGCCGCCACCACCCAGTCACCCTGCTTCGTGCCGCCCGCCACTGTTCTCCTCCATGCCCGTCGATGAATGCCCTGACCAGCATAGAGGACTCGGGAGGCCGGATCCGGACGCCGCTCTTCAGGGGCAACTCGCTTTCACCGCAGGCGAGTTGCCGTCACACTTCGGCGGCCCGCGCCGGACCGCGCCGGACCGGTCGGCGGCGGGGCGCGATGCCTTCCGGCCTCCCGGGGTCCTGCCCGGGCGGGCGGTCTCCGTCAGCCGCCGGCCGTCAGCCGCCGACCGCCGAAGACGGGGCCGGGGACGGGCGGGGCTCGCCGTGGAAGACCTGGTCGGTGTGCCACTTCCGGTGCCGGTCGGCGACCGGGAGGGTGCCCGGCTGCGGGCCGATGACGGGGCGGCCGGCCAGGGCCAGCACCTGCTGCCGGCTGGCCTCGCCGCGGCCGACGAAGCGCCGGGAGACCAGGACGCGGTGCCCCTCCCCCAGGCCCAGCACGCCCTTGTCGAAGAGCTTGTGGTGCAGGGAGCACAGGCACAGGCCGTTGTCGACCGCGTCCGGCCCGTCGTAGGACCACCACCGCACGTGGGCCGCCTCCAGGCCGACCGTGCTGCTGCCGAGCATCCCGTCGTAGCCGCAGAACGCGCACTGGAACTCGTAGGCGGTCAGGACGAGTTCGCGCATCCGCCGGTCCCGCTGCCGCCGCGCCGCCCGCTCCCGCCCGCCGCCCGGCAGGCTCGCGGTGTCGGCCAGGTCCAGGTCGAGCCCGACGGCCTCGCACAGGTCGGTGTGCAGCGACGGCGGGAAGTAGCGGTCGAGCAGCACCCGTACCAGGCGCCCGAGCAGCGCCGGGTCCTTGCGCAGCGCGGCCCGCAGGTCGGGCGCGAGCCGGCCGGTCGCGCCGCTGGAGCGCAGGAGCCCGACGCGGCTGCCCGGGCTCCCGGGCCCCTGGTCGGTGCTGACCTCCCAGACGCCGTCGCTGACCAGGTGGTGGAAGGGGTAGGCGGGGGTGGTCGGATGCGACGGCCCGTACTCCTCCAGCAGCCGCTTCAGCTCCCCCTCGACGGCGCTGTAGCGCAACTCGCCGTCGGCGTCCCGCTGGTAGCCGCCCAGCGCGTACAGCAGCAGCAGCGGCTTGTGCGGTGCCCGGACGCCGCTGCTCGTCCACCGTCTCAGCTCGGCCACCCGCTCCAACCAGTCCATGACGGCACAGCGTAGGCCGAGGCCCCCGCCCCGGCGGGGCAGGGGCGGGGGCGCGGGGCGCGAGGCGGTCGGTCAGCGCAGGCTCTCGTTGGAGCGGGCGCTCCAGATCGCCAGGGCGGCCACCAGGGCGCAGGCGCCGCCGAGCCACAGGACGCCCTGCACGCTGAGCGCGTCGACGATCAGGCCGCCGACCAGGGCGCCGAGGCCGATCGACAGGTTGAACACCGCCACCCAGAGGGAGGAGGCGGCTTCCACGGCCTGCGGCGCGGCCTTGATCATCCAGGTCTGCAGGCCCACCGACACGCCGCCGTAGGCCAGGCCCCAGACGATGAGCAGGATGATGCCGGTGATCGTGGTCCGGCCCAGCAGCGCGAAGAGCGGCATCGCGACCGCGAGGGCCAGCGCGATGGCCAGCACGCTGCGGTGCACCCGCCGGGAGAGCGCCGAGCCGGCGACGAAGTTGCCGATCATGCCGGCCAGGCCGAAGCCGAACAGCAGCGGGCCGACGTAGCTCTCGTCGATGCCGGACAGCTTCTGCAGGGCCGGGCTGACGAAGGTGTAGGCCGAGAAGTGCCCGAACACGATGAAGACCGTCGCGATGATGCCGATCCGCACTCCGGGGTTGCGGAACTGCTCGGCCAGCAGGCGCGGCCGGATGGGCTGCGAGGCGACCAGCGGGGGCAGCACGACCAGCAGCGCGACCAGCGCGATCAGCGCCAGGGCGCTGACCGACGCGAAGGCGACCCGCCAGCCGGCGAAGTCGCCGACCAGGGTGCCGAGCGGGACGCCGAACACGTTCGCGGCGCCGACGCCGCCGAAGATGATCGCGGTGGCCTTCGGGACGCTCTCGGGCGCCACGAGCCGGACGGCCAGGCCGCTGGCGACGGCCCAGAAGCCGCCGATCGCCACGCCGACGACGACCCGGGAGGCCACCAGGACGCCGAAGTTGGGCGCCAGGGCCGAGGCCACGTTGGAGACGGTCATCAGCGCCATCAGACCGATCAGCAGGATCCGCCGGTCCAGGCCCCGGACGAGCATCGGGACCAGCGGCGCCGCGAACGCGGCGACCAGGCTGGGCACCGTGACCATCAGGCCGGCCGTTCCCTCCGAGACCGAGAGCGCGGACCCCACGGAGGTCAGCAGGCCGATCGGCAGCTGCTCGGCGCTCACCAGCAGGAATGTCCCCAGGGCCACCGCGCTGACCGCCAGCCAGTGGTTCGCCTGCGGGGTCTCCGAGCCCTTCACCCGGGATGAGCTCTGTTCTGCGGTCGTCACCGTACCGCCCCCTTCGTTCGATTGGGAGCGATCGCTCCCAATAGCTGAACCCTAGTATGGGAGCGATCGCTTCACAAGCTGGGTAAGGTGAGGACATGGCACGCCCACGACAGTTCGACGAGCAGAACGCGGTCACCTCGGCGACCGAGCTGTTCTGGAGACGCGGTTACCACGCCACTTCGGTGCGCGACCTGGGTGAGGAGCTGCGGCTCACGCCCAGCAGCCTGTACCGGACCTTCACCGACAAGCACACGCTGTTCCTGCGCGCGCTGGACCACTACCGGGCCACCGAGTCCGCCGAGGCCGGGGAGCGCCTGCACGCGGGCGACCGCCCGGTCCGGGAGGTGCTGCGGGAGTGGATGCTGTGGCTGGTCACCTGCCCGCCGGGCGGCCGGGGCGGCCTGGGCTGCTTCGTGGTCAACACGGCCACCGAACTCGGCACCACCGACGAGCAGGTCCGCCGGCGGACCGACGCCGCGTTCGAGACCACCCGGCGGGCGCTGCGCTCGCTGCTGGCCGAGGGCCGCGAGCACGGCGAACTCCCCGCCGGCCTCGACCTCGACGCCACCGCGGAACTGCTCTTCACCGTGGTGCTCGGGCTGCGGGTGCGCGAGCGCGCCGGCCACGACCTCGGGCCGCTGACCACCGCGGTCGACGCCGCGATCCGGAGCCTGGGACCCGCGCCCGGGGCGCCCGCCTGACCGCGCCGGCCCGGGGCGCCCGCCTGACCGCGCCCGACCGGGCCGGCGGCCGACCGCGCTCGGGGAGAGCGGGCCGGCCGCCGGCCCGGGCGGGTCCGCTACGCCGGCTCGCCGAACCACTCCGCGGCCACCTCGACCAGTCCCGACGTCCGCGCCCGCCGTCCCGGCGCGCTCCACAGGACGTAGCCGTCCGGCCGGATCAGCAGCGCCTGGGCCTGCATAGCGGCGGCGGACTCCGGCACCACCTCGACGACGGACAGCCGGTCGGACCACGGCGCGAGCAGTTCGGCCGGCCCGGCCGCCTGGGCCGTGTGGATCAGCAGCGGCCGTCCGTCGGCCAGCAGGGCGGCGAGGCTGGTGGAGCCCCGGGCGGTCTTCAGCCGCAGGTCCGGGGCGAAGGTCCCGGCGAGGGCGTCGTCGGGGAGGCCCACGTCGTAGCCGATGTCGGCGCCGCTGATCATCCCGGTGAGGAAGCGGTTCACCTGCGGCAGGTGCATCGTCTCGCGGAACAGCTCCCGCAGCGAGTCCGTGAGCACCCCCGGGTGCATGAGCGCCACCTGGGCCCGCACGTTGTACAGGACGCGCGCGGCCACCGGGCGCCGTTCGGTGTCGTAGCTGTCCAGCAGGCCGGGCGGCGCCCAGCCCTTGACCTCGGCCGCGAGCTTCCAGCCCAGGTTGACGGCGTCCTGGAGGCCGGTGTTCAACCCCTGGCCGCCCATCGGGAAGTGGGCGTGGGCGGCGTCCCCGGCCAGCAGGACGCGGCCCCGGCGGTAGCTCTCGGCCTGGAGCGCCGCGTCGCTGAACCTGGTGAGGTCGCGGGCGTCCGCCATCGGCACGGGGCGGCCGGCGATCCGCTCGGTCTCCGCCCGCAACTCCTCGAAGGTCACCGGCGCGTGGCGGTCCGCGGCGGGGCCGCGGAAGTCGTAGGTGCACACCCGGCTGTGCCCGACCGGGTTCAGCCACACCAGGGTCCAGCCCCGCGGCGTGCGCTGCCAGCCCGCCGGCGCGCTCCACGGGTCCAGCAGGCGCACCTCCCCCATCAGCGCGGACACGGTGGCGGGCGTGCCGGTGAAGGGGATCCCCGCGGCGCCGCGGACGGCGCTGCGCACCCCGTCGCAGCCGACCACCCAGCGCGCGGTGACCTGCCGCCGGGTCCCGTCCGCGCCCTGGAGCTCCACCCGGACGCGGTCCCCCTCGTCCTGGAGGCCCGTGCACTCCTGGCCGCGCAGGATCCTCGCCCCCAGCGCCTCGGCCCGCTCGGCGAAGACGTGCTCGGCGTACGCCTGGGGGCTGCCGACGATGACGGGGCCCTCCTGGCTCACCTCGGCGAGGTCGATGTCGAACATCCCGGCGAAGTGGAAGGGGGCGCTGGTCTGCCGGCCGCGCACCGGGCGCGGCTGCACGGCCTCGCGCAGCCCGCGCCGGTGCAGGGTCTCCACGGTGCGGGCGTGCAGCGTCCCGGCCTTCGACACCCCGGAGGGCACCGGGAGCTTCTCCAGCACCAGGGGCCGGACGCCCTGGAGCGCCAACTCGTGGGCGAGCAGCATCCCCACCGGGCCGCCGCCCACGATCACCACCTCGGAGGTGACCGGCTCGTCCGCGGACTGGGGCAGGCGTTGGTTCACTCTGTCTCCTCACCTTCGTGCCGAGCGGGTCGCCCGGGCCGGGCCCCACGGGACCGGGCCCCACGGCACCGGGTCCGGACCGCGCGGGGGCGGCGGCGACGGCGAAGCGCGGCCGCTCCCCGCCGGGGTCGGGCGCGCCGACGGGTCGATCACCGTCCGCGTCGCCGACCAACGTTACGTATATACTCGTACCATCAAAGCAAGGGGGCCGCAAGGCGGACCGTGACCCAGCGTCGCCGCGTCGGCACGGTCCGCGCATGTTCATAGGATGGCGTCATGGGACTCCGTCACCCGAAGACCGACCAGATCCGACTGGAAGACGTGTTCGCCGCGTTGAGCAACCCGATGCGGCTCCAGGTGGTGCGCGTCCTCGCCGCGTCCGGCCCCGTGCCGTGCGGGAGCCTGCTCGACGGCGTCCCCCGCTCGACGCTCACCCACCACTGGCGGGTGCTGCGCGAGGGGGGGCTGATCCGGCAGGAGGCGGTCGGGCGGGAGTACACCCTGACCCTGCGCCGCGACGACCTCGAACAGCGCTTCCCCGGACTGCTGGACGTCGTGCTGCGCGCGGCGGCGGTGCCGGAGCCGGGCTGAGCCCGACGGGCGGACGCCCCGGGTTCCGCCGAACCCGGGGCGTCCGCGGCGGGGCCTGCTCGGCGGAAGGGCCCCGCCGAGCAGGCCCCGCCGGGGAGGCCGGGTCAGGGGAGGCGGACCGACTGGCCGTGCCGGAAGAAGTTCGTCGGGTCCCACTGGGCCTTGACCTGCTGGAGGTGCGGGTAGTTGCCGCGCCAGTAGAGGTCGTGCCAGGGCACCGGGGAGCTGTTGTACTGCGGGCTGTTGAGGTCGATGTCGCAGTAGTTCACGAAGCACCCGGAGGTCTGGGTGTTGGACACCGGCACGCCGCCCGTCCCCGCGTACACGGCCTGGTAGACGCCGCGCAGCCAGGCCAGGTTGACCTGGTCGTGCGCCGCCTCGGTCCAGTTGGTCTGGTACAGCACCTTGAACACCGAGTCGCGGTGCGCGTGCGCCGTGGCCGTGGAGCCCAGCGCGTTGACCTGGCCGCCGTAGGAGCTCATGACGACCTGCGCCATCGGGTTGTCCAGGGTGTCGGAGCGCAGGTGCTGCCAGAGGGCGGCGATCTGCGCGTCGGTGTAGCCGCGGTGGTGGAAGGCGGACTTCTCGTCGCCGCGCAGCACGGAGTTGGTCATCACCTGGTTGCTGGTGCCGAGGTAGTGCGTGGCCTTCAGCCAGCTCCAGCGCCGGGGCACCAGGAAGTTGCCGAGCGGGCCGTCCGCGCTCCCGTTCTGCGCCGGCGTCTCGGGCGGGGTGGAGACGCCCTGGGTGATCTGGTCCAGGAAGTCCTGGAGCACGGCCTCCGGGTTCGGGGTGTCCACCGCCAGTTGGGTGAGCAGCGCGACCTCGCCGTTCGATATGTGGTTCAGGGTGAGGAAGGAGAACAGCCCCCCGTGGTCCCCCGGGGCGCCGTGGGCCTCGTGCCAGGCGCCGAAGTTGCGCACCAGCGTGGTGAAGTCGGCCTGCGTCAGCTTCGCCCACGACCAGGACAGCAGGCTGACCAGGACCTCCGCCGGCGGCTTCGGCAGGAGGGCCGACGGGTTGGTCCCGGTGGCCGTCCGGGAGCGGAACCAGTAGCGGGTGACGATCCCGAAGCTTCCGCCGCCGCCGCCCGTGTGCGCCCACCACAGCTCCCGCAGCGGGCCGGTGTCGTCGCGGGTGGCGACCACCGCCTTCGCGGTCCCCGCGGCGTCGACCGTCACCACCTCGACCGCGTACAGGTGGTCCACGATCAGGCCGTCGCGGCGGGCCAGCAGCCCCCAGCCGCCGCCGGCCACGTGCCCGCCGGCGCCCACCGAGTAGCACATGCCGCCGGGGACGGTCACGCCCCAGCCGCGGTACAGCCGGTCGTAGACCTTGCCGAGCGCGGCTCCCGGCTCGACCGCGAACGCGTTCCGCTCCGCGTCGAAGTACACCCGGTTCATCTCGGACAGGTCGACGACCACCTCGACCGCCGCGTTGTAGGCGAAGTCCTCGTAGCAGTGCCCGCCGCTGCGGACCGACACCCGCCGGCCCGCCGCCGCGGCCTCCGCGACGACCGCGACGACCTGCTGGGTGGTGGACACCAGGTGCACCCGGTTCGGCGACGCGGTCCAGCGCTGGTTCAGGCCGACCGTGAGGTCCGGGTAGCGCGCGTCCCCGGGGAGGACCGCGGGGACGGCGAAGGGGGCCACGCCCTGCGGCCCCGGCTTCGGGCCGCCCGGGCCCCCGCCCGGCCCGCCGCCCGGCCCCGCCGGGGCGGCCGAGGCGGGGGCCGCCCCGGCGGCGCCGAGCGCGGAGGCGCCGGCCACCGCGCCGGTGGCGGCGAGGACCGAGCGGCGTGAGAGCTGCTTACCGTTGTGCGACATGGAAACTCCCGGATCGGCGATCTGATCTGTCGTGCGTGTGCGTGTGCGTGTGGCTGTGCCTGCGCGCGTGCGCGTACCTGTGCGCGTGCGTGCCGTCGCGGTGTCGGTGACGGGGCTACTCCAGGTACTCGTCACCGAATTCGGGGCCCACCTGGTAGCCGTAGGCCACGTCCCTGAGCCGCTGCTCCTCCGAGGGCGGCGGGGTGTCGCCGTCCGCGGGGACGCCGACGTTCAGGAAGAACCGCTCCTTGCCGCCGGGAACCGTGATGAACAGCATCTTGGCCGGTTCCTCGGAGGTGTTCTTGAACGCGTGCTCGGTGCCCCGGGGCACGAAGACGAAGCTCCCCGCCGGGGCCTGGTGCCGGCCGTTGCGGTCCCGGAACTCGACGCTGCCCTCCAGGACGTAGAAGGCTTCCTCCTCCCAGTGGTGGACGTGCAGCGGCGGGCCGCCGCCCTCCGGGACGAGCGCCTCGACGAGGAACAGCGACTTCCCGGTGTTGTGCTCACCGGACTTGACGGTGTACCGGTCGCCGAACGCCCACCGGCTCGGCCCCTCCCCGGGAGGGACGATGACGACCTCGTTCCTGTTCTGACCCGCGAAGAAGCCCAGGCTCACGCGGCGCCGCCGTGGAGCGCGTCCAGTTCCTTCACGTCGACCTCGGTCAGCCGCAGGGCCGCCGCCGCGACGTTCTCCTCCAGGTGGTCGGCGCTGGAGGTGCCGGGGATGCAGCAGATGTTCGCGGAGTGCTGCAACAGCCAGGCGAGGGCCACCTGGTAGGGGGTGGCGCCCCGGCGCCGGGCCACGGCGTGGATCGCCTGGGCCTCCAGCGGCACCTGCTGCGGCACCTTGGTGTCCGTCGCGACGTCCTTCTCGTGCTGGAGGGTGAACGTCCCCAGCGGGAAGAAGGGCATGAACGCGATCCCCGCCTCGGCGCAGGTCCGCACGATGTCCTCGTCGCGGCGCCGCAGCACGTTGTACTCGTTCTGCACGCAGACCACCGGGGCGATCCCGCGGGCCTCGGCCAGCTGCCCGGCGGTGACGTTGCTGACCCCGAGGTGCCGGATCAGGCCCTGCTCGCGCAGTTCGGCGAGCGCGCCGAAGGGTTCGGCGATCGAGTCCTCCGGGCCGAGGCCGCCGCCCTCCTCGACGATCCGCAGGTTCACCACGTCGAGGTGGTCGCGGCCCAGGCCGCGGAGGTTGTCGTAGACGGCCCGGCGCAGCTGCTCCGGCTTGAGCGCCGCCGGCCAGGCCTTCTCCGGGGTGCGGAGGGCGCCGACCTTCGTCACCAGGATCAGGTCGTCGTCGTAGGGGTGGAGGGCCTCGCGGATGATCTCGTTCGCGACGTACGGGCCGTAGTAGTCGCTGGTGTCGATGTGGTTGACGCCCAGCTCCACCGCGCGCCGGACCACCCCGACCGCCCGGGCGCGGTCCTTCGGCGGGCCCCAGACGCCGGGGCCGGGGAGCTGCATGGCCCCGAACCCCATCCGGTGGATGACGAGTTCGCCGCCCAGGGCGAACTCCCCCGCCGCCGCCGCGGGCGCGGTACCGACGACTGCGTCATCAGAGGACACGATCTGCTCCTTGGGATCGGAATGGTCGGCTGCGGGCGCACGGCCCCGCTCAGCCACGGATGACGGTCTTGCTGCGCATCAGGAACTCGCCGAGGTAGCCGTCGTGCGGCACGCCGCGGTCCATCCAGTGGGTGGGGCGGTCGCCGACGTAGACGTTGGCGACGGTCCGGTCGGCGACCAGGTCCTCGATCAGGTCGGCGTCGGCGTCCGGCACCTCCCCGTCGGCGAGCACGCCGACGACGAGCGAGTCGCTCAGCGCGGCGGCCCCGTCGGCCCGGGTCCAGGGCGCCACCCACACGCAGGGGAAGGGCAGTTCGGCGGTGTGCCAGCCGCCCCGGAGGTGCGGCACCTCGAAGACGGCCGGGCGCAGCACGGCCTGGCCGTCGGAGAGCTCGTCCACGATGCCCGCGCCGCCGAGGTGCGCGGTGGTGCCCTGGGCCCGCTCCAGCAGGTGCCGTTCGAGGGCCCGCGCCCGCTCCAGCGGCTGCACGGGCAGTCCGGCCTTCTCGTCGTCGGCCGGCAGGCTGGGCAGCGCGGCGAGGCGCTCGGCCAGCGCCCGGGCCACCGGTGCCGGATCGCCCTCGACCAGGACGGCGGTCGCGTTGACGCACTTCACGCCGCCGTGGTGCGCGATCGAGTCCACGATGGTGTCCAGGTGGGCCCGCCAGTCCGTCCCGGCGGTCAGCAGGATCTTCGCCCGGCCCGGCCCCTGCACCAGGACGCCGGGGTCGCCGGCGTACCGGCGGACGACCTCGTCGCCGCCGTACACCAGCGACAGGTCGGCGCCGGTGATCAGCTCGCCGGCCACCGCGTGGTCGGTGGGCAGCAGCACCACGTGGTCCTCGCCGAACCCGGCCGCGCGCAGCGCGGCGACCAGCCGGTGCGGGGTGAACGGCTCCCGGCGCGAGGGCCGGATCGCGACCCGGAAGCCCAGCGCGAGGGCCTCCAGCCAGAGGGCGTGCGGCGCCGGGTGGTTGCCCGCCGCGTTCACGGCGAGCACCTCGCCGCGCCGGGTCCACACCGCGCTGCCGGTGCGGGTGCGCGCGTCCCGCCAGTCCAGCACGGCGCCGCCGGGCAGCGCGCCGTAGGCCCCGGCCAGGGCGCGGCGGGCCGAGTCGGCGATCTCGTCGGCGGCGGAGCGCACGGCGGGCAGCGGGATCCCGGAGACCCGGGCGACGGTGCGCTCGTACCGCTCGTAGCCGAGCCCGTGCACCTCGCCGTCGCGGAACAGGGCGGCCGCGCGGGCCAGCGCGGCGAGCCGCCGCTCGGCCGGCAGCGGGGTCGCCCGGTGCAGGGCGGTGAGCGCCCGGGTGACGAACAGCCTCGGCACCAGGCTGAGTTCGGCGACGGTCCGGCCGGCGGTGTCGGTGACGGTCTCGCGGTTGCGGGCGCGGTACGGGCCCCGGGGGCCCAGCGCGTCCAGCGGGTAGGGCTCGGTCTCCGGCATCAGTACACCCCCTCGATGACCTTCTCGTCGTCGAACTCCCGGACCGGCGCGATGTCCGCGACCGCGTCGCCGGCCTGGCCCGGCAGCGGGCGGATCCGGGTGGCCTCGTCCCGCTCCACGTTGTTGGGCAGGAACAGGCTCTTGCCGACGTAGTGCATGACGACGCGGCCCCGCTCGCCGTACTCGACCGGCCGCCGCTCCGCCAGGTCGACGACGTTGTAGGTGATGTACGGCGAGAACGGGTCGTAGACGCAGGGGTCTTCGTCGCCCAGTCCGGGCCGCTCGGTGACGTGGCCGAGCGTCATGGTGTTGCCGAAGCCGCTGCACAGCACGGCGTCGGGGAACAGCTCGGTGCGGTAGAGGTTCCGGGTGTCGGGGTCGAGCTGGGTGCCCACCCACATGATGGCCTTGACCTTCTCCCGGACCAGCTCGACGAGTTCGTCGCGGCGGCAGAGCCGCTCCAGCACCGGCGGGGTGAGCATCAGCACGCCGATGTCCTGCGAGCGCAGCGGGTGCTGGATCTGGTCGATGAGGTGCTCGGTGTAGGCGTCGGCCTCGGCCTGGTCGCCCCGCGCGATGATCTTCTTCACCCAGCGCGGGTCGATGTCGACGGCGAAGGACAGGCCGCCGCGCCCGGCGACCAGCTGCTGGAAGGAGGCGCCGACCATGTGCGGCCCGGACGGGATGGAGAGCAGCCAGTTCACGTCGCGCGGCACGCCGTGCGCGTCCAACTGGGCGTTGCTGTGAGCCAGTAGCAGGTCCAGCCACTCCTGGAGCATGACGACGCGCTTGGGCGCGCCCGTGGTGCCGCCGCTGTCGAAGACGCCGACGATCCCCGGGCGGGCCCCGTAGCCGCGCGGGACCAGGTCCTCGGCGCGCACGTCCCGCAGCTCGTTGGCGAAGTTCGGGAAGAGCCGCAGGTCGTCGAAGGTCCGGACGGCCTCGATCGGGTCGAAGTCCAGCCGGTCGGCGCGGTCGAGCCAGAACGGCGACCCGGTCTCCTTGGAGAAGTGCCAGCGGATCGCGGCGCGGAGGAACTCGTCGGGGTCGGGCACGGTGCCGTAGGGCAGGTCGAGCAGGGGGTGGGCAGCGGGCATCGGAGAGCTTCCTTTCGGCCGGGTCCGGTAGGGGCCGTGCGGCGCCACCGGGTTCAGTCGACCCGCGGCGCCCCGGCGGGGCGGTCGAGCGGGTCGTCGGCCCGGTCGCGCGGGTGGGAGCGGCAGTGCGGGAATCCGCCGTCGTGCGGGTCGCCCGTCCGCACGGGGTCGTCACCGGACGGTGCCGGTGCGGTCCGGGCCGGTGCGGGCCGGTGCGGTGCGGTGTGAGCCGGTCCGGGCCGCGGTCGCGGTCGCCGGTCGAGCGGTTCCGGGGGAGGGCCCGGTGGTCGGTCACCGGGCGGGGGGACGGGTGCATTCTGGGCACAAGCACCGGCGCCCCGCAGAGCGGACGGCGGACTCTGTCACGCCGGGCGGACTTCGTCACAACGGCCGCCGGCCCCCGCCGCACGCGGCCCGCCGGGCGGCCGACTTCATGAATTCCGGCCCGATGTGACGGACTGCGAACGGTCGCGACTGACTATCCGTCACCGCGTTGCGGCCGCGGACGCCCCCTCCCAACAGTGGAGCCAGCCGTCCGGATCCGGAGGCGGGCCCGCCGGACGACGCACGTCTCCGCCGGGCCGCGCCCCGCCGACCCGCACGAAGCCCGTACCGCCCCAGCCGCGGCCGGGCCCGCCATCAGCCGGAGCGACTCCGACACCCGCCGAGGGAATCCGATGACCGACATTGAGTCCCACGTCCGCTCCCTGCCCGCCCTCCAACAGCCCGACTGGGCCCACCATCCGCGCCTCGACCAGGCCCGCGCCCACCTGCGACGGATGCCCGCCCTGGTGGACATCGAGGCCGTGCACCGCCTCGGGTCGCTGCTGCGCGAGGCCGCGGCCGGCCACCTGCAGATCGTGCAGGCCGGCGACTGCGCCGAGGACCCGGCCGAAGCGGTGCCCGAGGACGTGGCGCGCAAGACGGCCCTGCTCGACGTGCTCGCGGGGATGATGAAGCTCGCGTCCGGCCGGCCGGTGCTGCGGGTGGGCCGGCTCGCCGGACAGTTCGGCAAGCCCCGTTCGAACCCGACCGAGACCGTGCACGGCGTCGACATGCCCGTCTACCGGGGCCACATGGTCAACCGGCCCGAGCCCGACGCCGAACTGCGCCGCCCCGACCCCGACCACCTGCTCACCGGCTACCGGGCCGCCAGCGACACCATGCACTACCTGGGCTGGCGCGGCACCGCCGGCCGCCGCCCGGAGTACGGCGTGCCGGTGTGGACCAGCCACGAGGCCCTGCTGCTCGACTACGAACTGCCCATGCTGCGCCGCGAACCCGACGGCTCGCTGCTGCTCGCCTCCACCCACTGGCCGTGGGTGGGCGAGCGCACCCGGCAGCTGGACGGCGCCCACGTCGCGCTGCTCGCCGCGGTGGCCAACCCGGTCGCCGTCAAGGTCGGTCCCGGCATGACGCCCGGGGAACTGCTCGCCCTGTGCGAGCGGCTGGACCCCGGGCGCAGCCCCGGCCGGCTCACCCTGATCGCCCGGATGGGCGCCGAGAACGCCCCGCGCCGGCTGCCCGCCCTGGTGGAGGCCGTCGCCCGGGCCGGCCACCCGGTGCTGTGGCTGTCGGACCCGATGCACGGCAACACCGTCTCCGGGCCCGAGGGGCTGAAGACCCGGCTGGTGGAGACCGTGGTGCGGGAGGTCCGCGCCTTCCAGGAGGCGGTGCGCGCGGGCGGCGGCGTCGCGGCGGGCCTGCACCTGGAGACGACTCCCGACGCGGTCACCGAGTGCGTCTCGGCCACGGTCGACCTGCACCGGATCGGCGACAAGTACCTGAGCTTCTGCGACCCGCGGCTGAACCCGCAGCAGGCCATCGAGGTGACCTCGGCCTGGCGGGGCTGACCCCCGCCACCGGGGCCGGACCGGCCCCGGTGCGCGTCCCGGCCCGTCTGTACCCGACCCACTCAGGAGGTTGGCACCGTGGAAGGAACCATCGCCCTGGTCACCGGAGCGGCCGGCGGCATCGGGCAGGCCGTCGTCCGGCTGCTCGCCGAGCGCGGGGCGGCGGTCGCCGCCGTGGACCTCGACGCGGAGCGGATCGCCGCCACGGCCGCCGCGCTGCGCGCGGAGGGCCTGCGGGTGACCGGCTTCGCCGCCGACGTCACGTCGAGTTCCGCCGTGGACGACCTGGTCGAGGAGGTCGAGACCCGCCTGGGCCCGGTGTCGCAGCTGGTGAACGCGGCCGGCGTGCTGCGCCTCGGCCAGGCCCGCGCCCTGTCCGACCAGGACTGGAACGCCACGTTCGCGGTGAACGCCACCGGCGTGTTCCACGTGTCGCGCGCGGTGGTCAACCGGATGGTCCGGCGCGGGGCCGGCGCCATCGTCACCGTCGCGTCCAACGCCGCGGGCACCGCGCGCGCCGAGATGGCCGCCTACGCGGCGTCCAAGGCGGCGGCGACCGCGTTCACCAAGTGCCTGGGCCTCGAAGTGGCGCACCGGGGCATCCGCTGCAACGTGGTGGCCCCCGGCTCCACCGACACCATGATGCTGCGCGGCATGCACACCGCCGAGACCGCCGCCAAGGCGTCGATCGCGGGCAACCCCGGGCAGTACCGGGTCGGCATCCCGCTGGGCAAGGTGGCCAGCCCCGAGGACGTCGCGCGGACCGTCGCCTTCCTGCTGTCGGACGAGGCCGGGCACATCACGATGCACGAACTGACCGTGGACGGCGGAGCCACCCTCGGCGTCTGAGAACGAAAGGAACCCCGGCCCATGCCCGGCATCCCCCCCATCCAGCCGTACTCCATGCCCACCGAGGAGCAGCTGCCCGAGAACGCGGTCGACTGGCAGCCGGACCCCCGGCGCGCGGTGCTGCTGCTGCACGACATGCAGGAGTACTTCCTCAAGCCGTTCCCGCGCGGCACCGAACCCGGCCGGGCCCTGGTGGAGAACACCGCGCGGCTGCGCGCGCGGGCCAGGGAGCTCGGCGTCCCGGTCGCCTACACCGCGCAGCCCGGCGGCATGACGCCCGAACAGCGCGGGCTGCTCAAGGACTTCTGGGGCCCGGGCATGCGGGCCACGCCCGAGCACCGCCGGGTGGTGCCGCCGCTGGAGCCCGAGGACGGCGACTGGACGTTCACCAAGTGGCGCTACAGCGCCTTCTTCCGGACCGACCTGCTGGCCCGGATGCGCGAGCAGCAGCGCGACCAGCTGATCCTCTGCGGGGTGTACGCGCACGTGGGGGTCCTGATGACCGCCGTGGAGGCGTACACCAACGACATCCAGCCGTTCCTGGTGGCCGACGCGGTCGCCGACTTCTCCGCCGAGTACCACCGGCTGGCGCTCAGCTACGCCGCCGAGCGCGCCGCCCGGGTCCTGACGGCCCAGGCGGTCCTGACCGGGCTGAACGCGGCCACCCTGGCGACGCGTTGAGCGCGCCCGAAGGCGAGAGGAACACCATGACCACGCGGGACGGCGCGCTGCTGGCGCGCATCCTGGACGGCTCCACGGAGGTCTTCGCCCTGCTGCACCGCCCCGAGGCGGCGGGGGAGGACGTCCTGGACGTGCTGACCGGCGAGGTGACCGAGGTCGCCACGATCGCCGGACTCGAACTCGACGGGGCGCCGCGGGCCGGCGCCCACCAGGAACTGCTGGTGCTGATCCCCTACCGGCAGCTCGCCGAACGCGGCTTCGCCGCCCCGGACGACGGCCGGCCGCTGCTGGCGATGCGGGTGGACGAGCAGGCCGCGCTCTCGCTGCGCGACACCCTGGGGCTGCTGCCGAACCACCCGGTGAAGGTGACCGGGGAGCACTTCGACATCGACGACGACGCGTACGCCGAGACGGTGCGCCGGGTCGTCGCGGACGAGATCGGCACCGGCGAGGGCGCCAACTTCGTGATGCGGCGCTCCTTCGTCGCCCAACTGCCGGACTTCGGCCTGCCGGACGCGCTGTCGTTCTTCCGCCGCCTGGTCGAACGGGAGGCCGGCGCGTACTGGACGTTCCTGATCCGCACCGGCGGGCGGACGTTCGTCGGCGCCACCCCCGAGCGGCACATCAGCGTCCGCGACGGCCGCGCGGTGATGAACCCCGTCAGCGGCACCTACCGCTACCCCGTGTCCGGCCCGGACCTCGACGGGGTGCTGGCCTTCCTCGCCGACACCAAGGAGGCCGACGAGCTGTACATGGTGGTCGACGAGGAACTGAAGATGATGGGCCGGATCTGCCCCGGGGGCGGCCGGGTGCGGGGGCCGTACCTCAAGGAGATGGCGCGCCTGGCGCACACCGAGTACATCATCGAGGGCCGCACCGACCGCGACGTGCGCGACATCCTGCGCGAGACCCTGTTCGCGCCGACGGTCACCGGCTCGCCGCTGGAGAGCGCCGCCCGGGTCATCAGCCGCTACGAGCCGGCCGGGCGCGGCTACTACAGCGGGGTGGCCGCCCTGATCGGGCGGGACGCCGCGGGCGGGCGCACCCTGGACTCCTCGATCCTGATCCGGACCGCCGACATCGACCCGGCCGGCGTGATGCGGATCGGGGTCGGCGCGACCCTGGTGCGGCACTCCGACCCGCACTCCGAGGTGCAGGAGACCCGGGCCAAGGCCGCGGGGCTGCTGGCCGCGCTCGGCGGGGCCGAGCCCACCCGGTTCGGGGCGCACCCCGCGGTGCGCGAGGCGCTCGACGCGCGCAACGAGGGCATCGCGCGCTTCTGGCTCCAGGACGCCGCCGGTCCCGCCCCGGCCGCCGCCCCGCCGGTCGGCCCGCTGGCCGGGCGCCGGGTGCTGGTGGTCGACGCCGAGGACACCTTCACCGAGATGATCGCGCACCAGATCCGGTCGCTGGGCTGCGAGGTGGACGTGCGCCGCTTCGACGAGCCGTACGACTTCGACGGCCACGACCTGGTCGTCATGGGCCCCGGCCCGGGCGACCCGCGGGAGGCCGCGCACCCGAAGATCGCGCACCTGCGGTCGGCGGCGGCCCGGCTCCTCGACGAGCGGCGCCCCTTCCTCGCGGTGTGCCTGAGCCACCAGGTGCTCAGCACCCTGCTCGGCCTGGACCTGGTCCGCCGCGAGGTGCCCAACCAGGGCGCCCAGCACGAGATCGACCTGTTCGGCGAGCCGGCCCGGGTGGGCTTCTACAACACCTACGCCGCCCGGTGCGCCACCGACTCCTTCGAGCACCCGGTGCACGGCCGGGTCGAGGTCAGCCGGAACGCGGCCACCGGCGAGGTGCACGCGCTGCGGGCCGCCGGGTTCGCCTCGATGCAGTTCCACGCCGAGTCCGTGCTGACCGTGGCCGGGCCGGACATCATCGGCTCGCTGCTCCGGGAGGTGGCCGGCCCGTGCACGCGGTGATCGTCTGGTGGGACCTGGCGCGCTCGGAGCAGACCGTCGAGTCGCTGCGCGGCTTCCTCCGCGAGGAGGCGGTGGACCGCTTCGCGCGGGTGCCCGGCCTGCGGTTGAAGTTCTGGATCTCCGACGCCGCCGCCGGCCGGTGGGGCGCGGTGCTGCTCTGGGAGTCCCGGCAGGCCGCGGAGGCCCCGCTGCCCAACCTGGCCGGCCCGCTGATCGGCTACCCGCCGACCGAGCGGTACGCCTTCGCCGTGGAGGCCACCGTGGAGGGCGCCTTCGCCGCGGCGGCCCTCGCCGGACGCGGGCTCGCGCTCGAACCGGGCGGCTCCTGACCGCCGCGGGACCCGCGCCCGCCCTCTCACCCCGGCCTCCGCGGCCGGCCTCCACCCGGCAGTGACACCCCATCAGGCACCGGAAGGAACGTGACGAACCATGGCCCACGTCATCATCGCCGGGGGCGGCATCGGCGGACTCGCGACGGCGCTGTCACTGGCCCGCTCCGGCCACCGCGCCACCGTGCTCGAACGCAGCGCCACCTTCGCGGAGATCGGGGCCGGCATCCAGCTCGGCCCGAACGCCTTCCACGCCCTCGACCGGCTCGGCGTCGGCCGGAACGTGCGCGAACGCGCGGTGTTCATCGACGAGTTGCGCTTCATGGACGGCACCACCGGCGAGAAGGTCGCCGCGATGGAGCTGACCGGTGCCTACCGCGAGCGGTTCGGCAACCCGTACGCGGTGGTGCACCGCGGCGACCTGTACCAGCCGCTGCTCGCCGCCTGCCGCGAGCTGGACGGCGTCGAGCTGCTCGCCGACGCCGCGGTGCGGGACCACGCGCAGGACGGCACGGGCGTCACCGTGCGCACCACCGACGGGCGGACCTTCCGCGGCGCGGCGCTGGTCGGCGCGGACGGCATCCGCTCCACCGTGCGGGCGGCGGTGCTGGGCGACGGCGAGCCGCGCGTCTCGGGCCACACCATCTACCGCTCGGTGATCCCGATCGAGCAGGTGCCGGAGGAGCTGCGCTGGAACGCGGTCACGCTGTGGGCCGGGCCCAAGTGGCACTTCGTGCACTACATCATCGGCGGCGGCGAGTACCTGAACCTCGCGGTCACCCGCGACGACGGGGCGACCGTGCCGGTGGCCGGGCGGGAGGCCGAGCGCGCGCACGTGCTCGGCCGGTTCCCCGGGATCGGCGCCACCGCCCGCCGGCTGCTCGAACTCGGCGAGGGCTGGCGCGAGTGGGTGCTGTGCGACCGCGACCCGGTGCGGACCTGGACCGACCGGCGGGTCGTCCTGGTCGGCGACGCCGCCCACCCGATGCTGCAGTACGCGGCGCAGGGCGCCTGCCAGGCGCTGGAGGACGCCGTGGTCCTCGGCGACCTGCTCGACGGGGCGGGCGAGGACGACGTCGAGCAGCACCTGGAGAAGTTCAACGCCGTCCGGCGCGAACGCGCGGGCCGCGCCCAGCTGGTCGCCCGGCGGATGGGCAGCGACCTCTACCACCCGGCGGGCGCGGCGGCCGAGGAGCGCAACGCGATGCTCTCCGCGCTGACCCAGGAGCAGCTGCGGGACAGCGTCTCCTGGCTGCACGGCGACCGCGACTTCACCGACAGCGGCCTCGGGGGGCGGCGTTGAGCAGGCTGCGCTGGCTGACCGCGGGCGAGTCGCACGGCCCGGCGCTGGTCGCGACGCTGGAGGGGCTGCCGGCCGGTGTGCCGGTCACCACCGCGATGGTGGCGGACCACCTGGCGCGGCGGCGGCTCGGGTACGGGCGCGGGGCCCGGATGTCGTTCGAACGGGACGAGGTCGCCTTCCTGGGCGGGGTGCGGCACGGTCTGACCCTCGGCTCCCCGGTCGCCGTCACGGTGGGCAACGCCGAGTGGCCGAAGTGGGAGCGGGTGATGGCCGCGGACCCGGTCGACCCCGGGGTGCTGGCCGGGCTGGCCCGCAACGCCCCGCTGACCCGGCCGCGCCCCGGCCACGCCGACCTGGCCGGCATGCAGAAGTACGGCTTCGACGAGGCCCGCCCGGTGCTGGAGCGCGCCTCCGCGCGGGAGACCGCGGCCCGGGTGGCGCTCGGCGCGGTCGCCCGCTCCTACCTGGCCGAGACGGCCGGCATCGAGGTCGTCAGCCACGTGGTGGAGCTGGCCGGCGCGCAGGCGCCGCCCGGCCTGCGCCCGGTCCCGGCCGACGCGGCGGAGCTGGACGCGGACCCGGTGCGCTGCCTGGACCCGGACGCCTCGAAGGCGATGGTCGCCGAGATCGACCGGGCCCACCGGGACGGCGACACCCTGGGCGGGGTGGTCGAGGTGCTGGCGTACGGCGTGCCGGTGGGCCTGGGCTCGCACGTGCACTGGGACCGGCGGCTGGACGCCCGGCTGGCCGCCGCGCTGATGGGCATCCAGGCGATCAAGGGCGTCGAGGTCGGCGACGGCTTCGAGCTGGCCCGGGTGCCCGGCTCCCGGGCGCACGACGGCATCCTCGCCACCCCGGAGGGGATCAGGCGGGCCTCCGACCGCTCCGGCGGCACCGAGGGCGGCCTGTCCACCGGCGAGCCGCTGCGGGTGCGGGCCGCGATGAAGCCGATCGCGACCGTCCCGCACGCGCTGCCCACCGTCGACGTGGCCACCGGCTCGGCCGCCCCGGCGCACCACCAGCGCTCCGACACCTGCGCCGTGCCGGCCGCCGGGATCGTCGCGGAGGCGATGGTCGCGCTGGTGCTCGCGGACGCGGTGGCCGAGAAGTTCGGCGGCGACTCGGTCGCCGAGACGCGCCGCAACGTGCGCTCCTACCTCGCGCACCTGCGGATCCGCTGAGCGGGCGGCGCCGGGGTGGTGTCGTACCCCACCCCGGCGCCGGTCGGTTGTTGTCCCGGCACACCCCGTACCGACGCCGTATTGCGCCGTACCGGCCCCGGTAACCAGTACGGCAATCCCAAGTTCATATATTCCGACCGCAGGTGACCGCCGATGCGGCGGGGCACGCATTCAGGTCCCCGGCACACCTCGTGAGATCGGGGTCGTTCCAGCGATGGTGGAGGTGAGGCCGCCACTGCCCACCCCATACCGCTGGAGCATCGTGAACACACTGACCCTCGGTACAAGCGACTCAGCCGGCACCCTGACGCTGCCCCACCAGCGCGCCGCCTCCCACGACACCGGGGCCTTCGACGACATCGTCGACGAACTGAGCGCCGTCCTCTTCTCCCTGCTGGGCCGGCGGGACCGCCGAGTGCGCGCCGAACAGTACCTGCGCGGCCTGCTGACCACGCCCGGCCGCAAGTCCATCCGCAACATCGCCGCCCGGCTGGGCGGGGCCGGCGTGGACCAGAGCCTGCACCACTTCATCTCCAGCTCCGCCTGGGACTGGCGCCCCCTGCGCATCGCCCTGGCCGACCACATCGAGCAGACGGCGGCCCCCCGGGCGTGGGTGGTCCGGCCGATCCACATCCCCAAGGCCGGCCGGCACTCGGTCGGCGTCGACGAGCAGTTCGCACCCCACCTGGGCCAGGTCTTCCGCGGCCAGCAGGCCCTCGGCGTGTGGCTCGCCTCCCCCGAGCTGAGCGCGCCCGTCAACTGGCGGATGGTGCTCCCCGGCCCCTGGACCAACGACCCCGAGCGGCGCGAGCAGGCCGAACTGCCCGAGGGGACGGGGGCGGAGAGCGCGGGCGAGTGCGCCGTGTCCGCCGCCGTGGAGATGGCCCGGCTGTGGGGCATCCCGCACCGCCCCGTCCTGCTGGACCTGCGGCGGCGGGGCGACATCTCCACCGCCACCGAGCAGCTGACCGCGGGCGGCGTGCCCTTCCTGATCCGGATCAGCCCGTCCAGCCGGATGGCCGTGGCGGACCCGGCGCTCCCCGGCCACCGGGCCGGTTCGCTGCCCGCCCAGCGCGTCCTCGAACTGGTCAAGGGCATGCGGATCCCGGTCTCCTGGCCCGACGCGGCGCACGGGAACACCGCGCGCACCAGCCTGGCCGCGACCGTCCCCGTCGCCATGCCGGGCCCCCTCCGGTCCAAACCCCGGCGCCTGCTCCTGCTCGGCGAGTGGTCCGACCCGGCGCAGCCCCCCTCCCAGATGTGGATCACCGACATGACGCACGCCTCGGTCGGCTCGCTGCTGCGCCTGGCCAAGCTGAACGGCCGGGTGGAGCAGGACCTCGCCCGGATCGGCGACCGGGTCGGACTGCGCGACTTCGTGGGACGCTCCTTCCGCGGCTGGCACCGCCACATGACGCTGGCCTCGGTGGCGCACACGGCGATCGCCCTGAGCACCTGCGGCTAGGGCCGTGCCGACCACGACCACGGCCGGGGCGGCGGCCGGGGCCACCACCGGAGCCCGGCCCGGGGCCACGACCGGGGCGGCCGGCCGCCGCGGCGGTCCGGCGGGCGGTCCGGCGGGCCCCGGGCCGGGCCGGGGCAGGCGTCAGGAGCCGCCCGCGCCCGGGGAGCCGAGGCGCAGCACGGCCCTCATCCGGTGCATCCGCAGGGCGAGTTGGACGTCCAGGAGGCGGCTCGGCTGCTGCCACTTCTCGCCCATCAGCGCGGAGATCCGCTCCAGCCGCCGCGACACGGTGTTGGAGTGGACGTGCAGCGTCTCGGCGGCCTTGCTCGGGCTGGCGCCGGTGGCGAAGTACGCCTCCAGCGTCTCGGTGAGCTCGGTGGCGTTCGTGCGGTCGTAGTCGAGCACCGGCCCGATCACGGAGTCGACGAAGCCGCTCGCGTCGTGCGTCTCGGAGAGCAGCAGGCCCAGGAAGCCGAGGTCCTCCAGGGACGAGGCGCTCCCGGTGGCGTCGAGCGTGGTCAGCGCCTCCAGGCAGCGCACCGCCTCCGTGTGGAGGCGGGTGACGTCGCCCAGGCCCCGCCCCGGCCCGGCCGCGCCCACGGTCACCGGCCGCTCCAGCATCGACGTCAGCTCGCCGCCCACCGAGCGCGCGACGGCCGACGCGTCCGTCCCGGGCAGCAGCAGCATGATGGAGCCGTCCTGGACGGTCTTGAGGCCGCCCTGGCCGTGGGCGTAGGAGGAGGCCCACACGACGGCGCGCCCGTACCCGCCGCTCTCCGGGCGCACCGCCAGCAGGACGAACGGCTCCGCCAGGTTCATCCCGATCTCGCCGAGGCTCTGTTCGAGCCGGCGGGCGTGCTGCGGGCCGCGCGACGACAGGGTGAGCAGCTCGTCGAAGAGGGAGTCGTGGACCGGTGCCTGCGTCACCGTCGCGCCGCGCTGCAGGAGCAGGTGCAGGGCGAAGGACTGGGCGGCGAGGCAGACCAGCTGCTGGTCCACCCCGACCAGCTCGGCGTTGGGCCGCATCACGACGAAGCCCAGGTTCTCGGCACCGGCCAGCACCGGCACCACCCAGGTCCCCTCCTGGTGCACCACCGGGGTGCGGTCCGCGTGCGCCTTCCAGGACGTCTCGGCGACCGCCGCGTCGTCCAGGTCCGGCAGTTCGGCGGTGGCCACCATGACGCGGCCCGCGGGGTCGCGCAGTTGCATGGTGCCGTCCAGCGCGTCGGCGGCGGCCCGGGCCACGGTGTCGAGGTCGGCCCGGGACAGCAGCAGGCCCAGCATCCGGCCGTGGGCGTCCCCGAGCTGTTCGAGCCTGGCCATCGTCATCCGGGCGTGGAAGCCGTCCAGTTCGAGCGCGGTCACCTCGCTCCTGGCGTCCCGCAGCCGCTCCGCGCGTTCGATCGCCACCGCGCCGAACGCGGCCAGCGAGCCCACCAGGCCGATCTCGTCCGGGGTGAGGTGCCGCACCGTGCGGGAGGCGCAGACCAGCACGCCCAGGGCCCGGTCGCCGTGTGTCAGCGGCACGGCGAGCAGTGACTTGACGCCCTCGGCGCGGATGAACTCGTCGCCCTCCCCCCGGCAGTCCGCCAGGGCGGGATCGCGCAGGTAGTCGGCGGTCCACACCGGGACCCCGGTGGCGATGGCCCGCTCCCCCAGGCCGCGCAGCAGGGGCGTGCCCGGCACGATGACCGTGGTCGCCCCCTCGGCGGCGCGCAGCAGCAGCCCGTCGTCCTCGTCGCGCAGGCAGATGCACGCGAAGTCGGTGTTGATGATCCGCCGGAGGCAGCGGGTGATGACCTTGAGGAGTTCGCCCAGATCGTGCTGCTGGGTCATCTCCCGGGCGGTGTCGACCAGTTCGGCGAGCGCGTCCTCGCGCTGCCGGCGCCGGCCCTGGAGCGCGTTGATGACGTACGCCAGCCGGACCCCCTGCTCCAGCCGGAGCCGCTCGGCCGTGGAGCCCTCCCGGTCCGCGCGCCGCAGGAGCTCCTCGTAGCTCTCCAACGGCGCCTCTTCGACGAGGAGTTGGAGCACGGTGAGCAAGTCGGGGCAACGCGTACCGACTTCGTCTCCCATGCCCCCGCCTCTTCCGGCCGTCCGACTTCGATGAACCTAGACAGTGCGCAACCGGATCGTCAAGACTCCGCTTCCGCGCCGACGTGCGACTACGCCCGCTCCCCGCCGTTTCGGACGGTCCGTCAGATCGACCGTCCGCCAAGCGAGTTGGGCGCGAGCCCGGCGGGCGGCCGGCGGCCGGCAGCCAGGCCGGGGGCGCGGTCACCGCCGTGGGTCGAACGCGCCCCCTGCCGCCCCCCTACCACGACGCGGTGCGCCGTGAAGGACAGGGCGTTGCGGCGGCGCTGCAGGTGCCGCCTGATCACCTCGGGGTCGTGGCCCTTGCTGTCCAGGTCGGCCTTCAACTGGACGTACGGCGACGCCGGCGGCGGGAACCGGCTCAGGACCTGCGCCAGGTCGGCGCACAGCTCCCGCCAGCGCCCCAGCCGGAAGTCCACGTCGATCCACCGGTCCACCGCCCGCTGCCAGGAGTCGGTGAGCTCGGCCGCGTGGGAACGCAGGTGCGGCCCCTGGGTGACCCCGGCGAACGGGGCGGCGGTCCAGAGGTCCAGTGCCTCGCGCAGCCGCCGGCTCGCCAGGCTCAAGTCCCCCGCCTCCGTGGCGCGGTAGCCCGCCCCGGCCGTCCGCTCGAACGCCCGGGCGTCACTGGAACCGCCACCGGTGCCCAGCCGGTACCCGCCGGGCACCCAGGCCAGCACCTCCTCGGCCGTCCGCCCGCTGCCCTCCGCCCGCAGGGCCGCCCCGATGCTGGCGCGCAACTGCCGCACGTGCGTCTCCATGATCTGCCCCGCGTCCTCGGGCACCTCCTCCGGCCACAGCTCCTCGGCCATCGCACACGTCGGCACCACGCGATCCGCGGAGGCCACCAGCAGCGCGAGGACCTGCCGGGTCGCCGCCGACGGCGGAGTGATCGACACTCCCCCCTCGTGCACCGCAAGTCCGCCAAGCACCTTCAGGTCCATGCCGCTCCCCTCCCGCTCGGGCCGTCGCCCGATCCGCAGTGCCCCGCAACCGCTACACCCCCGCCGACCCGTCGCCGCCGCGAACGCCGAAACGCCCACCCCCGCGACACCAGGCCACAACCCCGAAGCCCCGCCGGACATTCCACCCCGGCCGGCCGGCCGTCCGCGAGGCGGGGCGGGACGGGGCGCAGGGTCCCGCGCGGTGGGGCCGTTCCGAGGGCATGCCGGATTCCGGACGGAGAGGTGCTCGTGCCCCGGGCATCAGCGGCAGGCGTTCTCCACGCCCCCGGGCTCATGATCGGGCGAGCATCCGGTGCCCGCCTTCGGCCCCGGTGCGCCGGGTCTCGGCCCGCCGGCCGGACCTGGCCACCTGCCCCCGCACGCGACCCGGCAACGACACACCCTCGGCGCGCGGGAACGCGTGTCCGGGACCACGGGAAGGCTTCGGTCAGGAGCCGAGCGCCTGACCACGGGCCGCCACGAGGGCGCGGAGGGAGTCACGGCCCCCGTCGCGTTCGGCGGTGCAGTCGTCGGCCGTGGGCATCAACGCCATTGCGGCGTCGAGGACTTCCTCCAGGGTGGCGGTGCGGGCGAGCGGGGCGCTCGGCCGGGTCGGCTCGGGCGTCCTCTTCGTGTCCGCCGCGTCCGCGCTCGGCACCACGATCGTCTTTCGCGCGGCGACGGAGCGCGGCATCGGGTTTCCGCCGAGGCCCTCGTCCGCCGGGACCCGGCCGGCGCGGTGCCCTGGGCGGGGCGGTCGACGGGCACCGCCGTTCCGCTTCACCCGGCGGTCTCCACCAGCACGATCTGGACGAGGTAGGGCAGGACCGCGACCGCCTGCGGGTCGTGGTCGAGCAGCACCGCGACCGGTGCCCGGCCGTGGGCCCGCAGTGCCGCGACCGGGCGCGCCCGGCGGGGCGGGTCGAGGGGGGCGGGCGGGGCGGCCGGTCGCCGCTGCTGCCCGTGGCCGATCGCCGGGACGGTGGAGGGTGCCGGACCGGACACCGCCGCGGCCCGGGACTGCTGTGCCAGCAGCGCCTCGCAGTGCTGCGCCAGCCCGGTCTCCACGGCGGAGATCCAGGTGAGCCCGGCGGCCGCACCCACCGGGGGACGGAACGGGGGTCGGGGAGGCGGCGGCGTGCCGAAGGCGTCCGCGCGCGGTATCCGGCGCAGCGAGCCGGTGGCCAGGTCCAGCGCCCAGACCGAGGGCTGCTCCTCGGACGGGCGGGCGGGCCGGTGGGCCGCCAGCGCGCCGTAGGCGGCGAGGGCGGTGAGGACGGCGGCGGTGCGGTCCTCGCCGGGGTGCTGCCCGCTGTCCGCGGCGACCGAGCCGAGCACCGCGCCCAGCAGGCCGGGGTGGTCCCGGGCGACGCCGTCGGCCCGGGCGAGGAACTGCCCGGCGTCCACGGCCTCCCCGCCGATGCGCCGCAGGAAGGCCGCCCGCGCCTGCGCCTGGGTGGTTCCCTGCCGACTGCCGCCGTACGGGTCCGCGGCGGAGGCGTCCGATCGCAGCTCCATGGCCCTCCCTCCTACGGGCTCCCGCTGTCGGTGAGCCTCTTGGTCCATGGAACACGGGCCGGATATCCGCCGGATCATCCCGCGATATAAGCCGTTTCCCGGGAGCCGACCCGGTTGACGGGGGTGCGGCACTTCGCGCTGCCACCGCCCTTCGGCCGGGGCGGGGTGAGGTGGCGTCCTCGGCATCTGGGGTCAGCCGGCTCGGGGCCGGCCGCGGGGGAGGCCGAAAATGGGTGTCGGGGCGGAATCACACGCATTTGCCGGGACGTCGGCGAATCCGTCCGGGCCGGGAAGCGGGATCCGCGTACGCGGAATCCCCGGGCAGATCCGGATGCCGGCCGGGAGATCCGGCATCCGCCTTTTCCGCCCGGTTGTGATGTTCCCGTGGAGGTTGCCGGTGCACTACATTGTCAGCGCCGGGGGGTGTCCAACGGACCGCGCTGCGGCTCAAGTGGCTTGCCACACAAGCGATTCGGGCCGCAGAGGACCCTCCTCTGACGGCCCCTTCGAACGGCTGCGACCCGCGTCCCGACACCGCCGTTCCCGCAGGCGTCCAGGTCACGTGGTCCACGTCGGTGGGGAGGGAACATGGTGGAGGACATCAGATTCTCCGTGCTCGGGCCGGTGCGCATGCGTCGGGGCGAGACCGTTCTCCCGTCCCGGTCGCCGCAGTTGCAGGCTCTTCTGGTGGCCCTGCTGCTCCGTCCCGGACGATCGGCCCCGGCGCACGAACTCATCACGGCGATCTGGGGCGAATCCCCGCCGGATTCCGCGCTGTCGAGCCTGCGCACGTACGCGTGGCGCCTGCGCCAGACCCTGGAGGTCGACCGCGCCGACCCCAAGTCCCTGATTTCCCTGCACGACGGATACCAGTTGGTGGTCGCTCCGGACTCGGTGGACGCGAACTACGCGGAGAAGTTGGCCGCTGACGCCGCACGGGCCCGTTCGCAGGGCCGGGACGACGACTGCAGCCGGCTGCTGGACGAGGCCCTGGGGCTGTGGCAGGGCGAGCCCCTGTCGGGTGTTCCGGGACCGTACGCGGACCAGCAGCGTTCACGGCTCAACGAACTCCGGCGGGGTCTGCTGGAGGAGCGTTTCGACCACAATCTCCGATTGGGGCGGAGCTCGGCCGTGATACCCGAGCTCACCGCGTTCATGGCCGAGAACCCGCTACAGGAAAGGCCCTACGGGTTCCTGATGCGGGCGCTGTACGCCTCCGGCCGGCAGGCCGACGCGCTGGCGGTGTTCGCCCGGGCCCGGCACGTGCTGGCCGAGGAGCTGGGCGTCGATCCCGGGCCGGAACTGACCACCCTGCACGCCCGCATCCTGGCCGGCGACCCCCTGCTCAGCGCCGCCGCGCCCGGGCCGGGGCAGCAGCGGGCCCAGCGGGAGCCGGAGCCGGCCCCCGCGCCGCGGGCGGCCCGGTCGGACGAGGGGTCGGCACCGGCCGGAGCGGGCGCGGAGGACGCGCCCGGGAGCGGCGGCAGCCCCCAGCTGGTCTCCCGGCCCGCCCAACTCCCGGCGGACACCGCTGATTTCACCGGGCGCGCGGCCGAGGTGGTCGAGCTGTGCCGGGTACTCACCAACAGCACCAGGACGTCGCTGCCCGTGGTGTCCGTCGCGGGCATGGGCGGCATCGGGAAGACCACGCTGGCGCTGCGGGTCGCCCATCTGGCCAAGCCCCGGTTCACCGACGGGCAGCTGTACGCCGACCTGGGCGGCAACGGGCTGGAGCCCGCCGAGCCGAGGACGGTCCTGGGCAGCCTGCTGACGACGCTGGGGGTTCCGGGGCACGCCCTCCCCACCGCGACCGAGGACCGCGCGCGCCTCTTCCGCTCCGTGCTCGACGGGCGGCGCATCCTGCTCCTGCTCGACAACGCCCGGGATCCGGCGCAGGTCAGGCCGCTGTTACCGGGCTCGGCCGACTGCGCGGTGATCGTCACCAGCCGGGCCCGGCTCACCGGACTGCCCACCTCCGCCCAGGCCGATCTGAACGTCTTCACGACCGACGAGGCGATCGGCCTGCTGCGCTCGATCGTCGGCGGGGAGCGCGTCACCGACGAGCAGGCCGCCACCGAACTGGTGACGGCCTGCGGGCACCTTCCGCTGGCCGTCCGGATCGTGGCCGCGCGACTGGCCGCCCGCCCGCAGTGGCAGGTCGAGACGATGACCCGCCGGCTGGCCGACCAGCGCCGCCGCATCGGTGAACTGCGAGCCGGGGACCTGGCGGTGGCCGCGGCCTTCGAGCTCGGCTACCGCCAGCTGACGGCCGATCAGGCCAGGGCGTTCCGGCTGCTCGCGCCCGCGCCGCGGACCGGCATCGGACTGGCGGTCGCCGCCGCGGCCCTCGACCTCGCCGAGGAGGACGCCGAGGACCTGCTGGAAGCCCTGGTGGACGCCGCCATGCTGGAGGCGCCGCTGCCCGGCCGGTACCGGTTCCACGACCTGGTCCGCGCCTTCGCGCTGCAACTCCCGGCTCCCCCGCCCTCCGAGGACGACGACGAGCGCGGTGCGGCGCTGAGCCGGATGCTCGACCACCTGCTCGCCGGCGGATCCACCGCCTTCCGGCACATGGTTCCGGGCGACCCGGTCGGCGTCTTCCTGGTCCGCAGCCCCGCCGCGGGTCCGCGGCTCGACTCGCTGGCGGAGGCCAGGGCCTGGGTGGCCACCGAGTTCGACTGCATCACCACCGCGGTGACCCTGGCCGCCCAGAGCCCGTCCGGGCCCGGGGGCCGGCTGCTGCGCACGGCGACCGACCTGCTGGTCGCCCTGAGTCCGTACGGCAGGGGCATTCCCTACGGCCAACTGGCCGAGGCCGCCCGGACGGTGGCGGAGACGGCGGCCCTGCGGGGCGACGACCGCGCGGAGGGCCGGGCCCGCTTCGTCTGCGGCAACGCCGCTCTGCAGAACGTCCAGCTGGCGGAGGCCGACCTGCAGATCCGGCTGGCGACCGCGGCCTGCCTGCGCGCGGACGACCGGGTCATCCTCCAGCAGACCCTCAACGACCAGGGCCTGATCGCCCAGTTCCAGCAGAACTACGCCGACGCCGTCCGCTTCTACGACCAGGGGACGCTGCTCGCAAGGGAGTTGGGGCACCACTCCGGCGAACTGGCGACCATCCTCAACGCCGCGCAGGCCCGGCTTCGCAGCGGAAGGGCCGCGGAGGCGCTGCTGGCCTGCGACGAAGCCCTGGTCGCCCTGCGCGCGGTGGCGGACCGGAACGGGATCGCCTACGCGCACTACGTCCGCGGTCTGGCCCTGCACGAGTTGGGGCGCCACGACGACGCCGCGGCGAGTTACCTGAGCTGTCTGGCGCTCTGCGAGGCCGAGGGCATCCGGGGCCGGGAGGCGCAGGCGCGGCTCCGCCTCGCGGACACCTTGCGGATGACGGGCGAGTCCGCCGAGGCGCTGTCCCAGGCCGAGCAGGCGCTGGCCCTCTGCGAGGAGCTGGGGACGGAACGCGACCGCGGGCACGCGCTGGTCGTGCTCAGCCACGTCCTCGCCGACCGGGGCGAGTTCCGGCCGGCACTGGCCCGGGCCGTGCAGGCGCACGCCGTGTTCACCGGGCTGGGGCTCCCGGACGCCGTCCAGGCGGGAGCCCTCGTCGCCGACCTCGAACTGGCCCGGGGGCCGGCGAACGACTGAACCACCGGGTACCGCCGCGGTACCCGGGCCGGCCTCAGCCCGTGCTGTTCCACTCGCCGGCCGGCGCCGCGGTCGGCGTGGGGACCGGCGCCGGGGTCGGCGTGGAGACCGGCGCGGGGGCCGGCCCGTCGGCCCGCACGGTCACCGACCGGTCCGACACCGGGGCGCCGAGGTGCGCCGGGGCCGCCGAGACCGCGAGGGCCAGGACGGACGCGCACCCGGCGGCGGCCAGGGTCGCACCGACACGCAGCGCCAGGGACTGCATCGATCGCTTCATCAGAGTGTCCGTTCACTCGGGGGCTGGGTTCGAGTGACAGTCTTCTCGCGCTCGATCTCACGCTGATACACGCCCGATCGCCGACTCCCCTCCCGCTCCGATCGGCCCGCCCAGGGCTCCGCGATCCGGCGTATATCGGCGCTGTGGAGCATCGTCCTCACGACGGACCGAGCCGGCGGCCCCACCCGAGCAGCTGCCGCCTCCCGGGCCGTCCCCACCGCACCCGTCCGCCCCTGGGAGAGGAACGAAACGCCATGACCGACGTGACCGAGGACCCGCAGAGCTACCTGGTGGTCGTCAACCACGAGGAGCAGTACTCCGTGTGGCGCTCCGACCGCGCGCTGCCCGACGGCTGGAACGCCGTCGGCTCGCCGGCCGGCCGGGCCGAGTGCCTGGCCCGCATCGAGGAGCTGTGGACGGACATGCGTCCGCTCAGCGTCCGCTGACCCGATCACCGCTCAGCACGGTCCGCGCACAGCACGATCGCCGCTCAGCACGATCCGCGCACAGCACCCGGGCCGGGCCGCCCAGACCGGCGGCCCCGCCCCGGGTGATCGGAGAAAGCCCCGGCCCTGTCGACGTTCGGAAGGTGACATGCCTGCATCAAACTTGGAGTCGGGCAGCTCCATGGACGCGTCCCCCCGCACCGCCCGCACTCCGTACGAGCTCGACCTCCCGGTCCTCGCGCGGGGAACCGCCGTCCCCGGTCCGCCGACCACCCTCGTGGCCCTGTTCGAGGAGCAGGCCGCCCGCACCCCGCACGCCCCGGCCGCGGTCCACGGCACGACCACCCGCTCGTACGCGGAGCTCAACGCCCGGGCGAACCGGCTCGCCCGGCTGCTGGCCGCCCGCGGCATCGGCCCCGAGGACCGGGTCGCGGTGCTGCTGCCCCGCGACCACGACCTGCTCACCGCGCTGCTGGCCGTCCTCAAGTGCGGCGCGGCCTACGTGCCGCTCGACCCCGGGCACCTGGGCCGGCGGATCGGCCTGATCCTCGACGACACCCGGCCGGCCTGCCTGATCACCGACACCGGGACGTCCCCGGACGTCTCCTGGGACCTGCCGGTCCTCCGGCTGGACACCCCCGAGCACCGCGCGGCGTGCGCCGACCGGTCGCCCGCCGACCTCACCGACACCGACCGGGTCGCACCGCTGTCCCCGCGGCACCCGGCCTACCTCATCTACACCTCCGGCTCGACCGGAACGCCCAAGGGCGTGGTCGTCGAGCACCACGCCGCGGCCGCCTACCTCCGGTGGACCGTCCACCTCAACCCGGACCTCGCCGGGAGCGTGCCGTTCCACGGCTCGGTCTCCTTCGACGGCACCGCGACCGCCCTCTTCGGCCCCCTGGTCTCCGGCGGGCTGATCGTCCTCGCCGACCTGGCCGACGACCCGCGGACCCGGGCCACCCTGCTGGACCACCCGGCGTCCTTCCTCAAGGGCACCCCCAGCCTGCTCCCCCGACTGCTGGACCTCGGAAGCGAGTTCGCGCCGAGCGGGGTGCTCATGCTCGGTGGCGAGCAGCTGACCGGCCAGGCCCTGGCCGGCTGGCGGTCCCGGTACCCCGGCACGGCCGTGGTCAACAGCTACGGCCCCAGCGAGGTGGTGGTCGCCTGCACGCAGTACCGGGTGGAGCCCGGCAGCCCGCTGCCGGCCGGCCCGCTGCCGATCGGGCGCCCGGCCTGGAACACCAGCGTCCACCTGCTGGACGGCGACCTGCGACCCGTCGAGCCGGGCGCGGTGGGCGAGCTCTACGTCGGCGGCCCCGGCCTGGCCCGCGGGTACTGGAACCGTCCCGGCGCCACGGCCGCCGCCTTCCTCCCGGACCCGGACGGCGCCGCCGGGGCGCGGATGTACCGCACCGGTGACCTCGCCCGCTGGAACGCCGACGGCCAGCTGGAGTTCCTGGCCCGCGCGGACGGGCAGCTCAACCTGCGCGGGTACCGCATCGAACCGGGCGAGGTGGAGGCGGCCCTGCGCCGCGAGCCGGCGGTCGCCCAGGCCGTCGTGACGGTCCGCGAGGACCGCGAGGGCGACCGGCGCCTGGTCGGCTACGTGGTCGCGGAGCCCGGCGCGCACCTCGACCCGGCGGCGCTGTGCGCACTCGTCGGCACCCTGCTTCCGCCGTACATGGTCCCCAGCGCCGTCGTGGTGCTCGACCGGCTGCCCCTGAACAGCAGCGGCAAGATCGACCGCGGCGCGCTGCCGGCCCCCGCGTACCGGACCACCGGCAGCGGCGGTGACGTCCGCACCCCGGTCCAGGAAGTCCTGTGCCACCTCTACGCCGATGTGCTCGGTGTCACCGAGGTCGGCCTCGACGACGACTTCTTCGACCTCGGCGGCCACTCGCTGCTCGCGTTCCGACTGATCGGCCTGGTGCGCTCCACCCTCCACGCGGAACTCGACCTGCGGACCCTCACCGAGGCCCCCACGGTGCGGACGCTGGCGCCGCGGCTGCTGCGGGGCACCCGGCCCCGGCCGGCGCTCGCCGCCGGGCCGCGCCCGGCCGTCCTCCCGCTGTCCCCCGCCCAGCAACGGCTCTGGTTCCTCGACCAGTTGGAGGGGCCCAGCGCGGTGTACAACCTGCCGTTCCGGCTGTCCCTGCCGGGCCCCGCGGACCCCGCCGTGCTGCGGCGGGCGCTCCAGGACGTGACCCGCCGGCACGAGAGCCTGCGCACGGTGTTCCGGCCCGGGCCCGACGGGGGCCGGCCCCGCCAGTGCGTGCTGCCCGGGTCGACCGTCCCCGCGCTCTCGGTGGTGACGGACGGCGGCCTGGCCGCCGCGCTGGACGAGGCGTCGGCCCACGTGTTCGACCTGGCCGCCGAGCCGCCGCTGCACGCCTGGATGTTCCCGTCCGACGAACCGGACACCACGGCCGTCCTGCTGCTCGCGCACCACATCGCGGTCGACGGCTGGTCGAAGGCCCCCCTGGCGCGCGACCTCACCACCGCCTACCGGGCCCGTAGCCAGGGGCTCGTCCCGCGGTTCGACGCCCTTCCGGTGCAGTACGCGGACTACACGCTGTGGCAGCGGGAGCTCCTGGGCGACCCCGCGGACCCGGCCGGCCTGCGCGCCGAGCAGGCCGACTACTGGCGCGCCGCCCTGGACGGGATGCCCGGCGCCGTCGACCTGCCCACCGACCGCGCCCGGCCACCCGTGCCGGGCCACTCCGGCGGCCGCGCCGCCCTGACGATCGACCCGCACCTGCACGCCCGGACGGCGGAGTTCGCCCGCACCCACCGGGCCACGACGTTCATGGTGCTGCACGCGGTCGTCGCCGCACTGCTGACCAGGCTCGGGGCCGGCACCGACATCCCGATCGGCTCGCCCGTCGCCGGCCGCACCGAGGAGGGCCTCGCCGACCTGGTCGGCTGCTTCGTCAACACCCTCGTGCTCCGCACCGACACCCAGGGCGACCCGAGTTTCACCGAGCTCCTGCACCGGGTGCGGGAGACCGACCTGGCCGCCTACGCGCACCAGGACCTCCCGTTCGACGAGGTCGTCGAGGCCGTCAACCCGGACCGCTCACCGGCGCACCACCCGCTGTTCCAGATCATGCTGGCCTTCGACAACACCGACACCACGGCCACCCCGGCCACCGCGGCCGCCCCGGACCGGGACCGCGACCCGGTGCCGCTGGACCTGCGCGGCGCGATGTTCGACCTCACCTTCTCGCTGGGCGAGCGCTTCTCGGCGACCGGCGCACCGGACGGCCTGTCCGGCGTCCTGCAGTACTCCACCGACCTCTTCGACCGGGAGACGGTCGAGCTGATCGCCGCCCGACTGCCCCGGCTGCTGGGCTCGGCGCTGGACCGCCCCGACTCGCCGCTCAGCGAGCTCGACCTCTTCGTCCCCGGCGAGCTCGCGGTGCTGCACGACCTCCCCGGGAAGGCCGGCTTCGACGGCGCCGGCGACGGGCCGCGGTCGGTGCTGGAGGCGTTCGCGGCGCAGGTGGCGCGCGATCCGGACGCGGAGGCCGTGGTCTGCGGAGAACAGCGGCTCAGCTACCGGGACCTGGCCGACCGCTCCGACGCGCTGGCCGAGGCGCTGCTCGCCGCCGGGGTCGGCCCGGAGTCCCGGGTCGGCGTCTGCCTGGAGCGCGGCCCGTGGCTGCCCGTCGCCCTGCTCGGCATCTGGAAGGCCGGCGGCGCGTACGTCCCGCTCGACCCCGAGTACCCGCACGCCCGCCTCACCCAGATGGCCCAGGACGCGGCTCTCGGCTGCGTCGTGACCCAGCACGGGCTGGCCGACCTGGCCGCCTCGCTGCACACCGCGCCGGTCCTGGTCGAAGACCTCCCCCGCACGGCGTCCCGCCGGACCGACCCGCACCTGCCGGCCGGGAACGCGCTCGCCTACGTGATCTACACCTCCGGCTCGACCGGCCGGCCCAAGGGCGTCGGCGTCGACCACGGCAGCCTGATCCGGTTCTTCGCGGGCATGGAGCGGTCCGCCCCGTTGGGTCGGAACGACACCGTCGCCGCGCTCACCAGCATCTGCTTCGACATCTCGACCGTCGAACTGCTGCTGCCGCTCGTCCTCGGCAGCCGCGTCGTCGTGATGACGAAGGAGCAGTCCCTGGACGCCCGGGAGCTCGCCGACCGCGTGCGGGAGCACGGTGTCACCGTCCTGCAGGCCACGCCCACGTCCTGGCGCATGCTGCTCGAAGCGGGCGGCGACTGGGGGAAGCTGACCCACGCGATGTCCGGCGGTGAGCCCCTCACCGCCGAGCTGGCCGCGGGGCTGCTCGCACGCGGCCTGCGGGTCTGGAACCTGTACGGGCCGACCGAGGCGACCGTCTGGTCCTCGCTCGCGGAGATCACGGCAGCGGCCGACGCCGCGACGGTGGGCCGCACGATCGGCGGGGCGCGCCACTACGTCCTCGACCCGCACGGCCGGCCGGTGCCGGTCGGTGTGACGGGCGAGCTGCACATCGGCGGCGGCATCGTCGCCCGCGGCTACCTGGGCCGCCCGGCCCAGAGCGCGGACCGCTTCGTCCCCGACCCGCTGGGGTCCCCGGGATCCCGGATGTACCGCACCGGTGACCGGGTCCGCTGGCTCGCCGACGGCAACCTGCAGTGCCTCGGCCGCCTCGACGACCAGGTCAAGATCCGGGGCTTCCGGATCGAACCGGGGGAGATCGAATCGGTGCTCGGCAGCTGCCCCGGCGTCGACTTCGCCGCGGTGGTGGCGCGGCCGGACCCGGCCGGCGGGCAGCGCCTGATCGGATACGTCCTGCCCCGATCACCCGGCTCGGTGACCCCGGCGGAGCTGCGCGCCTGGTGCGGACGCCAGCTGCCGGCCCACATGGTGCCCGCCCGCCTGCTGCTGATCGACTCCGTCCCGCGGACACCCGGCGGAAAGCTGGACCGCCAGGGGTTCCCCGACCCGGACCGCGCTCCCGAAGGCCCGGCCGCCGGGCACGAACCTCCGACCAACGAGGTCGAACGGACCCTCGCCGACCTCTGGGCCGGTCTGCTCGGGCTGCGGGACCCCGGCATCCGGGACGACTTCTTCGCGAGCGGCGGGCACTCGCTCCTCGCCACCCGGCTGATCTCCCGGATCCGGGAGGAGTTCCAGGTCGACTTCCCGCTGCGGGAGTTCTTCCGGGCTCCCACGATCGCCGGTCTGGCCGCCGCGGTCGAAGACCTCGTCACCGCCCAGATGTCCGACCTGACCGAGGAAGAACTCCGAGACATGCTCGCCGAAATGGATGCGTCGTGAACGAGAACGAGAACACGCCCGCCACGGCGGACGCCCTGCGCCGGGAACTCGTCGCCAAGCGGCTGGCCGGCCGGAGGACCGCGGCCGCCGGGGGTGCGGTCGGTGGCCGGATGCGGCGGGTGGAGCGGGACGGCGCGCTGCCGGCCTCCTTCGCCCAGGAGCGGCTGTGGCTGCTGGACCGCCTCTCGGCGAGTGGCGACGAGTACCTGCTCAAGTACGTGTGGCGGGTGCGCGGCCGGCTGGACCGGTCGGCCTGGCAGCAGGCCCTGGACGACGTCGTCGCCCGACACGAGGTACTGCGCACCGCCCTGGTCGAGGTCGACGGACGCCCCGTCCCCCGCATCGCCGACCACGCCACCGTCCCCACCCAGTGGCACGACCTCACCACCACCCTCCCCGCCGAACAGCGCCTCGACCACGCCCGCGAGCTGGCCACCGCCTTCTCCACCCAGCCCTTCGACCTCGCCACCGCCCCCCTCCTGCGCTGCGCCGCCTGGACCCTGGACACCGACGACCACCTCGTCACCGTCACCTTCCACCACATCGCCTCCGACGGCTGGTCCGCCAAGATCTTCACCGACGAACTCACCACCCACTACGAAGCCCGCGCCACCGGCACCACCCCGACCCCACCCGCGCTGCCCGTCCAGTACGCCGACTACGCCGCCTGGCAACGCGACCACCTCACCGGCCACGTCCTCGACAACCAACTCGCCTACTGGCGCACCGCCCTGGCCGACCTCCCCGTCCTCGACCTCCCCACCGACCACCCCCGACCCGCCACCCGCACCGGACGCGGCGGCACGATCACCCACACCCTCCCCACCACCCTCATCACCCAGCTCGACACCCTCGCCCGCACCCACCGGGCCACCACCTTCATGGTCCTGCTCGCCGCCTTCCAGACCGTCCTCGCCCGCTGGTCCGGACAGACCGACATCGCCATCGGCACCCCCATCGCCGGCCGCAACCGCGCCGAAACCGAAGGACTCATCGGCTTCTTCGTCAACACCCTCGTCACCCGCGCCGACCTCACCGACAACCCCACCTTCACCACCCACCTCACCCGCGTCCGCGACAACGTCCTCGGCGCCTTCGACCACCAAGACCTCCCCTTCGAACGACTCGTCGAAGACCTCAAACCCACCCGCGACCCCAGCCGCAACCCCCTCTTCCAGGCCTGGTTCGTCACCCAGAACTTCGAGCAGGCCGAGCCGTACCACGGCTCCATCCAGCTGTCACCGATGAGCCTGGACAGCGGCGATCCCTCCTCGCCCTTCGACATCTCGCTGATCACGCGACCCGTCGACGGCGGGATGAGGTTCCACTTCACCTACGCCAGGGACCTGTTCGACGCTGACTCCGTCGAGCGGCTGGCGAGCCACCTGCGCCGATTCCTGGAGGCCGTGGCGCTCACCCCCGACGTCCCGGTCGGAAGCGTGGACCTGCTGACGGACGAGGAGCGGCGGGCGCTGGCCGTCCTCAGCGCGCCGGTCGAGGCCGCCGCTGAACCGCCGTCGGTACTGGAGGCGTTCGCGGCCCAGGTCGCCCGCGACCCGGACGCGGTGGCCGTGGTCTGCGAGGAACAGCACCTCACCTACCGGGAACTCGCCGACCGCTCCGACGCACTCGCCGACGCCCTGCACACCACCGGAGTCGGCCCCGAATCCCGAGTCGGCGTCTGCCTGAAGCGCGGCCCGTGGCTGCCCGTCGCCCTGCTCGGCATCTGGAAAGCCGGCGGCGCCTACGTCCCCCTCGACCCCGCCTACCCCCACGCCCGCCTCACCCACATGGCCCAGGACGCGAACCTCACCAGCCTCGTCACCCAACACGACCTGGCCGACCTCGCCACCTCACTGCACACCACACCCGTCCTCGTCGAAGACCTCCCCACCACCGGCACCCACACCACCGGCACCCGCACCACCCACCCCACCGGCTCCCTCGCCTACCTCATCTACACCTCCGGCTCCACCGGCCGCCCCAAAGGCGTCGCCGTCGACCACCCCGCCCTCGCCCGCCACACCCACACCATCCGCCAGCACTACCACCTCACCCCCCACGACCGCGTCCTGCAGTTCGCCTCCGCCTCCTTCGACCCCTTCCTGGAGCAGCTGCTCCCGGCCCTGCTCGGCGGCGCCCGGGTGGTCATCCGGCCGAACGACCCGTGGCTGCCGGCCCACCTCCCGTCCGTGATCGAGCGGTTCGGCGTCACCGTGGCCAACTTCCCGCCGGCGTACTGGGCGGAGCTGGTGTCGGGCCTGTCGGCGGCCCAGGTGCCCGCGATGGCCACCCTGCGGCTGCTGGTCCTCGGCGGCGAGGTGCTGCCCCCCGCCGCGCTCGCCCTCTGGCGGCAGCACCTCCCCGGCGTCACCGTGATCAACGCCTACGGACCCACCGAGACCACCGTGACCGCCACCGCCCACACCGTCCGGGGAGACGCTCCGGGCAAGGTGCCGATCGGTACCGCGCTGGGCGGCCGGCGCACCTACGTCCTCGACCCGCACGGCAACCCCACCCCGCTCGGCGTCCCCGGCGAACTGTGCATCGGCGGACCCGAACTCGCCCGCGGCTACCACCACCAACCCGCCCTCACCGCCGACCGCTTCACCCCCGACCCCCACGGACCCGCCGGCAGCCGCATCTACCACACCGGCGACCGCGTCCGCCGCCTGCCCGACGGCACCCTCCACTACCTCGGCCGCCTCGACAACCAGATCAAACTCCGCGGCTACCGCATCGAACTCGACGAAATCCAGACCACCCTCACCCACCACCCCCACATCACCGCCGCCGTCACCACCATCCGCGAAGACCACCCCGGACACCCCCACCTCACCGCCCACTACACCACCACCGACACCACCCCCCTCACCACCACCACCCTCCGCACCTGGTGCACCACCACCCTCCCCGACCACATGATCCCCACCCACTTCATCCACCTCCCCACCCTCCCCACCACCCCCACCGGCAAAATCGACCACCGAGCCCTCCCCGCACCCACCGACGATCGCACCACCGCCGACCCCGACTACACCGCCCCGCGCAACCCCGTCGAACAGACCATCGCCGACATCTGGTCCGAAGTCCTCGGCACCACCGTCATCGGCATCGACGACAACTTCTTCGAGCTCGGCGGCCACTCCCTCCTCGCCACCATGGCCGTCTCGCGGATCGCCGAACAGCTCAACCGCTCGGTCGAACTGCGCACCATCTTCGAGAAGCCCTGCCTCCGCGACTTCGCCGAGCAGGTCGCCACCGCCGGGGGTGCGGTCGGTGGCCGGATGCGGCGGGTGGAGCGCGGCGGCGCGCTGCCGGTCTCCTTCGCCCAGGAACGGCTGTGGCTGCTGGACCGCCTCTCCGCCACCCGGGACGAGTACACCCTCAGCCACGTGTGGCGGGTGCGCGGCCGGCTGGACCGGTCGGCCTGGCAGCAGGCCCTGGACGACGTGGTCGCCCGACACGAGGTACTGCGCACCGCCCTGGTCGAGGTCGACGGACGCCCCGTCCCCCGCATCGCCGACCACGCCACCGTCCCCACCCAGTGGCACGACCTCACCACCACCCTCCCCGCCGAACAGCGCCTCGACCACGCCCGCGAGCTGGCCACCGCCTTCTCCACCCAGCCCTTCGACCTCGCCACCGCCCCCCTCCTGCGCTGCGCCGCCTGGACCCTGGACACCGACGACCACCTCGTCACCGTCACCTTCCACCACATCGCCTCCGACGGCTGGTCCGCCAAGATCTTCACCGACGAACTCACCACCCACTACGAAGCCCGCGCCACCGGCACCACCCCGACCCCACCCGCGCTGCCCGTCCAGTACGCCGACTACGCCGCCTGGCAACGCGACCACCTCACCGGCCACGTCCTCGACAACCAACTCGCCTACTGGCGCACCGCCCTGGCCGACCTCCCCGTCCTCGACCTCCCCACCGACCACCCCCGACCCGCCACCCGCACCGGACGCGGCGGCACGATCACCCACACCCTCCCCACCACCCTCATCACCCAGCTCGACACCCTCGCCCGCACCCACCGGGCCACCACCTTCATGGTCCTGCTCGCCGCCTTCCAGACCGTCCTCGCCCGCTGGTCCGGACAGACCGACATCGCCATCGGCACCCCCATCGCCGGCCGCAACCGCGCCGAAACCGAAGGACTCATCGGCTTCTTCGTCAACACCCTCGTCACCCGCGCCGACCTCACCGACAACCCCACCTTCACCACCCACCTCACCCGCGTCCGCGACAACGTCCTCGGCGCCTTCGACCACCAAGACCTCCCCTTCGAACGACTCGTCGAAGACCTCAAACCCACCCGCGACCCCAGCCGCAACCCCCTCTTCCAGGTGCTGTTCGACGTCAACGACCGGCCCGCCACCCGGGTCACCGCCGCCGGGGCCGAGTTCACGCCCGTCGATCTCCCGCGGGACACGGCGAAGTTCGACCTCTCCCTCTCCTTCGGCACCGGCCGGGAGGGCCGCTTCTCCCTCCACGTCGAGTACGCCACCGACCTCTTCGACCGGGCGACCATCCTCCGACTGGCCTCCCACGTCGAAAGCGTCCTGACCGAGATCGCGCACGCGCCCCGCACCAGGGTCGGCGACCTGCGGATGCTCTCCGAGCAGGAGCGGCGGGCGCTGGCCGTCCTCAGCGCGCCGGTCGAGGCCGCCGCTGAACCGCCGTCGGTACTGGAGGCGTTCGCGGCCCAGGTCGCCCGCGACCCGGACGCGGTGGCCGTGGTCTGCGAGGAACAGCACCTCACCTACCGGGAACTCGCCGACCGCTCCGACGCACTCGCCGACGCCCTGCACACCACCGGAGTCGGCCCCGAATCCCGAGTCGGCGTCTGCCTGGAACGCGGCCCGTGGCTGCCCGTCGCCCTGCTCGGCATCTGGAAAGCCGGCGGCGCCTACGTCCCCCTCGACCCCGCCTACCCCCACGCCCGCCTCACCCACATGGCCCAGGACGCGAACCTCACCAGCCTCGTCACCCAACACGACCTGGCCGACCTCGCCACCTCACTGCACACCACACCCGTCCTCGTCGAAGACCTCCCCACCACCGGCACCCACACCACCGGCACCCGCACCACCCACCCCACCGGCTCCCTCGCCTACCTCATCTACACCTCCGGCTCCACCGGCCGCCCCAAAGGCGTCGCCGTCGACCACCCCGCCCTCGCCCGCCACACCCACACCATCCGCCAGCACTACCACCTCACCCCCCACGACCGCGTCCTGCAGTTCGCCTCCGCCTCCTTCGACGCCGCGCTCGAACAGACCCTACCCGGCCTCACCGCCGGAGCCCGGGTGGTGATCCGCCCCGACCAGGTGTGGACCGTCGAGGAACTCCGCGAGCAGATCCACGCCCACGGCATCACCGTCATGGAGCTGGTGCCCACCTACTGGGCCGAGTTCGCCGCCGGCCTCACCCCCGCCTCCCGGGACCTCCTCGCGACCCTGCGCCTGGCGATCACCGGCGGCGAGGTGCTGCCGCCCGCTCCCACCGACGCCTGGTTCACCCACCTGCCGCACGTCCCCGTCGTCAACACCTACGGCCCCACCGAGACCGCCATCGCCGCCACCGCCCACACCGTCCGGCGGCGCACCGCCGACCGCATCCCGATCGGTACCGCGCTGGGCGGCCGGCGCACCTACGTCCTCGACCCGCACGGCAACCCCACCCCGCTCGGCGTCCCCGGCGAACTGTGCGTCGGCGGCCCCGAACTCGCCCGCGGCTACCACCACCAACCCGCCCTCACCGCCGACCGCTTCACCCCCGACCCCCACGGACCCGCCGGCAGCCGCATCTACCACACCGGCGACCGCGTCCGCCGCCTGCCCGACGGCACCCTCCACTACCTCGGCCGCCTCGACAACCAGATCAAACTCCGCGGCTACCGCATCGAACTCGACGAAATCCAGACCACCCTCACCCACCACCCCCACATCACCGCCGCCGTCACCACCATCCGCGAAGACCACCCCGGACACCCCCACCTCACCGCCCACTACACCACCACCGACACCACCCCCCTCACCACCACCACCCTCCGCACCTGGTGCACCACCACCCTCCCCGACCACATGATCCCCACCCACTTCATCCACCTCCCCACCCTCCCCACCACCCCCACCGGCAAGATCGACCACCGAGCCCTCCCCGCACCCACCGACGATCGCACCACCGCCGAGAGCAGCTCGTTCGTCGAACCCCGCACGCCCACCGAGGACGTGATCGCCAGCATCTGGTCCGTCGCCCTGGGCATCGACCGGGTGGGCGTCGAGGACAACTTCTTCGAGCTCGGCGGCCACTCGCTGCGGGCCACCGTCGTCGCCTCCCGGATCCGCCAGGCGTTCGACTGCGCCGTCCAGGTCCGGCACGTCTTCGAGAACCCGACCGTCTCCGCGTTGGCGGTCACCGTGGAACAGCTCCTGATCGACGAGATCGCCGCCATGAGCGGCGACGAGATCGACCTGTCCCTCCACCTCCACCTCCAGTGACCGGCCGAACGAGGATCTGACATGTCAATCACCACGGAAACCGCCGAGCCCCGTCTCCGCCAGTCCCTCACGCCCGCGGCGCGCGCCCTGCTGAACCAGCGCCTGCGCGGTGTGCGGGCCGCCGCCGGCCAGGCCGCCCCGGAGATCCCGCGCCTCGCCCCGGGCGCCACCGCGGTGCCGCTGTCCAGCGCGCAGCAGCGCCTCAACTTCCTGGACCAGTTGCGGCCCGGCGGCACCGAGTACCTGATGCCCGCCGTCTGGCGGCTGTCCGGGGAGCTCGACCGCTCCGCGCTGGAGCTCGCCCTCGGCGACCTGGTCCGGCGGCACCCGCAGCTGCGGACCCGCTTCCCCAGCCGCGGCGGGGTGGCCTTCCAGGAGGAGCTGCCGGCCGGCGGGTTCGCGCCGGAGTGGGTGGACCTGTCCGGGGTCGCGCCGGCCGCCCGGGAGCGGGCCGTGACCGCGGCCACCGAAGCCGCCGCGAACCGGCCCTTCGACCTGGCGGCGGAGGCCCCGTTCCGGGCGACGCTGGTGCGGGTCGGGGCGGCGGACCACGTCCTGGTGCTGGCGATGCACCACATCGTGTCCGACGCCTGGTCCCTGGGCGTCATCTGCCGCGACCTGACGGCCCTGTACGGCGCCCGCACCGGAGGCCGGCCCGCCGCGCTGCCGGAGCTGCCGATCACCTACCGCGACTACGCGGCGTGGGAGTCCGGCGCGGGCGGCCGGGCCCGGGCGGAGAGCCACCTGGACTACTGGCGGACCCGGTTGGCCGGCCTCGCTCCGCTGGAGCTGCCCACCGACCGGCCGCGCCCGGTCGAACGCTCCCACGAGGGGGCGGTCCTCAAGCTGGCCCTCCCCGCCGGGCTGCGGCAGTCGCTGCGGCAGCTCAACGAGCGCGGCAGCTCGACGATGTTCATGACGCTGCTGGCCGCCTACCAGATCGCCCTCGGCTTCCACACCGGGCAGGAGGACATCGCGGTGGGCACGATCGCGGCCAACCGCGACCGTCCGCAGACCGAGTCGCTGGTCGGGTTCTTCGTCAACACCCTGGTGATGCGGGGGGACCTGTCCGGGAACCCGACGCTCGCCGAGTACCTGGGCCGGGTGCGGGACGCGGCGCTGGGCGCGATGGACCACCAGGACGTCCCCTTCGAACGCCTGGTCGAGGTGCTCAGCCCGGACCGCGACCTCAGCCGCAACCCGCTGTTCCAGGTGCTGTTCGCCTACGAGTACGCCGACGGGGGCGGCTTCACGCTGGGCGGCGCACGCGGCGAGAGCGTGTCCGTCGGCGCGGACGTCGCGAAGTTCGACCTGTCCCTGCACGCCACCGAGCAGCCGGACGGGCTGACGCTCTCGTTCGTCTACCGGCGCGACCTCTTCGACCCCGGGACGGTCGCGACCCTGGCCGACCACGTGCACCGGGTGCTCGACGCGATCGTCACCCGCCCGGCGACGGCGATCGCCGACCTGGAGCCGCTGGCCGAGGAGGAGCGCGCGTCGCTGCTGGCGCAGGCGGGCCACCCCGACCCGGTGCCGGCCCCGACGGTGCCGCTACTGCTGGACGCCTTCCACCACCAGGTCCGCCTCCGCCCCGACCGGGTCGCGGTGGTGTGCGCGGACCGGCGCCTCACGTACGCGCAACTCGACGACCGAGCCGAGCGGTTGGCGCGGGTCCTGCGCCGCCGCGGGGTGCGCCCCGAGTCCCGGGTCGGCGTCTGCGTGGGCCGCGACGAGTGGCTCGCGGTCGCGGTGCTGGGGATCTGGAAGGCCGGCGGGGCCTACCTGCCGATGGACGGCTCCCACCCGGGCGAGCGCCTCGGGTTCATGGTCGACGACGCCGGCGCCACCCTGCTGCTCACCGACAGCGCCACCCGCGACAAGGTCGCGGGCCTGGGCGCCGAGCTGCTGGTGCTGGACGCGCCCGGCGCGCTCGACGGCCCCGCCTGCCCCTCCCCCGGCCGGGACACCGCCCCGGGCCCCGCGCTGCGGCCCGGCAACGCCGCCTACGTCATCTACACCTCCGGCTCCACCGGCCGGCCCAAGGGCGTCGTGGTCACCCACCACAACGCCGCCCGGCTGTTCGCGTCCTGCGAGGCGTCGTTCGACTTCGGCCCGGACGACGTCTGGTCGCTGCTGCACTCCTTCGCCTTCGACTTCTCGGTCTGGGAGCTGTGGGGGGCGCTGTCCAAGGGCGGGCGGGTGGTGATCGCCGCCACGGACGTGGTCCGGGACCCGGACGCCGTCTTCGACCTGCTGGCCGCCGAGCGCGTCACCGTCCTGAGCCAGACCCCCGCCGCCTTCCAGGGCCTGCGGGCGCAGGCCGCGCAGTCCGGGCGCTCGTTCGCGGAACTCGCCCTGCGGACCGTCGTCTTCGGCGGCGACGCGCTGAGCGCGCGGGACTTCGGCGACTGGTTCGCCGACCCCTCGCCGCACCTGCCGCGGCTGGTGAACATGTACGGGATCACCGAGACCACCGTGCACGTCACCCACCGGGTCCTGACCCGCGAGGACGCCGAGGGCGACACCCTGTCGCCGATCGGGGTGCCGCTGGCGGACCTGCGCGGCTACGTGCTCGACCAGCACCAGCGGCTGGTGCCGACCGGTGTCCCGGGCGAGCTGTACGTCGCCGGGGCGGGTCTGGCCCGGGGCTATCTCGGACGCCCGTCGCTGACCGCCGAGCGTTTCGTGCCCGACCCCTACGGACCGGCCGGCGGCCGGCTGTACCGGACCGGCGACCGGGTCCGGCGGCTGCCCGACGGGCAGTTGGAGTTCCTGGGCCGGGTGGACGCCCAGGTCAAGATCCGCGGCTTCCGGATCGAACTGGGCGAGATCGAGGCCGCGCTGCGCGGCTTCCCCGGCGTGGTCGACGCCGCCGTCGTGGTCCGCGAGGAGCCGGGCGGCGTGCGACGGCTGGTCGGCCACATCGCCACCGGCGCCGCCACTGCTCCTGCCGGCGGCTGCCCGGTCGGCGGCTCCCCGGTCGACACCCGCGCGCTGCGCGCCCACCTCGGCCGCGGCCTGCCCGACTACATGGTCCCGGCCCTGATCACCGAGCACCGGACCCTGCCGCTGACCGTGAACGGCAAGGTCGACCGCAAGGCCCTGGCCCTGCTCCAGGCCCGCGAGGCCGACCTCAGCGCGCGGTACACCGCGCCGCGCACCCCCGCCGAGGAGTCGCTGGCCGGGATCTGGGGCGAGGTCCTCGGGCTCGACCGGGTCGGCGTGGACGACAACTTCTTCCGGCTGGGCGGCGACTCCATCCTGGCCCTGCGGGTGATCGGGCTGGCCCGCGAGGCCGGGCTGGCGCTGAGCATCCCGGACATCTTCCGGGCCCAGGTCCTGGCGGACCTGGCGGACCTGGCGGACCACTCGACGGCGTCCGTCGGGACGGCGCCGGTGGCCGCCCTGTCCATGATCGACAGTGCCGAGGCGGCCGCCCTGCCGCCGGACGTCGAGGACGCCTATCCGCTGACGATGCTCCAGGCGGGCATGCTGCACGAGTTGATGAGCGATCCGGAGCGCGGCGCCTACCACAACGTGACCAGCTTCAAGCTGCGCGACAGCGCCGGCTTCGACCTCGCCGCGTTCCAGGAGGCCGTGGACGTCCTGGTCGAGCGCCACGACATCCTGCGCACCTCCTTCGACCTGCTGCGCGACACCGAGCCGCTGCAACTGGTGCACCGGCGGGCCGCCCTGCCGGTGGGCTTCGCCGACCTGCGCGGCCTGTCGGCGGCCGAGCAGCGCGAGGCGGCCGCCGCCCACGTGCGCGAACAGGCCGCGCTGCCCTTCGACCTGTCCGCCGCCCCGCTGGTACGGCTGTTCGTGCACCGGCTCGGCGAGGAGCAGTTCCGGCTGACCATCACCGACTGCCACGTGGTGCTCGACGGCTGGAGCCTGACCTCGTTCATCGCGGACCTGCTGGAGCTGCACCACCGCCGGGCGGCCGGCCTGGAGCCCGCCGCCGCGGCCGGACCCGCGGTGCGCTTCGCGGACTACGTGGCGCTGGAGCGCGAGGCACTGGCCTCCACCGCGTCCCGCGACTTCTGGCACGAGGCGCTGGTCGGCCTGGAACCGGTCCACTTCGCCCCGGCCCCCGGGCCGGCCCCGGTCGGCGACCGGCCGCCGCACGAGGCCGAGCGGTCCTACCGGGAACTGGCCGGGCCGCTGGCCGAGGTCGCCGCCCTGGCCGGGGTCCCGGTGCGGACGGTCTTCCTCGCGGCCTTCTACCGGCTGATGGGCCTCTTCGCCGGCGACGACCCCTACAGCATCGGCATGGTCACCAACGGCCGCCCCGAGCACGCCCACGCGGACCTGATGCGCGGCCTGTTCCTCAACACGGTGCCGATCGGGTTCCACTCCACCGCCCGCAGCTGGGTCGAGTACCTGCGCGAGACCTTCGCCGCCGAGCGCGCCCTGATGCCGCACCGGAGGTTCCCGCTCGCCGAGATGCAGCGCTCCCTGGGCGGCGTGGCGGTCGAGGCCGTCTTCAACTTCGTGAACTTCCACCGGCTGGAGAAGGACGTGTGGGAGGACACCCTGGAGGTCGCCCGCACCAACTTCCCGCTCAGCCTGAACGCCAACCCGGGCGGCATGACCCTGGACGCCGACCCCCGCTACCTGGACGCCACCGCCTGCGAACAGCTCGCGGACACCTACCGGGGCCTGCTGCGGGCGATGGCCGCCGAGCCGCACGGCCCGGTCACCCGGCCCGCCCTCACCGGCGCCGCGCGCGACCTGGTGCTGTACCGCTGGAACGCCGCCACCACGCGCGGCCGGCACCAGGAGGCGCACCAGGACCCGTACCAGGAGGAGGACGACCGGCGGCTGTTCCACGAACTGGTCCAGCAGCACGCCGAGCGGCACCCGCAGGCCCCCGCCCTGGTCCACGGCCCGGACGTCACCGGCTACGGCGAGCTCGACCGGGCCGGCGACCGGATCGCCCGGCGGCTGCGCGCGCTGGGCGTCGACACCGAGACCGTGGTCGGCATCTGCCTGGAACGGGGCCCGGACCTCGCCCGGGCGGTCCTGGGGGTGCTCAAGTCCGGTGCCGCCTACCTGTGCCTGGACCCCGAGTACCCCGGGGAGCGGCTCGCCTTCATGGTCGGGGACTCGGCCATGACGGTGCTGCTGACCCAGCCCGAGCTGGCCCACGCCGCCCCTCGGGTCCGGCACACCCTGATGGTCGGCGCACTCACCGCGGACCCGGACCCGAACCTGGACCCGGAGTCCGGGCAGCTCCCGGCCGGCTGCCCCGAGTCCGGGGCGGGACCGGACAGCACCGCCTACGTGATCTACACCTCCGGCTCCACCGGCACGCCCAAGGGAGTGGCGGTCACCCACCGCGGGATGCTGAACCTGGTCCGGGCGCAGCAGGACGTGCTGTCCCCGTCCCCGGACGACCGGGTGCTGCAGTTCGCGTCCAGCAGCTTCGACGCCTCGGTGTTCGAGATGACCTGGGCGCTGGCCAACGGCGCGCAACTGTGCAGCGCCGCACGCCAGGACCTGGCGCCCGGCGCCGACCTCACCCGCACCCTGCGCACCCAGCGGATCACCGCGGCGGTGCTGCCCCCGACCGCGCTGAGCGTCATGGACCCGCGGGGGCTGCCGGACCTGCGCACCCTGATGGTGGCCGGCGAGGCCTGCCCCGCCGAGACCGTCGACGCCTGGGCGCCCGGGCGGCGCTTCCTCAACGGCTACGGCCTGACCGAGACCTCCGTGTGGGTGACCGCGGCCGAGTGCCTGCCGGGCGGCGGCCGGCCCTCCATCGGCACCCCGATCCGCGAGACCGAGGTCTACGTCCTGAACGAGGACCTGGAACCGGTACCGGTCGGCGCCCCCGGCGAGCTCTGCATCGGCGGCCTCAGCCTGGCCCGCGGCTACCTGGGCCGCCCCGGGACCACCGCGCAGCGCTTCGTCCCCGACCCCTTCAGCGGCCGCGGCGGGGCCCGGCTGTTCCGCACCGGGGACATCGTCCGCCACGCGGCCGACGGCTCGCTCGACTACGTCGGACGCCAGGACGGCCAGGTCAAGCTCCGCGGCTTCCGGATCGAGCTCGGCGAGGTCGAGGACGCCCTGCTGGCCCACCCCGGCGTCCGGTCGGCCGTGGCGATGGTGCGCGCCGACGGGGGCGGCGACCCCCGGCTGGTCGCCTACGTGGTACCGCAGGAGGCGGGCGGCGCCCCGCGGGCCGAGGAGCTGCGCCAGGCGCTGCGCCGCCGGCTGCCGGCCCACATGGTGCCGAGCGCCTACGCGGTCCTCGACGCGCTACCGCTCACCGCCAACCGCAAGGTCAACCGCCGGGCGCTGCCGCCGGTGCGGAGCGACCGCGCCGAAGCGGCGGCCGCCTACGCCGCCCCGCGCACCCCCGCCGAACGGGCGATGGCGCAGGTGTGGGCCGAGGTCCTGGGCGTGGAGCGGGTCGGCGTCCGGGACGACTTCTTCGCGCTGGGCGGCAGTTCCCTCTCGACGGTCCGGGTGGTGGCCAAGGCGCGCGCCCGGGGGCTCGCCCTGACCGTCCGCGACCTGGTCGAATCGCCGACCATCGCCGGCCTCGGCCGGCTCCGGGCCGGCGCGGACCCGGTGGCGGGCCCCCGCTCCCGGGTGGTGCTGCGGCCGGGGGCGGGGCGGCCGCTGAACTGCGTCCACCCGACCGGGGGCAGCGTCACCTGGTACCTCCCGCTCGCCCGGGCCCTGGGCGGCACCCGTCCGGTGCACGGCTACCAGGCGCTGGGGCTGGCCGGCGGCACCGACCCGCTCACGGTCCGCGAGATCGCCGGCAACTACGTCCGCGAACTGACGGCCGACCGGGACGGCGGACCGCACGCGGTCCTCGGCTGGTCGATGGGCGCCAACATCGCCCTGGAGATGGCCGGCCAGCTCCTCGACGCCGGGGCCGAGGTGGCGCCGCTGGTGCTGGTCGAGCCCTACCTGCCCACCCCGGACACCCACCGCCGGCTCGCCGGCTTCGCCGAGCGGCAGCGGCACGCGCTGGTGCTGCGCGACGAACTGCGCGCCGCACCCGCCGGCTCCGCGGCCCGCGCCGCGGCGGACGCCCGGCTGCGGACCGTCCTGCGCGACGCGGGCCTGGTCGACGAGGAGGTCGACCTGGCCCAGGACGCCCCGATCGAGGTGTGGCACTCGCTGCTGGAGGCCCTGGCCGGCTACCGGGCGCGCCCCTACCCCGGCCGGATCCACCTGGTCATCGGCCGGGACACCGCCGACCGGCCGCAGGACACCCCGATGCCCGACATCGGCGTCCCCTACCGCGACTACCTGTCGGCCTGGCAGGACCTGGCGGTGGGCGGACTCCAGGTCCACCACCTGCCCGGCGGGCACCGCACCATGCTCACCGATCCCGGCGTCGGCGCCGTCGCCGCGCTGCTCGACACTCTCACCCCCGGAGGACGTCCGTGCTGACCGCCGCCCGCTTCACCGAGCGCTACCTGCTGGACCCGCAGGTCAACGCCGACCCGTACCCCTACTTCAACGCGCTGCGCGAGCACCGGCCCGTCCACTGGAGCGGCATCCACCGCGCCTGGCTGGTCACCGGCTACGCGCAGATGGCCGAGGCGCTGGGCCACCCGGCGCTGTCCGCCGACCGGGTCCGGCCGCTGATGGAGGCCATCCCGGACAGCGTCCTGGACGACGGGGCCCGGCGGGCGGTCGGCCTGCTGTCGCACTGGATGGTCTTCAACGACCCGCCGCAGCACCGCCGGCTGCGCGGGGTGTTCCAGGACCAGTTCTCCGCCCGCGCCATCAACCGCTACGCGGGGCTGATCGCGAAGGCCACCAGCTCGCTGCTGGCCCGCCGCGCCGCGCCCGGCAGCAGCGGGGACGCCGTCGCCGACGTGGCCAAGACCCTGCCCAGCCTGGTCTTCGCCCGCTGGCTCGGCGTTCCGCCCGCGCACGCCCCTTCGTTCTGGTACTGGAACGCCCGGGTGGGCGACCTGGTGCTGGGCGCCGCCCAGGAGGAACGGGAGTACCGCACCTCGCTGCAGTCACTGGCCAAGCTCTACGACTACCTGGCCGGCCTGGTGCGGCTGCGCCGTGAGCAGCCCCAGGACGACCTGATCAGCGCGGTGCTGGCCGGGGGCGCCATCGGCGACACGGTCAGCGAGGAGGAGTTCGTCGGCATGCTGAGCCATCTGGCCTTCGCCGGCGGGGAGACCACCAGCAACCTGATCGCCAACGGGCTGCGCGCCCTGCTGACGCACCCGCAGCAGCTGGCAGCGGTACGGGAGAACCCCAAGCTGCTGTCCGGAGCCGTCGAGGAGGCCCTGCGCTTCGACGGCCCCTCCAAGATGTCGGTGCGCATCGCCGCCGAGGACCTGCGGCTCGACGGCCAGGACATCCGCGCCGGTGACCGGATCTTCCTGGTGACCGCCGCCGCCAACCGCGACCCGCGGCAGTTCGACGCCCCGGACACCTTCGACGTCCACCGCGGCCGCACCTCGCACCTCGGCTTCGGGTACGGCATCCACTTCTGCATCGGCGCGCCGCTGGCCCGGCTGGTGGCGGGAAGCGCGCTCGGGGTCCTGGTACGGGACCACCCGGACCTGCGGCTCCTCCCGTCCCGCCACGAGTGGCAGCTCTCGCTGCTCAACCGCAGCCTCAAGGACCTCCCCGTCAGCTACTGACGTCCTCCGCGCTCCTCCTCCAGCACTCCGCCCCCCGACGAAGACGAAGACGAAGGCGACGAAGCAGCGCATGACTCAGACCGCCACCCCGCCCGTGCCCCCGGCCGAACGGCCCTCCCTGCGCGCGCCCCTGCGCACGCCCTCCTTCCGCAACCTGTGGACCGCCCAGTCCTTCTCGCTCCTGGGAGACGGGTTCAGCACCGTCGCCTTCGCCTGGATCACCCTCACGCTCACCCACTCCAGCCTGGCCCTCGGCGTGGTCCTCGCCTGCCAGGCCGTGCCGCGCGCCCTGCTCACCCTGCTCGGCGGGGCGCTCAGCGACCGGGTGTCGGCCCGCCACCTGATGGTGTTCTCCAGCCTGCTGCGCTGCGCGCTGATGGCGGGGGTGGCGGCCACCGGATTCACCCACCTGCTCGACCTGTGGATGCTGTTCGCGGCAGCGGCGTGCTTCGGCGCGGTCGACGCGTTCTTCCAGCCCGCGCGCAGCTCCGTCCTGCCCTCGGTCGTCGAGCCCGAGCAGTTGGAGCCGGCGAACGCCCTTCTCAGCGTGGGCAGTCGGATCGCCTCGGTGCTCGGCCCCGCCGTCGGCGGCATCGTGGTGGCCGCCACCGACCCCAGTACCGCCTTCGCCGTCGACAGCTGCTGCTTCGCCCTGGTCGCCCTGTTCGCCGGCCGGGCCACCCGCCGCATCACCGCCCCGGCCGCCAGGACCGGCGCCGACACGGCCGGGGAATCCCTCGGCAGCCGGATCCGGGCCGGCCTGGTCTACGTCTTCTCCGACCCGCGGATCCGCGCCATGGTCGCCATCGACACCGCCGTGACCTTCTGCTACGCGGGCCCGTTCACCGTGGGCTTCGCCAGCCTGGCCAAGTTCCGGTTCCACGGCGGAGCGACCTCCCTCGGCCTGCTCGACGGCGCACTGGCCGCCGGAGCCATCGTCGGCGCCCTCCTGGGCGGCGCGACCCGCCGCCACCTGCGCGTGGGCCTGCTCATCTCCGCCCTCACCGGCTGGCTGGGCGCCGGGATGCTCGCCCTGGGCATCCTCGGCAACCTGGCCGGAGCCGTCGGCGTGGTGCTGCTGATGGGCCTGGGCATCGGCTTCCAGGGCGTGTTCGGAGTGAGCTGGATCCAGCGCAACATCCGCGGTGAGATCCTCGGTCGCGTCATATCCGTCGACATGGTCGCGGGCTACGTCGCCGCCCCCGTCTCCCTGGTGCTGTGCGGCGCACTGGCCAAGTCCCACCCGGGCGCCATGTTCGCCGCCACCGCCGCCGTCCTGATCGTCACCGGAGCCGCCACCCTCTGCTCCAAGCCCGTCGTCACGATGGCCTGAGCCCCCGTCCGCGCCCGCCTCCCCTCCCCGTGGGTGCCGGTCGTCACCACGTCGGTGGTGTCGGGGGGCGGGACGGGACGGCGCCGCGGGAGTGCGGGTGACCCGCACGAGGTGGGCGGGGCCACCGGCTGCTCCCGCGGCGGAGGCTGCGTCGCGGGCCGCGCGCTTCGGGTTCCGGCCGCACGGGAACGCTCGCGCCGCACCTGCGCGTCGGTCAGACCCCCGTCTCGACGCGCCCGGTGCACACCGTGGCGCCCGCCTGGGAGAAGAGGACGCGCCATCGGGCGGACGCCGGTGACCGCGGGCACGGAACGGCGCGCACCCGCACGGGGGCGTCCAGGGTGCACAGCCGGGGGAACGACAGGTGCAGCGTTCGCACTCCGTTGCCGTCCGGCGCGCACGCACCGAGCACGAGCTGCCGGGTCGCCTCCGCGAACAGCCGCCCGGTCACGTGGTCGGCGGACGCGGGCAGCAGGTAGGGGTGCGGACCGGACAGGCGCAGCACGGCATGGGCGCCCCCGTCCTCCCGCCCGATCCGAGCCAGGACCTGGTTCTCCGGCCGGGACCTGACCCGCCCCGCGCGGGCACGGGGTTCGCCCGGGGCGGTCGGCAGCTGTCCGGCCCGGACGACTCCGGCTCCCCGCCAGTTCCGGTAGAGGGTGCCCTCCAGGACCCCCGCGGTCGTCTCGCCGTCCGCCACCACCCGTCCGTCCGGCGCCCGGAGGACGCAGGAGGCGATGACGCGCCGGGTGCGTCCCGTCCGGCTCGTCCGGAGCTGTTCGACGAGGCAGGTCGCCAGCAGTCCCCCGGGGAGGGGGCGCAGGGGCCGGCCGGTCAGGAGGCGGCTGGTCGACGAGGTGTTCAGCGGGACCTCCCGGTGCCGCAGCAGCCCGGTGTGCTGCAGGGTCGCGTACGCGCACTGTTCCACCACCGATCGGAGCAGGAGGGCGTCTTCCGGGAGTCCGTCGCCGCCCCGGTCGCCGAACAGGTCGTGCGCCTCGGGGAGCCGTACGCGGAAGGAGAGCCCGTTCGGCAGCACGGCGTCGTGGACGAGGAGGACGTCACCGGGGCGCCTCACACCGGCCAGCGCGGCGGTCACCTCGGTGCCCGGCTCCGGCATCGCGGGTACCTCCGTGTTCGGCGGGAGGAGTGCTCAGAAGGGCTGGGTGAGCGTGAGGACCAGCTCTCCCTGGCTGGACGTGACCCCCTGGGGGGTCGCACAGGCGAGCGGGTCCGATCCGGGGTACGTGCCGACGAGATGGACGAGGTAGCCGTTGAACTGGCCCGCCGTCACCGTGCCGACGGAGGTCCCCACGGTCTGGCCCGCGGGCCTGGTGACCACGAAGGTGGAGGTGATCTCGGAGTCGGGCCCCTCGTTCCAGTCCAGGATGCTGATCCCGGTCGTCACCGGGGACGAGGTCGGAAGGCAGCCGGCGTCCACGGTGTAGTCGAAGCCGAGCCGGGCCGTGTCCACCGAACCGGCGCCCGTGCAGGCGTAGGTGGCGCTCGCCGTGATGCGTGTCGGGCGGGAGACGAGCGTGAGCCCGGGACTGTAGTGCTGCGTGGCGGTGGTCGTGCAGACGACGGCCGGCGGGTCGGCGGCCCGGGCCGAACCGCCGGAGGTCACGAGCGCCCCGAGCGACACGAGGCTCAGCGCGAGCGGCGGGACGAGGCGGCGGAAACGGGTCATGGCTGTCTCCTGAAGGGGGGCTGGGAGCACGCCGGGCGTGTGACGGGAGAACAGGCCGGATCCGGGAATCCGCGCGGCGGTGCCCTCCGGGCGGCCGCGCAAGCACCCGGCGGCACGGCGGAGACCCGGACGGCGCGGGTGAGCAGGTGCGCTCTCATGGTCCCTCCGATCCCATCGGGTCACGGGGCGGGGCTGTCGGGCCCGGCCGCGCCACTGGCTCCGCGGTGCGTCCTGCCCTTCCCAGCATGTTCCGGAATCTCGCTCCGTATCCCCCCTCGGAGCGGCTGGTTCGTCAATTATCGTGCCGCGTAAAGAAATCCGGGAGGCCGTTCCGGGCGCCGTCCGTCTCCTGCGGCCGAGGTGAACGCCGTGTCGTGCCGCCGCCTGCCACCGCGCGGCTTTCCGCAGCGGCCTCGTCTCCCCTCGGCGTTGCAAACAGTGGACGGGAGGGGACAATTTCAACACCTTGCGCATCCCCTGCCACCGATCCGCCCCCGGCCGGGCGACGAATCCCTCCGTGGCGGTCCGGGAGACGGGGCCGCGGGCAGTCGAAGCAGTCAGGAGAGGGCGTGGAGCCGTCCCGGGTCACGGTCGTCCTCCCGGTGCACCGGGGCCGGGCGGCCGCACCCCCGTCCCACCGGAGCCCCGGCCTGCTCCGGTACCGCCCGGACGAAGCTCCGACGCACAGTCGCGTGGCGAAGGGAACCATGATGAACCGCTGCTTCCATCCGCCGGGATCCCATCTGGCGGTCCTGGTCGTGGTCCGCGACCTGTTCCCCGCCATCGCCGAGCTGGTCGAGGAGATCGCCGCTGACGCCTGGGAGGGACCCACTCCCTGCAGCCAATGGACCGTCCGTGACCTCGTCGCGCACATCGCCGGCGAACTGCTCTGGGTCCCGGCCGCGGTCGCGGGCGAGGAAGTGGCCCGCTCGACCCGGAGGTTCTCCACGGACGTGCTGGGCGCCAACCCCAAAGGGGTGGTCGCCCACGCCGCGGAGGCCGCGGTCAGGTCACTGGCCCGGCCCGGGGCCCTCGACAGGCAGCTGCGGCTGCCCTACGGCCTGCGCGACGGCCTCGGCTACGCGCGGGAACTCGCCGCCGATCTGACCGTGCACTGGTGGGACCTCTCGCAGGCGTGCCCTTCCGGCGCCGAGCTCCCCGAGCGTGTCGTCGCCTCCGCCCTCGCCCAGTTCAGCGAGTACCGGGACATCGTGGCCAGCGGCCACTTCTCCCCGCCCCTGCCCTGCCCCGCCGGCGACCTCGGGACCATCCGCGAACTGGCCGCACGAACAGGCCGCCACCCCGGCAACCGCCCCTGAGCGGCCGGGCGTGCGTCCCGCCGCCGGGAAGGGCGGCACGGGGCGCGCGCCCTCCTCCGCGCGCCCCTCGGAAGGGCCGGACAACGGCTCACGCGTTCCGCCCGGTCACAGGAGCGGCCTTCCGTTCCCGACCGCTTGATGACGCACGGCGGTCGGCGGAGGATGCGGGTGTTCGGAGGGGCCCGTCGTTGTCCCTTCTTGTCACGACCCCGGGTCGACCCGTTACCGGGTCGCTGTGGCCAGGTCGTCCGACAGGCTCCGGAACCGTCCTCCAGGAACGACAGCCGCCCTGGCCGGGGATCCGTCACGCGCAGCACCCCCACGAGCCGGCCTCTCGGCTCCTTCACCTGGCCCCGCCGCGAGTACCGGTTCCCGGCCGCCCGTTGGAACACCGCTGGTGCCTGTGCCCCCCAGCACCCGGTGGTCCTGGCGCCCCGAACACGCCGGCCGCGGTCGCGGGCTCACCACGAGCCCCCGCCGCCCTCCACCCAGGAGCACCGTAGTGAAAGCTTTCTCCTCCTCCGCCCTGGAAGACCTCATGCAGCTCTGCCTGCCCCCCGACCGCCGACTCGCCGCCGACGGCGAGGAACTGCTCGACCTGTCCTTCCGCGCCCTGGGCTTCGACTCGCTGGCGATGGTCGAACTCGCCGACCGCCTCCAGGAGGCGCTGCGGGTGCCCGTCCCGACCGAGGCGATGGACCGGATCGCCACGCCCCGGGCCGCGCTCGCCTACGTCGAGCGCCTCCTCGCCGCGGGGGAACGCGGATGAGCACCACGGTGCACGCGCTGACCGCCCTGCTGCGGGGGCCGCACCCGCAGCACCACGAGGAGTTCGCCCGCCTCGTCGCCGGACCCGCGTTCGACCCCGGCCCCGCGGGAGAGGGCGCGGCCGAGACCGCCGCGCGCGCCTACGGACGACTGGCCCTGATCAGCCGGCACGTCCACCCCGCCCGGAACCTGCTGGGCGACGTCCACCGGCTGACCGCGCTGCACGAGTGGGCCGCGCTGGTCGACGGGACGCTGTTCACGGTGATGACCACCCACCTGAACCTGGCGCTGGGCAGCATCGTCCAGCAGGCCGCCGACCGGCCGGAACTCGCCGACACCGTAGAGGAGTTGGAGGAGCTGCGGGCGGTCGGGGTCTTCGTGGCCACCGAACTCGGCTACGGCAACAACCTGGTGACCCTGGAGACGCGGGCCCGCTTCGACCCGGCGGCCGGCGGCTTCGTCCTGACCACCCCGTCCGCGCGGGCCCGCAAGTACATGCCCAACACCTGCCTCAACGGCATCCCCAAGGTGGGCGTCGTGCTGGCCCGCGCCCTGGTCGACGGCCGGGACTGCGGCGTCTTCCCCTTCCTGCTGCGGCTGTCCGACGGCGAACGCCCCACCGAGGGGGTGCACCTCGCCGCGCTGCCGGACAAACCCGGCCTGGCGCTGGACAACGCCGTCACCAGCTTCCACGACGTGCGACTGCCACTGGCGGCCATGCTCGCCGAGGAGCGCCTGACGCTGGCCCGCACCGGCACCCTCGACGCGCCCCTGCACCGCAAGGTCACCCGCTTCCTCGGCGCGATCGAGTCCATCCAGGGCGGCAAACTCTGCCTGGCCGCGGGCAGCGCCGCGATGGCCCGGGCCGCCACCGCCCTCGCGGTGCGCTACGCCCACCAGCGGCTCACCTTCGCCCCCGGCCGCGGCCAGGTGCCGCTGGCGGCCTACCGCACCCACCAGCGGGCCCTGGTCCGCTGCGTCGCCGCGTCGTACGCGACCACCTTCCTGGTCGGCGAGGCCAAGGACGCGCTGGCCCGGGAACGGAGCGCCGGCGACCGCCTCTCCGACGCCCTCGTGCGGCAGATCGCGGTCACCAAGGCGCTGACCACCTGGACCGCCCGCGAGGTCCTGCAGACCTGCCGGGAGCGGTGCGGCGCCCAGGGGCTGTTCTCGCTCAACCGGATCGCCGACTACCTCGCCGTCAACGAGGGCGCGATCACCGCGGAGGGCGACAACGAGGTCATCATGATCAAGGCCGGCCGCCAACTGCTCGCCGCCGCAACCGACTCCGCTGCACCGGACGCGCCCGGGACGGGCCTCCTGCCGCTGCTCGCGGCGCGCGAGGCGGTGCTGCGCGAGCGCACCACCGCCGCCCTGGAGGCGGACGAGCGCTCCGGCGGCTCGGTCTTCGACGCCTGGAACGCCGGCGTCGGCGCGGTCCGCGACCTGGCCACCGCCCACGGACGGGCCCGCGCCCTGGCCGCCACCACCCGCGCCGCGGCCGCCTGCGCCGACCCGCTCGGCCTCGAACTGCTCGGCCTGCTGGCCGAGTCGTGGGCCCTGGACGACCTCGCCGAGCACACCGGCTGGTACCTCGGCGCGAAACTGCTCGACGCCGAACAGGCCGCCGGCCTGGACGCCCGCCAGGGCGCCGTGACCGCCCGGCTGGCCCCGCACCTGCCCCTGCTGGCCGAGGCGTTCGCCCTCCCCGACCAGGTACTGCGCAGCCCGCTGGCGAGCCCCGACTACCTCCGGGCCGTCGAGGACTGGGTGCGCACCACCCCCGGCGCCCGGGAGGCGCGATGACCGCCGACGACACCCTGGTCACCGCCCTGGAACAGCAGGCCGCCGAGCACGGGGACAAGTTCCTGGCCTTCCCGGACACCGGCGAACGGATCACCACCGCCGAACTGGCCCGCGCCTCGGCCCTGTCCGCGGCCGGCCTGCGCGACCGGGGCGTCCCGGAAGACCGGGTGGTGGGCCTGCTCACCCCGACCGGCCCGGCGTTCTTCACCGCCTTCTTCGGCGTCCTGCGCACCGGCTGCGCCGCCGCCGTCCTGCCGCTGCCGTGGGGCGACGCGCGGACCCGGGCCGAGCGGCTGGTCCCCCTGCTGGACGCGGGCGGCATCCGCCACCTGCTGGTGGCGCCCTCCTACCGGGACTGCGCGGACCGGCTGCGCGCCCTGCGGCCGGGGCTGGCAGTGATCCCGCTGGACGAGCGGGGCGCCCGGCCGCACCACGGCTCCGGCAGGGCCGACGCCCTGGCCGTGCTGCAGCTGACCTCCGGCAGCACCAGCGCCCCCAAGGGGGTGCGCCTCACCCACCGGGCCTACCTGCACGGCGTCCGGTCCACCGCCCGGTCCTGGGGAATCACCACCCGGGACACCTGGGTGGGCTGGATGCCGCACTTCCACGACTTCGGCCTGGTCACCGCCCTGGCGCAGCTGCTGCACGGCGGCGACCAGCACCAGTTCGCCCCGATGACCGCGATGCGCTCCCCGCTGCGCTTCCTGCGCCACCTCGCCGAACAACGGGGCACCGCCACCGCCGGGCCGAACTTCTTCTACGACCGCCTGGCCGAAGCCGCCGCCGCGGACCCGCGCGCCGTCGCGGAACTCGACCTGACCGCCCTGCGGCTGGGCGTCAACGGCGCGGAACCCGTCCGCCCCGCCACCCTGGACTCCTTCGACCGGGCCCTCGCCCCCGCCGGCGCCCGCCCGCACCTGGTCCGCCCCGCCTACGGCCTGGCCGAGGCCACCCTGGTGGCGACCATGGCCCGGCCGGGCCCCCGCCCGCGGGTGGAGCACCTCGACCGGGCCCTGCTGGCCGACCACGGCCGGGCCCGGCTCCTCCCGCCGGACGCGCCCGGCGGCAAGGCCCTGGCCTCGGTCGGCACCCCGGTCGAGGACCTGCGCCTGCGGATCGCCGACCCCCGCGGCCGGCCGTGCCCGGACGGCACCCTCGGCGAGGTCCAGCTCCAAGGACCGATGCTCACCACCGGCTACCACCGGCACCCCGAGGCCACCCGGGAGCTGTTCGACGGCCCCTGGCTGCGCACCGGCGACCTGGGATTCCTGCTGGACGGCGAGCTGTTCGTCGCCGGCCGCGCCAAGGACATGATCATCGTGCGCGGGGTCAACCACTTCCCCGAGGACGTCGAAGCCGCCGCCCGCTCCGTGCCCGGCGTGCACCGGGGCCGCTGCGTGGCCTTCGCGGTGGAGCCCACCGAACCCGGCGAGCACCTGGTCCTGGTCGCCGAAACCCTGCCCGCCGAACGGACCCCGGAGCTGCGGCAGCTGCTGACCGCGGCGGTGCGCGAGCAGACCGGCCTCGCCGAGGTGGAGGTCCGGCTCGCCCCGCCCGGCTGGATCCCCCGCACCAGCAGCGGCAAGTGGCAGCGCGCCACGGCCCGCGCCCGGCTCGCCGACACCCGCCTCACCTGAAACCGACCCGCCCGGCACCGACCCCACCACCAGGAGCCCCGGATGGCCGCCACCACCGTCGAACGCGTCCGCAGCAACCCCACCCTGTACGGCGAGACCGGCTTTCACCCGCGGGCGCTGCTGGCCCTGGCCATCGCCGGATGGGCCGCCTGGTGCGAGGAGCACCTGGTGCCGATCGCGGAGCTGATGCACACCCACGGGATCGGCTTCCCGCTGTCCACCGCCGAACTGCGCTACCCCGTCCCCTCCCGCTACACCGGGGCGGCCGCCTTCGAGACCGCCACCACCGTGGTCTTCCGCCGCCCCCGCGACACCGCCCTGAGCTGCGACACCACCGTCTCCCTGGCCGGACGGCAGATCGCCGAGGTCCGCCTCACCGCGGGGGTCTCCCACCTCGACCCGGCCGTCCTGTGCGGCGCGGGCCTCGGCCCGATGCCCGCCGCCCTGCTCGACCGGCTCCCCGCCGACCACCGCGGCGCACCCCGCCGCCACTCGCCCGTCCCCGCCGCCCTCGACCGCCTGGCCGCCGAGGGCGGGCCGGTCGTCGAACACACCCACCCCTTCACCCTCCACCGGCACCTGTGCGAGGTCGGCGACCAGTGGACCTTCGTCCCCGTCCCCGACCTGTTCGCCGCCGCCCGGGACGAGCTCCTCCTCGCCCACGCCGACACCCGTCCCCTGCTGCGGTCCACCTGGGCCCGCCCGCTGCGCAGCCTGGACTTCGACATCCACCGACCCCTCGGGTTCCTGGAGAGCGCCACCGTCCGCACCACCGCGCACCTGCGACCCGAAGGGCCGGCCTTCAGCCACCGCATCGTCTCCGCGCGCGGCGAGACCCACGCGACCGCCGTCGAGACCTTCCACCCCGTGCCCACCCCACAGGAGCACCGATGATCATCGTCTGCGCCGGCTCCCTGCTGCGCTTCGCCGACTACCGCCGGGAGATCCCCGTCGACGCCCCCACCGTCCGCGCGGCCCTGGCCCACCTCGCCCGCGAACACCCCGCCCTGGGCGCCGTCCTGCTGGACGACCGCGGCGCCCTGCGGCGCCACCACCGCCTCCTGCGCGGCGGCGACCTGCTCACCGACGACGGCCTCGACCTCCCGGTCGCCGACCGGGACCGGGTGGAGATCCTCACCTCCATCTCCGGCGGCTGACGACGGCCGCACCACCGGCGCGGAGACGGGACGCCGACGACCACCGGCGGTGCGCGGAAGACCGCGCCGGGCTCCGGCGGGAGGCGAACAGGTCCGCGAAGCCACCGTCCCGACACAGCGGCCCCGACTCGTCCCGGACCCCCGGGCCGCGGCGTTCGGGGTGCCGACGCACTGGCCCACCGTGCGCCCCCGGCGCGGCCCGGAGGATCCGGCCCGAGGGCCGCCCGGCGGTCCGGACCGGGGAGGCCGTGCCCTCGGGCGGCGGTGCGATCCGGCCGACTTCACGCGGTCCCGCAGGGGCTCCGCCGACGCACAGGACTGCGGTGACCCGGTCGGAAAGAGGACCGGAAGGAGCATCGGCACCCACCCGAACCGGAACGAAACGGCCTCCGCACGACCACGAACGGTCCGTGCCGCCAGAACCCGCTGACCGGAAACACCCGCTCCGCTCCGGCCGACCCGACCGATCCGGTCCCCACGACGAAAAGTCACGGGGTTCCGCGAGGACATCGACTCGGCGAAGGAGACGGACAACCGTGGTTGCGCGATCGAAGACGACCTGCGAACTCCCGACAGGGCTCGTCCTGAACGACGGGGTGGTGACGCTGTCCGGCTTCTGGCACCCGGACCGGGGCCGGGTCGACTGCCCGGCCGCCCCCTTGCTCCAGGCGCACCTGGAGCGTGCGGGCGTTCCGTCCGAACTGGGGACGGCGGACCGCAGGGACATCGGCGGGACGCCGCCGGAGGAGTCGGCGACGCTGGTCGCCACCACCTTCACGATGCCGGGCGGCGAAGCCCTGGGCCTCGCCGCCGCCGCTCCGCCGCGCTGGATCGGGCAGGTCCGGCAGGCGGTCGCCGACTGGAGCGCCGTCGTGCGCACGCGCCGGCTGTTCGTCCCGGCCGTCGTCGCCGACTGCCGGGAGGGGCGGGGCGCGGTGCCGGGCCCGGTTCCGCGCCCCGCCCGCGGCGGGCAGCACGCGTGCCCGCTGCCGCACCGGATCGAATCCGCGGCGCGGGCCTTCGCCGCGGACGGCGACACCGTGCTGCTCGTCGGCGACCCCGATCCGTCCGCCCCGGGCGGCCTCCGGCAGTCCGGGGCCGCCGTCCGGTGGGTGCGGGTGCCGGACGTGGAGACGGCGCGGCGGACGGCGCTCCCCCCGAGCGGTGCGGCGGCCTTCGTGCTGGCGCCCTGCACGTCGGTGCGCACCGCCTCCGAGATCCTCGCCGTGCTGCGCGCGCGCCTGCCCCGCCTCCGCGGCGTGCATCCGGACCAGTGGTGCTACCGCGCCGACGACAACCGCGCCGCCACGGCGGGAGCCGTGGCGGCGAGCGACCTCGTCCTGGACCTGGGAGCCGGAACCGCCCCGCCGGTACGGGCCGCCCGCCCGGTGGTCGCCCTGCGGAGCTGGCAGGACCTGGCCCCGGAGCGGCTCCGCGACGCTTCGACCGTCACGGTGGTCAACACCGCACCGTTCGTTCCCGGCAGGCTCCAGCCGGCCGAGGTCGAGGAGGTCCTGGCGGGGTTGGGACCGCTCGCCGTGGTCCACCACCGGGTGGTCACCGAGACGCGCCTCCACCTCACGGCCGGGGCCTCGAAGCGCAGCACGGTGTGACCGTCCCCGGCGCCCCGCCGCCGTCCTTCCGCCAGCGGGGCGCCGCGGGCGCCGCGTCGGTGCCCGGCGCGGCCCCGCGGCGGAGTTCGGGCCGATCCGGGCCGGTTGGCGCCGCGGGAGCCAGGCGGCCCGGTGGACCTCCTCCCCCCGGACCTCGTCGAGGTCGGCGAGGCGGTAGACGCTGCCCCGCGCCGGTGGACGCGGGAAGCCCGCGTCCACGGGCGTGAGGGGGCGGCCCAGACGCCGCGAGAGCGCCTCGGCGACGAGGGCCGGAACGGGCTCCCGGGGCACCGTCCCGTTCGCCCACTGACTCACCGGCGCTCGGAACGGTGCCCTCGCCGAGAACCTCATCCGCCATGGGGGGAGGCGCTGCGCTGGGGGTGTCCGGGTGCCGGCCTCGTCGGTCGGGTCGGGTGCCCTGACAGGACAGACGAGCTCCGCGGCGTGACGAACGCGTTCGCGATGCTGCGACTGCTGCCGATGAGTGCTGCTACTGCGCCTGGCCAGGGAAAATCCAGGCTGGGGCTACCGGCGCCCAGACGGAGGGCTGCTCGTAAACGAGCACAGGCCGGATCAGGGACTCACCAACGCCCGCCCCTCCACCCGCTGCCCGCCCCGTTCGACGCCCCGGGCCGGATCGCCCACCTGGACATACGCCGACGAACGCGACTCGGTGGCACCCTCCACGAGTACCAGCATGGATGAGGTGTTCGGCAAGCGCACCGCTGGCTGGTGTTCGAGCCGCTGGGCATGACCGGTTCGAGCTTCGACCCGCGCTGGCCCGACACCGAGGGGCGGCCGTTCGCGCACGGTCACGACGCCGACGGACGGCAGGTCTCGGACGGCTACTACGCCAACCCCGAGCCGGCCGCCGAGCGGCGCGGGTTCCGGGCGGTCCGGGACAGCGAAACGCAGATGACGGTGGTGGCGGCCCAGACCAGGGGGACGGTCCACGGGCTCCACCACATGAGCGCCAGGGAGACGGCGGTGGCCGCCAGGAGCGCGACGGTGACCGGCAGCACGACGTCGCGCCGGTGGTGCTCCAGCTGCTCGACGAGGACCTCTTCGACGATCTCGGCGACCCGGTCGTCGATGGTGTCCCCGTAGTGCACGAGGAACTGCTCGATGTCGTCTGTCCTGCCGGCCGGGCCGGGGCGGTCGGCGGCGTTCGAGTGTCGATCGGTCATGTCCCCACGATGTCGCACCGGGCGGCGTCGGGTCGGCAGCGTGGACCCACCGGTCGGACGGGGGGTAAACCCTACCCCCGCTCGTGGGTTCTCCTCGCTGCTGACGGGCGGTCGGGGTGGGTAGCGTCGCCTTGACGGATCGAGGCGCGGACGGTGACCTGGTCACCGTCCGCACTGCCCACGAGAGCGGGTCTGACGCAGTTGACCGAGAACATCGCCGGCCGTGCCACCGGCAGAGCCCGGACGGACGCCCGGCCACCCCGCGAGGTGGTGCCGGGCAATCCGCTGCGCGCGCTGGTCTCCCCCGTGCTGTGGCGGGCGTCGGTCCACCTGGTCCTCGACGCTCTGGTGGCGTCGGCGGGACTGGCCGTGCTGGTGGTGCTGGTCCTCGCCGTCTGCCTGGTGCCGGCCGGCCTGGTGGGCCTGCCGCTCGTGGTGGCGGCGGGGTGGGCGCTGTTCCGGCTGGCCGCCCTCGAGCGCGCCCGGTTCGCCGTGACCTGCGGGCTGGAGCTCGACGAGCTGCCGGCGCCGGTCTGTTCGTGGCGGTTGGTCGCGTCGCTGCGGTCGCTGGTCCACAACCTCTGCACCTGGCGGCTGATCGGCTACTTCGTCCTGCTGATGCCGGTGGCGGTGGTGACCGTGGTCGGGGTGGCGCTGACCTGGGCCGTGCCGCTGACCCTGGTGCTGCTTCCGGCCTACTACCGGGGCCTGCCCGGCGGGCAGGCCCGGCTCGGGCCGTTCCTGGTGGACTCGCTGCCCCGGGCGCTGCTGGTCGCGGCGGTGGCGCTGCTGGTCGGCGCGGTCCTCTCCCCGCTGGTCGTCAGACTGCTGCTGGCGCTGGACACCGCGCTGGCCGTCGCCCTGCTCTCCCGGCCCCGGGGCATGGCGCTGCAGCAGCGGGTCGACGACCTGACGGAAAGTCGGGCCCGGGTGGTGGACGCCGCCGAGGCGGAGCGCAGACGGATCGAGCGGGACCTGCACGACGGCGCCCAGCAGCGGCTGGTGGCGATGTCGATCACCCTGGGCCGGGCCAGCTCGCGGTTGAAGAAGGCCGGTGACCACGAGACCGGCAAGCTGGTCGAGGACGCCCGGCGGGAAACCCTCAGCGCCATCACCGAGTTGCGCAACCTGGCCCGCGGCCTGCACCCACCGGTGCTGACCGACCGCGGCCTGGCGGCGGCGCTCTCCGCGGTGGCCGCCCTGGCTCCGGTGCCGGTGCGCCTCGACGTCCGGGTGGAGCCGCGCCCCTCCTCCACCGTCGAGGCGGTCGCCTACTTCACGGTGACCGAGGCGCTCACCAACGTCGCCAAGCACGCCCGGGCGACCCGGGCTTGGGTGGAGATCCACCGGGAGGGCGACCGTGTGGACGTTACAGTGGGCGACGACGGACGCGGCGGAGCCGACCTCGCGGCCGGCACGGGTCTGTCCGGTCTGGCGGACCGGGTGTCCGGGGTGGACGGGCGGTTCCGGCTGAGCAGTCCGGTGGGTGGACCGACCGTGATCGAGGTGGAATTGCCGTGCGGGTAGTACTGGCCGAGGACTCCGCGCTGCTGCGCCAGGGCATCGAACTGCTGCTCAGCGAGCAGGGGATCGACGTGGTCGCCTCGGTCGGCGACGGCGAGCAACTCCTGCGCGCGGTGGCCGAACACCGGCCGGACGCCTGCGTGACGGACGTCCGGATGCCGCCCACCTTCCTGGACGAGGGCCTGCGCGCCGCACTGGCGGTACGCGCCCGCTGGCCGGAGACCGCCGTCCTGGTGCTCTCGCACTACGTCGAGGAGCGCTACGCCGTCGACCTGGTCAACACCAACGACAACGGGGTCGGCTACCTGCTCAAGGACCGGGTGTCGGACGCCGAGGAGTTCGTGGACGCGCTGCGCCGGGTCGCCGCGGGCGAGACGGTCATCGACCCGGAGGTGGTCAAGCAACTGCTGGCCAGCAGCCGGCAGCGGGACCCGCTGGCCACCCTGACGCCGCGCGAACGGGAAGTCCTCACGGCCATGGCGGAGGGCCGTTCCAACGCCGGGATCGCGGCCGATCTGACGATCGGCACGGCGGCGGTGGAGAAGTACATCCGCAGCATCTTCATGAAATTCGATCTGCAGCAGGAGGCGGGAGACCACCGCCGCGTGCTCGCCGTCTTACGCTACCTGGGAGCTTGAGATCACTACCGAACCGAAGAAGCGCCGCGGGTTCCTCCTCGTCGGGCTGGCCGTCCTCGTCGTGGTCGTGGCCCTGGCCGGCTGGGGCGTGGTCGCCCTGCTCCCCGCGCACCACCCGTACAGCGGCAACTGGCAGCAGGACGCGGCCGGCGCCGGCCAGGTGACGGTCCAGGCCGACGGCCTCGGCGTGACGCTGAGCCAGGACGACTCCGCGCAGGTCACGGTGGCCATGAGCGGCAGCTACACGGGCGGCGTCCCGCAGGTCTCCGTCACCCGCTCCGGGTCCGACATCACGGTCACCGCCGACTGCCCCGACGACTGCTCGGAGCACCTGCGGATCACCGTGCCGGCCGGCCTGGCCGCGCGGGTGAGCACCGGCGACGCCGGGATCCAGGCGCAGGGCCTGACCGGCCGGCTGGACCTGACCACCGGTCAGGGCGGAGTCGAGGTGGCCCGGTCGTCCGGCCCGCTGACCGTGCACAGCACCGGCGGCGGGGTGAGCCTCGCCGACAGCAGCGCCCCGAACGCCGAGGTGACCACCTCGGACGGCGCGGTGAGCGCCTCCTTCACGGCGGCCCCCGCCGCCCTGAAGGTGACCACCGGCGACGGCGGGGTGGACGTCAAGCTGCCGCACGACGCCACCTACCACGTCGACGCGCAGAGCTCGCAGTCGTCGCCGAGCGTCTCGCTGCCGAACACCGCCACGAACGCGCCGCACAGCGTGGTGGTGCGGACCAAGGGCGGCGGCATCACGGTCCACTGAGCCCGAGCGGGCCGCGGCCGGCTCGGCCGTCCGCCCGGAAGCCGTGTGCGGGGGAACGGTCTGCTCACGCAAGGCGTCGTCCAATCAGGTCGAAGGCGATGCACTCCTCGTAGCGCCGCACCAGTTCGGTGACGACGGACTCCTCCGCCTCCCGGGCGCCGGCCACCGGCGGGCAGCCCAGCCGGGCGGTGAGCCGGCCGAGCGCGGCGACCAGCCACTCGGGCCCGCGCAGGAACGCGCTCGGGTTGTCGGGGTTGGCCTGCCAGACCCCCAGGCAGGCGGCGGCGGCCAGCAGCAGGGCGTAGCGGTGGGCGAGTTCGAAGCTCACCGGGCCGGCCAGCGGGGTCCGGTCGCGTGGCGGCAGCGCGTCGACCAGGCCCTTCAGCGCGGTCACCTCGTCCAGCAGCCGGCGGCACAGCGGGCCGAGCTCCGGCTCGTCCCGGAACCGCTCCGCGGCCGCCGGCAGGACGGCCAGCAGCGGGTCGGTCCGCCCGGCCGTGGTGGCCAGCCGGTCGAAGTCCAGCTCGGGCAGCGGGCCGGCCAGGTGGAAGAGCTCGGCCGGGGCCGGCTCGTCGCGCAGCCAGCCGTTGCGGGCCAGCCGCGGCAGCTGCGGGATGACGGTCGCCTGGCAGACGGTGCCGCCGGCGTGCACCAGGGAGGCGACCGGGAGGTCCCGGGCATGCTTCTGGAAGATCGCGTGCCGCCCCTCGCGCAGGAAGGACCGGGCGCCCAGCACCACGCCCAGCGAGTCGACCGCCTCCCGGAACAGCTCCGGCACCAGGTACTTGACGGCCGCGGCGTAGCAGCTGGTCTGACCGGGCAGCAGGTGCAGCGCGCGGCAGACGGTGGTGGCGAACGCGTCGCCGATCAGCAGGTCGAGGAACGCGTCGGCCGGCACCTTGCGGGCGTGCGGCAGGTCGGCCACCGAACGGCGGTAGAGCCGCCTCCCGACGGCGAAGTCGGTGACCGTGCGCAGCTGCTGGTCCACCAGGCCGACGGCCGCCGAGGGCAGCACCGCCCGGGTGACCTGGAAGGCCCGCAGGATGGTCTCCAGGGCCCCGCCGAGCTCGCCGGTCAGCGCGTGGATGCCGCTCGCGCCGGCCGCCGCGTCCGCGGCCGGCACCGCCGCGCACCCGCACGCCGCCACCGCGCCGGCCGGCACCGCGCCGGCCGCCACCGTCCGCACCGTCATCCCGCCGGACAACAACGGCTGGGACTGACAGGGGGGTTATCCCTACCCCGGTTCGGTGGGCTGACCACGGTGTCGGCCCGGCCGAACTGCGGTTGGCTGGAAGGCAGATGGCCGGTCGGGGGCGGCGCGGACGCGCCGCCCCCGACCGCCGCCGAGAAACACCGGTGCGGGCCACCGGCCTTCCCGAGAACGAGGAGTGAAACCATCAATACCCCACGCCGCACCGCCCGGCGGTGCCTCATGACCGGACTGGCCGTGCTGGCCGCAGGTACCGTGCTGGCCGGGTGCAACCCCGCGAACGAGTTCAACCGCACGCCGTTCTCGCAGAACGGCCAGGCCGACGCCACCGGTGCCACCCTGCTCCGGATCGACAGCCACGACGCCTCCGTCACGCTCAGCGCGGGCGACGGTCCGACCGTGCAGGTCTCGGCGAGCGGCACCTACGCGGGGCAGGCCCCGCAGGTCACCACCACCAGGTCCGGCGACACCGCGACGGTGAGCGCCTCCTGCCCCGACGACTGCCAGCTGCAGGTCACCCTGCCGGCCTCGCTGCGGGTCAAGGTCGAGGGCGGCAACGGCGCCATCGCGGCGGACGGTCTGGCCGGCGCGCTGGACCTGCACACCTCCGACGGCTCGATCACCCTGCGCAACCCCACCGGCCCGGTGACCCTGAAGAGCAACAACGGCCAGGTCAGCCTGACCGGCGCCGCCTCCAAGCACACCGACATCACCACCGCGGACGGCGCGGTCACCGCCGCCTTCGGCACGGCTCCGAACGACGTGCGGGTGACCACCAAGGACGGCGCGGTCGACCTGTCGGTGCCCCCGGGCACCGGCTACCGCATCGACACCCGCAGCAGCAGTTCCTCGCCGCAGATCGACCTGCCGAGCAACAGCGGCGCGGCGGCCTCCCTCACCGTGGCCACTTCCAACGGCGGCATCCACATCCACTGAGCCGGCACCACCGCGGCCGCCGACCGAACGGTCGGGCCGCCGTGCCCGCCACCGCCCATGCCGACCACCACCGTTGGAGAAGAACCCATGCGCCACCCCTCCTCGCCCCTGAGCGTCCCGTTCGGCAAGGCCGGCATCTGGGCCCTGGCGGGCGCCTCGGTCGCGGCTGCGGCCACCGCCTGGTGGGTGACCGACTCCGCGCCGTACCCCTACGCGCAGCACCGACTGCTCGACCTGCCACTGCCGTTCCTGTCCTGGCAGCGGCTGGCCGACCAGCTGCAGCCGCTGCCGGGCGAGCGGATCCTGGAGATCGGCCCCGGCACCGGGCTGCAGTCGCTCCAGGTGGCGCCCAGGCTCGGCGCCGACGGCCGGCTGGACATCGTCGACATCCAGCAGGAGATGCTCGACCACGTGATGCGCCGAGCCGCCGCGGCCGGCCTCGACACCATCGCCCCCACCCTGGCCGACGCACGCGAACTCCCCTTCGACGACGCCACGTTCGACGCCGCCTACCTGGTCACCGCGCTGGGCGAGATCCCGGACGTGCCCGCCGCCCTGCACGAACTGCGCCGGGTCCTCAAGCCGACCGGTCGCCTGGTCGTCGGCGAGTTCTTCGACCGCCACCAGATCCGCCCAGCGGCCCTGGCCCGGCACGCCAACGCCGTCGGCCTGCACGTCATCCGGCAGTCCGGACCGGCCCTGGCCTACTTCTCGCTGCTGCGGCCGTGCACCTCGGCCGCCGACAGCCGGCCGCACGCCGCCGCCGCCGCCGACAGCCGAGCGCACGCCGCCGCCGCGGACCGGCCGGCGGCCGTCGACTCCTGACCAGGACCGGAGGACCGTCGTGGACATTCCCGGTATCCGGCGCGCGGCCGAGAACGAGTGGGGTCCGCTGTACCGCCGGGCGCAGGCCCGGCTGCGGGCCAGGGGCGCGGCCGCACTGACCCTCACCGCGGTCGCCGGCGGCCTGGTGCTGCTGTTCGCGACGGTCGACGAATCCCCGGGCGGAGCGGCCCTGGTCTCCCGGATGGGCGTGGTCCGGGCCGCCGAGCCGTGGGACGTGGCGCTGCTGCGCTTCCCGCTCTCGATCTTCGTGCCCGCCATCCACCTGCCCTGCTGGACCGCCCTGTTCCTGGTCGTCCTCGCGTTCGGCACCGCCGAACTGGCCCTCGGTCCGTGGCGCAGCCTCGCCGTCGGCTACACCTGCTCGCTGGCCGGCACCTGCTACGCACGCATCGGGGTGTCCCGGCCGCCCGGCCACCTGCTCCACCTGCCCGCCGAGTTCGCCCAGGTGCGGGACACCGGACCGTCGGCGGCCGTGGTCGGCCTGGGCCTGCTGGTCGCCTGGCGCTTCGGGGCCCGCTGGACGGCACTGGGCGTGGCGTTGCTGACGACCGCCCTCACCGTGGCCGACCCCGAGCTCGCCGGCTACGAGCACCTCGCCGCCCTGGCGACCGCCGCCGCCCTGCTCCTCGCCGACGGACTCGCCCGCCGCCTGACCACCCGCGGCCCGCAGGGCTCCGAAGCGGCCCTGCGGCCCCGCTGACCCCACGGCGACCAGCCAGTTCCCCCCAGCCGATCACCGTGCCGACCACCACGCAGGACCGAGCCGCGACCGGCCGAACACGGCGCAGGACACCGCACGGCCGACGGCCGCGGCCCGCGCGCCCCTCCGGCGCCCCGACGAGCCACATCCACTCACCCCGGCCAGGCCGGCGCCGTCAAGCACCGCCACCGCACCACAGGCCCCCTCCCGAGTGCTCACCCGGCTGCTGCCGCCCGACCGGTCGTCCGCGGACCCGGACCGGATGCGCAAGCTCCTGCGGGAGCGGATCACTCCCGCGCCGCGCCACGTCCCGATCGAGTGGACCGAGCACGGCGGCCCCGGGCAGGGCATCGCGCTCACCGACACACCACCACAGGCCACTTCGACCTGCCGAGAGCGGCACACCACTGGACCGCGGACGTCCCCGCTCCGACACTTCGCGTCCGGACGCCGGCCACTCTCCCCGGGCAGCGGCAAGGGAGTTGGAGGCCCTACCGGAACCCCGGCGCCTGCTGCACCGCACACTGGTTCGGATCACTCAGGCGTTCGGATACACCGACGCGGCGGAGGACCGGTTCCAGCGAGCAGCCGGCGTCACGCCGCACAGCGACGGCATCCGCGGCACCGGCATGCCGTCACGCAGAGCCACCTTTTCCGACCCCGGCATCACCTGGCGATCGACAGCCCCCACCTTCGGGGCCCTGGTCCCACAATGGTCCCGAACAGCACGCGAACCGCTTTTCGCGGCCCCTGACACTCCGTCATACAAAAGGCCGCTGACCTGGGATTTCTCCCGGCCAACGGCCTTTCCGACTCACGTCGGGACGACAGGATTTGAACCTGCGACCCCTTGACCCCCAGTCAAGTGCGCTACCAAGCTGCGCCACGTCCCGTGGTCGTCCGCCCGGTGGCCCTCGCGGGCTCCTTGGCTTCCTGACCTTGCCCCCGATCTCTCGGCGACGTGGAAAACAATACAGCACGTCGGGGGGTGCTCGCTGCCAGGTTTCGGGTGGGTGCGGGGTGCGTGCCGGATGGGGCGGGTCAGGGGGTGGGGTGGCGGGCGTCGTAGCGGAGGAAGGCGGGGCGGCGGGCGGCGAGGTAGAGGACGGCGGCGACGCAGGCGAGGCCGCCGGTGAGGATGGAGACGGTGGGGGTGGTGAGGGCGGCGACGGTGCCGGATTCGAAGTCGCCGAGGCGGGGGCCGCCGGCGACGACGACGATGAAGACGCCTTGGAGGCGGCCGCGCATCTCGTCGGGGGCGGCGACCTGCATCATCGTGTTGCGGAAGATCATCGAGACGGTGTCGGCGCAACCGGCCGCGGCGAGCAGGAGCAGGCCGAGCGGCAGGTTGTGGACGAGGCCGAAGGCGGCGATGGCGAGGCCCCAGGCGGCGACGGAGCCGAGGACGGCGACGCCGTGGCGGTGGATGCGGCCGATCCAGCCGGAGAAGAGGCCGCCGGCGAGGGCGCCGACGGCGGGGGCGGCGGCGAGCAGGCCGACGGTGCCGGCGTCGCCGCCGTAGAAGGGCAGGACGATCGCGGGGAAGAGGGCGCGCGGCAGGCCGAAGATCATCGCGGCGAGGTCGGCGGCGAAGGAGGTGCGGAGGTTGGGCTGGCCGCGCAGGAAGCGCAGGCCGTCGAGGACGGTGGCGCGCTTGCCGCTGGTGGTCTGCGGGCGCATCGCGGGCAGGCGCCACATCGCGTAGAGGGTCGCGGCGAAGGCGACGGTGTCGGCGAGGTAGGCGCTCTGCGCGCCGTACGCGGCGACGGCGACGCCGCCGAGCAGCGGGCCGACGGTCTGGCCGAGGTTCATGCCGATGGTGTTGAGCGCGTTGGCGGCGGGCAGCTGCTCGCGCGGGACGAGGCGCGGGATCATCGAGGACCTGGCGGGCGAGCTGACCGCGAAGAAACCGCCCTGGAGCGCGACGGCGGTGTACAGCAGGACGATGGAGCGCAGGTCGAGCAGGGCCTGGACGGCGAGCAGCGCGGAGACGGCGGCGAGGCCGGCGGAGCCGACCAGGCCGAGCAGGCGACGGTCGACCCGGTCGGCGATGGCGCCGCCGTACAGGCCGAAGACGACCAGCGGGACCAGGGAGCAGAGGCCGACCAGTCCGGTGAGGAACGGGGAGCGGGTGAGGTCGTAGACCTGGATGCCGACCGCGAGGGTGGTCATCTGCTGGCCGATCGAGGAGACCGTCTGGCCGAACCAGAGCCGCCGGTAGTCGGGGCTGTCGCGCAGCGGGGTGAGGTCGGCGAGGGCGCCGCGGGTGAGGCGGCGCAGCCCGGACGGGGTGGGTCCGGGCCGCGGGGACGGGTGGGGGGGCGTTTCGGTGGGCACCCCGACATGCTCGTCCAGGCGTTCGACGGCCCCGCGCGCGGGGTGGCCCCGGACATCCGGCGCAACAAAAGCGGCGCGGCGGCGGGGCGCCCCTGGTCAGCGCAGCAGCGTGCGGGTGAGCAGTGCGGCGAGCGGCTCGTCGAGGGGGTCGCCGGTGGCGAGCAGGCGGTACCAGAGCAGGCCGAAGGCGAGGTCGACGGCGGCGGCGGGGGTGAGGTGCGGGGCGAGGGCGCCGGCGGCGTGGGCCCGGTCGAGCAGGGTGCCGAGGGCTTCGCGGCGGGGGCGGAGCAGGGTGTCGCGGAAGCGGGTGCCGAAGGCGGGGTCGATCTGGGCCTCGGCCATCAGGGCGCGCAGGGCGTCGGTGGTGGGCGGGGTGGCGGCGGCGAACGTGGCGGCGAGGAAGGCGTGCAGGTCGGCGGCGTGGTCGCCGGTGTCGGGCAGCGGGATGTGCTGCCGGGCGTGGGCGGTGACGGCTTCGAGCAGGACGTCCGCCTTTCCGGGCCACCAGCGGTAGACGGTCTGCTTGCCGGTGCCGGCCCGGGCGGCGACGCCCTCGACGGTGAGGCGCGCGTAGCCGGCCTCGGCCAGCAGTTCGTACGCGGCGGCGAGGATCGCGCGGCGGCTCTCCTCGCTGCGTCGGCGCCCCGGGCGCACGGGAGTTGACGCCGCGTCGGCTCGGTCGACCGGTTCTGGATTCGCTTGCTCGATCACGGCGGCCACGCTACCTTAATTCGAGACGAGACGTCACGGTTCGAAATAGCGAACCGCCGGCTCGCCGACCGGTGGAGTACGGACAGAACACAGGGGAGAGAACCCACATGACCGAGCGCATCGCACTGGTGGTCGGCGGCACTTCGGGCATCGGACTGGAGACCGCCCGCCAACTGCGCGCCCGCGGAGCCGTGGTGCACGTGGCGGGCCGCGGCGAGGAACGGCTGGCGGCACTGGCGGCGAGCGACCCGGAACTGATCGGGCACCGGGTGGACGGCGGCGACCGCACCCGGATCGCCGAACTCCTCGCCACCATCGGCACCTTGGACTGGCTGGTGGTCTCGCTGAGCGGCGGCGAGGGCGCCGGGCCGTTCGCCGAACTCGACCTCGACGCCCTCCGCAGCGCCTTCGAGGCCAAGTTCTGGGGGCAGTTGACGACGGTGCAGACCGCACTGCCGCACCTGGCCGAGGACGGGTCGATCACCCTGGTCACCGCCGTCTCCGCACGCGCCGGCCTGCCGGGCACCGCCGGCCTGGCCGCCGTGAACGGGGCCCTGGAGGCGATGATCCGGCCGCTCGCCGCCGAGCTGGCCCCGCGCCGGATCAACGCGGTCTCCCCCGGCCTGGTCGACACCCCGTGGTGGGACGGCCTCCCGAAGGAAGCCCGCGACGCCTACTTCACCCACGCCGCCGAACGACTGCCCACCCGCCGGATCGCCTCCCCGGCGGACGTCGCCGAGGCCGTCGTCCTGGCCGCGACCAACCGCAACCTCACCGGCACCGTCCTGGAGACCGACGGCGGCCTGCGCCTCACCACCCTCGACTAGCCTCGCTCCCGGGGCGGTTCACCGGGCGGCGACCGCCGTGGTCTGCGCGTAGCCGATCACGTGCCCGCCCATCGCGAACGCGGTGACGGCCGGGGGCGTCGCGGCGGGAAGCCCCAGGCTCGGGGTGTCCAGCGCGTAGACGGTGATCCGGTAGCGGTGGGCACGGTCGCCGACCGGCGGACACGGGCCCAAGTAGCCCTGCGCACCAGCGGCGTTGGCGCCGTCCACCGCACCGGACGGCAGCGTCGTCCCCAGCGCGGTGGCGCCGGCGGGCACGTCCCAGACCAGCCAGTGCCAGAAACCGGAACCGGTCGGCGCGTCCGGGTCGAACATGGTGACGGCGAAACTCTTCGTCCCGGCCGGAGCGCCGCGCCACTCCAGCCGCAGCGGCCGGTTGCCGCCCTCGCAGCCGAAGGAGTTCGCCCAATGCTCCTGCGCGAAACGGCCGTTGGACAGGTCGAGGCTGCCCACCGCGAACCGCTGCACGCCGACCGGGATCCCGGAGCGAACCGAGATCCGTCCGAAGTCCGTTGCCCCGGAGCCCACTTGGGCAGACGACTCGGCCGCCCCCAGCAGGGTCAGCGCGGTCGCGGCGGACAGCAGGACGGCGGCGGCCCGGACCCGGCGCGACCGCCGGCCGGCGGTGGCGGTGGCGGTACCAGTCGCGGCAGCGGCGGCACGAGGTGAACGAGGTGAACGAGACATGGCGCGGGGCTCCCCGTCGATCGTCGGATCCGGCTTCGGATGCCCCCACCCTCGCCCGCCGCCCGCCCGCCGGGGAGGCCCGCCGGATGGTGGCATCCGGCGTACCAGGCTCCGGGCTGGACGGTCCGCCGCGGCCGCGCCGATGATCGTAGGCATGACCGAGTGCCCACCAACCACACCGCACGCACCAGCCCTGCCGGCCCCACCGGATCCACCGGATCCACCGGCCCCACCGCCTGAGCGGGCCCGCACCCGGGCCCAGCCGCCCAGGCAGGCCGAGCTGGCCGCCTTCCTCCGGGCCAAGCGCGCCCGTCTGCGGCCCGAGGAGGTCGGCCTGCCGGACGGCCCGCGCCGCCGCACTCCGGGGCTGCGCCGCCAAGAGGTCGCCCAACTCGCCGCCGTCAGCGTCGAGTGGTACGTCCGGCTGGAGCAGGGACGAGTCGGCACCCCGGGCGGCGCCGTGCTGGACGCCCTCGCCGAGGCGCTGCGCCTCACCCCGGACGAGCACCGCCACCTGCACCGGATCGCCCGCGGCGAGACGCCCGTCCGACCGCCGACTGCCGCCCCGCTCCCACGGGTTCGCGACTCGCTGCGCCAACTCCTAGACGGCATACCGCTGTTCCCGGCCTACCTGACCGACCACCGGCTCGACGTGCTGGCCCACAACGCGGCCGCCCGGGCCCTGTTCGGCCCGGAGTTCGGCACCGGCGCGACCGACAACACCGCCCGGATGCTCTTCCTCGACCCCGCCACCCGCACCACCCAGCTCGACTGGTCCCGGGTCGCCCGCGAGACCGTCGGCCACCTGCGCACCGCGGCCGCCCGCCACCCGGCGGACCCCCGGCTGGGCGCCCTGCTCGCGGAACTCCGGCTCCGCAGCAGCGACTTCGCCCTCTGGTGGGACGACCACACCGTCCTCGAACGCTCCTCCGGGACCAAGCGCGTCGCCCACCCCGAGGCCGGACCGCTCCGCCTCCACTACGACATCCTCACCACCGGCGACCACCACCTCTTCACCCTCACCCCCGCCGACCCCGCCACCGACCGCGCCCTGCGCCGCCTGGTCACCGCGCACACCACCGACACCGCTCCCGGCGCCACCGTCCGCCCGATCACCGCGGCCTGAGCACCTTCCACACAGCGCGCGCGGTCGAAACCGAAATCGCGGCCGCGCCCGACGCCCCTCCCCCGCAGCCGAATTGGCCTTGTCTGCACAACTTGGCGGCGAACCGGGCGCACTTGTCCGGACAACTCGATGCGTTCGTCCGGCGTACGCCGGTCGGTCACGGGCGGGACGACGGGCGGTACCCCGGGCACGCTGTCCTGGGAGGCACCCTCCGTCCACTCCTCATCACCCAGAGGTCGTGTCTCCCGTGACTGCTGAACCGAACGAACCGAGTCGGCGCCGTTTCCTCCAACTGGCGGGCGCGAGCCTGGCGTTCTCCGCGTTGGCGCCCAGCATCGCGCGGGCCGCCTCGATCGCCCCGCAGGGCGGGACGGGCACCATCCAGGACGTGCAGCACATCGTGGTGCTGATGCAGGAGAACCGGTCGTTCGACCACTACTTCGGCGCGCTGAAGGGCGTGCGCGGCTTCGGCGACCCGCGGCCGGTGACGCTGCCGAGCGGGAAGCCGGTCTGGTACCAGGCGAACAGCGCGAAGAAGGAGATCCTGCCGTTCCGGCCGCAGGTGAACGACCTCGGGATGCAGTTCGTCCAGGACCTCAACCACGACTGGGCGGGCGGCCACAAGGCGTTCAACGGCGGCAAGTACGACCAGTGGGTGCCCGCGAAGACGGCCACCACGATGGCGTACCTGACCCGGCAGGACATCCCGTTCCACTACGCGCTGGCCGACGCGTTCACGCTGTGCGACGCCTACCACTGCTCGTTCATCGGCTCCACCGACCCGAACCGCTACTACATGTGGACGGGCCACACCGGCAACGACGGGACCGGCGGCGGGCCGGTGCTGGGCAACCAGGAGGCGGGCTACTCCTGGACGACCTACCCGGAGCGGCTGGAGGCGGCCGGCGTCTCCTGGCGGATCTACCAGGACATCGGCGACGGGCTGAACGCGGCCGGCTCCTGGGGCTGGATCAGCGACGCGCACCGCGGCAACTACGGCGACAACTCGCTGCTGTACTTCAACAACTACCGCAACGCGCAGCCCGGTTCGGCCCTCTACGAGAAGGCCCGCACCGGCACGAACGCCAAGGCCGGCGACGGCCTGTTCGACCAGCTGCGCCGCGACGTCGCGGCCGGCACGCTGCCGCAGGTGTCCTGGATCGTTGCCCCCGAGGCGTACACCGAGCACCCCAACTGGCCCGCGAACTACGGCGCCTGGTACGTCGCGCAGGTGCTGGACGCGCTGACCTCGAACCCGGACGTGTGGGCCCGCACCGCGCTGTTCATCACCTACGACGAGAACGACGGCTTCTTCGACCACGTGGTGCCGCCGTTCCCGCCCGCCTCGGCGGCCCAGGGCCTGTCCACGGTCGCCACCGGCGCCGACTCCTTCGCGGGGAACGCGAGTTACACGGCCGGGCCGTACGGCCTCGGGCAGCGGGTGCCGATGCTGGTGGTCTCGCCGTGGAGCACCGGCGGCTACACCTGCTCGGAGACCTTCGACCACACCTCGATCATCCGCTTCATCGAGCAGCGCTTCGGCGTCGCCGAACCGCACATCTCCCCCTGGCGGCGCGCCATCTGCGGCGACCTCACCTCCGCCTTCGACTTCACCAGCAGCAACACCGCCCCGGCCGCACTGCCCTCCACCGCCGGCTACCTGCCCGCCGACCACAACCGGCACCCCGACTACGTGCCGGCCCCGCCCGCGACCGGCACCATGCCGCGGCAGGAGGCCGGCGCCAAGCCCACCCGTCCGCTCAAGTACGCGCCGTACGTGGACGGTTCGGCCGACATCTCGACCGGCAAGTACGCCCTCGCGTTCAGCGGCGGACCGGCCGCGGGCGCCCAGTTCCTGGTCACCTCGGCGAACCGCACCGACGGCCCGTGGACGTACACCGCCGAGGCCGGCAAGTCGCTCTCCGACGCCTGGAACACCAGCTACTCCAAGGGCGTCACCGACCTCACCGTGTTCGGCCCGAACGGCTTCCTGCGCCGCTTCCGCAACCCCGGCAAGACCGCCGGGCCGGAGGTCACCGCCCGCCACGACGCCGCCACCGGCAACCTCGCCCTGACCTTCACCAACCCGGCCGGCGCCGACGCCGTCCTCACCGTCGCCAACGCCTACGCCGGCACCCCGCAGACCGTCACCGTTCGGCGCGGCGCCACCACCACCACCCTCACCGTCGACCTCTCCACCTGCCGCCACTGGTACGACCTCACCGTCACCTCCGACCAGACCACCGACTTCGTCCGCCGCCTCGCCGGCCACGTCGAGACCGGCACCCCGTCCCTCTCCGACCCGGGCCTGCTCACCTACTGACCGCCCCGCACCACCCGCACCACCCGGCCCGGACGGCCCGCGCCGTCCGGGTCGGCCTGGCCGTCATCCGGCCGGAGCGCTGCCCTTTCGCGACTTCTCCGCCCGCCTGGCGGTGACCGCCTCGACCACTGTCCGCGCGCACTCCTCGGCTGGCTGGTGCTCCCAGAACCTCAGCACCAGCCAGCCGTGCTCGGCCAACCGGGCGTCGGTGTCCCTGTCCCGGCGGACGTTTCCACCGATCTTCTCTTCCCAGTAGCCGGGGTTGGTCTTCGGCGGGACGAAGTGCTCCGGGCACCCGTGCCAGAAACAGCCGTCCACGAAAACCGCCACCCTGACCGGCCTGAAGGTCAGGTCCGCGGTCCGCCGCATTTTGGGCAGCGGCTTCGCGGCCACCCGGTAGCGCAGTCCGGCGGCGTGGACCAGCGAGCGGATGGCCAGTTCCGGCGAGGTGTCCCGGCTGCGGTTGCCCAGCATGCTGCGGCGGTTCGCCGCCGACGACGCCCAGGAGCCCTCAGGGGCCTTCCACGCCTCCCCGCCGGGCGGATCGGATGCTTTCACGGTGTCGGCCGCCCTGTCCCGAAGCGCTCGCACGCCCTCCGCGCAGCACTCCCGCGCTGCCCGCTTCCACGGCCGAGCTTAGCGGCACGGCCGCTGTCAGCGGCCTCCCGTACCCTTGGCAGCCCAGTGGGGAGAAGAGGCGAGGGCATGCACGGAGAGAGCGGTACCGCGGCGCTGCCAGGCTTGGAGGCGCTCCTGCGGAGCGGCGAGGACAGCGAGCTTGAGAAGGTCGCCCGGCACCTCCTCCGCAGCGACCCGAAGGGCGAGGTGTTCGCCGGTGTCCTGAGGTCGACCATCGACCAGTTGCTGGACGGTGAGCGGACCGGGCGGTTCGACTGGAAGACGCTGCACAAGACGGAGAAGACCCACGCAGGGACGCTCGTCGAGATCAACCTCCAGCGCGCTTTCAAGTTCGCCTCCCACGCCGACGACTCCGACATCCACATGGACTACCTCATCGAAGGCGTCGAGGTGGACTGCAAGTTCTCGCAGCGCCCCTACGGCTGGATGATCCCGCCTGAGGCCCTCGGCGAGGTGTGCCTGGTGGTGTGGGCCGACGACCACCGGAGCGAATGGAGCGCCGGGCTGTTCAGGGCCCACCCGGACAGCCTCACCGAGACGAAGGGGAAGACCAGGAAGGGCAACCGGGACGGGAAGTTCTCCCTGACCAAGGAGCACCGCCACCTGGTCAGGTGGCTGTGGGAATCCGCACCCCTGCGGAAGAACCTCCTGCTCCACCTCGACGTACGGACCAGGCAGAGGATCATGGACGCCGGGCCGTCAGGACAGGCCAAGGTGAACGAACTGTTCCGCCTGGTCCACGACACCAAGGTCGACCGCGAGGTGATCCGCACCCTCGCCCGGCAGTACGACTACATGGCCCGAATACGGGAGGGGCGCAACCGTGCCCGAACGGTGCTCAGGGACGAAGGGATCATCATCCTGGGCAAGGACGCCAAGCACCGCGCCATCGCACTCGACCTCGGCGGTGCCGTCCCGGAACGCGGCGAGTTCGTCGCGCACCGAGTCCGGCGGGCGGAACCGGGCGACGCGGGCCGGCCCGCTGCGGTGATCGAGGGCGCCGCGTGGGTCATCGCCCTGCCCGGTGAGCAGGCCGCACCGGCCGCCCCGCAGCTCCCCACCACACGGAACGAGAAGGCAGCGGCTGACTGACACCAGCTGCGGAGACCACACTGCCGCCGCACCGTATGAGACAGTCGGACACTGTCCCCAGCCCGCTCCCCTGGTCGTGGGAGAGCTCGTGGAGCATCATCTGCGAGACTTGGGGCCGCTGAGCAAGGTTGGAAAGAGGACGGAAACCGGATGGGCCGCGAGTACCCTGAGCTGACTTCGATCGAGATCTGCGCTGGTGCGGGCGGCCAAGCGGTCGGACTGCACAAGGCGGGGTTCAGCCACCTCGCCCTGGTGGAGATCGACCAGCACGCAGTCAAGACTCTCAGGAAGAACGTAGAGCGCCCGCCCCGGGGGGGCGAGGACCCGTGGGGCTGGGAGCGCGACAACTGCCTGATCCTCGAGAGGGACGTGAAGGAGTTCAAGCCCTCGGAGAAGCTGCCCGACCTCAAGCCGGGCCAGCTCACCCTGCTGGCCGGCGGCGTCCCGTGCCCTCCCTTCTCCATTGCGGGGAAGCAGCTGGGGCAGGACGACGAGCGCGACCTCTTCCCGCGGATGCTGGCGCTGGTCGACGAGCTCCAGCCCAAGGCCGTGATGATCGAGAACGTGCGCGGGCTGCTCGAGCCGTCCCACAAGTTCCGCCCCTACCGGAAGCGGATCCTCAGGACGCTGCGCAGGTCCGGCTACGTAGTGTGCGGCTGGGAGGTCCTCGAGGCCGCCAGCTTCGGTGTCCCCCAGCTGCGGCCGCGGGCGATCCTCGTCGCCATCCGCAAGGACCTGTACCGTGGCTTCACCTGGCCCAAGCGCACCGAGGCTGAGGGCCGGACCGTCTTCGACGCCCTCGACAAGAGCATGCGCAAGCGTTTCGGCATGAACCCCGGCAAGGCCCCGGGCCTGGACTCAGAGGAGCTCCGCGAAGCCGCCAAGGCGAGGTACCGGGTGTGGCGGGACACGGCCCGGCCGGCCGTCCCGGGCGTCGCACCGACGCTGGTGGGCGGTTCGAAGAAGCACGGTGGCGCCGACCTCGGTCCGACCAGGGCCAAGGCTGCTTGGAAGGCCCTCGGTGTCGACGCCATGGGGGTGGCGAACGACGAGGACCAGCCCAACCTCGAGCGCGACCTCTTCGGCCCCAACGGACCGATGATCACCGTCCGCCAGGCCGCCCTGATCCAGGGCTTCCCCGAGGACTGGGAATTCGAGGGCGGCAAGACCGCCAGGTACCGGCAGATCGGCAACGCCTTCCCCCCGCCGGTGGCCCAGGCCGTCGGAGAGGCGATCGTCGCCGCACTGCGGCTGCCCGGGGAGCTTCCCCTGGCCGAGGACCCGCTCCTCGACGACGACCGCTACCCGGAGGACGGCGAGGTGTCCGAGCTGCCGCTGTTCGCGGACAGTGTCGAGGCCGTGGCCGTGGCCGTGCCCGTCCAGGACGCGGGGGCGCTGCCGCCGGCCGAGCGGGTGGAGGCTGCGGCGGTGCCGGTCGCCTGACCCGCCGCCGAACGGGCTGTCCGCGGCAGAGCGACCTCTCTGCCGCGGACAGCCCGTTTCCGTCCTCCGCTCAGGTCCCGGCGCCGGCGAGGGCAAGGCCCAGGAGGGCGTCCGACTCCGTGCGGCGCTCGGCCCTGTTCAGCTCCTGCAGGACCTTGAGCACCTCCCTGCTGTCGCGGGCGCTCGCCTGCTGCAGCAGCATCTCCGCGGCTTCCTCCAGCCCGGCCGAGGCACAGGCAGCGATCGCCTCAGCGGTCTCCTCCGGCGGCACGTGCCGGCCGACCGAACGCAGCAGGCTGGTGGCGTTCTCCAGATTGCCGGCATCGAGATAGCCCTTCAGAAGCGGCATGTGCGGCCAGAAGACGTCTGCTCGTGCCTGCCGGTCCCCCCGCGGGCGGGGGACCGGCAACACGACCCGCGGTTCCTGCCGCCCGCTGACAGCCCCGTCAACCGCGCTGTCAGCCGGCCCTCCGCTCTGCCTCCGCCCGGAGCTCCGCTCGGACGGGCCGCTGTCCCGCTTCGCGCCGCACTCTCCGCACACCTCCGACTCGGCGGGCTCGCCGAGCGCGGTGCAGCATGCACTGAACTCCTCCCAGGCCATGGCCCGGGCACCCCGCTCGGCCGCCTCGGCGCTCGCGGCGGTATGGAACGGCCTCAGGTTCTCGGGATCTATCCGCCTCTTCCGCTTGCCGCTGGCCAGGTCGCCGATCAGCGACTTGCTCACGTACGACCGCTTAGCCAACTGGCCGTACGACAGCTCGGAGGCGCTGGCCAGGCCCCGCACTGCCTCAGCGAGCGCACGCTGCTGCGGTGTGAGGTCGTCGGACAGCTCGAGGTACTCGTGGCGCTGCGGCAAATTCGGCTCCCTCTGGGCATCCCATGCATACAGAACATTTGATTATCCCGTGCTCTGGAGGTGCTTGGCGGTGCCGGCTGTCCCGAGTTTCGGCCCTCCAGTCAGGACACGAAGAGTCTTCCGTTTCCCTCCGCTGTGGGGTTGAGTCGAGTCCTGCCGCCGCGGCGGGCCCGGCCGGTCACCGGCCGCTCGGCCAGCACTGCGGCGCATCACCTCTCAGCCAGGAACGGAAGGTTTTACGTGGACATCCCGTCGTGGAAGGACCCGAAGCTCGGCACCATGAAGCGCGCGGCGCTCTGGCTGGTGCAGGAGGTGGGTACGGGGGGGCTCTTCACCAAGGAACAGCTGCGTGAGGCGTTCCAGGGAACGTCCCAGATCGACCGGCGGATGCGCGACCTGCGCAAGTTCGGCTGGCAGATCGACACCAATCGCGAGGACCCGACCCTCGAAGCGCACGAGCACCGCTTCACCAGCGAGGGCGAGCCGGTCTGGCAGGAGGGCAAGGGGTCCCAGCCCGGGAACAGCGTGAGCACCGTACAGCGGCGCGAGCTGCTGGCCCGGGACGGCCACAAGTGCCGCTCGTGCGGGATCAGCACCGGCGAGACCTACCCCGGCACGTACCACGCCTCGCAGCTGGACATCGCGCGGCGCCCGGTGCTGCTGCCCTCGGGCGCGGTGGAGGTCCAGCACGTCATCGAATGTTCCCGGTGCCGGGTCGGCGGGCTTAACCTGACTGCTGACCTGGCCGGCGTGCTGGCCCGCATCGAGCGCCTGCCGCTGCTGGAGCGGAAGATGCTGGCTGGCTGGGTCGAGCGGGACGCCCGGGTGTTCAGCGAGGTCGAGGACATCTGGGCCGCGTACCGCTCCCTCCCGGCCGACTCCCGCGACCAGGTGCGCGACGCGCTGTCCTGACCCGCCATTCCCGCACGGGGGCGGCCGGCCCGTGCCGCCCCCGGCCCTGTCTTGTCCCATTCGGTTGTTTGAGGAGATCCCCACAGATGTTCACGGACTTCGGCTTCCCGCCGGACGCGGAGCGGAACCGCACCCTGGTCGAGGAACGGCTGACGGAGCTGAAGGAGGCCGGCGGCGTAGCGGAGACGCTCCGGGTGGAGTGGCGGCAGGGGCACCGGCACGTCGAGGTCATCGACATGCCGGTCGACGCCCTGTACTACAACCCCGGCACGCACCGGATCCGGGCCCAGCGGAGCTTCGACGCGGCTCGCGACCGGCTGCTCGGGCAGGACCCCTGGAGCCCCGGGGGGCAGGACTACCTGCACTACCTGCTGCAGGCGAAGCCCTCCGAGCCGGACAAGCGCGATCCCGACTTCGACGCGCTCCAGGAGAGCCTGCGCGACCACCAGCAGAACGAGGCCGGCCTGATCACCCGCGAGGGAATCCTGGTCAACGGCAACACCCGGCGGGCCGCGCTGAAGGAGCTGGGCGTGGCCAGCATCCGGGTGGGCGTGCTGCCGGCCTCCTGCACCTGGGAGGACATCAACGCCGTCGAGCTGTCGCTCCAGCTCCGCCCGGACCGCCGCCGCGACTACTCGTACATCAACCACCTCATGGCGGTGGAGGAGCAGGTCCAGCTGGGCCGCGGCCTCGACCAGATCGCGAAGATGTTCCACACCACGCAGGCCGCGCTCGAACGCGACCAGTGGATCCTCGCCCAGCTGCGCGACCTGATCACCCGCAGCCGGACCGGCGGGCACGAGCTGCGCCTGATGGACCTGGAGCGCTCCCAGGAGAAGCTCGCCGAGCTGTACCGCGCGTTCGTCAAGGAGCAGGCCCGTAGCAAGGAGCGGGCCGACCTGCTCAAGGAGTCCCGGTTGGCCGCCATCGTGCTCGACTTCGCCAAGACCGACGTCCGGTTCATCGAGCCGGATTTCCAGACCCAGTACCTGGAGCGCCTGCTGCCGGACTCGGTGAAGCGGACCGGCGCCCCGGCACCCGCCGCCGTGGCGATTCCCGGCCTGAACCGGACGGTCCAGGCCGCGGGGGCGAAGGTGGCGGCAGCACGCTCGCTGACCGACACCCTGCTGCAGGCCAGGGCGGTGGAGGTGGCCGGCGACAAGGCCGCGCCAGCCGAGCTCACTTCGGCTTCGGGCACCGTCGCCTCGATCCGCGACGCGTTCAACGAGGCGATCACGGTCGCGGGCCGGGACATCCGGCTGAAGAAGAAGCGTGCGGCGGCCCCGGACCGGGTCGCCGACGCCTGCAAGGACCTTGAGCAGTGCATCACCGACCTGGTGCTGGCCCGGGGCAACGGCAGCCTGGACGAAGGCGCCTTCGACGATGCCCTGGTCCAGCTGCGCGGCGTGATGGGCAAGCTCACGGCTGAGGCCCAGCGCAGCATCGAGCTGCCGGGCGAGGGGCTGTCCTGGGCCATCGCCGCGGTCTCCGGGGAGCAGGACCCAGCATGACCTCGCCCGTCGCGGACTTCTCCCTGAGCCTGGGCTTCGACGTGTCGCGCACCCGCGTGGTGCTGCGCACCCGCCCCGAATTCCAGAGCGACTTCGGGCAGTTGGTGGCCCGCCTCTCGACCGGCGGGCAGCGCGACCCGCTGTCCGCCGAGGTCGACCTGGACGATTTCCTGGTCGGCCTGAGCGAGCTCGGCAGCTGGCAGTACGCCGATGTGCTGTGGGACGACGCACTGGTCTCCCTGGTCAACGGCGTCCTGGACGACGCCGAGGCCGTCCAGCGCGACCTGTCCGAGGATTCGCCCGCGGCCTTCCACGGCGAACTGGACCCGGACGGGGTGGCTGCCCTGCTCGGCAGCGACTGGACCGGGGACCTCACTCCGTTTCAGCTGCGGGACACCGCACGGCTGCTGACGCTCCGCCACGGGGCCAACTTCAGTGTCCCCGGAGCCGGGAAGACCCGGGTCGGCCTGGCGGTGTTCGCCGCCGCCCGCACCCGCGGCGAGGCCCGGCGGATGCTCGTGGTCGCACCGAAGTCGGCCTACGAGTCCTGGCAGTTCGAGGCTGCCGCGTGCTTCCGGGTACCCCTGCGGACCTCGGTCATGGGAAGCACGCCCGACCCCGGGGCCGAGGTGCTCATCGTCAACTACGAACGGCTCGGCCGCCACCTCGGCAGCCTGGCCGCGTGGCTCAGGGCCGCACCCTCGATGATCCTCCTGGACGAGGCCCACCGGATGAAGCTGGGCGCTGCTGGCACCTACGGGTCGGCGTGCCTGGCCCTCGGGCCGCTCGCGGCACGCCGGATGATCCTCACCGGCACCCCGGCCCCGAACGGGGCCCGCGACCTGGAGAACCTGCTGTCCTTCGTGTGGCCCGGCCACGGGAAGCGCGCGGTCACCGACGCGGTGGCGGGCGGGGACCTGGCCTACGCCAGCCGGGTCCTGCGGCCGCTGTTCACCCGGACGACGAAGAAGGAGCTCGGTCTGCCCCCCTTCGAACCGCGCATCCGGTACGTCGACATGCCGCCGCTGCACCGGGAGATCTACGAGGCGCTGAAGGGGAACTTCACAGCCCGCGCGGAGGCCTCCCGGGGCGACTTCGACGCACTGGGGCGGGCCATGCTGCGCCTGCTGATGGCCGCCACCAGCCCCGCGCTGCTCGTCGAGGGCGGCAGCAGGTACGAACCGCTCTCCTACCGGGTACCGCCGCTGCAGCCCGAGCCCGGCGACTCCCTGTACTCGCTGCTGCAGAACCTGCCGAGCTACGAGCTCTCGCCCAAGTACCACGAGACGCTGGAGATCGTGGCCGCGAACGCGGCGCTCGGCCGGAAGACCCTGGTGTGGACGACCTTCGTCCGCAGCCTCACCACGTTGCAGGAGATGCTCGCCCCGTACCGTCCCGCCGTGGTCCACGGCGGGACGGCGGACCGCGCCGAGGAACTGCGCCGGTTCCGCGAGGACCCGGACTGCCTGGTGCTGCTGTCCAACCCGGCGACCCTGGGCGAGGGCATCAGCCTCCACCAGGTCTGCCACGACGCCGTGTACGTGGACCGGGACTTCATGGCAGGCCGCTTCCTGCAGAGCCTGGACCGGATCCACCGCCTCGGCCTCGCACCGGGCACCGAGACCAGGGTGACCATCCTCGCCGCCACCGGCACGATCGATGAGGTCGTCGCACTCCGTCTGCAGCAGAAGCTGGACTTCATGGGACGGATCCTCGACGACCCGGCCGTCCAGCAACTGGCCGACCTGGTCGAGGAGCCGCCGGTGATCGGCGGTATGGACATGGCTGACGTGCGCGAACTCCTCCGGCACCTGGACAGCGGGCAGACCGCCCGCTGACCCTCCGGGAACTGGTTCCCGTCTGGGGATCCGGGCGGGAACCGCGGAGAACCACCGGCCGGTCCGTCCGGGTGTCAGTCGACTTGCCGCTTTCCGGCCAGCCGGAAGCCGAGGCCGCCGGCGGCGACCAGGGCGGCCAGCAGGGACCAGAAGAGCGGGGCGTGCCGCTCGATCAGGGCGCCTACCAGCAGGGGGCCGGCGACCGCGGAGACCGACCAGGCCAGGTTGACCAGGGCGAGGAAGCGGCCCCGGGCGGCGGGCGGGGCCGCGGTGGCGGCGATCGCGGTGCAGGCCGGGCCGGCCAGCAGTTGGCCGGCGGTGAAGAGGAGGACCGCGCCCAGCACGGACCACGGCCGGCCGCCGCCGAGGGCGAGGGCGGCGATCGCCCCGAACATCAGCGCGGCCGCCCAACCCGCCACCCGGGCACGGGAGTAGCCGACCATCCGGGCCGTCGTCGCGGACTGCGCCAGCACGATCACGGCGGCGTTCAGGGTCAGCGCGGTGGAGGGCACCCAGGCCGGCAGCCCGGCCACCTTCACCAGGTACACCGGCAGCACCACGGTGGGCACCAGCCAACCGAAGCCGAGCGCGGCCTGCGCCGCCAGCAACCCCAGGAGGCGCCGCTCGCCGAGCAGCGCCCGCCAACCGGGGTCCACCGGTTCGGCCACCCGGCCGGCCACCGCGCCGACCACCGCGCCGACTGCCGGTTCGGCCGCCAGGCCGGCCGCCGGTTCGGTCGCCGAACTCGCCTAGGCCGCAGGGTGGTTGCGCGCTCCCCGGGCTGCCAGCAGGACGGCGGCCAGCACGCTGGTGGCCGCGTTGACCAGCACCACGGCCACCGCCGCGCCCGGCCAGCCGGTGCCGAGCAGCAGGCCGCCGGCCGCGCCGCCCAGGCCGGCGGCGGCGTTGGTGCCGGCGGTGGTGAAGGCGTACCAGCGGTCGAGTTCGGCGCCCTCGGCCAGGTCGGCGACGAATCCGGGCCAGGCGGCGAAGTACAGCCGCTCCGCGGACAGCACCACCAGCATCGCGGCGACCAGTCCCGGCAGCGAGTCGACCAGCAGGTAGCCGAGGTAACCGGCGGCGGCCAGCAGGTTGTTGGCGATCAGCGCGGTCCGCGGCCCCCAGCGGTCGACCAGCGCCCCGGCCAGTGGGGCGACCGGCAGCGACAGCAGGGTGGCCAGCGCGCTGCCCAGTCCGACCCGGGCCACGGTCAGGTCGGTGGTGAGGACGAAGAACAGGAAGGACAGCGGCACGAACATCCCGACCCCGAACGCGTCGAGCACGGTCGCCGCCACGATCCGCCCGTGCCCGGCCAGGTCCGGCAGCCCGAGCCGGGCCCGCCAGCGCCCGGCGGGCGGGGAGGCGGCCACGGGGGCAGTGGGGCCGGCAGGGGCGGCAGGGGCGGCAGGGGCGGCGAGCGTCTGGGGCATGTCCACCACTCTCGGCGCCCCGTCCGCCGCCCGGCCAGAGCGGAGGGTGTCCGAACCCTGCACCGCCGGTTCCGGCCAGGGCACCGGCCACAGCCCGCACCCTTTGACACCAGGCGCCCCAATGGTCTAGACCTACCCCAAGTCATCGAACAGGCGGACGGAGGAACGGCGTCAATGCGCACGGTGGCCGGCCCCGACGCCCGCCACGGGCGCCCTCGCCACGCCCCGGGCCTCGGCTGAGATGCCCGTCGCCCTCCAGGCGTTCGGCCTGAGCGACCGAGCCGACCGGCTGTACCGCGAACTGCTGCGCGCGCCCGACACGGCGGACGCCGAACTGGCCGCCATTGTCGGCCTGAACTGCGAGCAACTGGCCGCCAGCCGAGCCGAGTTGACCGAACTCGGACTGCTCCGCCCGTCCTGGGACGACCCCGCCCTGCTCCGCCCGGTGGTGCCGGAACTCGGACTGGCCGCGCTGCTGGCCCGCCGCGAGGCCGAACTCCTGGCACACCGGCAGCAGTTCGAGCAGGCCCGCGCCGTGTACGGGCAACTGCGCGCCGAGGCCGAGGCGGACCGCCGGCACACCCGCGGCGAGAGCCTGCTCGACGCGGACGCGATCCGCGACCGGCTGGCCGAACTCGGCGCGGCGGCCACCTCCCAGGTGCTGGCCCTCGTCCCGAACAGCAGTCCGTACGGCGACCCGGGCAGCGACGGCCCGAGCAGCGCCGGCCCGAGCAACCGCGCCCCGGGCAACGGCGCACCGACCGACCCCCTCGGCCTGCCGGTCGAGGAACTGCTGCTGCGCGGCGTCGAGTTGCGGGTGCTGTTCGTCGACGCGGTGCGCAACCGCCCGCAGATGGTGGAGTACGCCCGCCGGGTGGTCGGGCTCGGCGGGCAGGTCCGCACGGTGGGCTCGCTGCCGCTGCGGATGGTCGTACTGGACCGGGAGGACGCCGTCCTGCCGCTCGACCCCGAGCGCGCCGACACCGCCACCGTGCTGCACGGGCGCGGGCCGGTCGCCGCGCTGTGCGCGCTGTTCGACGGGCTGTGGCAGGGCGCCGCGCCGCTGTGCCACCCCCGGGGGCGCGACCGCAACGGCATGACGGCGCAGCACTACGCGCTGCTGCGGATCCTGCAACGCGGCGACACCGACGTGGTCGCGGCCCGCAAGCTCGGCGTCTCGGAGCGCACCGTCCGCCGACTGACCGCCGAGGCGCTGGAGGTGCTGGGCGCCCGCAGCCGCTTCCAGGCCGGGGCCCGCGCCGCCGAACGCGGCTGGCTGCACTAGCCGGCGACCGGAAGACCGCACGAACGCACGAACGCGCGAACGCGCGAACGCGTCGGCGCCCGCGCCGACGGCCCCGCCCCGCCGGAGGGGCGGGACGGGGCCGTGGCCGCTACTGCTGCGCCCGCGGCGCGGGGGCGTACCCGGCGGGCCGGGTGGTGAACGTGCCCCGGCCCTGCGTGCGGCCGCGCAACGTGCCCGCGTAGCCGAAGAGTTCGGCCAGCGGGACGGTCGCAATCAGCACCGCGCTGCCGCCGCGCGGCTCGGAGCCGTGCACCCGGCCGCGCCGGGCGGACAGGTCGCCGAGGACGCCGCCGACGCTGTCCGGCGGGACCGTCGCGGTGAGTTCCACGACGGGTTCCAGCAGCAGCGGGCCGCCGCGCCGCAGCGCCTCGCGCAGGGCGAGCCGTCCGGCGGTGCGGAACGCCAGGTCGGAGGAGTCCTTGACGTGGGTCGCCCCGTCGGTGAGGGTGACCCGGACGCCGGTGACCGGGTGGCCGAGCGGGCCCTCCGCGAGGGCGTCCCGGCAGCCCGCCTCGACGGCCTGCACGAACTCCTGCGGCACCCGGCCGCCGGTGACGGTGGAGCCGAACTCGAAGCCGTCCGTCCCGGGTTCGCCGAGCGGGGCGACGTCGACCACGATGTGCGCGAACTGCCCGGAGCCGCCGTCCTGCTTGACGTGCCGCAGGACGAGGCCGGTCACCGGGGTGCCGACGGTCTCCCGGTAGGCGACCTTCGGACGTCCGACGGTGACCTCCAGGCCGGCCCGGCGCAGCTTCTCCACCGCGACCTCCAGGTGGAGTTCGCCGAGGCCGGCGAGCGTGCGCTGCCCGCTCTCCGGGTCGGTGCCGACCACCAGGGACGGGTCCTCCTCGGTGAGCCGGGCCAGCGCGACGGCCAGCCGGTCGGTGTCGACCGTGCGGCGGGCCTCGATCGCGACGGTCACCACCGGGTCGGCGGCGACGGCCGGTTCGAGCACCAGCGGGGCGTGCGGGGCGCACAGCGTGCTGCCGACCCTGGCGTGCTTGGCGCCGACCACGGCGACGATGTCGCCGGCCACCGCGGTGTCGGTCTCGCTGTGCCGGTCGGCCTGCACCCGGAGGATGCGGCCGATCCGCTCGGTGCGGCCGGTGCGGGCGTCGAGCACGGTGTCCCCCTTCCGTAGCGTGCCGGAGTAGATGCGCAGGCTGCTGAGTCGCCCGGTGGTGCTCGCGGTGACCTTGAACACCAGGGCAGAGAAAGGCTGTTGTGCGTCGGCGGCGCGTTCCTGCGGCGCGCCGGCGAACTCCCCGCGGACCGGCGGGACGTCCAGCGGCGACGGCAGGTACGCGGTGACCGCGTCGAGCAGCGGTTCGACGCCGCGGTTGCGGTACGCGGAACCGCACAGCACCACCACCGCCTGTCCGCTGCCGGTGAGTTGGCGCAGCGCGCCGGTGAGCGCGCCGGCCGTGAGGGTGCCGGTGGCGCAGTACTCCTCCAGCGCGGCGGGGTGCAGTTCGGCCACCGCCTCGGCCAGGGCCTGTCGTCGCCGGGTCGCCTCGGCCGCCAACTCCTCGGGTACGTCGCCGACTTGGTAGCCGTCGCCGAGCTCGGTGCCGTCCGGCCAGGTCAGCGCGCGCAGGGTGAGCAGGTCGACCACGCCGACGAAGCCGCCCTCCCGGCCGATCGGCACCTGCACGGCCAGCGGGGCGGGGTGGAGCTTGTCCCGGATGGAGGCGACGGCGGCGTCCAGGTCGGCGCCGGGACGGTCCATCTTGTTGACGAACGCGATCCGCGGCACGCCGTGCCGGTCCGCCTGCCGCCACACCGACTCGCTCTGCGGCTCGACGCCCGCGACCGCGTCGAACACGGCCACCGCGCCGTCCAGCACGCGCAGCGAGCGCTCCACCTCGTCCGCGAAGTCGACGTGGCCGGGCGTGTCGATCAGGTTGAGCAGGTGGCCGTCCCAGCGGCAGCTGACGGCCGCGGCGAAGATGGTGATGCCGCGGTCGCGCTCCTGCGGGTCGAAGTCGGTGACGGTGGTGCCGTCGTGGACCTCGCCGCGCTTGTGGGTCTCCCCGGTCAGGAACAGCACCCGCTCGGTGACGGTGGTCTTGCCCGCGTCCACGTGGGCGAGGATGCCGAGGTTGCGGACCGCGCCGACGGCGGGGTCGGTGACGGCGGCGACAGCGGCGGTGGTCGTGGTGACGAGGTCGGTACGCATGGCCTGTGGCCCTTCGGAGTTCGCTCCTGGAATCGGCAGCGCGATTCACGGCACCACGAGGGACGTCCATCGGCCCCGCGCGTCCGCACGGCACCCGGACGGCAGCCGGACGGCGCTCGGACGGCAGCCGGGCGGCAGCCGGGCGGCGCTCGGAGGCCACCCGGACGGCGCCCGTCGCATCGAACGGGGGTCAACGCGCAGGGGAGGACGGGTACTTCGTGGTTCCTACCGGCACCGGCCGCGCAGCGGGCACCGGCCCGCCCGGGACACCAGGATCACCTCGAACCGCGACGGGGGAACGACGACAGCGGTGCCTCGCACGACCGGTCCCTCCCTCTCCACTCACGTCACGGTGCGCCCAACGGCCTCTCCGGGCCCGGGCGTTGTCCAGCGAGCCGAGTCTAGGAGCACCCTCCGTCCGCCGTCACCACATTTTGCGATTCCTTCAACCACCCCCGAAAACCACGCCCCGAAAACCATCCCCCGACAACCACGCCCGACGACCACGCCCGACGACCACCACCGGCCGGCGGGCGCCGCGAGGGAGCCGGGCGCCCGCCGGTTGGCCGCTACTGCGGCAGGGCGCCGTCCCGGATCACCCGGGCGTACCAGTGCGCGCTGTCCTTGGGGGTGCGGCGCTGGCTGGCGAAGTCGACGTGCACGATGCCGAAGCGCTTGCTGTAGCCGTACGCCCATTCGTAGTTGTCGAGCAGCGACCAGAGGAAGTAGCCGCGGACGGGGGCGCCGTCGGCGATCGCCCGGTGCACGGCGGCGAGGTGGGTGTGCAGGTAGTCGATCCGCTCGGGGTCGTGGACGGCGCCGCTGGGGTCGGTGTAGTCCTCGTAGGCGGCGCCGTTCTCGGTGACCAGCAGCGGGACGCCGGGGAGGTCGTCGCGCAGCCGGGTGAGGAGTTCGTACAGGCCGTCGGCGTCGACCGGCCAGCCCATCGCGGTACGGGTGCCGGGGGCGGGCAGGAAGCGGATGCCGTGGTCGGCGGGCCAGGGGCTGTCGCCCTGGTGGCCGTCGCCGCGCGGGGCGGTGCCGTCGGCCTCCGGCCGTTCGGCGGCCACGACCGTGGGCGTGTAGTAGTTGATGCCCAGCGAGTCGATGGGGCGCGAGATTTCGGCGAGGTCGCCGTCCCGGACGAAGGACCAGTCGGTGACGTGCGCGGTGTCGGCGAGGACGTCCTCGGGGTAGCTGCCGCGGAACACCGGGTCGAGGAAGATCCGGTTGGCGAGGCCGTCGATCCGGCGGGCGGCGTCGAGGTCGGCGGCGTCGGTGGAGAGCGGGCGGACGGCGGCCAGGTTGAGGGTGAGCGACACCTGCGCGGTGTCCGGGAGTTCGGCGCGCAGCGCGGCGGTGCCGAGGCCGTGGGCGAGCAGCAGGTGGTGGTGGGCGGCGAGGGCGGCGGCGTGGTCGGTGCGGCCGGGGGCGTGGACGCCGTTGCCGTAGCCGAGGAAGGCGCTGCACCAGGGCTCGTTGAGGGTGGTCCAGGTGGGGACGCGGTCGCCGAGCCGGCCGGCGGCGAGGCTCGCGTACTCGGCGAAGCGGTACGCGGTGTCCCGGTTGGTCCAGCCGCCCTCGTCCTCCAACTCCTGTGGCAGGTCCCAGTGGTAGAGGGTGGCGACCGGGGTGATGCCGGCGCCGAGGAGTTCGTCGACCAGCCGGTCGTAGAAGTCGAGCCCGGCCTCGTTGGCGGGGCCGCGTCCGCCGGGCCGGACCCGGGGCCAGGAGAGCGAGAACCGGTAGGCGCGCAGGCCGAGTTCGGACATCAGGGCGACGTCGTCGCGGTAGCGGTGGTAGTGGTCGGCGGCGATGTCGCCGGTGTCGCCGTTGCGGACGGCGCCGGGGCGGCGGGCGAAGGTGTCCCAGATCGACGGGGTCCGGCCGTCCTGGTCGGCGGCGCCCTCGATCTGGTACGCGGCGGTGGCGGCGCCCCAGACGAACCCGGCCGGGAACCGGGCGGGCTGGGCGGCGGTCCCGACCGCGGACTCGGACTCGGCGGCGGACGCGACGACAGGCTGGTCGGCGCTGGAGGCAGTGGTCATGGGGAGAGTGTCGACGGTCATGTCACGTTCCATCCGGAGGAGTTGAGGGTGTGTCGGCGCGACGACGGCAGCCGGCGGCCGGTGGCAGCAGGAGACAGCAGTCGGCACCGGCGGGCGGGCGTCAGCCCTTGACGGCGCCCTGCATGATGCCGCCGACGATCTGCCGGCCGAGCAGTCCGAACACCACCAGGACGGGCAGCGTGCCGATCAGCGTGCCGGCCATCACCACCGACTGGTCGGGGACGTAGCCCTGGCCGAGCGACTTCAACGCGACCTGCACGGTGGGGTTCTGGGAGCTGAGCGCGACGATCGGCCAGAAGAAGTCGTTCCAGGTGGCCATGAAGGTGAGCATGCCGAGCACGGCCATGCCGGGGCGGGCGACCGGCAGCACGATGGAGCGGAAGATCCGCAGCAGCGAGGCGCCGTCCATCCGGCCGGCCTCGACGAGTTCGTCCGGCAGCGCCTGCACCAGGTACTGGCGCATGAAGAAGACGCCGAACGCGGAGACCAGCGAGGGCAGGATCACCGAGGGCAGCTTGTTCTGCAGATCGAGCTTGACGATGACCATGAACAGCGGGATCACGCCGAGCTGCGGCGGGATCATCATGGTGCCGACGGTGAGCGCGAGCAGCGCGCCGCGGCCGCGGAAGCGCAGCTTGGCGAAGGCGAATCCGGCGAGCGTGGAGGAGAGCACCACGCCCGCGGTGACCACGCTCGCCACGATCAGCGAGTTGAGCAGCGCCTTGCCGATCTCGGCCTGCTGGAGCGCCTCGCCGATGTTGTGGAACAGGTTCGGCCCGGGGGTCAACGCGGGCGTGGCGCCGCTGAGTTCGGAGTTGGAGCGGCTGGCGGCGACCAGCGTCCAGTAGAACGGGAAGACGGCGAGCAGGGTGGCGCCGATCAGCACGGCGTAGGCGAGCGGCCCGCCGTGCAGCGGTGAGCGCGCCCTGCGCGCGGAACGGCGCGGCGCGGCAACGGACTTGTCGGGCGCCTGGGAGGTCTGGGGTGCCTGGGTCAGCTGGGTCATCTCGGGTCACCGGTCCGTACGGTTGCGGCGGGCGGCGATCGCCGCGTTGAGCAGGGCGAGCAGCACGATCAGCAGGAACATCACCCAGGCCACGGCGGCGGCCCGGCCGAGGTGGAAGAACGTCCAGCCCTGCTCGTACAGGTAGAGGCCGAGGGTCTGGTACTGGTGCGAGATGCCGCCGCCGGAGTTGCCCTCGTAGAGCAGGGGTTCGCCGAACAGCTGGGTGGCGCCGATGGTGGAGACGACCACGGTGAAGACGATGGTGGGGCGCAGCCCGGGGACGGTGACGTGCCGGAACTGCTGCCAGCGCGAGGCGCCGTCGACGGCCGCGGACTCGTACAGCTCGCCGGGGATGGCCTGCATGCCGGCCAGGTAGATCAGCGCGTTGTAGCCGGTCCAGCGCCAGGTGACGACGGCCGAGACGCCGAACTGCGAGGCCCAGGTGTCGGCCTGCCAGTCGACCGGGTTCAGGCCGATGCTGCTCAACACCCAGTTGATCAACCCGTAGTCGCGGCCGAAGAGTTGGGCGAACACCAGGGTCGCGGCGGCGACCGAGGTGGCGTACGGCATCAGCATCGCGACCCGGAAGAAGGTGCGGCCGCGGAGCCGGTAGTTGAGCAGGTGGGCCAGGCCCAGGGCCATCAGCAGCTGCGGGACGGTGGAGAGCACGCCGATGGTGAAGGTGTTGCGCAGCGCGTTCCAGAAGAACGGGTCGGCCAGCAGCCGGGTGTAGTTCTGGAAGCCGAGCCAGTCCATCCGCTCGGAGGTCTGCAGTTCGACCCGGTGCAGCGACACCCAGGCGGTGTACAGCAGCGGGAACAGCCCGAACGCGGCGAACAGCACGAAGAACGGGGCGAGGAAGCCGTACGGGGCGAGCCGGCGGCGCAGTCGGCCGGGGCGCTTGGCGGCGGGCCGGCCGACGGGCAGCCGGGCGGTGGAGCTGAGGGCCATGGGCGGGGTCCTTCGACGGGGGCCGCCCGCACCGCCGCCCGGACCGCCGCCGAGGGGCGGGCGGCGGAACGGCGGGGCGGGCGGCGGAACAGCCGGGCAGGCAGGCAGGCAGACAGACGGGCAGACGGGCAGACGAACGGGCAGCGGAACCGGCGGAACCAGCCGCCCGAGCCGACGGAACGTCAGTTGCCGTTGGCCTTCTTGACGTTGTCCAGCGCGTGCTTCCAGGCGGTGTCCGGCGCGGTGCCGGTGCGCTCGACCTCGCCGAGGGCGTCGGTGAACGCCTTGCCGATCACGCCGTCGTCGGTGCCGAGCACCTGGGCGGGCATCGCCTTGGCCGACTCGCTGAAGATCTGGCCGATCGGCGCGTTGTTGAAGTAGGCGTCGGTGACGTCCTTGATGGCGTCCTGGGCGCCGGTGGAGGACGGGAAGGAGCCCTGCTTGGTGAACAGGGTGGCCTGCTGCTCCTTGGCGTTCAGCCACTTGATCAGCTCGGCGGCCTCCTTGGGGTGCTTGGCGGTCCGCGGGACGGTCAGGTAGGAGCCGCCCCAGTTGCCGGTCTTGCCGGGGCCGGCGGCGATGTCCCACTTGCCCGCGCCGGCGTCGCCGGCCTGGCCCTTGATGTAGCCGATCATCCAGGCGGGGCAGGAGAGGGTGGCGAACTTGCCGGTGGTGAAGGCCTTGTTCCACTCGGGGGTCCACTGGGCGAGCTTGGCGGAGAGGCCGTCGGCGACCAGCGCGGTGGCGTCGGCCCAGGCGGCCTTCACGGCGGGGCTGCTGTCGTGGACGGCCTTGCCGGACTCGTCGGAGTAGCGGACCTTCTGCTGCCCGACCTCGGCGGTGAACATGCCGGCGGCGCTGTCGGTCCAGGCGTTGCCGGCTTCGGCCTTGGCGGCGTACTGCTTGCCGAGGTCGAGGTAGCCCTGCCAGCTGGACCACTTGGCGGCCAGTTCGGTGCGGTCGGTGGGCAGGCCGGCGGCCTTGAACAGGTCGGTGCGGTAGCAGATCGCCTCGGGGCCGATGTCGGTGCCCGCGCCGAGCACCTTGCCGTCGGCGGTCTTGATCGCGGCGCCCTTCCACGGGACCAGGCCGTCGTTGACGTCGCCGATGCCGAGGGTCTTCAGGTCGGTGAACTTGTCGGCCTGCTTCTGCACGACGCTGGCCACCCGGCCGACCTCCAGGCCCTGGATGTCGGCGAGGCCGCCGCCGCCCGCGAGCTTGGTCTGCAGCGCCTGCCAGTACTGGCCCTCGTCCTGGGTGTCGGTCTGCTTGATGGTGACGTTCGGGTGCAGCTTCGTGTACTCGTCGTACAGGCCGGCCTCCTTGAACCCGAAGGTGCCGAACAGGTCCACCGTGATGGTCACCTTGCCGTCGGCGGCGTCCTTGGACCCGGCGCCGCCGGAGCTGCAGGCGCTGAGCAGGAGCGCGGTGGCGAGGACGGTGCTGCCCAGGGCAGCGGCGGAGCGGCGGACTCTCGGGGTAGCCATGCGAAGGCCTCCAGGCGGGGCGGGAGCGTGGGTGGAGTACGGCGGGAGAGAAGGCGGTGCCGATCGGCTGGCGCCCAATTTCCTGAGAGCGCTCTCAACCGATGCCGAGAGAGTGCCGGGACGGAACTTCCCTCGTCAAGCCCTCGAAACCTGAACGTAATCTCCGGACGACCGCGACCTGGGCTTTCGACTTCTGAACGCAACAGTGTGTGTCACAGCGGTTGACACCCTTTCAGGCCCACCCGTACGGTCCAGCGGCTGAGAGCGCTCTCATACTTCCCGCCCGCCCCCACTCAAGGTGGACACGCACATGAAACTCCGCTCCCTGCGCGGCCCCACGGCCGCCCTGACCACGCTGGCGCTGGCCGCCGCCGCGACCCTCACCGCCGCCCTGGGCGCCGGCAGCGCCGCCGCCGCCACCACCGTCCGGGTCGGCCTCGGCGGCTACAGCGACGCCCGCCCGGCCGGCACCGTCGGCCCGAGCAACTCCGACGGCGCGCCCGTCACCCCCAAGGTCACCGCGCGGATGGCCGGACAGGCCGCCCCCACCAACGACTGGTGGTCCTCGCTGATCTACCAGCGCTACGCGGGCAACCCGTACTCGGAGAACCTGTACGCGCACCCGATGACCTTCAAGGCCCAGGCCGCGGGCCTGGAGGTCGGCTACCCGACCACGCCGACCATCACCTCCGACGGGCGCCAGTACGACTACACCCACACCCGGGACCTCACCCTGGGCGTGGCCGGCCTGAACTCCCCCGACACCAAGGTCGACGGCTGGTCGGACTGGACGGTCACCCCGTACTGGGCGGACGGCGCGCACACCTTCAGCGCGACGGTCGGCCACGGCCTGCCGTACGTGTTCGCGCACGCCACCGGCGGCGCCGCCCAGGTCAGCACCGCCTCGGCGCCCACCGTCTTCAGCAACCAGGGCAGCGTGCTCGGCATCACCGTGGGCGGCCACAGCTACGGCCTGTTCGCGCCCACCGGCAGCAGCTGGAACGTCAGCGGATCCACCCTGACGGCCGACCTCGGCGGCAAGGACTACTACTCGGTCGCGCTGCTGCCCTCCACCGCCGACCTGGCCCAGTTCCGCACGTACGCCTACAACTTCGTCACCGACACCAAGGTCGGCTGGGCCTACGACCAGGCCGCGGGCAAGCTCACCACCACCTTCACCGCGACCACCGCGGCCCAGGAGGGCACCGGCACCGGCACCCTGCTCGCGCTCTACCCGCAGCAGTGGCAGGCTACCCCGGACGCCCTCACCGGGCTGACCTACACCTCCCCGCGCGGCACCATGAAGGTCCGCCAGGGCGCGTCCTTCTCCACCGTGCAGACCGTCACCGGCGTGCTGCCCTCGCTGCCCGACGCCGGCTCCTACGACCGCGCCGCACTCGGCGGCTACCTGCACCAGGTCGCCGACGCGAGCGACCCGTTCAACGGCGCCACCGACACCTACTGGGTCGGCAAGGCGCTCGGCCAGCTCGCCCAACTCGTGCCGATCGCCGACCAGTTGGGCGACACCGCGGCCCGCGACAAGCTGCTCGGGCTGATCAAGGGCAAGCTGCAGACCTGGTTCGCGGGCACCGGCTCCCCCGGCTTCGCGTACGACTCCACCTGGAAGACCCTGATCGGCTACCCGGCGTCCTACGGCACCGACGCCGAACTCAACGACCACCACTTCCACTACGGCTACTTCGTGCAGGCCGCCGCCACCGTCGCCCGCTACGACACCGCCTGGGCCGCGGACGCCCAGTGGGGCGGAATGGTCAAGCTGCTCGCCAAGGACGCCGCCAACACCGACCGCGCCGACGCCCGCTTCCCCTGGCTGCGCAACTTCGACCCGTACGCGGGCCACGGCTGGGCCTCCGGCCACGCCGGGTTCGCGGCCGGCAACAACGAGGAGTCCTCCTCCGAGTCGCTGAACTTCAGCGCCGGCCTGCTGCTGTTCGGCGCCGCCACCGGCGACACCGCGCTGCGCGACCTCGGCGTCTACCTGTACACCACCGAGGCCAACGCCGTTCAGCAGTACTGGTTCGACGCCGACCACCAGGTCTTCCCGGCCGGCTTCCAGCACTCCACCGTCGGCATGGTCTGGGGCTCCGGCGCCGCCTACTCCACCTGGTGGACCGCCGCACCCGGCATGATCCACGGCATCAACTTCCTTCCGGTCACCTCGGGTTCGCTCTACCTGGCCCGCCGCAAGGACGACCTCGCCGCCAACCTCACCGAACTCAAGGCCGGCAACGGCGGCGCGTTCACCGACTGGCGCGACCTGCTCTGGGAGGCCGAGGCGCTCACCAACCCCGCCGCCGCCAAGGCCGACTGGGACGCGGGCAACGCCGGCTACACCCCGGAGGAGGGCGAGTCCAGGGCCCACACCTACCACTGGATCCACAACCTGGCGACCCTCGGCACCCTCGACCCCGCCACCACCGCCGACACCCCCACCGCCGCGGTCTTCGCCAACGGCACCACCCGCACCCACGTGGTGCACAACTACACCACCACAGCCCGCACCGTCCGCTTCTCCGACGGCTACACCCTCACCGTCCCGGCCCGCTCCACCGCCTCCGAACGCGGCACCAAGCCGGACGGCGGCACCGGCGGCGCCACCAACTCGCCCTCCCCGAGCGCGTCCGCGTCCGCGAGCCCGAGCCCGTCCGCGAGCGCCTCCCCGAGCCCGTCCGCGTCCCCCAGCAGCCCGCAGACCCGCACCGACACCCTCTACCTCCAGCCCGGCGGCACCCTCACCGCCGGCTACGGCACCGGCGCGACCGGCAGCACCATCCCGTCCGGCGGCGGCGCCAACCACGACGGCACCCCCTACCAGCCGCTGACCTACACCCTCAGCCACCTCACCGGCACCGCCCGGGCCGGCGGCAGCACCGACTTCGACCTGTACGTCGACGCCGGCTCCAGCGTCGCCCTCGCCCAACAGGCCCGCGTCTCCTACGACTTCGACGGCAACGGCACCGTCGACCGCACCGAGACCTACCGCTACTTCGCCACCGACCCGGTCCCCGGCTGGGAGCGCTACAGCGCCACCGCCGCCGGCCTCCAGTCCACCACCGGCGCCCCGCTCGCCAACCTGGCCAACGGCACCGTCACGATCGAGATCTGGCCCGCCCTCGGCTCCGCCCCGGCCCAACTCCGCACCGGCGCCACCCAGTCCCAGGGCAGCGCCTCCGTCCTGCGGATCCCCTTCGACTGACCCGCCCCGCATCGAACAGGGCCCCCGGGGCCGGCGCGGATTCCGACAGGTCCGCCCGGCCCCGGGGGCCTTGCGCGGGCCGCAACGGATTGTTGAAGATGTAACTGACATGACCGCACGCACCCCGCGTGCCGGTCCGTCACGCCTGCCCGCCCCCGGAGAACCCGCGACGAAGGAGTCCCCCATGGCCACCCACCGCACCAAGGCCCTCACCGCAACCGCCGCCGCCGGGGCCGCCCTGCTGCTCGGCGCGGCCCTCGCCCAGCCCGCGGCCGCCGTCGAACTCCCGCGCTCCGCCGTCGCCTACTTCGCCACCGGCAGCAACCTGACGGGCACCCAGTACGCCGTCGACACCGCCGACACCGGCTGCCACAACCTGCCGGCCGCCGCGCGCTCCGCCGTCGACTTCACCGCCGCGAACATCCAGGTCTTCTTCAACGCCGACTGCGCCACCGGCCTGCCCGGCAAGACCGGCAGCGGCTACTACGCGCTCGGCAGCCTGCACTGGGCCGACTTCCCGTACCCGGCGGTCAGCTACCGCGTCACCGGCTGACCCCGCCCCCGGCACGCCAGGGTCGACCCCGGCCGCACCACACACCCCACTGGTCCCGCCGTTCCCCAACGGCGGGGCCCCGGTGGGCAGTAGGGTCGTACCCGATGGACACCTCAGCCACCGCCGCCGCCCCCGCCGAAGACCCGCACGGCCGCCTCGACGTCGACGCCGACACCGTGCGCGCGCTGCTCCGCGCCCAGCACCCCGACCTCGCCGAACTGGCGCTGCGCCGGGTCGAGGGCGGCTGGGGCAACCGGATGTGGCGGCTCGGCGAGGAGCACGCCGTCCGCCTGCCCCGGGACAGGTACACGCCCGCCAACCTGGCCAACGAGACCCGCTGGCTGCCGGAGCTCGCGCCGCGACTGCCGCTGCCCGTGCCGGTGCCGCAGCGCGACGGCGTGCCGGGCGCGGGCTACCCGTACCCGTGGGCGGTGTTCTCCTGGGTGGCCGGCGAGCCCGCCGACCTCGTCCCGGTCGCCCCGGCGCACGGCCCGCGCTCGGCCGAACTCCTCGCCGACTTCCTGCTCGCGCTGCACCGTCCGGCCCCGGCCGACGCCCCCGCGACCACCCCGCGCTGCGGCCCGCTCGCCCCGCTCGCCGACCACGTCGAGGAGCGGATCGCCGAGTTCGAGGCGACCCTGCACGAACTCGCGCCCGGCATCCGCGCCGACGACCTGCGCACCGTCTGGGCGGACGCGCTGGCCGCCCCGGTCTGGTCGGGCCCGCCGGTCTGGCTGCACTCCGACCTGCACCCGGCGAACGTCGTGGTGGTCGACGGCGCGCTCGGCGGCGTCATCGACTTCGACGCCCTCGGCACCGGCGACCCCGCCTGCGACCTCGCCGCCGCCTGGCTGCTCCTCCCGCCCGGCGCCGACCGCCCGTGCCTGGCCCGCTGGCGCGCCGCCCACCCCGCCGAGCAGCAGGACGCCGCCACCGCCACCATCCGCCGCGCCCGCGGCTGGGTCGTCCTGCGCGGTCTGATGCTGCTCGGCATCGGCCGGGCCGGCCTGCACGGCCTCCCCGGCGGCAAGCCCGCCTGGGGCCCGGCCGGACGCACCGCGCTGGAGGGCGTCCTGGCCCACCACCGGCACCCGGACGACCCGTCCCCCCGGTAGCGGTAAGGCCCGCACCCCCCGCTGCCGATGCCCCGTGGTGAGCCCAGCCCCACCCCGAGGAGCCCCCGGATGCCCCCGCACCCCACCCGCCGCCACCTGCTCACCGCCGCGGCCGCCCTGCCCCTCCCGGCCCTCCCGGCCCTCCCGAACGCCACCGCCACCACCGCCACCACCACCGACCAAATCGTCGACCGGCTACGACAGTTGGAGCGCATCCACGGCGCCCGGCTCGGCGTCTTCGCCCACGACACCGGCACCGGCACCACGGTCCACCACCGCGCGGACGAGCGGTTCCCGCTCTGCTCCACCTTCAAGCCGCTCGCCGTCGCCGCCGTGCTCCGGGACGGCCACGACCTCGCCGCCGCCGTCCACTACACCGACCGGGACGTCGCCGACTCCGGCTACGCGCCCGTCACCGGCCGCACCCGCGCCCTGACCGTCGCCGAACTCTGCGCCGCCGCGATCGAGTTCAGCGACAACACGGCCGCGAACCTGCTGCTGCGCCGCCTCGGCGGCCCGACCGCCGTCACCCGCCTCTGCCGCTCGCTCGGCGACCCGGTCACCCGCCTCGACCGCTGGGAGCCCGACCTGAACTCCGCCGAACCGGACCGCGAGACCGACACCACCACCCCGTCCGCCCTGGCCCGCACCTTCGCCCGCCTCACCCTCGGCGACGCCCTCCCCCAGCCGCAGCGCGCCCGGCTCACCGCCTGGCTGCGCGCCTGCACCACCGGCGCCCACCGGCTGCGCGCCGGCCTGCCGCCCTCCTGGACCCTCGCCGACAAGACCGGCACCGGCGCCCACGGCACCGCCAACGACCTCGCCCTCGCCTGGCCCCCGCACCGCCCCCCGCTCGTCCTCGCCGTCCTCAGCACCAAACCCGCCACCCCCACCGCCACCCCGGACGAACCCCTGCTCGCCGCCACCGCCCGCCTCCTGGCCGCCACCTTCTCCTGAACCCACCCCCACCCCGCCCCCGCCCCACCACCTGCACCCAGCCCCACCCAGGCCGCCCAACCCAGCCCGCCAGCCCATCAGCCCGCCGCAGACGCTCCCACCTCCACCAGCCCCCACCCCACTCAGCCCGCCGCAGGCGCTCCCGCTACGCCGTCCCCCGCCGCACCAGCCGGGTCGGGATGATCACCGATGACGGCGCCGACGCCGACGGGTCGTTGAGCCGTCGCAGCAGCAGGCGCGTCATCAGCCGTCCCATCTCCTCGATCTCCTGCCGGACGGTGGTGAGCGTGGGCTCCGTCCAGGCCGCGATCGACTCGACGTCGTCGAAGCCGACCACCGCGACGTCCTCGGGCACCCGGCGTCCGGCCGCCCGCAGGACCCGGAGCGCGCCGGAGGCCATCGCGTCGGAGGCGGCGAAGACCGCGTCCACGTCCGGTCGGCGGTCGAGGAGTTCGGTCATCGCGCGGATGCCGCCGTCGGCGGTGAAGTCGCCGACGGCGATCAGGTCGGCGTCGCCGTCGGGGAGCAGGTCGCGGTAGCCGTCGAGCCGGTCGACGGAGGAGGTCTGGTCGAGCGGGCCGGTGATGGTGGCGATCCGGGTGCGGCCGAGGGAGCGCAGGTGCTGGACGGCGAGCCGGGCGCCGCCCCGGTTGTCGTTGTCGACGTAGACGAGTTCGCGGTCGGACTCGGCGCCGGGCCAGCCGGGGCGGCCGCCGATGACGAAGGGCAGGCCGAGGCGCTGGGCGATGTCGGGGGTCGGGTCGGAGCGGTGCAGCGAGAACAGCAGGACGCCGTCGACGTGGCCGCCGGCCAGGTAGCGGCCGATCCGTTCGTGGTCGCGCTCGTCCTCGGCCAGCAGCAGCACCATCTGGTTGTCGGCGGCGGCGAGTTCGCGGCTGATGCCGCGCAGGTGCTGGGCGAAGAACGGGTCGGAGAAGAACCGGGCTTCGGGCTCGGCGACGACCACGCCGATCGCCCGGTTGCGCCGGGTGACCAGGGTGCGGGCGGCCAGGTTGGGGACGTAGCCGAGTTCGGCGACCGCCCGTTCGACCTTCTCGCGCAGCGCGGTGCGCACGCCCGCGCCGCCGTTGACGACCCGGGAGGCGGTGGCCCGGGAGACGCCGGCCAGTTCGGCCACCGATTCCAGGGTGGGGCGCCCGCCCGTTCCCGCTTGGGTCTCGGCCACCGTGGGCTCCTCTCCGGCCGCCCGGGCGCGTGGTGCGCACGGGCGGGTGATCGCGTTCCTGCTGCGAGCAGCCTAGCGCCCGCCGACACCTTCAGAGAGCGCTCTCAGAAACTGCCCCGCCCACCCGGAGCTGCCCGGAGTCGCTCAGAGCGTGACCACCTGCCGCTCGCCCGCCTCGACGGCGACGGTCAGCCGGTTGCCGGGCGGCGGGAACGGGCAGATGAAGTGGTCGGCGAACGCGCACGGCGGCAGGAACGCCCGGTTGAAGTCGAGCACGGTCCGGCCGTCCGCATCAGGCGCGGGCAGCGTGACGAACCGGAACCGGTAGGTCTCCCGCCCGCTGGTGCCGTCCGCGATGACGCCGCTGAGCCGCCCGTCGGAGCCCTCGCTGCCGCTGACGGTCAGCGTGTGCGGCTGCCCGCCCAGCGTGAACGCGACCTGGCCGGTGACGGTGAGCGGCCGGGCCCGGCCGTCCGCGTTCTCGACCAGCACGGCCTGCGCGCCGGCCTCGAACGGCGTGAACACGGCGGGCACCGCCCAGTCGGGGGCGTACGGGTAGACCGAGATGCCGGCGAACGCGGCCCGGGCGGGGGCGTCGGGGTCGAAGACCCGCAGCGCGAGCTCGCCCTCCCGCTCGATCGGGACCAGCCGCAGCCGGTCGCGGACGGCGATCTGCGGGTGCCGGTCGGTGTCCGGCCGGAGCGCGACCCGGCCGGTCGACTCCTTCTCCTCGCCCTCGATCCGGACGCCGTCCCCGGCGCGCAGCTCGGCGCAGACCGAGCCGTCCTCGGCCCACCAGTGGCCGGGCAGGCCGGGGAGCTCGGCGGGCCCGGGCTCCAGCCAGTGGGTGCCGGTGAGCGCCAGCGGCCCGTGCGGCGCGCCCGCTGCGGCGCTCCGGGCCTCGGTCCAGCGCTGCCAGCTCTCGGCTGCGGTGTCGGTCATCGGTCTGCCTCCCAAGTCGCTCTGCTCTCAGGTCACTTCACGGGAAAGCCTCGCACACCAACCACTGGGCGCCTCAGCGCGCCGGCGCCTCGACGCGTCAGCGCTGCAGCGGGCGGAACAGCCCCTCCTGCATCACCGAGACCACCAGCCGCCCCTCGCGGTCGTAGATCTCGCCCCGGGCCAGGCCGCGCGCGCCGTGCGCGATCGGCGACTCCTGCCGGTAGAGCAGCCACTCGTCGGCCCGGAACGGCCGGTGGAACCACATCGCGTGGTCCAGCGAGGCCATGTCGAAGTTCCGTTCGCCCCAGAGCGGTTCGACGGGGGCGCGGACGGCGTCCAGCAGCGTCATGTCGCTGGCGTAGGTCAGCGCGCAGACGTGGATCAGCGGGTCGTCTGGCAGGGCGCCGTTGGTCCGCAGCCAGACGCCGCTGCGGGCCTCGACGCCGTCCAGCTCCTCGCGCGTCCACTTCAGCCGGTCGACGTACCGGATGTCGAAGGGCTGGCGGCGGCTGATGAACGGGGGGAGTTCGCCGAGCCGGGCGCCGACCTCGTCCAGGGCGCTCGGCAGCGTCTCGGGGGCGGGGACCTCGGGGACCGGGAACTGGTGCTCGATGCCGCCGGGCTCGGGCTTGTGGAAGTCCGCGGTCAGCGCGAAGATCGACCGCCCGTCCTGGATGCCGAGCACCCGCCGGGTGGTGAACGAGCGGCCGTCCCGGATCCGGTCGACCTGGTAGACGATCGGCACGCCGGGCACGCCGGGACGCAGGAAGTACGCGTGCAGCGAGTGGACCGGCCGGTCCTCGTCGACCGTGCGGCCCGCCGCGACCAGCGCCTGCCCGGCCACCTGCCCGCCGAAGGTGCGTTGCAGCGCCTCCTCGGGGCTGCGGCCGCGGAAGATGTTCAGCTCGATCCGCTCCAGGTCGAGCAGGTCGACGAGCTGGTCGACGGGGGTTCCCATGTATCGCTCCCTCTCCGAACGTCCGGACGGCAGGACCGCCGACGGGCAGGGGTGTGCCGCCGAACGCCTCGTCCGTCCAGCACAAGTCTCCGCGCCCGCCGGACATTCCCGCCCTCCGGCACGCGGACCGCACCCCGTTCTCCCCCCTCCCCTGCCCGCGCCGCCTCCCCGCATGCGCCCTCCCCCCTCCCGGCGGACCCTGGGGGGAGGGCGTTCCCCACCCGAGGAGGTCGCGTGATGCACCCGCTGGAGTTCCGCGTGCTGGACCTCCCCGAGGTCTCGCGGCACGCGACCGCGACGCTGGTGCTCGGGCAGCACCGGGCGGTGCTGCTCGGCGCGGGGCTGCGGCTCGCGGACGGGCGCCGGCTGGTCCGGGAGGTCTCGCGTTCGGGGCGGCGGTTGGGCGCCGTCCTGGTGCCGCACCACGCCCCGGAGTACTGGCTGGCGGCGGAGGTGCTGCGCGAGGCGTTCCCCGACGCGGCGGTACTGGCCCCGGACGCGGTGCGGGCCCGGATCGAGCGCGACTATCCGGCGGTGCGCGCCGCATGGGCGCCGCTCGGGGCGGAACTGCCGTCCCGGCTGGTCGCGTTGGAGCCGCTGCCGGGTGACGCCGTCGAACTGGAGGACCACCGCCTGGAGTGGCGCGGGGCGTCGCTCGCGCTCCCCGACCTGCACTACCTCTGGGAGCACCGCAGCCGGACGCTGCTCGGCGGCCAACTGCTCTGGCAGGACGTGCACCCGTGGCTGGCCGAGGTGCCGCACGCCGCCCAGCGCGAGGCGTGGATCGACCTGCTGGACGAGATGGCCGCGCTGGAGCCGTCCCGGACGGTCGCGGGCCACCGCCTGCTCTCCCCGGCCGCGCCGGCCCCGGACCCGCTCGGCTGGACCGCCGACTACCTGCGCGGTTTCGCCACCGAGCTCGGCAAGCCGGTCGGCCCGGAGGCCGTCACAGCGGCCGTGCTGCGCCGCCACCCGTCGGCCGCGCTGCCGTCCGCCGTCGCCCCGGCCGTCCGGGCCGCCCGCGCCGAACCGGCCGCCGCCTGACGCGGAGCGCCGCGCCCGCCGCCGGACGCGGAACACCGCCGGTCCGGGTTCCGCCGGACGCGGAACGCCGCCGGTCCGGGTTCCACCATTCCCCCACCCGCTGTACCTACTGGTATGTACAGTGCTCGCATGGACACCGGATCCCCGCCCGAACCCGCCTCCCCCACCGCCGACCGCCTCGTCGAGGCCACCCGCGACCTGCTCTGGGAGCGCGGCTACACCGGCACCAGCCCGAAGGCCATCCAGCAGCGCGCGGGCGCGGGGCAGGGCAGCATGTACCACCACTTCACGGGGAAGCCCGACCTCGCGCTGGCCGCGATCACCCGCACCGCCGCGGAGCTGCGCGCCGTCGCGGACGGCCTGCTGTCCGGCCCGGGCACCGCGGTCGAGCGGGTCACCGCGTACCTGCGCCGTGAGCGCGACGTGCTGCGCGGCTGCCCGATCGGACGGCTGACCCAGGACCCGGAGGTGATGGCCGACCCGGAGCTGCGCGCCCCGGTCGAGCAGACCCTCGGCTGGCTGCGCGGCCGCCTCGCGGAGGTGCTGGCCGAGGGCCGGGCGAGCGGCGAGCTGCCGCCGTCCGTCGACCCGTCCGGCACGGCCGCCACCGTGGTCGCCGTCCTCCAGGGCGGCTACGTGCTGGCCCGCGCGGCCGGCGGCACCGACCCGTTCGACCAGGCCGTCACCGGCCTGATCGCCCTCCTCGCCCCGCCCCCGCAGCCCCAAGCCCCGCAACCCCAAACCCCGCAACCCCAAACCCCGCAGCCCCGTAACCCCGGTACCGCCCAGCCCAGTAACGCCTCACCGAAGGACGACGGCCCGTGCTAGCCAAGCAGTACGAGATCACCCTGCCCGCCGACTACGACCTCGACGTGATCCGCCGCCGGATCCGGGCCGGCGCCCCGCTGCTGGACGACCGGCCGGGGCTGGGCTTCAAGGCGTGGCTGCTGCGCGAGCGCGGCGCGGACGGCTCGCCGGTCAACCAGTACGCGCCGCTGTACGTGTGGCGCTCGGACGGCGCGGCGGCCCGGTTCCTGGTCGGCGGCGGCGGTTTCGAGAACATCGTCCGGGACTTCGGCCGCCCGACCGTCCACCACTGGACGGTGCTGGCCCACTTCGCCGGTCCGGCCCGCGCCGCCGTCGCGGTCCCGCCCGTCGCGACCCGCCGCCTGACCGCCGTCCCGACCGACCCGGACCCGCTGGCCCTGGCCGCCCACGTGGAACGGGCCGTCGAGGAGCTGCGCGAGCTGGCCCGCCACCCGGAGGTGCACACCGCCGTGCTGGCCCTCGACCCGAGCCGCTGGGAACTGCTGCACTTCGTCCTGCGCACCGACGCCCCGAGCGCCCCGGCCGCCCCGCAGCAGGCCGGCTCCCCCGCCGGCTCGACGGCGGTCTTCCGCGTCCCGCACCTCTCCGCCCCGGAGTTGTCCGCCCTCACCGAGGGCCGCGCCTGGTGACTCCCGCTCCCGGGGGTCACAGCATCCCGATCTCCCGCGCGCAGCCGCCCCAGGCCCGCCAGCCCTGGCGGCGCAGGATCTCCTCGCCGACGGTGATCTGCTGCCGCCGGCTCGCGTGGTCGGGCCGGTCGGCGTAGCGCTGGCCGCCCGCCTCCCGCCAGGTGGGCGGCCAGATCTGGATCCCGCCGTAGTAGCCGTTCCCGGTGTCGGCCTCCCAGTCCCCGTCGCTCTCGCAGTCGGCGAGCCGGTCCCACACCAGGTCGGACACGGCCTGCCGGGCGGCGGCGGGCGTACCGGCCGTCGCGGTGACGGCGGCGGGCAGCAGCAGCCCGACCACCACCAGCGCCCGCCCGTACGCCCGCCGCCCCCGCCGCCACTCCCGCCGCGCCTCCCCCGCTCCCCCGAGCCGCCCAGAGCCCCCGACTGCACCGACTCCCCCGGCTCCCCCGAGCCCCCCGCGTTCCCGCAGTGATATCCGCATGCCCCGACGCTACGCACGGCGGCCGCCGCGCCACCCTCCGGAGACCGCCGAGCGATTGGCCCCGGAAACGGCGGAAGCCGCCACTCCCGCGAGGTCGCGGGGTGGCGGCTTCACGCCGACAGGGTGGGACGGCCGTCCGGCGGTCCCGGTGGAAGCGCTGCTTCCGGGGGGTGGGTCAGACCGACAGGACCTGGCCCGGGTAGATCAGGTCCGGGTTGCCGCCGACGACACCGGAGTTGTTGCTGTACAGGGTGTGCCAGTCGACGCCCAGGCTGTCCGCGATCTTGGACAGGGTGTCGCCCGCCTTCACCGTGTAGCCGTCACCGGTGGTGGCGGCCTTGGCGGTGTTGGTGGTGGTCGCCGAGGCCGACTTGTTCTTCCAGGTCTGCTTCGGGGTCTCCTGCGCGGCGGCCTTCGGGGCCTGGGCGCGGGACTCGGAGCGGGAGGCCTTGGCGGAGTCGTCCGAGGCGGCGCTGTTCGAGGAGGTCGACTTCGACGAGGTCGAGTTGTTCGACGAGGTCGACTTCGAGGAGTTCGAGCTGCTGCTGTTCGACGAGGTCGACTTCGACGAGGTCGAGCTGCTGCCGGACGAGGAGGTGTCGACCTGGGCCGGCGCGCCGCCCTTGGTCAGACCGGCCTGGACGGAGCAGACGGGCCAGGCGCCGGGGCCCTGGGAAGCCAGGACCTTCTCGGCGACGGCGATCTGCTGCGCCTTGGTGGCCTGGTTGGCCTGCGGGGCGTAGGCGGTGCCGCCGAAGGCGGCCCAGGTGGAGGAGGTGAACTGCAGGCCGCCGTAGAAGCCGTTGCCGGTGTTGATCGACCAGTTGCCGGTCGACTCGCACTGCGCGACCTTGTCCCAGGTGGAGACGTCCGCGGCGGAGGCCGTGTTGGCCGTGACGAGGCCGGCCACCGGGGCGGCGAGCAGGGCGCCACCCACGACAGCCGCGCGGACGCGGTTGCGCTTGGGGGTGGTGGTGGCAGCGGCGGTCTCGTTACGGAAGGTCATGAGATTCCTCTCGACATTCCCGGGAAGGGCAGGCGGAACCAGGCCCCAGCGGGGCCGTGTTCGCTCGCCAAGTCCGTCGGGCGGGCCGTGCACGTGTCGGACGTGCCGCTTGCCGCCCCGGCCACCTGTCCGCATCCCCGGCGGCGGCTGGCTGCCGTCGCGCCGGTGGGCGCCTGGTCCGCGGTTCCGGGGTGAGCCGGGCTCCGGGGTGAGCCGGAGGTGCGGGCCGTGCGTCGGGGGTGAACCCGGGAGGTGCTCGTTGCACCGGGCAAAAACCTACGATTCGGACTGCCGGGCGCCAAACACTTTCGGGTCATCCCAGGTCAAAGCGGCGTTACCGCCGGTATCGATCACGGGAATCGAAAACAAATGTCCGTTTCATCCGCTTTTTCGAAGATCAAACCATATGGGAATATGGTTCCGGTCACAGTTTGACCCGTGTGACCTCGGGCACAGCATCGACAATTTGTGATCAGCCATGCACACAGAGCCATCAGAAGCCGCGCAAATCCCGTCGCCCGAGCCCGCACCCGTGACCCCAGCCACAACCTCCCGTTGGTAATGGCGGTCGGCGCGCGCCGCGCCGCGCGCCCGGGACGTCCCGCCCGGGGGCACCGGAACGAGCACCTGGAACGTCAGGGCGAACGAGGAGTCTTAGTGCCGCGCATGCTTGAGGTGAGCGAGGACGTACGTGCCGAGATCGGCGACGACGAGGCCGAGAGCCTGTTGGCGGGTGCCCACGCTCCGGACGCGTACGACTGCACCTCCTGCCGACAACCGGGTGACTCGCTGCGCGAGCCCACCAGCACGGTCCTGTTCGTCGGCGACGAGACCGCGGTGCTGGCGTTCGCGCACGCCCGCTGCGTGCCGTCCCAGGTGGTGCCGGTGGACGAGCAGCAGCTGCGCGGCGCCGTCGAGTCGATCAGCCAGGGCGTGACGGCGGTGCCGGCCCAGCCGACCGCGCCGGTCGCGCCGGAGCCGGTGGTCGAGGTGTCGATCCCGGAGCCGATCACCGCCCCGCCGGTCTCGCCGCCCGGCCGGCCGCAGCCCGCGGTGCTCGGCGTGACCTGCGGGATCGTGCTGTGCGGCGACACCCAGCACGCCGCGCTGGTGGTCGAGCCGACCGGGCCGGTCGGCCGTCCGGGCAGCGCGCTGGGCGAGGACGAGTTCCTGTCGCTGCTGACCGAGCACGGCTTCCAGCTGGTCCAGGACGTCAACCAGGCGCCGGCCCGGCCGCGCGCGGGCTGGTCGGTGCTGATGGCGATGGGACAGCTGCACGCGATCCTGCAGCCCTCGGCGACCGGCGGTTCGGCCGCCTGGTGGCAGGCCCACCAGCCGCTCCAGGTCACCCCGGGGTGGCGGGCGGCGGCGGCCCGCAAGTCCGAGGTGATCATGTACGCGGTGCCGGCCGGCACCATCGGCCGCCAGCCCCGCGAGGACCTGCTGCGGATCGCGATGGACCGGGCCGCCGCCCGCGGCCTGCTCGCCGCCGGCATGCTCCCGCTGGCCGGCACCTGAGCGGAGCACGCCGATGACCGACGACCCCGCGCACGCCACCGCGAGCCACCCCGCCGACCCCGCCGAAGCCGTCACGAGCGACCCCACGAGCGACCCCACGAGCGCCCCCGCGGACGACCCGGTGAACGATCCGATGAACGACCCGGCCGCCACCGGGCGGCTCCTCGGCGTCCCGCCGGTCCCGCCAACCCCGGCCGCCCGCACCACCGTTGACCAGGGCACCAGCGTCCCGGCCGGGATAGGACTGGGGGCCGCGCCCCCGCATCCCAAGCCGGTCTCGCTCGTTGGCTCCTACGTGTACAGCTACGAGCTCGCGTCCTCCGGCCGTCCCCCCGCCCAGTCCGGCCCCGGCGGCGCCGGCCGGGCGATCCCGAACATGCGCCCGTCGTACGACGCCGAGCACCCGGTGTCGACCACGCCGATCTACGACACGCTGTACTCCGAGTACCGGCGGATGTTCCGCGCCCTGCCCGGCGACCGCTCCGGCGAGGAGGGGATGAAGTTCACCGGCTTCGCGGTCCGCGAACCGCAGCCGTCCCCCCAGCCGACCGCGCCCGCCCGCGAGCCGGGCCCGCTCGGCTACCCGCAGCCGCCGCAGCCCCCGCAGCAGCACCAGTCCTTCGAGACGTACGCGGGCCAGCTCCCGGGCGCCCCGCAGTTCATGCCGGCCCAGGCCAACGGCCAGGGCTGGATCGCCTCCGGCTACCTCGGCCCGCAGCCCGCCACCGCGGGCGGCACCGCGGGCGGCCGGCACCGCTCGGTGCTCTCGCTGCCCCCGGGCCGGGAAGCCTGAGCCCGGGCCGGGAAGCCCGATCCAGGGCAGCGGAGAGGGCCGCGGACTCCGAGTCCGCGGCCCTCTCCGTCCTTCGCCTCTCCCCGCCCGCTACTTCTTCTTGGTGCGCTTCTCGCGGACCCGCACCGAGATCGAGATCGGCGTGCCGACGAAGCCGAACTCCTCGCGCAGCCGGCGCTCGACGAAGCGGCGGTAGCCGGCCTCCAGGAAGCCGGACGAGAACAGCACGAACCGCGGCGGACGGGTGCCCGCCTGGGTGCCGAACAGGATGCGCGGCTGCTTGCCGCCGCGGATCGGGTGCGGGTGCGACGCGACCAGCTCGCCGAGGAAGGCGTTCAGCCGGGCGGTCGGGATCCGGGTCTCCCAGCCCGCCAGCGCGGTCTCGATCGCCGGGACGAGCTTCTCCATGTGGCGGCCGGTCTTCGCCGAGACGTTCACCCGGGGCGCCCACTGCACCTGGACGAGGTCGCGCTCGATCTCGCGCTCCAGGTAGAAGCGGCGCTCCTCGTCCAGCTGGTCCCACTTGTTGTAGGCGATGACGACGGCGCGCCCGGCCTCGACGGCCATCGAGATGATCCGGGTGTCCTGCTCGGCCAGGGTCTCGCTGGCGTCGACCAGGACGACGGCGACCTCGGCCTTGTCCAGCGCGGCGGAGGTGCGCAGCGAGGCGTAGAAGTCGGCGCCCGCGGTCTGGTGCACCCGGCGGCGGATGCCGGCGGTGTCGATGAACTTCCAGGTCTTGCCGCCGAGTTCGATCAGCTCGTCGACCGGGTCGCGGGTGGTGCCGGCCAGCTCGTTGACGACCACCCGGTCCTCGCCGGCGACCTTGTTCAGCAGGCTGGACTTGCCGACGTTCGGCCGGCCGATCAGCGCGACGCGGCGCGGGCCGCCGGGCGCCAGCCCGTCGCCGAACAGCTGCGGCGGGGCCTCCGGCAGCACCTTCAGCACGGCGTCCAGCAGGTCGCCGGAGCCGCGGCCGTGCAGCGCCGAGACGGGGTACGGCTCGCCCAGGCCGAGCGACCACAGGTAGGCGGCCTCGGCCTCGGTGGACGGGCCGTCGACCTTGTTGGCGCACAGCACCACGGGCTTGCCGGAGCGGCGGATCAGCCGGACCAGGGCGTCCTCGGTGTCGGTGGCGCCGACCTTGGCGTCCACCACGAACAGCACCGCGTCGGCCTGCTCGATGCCCAGCTCGGCCTGCCCGGCGACCATCGCGTCCAGGCCGAGGACGTCGATCTCCCAGCCGCCGGTGTCGAGGACCTTGAACCGGCGGCCGGCCCACATCGCCTCGTAGCTGACCCGGTCCCGGGTCACGCCGGGGCGGTCCTCGACGACCGCCTCGCGGCGGCCGATGATGCGGTTGACCAGGGTCGACTTGCCGACGTTCGGGCGGCCGACGATGGCCAGCACCGGCAGCGGGCCGTGGCCCGCCAGCTCGGCGTCGACCTCGTCGCCGTCGAAGCCCTCCTCGGCGGCCAGCGCCATGAACTCGGCGTACTCGGACTCGCCCAGGCCGCCGTACTCGGCGGTGGTGTCGTTGCTCATGTTCCGTTTTCCGTTTCCCGGCCCGGCCCTTCCCAGGGGCGTGCCGTGCGTACCTGCCCTGCGGGCAGCGCGAACCGCGCGGATCTCGCGCGGGTGGAGCGTTGTCTGTCAGTGGTCCGTACGACCTGCGGCCGGTCGGTAGACAGGTAAGTCGGTAGGTGGGTCGATCAGGCGGCGGTCAGGCCGGCCTTCTCCTCGACCAGCGCGGCGATCGTGTCGATCACCTGGTCGAGGGTGAGTTCGCTGGTGTCGACCAGGACCGCGTCGGCGGCCTGGGTCAGCGGGGCGGTCTCCCGCGAGGAGTCGGCGGCGTCCCGGCGGGCCAGGTCGGCGGCCATCGCGGTGATGGTCGCCTCGTCCACGCCCTTCGCCCGCAGCTCGGCGGCCCGGCGCTCGGACCGGGCCCGCTCGGACGCGGTCAGGAACACCTTCACGGTGGCGTCCGGGAACACCACCGAGCCCATGTCCCGGCCCTCGGCGACGATCCCGCGCTCGGCGTGCGCGGCGCAGCCGCGCTGCAGCTCCACCAGCCGCGCCCGGACGGCCGGCACGGCCGCGACGGCGCTCACCTTGCCGGTGACCTCCGGCCCGCGGATCGGCCCGGACACGTCCTGCCCGTCCACCGTTATGGTCGGCCCGGCGGCGTCCGTCCCGGACACGATCACCGGCTTCCCGCAGGCGATCGCCACCGCGTCCGCGTCCTCGACGTCCACCTCGTTGGCGAGCATCCACCAGGTCATCGCCCGGTACATCGCGCCGGTGTCCAGGAAACTCAACCCCAGCCGCGCGGCCACCGCCCGCGACACGGTCGACTTCCCGGACCCGGAAGGCCCGTCGATGGCGACGACGACCGGGCCACTCGACGCTCGGTCGGCACTGTCCACGGGGCGAACCTCTCTCTCACGACACCAGAACTCACCCTCAAGGTTAATGGACACCCGCCCACCCCCGACCCGACCACCCCTCCCCCACCGGAGACCCCCCTCACACCCCACCCCCCGAAACCCCCCACCCCCGCTCCCGCAACCCCGCCGCCAGCCCCCGCGCCGCCACCGGCGCCACCGGCGCCACCGCCAGCCGGGCATGGCCGACCTGCCGCCCCAACCCCCACCCCCACCACCAGCCCCGCGCAGCGGCCCCCCGCTACGCCCGCACCCCCCACCCCCGCTCCCGCAACCCCGCCGCCAACCCCCGCGCCGCCACCGGCGCCACCGGCGCCACCGCCAGCCGGGCATGGCCGACCTGCCGCCCCAACCCCCACCCCCACCACCAGCCCCGCGCAGCGGCCCCCCGCTACGCCCGCACCCCCCACCCCCGCTCCCGCAACCCCGCCGCCAACCCCCGCGCCGCCACCGGCGCCACCGCGAGCTGGACGTGGCCGACCTGCTGCCCGGTGGAGTGCTCGATGGTCACGTCCTCGATGTTGACGCCGAGCGCGCCGACCTCGCCGAAGAGGCGGCCGAGCTCGCCGGGCTGGTCGCCGAGGACGACGGTGACGGTCTCGTAGCGGGTGGGCGGCGCGCCGTGCTTGCCGGGGATGCGGGCCTGGCCGGTGTTGCCGCGGCGCATGACGGCTTCGATGCCGGCGGCGCCCTCGCGGCGGGTGCCTTCGTCGGCGGCTTGCAGGGCGCGCAGCGCGGCGACGGTCTCGGCGAGGTCGACGGCGAGGTCGTCGAGGACGTCGGCGACGACGCCCGCGTTGGCGGAGAGGATGTCGATCCACATCGCGGGGTTGGAGGCGGCGATCCGGGTGACGTCGCGGACGCCCTGGCCGGAGAGCCGGACGGCGGTCTCCTCGGCGTGTTCGAGGCGGGCGGCGACGAGCGAGGAGAGCAGTTGGGGGGCGTGCGAGACGAGGGCGACGGCCCGGTCGTGGTCGGCGGCGTCCATGACGATCGGCATGGCGCCGCAGAGTGCGACGAGTTCGAGGGCGGCGTTGAGCGTCTCGGTGTCGGTGTCGGCGGTGGGGGTGAGCACCCAGGGCCGGCCTTCGAACAGGTCGGCGGTGGCGGCGAGCGGGCCGGAGCGTTCGCGGCCGGCCATCGGGTGCGAGCCGATGTAGTGGACGGTGTCGAGGCCGAGCGCGGCGATCTCGCCGCGCGGTCCGGCCTTGACGCTGGCGACGTCGGTGTAGCAGCGGGCGAGGCCGCGCCGCTGGCAGTCGGCGAGGACCTTGCCGACCAGGGCGGGCGGGACGGCGATGACGGCGAGGTCGACCGGGCCGTCGGCGGGTTCGGTGGTGCCGGCGCCGAGCGACGCGGCCGTGCGGGCGGCGTCCTGGTCGGTGTCCTCCAGGTGGACGCTTATCCCCCGGCGGGTGAGGGCGAGCGCGGCGGAGGTGCCGATCAGTCCGGTGCCGATGACGGCGGCTGTGCGCATGGCGGCTTCTCGTCTCCAGGGGACGGCGTCTGTCGCCCCCATCCTCTCGTACGTCCGTGGGCCGCACGCACCGCACCCCGTCCCGACGCGCAGCGGAAATCCGGGTCCGGTGACGGGGATTGGGTGCAGACTGGGCGCCCGGGTCCGGGGAGCGGGCCGGTACGGGCGAAGGGGGCCAGGTGGCGGGGCAACGGGCGGTGTGGGAGTCCGGCTTGGAGTCGGTGGTGGTGCACGCGGTGGGCGCGGTGTGCCGGCGCCGGGCGGCGGGCGTGCTGCCGGCGGACGGGCGGGTGCGGGTGGCGGGGCTGCCCCGGCTGGCGGCGGAGGGGTCGCTGCGGGTGCGGGTGCTGTCGGGTGACGGGAAGGTCGCCGAGGCTCGGCTGGAGTACCCGGCCCGGGTCCGCACGCCGGACGAACACCCGTCGTGGGAACGGGAGTTGACCGAGCTGGCGGAGGAGGTCGACCGGCTGGCCGAGCGCCGGGACCGGCTGGACGCGCGGATCGCCGAGGTCGCCGGGCTGCGCGCGGTGCCGCCGCAGCGCCGCCGGGAGGACGGGCACCGGCGGGCCCCGGCGGACGCGGTGCTGGCGCTGGCCGACTTCGTGGACGCCCGGCTGGAGGTGCTGCAGGAGCGGGCGGTGGAGCTGGCCCAGGAGCTGCGGCTGGCCGAGCACGCCCACCTGGTGGCGCTGGCCCGGGTCCGGGCCGGGTCGGACGCCGACCGGCCGGGCGGCGTGGAGGCGGGCGCCTGCGCGGACGTGACGGTGCGCGGCGCGGGCCCGGTGGAGCTGGAGGTGGAGTACGCGGTGCCGGGCGCGGTGTGGGTGCCGACGTACCGGCTGGCGCACCGCCGGGGCGAGCGTTCGGCGCGGCTGGTGCTGCGGGCGTCGGTCGCGCAGCGGACCGGCGAGGACTGGTCGGGGGTGCGGCTGGCGCTGTCGACGGCGCGGCTGGCCGGTCCGGGCGGGCTGCCGGAGCTGGCGTCGCTGCGGATCGGCCGCCGCCAGGCGGCGCCCGCGCCGTCGGGGTGGCGCGGGCAGCCGGAGGGCCTGGCGGGGCTGTTCGACGGCTGGCAGGACGCGCAGGCGTCGAAGCCGGAGCCGACGGAGCCGCCCCGGCCGGTGCCGGTCGCGGCGGGCGGCGCGATGGGCGGCGGCGGTCCGCGCCCGGCGGGCCGGCGGGCCCGTTCGGCGGGCGCCCCGGGCGCTCCGGCCGCGCCGGGCTTCGCCCCGCAGCCGCAGGGCCCGTCCGGCCCGCCGCCGCCGATGCCCCCGCCGATGCCGATGACGCTGTCGGCCCCCGCCCCCGCAGCGGCCGGGGCGCCGCCGCCGGGCTACGGCTCGGACGTCCTGCGGTCGGCGGCCGCCCCGAGGGCCGCCTTCGCCGCGCAGGCCGACGCCGCGCCGCCGCCCGAGCCCGCCGTCCCGGCCGAACCCCGCCCGTCCGCCGACCAGTTGGACTACGCGGCGATGGTGCTGGCGGGCCCGGAGGAGGAGTCGTTCCGCCGGGGCCGGCTGTTCCCGTCGCCGGCGCCGTCCCGGTCGGGCGCGCTGCGCGGGGCGGACGCGGTGGCCCGGTTGCCGCTGCCCCGGTTCGGGGCGCCGCCGCGCGAGTCGGCGGGGTCGTTCGACCACCGCTTCGACGCGCAGGCCCCGGCGCACGTCCCGTCGGACGGGGTGTGGCACACGGTCGCGGTGGCGGAGCTGCCGGTGGGGGTGCGCACCGGCTACGTGTGCGTGCCGTCGGTGGAGGAGGCGGTGTACGCGGTGCTGGAGCTGTCGAACGCGACGCCGCACGCGCTGCTGGCGGGCCCGGTGGAGGTGTCGGTGGACGGCGACTTCCTGCTGACGGCGGGCCTGCCGACGCTGGCGCCGGGCGGGGTGCGGGAGTTGGGCCTGGGCCGGGCGGAGGAGCTGCGGGTGGCCCGGCACAGCGAGGTGCGGGAGTCGACGTCGGGGGTGCTGAACTCGACGGCGGTGCTGGACCACGCGGTCCGGATCGAGCTGGTGAACCGGCTGCCGCACGAGGCGTCGGTGGAGGTCCGCGAGCGGGTCCCGGTGTCGGCCGACGGCGAGGTCCGGATCGAGGAGCGGCCGGGCTGGTCGCCGCCGGACGAGCCGTCCGCCGGGGTGCCCGCCTCGGCCCGGCTGCGCCGGGTGGTGGTCCCGGCGGGTGGTTCGGTGGAGCTGACGGGCGGTTATGTGATCCGTATCCCGGCCGGCAAGGCCGTGGTCGGCGGGAACCGGAGGAGCTGAGAAACGTGTACGAGGAGACTTCCCCCCACCCGGCGCCCCACCCGGCGCCCCACCCGCTGCCGCTGCCGCCGTCGCCCGTGCCGGTGCCGCCCGCCCCGGTGCCCCTGCCGGTGACTGCGGTGACCTGCCTGGAGGACCGGGCGCAGCTGGAGCGGACGGCGGAGCTGGAGCTGGGGCCGGGCACCCGGCGGCTGCGGCTGGGCCCGGTGACGGCCCTGGCGGTGGACCGCTCGCTGCACGCCGTGCTGCTGGACGAGGACGGCGCGCCGACCGGCGCGGCGAAGGTGCTGGACGTCCGGCTGGTGCGGTCCTGGGAGCCGCCGGCGCCGCTGGAGCCGGGCCCGGACGACTCGGAGCTGCGCCGCCGGGTGCACGACCTGGAGCGCGAGGGGCTGGCGGAGTCGCGCCGCCAGGAGCGGTTGCAGGCCCGGCTGGCGCTGCTCGGCCAGTTGGCGGCGGACCTGCTGCGGGAGATCGGCGAGGGCGCGGGCAGCGGCGAGCTGGAGCAGGCCCGCTGGTCGCGCGAGCTGGACCGGGTGGACGCGGAGCGCGAGTCGTGCGGCGAGCGGCTGCGCGCCTCCCGGCTGTGCTCGGCGGAGCTGGCGCGCGAGCTGGAGCGGGCCGAGGAGGCGCTGGCGCTGGCCGAGCGGGAGCCGGCCGAGCTGCTGGCGTTCGTGGAGCTGTCGGTGGAGTGTGCCGAGCCGGGCCGTTTCCTGGCCCGGGTGGGCCACCTGACGGCGTGCGCGCTGTGGCGTCCGGCGTACCGGGCCGAGCTGGCGGGCGGCGCGCTGCGGCTGGAGAGCGACGCGGTGGTGTGGCAGCGCACCGGTGAGGACTGGTCGGGGGTGCGGCTGACGCTGTCGACGGCGCGTTCGGCGTCGGCGGGCGAGCCGCCGGCGCTGGCCGAGGACCGGCTGGTGCTGCGCGAGCGGTCGGCGCAGGAGAAGAAGACCGTCGAGGTGGAGCTGCGCGAGCGGGCGGTCGCCGACGCGGGCCCGCTGGAGCCGGGCCTGCCGGGGGTGGACGACGGCGGCGAGGTGCGGGTGCTGCGGGTGGACGGGCCGGTGTCGGTGCCCTCGGACGGGCGGGCGCACCGGGTGCCGGTGAGCGCGTTCGAGGCGGCGGCGCGCAGCGAGTTCGCGGCGGCGCCGGAGCTGTCGGAGACGGTGACCGAGGTGGTGTCGTTCCGCAACGCGTCGGGGCACGCGCTGCTGGCGGGCCCGGTCGACCTGGTCCGCGGTTCGGGCCACACCGGCCGGGGGGCGCTGGAGTTCGCGGCGCCGGGCGCCCCGGTGCGGCTGGCGTTCGGCTCCTCGGACGGCCTGCGGGTGGTCCGGGAGGCGGACGAGCGCCGCGAGGGGGCGGGCCTGGCCGGCCAGCGCACCCTGGTGACCCGGACGGTCCGGCTGCACCTGTCGCGGTTCTCCGCGCCGGGCGACGACGCGGACCGGGTGGTGGTGCTGCGCGAGCGGATCCCGGTGTCGGAGGTCTCGGCCGTCCAGGTCCGGCTGCGCAAGGAGCACTGCTCCCCGCCGCCGGACGAGCTGGACGCCGAGGGCATCGCCCGCTGGGAGGTCCCGCTGCCCCCGGGCGGCCGGCGCACGGTCACCCTGGTGTACGAGATCGCGGCGACGGCGAAGGTGGCGGGCCTGTGAGCCGCCCGGCGCGCCCCGCCGCCGTGCCGCCGCCTCGTCCGGCCGCCCCGGCCCCGTCCCGCTTCCCCGTCCCGACCCGTCCCTGAGAGGTAGAACAGAGGCATGATCTACCACCTCGCCCCGCTGGACGACTGGCTGCGCGACCCGGGCCGGCCGTACACCGCCGCGTCGCTGCTGACCGAGGGCTTCCTGCACTGCTCGCCGGACGAGACCACCGCGCTGGCGGTCGCCAACCTGTTCTTCCGGGACGCGCGCGACCCGCTGATGGCGCTGCTGATCGAGGAGCGGCTGGTCGAGCCGATGGTGAAGTGGGAGGCGGCCAGCGGCGGCCCGCCGCCGGGCGCCACCGAGGGGGCGCTGTTCCCGCACATCTACGGGCGGCTGAACCGGACGGCGGTGCTGGGCCTGGAGAAGCTGGAGCGGGGCCCGGACGGCCGCTGGGCGGCCCTGCGCCCCTGGAGCTGAGGTGGAGCTGAGGCGGGGCCCGGCGGGCCCGCCGGCGGCCCGTCAGAGCCAGCCGCGCTCGCGGGCCGCCATCCCGGCCTGGAACCGGGTGGTGGCGCCGAGTTCGCGCATCAGGCCCTGGAGCCGGCGCTGGGTGGTGCGGGCGCTCCAGCCGAGCGAACGGGCGATCGACTCGTCGGTGAGGCCGGCCGCCAGCAGGCCGAGCAGCTTGAGGTGGTCGGGCTCCGGGCCGGGGCCCTCGCCGTCGCCGATCACGGTCTGCAGCGGCACGGCCCGCTCCCACTCGGCCTCGAACAGCGCGTCCAGGGCCTGCAGCAGCGCGGAGGGGTGGATCACGTAGGCGGCGTCCAGGACGCTGTCGCCGACGCTGATCGGGATGATCGCCATCTTGTCGTCGGCCATCATCATCTTCATCGGCAGCACCGGCCGGACCCGGGCCTCCTCGCCGTCCTCGACGCCGGTGAGGATCTCCTGCTCCAGCCGGCCGGGCCAGGCGATCGCCTCCTTGTCGAAGACGGTGCGGATCCGCACCCCGGCCTTGAGCTTGGCCCGCTGCCGGGGCTGCTCCACGGTGGGGTCCTGCACGTACGGGGGGCAGTCGAAGCCGCGTATCTGGTACTGGCTGGACTCGATCAGGTGCTCCAGCCGCTGGGCGATCGCCTCGCCGCCGGTGAGCACCTCGACCGAGTGCGCCGGGTCGGTGTACCGGGAGGCTTCGCGGAAGGCGTCCATCAGCCGGTGCATCTCGGCGCGGGCGGAGCGCAGCTCGGCCTCGCGGTGGCCGATCAGGGTGCCGATCGCGACGTCGGGGGCGACCGCCAGGTAGCGCTCCCGGTCGACCGGGGCGCGGGTGGCCATGCCCTGTTCGGCGAGCCGGTCGAGGGCCGCCCGGCACTGCTCCAGGGTCAGCCCGCAGTGGTCCGCCAGCTCCTGGGAGGTGGACTGCGGTGCGACGACCAGCGCGGCGTACACCTGGCCGTCGGGGAGCCCGAGGCCGAGCACGGTGAATGCGTCCAGCATGGTGGTGGTTCCTTCCCCCGCCGCCCTGATGGCCTGACGCGGTGGCGCACATCCGCCACGCGTCGGGGCGAACTTCGGTGGCAATCTTCTGCCACCGGGCCGAACGATAGCAAGGCCGTGCGGTATGCCTCACATGTCAAGTCCGGGCGGGCCCCGTCCGCACACGCACCGGAGCCCGTCCGCCGTGGTACGGCGGACGGGCTCCGGACGGTCGCTGCCTACAGGCCGACCTCGCGCATCAGGGTGCCGACCTCGGGGTTGGTCAGGCGGCGCAGCCAGCCGGACTTCTGGTCGCCCAGCGTGATCGGACCGAACGCGGTGCGCACCAGCTTGTCGACCGGGAACCCGACCTCGGCCAGCAGGCGGCGCACGATGTGCTTGCGGCCCTCGTGCAGGGTCACCTCGACCAGGTAGTTCTTGCCGAGGTTGGAGATCACCTTGAAGCTGTCGGCGCGGGCCCAGCCGTCCTCCAGCTCGACGCCCTTGGCGAGGGTCTTGCCGAGGTCGCGCGGCAGCGGGCCCTGGATCGCGGCCAGGTAGGTCTTGGTGACGCCGTACTTGGGGTGGGTGAGGCGGTGGGCCAGCTCGCCGTGGTTGGTGAGCAGGATGATGCCCTCGGTCTCGGTGTCCAGCCGGCCGACGTGGAACAGCCGGGTCTCCCGGTTGGTCACGTAGTCGCCCAGGCACTGCCGGCCCTCGGGGTCCTCCATGGTGGAGACCACGCCGGCCGGCTTGTTGAGCGCGAAGAACAGGTACGACTGGGTGGCGACGGTCAGGCCGTCCACCTTGATCTCGTCCTTCACCGGGTCGACCCGGCGGCCCTGCTCCAGCACGGTCTCGCCGTTGACGTCGACCCGGCCCTGCGCGATCAGCTCCTCGCAGGCCCGGCGGCTGCCCATGCCGGCCCGGGCGAGCACCTTCTGCAGGCGCTCGCCGTCCTCGCCGACCTCCTTGCCGGGGCCCTCGTGCCGGGCCAGCACCCGGTCCTCGATCCGGCCCTGCAGCTCGCGCGAGCGCTGCGGCTGGCGCCGCGGGTCGCCGGGCGCGCCCTGCCCCTCCCGGCGCGGCCGGGGCGCCGCCCCGGGCTTGCGGGAGTCGTACGCGCCGCGCCCGGGCGTCGCGTTCGGCCCGCCGCCGAACTCGGGACGGTCGTACTTCCGCTCCTCCGGCCGCAGCGGCCGGTCCGGGTAGCGGCGCTCCTCGCCCCCGCGCCCGCCGCCACTGCCGCCGCGCGAACCGGAGCCGTACGAGCCGGAGCCGGAGCCGCCGCCGTACGAGCCGCCGCGCCCGCCCTGGCCGCCACCGCCGTACGAGCCGCCACCGCCGCCGTACGAGCCCTGCCCGCCGCGGCCGCCCTGGCCGCCGCGCCCGCCCTGGCCGCCACCGCCGCCGTAGGACGACGAACCGCCCCGGCTCCCGCCCTGCTGGCCGCCTCGGCCGCCCTGCCCGCCCCGGCCCTGCCCGCCGCCGCCGCCACTGTTCCTGCCGTTGCCACTGCTACGCATCAAAATGTCCGTACGTCGATATCCGTCTGGTCGGCCTGGTTCGGCCTCGGCCCTTCCTGTGCGGCGGCGACCGCCTGCGCGATCATCGTGCCCTCCAGGGACTCCGCTTCCACGTCGTCGACCTCGGGCAGGAAGGGCGCGAGCTCCGGCAGCTCGTCCAGGCCGCGCAGCCCCATCCGTTCCAGGAAGTAGTTCGTCGTCCGATACAGGATCGCTCCGGTTTCGGGCTCGGTGCCGGCTTCTTCGACCAGTCCTCGCTGTACCAGGGTACGCATCACGCCGTCGCAGTTCACACCACGGACGGCGGAAACCCTCCCGCGCGACACCGGCTGCCGGTACGCGACCACCGCCAGCGCCTCCAGCGCGGCCTGCGTCAGCCGGGCCTGCTGCCCGTCCAGGACGAACCGTTCGACCGCCGCCGAGCACTCCGCGCGGCTGTAGAACCGCCACCCGCCGGCCACCTGCCGGAGCTCGAAACCGCGCCCCTGGGCCGTGTACTCGGCCGCCAACTCCCTTAGCACGGCGGCGACTTCACTCCGGGGCGCGTCCAGCACGGCGGCCAGCCTGGGCTCCGCGACCGGCTCGTCGGCGACCATCAGCACCGCCTCCAGCGCCGCCCGCAGCGGCAGCCCGTCCGGCGCCGCGGGCTCCGGCGCGAGCACCCGTTCGACCGGCTCGACGCGCTCGCCGCCCGGGTACGCCGACTCCTGCCACTCCCCGGGCCGGGGGGCGCCCGGCAGGCCCAGGGAACGCCGCGCGGGCCGCTCCGTCATGTCCTGCCGCCTTCCTCGCCGCCCGCGGGGCGGTCGAACTCGTCGGTCACCTCGACCTCGCGCCCGGCCCCGGCGACCCAGCGCACCACCAACTCCTCCAGGGGCAGCGGCTGCTCGAACGCCAGCGCCCGCTCCCGGTACAGCTCCAGCAGCGCCAGGAACCTGGCCACCACCACCAGCGTGCTCTCCGCGTCCGCGACCAACCGCCCGAACGTCGCCTCGCCGAGCGCGCCCAGCCGCTCCGCCACCAGCGCGGCCTGCTCGCGCACGCTCACCGGCGGCGTGTGGATGTGGTCCACGTACACCACCGGCCTCGGCTTGGGCGCGAACGCCCGCGCGGCCAACTCCGCGAACCGCTCCGGACCGACCGCCAGCACCACCTCCGGCAGCAGCCGCGCGTACCTCGGCTCCAGCGCGACCGTCCGCGGCCGGCGCAGCACCTCGCCGTCCCAGCGCTCCGCGAACAGCGCGGCGACCCGCTTGTACGCCCGGTACTGCAGCAGCCGGGCGAACAGCAGGTCCCGGGCCTCCAGCAGCGCCAGGTCCTCCTCGTCCTCGACCTCGGCGACGGGCAGCAGCCGGGCCGCCTTGAGGTCCAGGAGCGTCGCCGCGACCACCAGGAACTCGGTCGCCGCGTCCAGGTCCCACTCCGGCCCCATCGCCCTGATGTGCGCGACGAACTCGTCGGTGACCCGCGACAGCGCCACCTCGGTGACGTCCATCCGGTGCTTGGCGATCAGCCCCAACAGCAGGTCGAACGGCCCCTCGAAGTTCTCCAACCGGACCTGGAACGCCATAACGCACCATTCTGACAGAAACCCCCCACCCCACCCCCGACCCCCGCCCACGGCGCAGCCAGGGGCGCGAGGAACTGCGCGCCCAGCCAGGCACCCACGGCCGGACCGCGCCCCAGGCCCCAACCCCCGCCCACGACGCGCCCCCGCGACAGCGCCCCGCGGCAGCCCTCAGCGGCCGCGCAGCCTGCGCACCAGGATCGACGCCTCGCCGCGCTGCTCCATGTCCGCCAGCACCACCGCGATGGCCTCGCGGACGATCCGGCCGCGGTCGACGGCGAGGCCGTGCTCGCCGCGCAGCACCAGCCGGGCGTGTTCGAGGTCCATCAGCTCCTCGGCGGACACGTACACGGTGATCTTCTCGTCGTGCCGCTCCCGCCCGGAGGGCCGCCGGGGCCGTCCGCGGCCCCGGGGCGGGCCGGGGGCCTGCTGGGCCTGCGCCTGGGCCTGCTGGGCCTGGGCCGCCCGCCGGACGGCCTCCGCGGGGTCCTCCGCGCGCCCCGCGGCGGCCGCCGGGGCGGCTTCCGGCCTGGCGGCCGGGACGTCGGCGGTGCGGCCGTCCGCGGGGCCGTCCTGCCCCGCGGGGGCCGGGGGGTTCGCGGGGCCGGTTCCGTTGCCGTTTCCGTTGCGGGCGAGCGAGGGCGACAGGGCCATTCCGCCGGTTGCCCGGAACAGCTCGTCGGCCCCGGGGAGGCTCACTCGACGGGGCGGCACCGGTCGAGCACCTCCCTAGCGAGCTGGCGGTAGGCGGCGGCGCCGACCGAGTTGGTGGCGTAGGTGGTGATCGGCTCGCCGGCCACCGTGGTCTCCGGGAACCGGACGGTCCGTCCGATGACGGTGTGGAAGACGTGCTCGCCGAACGCCTCGACGACCCGGGCCAGCACCTCGCGCGAGTGCACGGTGCGCGAGTCGTACATGGTGGCCAGGATGCCGTCCAGGCGCAGGTCGGGGTTGAGCCGCTCGCAGACCTTCTCGATGGTCTCGGTGAGCAGCGCCACGCCGCGCAGCGCGAAGAACTCGCACTCCAGCGGGACGATGACGCTGTGCGCGGCGGTGAGCGCGTTGACCGTCAGCAGGCCCAGCGAGGGCTGGCAGTCGATGATGACGTAGTCGTAGTCGGGCAGCAGCGGCTTGAGCGCGCGGGCCAGCGCCGACTCGCGGGCGACCTCGCTGACCAGCTGCACCTCGGCGGCCGACAGGTCGATGTTGGACGGCAGCAGGTCCATGCCGGGGATGGCGGTCTTCAGCAGCACCTCGTCGGCCGTCAGGCCCCGCTCCATGAGCAGGTTGTAGACGGTGACGTCGAGTTCCATCGGGTTGACGCCGAGGCCGACCGAGAGGGCGCCCTGCGGGTCGAAGTCCACCAGCAGCACCCGGCGGCCGTACTCGGCGAGCGCCGCGCCCAGGTTGATGGTCGACGTGGTCTTGCCGACGCCGCCCTTCTGGTTGCACATCGCGATGATCTGCGCGGGGCCGTGCTCGGCGAGCGGCGCGGGGATCGGGAAGTACGGCAGCGGCCGGCCGGTCGGGCCGACCCGCTCGCGGCGCTGGCGGGCCGCGTCGGGGGCCAGCGTGGCGGCGTACTCGGGGTCGGGCTCGTACTCGGCGTCCGGGTCGTCGTAGGGCCCGTAGCCGAGCTCGTTGTAGGCCAGGCCGTACGCCGCGAAGTCGGCGTCGTAGTCGGTGGCGGCTGCCGCCGCGCTCTGGCGGGCCTCGAAGGTGCGGACCGCGACCGAGCCGACCTCCTGCGCGCCCACCGTGGCCTGCCGGGCTTCCTCGTTCGGCTGCCCGGCGGAGAGCTCCGCCAGTCCTGGCTGACCACCCCCGGGAGCAAATGTCGACTCATTCACAAGTCGTCTTACCTCCTTGGACGTCCAGGACTCTATGTCGATTCGTCAGCGTGGCAGCATGCCAACGGTTTGCGACTCTAGGCCGTTTCGGGCATTGGCAGCAACACAATCCACGGTAGTGGGCCGCTTGTGTCGGCCGTTCACCCACCCCGTGTCAAGAGACGACCCTAACGTTTCCGCGCGGGCGCCGGGCCGTGAGGGCCCGTCAGGTGTCCTTGTCGACAGAGCGGGTGACAAACCGCACCGGGATTGACCGCCGGAGGTCACCCGCCCGACATCCCCCCGTTCCCCCGCCCGTCCCCCGGCTGCCACCCGGCCGTCCCCCGGCCGTGCCCCGGCCGCCGCGCGGGCATGCCGAAGCCCCCGGCGCGAAGGGGAAGGACGGCCGGGGGCGACAGCGGGTGAGGGGGCGTCAGGCGAGGACGCTCTCCAGGGAGACCGACTCCAGGCCGAAGGCCTCGGCGACGGCCGGGAAGGTGATCTGGCCCTCGTGCACGTTCAGGCCCTTGGCGAGCGCGGCGTCGCGGCGCAGCGCGTCCTTCCAGCCGCGGTTGGCCAGCTCGACCACGTACGGCAGGGTCGCGTTGGTGAGCGCGTAGGTGGAGGTGTTCGGGACGGCGCCCGGCATGTTGGCCACGCAGTAGAAGACCGAGTTGTGGACCTGGAAGGTCGGCTCGGCGTGGGTGGTCGGGTGCGAGTCCTCGAAGCAGCCGCCCTGGTCGATCGCGATGTCGACGAGCACGGAGCCCGGCTTCATCCGGGAGACCAGCTCGTTGGTGACCAGCTTGGGGGCCTTGGCGCCCGGGATCAGCACGGCGCCGATGACCAGGTCGGCCTCGATGACGGCCTTCTCCAGCTCGAAGGAGTTGGAGACGATCGCCTTGATCTTGTTGCCGAAGATCTTGTCGGCCTCGCGCAGCTTGTTGATGTCGCGGTCGAGCAGGGTCACGTCGTAGCCCATGCCGATGGCGATGGTGGCCGCGTGCCAGCCGGAGACGCCGCCGCCGATGACGACCGCCTTGGCCGGGTGGGTGCCGGGCACGCCGCCGGGCAGCACGCCGCGGCCGCCGGTCGGACGCATCAGGTGGTAGGAGCCGACCTGCGGGGCGAGGCGGCCCGCGACCTCGGACATCGGGGCGAGCAGCGGCAGCGCGCCGTTGGGCAGCTGCACGGTCTCGTAGGCGATCGCGGTGGTGCCGGAGGCGACCAGCGCGTCGGTGCCGGCCCGGTCGGCGGCCAGGTGCAGGTAGGTGAAGAGGGTCTGGCCCTTGCGCAGCCGGTGGTACTCGGAGGCGATGGGCTCCTTGACCTTGAGGATCATGTCGGCCGCGGCCCACACCTCGTCGGCGGTGGGGAGGATGGTCGCGCCGGCGGCCACGTACTCCTCGTTGGGGATCGAGGAGCCGACGCCGGCGTTGTCCTCGATGACGACCTCGTGCCCGTTGCGGACCAGCTCGTGCACGCCGGCCGGCGTGATGGCCACGCGGTACTCGTGGTTCTTGACCTCGCGGGGGATGCCGACCTTCACGGATAAACACGTCCTCTTGCCATCGGGATACCTACCGGGGGGAACCCGGCGGCGACGCACATGAAGGGCACAACGGACAGGCCGGTGCATAGATCTATGCGCGACTGAGTTCGAGTGTAATGAAGCCGAGTCGGCGTGTCAGCCTTCCAAAGTGACCAAATGGGCCGGGCCCATTGGCAGGTTCGTAGGCTTGTAGGCCCCTGGAAGCCACATTGCGTGACGAACTCCGTACTTACGACACTACTCCGAAAGCGGGCGGAAGCCCTCCCGGCCGAGGTGCCGGCGCAGCCGGGCGGCCAGCGCCTCGACCTCCCGCTCGCCCCGCGCGTCCCCGGTCCGGCGCAGCACCGCGGCCGCCGAGCGGTACTCGCGCAGCGCCTCCTCGAAGCGCCGCAGCCCGGCGTGCGCCTCCGCGAGGCGCACCAGCAGCCGGGCCTCGGCCGGCTGGTCGCCGAGCGCCTGCCGCAGCACCAGCGCCCGCCCGTACGCGTCGGCGGCGCGCAGCGGGTCGCCGAGCGCCCGGTGCCCGTGGCCGACGCCCTCCAGCGCGCGGGCGCAGCCCGGCTCGTCGCCCGCCCCCCGGGCCAGCTCGACGGCCGCCCGGTAGCGCTCGCCGGCCTGCTCCCAGCGGCCGGCGGCGGCCTGCAGGTCGCCGAGGTTGAGCAGCGCGGCGGCGGCCCGGCGCGGGTTGCCCTGCCGCTCGGCGACCTTCAGCACCGACTCGTGCAGGGCGTGCAGGTCGGCGGGGGCGGCCTCGCCGGTCAGCGGCAGGGCGCGCAGCAGGGCGGTGACCAGCCGGCCGGCGGAGCCGTCCAGGTCGCCCTGGCCGACGGCGTCGGCGACGGCGGCCAGCAGCTGCTCGCGCTCGCCGCGCAGCCAGCCCTCGGCGTGCGCGGCGGTGCGCAGCCGCAGCGGCCCGGGCAGCGGGTCGGGGTTGGGGCCGGCCGCCGGGTCGAGCAGCAGCCGCGCCGAGTCGACCAGCCGCACCAGCCGCTCCAGCAGCCGGGCCCGGGCCAGCTCCACCTCGGACGGGCGGTCCAGCTCGGCGCGCAGCTCGACCAGCCGCCCGTACAGCCGGCCGGGGACGCGGTAGCGCTCGGTGCCGTCCGCGGCGTCCGGCTCGCGCTCCAGCAGCTCCAGCTCGGCCAGCGCCGCCAGCGAGCCGCCCGCCTCCGGGGCCGGGCAGCCGACCAGCGCGGACGCGGTCCGCAGGTCGACCTGCTGGCCCGGGGCGAGGGTGCACAGCCGCAGCAGCCGGGCGCGCGCCGCGGGCAGCCGCCGGTAGGCCAGCTCGAACGCGCCGCGCAGCGGGTCGCCCTCCACCACCGGCACGGTCTCCCGGTCCGGGTCGGCCGGCTTGACCGGCCCCTCCACCGCCGCCGGCGCCGGCGGCGGGACCTCGCGCAGCCGGGCGGCGGCGTCCGTCACGGCCAGCCGGGCCTCGCTCCGCAGCCAGCCCGCGACCAGCCGCAGCGCGGCCGGGCGGTTGGCGCACGCCTCGGCCAGGTCGGCGGCGCCGACCGGGTCGCAGGAGACCCGGGTGCCGCCGACCAGTTCGCCCACCAGCTCGACGGCCGCCCGGTGGTCCATCCCGCCGAGGATGACCGGGTCGATCCCGTCGATGCCCGTCAGCGGCCCCGAGGTGGTCGCCAGCAGCAGCGAGGACGTCTTCTCGGCCAGCAGCGGCCACACCTGCCCGGCGTCCTTCACGTCGTCCAGCAGCACCAGCGCCCGGCGCTGCCCGAGCGCCTCGCGCAGCGCCTCGCAGGCCGGGTCCTCCTCGGCCGCGCCGGGCAGCAGCGCCGCGCCGGGCCGCTCCCCCAGCTGGTCCAGCAGCAGCCGGGCGGCCCGCCCGGCCCCGACCCGTCCGCCGTCCGGCGCGGACAGCCGCGCGTACAGCAGCCCGTCCGGGTAGTCGCCCGCCACCGACCTGGCCCAGCGCACCGCGAGCGCGGTCCGCCCGGAGCCCGGCCGGCCGGCCAGCACCAGCAGCCGCCCGCGCCCCGGCGCGGGCCGCCCGGCGGCCACCCCGAGCGCCGCCAGCTCCGCGCCGCGCCCCGCGAACGGACGAGCCCCCGCGGGCAGCGCGTCGAAGATCCCGGCCGCCTCGACCACCACCGCCGTCTGCCTCGCCACCGCGCCACTCCCGACCCGTCGCCCAGCGCCCCGGACCCGCCCACCGGGCCCTGTCCGCGAAGCGTAGTTCGCCCACCCCGCCCCGCCCGGACGCCCCGGTATGACCAACCGCCGAATCACCCCGCCGGCCGAAGCCGTGCGAGCCGCGGTGCCCGGCCGGGCACCGCGGCTCAGAACGGCCGCGCTCAGAACGGCCGGGCCGGCCACTCCGCGTCGGCCGGCCGCAGCGTGTCGACCGCGCCCCGGGCGCGCGCGGCGCTGAGCGCCAGCACGCCGGTGACCAGGGTCGGGTTGTGCAGTTCGCCGGCCAGCACCAGGGCCACCAGCTCGTCGAGCGGCACCCAGGCGGTCTCCAGCTCCAGCTCCTCGCCGTGCGCCGCGTAGCGCTCCTCCTCGGCCTCGGAGAGCCCGGTCGCCAGGAACAGCCGGACCGCCTCGTCGCTGCCGCCGGGCGAGGTGTAGAAGTCGACCAGGACGCTCCAGTGGGCTGCCTTGCGGTGCGCCTCCTCGAAGAGCTCCCGCTGCGCCGCGTGCAGCGGGTTCTCGCCGGGGACGTCGAGCAGTCCGGCGGGCAGCTCCCAGAGCCGGTGCCGGACGGGGTGCCGGTACTGGCGCTGGGCGAGGACGCGGCCCTCCTCGTCGAGGGCGAGCACGGCGACCGATCCGGGGTGCAGCTGGTAGTCGCGCTGGGCCCAGCTGCCGTCGGGCATCCTGACCTGCTCGCTGCGCACGCCGGTCACCTTGCCGCGGAACGGCGTGACCCCGTCCCGGACGTCCCACTCCTCGGCCCTGTCCTGAATGCCGACCACCGGACACCACCCCTTCTCGTCAGATAGACGTAATCTACCGGACGCCGCCCCCGCGACACGCCGAAGCGCCCGCCGGGAGGATCCCCGGCGGGCGTTCGGTCGAACGGGCGATCGGGCCGGTCAGCCGACCTTGCGGTCGATCGCCGCCGCGACCAGGCCCGCGAACAGCGGGTGCGGGCGGGTCGGGCGGGACTTCAGCTCCGGGTGGGCCTGGGTGGCGACCAGGTAGGGGTGGACCTCGCGCGGGTACTCGACGTACTCGACCAGGTCGCCCTTCGGGGAGAGGCCGGAGAACTGCAGGCCGGTCTTCTCCAGGTCGGCGCGGTAGGCGTTGTTGACCTCGTAGCGGTGGCGGTGGCGCTCCTCGACGTACTGCTCGCCGCCGTACACCTCGCGGACGATCGAGCCCTCGGCGAGCTTCGCCGGGTACAGGCCCAGCCGCATGGTGCCGCCCAGGTCGCCCTTGCCGTCGACGATGGCCAGCTGCTCGGCCATGGTCGAGACGACCGGGTACTTCGCCGCCGGGTCGAACTCGGTGGAGTTCGCCTCGGGCAGGCCGGCCAGGTTCCGCGCGGCCTCGATCACGACGCACTGCAGGCCCAGGCACAGGCCCAGCAGCGGGATCCGGTTCTCCCGGCCGTAGGTGATCGCGGCGACCTTGCCGTCCACGCCCCGGTCGCCGAAGCCGCCGGGGATGCAGATCGCGTCGACGTCGCCGAGCTGCTCCTGCGCGCCCTCGGGGGTCTCGCAGTCGTCCGAGGTGACCCACTTGATCTGGACCCGGGCGTTGTTGGCGAAGCCGCCGGCCCGCAGCGCCTCGGTGACCGACAGGTAGGCGTCCGGCAGGTCGATGTACTTGCCGACCAGCGCGACCTTGACCTCGTGCTGCGGCTCGTGGACGCGGCGCAGCAGGTCGTCCCAGACCGTCCAGTCCACGTCGCGGAACGGCAGGTCGAGGCGGCGCACCACGTACGCGTCCAGGCCCTCGCCGTGCAGCACCTTGGGGATGTCGTAGATCGACTTGGCGTCGATCGCGGCGACCACGGCCTCCTCGTCGACGTCGCACATCAGCGAGATCTTGCGCTTGATGGCCTGCGGCACCTCGCGGTCGGCGCGCAGCACGATCGCGTCGGGCTGGATGCCGATGTTGCGCAGCGCGGCCACCGAGTGCTGGGTGGGCTTGGTCTTCAGCTCGCCGGACGGGCCGATGTACGGCAGCAGCGAGACGTGCACGAAGAAGACATTGTCCCGGCCGACCTCGTGGCGGACCTGGCGGACCGCCTCCAGGAACGGCAGCGACTCGATGTCGCCGACGGTGCCGCCGACCTCGGTGATGACCACGTCGACGTCCTCGGTCGCCATCCGGCGGATCCGGGACTTGATCTCGTTGGTGATGTGCGGGATGACCTGGACGGTGTCGCCGAGGTACTCGCCGCGCCGCTCCTTGGCGATCACGGTGGAGTAGACCTGGCCGGTGGTGACGTTCGCCGAGCCGTGCAGGTTGGTGTCGAGGAAGCGCTCGTAGTGGCCGATGTCGAGGTCGGTCTCGGCGCCGTCGTCGGTGACGAAGACCTCACCGTGCTGGAACGGGTTCATCGTGCCCGGGTCCACGTTGAGGTACGGGTCGAGCTTCTGCATCGTCACTCGCAGGCCGCGGGCCTTGAGCAGGGCGCCGAGGCTGGAGGCGGTGAGCCCCTTGCCGAGCGAGGAGGCGACACCCCCGGTGACGAAGAGGTGCTTGGTCGTCACGGCGCGGCCGCTGGCCGACTTGCCGGAATGGGGCTGTGCCAAGAGGGGGCTCCCGTGGGTCGCGTGTCGGAGGGTGACGCCGGTGGAGGGGCTCCCGGCCCTCGTTCCCACCAGTTCCACGGGATACCAGCGTATCAGTGCCCCGGCGAGTGCTCGCCCGCGTCCGGGTGCACCGGCCCCGGACGGGTCGGCCGGACGGCGCATCGGGGCTGCTCGGACGGGGGTTGCCCGGTAGGGCGGGCGGCGCGCGCGGGCGGCGGGCGGCGCGCGCGAAAGCGGCCCAACCCCCCGGATCCACGTATTCTGCTCGAAGTCGACAATCCCCTCCCGGGGTCCCGGGCCTCCGGGAACCCGGACCCCGGGACGCCCCCTCCCGAGGAGCCCCCCGCCCGACCCGTGCGCGCCCGACCGCCGCGGGGCCCGCACGGAACGGAGCACCATGGCCGGTCGCATCGAGGACTACGCGCTGATCGGGGACATGCAGACCGCCGCGCTGGTCAGCCGGGACGGCGCGGTCGACTGGCTGTGCCTGCCCCGGTTCGACTCGCCCGCGGTCTTCGCCGGGCTGCTGGGCACCGACGAGCACGGCTTCTGGCGGATCGGCCCCGCGCTGCCGGTCGAGCCGCCGCCGCCGGCGCCCGCCGACCGGCCCCGGGCCGGCCTGCTCGACACCGGGGAGCTGCGGATCCCGCCGGTCACCGCCGCCGCCCCCGCGCTGCCCTGCGACCGGCGCCGCTACCGGGGCGACTCGCTGGTGCTGGAGCAGGAGTGGGACACCCAGGGCGGCACCGTCCGGGTGATCGACTTCATGCCGCCGCGCCACCTGCTCGGCACGCCCGACGTCCCGCAGATGGTCCGGATCGTCGAGGGCCTGGCCGGCACCGTCCGGATGCGCTCGGCGGTGCGGATGCGCTTCAGCTACGGCCGGGTCGTCCCCTGGGTGCACCGGGTCGAGCACCCGGAGGCCGGGCAGCGCACCGTCGCCGTGGCCGGGCCCGACTCGGTCTGGCTGGACGGCCACGCCGAGACGTACGGGCGCGACCTGACCACGTACGCCGACTTCACCGTCACCGCGGGCCAGCGGATCGCCTTCGGCCTGACCTGGAAGGCCTCGCACGAGCCCGCCCCGGCCCCGCCGGACGCCGAGGGCGCGCTCGCCTCCACCGAGCGGTTCTGGCGCGAGTGGGTCGCCCAGTGCACCTACCAGGGCCCCTACCGGGAGGCCGTGGTCCGCTCGCTGATCACCCTCAAGGCGCTCACCTACGCCCCCACCGGCGGCATCGTCGCCGCCCCCACCACCTCGCTGCCCGAGGACCTCGGCGGCGAGCGCAACTGGGACTACCGCTACACCTGGCTGCGCGACGCCGCGATCACCCTCTCCTCGCTGCTGCGCACCGGCTACCGCGAGGAGGCCCGGGCCTGGCGCGAGTGGCTGCTGCGCGCGGTGGCCGGCGACCCGGAGAACCTGCAGATCATGTACGGCATCGCCGGGGAGCGCGAACTCACCGAGTCCGAGCTCGACTGGCTGCCCGGCTACGAGGGCTCCCGCCCGGTCCGGGTCGGCAACGGCGCCGCCGGGCAGCTCCAGCTCGACGTGTACGGCGAGGTCGTCGAGGCGCTGCACCTGGCCACCATGTCCGGCCTGTCCCGGCACGACCACGCCCACCACCTGCAACTGCGCCTGATCGAGTACCTGGAGGGCCACTGGCGCGAGCCGGACGAGGGCATCTGGGAGGTCCGCGGCCCGCGCCGGCACTTCGTCCACTCCAAGGTGATGGCCTGGGTCGCCGTCGACCGCACCCTCAAGCTGCTCGCCCAGTCCGAGGAGCCGCCCACCGACCTGATCACCCGCTGGACGGCGCTGCGCGCCGAGATCCACGCCGACGTGTGCGCCCGCGGCTACGACCCGCAGCGCAACACCTTCACCCAGTACTACGGCGGCAAGGAGCTGGACGCCTCGCTGCTGCTGATCCCGCAGGTCGGCTTCCTGCCGCCGGACGACAAGCGGGTGATCGGCACCATCGAGGCGATCCAGCGCGAACTCGCCACCGAGGACGGCTTCGTGCTGCGCTACCCGACCCACGACGAAGGCCGGGGGAGCACCGCCGTGAATGTGGACGGGCTGTCCGGGCACGAGGGGGCGTTCCTGGCCTGCTCGTTCTGGCTGGCCGACGACCTGGCGATGATCGGCCGGGTCGGCGAGGCCCGCGAGCTGTTCGAGCGGCTGCTGTCGCTGCGCAACGACGTCGGGCTGCTCGCCGAGGAGTGGGACCCGCGGGCCCGCCGCCAGGTCGGCAACTTCCCGCAGGCGTTCAGCCACGTCCCGCTGATCGACACCGCGCTGCGGCTGACCGCGGCGGGCGGCCTCAACCTGTCGTCCGGCTGACGGCGGCTCAGCCCCGGCGCTGCACCAGCTCGTCGTAGATGGACAGCACCTGGGCGACGGTCGCCGCCTCGTCCGGCCAGGTCGCGGCCTGCGCCCGGCCGGCGGCGGCCATCGCGGCCCGGCGGGCCGGGTCGGCGAGCAGGTCGCGGACGGCCCGGCCGAGCGCCCGCGGGTCGGCGAACGGGACCAGCACGGCGGCGTCGCCGACCAGTTCGGGCACCCCGCCGACGGCGGTGGCCACCACCGGGACGCCGGCCCGCATCGCCTCCTGGGCGACCAGCGAGCGGGCCTCCCAGCGCGAGGAGAGCACCACCAGGTCGGCGGCGGCCAGCAGGTCGGGGATGTCCGCCCGGTAGCCGAGCAGTTCGACCGGCAGCCGCTCGGCCGCGACCCGCTCGCGCAGGCCCTGCCGCTCCGGCCCGTCCCCGGCCAGCAGGACGCGCGGCGCCGGGCCGCCGGGCGCGGCGAACTGCCCGGCGGCGTCGAGCAGCAGCGCGAAGCACTTCTGCGGGACGAGCCGGCCGATCGCCAGCACCACCGGGCGGCCGTCGTCGCCGCCGGGCAGCGCCGCGCGGGCGGCGTCCCGGTCGAGCGTGCCGGGCGGCATCGGCGGGGCGGCGACCGGGCCCAGCCGGGCGTCGGTGGCGCCGAGCTCGCGGGCCCGGGCGACCAGGTCGGAGGAGGCGCCCAGGACCAGGTCGGCGGCCCGCACCACCCGGCGCTCCATCAGCCGCTGGAGCCGCCGGTCCAGGCCGGTGGTGAGCAGCGCGTGGTGCGAGGTGACCACCAGCGGGGTCTCCGGGCGGATCCCGGGGAACCGGCCGGCGGTGCGCAGCGCCAGGTCGGACAGCAGGCCGGCCCGCAGGCCGTGGGCGTGCACGACGTCGGCGCCGGTGAAGGCCCGGCGCAGCTCGCCGATCGCGGTGGCGTCGCTGCGGGCGCCGGAGGTCGGGGTGATGTCGACGGTGTGCAGCCGGGCGCCGGCCGCGGAGAAGCCGAACAGCCGGTCGGTGCCCTCGGGCGCGCAGACCGTGACCGTGACGCCGTGCGCGACCAGGCCCCGGGTCAGCGAGCGCACGTGGGCGCCGATGCCGCCGGTCGCGGCGGCGAGGACGAGCACCACGTGCAGCTGGGGGGCGGCGGCCCGGGCGGCGGAATGGTCCACGTCTGTCTCGCTCCGACTCGTTGTCAGCTGGTGTCCGTTCGCCACGATGCCAGGTCCGTCCGCCTCTTGGACAGTCGGCACCGCCGCTGGCGCGTCGCCCGCGGCGGTGCCGGACCGTCCGGCCGGTCAGCGCGCCCGGGCGGTGCGGGCGGCCGCCAGCAGTTCCTCCGCGTGCGCCCGGCCGAGCTCGGAGTCCTCCAACCCGGCGAGCATCCGGGACAGTTCGCGCACCCGCTCCTCGTCGTTGAGGGTCTTCACACCGCTGCGGGTGACGGTGCCGTCGTTGGTCTTCTCCACCACCAGGTGCCGGTCGGCGAACGCGGCGACCTGCGGGAGGTGGGTGACCACCACGACCTGGGCGCTGCGGGCGAGTTTGGCCAGCCGGCGGCCGATCTCGACGGCGGCCTTGCCGCCGACGCCCGCGTCCACCTCGTCGAACAGGTAGGTGGGCACGGGGTCGGCGCCCGCGAACACCACCTCGACGGCCAGCATCACGCGCGACAGCTCGCCGCCGGAGGCGCCCTTGGCGATCGGGCGGGGCTGCGCGCCGGGGTGCGGGGCGAGCAGCACCTCGACCTCGTCGACGCCGTGCGGGCCGTAGGCGACGCTGCGGCCCTCCAGCTCGATGCCGGCCAGGTCGTCGACCTGGCCGATCGCGAAGGTCACCCGGGCGTGCGGCATGGCGAGTTCGGCGAGCTCGTCGGAGACGGCGGCGGCGAACTTGTCGGCGGCGGCGTGCCTGGCCCGCGACACCTCGGCCGCCAGGTCGGCCAGCCGGGCCCGCAACTCGGTCTCGCGGGCGCCGAGTTCGTCGATCCGCTCGTCGTCGCCGTCCAGCTCCAGCAGCCGCACCGAGCCGGCCTCGGCCCAGCCGACCACCTCGGCGAGGGTGCCCTCGGCGCCGCCGTACTTGCGCACCAGGTGTGCCAGGACGCTGCGGCGGTCCTCGACGGCGGCCAGCCGGACCGGGTCGGCGTCCAGGTCGTCGGCGTACCCGGCGAGGTCGCCGGCCACGTCGGCCAGCAGGTAGCCGCACTCGCCGAGCCGGTCGGCGAGGGCCGCCAGCCGCTCGTCGTGGTGGCGGACCGCGTCGACGGCCCGGCGGGCCTGGGCGAGCAGGGTGCCCGCGTCGACGCCCTCCGGGTCGGCCGGGTCGCCGGCCAGCGCGGCGTGCGCGAGCGTCGCGGCGGAGGACAGCGCGTCGGCGTGGCCGAGCCGCTCGGCCTCGGCCGCGAGCTCGGCGTCCTCCCCGGGCACCGGCTCGGCGGCGGCGACCTCCTCCAGGCCGAAGCGCAGCAGGTCGGCCTCCTGGGCCCGCTCCCGGGCCCGGGTGGTCAGCTCCTCCAGCGTCGCGGAGACCTCCCGCAGCTCCCGGTACACCTCCCGGTAGCGGGCCAGCGGCTCGGCGACGGCCTCGCCCGCGTACCGGTCCAGCGCGCCGCGCTGCCGGGACGGGCGCAGCAGCCGCTGCTGGTCGGTCTGGCCGTGCACCGCGATCAGGTCCTCGCCGAGCTCGGCCAGCAGCCCGACCGGCACCGACCGGCCGCCCACGTGCGCGCGCGAGCGCCCCTCGGCGGAGACCGTCCGGCTGACCAGCAGCTCGCCGTCGTCCAGCTCGGCCCCGGCCTCCAGCGCCCGCGCGACCACCGGCGAACCCGGGTCGAGCGTCAACCGCCCCTCCACCACGGCCCGTTCCGACCCGTTGCGCACCAGCGCCGGGTCGGCCCGCCCGCCGAGCAGCAGGCCCAGGCTGGTCACCACCATGGTCTTGCCCGCGCCGGTCTCGCCGGTGACGGCGGTGAACCCGGGGGCGAGTTCCACCACCGCATCGTCGATGACGCCCAGATCCCGTATCCGCATCTCGTCCAACACGGAGACGACCTTACGAGGTTCCACCGTCGCTTTGCGACGACCGCCCCCGGTTTCCCCCCTGAGTGGCGGCGCCGCCGGACGCCGCCGGGCTAGTGCCGGGCGGTTGCTCCGGGCACGGTCAGCCGGGGCAGCAGGAACTGCACCAGCGGCCCGATCGCCAGCGCGTACGCGACCGTCCCGACGCCGAAGGTGCCGCCGAGGGCGATGCCCGCGGTCAGGACGGTCAACTCGATGCAGGTGCGGATCAGCCGCACGGAGCGGCCGGTGCGCCGGTGCAGGCCGGTCATCAGGCCGTCGCGGGGGCCGGGGCCGAGCCGGGCGCCGATGTAGAGGCCGGTGGCGAGGGCGTTGAGCAGGATGCCGGCGGCCAGCAGCGGGATCCGGACGGCGAGGGCGTGCGGGGCCGGGACCAGCCCGAGGGTGGCGTCCATCGCGACGCCGAGGACCAGCACGTTGCCGACGGTGCCGACGCCCGGCTTCTGCCGCAGCGGGATCCACAGCAGCAGCACCAGCGCGCCGACCAGGGTCACCCAGGCGCCGACGCTGAGGTGCAGGTGCCGGGCCAGGCCCTGGTGCAGGACGTCCCACGGGTTGCCGCCGAGCGAGGAGCGCAGCACCAGGCCCATCGAGGCGCCGTACAGCACCAGGCCGACGGCCAGCTGGCCGAGCCGGCGGGGCAGCCGGCGGGCGGCGGCGGCCGGGGTCGCCCCGGCGCGGGTCGGGGACGGGGGCGGGGTCAGGGACGGGGACGGGGACGGGGTCAGGACGGCCGCCATCGGTGGACCTCTTCTCGGTGCGGTGCTTGCCGTTCTCCGGCACTGCGCGCCACTATGGGCAGTCCAATGCGCGGCCCGACAGGGCCAATCCGAACCGAGTGGACTGGTCGACGATGTCCGAGTGGCACAGCACGCTGACCCCGCACGCGCTGGCCCGCCAGCTCCCCGCCCCGGACGGCCGCCGCCCCGCCTACCGGACGCTGGCCGCCCAGGTCTCCCGGCTGGTCGCCGACGGCCGCCTCCCGGTCGGCACCCGGCTGCCCGCCGAACGCGAACTCGCCGCCGAACTGAACCTCTCCCGCACCACCGTCGCCGCCGCCTACGAGGCACTGCGCGCCGACGGCTTCCTGCACTCGCGGCGCGGCGCCGGCTCCTGGACCGCCCTGCCGGCGGGCACCGCGCCGCCCGCCGACGCGCTGCACCCGGTCTCCCCCGACCAGGACACCGTCCTCGACCTGGGCCTGGCCGCCCCCACCGCACCCGGGCAGCTCGCCGAGGCCGCCGCGCACGCCCTGGACCGGCTGCCCGCGTACACCGGCGGGCACGGCAACTACCCGACCGGGCTCCCGGTGCTGCGGGAGGCCGTCGCCCGCCGCTACACCGAGCGCGGGCTGCCCACCGGGCCGGAGCAGGTGCTGGTCACCACCGGGGCGATGAGCGCCCTGCACCTGGCCCACCAGGCGCTGCTGGGCCGCGGCGACCGGGTCGCCGTCGAGGCCCCCAGCTACGCCAACACGCTGCGCGCCCTGGACCGGGCCGGCGCCCGCCTGGTGCCCGTCCCGTTCGCCCCGGACGCCGCCGGGCGCACCGGCTGGGACCTCGCCCAGTGGCAGCGGGTGCTGCGCGGCGCCGCGCCCCGGCTGGCCTCGGTCATCCCCGACTTCCAGAACCCGACCGGCGCGCTCGTCGACGAGGAGCAGCGCCGCGCCCTGCTCGCCCACGCCCGGGCCGCCGGCACCACCGTGATCGCCGACGAGACCTGCGCCGAACTCGGCTGGGACGTCCCCGAGTCCGCGCTGCCCAGGCCGCTGGCCGCGCTCGACCGGGACGCCCAGGTGATCACCGTCGGCTCGGCCGGGAAGATCCTCTGGCCCGGCCTGCGGATCGGCTGGCTGCGCGCCCAGCCCTCCCTGGTCCGGAAGCTGGCCCAGGACCGGGCGCTGTACGACCTGGGCACGCCCGTCCTGGAGCAGCTGATCGCGGCCCGGCTGCTGACCGACCACCTGCCCGCCGTCCGGGCCGAGCGGCACGCCCAACTGCGGGCCACTGCCGAGGCGTTCGCCCGCGAGCTGCCCCGGCACTTCCCCGGCTGGCGGTACACCCCGCCGCCCGGCGGCCTCGCCCTGTGGGCCGCCACCCCCGGCCTGCCCGCCAGCGCGCTGGCCCGGGCCGGCGAACGCGTCGGCGTCCGGATCGCCTCCGGCTCCCGGTTCGGCACCGACGGCGCCTTCGAGGAGCACCTGCGGCTCCCGCTCACCCTGCCCGCCGCCCGCGTCCCCGAGGCCCTGCGCCGGATCGCCGCCGCGGCCGACCTGGCCCGCACCGAACGCCTCTCCGGCGAGGACCCGACCCCGGCCGCGCTCTGAACCCCCGGAGCGCCCACGGGCGTTGCCGGGTCCGGCCCGCCAACCCGCCGAAGATCACCGGCCGTTGCCGGGGCGGCCCCGCCAACCCGCCCGCGGGGCCGCCGGATCACCGGCCCGCGGGCGCCGACTACCGCCGCCCGCTCAGCAGTTGTCCGAGCGGCCGCGCCAACCCGTCACCGGGAGCGCGAACTTGGCGACCAGCCGGTCCGTGAACGGCGCCCGGTGCAGCCGGGCCAGTCGGACCGGCGTCTTGCCCCGGCGGACCTCCACCCGGGAGCCGGCCGGGAGTTCGGCCGAACGGCGGCCGTCGCACCACAGCACCCCGTGCTGGGTCTTCGGCTGCACCTCGACCGCCAGCACCGAGTCCGGCGAGGTCACCAGCGGACGGGCGAACAGCGCGTGCGCGCTGATCGGCACCATCAGCAGCGCCTCCACCTCCGGCCACACCACCGGCCCGCCGCCGGAGAACGCGTACGCCGTGGAGCCGGTCGGCGTGGACAGCACCACGCCGTCGCAGCCGAAGTTCGACACCGGGCGGCCGTCCACCTCGGTGACCACCTCCAGCAGCCGCTCCCGGGACGCCTTCTCCACCGAGGCCTCGTTCAGCGCCCAGTCCTCGTGCAGCACGTCACCGTTGGCGCGCACCAGCACGTCGATGGTCATCCGCTCCTCGACCTCGTAGTCCGCGGCGACCACCCGCTCGACCACGGTCGCCAGGTCGTCGCGCTCCGCCTCGGCGAGGAACCCGACCCGGCCCAGGTTGATCCCGAGCATCGGCAGCCCCGACTCGCGGGCCAGTTCGGCGCCGCGCAGCAGCGTGCCGTCCCCGCCCGCGACCAGGATCAGCTCGCAGCCGTCCGCCGCCCCGTGCCCGCCGGGCACCAGCTCGACCCCGTCCGGCAGGTCCAGGCCCACCGCCTCGGTCTCCAGCAGTCTGATCCGGATCCCCGCCCGCAGCAGGCCGTCCACCAGCCCCTCGACGCTGCGCAGCGCCGCCTCCCGGCCGGTGTGCGCGATCAGGAAGACCGTTCGACGATCGCTCATTCCCCGCTGCCCTCTCCCTACGCCCGCCGGGCCATTGCGGCACCGACCACGACCAGCCAGTCTGCGCAACGCCCGGACGCCTGCCAAGTACCCTACTGGGGCCCTTCCGCCACGGCCCGGTCCGCCGCCGCCGGATCCAGCGGCTCCGCGTCCCGGCGCAGCCACAGGAAGTACTCCACGTTCCCCGACGGCCCCGGCAGCGGCGACGCCGCCACCGCCCGCACGCCCAGCCCCGACCGCCACGCCTGCCCGGCCACCTGGCGGATCGTCTCGGCCCGCAGCTCCGGCGACCGCACCACGCCGCCCGAACCGAGCCGCTCCTTGCCGATCTCGAACTGCGGCTTCACCATCAGCACCAGGTCCGCGTCCGGCGCCGCGCAGCCCGCCAGCGCGGGCAGCACCAGGCCCAGCGAGATGAACGACAGGTCGCCCACCACCAGATCGACGAGCTGCCCGCCGATCAGCTCCGGCGTCAGCTCCCGCACGTTGGTGCGGTCCATCACCGTCACCCGCCCGTCGCTCTGCAGCGACCAGGCCAGCTGCCCGTAGCCGACGTCCACCGCCAGCACGTGCGCCGCGCCCGAACGCAGCAGCACGTCGGTGAACCCGCCGGTGGACGCGCCCGCGTCCAGCGCCCGCCGGCCCGCCACCACCAGGCCCAGCGGCACGAACGCCGCGAACGCGCCCGCCAGCTTGTGCCCGCCGCGCGACACGTAGTCCGGGTCCGCGTCGTCCTTCGCGACCACCACCGCCGCCGCGGTCTCCACCTGCGTCGCCGGCTTCGTCGCCACCGCCCCGCCGACCGTCACCCGGCCCGCCGCGATCAACTCGCTCGCGTGCTCCCGCGAACGGGCCAGCTTGCGGCGCACCAGCTCCGCGTCCAGACGGCGTCGTGCCACTGCCACTGCTACGTCAGCTCCCACATCGGACGGTCTGCTACCCGCGGTCCAGCGCCGCGAGGGTCGCGGCGAGCCGCGCATGGACATCTTCGTACACTTCGGCCCGCTCCTCCGACCCTGCCCCGTCCAGCTCCCCCAGCCGGGCCAGCGCCGCATCCACCTCCCGCTCCCCCGTCCACACCCCCGCCACCCCGGCCCCGGACGCCTCCACCACCGGACCCCCGGACGCCTCACCCACGGCCACCACCCGCCGCCACCCCGGCCCCGGACACCCGGCGCCACCCGCTCCCGACCGGACACGGAAACCCGGCGCCCGCCCCCGCCCCGGACGCCTTCCACCCCGCCCCGCGCAGCTCACTCACCGCCACCACCACCCGTCTCCGACCCGGACGCCGGGGCGGGCTTCGCCGGGGCGGGCTTCGCCGGGGCCTTCTTCGCGGCCGCACCGGCCCGGGGCGCCTTCTTCGCCGGGGCCTTGCGCGCACCCGCACCCGTGCCCGTGCCCGCGCCCGCGCCACCGTCGGCCGCCCCGCGCGGCGCCGAGCGCTTGGCCGGGGCCTTCCTCGCGGGCAGCGGCGCGCTCGGGGACTCCCCCGCCGACGCCGCGTCCGCACCAGCGCCCGCACCCGCGCCCGCCTGCGCCGTCGTCTTCTTCGCTGCGGTCTTCCGCCCGGCCGCACCGGCCGCCACCGCCCGCGGCGTGGGCACGTCCGCGCCGGTCGCGCCGCGCTTCGCCGCCGGGGCGTGCTTCGCGGGCGCCGGCGCCCCGGCCGCCTTGCGCGGCACCGAGCGCTTCGCCGAGGTCTGCTTCGCGGCCGCGCCCTTGCGCGCGGCGGTCTTCCGCGCCGGGGCACCGTCCCCCACCGCAGGGGCCTCCGCCGTCGGGGCCTTGCGCGCGGCGGCCTTCTGCACGTCCGCCGCCGAGCCGGCCGCCTGCTTGCGCGCCGCGGTCTTGCGGGCCGTCGCCTTCCGCCCCTTGGCGGTCGCGGCCACCGACTCGTCCGGGAGGTCCGGCTCCTCGTCCCAGCCCGCGTCGAACAGGCCCTGGGCCCGCGCCGCCGGACGGACCACCGGGGGCTGCTCGAACCCGCCCTCGAACTCGTCCCCAAAGCCGTCCCCGAAGCCGTCCCCGTCCGGCTCCGCGCCCGCCGCCGCGCTCCCGTCCCCGGCGCCCGCCGCGGGCTCGTCGACCTCGCGCAGCTTCGACTCCAGGAAGCTCAGCACCACGCCGACCTTCACCACCTGGTCGCCGACCTTCTCGAACACCCGCTCGGCCTCGCTCCGGGCGACCCCGGCGACCAGGTCGATCCCGGCCCGGCCGGCCGTCACCGCCTCGTTCGCCAGCACCCGCAACTGCTCGACGGCGGGCGGAAGTTCACCACCCTGCTTGAGCAGCTCCTCGGCCGTGCCCAGCACCCGGCGGCCCGCCTCCTCGGCCAGCTCGCCCGCCACCACCAGCACGCCCCGCACACCCCGCACCGCGTCCTGCAGCATCCGTACCCGCCTCCTCGTCGTCGCGACCGAACGCCGCCACCGACGCTACCCTCTCCGGGCCGCCCCCGTACGGCGCTGCGCTAGCGTGGAACGCCGAACGACCACCGACGGGAGCAAGCAGCGCACATGGCCACCATCGAGGAGTGCCGCACCGCACTGGAGCAGCTGAGCCGCAACCTGGCCTCGGCGGGCGGCGACGTCCGCAAGGCGGCCGCCCTCGACCGCTCGCTCAGCTGCCACCTCACCGACCTGGACCTGACCTTCACCGGCCGGCTCGCCGACGGCCGGCTGACCGGCGTCACCGACGCCCCCGGCCCGCCCGCCGCGAAGGCCGACATCCGGCTCGCCACCACCGGGGACGACCTGGTCGCCCTGGTCGACGGCAAGCTGCCGTTCCCCACCGCCTGGGCGACCGGCCGCCTCAAGCTGGACGCGAGCTTCCGCGACCTGCTGCGGCTGCGCTCCCTGCTCTGAGCGGGCCTGTCCCGCTCAACGGCAGTCGGGGCCCTGGCCTTCCGTCCCCAGCAACTGCGCCTCCTCCGTGGCCTCACCGGTCGGCCGGGTCACCGTCAGCACCACCCGGCCCCACTGCGCGGGGCTCCTGACCACGAAGTAGAAGGTGCGGACGCCGTCCCCCACCGGCCGGGCCCCGATCTCCACCAGCGTCAGCGGACCGCCCGCACAGCTCACCGCCCGGACCTGCTCCCCGTCCGCGTAGAGCCAGCGGAAGTCCTGCTCCCCGAGCGGGGCGCCGAAGCCGTCCCGGACCTGCGGCGGGTCGGCCGGCGGCCGCTCCTCGCCGTCCAGGCACCCCCACGCCATCGACCCTTCCAGCGGAACGCCCCCGCCGAAGCACAGGGCGCCGTCCGATGCCCTGCTCCACGCGAACAGGCCGCTCCGGCCCGACGCGTAGAGCAGCCTCAGCGTCCCCGGCGCCGGCTCGTTCGCGGAGGACGAGCCGAGCACCGTCCGCGCCCGCGCGAGCGCGTCCTGCGTCTCCAGCAGCCCCGCCTCCGGCCCCGCCGCGCACCACGCCGCCAGCGTCAGCGCCACCACGAGCCCCACGGCCCGCAGAGCCCGCCATGCCCGAATCCCCCGCGTCATCATCCCCCCGAACGACGAACCCCGCTCAGGGATACCCGGACCGCCGAACGGCCAACCCGCCGCGCGGCGGCCACTACCCGCCGCTCACCCGCACCACTTGGACGGCAGCCCGCCACCGACCGGCTCCTGCGGGACGTCCAGCACCGCCTCGCCCGGCTGCCCCCCGTCGACCAGCACGTGCGCCACCGGACGGCCCGTCAACTGCCAGTCGGAGAACACCAGGTAGTGCCGCCGGGCGCCGTTCGCGGAGAACTCGTCGCCGATCGGCACCACCTTCAGCCGCTCGCCCCCGCACTCCACCCCGACCAGCCGCTGCCGGTCCGCGTCGACCTGGACGTACCAGCGGCCGTCCGCCCGGCCGTCCGGGATCACCTTCAGCCCGGGCTGCTCCGCCAGCGGCCTGGACGCCTCGGTGTCGCACCAGCTGAACCGCCCGGAGGACTTCCCGCCCTCCGTCCGGCCCAGGCACTGCTGCCCGCCCGGCTTGCTCCAGACCAGGAAGCCGACCGCCCCCTCCTGGTGGACCAGCCGGACCGACTCCCGCACCGTGTCGTCCTGCGCCTCGATCCACTCCCGCATCCGCGCCACCCGCGCGTCGAGCTGCACGTCCACGGCCTTGACGTTGGCCTTGCCCGTCGACCCGGACCCGGACCCGGACCCGGACGGGCTCGCGGCCGCCGCCGGCCGCCCGTCCGAGGTGCACCCGACCGCCCCCGCCAGCACCGCACCGCACACGGCGGCCACCGCCACCGCTCTCCCCCGCACCATCACGCGCACGACTCCCCCTCCCCCGGACACTGCCGGACGCACCGTACACCGCGCGCCCGGCCACCCGCCGGTCAGATCAGGGAAGCCGCGGGAACGGCGGCGTCACCCCGCCGCCGGCAGCCCCGCCAGCGCCTTCGCGGACTCCGGCGCCGCGCCGCCGTGCGCGTCCGCCCACGTCCAGGCCGCCGCGCACAGCGCCCGCAGCGCGTCGATCCGGCTGCCCGCGCCGTCCAGCGCCAGCACCCCGCCGTCCGCGCCCGCCGTCCAGCCGCCGCAGCCGAACCGGCCGCCGCCCGCCGCCGCGACCTCGGGCTGCGCCTCCAGCAGGCCCCGCAGGTCCTCGGCCAGGTACGTCGGCCGGTGCCGCAGCGGCGCGGCCAGCACCTCCTCGGGGGTGGCGATGCCGGTGAACACCAGCAGCGAGTCCACCCCGCCGTTGAACGCGCCCTCGATGTCGGTGTCCAGCCGGTCGCCGACCACCAGCGGACGCTTCGCGCCCGTTCGCAGCACCGTCTCCCGGTGCATCGGCGGCAGCGGCTTGCCCGCGACCTCCGGCTCCACCCCGGTCGCCGCCCGCACCGCCGCCACCAGCGTCCCGTTGCCCGGCGCGATGCCGCGCGCCGTCGGAATCGACAGGTCCGTGTTCGAGGCGACCCACGGCAGCCCCCGGCCCACCGCGTACGAGGCTTCCGCCAGGTCCGCCCAGCCCACCGACGGGTCGTAGCCCTGCACCACCGCCGCCGGGTCGTCGTCCAGCGAGCGCACCGGCACCAGCCCGCGCTCCTCCAGCGCCTCCAGCAGGCCCGCCCCGCCGACCACCAGCACCCGCGACCCGGCCGGCACCTTCTCCGCCACCAGCCGCGCCGCCGCCTGCGCCGAGTTGATCACGTCCCCCGGCTCGGCCGGCACGCCCAGCTCCGTCAGGTGCCCGGCGACCACCCGCGGCGGCCGCGACGCGTTGTTGGTGACGTACGCCAACCGCATCCCGGCCGCCCGCGCCCGGTCCAGCGACTCCACCGCGTGCGCGATCGCGTGCGGCCCGGCGTACACCACCCCGTCCAGGTCCAGCAGCGCCGTGTCGTACGCCTCCGTCAGCGCCACCGCACTGGCCCCCGGCACGCTCCGCACCGCCGCGGCGTTCTCCGTCATCGCTGCTCCACCCTCGTCACCTCGAAGTCACCTCGAAGCCGTCCCGAACCGGACGGGCACCCGCCAGCCTAGGACCCCGCCGGGTCCTCCGGCCCCGCCAGGTACCCGGGCGCGCCCGGCAGCAGCGGCCCGTACGCCCCCGCCCGGGCCGCCAGCGTCGCCCGGGTCTGCCGCAGCGCCGCCTGGTAGTGCCGGTTGCCCGGCTGCATCGCGACCGCCAGCGCCAGGTGCTCCGCCGAGGTCTCGAAGTCGCCCAGCCGGGCCGCCGACACCCCCCAGCCGAACTGTGCGTAGTCGTCCGACGGGTCGGCCTCCGCGACCACCCGGAAGCTCTCCAGCGCCGGCCCGTACTGCCCCGCGTCGAACTGGGCCCGCGCCAGCGCCTCCCGGATCGACCCCGACCCGGGCTCCGCCTCCGCCGCCCGCGCCAGCAGCTGCACCGCCGCCGCCGGGTGCCGCTCCTCCAACAGCCGTACCCCGCGCCGGAACCAGTCGTACACGCCGCCGCCCGGCGCGCCGCCGCCGTTCCCGCCGTCCAGGCCGTTCACGCCGTCGCCCTCGTGCTCCCGGTGCCCCATCCGCCCTACCCCGCTTTCCCGTCCGCCCCGCTCGCCATCCCGCCCACAGCAGCCGGGCGGCCGTACCCAACGCGATCTCCCAACAAGGACTACCCGACTAACATGCCCAGAATGAGCGCCCCTCGTGCCGAAAGCGGCAACGAGCCCTCGGGCGGTCCCGGAGACCCCGGGCACGTCGCCACCGCAGGGCTTTCCCTCTCCCCGTTCCGCGGCCTGCGCTACGACCCGCACCGGGTCGGCGACCTGGCCGCCGTCACCTCCCCGCCGTACGACGTGGTCGACCCCGGCCGCCGGCTCGACCTGGAGACCGCGGACCCGCACAACATCGTCCGGCTGATCCTGCCCCGCCCCGAGCCCGAGGACGCCGGCGACCGCCCCGACCGCGACACCCGCTACCGGCACGCCGCCCGCCTGCTCCGCGACTGGCGCCACCAGGGCGTCCTGACCGCCGACCCGGACCCGGCGCTGTACGTCTACGAGCAGCGCACCCCGTCCGGCACCCTGCAGCGCGGCCTGATCGGCGCCCTCGCCGTCAGCGGCCCCGAGGCCGGCGTCGTCCTCCCGCACGAGGACGTCATGCCCAAGCCGGTCGCCGACCGGGTCGGCCTGATGCGCACCACCCGCGCCAACCTCGAACCGCTGCTGCTCACCTACCGCGGCCACGGCCGCGCCGCCGACGTCATCGAACGCACCGCCGCGACCGAGCCGCTGCTCGCCACCACCACCAGCGACGGCACCCACCACCGCCTGTGGGCCGTCACCGACCCCGCCAACCTGGCCGCCGTCACCCGGGACCTGGCCGGCTGCCGCGCCCTGATCGCCGACGGCCACCACCGCTGGGAGATGTACCTGCGGCTGCAGCGCGAACACCGCCACCTCCCCCGCAGCCCGTGGGACCGCGGCCTGGTCCTGCTGGTCGACACCGACCGCTACCCGCTGCGGGTCCGCGCCATCCACCGCGTCCTGCAGCGCCTCCCGCTGGACGCCGCGCTGGCCGCCCTCGACCCCGCCGCCTGGAAGGCCACCGACCTGCCCGGCGCCCTCCCCGACGCGCTGCACGCCCTCGCCGAGGCCCACCGCACCCCCGGCAACTCCTTCGTCCTCACCGACGGCGCCGGCCGCTTCCACCTGCTCACCGGCCCCGACGAGGCCACCCTCGCCGCCACCGTCCGCACCGACCGCCCCGAGGAGTGGCGCCGCCTGGACGCCACCGTCCTGCACGCCGTCCTGCTCGACCGCACCTGGCACGTCCCCGACAGCCCCGAGCACATCGGCTACCTGCACTCCGCCGAGGCAGCCGTCCGCGAGGCCGCCCGCACCGGCGGCACCGCCGTCCTGCTCCACCCCGTCGAGGAACGCGTGGTGCGGCGCCTCGCCGAGCAGGGCGTCACCATGCCGCGCAAGTCCACCTCCTTCGGCCCCAAGCCGGCCACCGGACTCGTCCTGCGCTCCCTCGAACTCGGCTGACACCCCCGCCGACACCCCCGCGCCCACGGAAAAGGCCCCCGCTCCTACCCGGAACGGGGGCCTTCCCTCACTGCTCACGACGGCGCATCAGCCCTGCTTCGGCTGCTGCTCCTCGAACGAGTCCTCGTCGTAGTCCTCGTCGATCTCCTCGTCGTCCTCGTCGTAGAACTCCTCGACGTCTTCTTCGTCCTCGAAGATCATCCGGTCGTCGCCGACGTCGTCCTTGTCGATCTGGCGGCGCACCGGCTCCACGGCCTCCGCGCCCTCGTCCTCGGCCTCGGCGTCCTCGTCCAGCGCGTCGGTGAACTCGATGCCGTCGATCTCCGCCAGCCGCTCGGCCGCGTTGGTCGAGCCGTCGGTGTCGGCCTCCACGGCCTTCACGAACCACTCGCGGGCCTCGTCCGCCCGACCCGCCGCGATCAGCGCGTCCGCGTACGCGTAGCGCAGCCGCGCCGTCCACGGGTGGATCGCCGAGGACGCCAGCTCCGGGCTCTGCAGCGTCACCACGGCGGCGTCGAACTGCTCCAGGTCCGCCCGGGCACCGGCCGCGACCAGCCGCATCTCGACCTGACCGGCCTTGTCCAGCTGCTTCACCTCGGGCTCACCAGCCATCGCCAGCGCCCGCTCCGGCCGGCCCAGACCGCGCTCGCAGTCCGCCATCACCGGCCACAGGTCGACCCGCCCGGTCATCCGCTTCGCCGCCCGGAACTCGGTCAGCGCCTCCGAGTACCGCTGCGTCATGTACGAGGCGAAACCGGCCGCCTCACGCACGCTCGCCACCCGCGACGCCAGCCGCAGCGCGACCTTCGCGTAGTTGTAGGCCTCCTCCGGCTCGCTGTCGAGCAGCCGCGCCACCATCACCAGGTTGCGCGCCACGTCGTCCGCCAGCGTCTTCGGCAGGCTCTTCAGGTCCTGCTTGACGTCCGCGTCGATCTCGAACCCGGTCACGTCGTCCGGGATCGGCAGCCGCTTCACCGGCTCCTGACGCCGCTCGTCGTACCCGCCCCGGTCGTCCCGACGCTCGTACCCACCGCTGCGCTGCGGACGGTCGTCCCGCCCACGGAACCCGCCGCGGTCATCGCGACGCTCGTACCCACCACTGCGCTGCGGACGGTCGTACCCACCGCTGCGCTGCGGACGGTCGTCCCGGCCACGGAACCCGCCGCGGTCGCCGCCCTGCGGGCGGTCGTACCCGCCACTGCGCTGCGGGCGGTCATCGCGACGCTCGTAGCCACCGCTGCGCTGCGGACGGTCGTACCCGCCGCCGCCAGCGCCACCGCGCTCGTCCCGATCCCGCCCGTACGACGGCCGGTCCTCACGCGGACGGAACCCACCACGGTCCCCACCCTGCGGACGGTCGTACCCACCACTGCGCTGCGGCCGGTCATCGAACGACCGCTCCTCGCGCGGGCGGTAGCCACCACCCTGCGGCCGGTCGTCCCGCCCACGGAACCCGCCGCGGTCGCCGCCCTGGGGGCGCTCGTAGCCGCCGCTGCGCTGCGGACGGTCGTCGCGACGCTCGTAGCCACCGCTGCGCTGCGGACGGTCGTACCCGCCGCCGCCAGCGCCACCGCGCTCGTCCCGGTCCCGCCCGTACGACGGCCGGTCCTCACGCGGACGGAACCCACCACGGTCCCCACCCTGCGGACGGTCGTACCCACCACTGCGCTGCGGACGGTCCTCACGCGGACGGAACCCGCCACGGTCGCCACCCTGGGGGCGCTCGTAGCCGCCGCTGCGCTGCGGGCGGTCATCGCGACGCTCGTAGCCACCGCTGCGCTGCGGACGGTCATACCCACCGCCGCCGGCGCCACCACGCTCGTCCCGGTCCCGCCCGTACGACGGCCGGTCCTCACGCGGACGGAACCCACCACGGTCCCCACCCTGCGGACGGTCGTCCCGGCCACGGAACCCACCGCGGTCGCCGCCCTGCGGACGGTCCTCACGCGGACGGAACCCACCACGGTCCCCACCCTGCGGACGGTCGTCCCGGCCACGGAACCCACCGCGGTCGCCGCCCTGCGGACGGTCGTCACGCGAGCGGTAACCGCCGCCACCACCGCCGTACGACGGGCGGTCGCCGCCCTGCGAACGGTAGCCGCCACGGTCGCCGCCCTGGGGACGGTCGTCCCGACCACGGAAGCCACCACGGTCGCCACCGCCGCCGTACGACGGACGGTCATCACGGGAGCGGAACCCCCCACGGTCGCCGCCACGGTCACCGCGGTCGTCACGACCCCGGTAGCCGCCGCCTTCACCACGGTCGTCACGGCGCGGGCCACGGTCGTTGGACCAGCCCCCACGCGACCTGGGTTCGTAACCCCGGCCGCCGTCGTTACGGCGCTCGGGCCGGTCCTGGGGCGGGTTCGACATGCTGGTGACTCCTGTCTGCACACTGCGAGTTCGAGAGGCGCCACTGCCGTTCGACCGACACCAGCGCGCGAGATCCGGACGCCTCCGCCCCCACCGGGGTCCGGAACGTCCGCCTTGTCCATTGTCCGGCATACGGCAGGACACCGCGTCCGGGTGCCCCCGACCGCGCCGTCCGCCGGCCGTACGCGTGTCCGGCCGATGCCCAACAAAAAAGGCCAAGGCCCCAGCGAATCGCTGGGGCCTCGGCCTTTTGAAGAATTGTTCGGCGGCGTCCTACTCTCCCACAGGGTCCCCCCTGCAGTACCATCGGCGCTATGAGGCTTAGCTTCCGGGTTCGGAATGTAACCGGGCGTTTCCCTCATGCTATGACCACCGAAACCCTATCGGGTATTCAGCGAACACACTTTTCAATTGAAAGTGATGTTACTTGTTCGCCGGCGATAGCTGTTCGCTACCCGGGAACCACACAGTGAACGCGAGCGTCTGAGGACAAGCCCTCGGCCTATTAGTACCGGTCAACTCCACCCCTCACAGGGCTTCCATATCCGGCCTATCAACCCAGTCGTCTACTGGGAGCCTTACCCTCTCAAGGAGGTGGGAGTGCTCATCTCGAAGCAGGCTTCCCGCTTAGATGCTTTCAGCGGTTATCCCTCCCGAACGTAGCCAACCAGCCATGCCCTTGGCAGGACAACTGGCACACCAGAGGTTCGTCCGTCCCGGTCCTCTCGTACTAGGGACAGCCCTTCTCAACACTCCTACGCGCACAGCGGATAGGGACCGAACTGTCTCACGACGTTCTAAACCCAGCTCGCGTACCGCTTTAATGGGCGAACAGCCCAACCCTTGGGACCTACTCCAGCCCCAGGATGCGACGAGCCGACATCGAGGTGCCAAACCATCCCGTCGATATGGACTCTTGGGGAAGATCAGCCTGTTATCCCCGGGGTACCTTTTATCCGTTGAGCGACGGCGCTTCCACAAGCCACCGCCGGATCACTAGTCCCTACTTTCGTACCTGCTCGACCCGTCAGTCTCACAGTCAAGCTCCCTTGTGCACTTACACTCAACACCTGATTGCCAACCAGGCTGAGGGAACCTTTGGGCGCCTCCGTTACCCTTTAGGAGGCAACCGCCCCAGTTAAACTACCCACCAGACACTGTCCCTGATCCGGATCACGGACCCAGGTTAGACATCCAGCACGACCAGAGTGGTATTTCAACGATGGCTCCACCATGACTGGCGTCACGGCTTCAAAGCCTCCCACCTATCCTACACAAGCCGAACCGAACACCAATATCAAGCTATAGTAAAGGTCCCGGGGTCTTTCCGTCCTGCTGCGCGAAACGAGCATCTTTACTCGTAATGCAATTTCACCGGGCCTGTGGTTGAGACAGTCGAGAAGTCGTTACGCCATTCGTGCAGGTCGGAACTTACCCGACAAGGAATTTCGCTACCTTAGGATGGTTATAGTTACCACCGCCGTTTACTGGCGCTTAAGTTCTCAGCTTCGCCACGACGAATCGTGACTAACCGGTCCCCTTAACGTTCCAGCACCGGGCAGGCGTCAGTCCGTATACATCGCCTTACGGCTTCGCACGGACCTGTGTTTTTAGTAAACAGTCGCTTCTCGCTGGTCTCTGCGGCCACCACCAGCTCAGGGAGCTAAGTCCCGTCACCAGCAATGGCCCCCCTTCTCCCGAAGTTACGGGGGCATTTTGCCGAGTTCCTTAACCACAGTTCACCCGAACGCCTCGGTATTCTCTACCTGACCACCTGAGTCGGTTTGGGGTACGGGCCGCCATGAAACTCGCTAGAGGCTTTTCTCGACAGCATAGGATCATCCACTTCACCACAATCGGCTCGGCATCAGGTCTCAGACTACGTGTTGCGCGGATTTGCCTACGCAACGTCCTACACCCTTACCCCGGGACTACCACCGCCCGGGCTGGACTACCTTCCTGCGTCACCCCATCGCTCACCTACTACAGGCTTGGACCGGCGGCTCCACCACGTCCCATCGTCCGAAGACTCCGGGCCGGCTTCACGGCCTTAGCATCACCTGGTTCGACGTTGGCGCTTCAAAGCGGGTACGGGAATATCAACCCGTTGTCCATCGACTACGCCTGTCGGCCTCGCCTTAGGTCCCGACTTACCCTGGGCAGATCAGCTTGACCCAGGAACCCTTGGTCAATCGGCGCAAGAGTTTCCCACTCTTGTATCGCTACTCATGCCTGCATTCTCACTCGTGAACCGTCCACAACTCGATTCCTCGGCTGCTTCACCCGGCACACGACGCTCCCCTACCCATCACAGCCTCCGTTGGGAGTATTGCTGCAATGACACGACTTCGGTGGTGTGCTTGAGCCCCGCTACATTGTCGGCGCGGAATCACTTGACCAGTGAGCTATTACGCACTCTTTCAAGGGTGGCTGCTTCTAAGCCAACCTCCTGGTTGTCTCTGCGACTCCACATCCTTTCCCACTTAGCACACGCTTAGGGACCTTAGTCGGTGTTCTGGGCTGTTTCCCTCTCGACCATGGAGCTTATCCCCCACAGTCTCACTGCCGCGCTCTCACTTACCGGCATTCGGAGTTTGGCTAAGGTCAGTAACCCGGTGAGGCCCATCGCCTATCCAGTGCTCTACCTCCGGCAAGAAACACGCGACGCTGCACCTAAATGCATTTCGGGGAGAACCAGCTATCACGGAGTTTGATTGGCCTTTCACCCCTAACCACAGGTCATCCCCCAGGTTTTCAACCCTGGTGGGTTCGGTCCTCCACACGGTCTTACCCGCGCTTCAACCTGCCCATGGCTAGATCACTCCGCTTCGGGTCTTGGGCATGCAACTCGAACGCCCTGTTCGGACTCGCTTTCGCTACGGCTACCCCACACGGGTTAACCTCGCTACACACCGCAAACTCGCAGGCTCATTCTTCAAAAGGCACGCAGTCACAGCCCGAAGGCTGCCCCCACGGCTTGTAGGCACACGGTTTCAGGTACTATTTCACTCCGCTCCCGCGGTACTTTTCACCATTCCCTCACGGTACTATCCGCTATCGGTCACCAGGGAATATTTAGGCTTAGCGGGTGGTCCCGCCAGATTCACACGGGATTTCTCGGGCCCCGTGCTACTTGGGAGAAGCTCAAGCGAGCCGTACGGATTTCGTCTACGGGGGTCTTACCCTCTACGCCGGACCTTTCGCATGTCCTTCGACTACCCATACGGTTTCTGACTCGCCCAGCCGCCGGCAGACGACTGAAGAACTTTCCCACAACCCCCAAGCGGCAACCCCTGCCGGGTCTCACACCACTTGGGTTTGGCCTCATCCGGTTTCGCTCGCCACTACTCCCGGAATCACGGTTGTTTTCTCTTCCTGCGGGTACTGAGATGTTTCACTTCCCCGCGTTCCCTCCACATACCCTATGTGTTCAGGTATGGGTGACAGCCCATGACGACTGCCGGGTTTCCCCATTCGGACACCCCCGGATCAAAGCTCGGTTGACAGCTCCCCGGGGCCTATCGCGGCCTCCCACGTCCTTCATCGGTTCCTGGTGCCAAGGCATCCACCGTGCGCCCTTAAAAACTTGGCCACAGATGCTCGCGTCCACTGTGCAGTTCTCAAACAACGACCAGACACCCAAACCCGACACCCCCAAGACAGGGACGCCCGGCATGAGGCCGGCAACCTGAAGACAACGACCACTGGCCGTTCCCTCAGGACCCAACAACGTGCCCGACACACCCGCCTCCGGAACACCGCTTTCCACGCCCCGGAAGGGCAGTACTCGCGATCTCCATCACCGTGTGTGCCGAATAGTCAACGTTCCACCCATGAGCTAGCACTCCGGGACATTCGCCCGAAGCTGCCGTGTGCTCCTTAGAAAGGAGGTGATCCAGCCGCACCTTCCGGTACGGCTACCTTGTTACGACTTCGTCCCAATCGCTGGTCCCACCTTCGACGGCTCCTCCCCTCACGGGTTAGGCCACCGGCTTCGGGTGTTACCGACTTTCGTGACGTGACGGGCGGTGTGTACAAGGCCCGGGAACGTATTCACCGCAGCATGCTGATCTGCGATTACTAGCAACTCCAACTTCATGGGGTCGAGTTGCAGACCCCAATCCGAACTGAGACCGGCTTTTTGGGATTCGCTCCGCCTCGCGGCATCGCAGCCCTTTGTACCGGCCATTGTAGCACGTGTGCAGCCCAAGACATAAGGGGCATGATGATTTGACGTCGTCCCCACCTTCCTCCGAGTTGACCCCGGCAGTCTCCTGTGAGTCCCCATCACCCCGAAAGGCATGCTGGCAACACAGAACAAGGGTTGCGCTCGTTGCGGGACTTAACCCAACATCTCACGACACGAGCTGACGACAACCATGCACCACCTGTACACCGACCACAAGGGGGCTGATATCTCTACCAGTTTCCGGTGTATGTCAAGCCTTGGTAAGGTTCTTCGCGTTGCGTCGAATTAAGCCACATGCTCCGCTGCTTGTGCGGGCCCCCGTCAATTCCTTTGAGTTTTAGCCTTGCGGCCGTACTCCCCAGGCGGGGAACTTAATGCGTTAGCTGCGGCACCGACGACGTGGAATGTCGCCAACACCTAGTTCCCAACGTTTACGGCGTGGACTACCAGGGTATCTAATCCTGTTCGCTCCCCACGCTTTCGCTCCTCAGCGTCAGTAATGGCCCAGAGATCCGCCTTCGCCACCGGTGTTCCTCCTGATATCTGCGCATTTCACCGCTACACCAGGAATTCCGATCTCCCCTACCACACTCTAGCCTGCCCGTATCGAATGCAGACCCGGGGTTAAGCCCCGGGCTTTCACATCCGACGCGACAGGCCGCCTACGAGCTCTTTACGCCCAATAATTCCGGACAACGCTCGCACCCTACGTATTACCGCGGCTGCTGGCACGTAGTTAGCCGGTGCTTCTTCTGCAGGTACCGTCACTTGCGCTTCTTCCCTGCTGAAAGAGGTTTACAACCCGAAGGCCGTCATCCCTCACGCGGCGTCGCTGCATCAGGCTTTCGCCCATTGTGCAATATTCCCCACTGCTGCCTCCCGTAGGAGTCTGGGCCGTGTCTCAGTCCCAGTGTGGCCGGTCGCCCTCTCAGGCCGGCTACCCGTCGTCGCCTTGGTGGGCCGTTACCCCACCAACAAGCTGATAGGCCGCGGGATCATCCTGAACCGCCGGAGCTTTCCACCACCCCCCATGCGGGAAGCGGTCGTATCCGGTATTAGACCTCGTTTCCAAGGCTTGTCCCAGAGTTCAGGGCAGATTCCCCACGTGTTACTCACCCGTTCGCCACTGATCCACCCCGAAGGGCTTCACCGTTCGACTTGCATGTGTTAAGCACGCCGCCAGCGTTCGTCCTGAGCCAGGATCAAACTCTCCGTGAATGTCTTCACAAAGAGCGGCACGGCGACCAGCCGGAATAAGGCGGTCCCGCGCACTGCGTCCTCGCTAGTGTTACTTCATAAAGGAATCTCCAACCAACCGAACGAGTCGGCCGGCCGGGGATGTCAACATATCTGGCGTTGACTTTTGGCACGCTGTTGAGTTCTCAAGGAACGGACGCTTCCTTCGACCGGCCTTCCGACCGCATCTCCGGGCGCTTCGTTCTTTCGTGTTTCCAGCTTAGCAGATGTTTTCCGCTCCGTTTTCCGGAGTTTCATTCGATCTGCTTCGCTTTTGCCTTTCGGCGCTCCCGAACTCTACCAGAGTTATTCGGCCCGCTTTTCCGTCCGGAAATCCGAACGGACGCGCGACGAATCGCTCATCAGGGTTGGGGTGGGGTTTCGCCTCCCGGTCTGTCTCAGCCGGTTCAGGCGACTCGGACTACGTTAGGACACCGGAGCGGGCGAGTCAAACACCGAGGGGCCGGATCTGGCTGGATCCGGCCCCTGTTCGCGGTGTCCGCAGGTCAACTGCGGTCTGTTTCAGGCCCGCTGAGCGCCTGTCCGAGGTCTCCGGGGGCCTGCGGGGATGTTCGGCAGGCTCCGGGTGGGGGTTACGCGTCGGCGAGTTCGACGGCGGCGAGGTTGCGCTTGCCGCGGCGGAGCAGGATCCAACGGCCGTGCAGCAGGTCGGTGGTGGTGGCGACGGCCTCCTCGTCGGTGACCTTCGCGTTGTTGAGGTAGGCGCCGCCCTCCTTGATGGTGCGGCGGGCGCCGGAGCGGCTGGGGGCGAGGCCGGTTTCGACCAACAGGTCGACGATCTGGCCGAGTTCGGCGACCGTGGCCTTCGGGACCTCGGCGAGGGCGGAGGCCAGGGTGGCGGGTTCGAGGTCGACGAGGTCGCCCTGGCCGAAGAGGGCCTTGGAGGCGGCGACGACCCGCTCGTACTGGTCGGCGCCGTGGACGAGGGTGGTGAGCTCCTCGGCGAGGGCGCGCTGGGCGAGGCGGGCGGCGGGGCGCTCGGCGGTGTCGCGTTCGAGCTGCTCGATCTCCTCGCGGGTGCGGAAGGAGAAGATCCGCAGGAACTTGGCGACGTCGCGGTCGTCGGCGTTCAGCCAGAACTGGTAGAAGGCGTAGGGCGTGGTGAGCTCGGGGTCGAGCCAGACCGTGCCGGACTCGGTCTTGCCGAACTTGGTGCCGTCGGCCTTGGTGATCAGCGGGGTGGCGAGGGCGTGCACGGAGCGGCTCTCGGCCTTGCGGATCAGGTCGGTGCCGGCGGTGAGGTTGCCCCACTGGTCGCTGCCGCCGGTCTGCAGGGTGCAGCCGTAGCGGCGGTTCAGCTCCAGGAAGTCCATGCCCTGGAGGATCTGGTAGCTGAACTCGGTGTAGCTGATGCCCGCGTCGGAGTTCAGGCGGCGGGCGACCGCCTCCTTCGCGATCATGTTGTTGACCCGGAAGTACTTGCCGACGTCGCGGAGCAGCGAGATCGCCGACATGCCGGACGTCCAGTCCAGGTTGTTGACGATGCGGGCGGCGTACTCGCCCTCGAAGTCGAGGAAGCGGGAGACCTGGGCGCGCAGGCGGTCGACCCAGGCGGCGACCGTCTCGGGGTCGTTGAGGACGCGCTCGGCGGTGGGCTTGGGGTCGCCGATCAGGCCGGTCGCGCCGCCGACCAGGCCGAGCGGGAGGTTTCCGGCCCGCTGGATCCGGCGCATGGTGAGGAGCTGGACCAGGTTGCCGAGGTGCAGGCTGGGCGCGGTCGGGTCGAAGCCGCAATAGAACGTGACCGGGCCGTCCGCGAACGCCTTGCGCAGTGCGTCCTCGTCAGTGGACAGGGCGATCAGCCCGCGCCACTGCAGCTCGTCGACGATGTCGGTCACGGTCCCGCGTCTCCTTCGGTCGGGTGTCCGCGGCGCGGGGGGTGCGCCCGGACGGGTACGGCGGGCTGGACGGTACCAGCGGAGTAGAGCCTACGCGGTCGGGGGGTCCGGGGGTTTAGCCGCTGGTCGGTGCGGGGTGGCGGAAATTCCGTTGTTCGGCGGGGTGCGGGCGTTCACAGTGGTGCCACCGCCGTGCGGCGGGGCGAGCACCGGAGGTGGCCCGTTATGCGCAACACCCTTGTCCTGAACGCGAGCTACGAACCCCTGAGCACGGTGCCGCTGCGCCGGGCCGTGGTGCTGGTCCTCCAGGACAAGGCCGTGGTCGAACAGGCGCATCCGCTGCGGGTGGTCCGCGGTTCGGGGGTGCAGCTGCCGGTGCCGCGGGTGATCAGGCTGACCAGGTACGTCCGGGTGCCGTTCCGACAACGGGCTCCGTGGTCGCGGCGGGGGGTGCTGGCGCGCGACCAGTTCCGGTGCGCGTACTGCGCGCGGCGGGGCACCACGGTGGACCACCTGGCGCCGAGGTCGCGCGGCGGGGCGGACAGCTGGATGAACACGGTGGCGGCCTGCGCGGAGTGCAACCAGCGCAAGGCGGACCGGACGCCGGAGCAGGCGGGGATGCGGCTGCTGCGGCGGCCCTTCGAGCCGACGCCGGAGGCGACGTTGATGCTCGCGCTCGGGCTGCGGGCGGGCGAACTGGGGGAGCTGGCGGCCTGGCTGCCGGAGCCCGCCGAGGCGGCCGCGAGCGCGTGAGAGGCCGACGGGCCCGACCTGATCAGGGGACAGGTCGGGCCCGTCGTCGTGCGTACGGGGCCGGGCGGGCCGGGCGGGTCGGGAGAACCGGCGCGGGGGAGGTCAGCCCTTGCTGCTGAAGGCCGTCGCGACGCCGTAGTTGCCGGCGTGCTCGGGGACGGCGACCAGGTGGCCGGCGGCGTTGTGCACCCGACCGGTGGTGAGCAGCGAGCCGGTGCCCTGCGGGAAGGCGCCGCCCTGGGTCTCCTGGCCGCCGGTGAGGGCGAACCGGCTGAGGTGGGCGGGCTGCCCGGTGCGTTCGTCGACGGCGACGACCAGGCCGCCGGCGTCCACCCCGACCGGCCGGGCCTTGCCCTTCTCGGCGATCGGGGTGCGCCACAGCGACTTGCCGGTGCCCAGGTCGTACGCGGCGATCGCGCTCGGGTTGCCGCCGCCGTCGGGGACGACCGGGGCGAACATGGTGCCGCCCTGGAAGTAGGTGCCGGGCACGGCGGCGAAGCTGCCGTGGTCGACGTCGAGCCGGCCGCCGCCCTCGACGGCCAGCGGGATCTCGACGGCCGGGTCGCCCTCGGCGCCCCAGGCGAACACCCGCTCGTCCTCCGGCTTGGCGCCGGTGGTGAGGACGGCGGCGGGCTCTGCGGAGAGCACGGTGACGGTGGTGGGCTGGTTGTTCAGGCCGCGCCAGTACTTCACCTTGCCGTCGGCGAGGTTGAGCGCGACGGCCTGGTCGTGCGGGGTGCTGTCGGCGCAGGCGCTGTGCAGCAGCACGGTGGCGGCGCCGGCGCTGCCGGAGAGCGTGCAGAACTTGCCCTGGCCGGTGTACTGCCAGACCTCGGCGCCGTCGGCGGCGGCCCACGCGGCGGCCTTGTCCTCGCCGACCGCGATCACCTTGTCGTCGGTGACGGCGACGTGCGCGGCGTAGCTGTCCTTGGCGTCGGAGAGGGTCTTCGTCCAGACCGCCTGGCCGGACTTGGTGTCGACGGCGGCGAGGGTGCTGCACGGGCTCTTCGGGTCGGCGGCGGGGCGGTAGACGACCGCGCCGAGGCCGGACGCGTTGACGGCCGGGGAGAGCCCGCAGGGGACGGCGCCGTCGGCGGGGGCCTTGAGCGTCCAGACGGGCTTGCCGTCGGCGAGGCCGTAGGCGTGCACGCCGGTGCCGTCGGCGCGGACCACGGCGTCGGCCAGCAGCCAGCTGCCGGCCAGGGTGTCGTCGGTGCCCTGCGCGGCGGTGGCGGGGTCGGCGGCGACGGTCCAGGACTTGGTGTGGGCGACCGAGATGTTCTGGCCGCCGCCCTGGGCGGCCTGGCCGGCCGGGGCGGCCTCGTCCTCCCCGGAGACCGCGAGCACGCCGGCGGTGACCAGGACGGCGAGGGCGGCGACGCCCGCGCCGACCCGGATCGCCAGGCCCCGGCGGCTGGGCGCGCCCTCGCCGGAGAGCACCGCGGCGCGCGCCCTGGCGGCGAACCCGCGCGGCGCGGGCCGCTCCCGGCCGGGAACCTCGCCGGCGGCCGCGGCGGCGCTGATCGCGGCGGCCGACGCGCCGTCGGAGCCGGGGGCGAACGGGTCCTCGGCGCTGGTCCGCGGGTAGTCGGCGGGCGTGGCCGGGGCGGGCTCGGCGGCCGGCGCCGACTGCGCGTAGGCGGGCTCGTACGGGGCGTACGCCTGCTGCTGGGCGGCCTGCTCGGGGTAGCCGTACGCCTGCTGCTGGGCCGCCTGCTCGGCGTACCCGTAGCCCTGCTGCTGCTGCGGGAACTGCTGCCCGTACGCCTGCTGCTGCTGGGCGGCCTGCTCCTGGTGGCCGTAGACCTGCGGGTCGCCGTACGCCTGCTGCTGCTCGGCGTAGCCGTAGCCCTGCTGCTGCTGCGGGAACTGCTGCCCGTACGCCTGCTGCTGCTGGGCGGCCTGCTCCTGGTGGCCGTAGTCCTGCGGCTGGGGGTACCAGGGCTGCTGCTGGTCGTACCCGGGTGTCGTGGGAGGTTCCTGAGCCATGCGTTCCGTCCGTCCCGACTGCGGTCTGGCAAGGGGCCAGCATCTCACGGCGCGGGGACGGGATTTGCCGGGGCTTTGCGGTCGCTCGGGGGCGCTCGGGGGCCGGTGGCGGCGGGGCGGCCGGTCAGGCGGCGGCGTCGAGGGCGCGGTCGATGAGGTGGGCGAGGGTGATGTCGAGGCTGGTCAGGCCGCCCGCGCTGTGGGTGGTGAGGAGGAAGGTCAGGGTGCGCCAGCGGATGTCGATGTCGGGGTGGTGGTCGAGGGCCTCGGCCTGTTCGGCGACGGCGTCGACGACCTTGATGGCGGTGGGGAAGCTCGCGGTCTCGGCGGTGCGGGTGATCGCGTCGCCGGTGCGGGTCCACTCCGGGAGTTCGGCGAGGGCGTTGGCGAGCTGTTCCTCGTTGAGGCGGTCGCGGCTCATGGCGGTCTCCGTCCAGGGGTCCGGGGCCCGGGGGCCCGGGGGCCCGGGTGCCGTGCGGGCTGCTGTCACGGCCGAGCCTACGTCCGGGGGCGCTCAGGCGAGCAGCAGTTTGGTGACGGCGGCGAGGCCGACCAGCACGATCAGGGTGCGCAGCGCGACGGGCGGGAGGCGGCGGCCGATCCGGGCGCCGAGCGCGCCGCCGAGGGTGGCGCCGGCGGCGATCAGCAGGGCGGCGGTCCAGTCGATGTGCGAGGTGAAGAGGAAGAAGACCGCGGCGACGCCGTTGACGAGCATGGCGAGGACGTTCTTGATGCCGTTGATCGTCTGCAGGTCGTCGGGGAGCAGCATGCCCATCAGGGCGAGCAGCAGGACGCCCTGGGCGGCGCCGAAGTAGCCGCCGTAGACGCCGGTGAGGCCGATGCAGGCGAGCAGCAGCGGGCCGCCGTCGGTGCGGGCGGGGGCGGTGCCGGCGGCGCGGCGGGCGGCCATCGCGCGGGCGACCCGGGGCTGGATGACGACCAGCACGAGGGCGGTGAGGATGAGGACCGGGACGACGGCTTCGAAGGCGCTGCCGGGGAGGGTGATCAGCAGGGCGGCGCCGACGAGTCCGCCGATAAGCGAGGCGCTGCCGTAGCGGATCAGGCGGCGGCGCTGGCCGGCGAGTTCGGCCCGGTAGCCGATGGCTCCGGCGAGCGAGCCGGGGACCAGGCCGAGGGTGTTGGAGACGTTGGCGGTGACGGGCGGCAGGCCGACGGCGAGCAGCACGGGGAAGGTGATCAGGGTGCCGGAGCCGACGATGGTGTTGATGGTTCCGGCGGCGACGCCGGCCAGCAGGACGGCGGTCATCTCCCACAGTGTCATCGGCTTCCCCCTCGTTGGCTGCTGTCGCGCGCCGGTCGATCATGCCGGAGGGGTGCGCGGCTTGGCGAGGGGCGGTCCGCCATCCGGACCTGCCCTTCCGTGATGCGGAACGGCGGGCCGGCGGGAAAGGCGCGGGCCCCGGCCGACCGGAGGGGTCGGACGGGGCCCGCGCGGTGCCGTCACCGGGACCGGTCCCGGTGCCGGCTACTCGTCGATCTTGGGGTACTGCCGGGTGGGCTCGACCCGGGGCCGGGCCGTCTTGTTCTCGGTGTCGACCGGGCGGGGGCCGGCGGCCGGGTCGACCGGGACGCGGGCCGCGGGCGGCTGCACCGGGGCGGGGGCGGGCGCGGCCGGGGCGGCGCCGCCGCCGGTGACGCCCTGGAAGGCGCCGCCGAGGCCCTTGAGCGCGTCGCCGACCTCGCTGGGGATGATCCACAGCTTGTTGGCGTCGCCCTTGGCGAGCTCGGGCAGGGTCTGCAGGTACTGGTAGGCGAGCAGCTTCTGGTCGGCGTCGCCCTCGTGGATGGCCTCGAAGACGGTGCGGATCGCGGCGGCCTCACCGTCGGCCTTGAGGACGGCGGCCTGCGCCTCGCCCTCGGCCTGGAGCACGGCGGCCTGCTTCTCGCCCTCGGCGCGCAGGATCTGGGCCTGCCGGGCGCCCTCGGCGGTGAGGATCGCGGCGCGCTTGTCGCGGTCGGCGCGCATCTGCTTCTCCATCGAGTCCTGGATGGAGGTCGGCGGCTCAATCGCCTTCAGCTCGACCCGGTTGACCCGGATGCCCCAGCGGCCGGTGGCCTCGTCCAGGACGCCGCGCAGGCCGGCGTTGATGACCTCGCGGGAGGTCAGGGTGGACTCGAGGTCCATCGAGCCGATGATGTTGCGCAGGGTGGTGACGGTGAGCTGCTCGATGGCCTGGATGTAGCTGGCCACCTCGTAGGTCGCGGCGCGCGGGTCGGTCACCTGGTAGTAGATGACGGTGTCGATGTTGACGACCAGGTTGTCCGAGGTGATGACGGGCTGCGGCGGGAACGGGACGACCTGCTCGCGCAGGTCGATCCGGTTGCGGATGGTGTCGATGAACGGGACGACGATGTTCAGGCCGGCGCTGAGGGTCCGGGTGTAGCGCCCGAAGCGCTCCACGATCGCGGCGCTGGCCTGGGGGATCACCTGGATCGTCTTGATCAGGGCGATGAAGGCCACCACGACCAGGACGATCAAGACGATGAGGACGGGTTCCAACGCTTCTCCCCTAGACGACCAGGGCGGTCGCGCCCTGGATTTCGACGACGTCGACCTGCTGCCCCGGCTCGAAGACCGAACCCGGGTGGAGCGCGCGGGCCGACCAGATCTCGCCGTTCAGCTTGATCCGTCCGCCCTCTCCCCCGTCGACTGTTTCCTGTACCACCGCGGTGGCGCCGGTCAGCGCCTCCACGCCCGTGCGGTACCCCGGGCCCTTCTTCAGCTGGCGGTACGCGATCGGGCGCACGAAGACCAGCAGCGCCGCCGAGACGCCGACGAACACCAGGAACTGCGGGACCGTGCCGCCGCCGAGGCCCGCCGTCAGCGCGGCGGCGCCGGCGCCGATCGCGAACATGGCGAACTCGGGCATCGCGGTGACCACCAGCGGTATGCCCAGCGCGACGGCGAGCAGCAGCCACCAGATCCAGCTGTCCACGGGCTCCATCCTAGGGAAGTCGGTGCTCTCCCCGCGTAGCTTCCCGCAGGTGGGGCGACGGAAACCGGCCGCGTGTGCGACCGGTTGCCGCCGTGCGCCGCGGCGGTGCGATTCAGCCGAGCGGGAGGCCCTGCGCGGTCCAGCGGTCGCCGCGCCGCTCCAGGGTCAGCGGCAGGCCGAAGCAGTGCGAGAGGTTGCGGGCGGTGAGGGTGGTCTCGATCGGACCGGCCGTCATCACCTTGCCCTGGCGGATCATCAGCACGTGGGTCATGCCCGGGACGATCTCCTCGACGTGGTGGGTGACCATCACCATGGACGGCGCGTACTCGTCCTGGGCGAGCGCGGCGAGGCGGCGGACCAGGTCCTCGCGGCCGCCGAGGTCGAGGCCGGCCGCGGGCTCGTCGAGCAGCAGCAGCTCGGGGTCGGTCATCAGGGCGCGGGCGATCAGGGTGCGCTTGCGCTCGCCCTCGGAGAGGCTGCCGAACTTGCGGCCGGTGAAGCCGGCCATGCCGAGGCGGTCGAGCAGCACCAGGGCGCGGGCCTCGTCGGGGGCCTCGTAGGTCTCCTTGCCGTGCACGGTCTGGCCGTACGCGGCGGTCAGGACGGTCTCCAGCACGGTCTGGCCGGTCGGCAGCTTGTCGTACATCGCGGCGCTGGCCAGGCCGATCCGGGCGCGCTGCTCGAACACGTCGACCTGGTCGAGCTTCTCGCCGAGCACCACCGCGTCGCCGGAGCTCGGGAACAGGTAGGCGCCCGCGATCTGGAGCAGCGTGGTCTTGCCCGCGCCGTTCGGTCCGAGCACCACCCAGCGCTCGCCCTCCTTGACCGTCCAGGACACGTGATCGACGAGTGCGCGTCCCTCCCGGACCACGGAAACGTCCACCAGCTCCAGAACGTCGCTCATGCCTACGCCTTCCCCAAATGCAAGATTCCGGCCGTCCTTGGACCTGGGCGTGCGGTCCTCGGGGTGCGGTCCACCATGTGTCAGGGCAAACCTACGCCACCCGCTCGACGCAGTTGTCCGTAGGCTGGTCCGATGCTCGCCACTCCTGCCGACAATCCGTACCAAGAACCCCGTTCGGGGCGGTTCACCGCCTGGGGGAACGCCGTGCTGACCGGTGCCGCCTCGCCCGACGACGCGGCCACCGCCGTCCAGGGCGCGGACGACGCCCACCGGGTGACCGGGCTGCCCGGCGAGGCGCCGGACTCGCTGCACGGGCTGACCTGGGCGCTGGGGCGGCTGCGCGCGCGGGGCGCGAAGGGGCTGCGGCTGGCCCTCCCGGCGGCCGGGCACCCGCTGGGGCTGACCGGGCCGGCCGCGTTCAACGCGCTGGCGATGGGCGCGGGCGAGGCCGTGCTGGCGGTCGGCGTCCCGTACGGGCTGGTGCCGGAGGTCGAGGCGTACGGGCCGCAGGGCGACCAGGGCGTCCGGGTGCTGTGGCAGTGCCTGCCGGTGAACGACGCGCCGCCGGCCGACGTGCCCTCGCTGGACGAGGCCGAGCGGGAACTCGCCGACGGGCTGCGGCAGGCCACCGCGGCACTGGTCCGGCTGGACGTGGCGGGCGCCGGGCCGGAGGCGCTGCGCGCCCTGGACTCGCTGCGCCGGCAGGGCCACCGGGAGCTGCTGGCGCCCGGCTACCCGCCGCGCGCGGTCCGGGTGCTGGAGTCCGCCCGGCAGGTGTCGGCGCTGCTGCGGATCGCCGCCGGCGGCCACGGCGCGGCGGTCTCCGCCGGCGAGATGGCCGCCCGCCGGGAGGTCCTGGCCCCGCTCGACCGCACCGCCCGCCGGGCCCAGGTCGCGGCCTACAACGCGGCGGTGGACGAGCAGCGGCGCTGAGCGGTTCCGGGCGGCCTCAGGACGCCTGGTTCCGGACGGCCCAGAGGGCGGCCTGGGTGCGGTCGGCGACGTCCAGCTTCATCAGGATGTTCGACACGTGCGTCTTGACCGTTTTCTCCGACAGGTGCAGCGTGCGGGCGATCTCCCGGTTGGAGCGGCCGTCGGCGATGTGCGAGAGCACCTCGCGCTCGCGCTCGGTGAGGTTGCCGCCGCGGCCCTGCGGCGGGGCCGGGACGTCCTCGGCGAGCAGCGCGGCGGCCAGTTCGGGCTGGAGCAGGACGTGGCCGGCGTGCACCGAGCGGATCGCGCCGGCCAGCGCCTCCGGGTCGACGTCCTTGTACACGTAGCCCGCGGCGCCGGCCCGCAGCGCCGGGACCATCGTGCGGTGCTCGGTGAAGCTGGTGACGATCAGCACCCGGGCGGCGCTGCCGCGCTCGCGCAGCAGGCGGAGCGCCTCGATGCCGTCCACCCTGGGCATCTTGAGGTCCATCAGGACGACGTCGGGGGCGAGTTCGGCGGTCCGCTCGACCGCCTCGGCGCCGTCCGCGGCCTCGCCGACCACCTCGATGTCGTCCTGCACCTCCAGGAAGGTGCGCAGGCCGCGCCGGACCACCTGGTGGTCGTCCACCAGCAGCACGCGGATCGGGGGCGGGGTGTCAGGCACCGGGGACCTCCAGTTCGACCAGGGTGCCCCGGCCCGGGGCGGACTCCAGGGACAGCCGGCCGCCGACCGCGGCGGCCCGGTCGCGCATCGACACCAGACCGAGGTGCCGGCCCGCGCGGCGCACCGACTCCGGGTCGAAGCCGCGGCCGTCGTCGCGGACGGTCAGCCGGGCGCCGCGCGGCGCGGTGCCGGTCAGGGTGACCGTGACGGTGTCGGCGCCGGCGTGCCGCAACGCGTTGTGCAGCGCCTCCTGGGCGACCCGTAGGACGGCCGCCTCCTGGGCGGCGGGCAGCGCGCGGACGCCGGTGGCGGTGAAGGCGACCCGGGCGCTGTGCGCCCGGTCCAGCACCTGGGCCTGCGAGGCGAGGGTGGCGACCAGGCCGTCCTCCTCCAGCGCGGCCGGGCGCAGTTCGACCACCACCGCGCGCAGTTCGTCGGCCGCCTCGGCGGCGAGCCGGGCCACCTCGGCCAGGTTCTCGCGGGCCCGGGCCGGATCGCGGTCGACCTGCCGGGCGGCGGCGCGGGCGGTCAGCCGGAGCGAGAACAGCTTCTGCGAGACGGCGTCGTGCAGGTCGTGCGCGATCCGGGCCCGCTCGCCGGACAGGGTCAGTTCGCGGCTGCGCTCGTACAGCCGGGCGTTGCCGAGGGCGAGCGCGGCGTGCGCGACCAGGATCCGCAGCAGCTTCTCGTCCCGGTCGGTGAAGCCGCCCGGCTTGTTGGCCAGGAACAGCGCGCCGGCGATCTCGTCCTCGTCCATGATCGGCATGCCGAGGAAGTCGGTCATGTCCGGGTGGGCGTCCGGCCAGCCGCCGAACGCGGGCGCGGTGCGGACGTCGGTCAGCCGGGTCGGTTCGCGGTCGTGCAGCATCGACGCCAGGACGCCGTGCTGGCGCGGCAGCGGGCCGATCGCCCGCCACTGCTCGTCGCTCACCCCGTCGACGACGAACTGCGCGAACCCGCCGTGGTCGTCCGGCAGCCCCAGCGCGGCGTACTCGGCGCCGAGCAGCGTCCGGGCGGACGCGGTGATCCGCCGCAGCACCTCCCGCACCTCCAGCGGCCGGGACATCGCCAGCACGGCGGCGCTGAGCGCCTCGATCGCCTGCAGCGACGGATCGCACCGGGGAGTGTCCATGCCGCCCACGCTACCGCCGCGATCACGCCCGCCACCTCGGGCGCGGGGCCTAGGTCGCAGGGCCCGGGAGCAGCGCCCGGGGCCGTCCGCCGGAACGCCGAAGGGCCCCCGGAGGGGCCCTTCGGCGTGCGCGCGACGGGTCAGCCGTTCTGCATGACGTCCGGCTCGTGGCGCTTCTGGAAGCGCTGGATGGCCAGGCCCAGGCCGACCGAGATGAGGATCATGGCGGTCCAGTTGAGGAACATCATGCCCGCGGAGTGGTCCCAGAGGGAGTCGAGCGGGGCGACCTCCGGCGGCTTGGCGATCACGACCGGGGAGGTGTGCGCCAGGTCGAGGGTGTTGCCGCTGGCGGCGACGCCCCAGCGGGCGGGCATCAGCCAGGCGAGCTGTTCGAGGCCGGGCTTGTCGAAGAGCTGGAAGATCGCGCCGGTGAAGACCATCTGGACGATGGCGAACATGACCAGCAGCGGCATGGTCTTCTCGGCGGTCTTGACCAGCGAGGAGATCGCCAGGCCGACCATCATGGAGGTGAAGCTGAGCAGGATGACGCCGATGGACATCTCGGCGGCGGGCAGGTGCTTGAGGATCAGCCCCTCGGCGGGGAGCTTGCGGACCTTGAAGGCGATCGCGGAGATCAGGCCGCCCTGCAGGAAGCTGATCGCGCCGAGCACGATGAACTTCGAGGCCAGGTAGGCGGAGCGGGACAGGCCGGTGGCGCGTTCCCGTTCGTAGATCGCGCGTTCCTTGATGAGTTCGCGGACCGAGTTCGCCGAGCCGGCCAGGCAGGCGGAGAACGCGACGACCATCAGGATCAGCCGGGCGGCGTCGTTGCGGTGGCTCCCGGTGTCGCAGGCCGCCAGGCCGCACTTGTCGGGGATGACCGCGGAGACCGCGCCGAGCACCAGCGGCAGCAGCACGGACAGCGCGATGAAGCCCTTGTCGGAGGCGATCACCGCCAGGTAGCGGCGGATCAGCGTCCACAGCTGGGAGCCCCAGCTCTGCGGCTTGGGCGGGCGCAGCTGGGTGAGGGTGTTGGGCTTCTGGGCCTGGGAGACCGCGGCGTCCACGTTGGCCGAGTACTGCTGGTAGTGGACGGAGTTGCGGTAGCGGCCGGCCCAGTCGTGGTCGGGGTAGTTCTCGAACGCCTGGAAGACGTCGGCCCAGGTCTCGTAGCCGAAGAAGTGCAGGGCCTCGCCGGGCGGGCCGAAGTAGGCCACCGAGCCGCCGGGGGCCATCACCAGCAGGCGGTCGCAGAGCGCGAGTTCGGCGACCGAGTGGGTGACGACCAGGACGGTGCGGCCGTCGTCGGCGAGGCCGCGCAGGGTCTGCATGACCTCGCGGTCCATGCCCGGGTCGAGGCCGGAGGTGGGCTCGTCCAGGAAGATCAGCGAGGGCTTGGTGAGCAGCTCCAGGGCGACCGAGACACGCTTCTGCTGGCCGCCGGAGAGCGCGGTGATCCGGTTGTCGGCGCGCTTGTCCAGGCGCAGCTCGTACAGCACCTCGTCGATCCGGCGGTCGCGCTCGGCGGCCTCGGTGTCGCCGGGGAAGCGCAGCCGGGCCGCGTACTTGAGGGCGGTGCGGACGGTGAGTTCCTTGTGCAGGATCTCGGACTGCGGGACGAGGCCGATCCGGGAGCGCAGTTCGGCGAACTGGCGGTAGAGGTTGCGGCCGTCGTACAGCACGTCGCCGCGGTCGGCGGGGCGGTAGCCGGTGAGGGCGCGCAGCAGGGTGGACTTGCCGGAGCCGGACGGGCCGATCACCGCGACCAGGGACTTCTCCGGGACGGAGAAGCTGACGTCGTTGAGCAGGACCTTCTTGCCGCCCTTGAAGTCGACCTCGACGGTCAGGTGGTGGGCGGAGAAGGAGACCTCGCCGTTGTCGACGAACTCCTGGAGCTGGTCGCCGACCAGCACGAAGGAGGAGTGGCCGACGGTCAGCCGGTCCTGCGGGCCCATCAGCTGGCGGCGGGTGGGCTGGCCGTTGAGGAAGATCCCGTTGTGGCTGCCGAGGTCGACGATCTCCCAGCGGCCGTCCGGGAGTTGGCGCAGTTCGGCGTGGTGGCGGGAGACCTGGAGGTCGGAGACCACGATGTCGTTGTCGAGCGCGCGGCCGATCCGGATGGTGCGGCCGCCGGCCAGGCTGCGGATCATCGTCGGGTTGCCGAGCCCGCCGGCCGGGGCGCCCTGCTGCGGCGGCTGCTGGAACTGCTGCTGCTGCGCCGGGGGCTGCTGCTGGAACTGCTGCTGCGCCGGCTGCTGCTGCTGGAACTGCGGGGGCACCGGCTGCTGCTGGTAGGGCTGCTGGAGCGGCGGGTGCTGGACCGGCGCGGCGCCGGACTGCTGCTGCGGGAAGCCGGGGCGCGGGGTGGGCGCGTCCCAGCCCTGCGGGATCGGCTGCTCGACCGGCGGCGGGCGGTGGCCCTGCTGCGGTGCGGCGGCCGGCCCGGGGCCGAACGGCGGCTGCTGGAACGGGGCCTGGCCCGACTGCGGGCCGGGGGCCCGGCTGGTGGCGGCCTCGTGGATGCCGCCCTGCGGGACGGGGGCCGCGGCGGGCGCGGTGAAGGCGAGCCGGGGGCCGTTCTGGCCGTTGCCGAGGTGCACGACGGTGCCGGGGTGGAGCGCGGTCTGGGCGACCCGGGCCCCGGCGACGAAGGTGCCGTTGGTGGAGCCGTGGTCGGCGAGCTGCCAGGTGGCGCCGTCGAAGTTCAGGCTGGCGTGCCGCCAGGAGACCCTGGCGTCGTCGAACGGGAAGTCCGACGCCGGATCGCGGCCGATGGTGTAGGCGCGGCCGGGTTCCAGCACCCGCTGCCGGCCGTCGATTTCCAGTACAAGTTGCGGCAACTCTCCGCCCGCCCCGCTCTCCGGTCCCCCAGGATGTTGCATCTGTCAGGGGGGATCATTCCAGCCCCCCCGGTGTACTCGGAAGTCGGGCCGCGGATCCGTGACCGCCCGGCGGTCGGCCGGGGGCCTCGTCAGGATCACGTCACGACCTCGGCGGTTCCGCGCCGGAGCCCGGCGGAGCTCCCGGCGGAGCCCTGCCGGAGCCCTGCCGGAGCCCTGCCGGGGCGTCCCACCTCGCGGACGCCTGCGGTCGGCGCGGGGTCGGGCCCGGTAGCGTGGGGGGCACCATGAACGCAACCGCCCAGGCCGCCCAGGCCCTCTCCGCCGCGCCGCCCGTGCGCACCGACGCCGAGCGCACGCTGCTGGTCAAGGTGTTCGGCAAGGACCGCCCCGGGATCACCGCGGGCCTGTTCGACCGGCTCGCCGGCTTCGACGTCGAGGTGATCGACATCGAGCAGGTGGTGACCCGTGGCCGGATAACGCTGTGCGCGCTGGTCACCCCGCCGGCCGCGCCGGGCGCCGAGGGCGCGCTGCGGGTGACCGTGCACCGCTGGGCGGAGGAGCTGAGGCTCCAGGCCGAGATCATCTCCGGCACCGGCGACAACCGGGCGCGCGGCGAGGGCCGTTCGCACGTGACGGTGCTCGGCAGCCCGCTGACGGCGGGCGCGGTGGCGGCGCTGACCTCCCGGGTCTCGGCGGCCGGCGGCAACATCGACCGGGTCTTCCGGCTCGCCAAGTACCCGGTGACGGCGGTGGAGCTGACCATCTCCGGGGTGCCCACCGAGGAGCTCCGCGCGGTGCTGGCGGCGGAGGCCGCGGCCCAGCGGGTGGATGTCGCGGTGGTCCGCTCGGGCCTGCACCGGCGGGCCAAGCGGCTGATCGTGATGGACGTCGACTCCACGCTGATCCAGGACGAGGTGATCGAGCTGTTCGCGGCCCACGCGGGCTGCGAGGAGCAGGTCGCCGCGGTGACCGAGCAGGCGATGCGCGGCGAGCTGGACTTCGCCGAGTCGCTGCGGGCCCGGGTCGCGCTGCTGGCCGGGCTGGACGCCGGGGTGACCGAGAAGGTCCGCGCCGAGGTCCGACTGACCCCGGGCGCCCGGACGCTGATCCGCACCCTGAAGCGGCTCGGCTACCAGGTGGCGATCGTCTCCGGCGGGTTCACCCAGGTCACCGACCACCTGGTGGAGCGCCTGGGCCTGGACTTCGCGGCCGCCAACACGCTGGAGGTCGAGGACGGGAAGTTCACCGGCCGGGTCACCGGCGAGATCGTCGACCGGGCGGGCAAGGCCCGCTGGCTGGCCCGGTTCGCCGAGCGGGCCGGGGTGCCGCTGGAGCAGACGGTGGCGATCGGCGACGGCGCCAACGACCTCGACATGTTGAACGCGGCCGGTCTGGGCGTCGCCTTCAACGCCAAGCCGGTGGTCCGCGAGCAGGCCGACACCGCCGTGAACGTCCCGTTCCTGGACACCGTGCTCTACCTGCTCGGGGTGACCCGCGAGGAGGTCGAGGCGGCCGACGAGCTGGACGGCACGCCCACCGAGGACTGAGCACGCGGCGCGGCGGAGGGGCGGCACCCGTACCCCGGGTGCCGCCCCTCCGCCATGCGCTCGGGCGGTCGTGCGCTCGCGCGGTCAGTCCTGCGGCATGAAGTACGAGTCGAGCCGGGCGACGCCAGGCTCGACCAGCTTCCACGGGCCCTCGAAGCTGAGCACGGCCACCGCGGCGGGCGGGAAGCCGTTCAGGCGCAGCCGGTTGAGCGCGTCGGTGTCGCCCTCGTCGCCGGCCAGCACCTGGGTCAGGCCGAGGACGCCGGGGTTGTGGCCGACCAGCAGCAGGTCGGCGTGCTCCTCGGGGGTCTCCTGGATGACCTCGATCAGCCTGCCCGGCTGGGCCTCGTACACCCGGTCCTCGTAGACCGTCCGGCGGGCCCGCTTGGGGAGCTCGTGGGCGACCAGCTTCCAGGTCTCCCGGGTGCGCAGCGCGGTGGAGCACAGCACGTGGTCCGGGTTGACCCCGGAGTCCGCCAGCCAGCGGCCCGCGTCGGACGCCTGGCCGCGGCCGCGGTCGGCGAGCGGGCGGTCGTGGTCGCTGACCTGGTTGGGCCAGTCCGCCCGGGCGTGGCGGAGGACGATGATCCTACGGGGGTTGTCGGCGCTCATACCCCTAGAGCTTCGCAGAAAACCGCCGTCCGGTCGCGTGGTCCGGGAAGCTGCCACCCGCAGGGGTGGCGGCCGCCCGGAACCCGCACGGACGAGCGGTCCGGCCCCTCGCGTCCGCGCGGCGGACGGTTCAGCCCATCGCGTTCGCGAGGCTGGCGACGATCGCGATCACCGTCACGATGCCGGCGATCAGGCCGAGCATCTGCAGCAGCTTCTTCTGCCCGCCCTGCGGGTTGGGATCGAGTACTGGCATGCGGCCGAGCCTAACCGACGGCCTCGTCCTCGATGTGCCGGGCCCGGGCCGCCCGCAGGCCGACCAGCATCTGCGGCACCAGCAGCAGCGCGAGCAGGCCCAGCGGCAGGTACCACTGGCCGGTGCTCTGGTAGAGCGCGCCCATCAGGATCGGGCCCGGGATCGAGATCAGGTAGCCCAGGCTCTGCGCGAACGCCGACAGCTGGGTCACCCCGCCCGGGGTGCGGGCGCGCAGGCCGAGCATGGTCAGCGCCAGCGGGAACGCGCACATCGACAGGCCGACCAGGACCGCCCACAGCCACGGCACCGTGCCGGCGGCCAGCATCAGTCCGAGGAAGCCGGCGATCCCGCACAGGCCGAGCACCACCACGTACAGCCGCTGGTCGCCGCGGCGGGCCGCCAGGTTCGGCAGCAGGAAGGAGACCGGGACGCTGACCGCCATCACCAGCGCCAGCAGCACGCCGGACGCCGACTCGGAGACCCCGGCGTCGTGGTAGATCTTCGGCAGCCAGCCCATCGCGCTGTACGCGCTGGTCGACTGCAGGCCGAAGAAGAAGGCCAGCGCCCACGCGGTACGGCTGCGCAGGATCGGCAGCTTCACGTGCGGGCCGGCCGCCGGGGAGGAGGCGGCGCCCCGCTCCCGGCGCGCGAACAGCACCACCAGCCAGAGCGCCAGCGCGGCCAGCGCGAGCAGGCCCCAGACGCCCAGGCCGAGCCGCCAGTCGCCGCCCAGCGCGTTCGTCAGCGGGACGGTGGTGGCGGCGGCCAGCGAGGTGCCGACCGAGAGCGCCATCGAGTACAGGCCGATCATCGGCGCCACCCGGTCCGGGAAGTACCGCTTGATCACGACCGGGATCAGCACGTTCGCCAGCGCGACGCCCGCCAGCGCCAGCGCCGTCAGCAGCAGGAAGACGACGGCCGAGCCGGTGAACGAGCGGGCCAGCACGCCCGCGGTGATCGCCGCCAGCGCGGCCGTCACCACCGCGATCGGCCCCAGCCGGCGGGCCAGCGCCGGGGCGCAGATCCCCAGCACCGCGAAGCACAGCGGCGGCACGGCGGCCAGCAGGCCGGCCATCGTGGCGCTCATCCCCAGGCCGTCCCGGACCGGGTCGAGCAGCGCGCCCAGGCTGGTGACCACCGGACGCAGGTTCACCGCGGCGGCGGCCACGGCGACGGCGAGCAGGACGGCGGCGGCGTTGCGGGCGGGCGCCTCGGCGCGGGCGCGGACGCCGGCGGGGGCGTCGACGGGGGCCCCGGCGGGCGTTTCGGCGGTGGGTGGGCGGCTTCCGGTCTCGGTCGCGGAGGGCTCTGCTGCGGTAGGCATGGCGTAATCATAGAATCATGGGATGACTTAGCGCACGCCGGTATCCTGATGACGTAGACCACACAGAAAGCGAGCACGACCTTGGCGCTGTCGGCCACTCGCCGCACCCCGCTCTCCGACCAGGTGATCGCCCAGCTCCGGGCCCAGATCACCTCCGGCGAGTGGCCGGTGGGATCACGCATCCCCACCGAAGCCGAGCTCGTCGACCAGCTCGGCGTCGCCCGCAACACCATCCGGGAGGCCGTCCGCGCCCTGGCGCACAACGGGCTGCTCGACATCCGCCAGGGCTCCGGCACCTACGTGCTGGCCACCAGCGAACTGGCCGGCGTGCTGCACCGCCGCTTCGCCGACGCCGACCAGGACCAGGTCGCCGAGCTGCGCTCGACCCTGGAGACCTCGGCGGCCGGCTTCGCCGCGCTCCGCCGCACCCCGCGCGACCTCGAACTCCTCGACGCCGCGCTGGGCCGCCGGGACGCGGCCTGGCACGCCGGCGTCCCGGAGGACTTCATCCAGGCCGACGCCGCCTTCCACCAGGCCGTGGTCGCCGCCGCCCACAACGACGTGCTCGCCGCCGTCTACGCCGACCTCGGCGAGGTGCTCCGCGCCCACCTCCGGCACGACGTCGGCCCCGACCTGCTCCCGCACCGCTGGGTCCCGCACGACGCCATCCTCGACGCCGTCCGGGCCGGCGACCCCGAGCGGGCCGCCGACGAGGCCGGCCGCGCCATCGGCTTCTGCAAGAAGAACCCGTAGCAACGCGCGCGGGCGCGGCCGCCCCGGAAGGGGGCGGCCGCGCCCGTCGGTGGAGCGGCCCGGAGCGGAGCGGCTACGCGCCGATCGCGTGCAGCCCGCCGTCCACGTGGACGATCTCGCCGGTGGTCTTCGGGAACCAGTCGCTGAGCAGCGCGACGACGCCGCGGCCGGCCGGCTCCGGGTCGGTGAGGTCCCACTTGAGCGGGGAGCGGGTGTCCCAGGTGGCGGCCAGGTCGGGGAAGCCGGGGATCGACTTCGCGGCCATCGAGCCGATCGGGCCGGCCGAGACCAGGTTGCAGCGGATGTCGCGGGCGCCGAGGTAGCGGGCCAGGTACCGGTTGGTCGACTCCAGGGCGGCCTTCGCCGGGCCCATCCAGTCGTACTGCGGCCAGGCGAACTGCGCGTCGAAGGTCAGGCCGACCACCGAGCCGCCGTCCTGCATGAGCGGGAGCAGCGCGGTGGTGAGCGACTTGAACGAGTACGCGGAGACGTGCATCGCGGTGGCGACGGACTCCCACGGGGTGTCGAGGAAGTTGCCGCCGAGGGCGTCCTGCGGCGCGAAGCCGATGGAGTGGACGATGCCGTCGAGGGTGGGCAGGTGCTCGCGGACCTTGTCGGCGATGCCGTCCAGCTGCTCCGCACTGGAGACGTCGAGCTCCAGCACCTGGACGGGGTTGGGGAGCTTCTTGGCGATGCGCTCGGTGAGGCTGGGGCGCGGGAAGGCGGTGAGGATGATCTCCGCGCCCTGCTCCTGGGCCAGCCTGGCGGTGTGGAACGCGATGGAGGACTCCATCAGCACACCGGTGATCAGGATCCGCTTGCCTTCGAGAATTCCAGTCATGGTCAGTGGCCCATGCCCAATCCGCCGTCCACGGGAATGACGGCTCCGGTGATGTACGCGGCCTCGTCGGAGGCCAGGAACCGCACGGCCGAGGCGATCTCGGCGGGGGCGGCGTAGCGGTTCAGCGGGACGCCGGAGACGATCTCCTTGCGGCGCTCCTCGCTGAGCACGGCGGTCATGTCGGTGTCCACGAAGCCGGGCGCCACCACGTTGACGGTGATGCCGCGCGAGCCGAGTTCGCGGGCGAGCGAGCGGGCGAAGCCGACCAGGCCGGCCTTGGAGGCGGCGTAGTTGACCTGCCCGGCGGAACCGCTGAGGCCGACCACGGAGGAGATCAGCACGACCCGGCCCTTGCGGGCGCGGAGCATCTTCGCGGCGGCGCGCTTCACGACCCGGAAGGTGCCGGTGAGGTTGGTGTCCAGGACGGAGGTGAACTCGTCCTCGGACATGCGCAGCAGCAGGGTGTCCTTGGTGATGCCGGCGTTGGCGACCAGCACCTCGACCGGGCCGTGGGCGGCCTCGATCTCGGTGAAGGCGGCGTCGACCTGCTCCGTGTCGGTGATGTCGGCGCGGACGGCGAGGACGCCGTACTTGGCGAGTTCCTCCGGGACCTCGCCGTTGCGGCTGGTGATGGCGACCTTGTCGCCCGCCTCGGCGAAGCTCTGGGCGATCGCCAGACCGATGCCCCGGTTACCTCCGGTGACCAGTACCGAGCGGCTCAAGGTTCCACCTTCTTTCTGTCACTGTGCGCGCGCAGCAGCGCCCGCAGTACACCAGCGACGCTATCGGTAGGGTGCGAGCCGGGGCGAAGCGGCCTCCGACAGGGGCGTCCGGTGAGATCTGTCGCCTTCCCACAACGGGGTGTCCCGGGGGAAGGGGAACGCGGCGCGGCTGGCGGGCGTTGCCCCGGAGGTGTTCCGGAGAGTCCGGGACGCCGGTTCGAGGCGAGCCGATCGGAGCGGACGCGATGAGTGGTGCAGACCCTGGCCGGAAGGCCCGGCGGCGGCTGGCGGCCGCGGCGGCCCTGGCGCTGGCGGGTGCGGCGGCGTGGGCGCTGCGCGAGGTGCCGGCCCAGTTCGGGCGGCGGCCGGACGCGTCGGACCCGCGGCTGCGGGCGTCCCCGCAGTACCGGGACGGAGTGTTCCACAACGCGCCGTCCGAGGTGTCGGCCGGGGCCCCCGGTCGGCCGGACGGGGCGACGCTGCGCCGGATGCTGTTCGAGAAGGAGGGCCGGGTGCCGGACGGTCCGGTGCCGCTGGCGGTGCCGGAGGTGGCGGACGGGGCGTCCCGGGGCGTCGCGGTGACCTGGTTCGGGCACGCCTCGGCGCTGCTGGAGCTGGACGGCTGCCGGGTGCTGGTCGACCCGATCTGGTCGGACCGCTGCTCGCCCTCGCAGCTGACCGGCCCGAAGCGGCTGCACCCGGTGCCGGTGGAGCTCGCCGAACTGCCGCAGGTCGACGCGGTGCTGATCTCGCACGACCACTACGACCACCTGGACATGGCGACGGTGCGCCGGCTGGTGGAGCTGCAGTCGGCGCCGTTCGCGGTGCCGCTGGGCATCGGCGGGCACCTGCGCCGCTGGGGCGTGCCGGAGCACCGGATCATCGAGCTGGACTGGGACGAGACCTGCACGCTCGGCGAGTTGACGCTGACGCTGACCGCCGCGCACCACTTCTCCGGCCGCAGCCTGGTCCGTAACACCACGCTGTGGGGCTCCTGGGTGGTGGCGGGCCCGGAGCGGCGGGTGTTCTTCACCGGCGACTCCGGCTACTTCGAGGGCTTCGCCCGGATCGGCGAGCTGCACGGCCCGTTCGACGCGGCGCTGATGGCGATCGGCGCGTACGACCCGGCCTGGGCGGACATCCACCTGAACCCGGAGGAGGCGGTGCGGGCGCATCTGGACCTGCGCGGCGGGCTGCTGCTGCCGATCCACTGGTGCACCTTCAACCTGGCGCCGCACCGCTGGGCGGAGCCGGTGGAGCGGCTGCTGGCGGAGGCCAAGCAGCAGGGCGTGCCGGTGGCGGTGCCGCGACCGGGGCAGCGGGTGGAGACCGCCAACCCGCCGGAGCCGGACGGCTGGTGGGAGGCGCTCTCCTGACCTGGAGCTGACGGGGCGTCAGCGCGGCGCGGTGAATATTTGCTGGCCGAACGCCGTGCGGGCGGGGATGATGCGAGCGGGTGCGCCCTCGGCCGGGGGCGGGCCCGCCGCGTTGTGATCCTCGCCGTGACCCTCGACCCAGGGAGCCCGATGCCCCCCTCCGCGCTGGACCCTCAGTTCCTCTCCTACCCGTTGCGCCCGCTGGCCGACGCGGCCCTGTCGCGGGCCCGGCAGCTGGGCGTCTCGCACGCCGACTTCCGCCTGGAGCGGGTCCGTTCGGCGTCCTGGCGGCTGCGGGACGCCCGGCCGGCCGGCTCGTCGGACACGGTGCAGCTGGGCTTCGCGGTCCGCGTCCTGCTGGACGGCGCCTGGGGCTTCGCGGCCGGCGTCGACCTGACGCCGGAGGCGGCCGCGGCGGTCGCCGAGCAGGCGGTGGCGGTGGCCCGGCTGTCGGGCGGGATCAGCCGGGCGGCGGGCTCGGCCGAGCGGGTCGAGCTGGCCCCCGAGCCGGTCTACCCGGCCGCCGAGTGGGTCTCCGCGTACGAGCTGAACCCGTTCGACGTGCCGGACGCGGAGAAGACCGGCCTGCTGGCCGACTGGTCGTCCCGGCTGCTGGCCGCCGACGGCGTCTCGCACGTGTCGGCCGCCGTGCTGACCGTGCAGGAGAACAAGTTCTACGCGGACACCGCGGGCACCGTGACCACCCAGCAGCGGGTGCGCCTGCACCCGTGGCTGGAGGCCACCAGCGTGGACGAGCGGACCGGCGCGTTCGACTCGATGCGCACCATCGCGCCGCCGGCCGGGCGCGGTTGGGAGTACCTGCGCGGCACGGGCTGGGACTGGGACGCCGAACTGGCCGAGCTGCCCGAGCTGCTGGCGCAGAAGATGCGGGCACCGAGCGTCGCCGCGGGCCGCTACGACCTGGTGATCGACCCGTCCAACCTGTGGCTGACCATCCACGAGTCGATCGGCCACGCCACCGAGCTGGACCGCGCGCTGGGCTACGAGGCGGCCTACGCGGGCACCTCGTTCGCCACCTTCGACCAGCTGGGCAGCCTGAAGTACGGCTCCGAGCTGATGCACGTCACCGGCGACCGGACGGCCGAGCACGGCCTGGCCACCATCGGCTACGACGACGAGGGCGTGGCCACCCAGTCCTGGGACCTGATCCGCGACGGCGTCCTGGTCGGGTACCAGCTCGACCGCCCGATGGCCCGGTTGAAGGGCTTCGGCCGCTCCAACGGCTGCGCCTACGCCGACTCCCCGGCGCACGTGCCGGTGCAGCGGATGGCCAACGTCTCGCTCCAGCCGGCCGCCGGCGGCCCGGACACCGCGGGCCTGGTCTCCCAGGTCGAGAACGGGCTGTACATCGTCGGCGACCGCTCCTGGTCGATCGACATGCAGCGCTACAACTTCCAGTTCACCGGCCAGCGCGCCTACGCCATCCGGGACGGCGAACTCGCGGGCCAGGTCAAGGACTTCGCCTACCAGGCCACCACCACCGACTTCTGGGGCTCGATGAGCGCCGTCGGCGGCCCGCAGACGTACGTGCTCGGCGGGGCCTTCAACTGCGGCAAGGCCCAGCCGGGCCAGGTCGCCGCGGTCAGCCACGGCTGCCCGTCCGCGCTGTTCCGCCAGGTCAACGTGCTCAACACCCAGCAGGAGGCGGGTCACTGATGTCCCTCACGCACCCCCACGAGCTGGTGGAACGCGCCCTCGAACTCTCCCGCGCCGACGGCTGCGTGGTGATCGCCGACGAGGAGTCCACCGCCAACCTGCGCTGGGCCGGCAACGCCCTGACCACCAACGGCGTCACCCGCGGCCGCCGCCTCACCGTGATCTCCACCGTGGCCGGCGCCACCGGCACCGCCTCCGGCGTGGTCGCCCAGGAGGCCGTCACGCTCGACGAGGTCGAGCGGCTGGTGCGCGCCGCCGAGGCCGCCGCCCGGGCCGCCGAGCCCGCCGAGGACGCCCAGCCGCTGATCGCCGGCCGGGCCGCCGACCCGCGCTTCACCGAGGCCCCGGAGACCACCGACATCGGCGTGTTCACCGCCTTCGCCCCGGCCCTCGGCGAGGCCTTCGCCCGGGCCCGGGCCGGCGGCGAACTGCTGTACGGCTTCGCCCGGCACGAGCGCACCACCTCCTACCTGGGCAGCTCCACCGGCCTGCGGCTGCGCCACGACCAGCCCACCGGCACGGTCGAACTGAACGCCAAGACCGCCGACCTGTCCGGCTCGGCCTGGGCCGGCGCCGCCACCCGGGACTTCACCGACGTCGACGTCACCGCCCTGCACACCGACCTGACCCGCCGCCTGGGCTGGGGCCGCAAGCGGGTCGACCTGCCGGCCGGCCGGTACGAGACACTGCTGCCGCCCTCGGCCGTCGCCGACCTGATGGTCTACCTCTCCTGGTCGGCCGGCGCGCGGGACGCGGTGGAGGGCCGCTCGGTCTTCTCCAGGCAGGGGGGCGGCACCCGGATCGGCGAGCAGCTCAGCCCGCTGCCGCTGACCCTGCGCTCCGACCCGGCCGAACCCGGCCTGCAGGCCGCGCCGTTCGTCCTCGCGCACTCCTCCGGCGAGAACGACTCGGTGTTCGACAACGGCTCCCCGCTGGCCGCCACCGACTGGCTGCGCGACGGTCGGCTCGCCCACCTGCTGACCACCCGGCACTCCGCCGGCCTGGCCGGCCTGCCGCTCACCCCGCCGGTCGACAACCTGGTGCTGGAGACCTCCGCCCCGGGCGCGCCCACGCTGGAGGAGATGGTCGCCCGCACCGAGCGCGGCCTGCTGCTCACCTGCCTCTGGTACATCCGCGAGGTCGACCCGGCGACCCTGCTGCTCACCGGCCTCACCCGGGACGGCGTCTACCTGGTCGAGAACGGCGAGGTGGTCGGCGCCGTCAACAACTTCCGCTTCAACGAGTCCCCGGTGGACCTGCTCGGCCGGATCACCGAGGTGGGCCGCACCGAACGCTGCCTGCCCCGCGAGTGGGGCGACTGGTTCACCCGGGCGGCGATGCCGCCGGTCCGGGTGCCCGACTTCAACATGAGCTCGGTCAGCCAGGCCTCCTGAGCCCGGCCGGCCCGTACCCCGGGGGGACCCCGATGGACCCGATGGACCCGATGGACCAGAAACGCACCGTGAAGACGTCGAAGACGCTCTCCCGCATCCTGCGCCACGACCCGGGCGCCGTCGGGATCACGCTGGACGCGGCGGGCTGGGTGGAGGTCGACGCCCTGCTCGCCGCGCTGGCCCGGCACGGCCGGCGGCTGAGCCGGGCCGAGCTGGACCACGTCGTCGCCACCAACGACAAGCGCCGCTTCGCCTACTCCGAGGACGGCCGCTCGATCCGCGCCAGCCAGGGCCACACCGTCGAGGTCGACCTCGGCCTGCCCGCCGCCACCCCGCCCGACACGCTGTTCCACGGCACCGCCGAGCGGACGCTGCGCCACGTCCTGGCCGAGGGCCTGCGCCCGATGAGCCGACGGGACGTGCACCTCTCGGCCGACACCGAGACGGCCGTGAAGGTCGGCTCCCGGCACGGCCGCCCGGTCGTCCTGGCGGTCGACGCGGCGGCGATGGCCCGGGACGGGTACGAGTTCCGGGCGTCCGCGAACGGCGTCTGGCTGACCGACGCCGTCCCGGTCGGGTACCTGCGCCGGACGCCCTGACCACCCGCCGCGCGCCGACCCGACCCGGGTGGGTCCGATCGGCGTCAGCGGGGTTACGGTGGTCGACGGTGGGGCCGGACCGGCCCGAGGAGTGGATGGGGACGACATGTCCAAGAAGGCGGACGACGGCCAGGTCTTCCGGATCACCGGGGCCCGCAGCAGCCTCAGCGAGGACGTCCGGGGGCGGCAGCGCCGCTACGTCGTCTCCATGCTGATCCGCACCGCCTGCGTCCTGCTCGCGGTGGTCCTCTGGGACGTCCAGCGCTGGCTCGCCTTCGTGGCGCTGGCCGGCGGCATCCTGCTGCCCTACTTCGCCGTCCTGATCGCCAACGCGGGCCGCGAGCGCGCCCCCGGGCTGCCCTCGACCTTCGCCTTCGCCCCGGACACCCCGCTGATGCTCGGCCCCGGCGGCACGGGCGGCGGCGGTGCGGCGGCCGCCGCCGCCAAGGCCGCCGCCGCCAAGGCCGCCGCGAACGGCGAGAACCAGCCACAGAGCTGAGAATCCCTCAACCCTGAGGCCCGCTATGTCCGTTCATGCGGTGGTATGACCGTCCGAAAGCTCAGACGATCCTCAAATTAATCACCGGACAGGCCCACCCAGCCCCCTCCCGCCGTGCCATACTTCCTTAGCGCTCCGCATCCCCCGTCGGAGCGACAGACCGACGCCGGGCAGCTCCCCCCGTGGCTGCCCGGCGTCGTCATGCCCGGGCATAGGATCACACCCATGGACACCGCGCACCCCCTCTTCGGCACCCCCACCGGCCCCGACGGCCCCGTCGGCCCCCCGAAGTGCTCCGCCAAGGGCTGCCGCGACCTCGCCCGCTGGTCCCTGCTGTGGAACAACCCCACGCTGCACACCCCCGACCGCCGCAAGTCCTGGCTCGCCTGCGACACCCACCGCGACAGCCTCAGCCAGTTCCTCGCCGTCCGCGGCTTCCTCAAGGAGACCGAGCCCTTCCCCGAGCCCGGCGCCCAGCCCGGCGCCCAGCCCGCCGCCGGGCCCGCCGGCGCACCCGCCTCGGAGTAACGCCGACCCCGGGTCCGCCCGCTCACCCGCCCGTACGGGCGCTCAGCCGCCGATCGCCGACATCGGCCGCTCGGGCTGGTGGAACTCCGGCTGGTCGATGCCCGCGCCGGCCTTCTTGCCCCACATCGCCGCGCGCCACAGCTCGGCGAGTTCCGCGTCGCTCGCGCCACTGCGCAGCGCGCCGCGCAGGTCGGTCTCGCCGGTCGCGAAGAGGCAGTTGCGGATCTGCCCGTCGGCGGTGAGCCTGGTGCGGTCGCAGGCGCGGCAGAACGGCCGGGTCACGGAGGCGATGACGCCGACCGTCGCGGGGCCGCCGTCGACGAGCCAGCGTTCGGCGGGGGCGGCGCCGCGGGCGGTGGACGGTTCGGGGGTCAACTCGAAGCGGGCGCGGAGCAGTTCGAGGATCTCCTCGGCGGTGACCATCCGGCTGCGGTCCCAGCCGTGCTGCGCGTCGAGCGGCATCTGCTCGATGAAGCGCAGCTGGTAGCCGTGTTCGATCGCCCAGCCGAGCAGGTCGGCGGCCTCGTGGTCGTTGACGCCGCGCATCAGGACGGCGTTGAGCTTGACCGGCCGCAGTCCGGCGGCCTCGGCGGCGGCCAGGCCGTCGAGGACGTCCTGGTGGCGGCGGCGGCGGGTGAGGGTGGCGAAGGTGTCGGGGTCGAGGGTGTCGAGCGAGACGTTGACCCGGTCGACGCCGGCGTCCCGGAGCGCGGGCGCGATCCGGGCGAGGCCGATGCCGTTGGTGGTGAGCGAGACCTCCGGCCGGGGTTCGAGCGCGGCGCAGGCGGCGATGATGCCGACCAGTCCGGGCCGGAGCAGCGGTTCGCCGCCGGTGAAGCGGACTTCGCGGACGCCGAGGGTGCCGACGGCGAGGGCGACCAGCCGGACGATCTCCTCGTCGGTGAGCAGTTCCGGCTTGCCGAGCCAGCTGAGGCCCTCTTCGGGCATGCAGTAGGTGCAGCGCAGGTTGCACCGGTCGGTGAGCGAGACCCGCAGGTCGACCGCCCGCCGGCCGTAGGTGTCGAGGAGCATCCCGGCGCCCGCCTCCCTGGAGGTCGAAGAAAACAGAACCGGCCCGGCCACCGTGCGGCGGCCGGGCCAGCTTAGCGCCGCCCTGGCGGGACGGGGCGGACGGCTCAGTGCGCGCCGAGGCCAGTGAGCGAACGGACCTCCAGTTCGGCGTACTTCGCCGGGTCGGCCTTCTCCCGGGCGAGGTAGGTGCCGATGACGCCGGCCAGGAAGCCGACCGGGATGGAGACCAGGCCGGGGTTCTCCAGCGGGAACCAGTCGAAGGAGCTGTGCGGGAACAGCGCCTTGGCGTTGCCGGAGACCACCGGCGAGAAGACCACCAGGGCGACCGAGGTGATCAGGCCCGCGTAGGTGGAGGCGACCGCGCCGGTGGTGTTGAACCGCTTCCAGAACAGCGAGTACAGCAGGGTGGGCAGGTTGGCGGAGGCGGCGACGGCGAAGGCCAGCGCGACCAGCGCGGCGGCGTTCAGCTTGTCGGCGAAGATCGACAGCAGGATGGCGACCGCGCCGATCGCGACGGCGGCGAGCTTGGCGCTGGCCACCTCCTCCTTCTCGGTGGCCTTGCCGCGCCGGATCACGTTGGCGTAGAGGTCGTGGGCGAAGGAGGACGAGGAGGCCAGGGTGAGCCCGGCGACCACGGCCAGGATGGTGGCGAAGGCGACCGCGGAGATCACCGCGAGCAGCACCGCGCCGCCGGTGGTGCCGGCGCCGCCGCCGAGGTGTTCGGCGAGCAGCGGGGCGGCGGTGTTGCCGGACTTGTCGGCGCTCAGCGCCTTGCTGCCGACCAGCGCGGCGGCGCCGAAGCCGAGGGCGAGGGTCATCAGGTAGAAGACGCCGATGATGCCGATCGACCAGAGCACCGACTTCCGGGCGGTGCGCGCGGTGGGCACGGTGTAGAAGCGCACCAGGATGTGCGGCAGCGCGGCGGTGCCGAGGACCAGGGCGATGCCGAGGCTGACGAAGTTGAGCTTGGTGGTGCCGTTGGTGCCGTACTTGACGCCGGGTTGCAGGAACTTGTCGCCGTGGCCGCTGGCCTTGGCGGCGGCGCCGAGCAGTTCGGAGAGGTTGAAGTGGAACTTGGCGAGCACCAGGACGGTCATCAGTCCGGCGCCGGCGATCAGCAGCACGGCCTTGATGATCTGCACCCAGGTGGTGCCCTTCATGCCGCCGATGACGACGTACAGCACCATCAGCGCGCCGACCGCGACGATGGTCCAGCGCTTGGCGGAGTCGCTCTGCGCGCCGAGCAGCAGCGAGACGAGCGAGCCGGCGCCGACCATCTGGGCCAGCAGGTAGAAGATCGACACCACGATGGTGGAGATGCCGGCGGCGGTGCGGACCGGGCGCTGGCGCATCCGGAAGGCCAGCACGTCGGCCATGGTGTAGCGGCCGGAGTTGCGCAGCGGTTCGGCGACCAGCAGCAGGGCGACCAGCCAGGCGACCAGGAAGCCGATGGAGTAGAGGAAGCCGTCGTAGCCGGCGAGCGCGATGGAGCCGGTGATGCCGAGGAAGGACGCGGCGGACATGTAGTCGCCGGAGATCGCCAGGCCGTTCTGGAAGCCGGTGAAGCTCCGGCCGCCGGCGTAGAAGTCGGAGGCGTCCCGGGTGCTGCGGCCGGCCCAGAGCGTGATGCCGAGGGTGGCCAGGACGAACACCCCGAACAGCGACATGATCAGGGTTCGGTGGTCGCTCGCGGAGGTGGCCAGCTGGTTCATTCGGCGGCCTCCTCGGCCACGGCGGTGTGGTCGGCGGGCTGCGCGGGCAGCGTGGCGTCGGCGCGGCCGCGGATGACGGCGGCCCGCGGGTCCAGCCGCCGGTCGGCGAACCGGGCGTACCAGGCGGCGATGGCGAAGGTGCTGACGAACTGCAGGATGCCGAGCACCAGCGCGAGGTTGATGTTGCCGACGACCTTGGTGCTCATGAAGCCGGGGGCGTAGCAGCTGAGCAGGACGTACAGCAGGTACCAGAGGACGAATCCGGCCGTGACCGGGAATGCGAAGTTCCGGAAGGAGCTGCGGAGTTGCCGGAACTCCTGGGATTCCTCGATACGTTGGAACGATTCGGGGACTGGCTCGGGCGGGGGTGCCACGCGGGGTCTCCTGACGTCTTCGGTGCGACGGACGATCAGATGGACGTGAGTGACGTCACGTTGGGTGCGCTGCATGCTAGATCCAGGAGCGGGTGTCGAGAAGCTCCCCCACGCGATGTGGCCGAAAACTGACCAGAACACGCCACCGGGGCGGCCATTTTATGGCTACCACGGTGTGATGATCCTTCAATTACCCCTGTTCACAGGGCATTTGGCGGCATTCTGACCGCCCGGTCAGAACGCGATCCGCACCTTCAGCGCCGTCCGCTCGTCCATCGCCCGGTAGCCCTCCGGCACCCCGTCCAGGTCCACCGTCCGGTCGAACACCGCGCCCGGCGCGATCGCCCCGGAGAGCACGTCGGGCAGCAGCTCGGGGATGTACGCCCGGGCCGGGGCGACGCCGCCGACCAGCCGCACGTTCCGGTTGAACATCTGGCCGATGTCCACGCCCGCGCTGCCGCCGTGCGGCACACCCACGTAGCCGACCGCGCCGCCGTCCCGGGCGATCGAGAGCGCGGTGCGCATCGACTCCTCGGTGCCGACCGCCTCCAGCACGGCGTGCGCGCCCTGGCCGCCGGTCAGCTCGCGGACCGCCTCGACGGCCGCCTCGCCGCGCTCGGGCACCACGTCGGTGGCGCCGAAGGAGCGGGCGATCGCGGTGCGGCCCTCGTGCCGGCCGAGCGCGATGATCCGGCCCGCGCCGAGCCGGTGCGCGGCCAGCACGCCGCACAGCCCGACCGCGCCGTCGCCGACCACCGCGACCGTCGCGCCGGGCCGCACGCCGGCCGAGACCGCCGCGTGGTGCCCGGTCGCCATCACGTCGGAGAGCGCCAGCAGCCCGGGCAGCAGCTTCTCGTCGCCGGCCGCCTCCTTGGGCAGCTTCACCAGCGTCCCGTCCGCGTACGGCACCCGGACCGCCTCGCCCTGCCCGCCGTCCGACCCGGGGGTGCCCCAGAAGCCGCCGTGCGGGCAGGAGGTCTGCAGGCCCTCGCGGCAGTACTCGCACACGCCGTCCGACCAGACGAACGGGGCCACCACCAGGTCGCCGACCGCGAAGCCGCGCACCTCGGCGCCCGCCTCCTCGACGAAGCCGAGGAACTCGTGCCCGATCCGCTGCCCGGCCTGCCGCTTGGCGACGCCCCGGTAGGCCCACAGGTCGCTGCCGCAGATGCAGGCGTTCAGCACCCGCACCACCACGTCGGTGGGGCGCTCGATCCGCGGGTCGGGCACCTCCTCGATCCGGATGTCCTGGGGGCCGTGGATCACGGTGGCGCGCATGAGGGGAGTCCTTCGTCGTACGGGTGCGGCGGGCGTCCGCGCCCGCCTTTCCCACTGTAAGCCGACGTTCACGTCCGACTGTTCCCGCCGCATCCCGTCCCGGGCCGCCCGCCGTTCCCCGTAAAGTGGTGCGTTATGTACGCGCCATTCCCGCCCCCGCCGCTCCCGGCACCGCGCACCGGCCCCGGCGGGGACGCCGGGCGCGGGTTCGCCGTGGTCGACGTGGAGACCACCGGTCTCGGCCGCTCCGACCGGGTCATCTCGGCGGGCGTCTACCAGCTCGACCCGGACGGCGAGATCACCGACCACTGGTACACCCTGGTCAACCCGCAGCGGGACCCGGGCCCGGTCTGGATCCACGGCCTGACCAGCGAGGTCCTGGCCGGGGCGCCGACCTTCCCGGAGGTCGCCGCCGAGTTCGCCGAGCGGCTGCGCGACCGGGTGCTGGTCGCCCACAACGCGCTGTTCGACTGGAACATGATCTCCCGCGAGTTCTCCCGGGCCGGCCTGCGCGCCCCGGTCGAGCAGCGGCTGTGCACCATGGTGCTGGCCCGCGACCTGCGACTGCCGCTGCCCAACGGCAAGCTCTCCTCGCTGGCCGCGCACTTCGACGTGCGCCAGCGCCAGGCGCACCACGCGCTGGACGACGCCCGGGTGCTCGCCGAGGTGTTCCGCCCCTCGCTGGAGCTGGCCCGCAGCGGCGGCGTCCCGCTGCCGCTGACCGCCTGCGTGGCGGTCACCGACCTCGGCGAGGAGTCGCCGGCCGCGGCGGCGGGCCCGGCCCGCGGCTCGTGGAGCTCCTCGTACCGCCCCAGCCGCAAGCGCCCGGCCTGCCCGTACCCGAACCCGGGCCGCTGGGCGGACGGCTCGCCGCTGGTGCAGGGCATGCGGGTGGCGATCACCGGCGACACCGCCACCGACCGCGAGCTGCTGGAGGACCGCGCCACCGAGGCCGGCCTGCACATCGCCTCCTCGGTGAGCCGGCTCACCAGCCTGCTGGTCACCAACGAGCCGACCTCGTGGAGCGGCAAGGCCCGCAAGGCCCGCGAGTACGGCACCCCGGTGGTCGGCGAGGACGCGTTCCTGCAGCTCCTGCGCGAGGTCGCGCCGCACCCCGGTGCCTGAGGGCGCGGTAAGGAGGGCTAGCGTGCCGGGTGTGTACCGATTCCTGCTGTCCGCGCGCTGGGCGGTCATCCTGCTGGTTGCCGCGGTGCTGGTCCCGACCATGATCAAGCTGGGCTTCTGGCAGTACCACCGGCACGAGGCGCGGGTGGCCCGCAACGACCTGGTGGCCCGCAACCTGGGCAGTGCTCCGGTCGCCTTCGACGCGCTCTCCTCCCCCGGCTGGTCCGTCCCCGGCGGCGAGGTGTGGCGCACCGTGACCGCCACCGGCAGCTACGACACCGCGCACGAGGTGGTGATCCGCGGCCGCACCGAGCCGGGCGGCTCGACCATCGGCTACTTCGTGGTGACCCCGCTGGTGCTCGCCGACGGCAGGGGCTCGGTACTGGTCAACCGCGGCTGGGTGGAGTCCGGCGCGGACGCCGCCAGCCTCCCGGACGTCCCGGCCCCGCCGTCCGGCGAGGTGACCGTCACCGGCCGGCTGCGCGCCGACGAGACGTACGCCTCGCTGGGCGTGAAGAACCGCGGCGGCCTGCCGGAGCGGATGTTCAAGGTGATCAACACCGCCGAGCAGGCCGGCTACGCGGGCAGCACCGTGCTCGGCGGCTACCTGGAGCTGGCCTCCTCGCGGCCCGCCGCCGGCCCGTCCCCCGAACCGCTGGCCGAGCCGGGCCACTCCGACATCGGCCCGCACATGGCGTACGCGATCCAGTGGTGGCTGTTCACCTCGCTGATCCCGGTCGGCCTGGTGGTGATGGCCCGCCGCGAGGCGAAGCAGAGCGCCGCCGAGCGGGAGCCCGCGGAAGAACTGGTCGCCGCCGGCTGAGCTGCGCTACCAGCCGAGCGGCGGCGGGTCGAAGGACTGCTCGGCCCAGATGGTCTTGCCGCCGCGGGTGTAGCGGCTGCCCCAGCGCTCGGTCAGCTGGGCGACCAGGTAGAGGCCGCGGCCGCCCTCGTCGGTGAGCCGGGCCCGGCGCATCCGCGGCTGAGTGGCGCTGGGGTCGGAGACCTCGCAGGTCAGCACCGAGGAGCGGATCAGCCGGACCATCACCGGCCCGCCCGCGTACCGGATCGCGTTGGTGACGAGTTCGCTGAGCACCAGCTCGGTGGTGAACACCAGCTGGTCAAGACCCCACCCCTCCAGCGTCCGGGTGGCGGCCTCGCGGACCCCGGCGACGGCGGCCGGGTCGGCGTCGATGGTCCAGGCGGCGGTGTCGGCGGGCGGCACGGGGTGCAGCCGGGCCAGCAGCAGCGTGACGTCGTCGCTCAGCCCGGCGGTGGACATCTCCGCGACGATCGCCCGGCCGGCCGCGGCCAGGTCGCCGCCGAGGTCGGCCTCGCCGAGCCGGGCGGCGAGCTGGGCCATGCCCTCGTCGAGGTCGCCGCCGCTGCCGCCGCCCTCGATCAGCCCGTCGGTGTACAGCGCCAGCACGCTGCCGCCGCGCAGCGCGCACTCGACGGCCTCGAACGGCAGTCCGCCGACGCCGAGCGGCGGCCCGGGGTTGACCGGCAGGTACTCGACCCGCCCGTCGGGGTGCACCAGGGCGGGCGGCGGGTGCCCGGCGCTGGCGGTCTGGCAGATCCCGGAGACCGGGTCGTAGACGGCGTACACGCAGGTCGCCCCGGAGGGGTCGGCGACGCCGCGCTCGCGCTCCTCCTCGCTGCCCTCGACGACCAGCTGGGAGACCAGGTCGTCGAGGTGGACGAGCAGCTCGTCGGGTTCCAGGTCGAGGTCGGCGAGAGTCCGCACGGCGGTGCGCAGCCGGCCCATGGTGGCGCTGGCCTGCAGGCCGTGGCCGACCACGTCGCCGGCCACCAGGGCGACCCGGGCGCCGGAGAGCGGGATCACGTCGAACCAGTCGCCGCCGACGCCGGTCGCGGTGTCGGTCGGCCGGTAGACGCTGGCGGTGGTGGCGGCGGGCACGGTGGTCTCGGCGGGCGGCAGCAGCGAGCGCTGGAGCCCGACGGCGGCCCGGTGCTCGCGGGTGTAGCGGCGGGCGTTGTCCAGCGCGAGAGCGGCCCGGGCGGCGATCTCCCGGAGCAGTTCGAGGTCCTCGTCCTCGTACGGGCCGTCGGCCTCGCCCCGGCGGACGGTGATCCGGCCGAGCGGGCCGCCGCGGGCGTGCAGCGGGGCGCTCATCGCGGGCGGTCCGGTGGTGGCGGCGGCCGGGCGGCCGAGCTGTTCGCGGCCGAGCGGGCCGAGCGGGCGGCTGTCGGGTCCGGGCGGCCCGGCGGTGGCGGTGCGGCGGACGGTGAGCAGGCCGTCGGCGCCGGGGGCGGGCTCGTCGCCGGTGAAGACGGCCTCGGCGATGTCGACCTCGGCGCGGTCGCCGAGGCCGGGCACCAGCACGCCGGCCAGGTCCTCGGCGGTGCCGACCACGGAGAGCGAGCCGCCGACGGCGGCGGTGGCCCGGTGCAGCACGTCGGCGCGCCGCCGGTAGCGGTGCAGCTCGGTGACGTCGCCGAACAGCGCGGCCACCCCGATCAGCGTCCCGTCGGGGGCCTGCAGCCGGAACGCCTGGACCTCCATCACCACCCCGGGGTCGGGGTCCTCCAGGGTGCGGACCGGCAGTTCGGCGCGGACCACCGGCTCCCCGCTGACCAGCACGCTCCGCAGGATCTCCTCGGTGGCCCGCGCGTCGGCGGGCTGCAGGAAGTCGCCCATCCGCAGCCCGTCCAGGTCGGCGGGCAGGCCGGTGTACGGGAGCAGGTGGGTGTTGGTGCGCAGCAGCCGCAGGTCGGTGTCGAAGAAGGCCAGGCCGATCCGGTCCTGGAGGAACAGCTCGCGGGTGAACGCCTCGTCCTGGCGCCGCCGGGCGACGGTGCCGGCCGGGGTGGCCAGCACCAGGGCGCGGATCTCGCCGTGCGCGCCGGAGAGCGGCAGCACCTGGTAGGCGACCTCCAGCGGGGTGCCGTCGCCGGTGCGCAGCCGCACCCCGCCGGCCCGCCGGCCGAGCGCGTGGGCGTCGGCCGCGCGGTCGGCCAGCAGCTCGCGGGCGGGGCGGCCGGTGACCTGGTCGGCCGACAGGCCGAGCAGCTGCTCGGCGGCGGCGGTCCAGCCCACGACGCGTCCGTCGCCGTCGACCAGGGCCGCCGCGACGCCGTCGATGTTCGGCAACCGCCGACTGTCCATGCGCTGCACCTCGGGTGGGTGGTCCGGTCCCCCCATCTTCGGACGGTTCCGGGCCGCGCGCCATCGACACCCGGTCGGCGCCCACCCATTGACGCCCTGTAAAGGTCTAGTCCAAATTGGCCGTGCACATGCCCCGCACCGCTCTTTCCCCCACACACCGGAGCGACCCCATGTCACACCGCACCCCCCGCGCCGCCGCCGCGGCCGGCGTCCTCGCCCTCGGCAGCGCCGTCCTCGCGCTGCTGCCCGCCCAGGCCGGCGCGGCCACCGAACTCCTCGGCAACGGCGGCTTCGAGTCGGCCGCGCTCTCCCCCTGGAGCTGCGCCGGCACCGCCGCCACCACCGCCACCGCCCCACACTCCGGCGCCGCCGCGCTGAGCGCCGTCCCGGGCTCCGCCGACCTCGCGCCGTGCACCCAGAGCGTCACCGTCCAGCCGAACACCGGCTACACCCTGACCGCCTGGGTGAAGGGCTCGTACGTCACCCTCGCCGCCGCCGGAACCGGCGTGTCCACCTCCACCTGGGCGAACGCCCCCGGCTGGACGCAGCTCACCCGCACCTTCACCACCGGCCCGACCACCACCCAGGTCGCCGTCACGCTGAGCGGCTGGTACGGCAGCCCCTACCAGGCCGACGACGTCTCGCTGACCGCGCTCGGCGCGATCCCGTCCTCGCCCCCGCCCACCAGCGCCTCCCCGTCCCCCTCCACCGCGCCGCCCTCCACCTCCCCGTCCGGCGCGCCGTCCAGCGCGCCGCCGACCTCCGCGTCCCCCTCCGCCTCCCCCGCCGCCTCCACGCCCGCCAACACCGTCCGGGTCTCCACCGCCAAGGAGCTCCAGGCCGCGCTGAGCGCCGCCGTCCCCGGCCGCACCATCCAGCTCGCGGACGGCACCTACACCGGCAACTTCAAGATCACCACGGCCGGCACCGCCGCCGCCCCGATCACCCTGACCGGCTCCCCGAACGCCGTGCTGACCACCGCCACCGGCGGCGGCTACGGCCTGTCGCTGGCCAACGCCCCGTACTGGACCGTCCGGGGCATCACCGTCACCAACGCCCAGAAGGGCATCATGGTCGACGCCTCCGACCACGTGGTGCTCGACGGCGTGACCGTGCACCACACCACGATGGAGGGCGTGCACTTCCGCAACTCCTCCAGCTACGGCGTGCTGCGCGGCTCCACCGTCCGCGACACCGGCACCGCGCACGACGGCAAGGGCGAGGGCGTGTACGTCGGCACCGCCAACACGCTCACCGACAGGAGCGACCACGTGCAGATCCTGGACAACACGATCGGCCCGAACATCGGCGGCGAGAACATCGACCTCAAGGAGGGCACCACCGGCGGCCTGGTCTCCGGCAACCGCTTCGACGGCAACGGCCTGACCAACGTCAACTACGACGACTCCTGGGTCGACGTGAAGGGCAACGGCTACACCATCGAGAACAACACCGGCGTCCGCACCATGAACGACGGCTACCAGACCCACACCCAGCAGCCCGGCTGGGGCTGCGGCACCGTCTTCCGCGGCAACACCTCCGACCTGACCGGCGCGAGCGGGAGCAACACCGCCAAGTACGCGATCGACGTCACCAACTACTCCGCCGACTGCCCCACCACCGTCACCGCCGACAACACCGTCACCGGCGGCACCGCCCTGGTCAACCCCGGCGTGCCGGTGGGCTGACCCACAGCCCCCACGCCCCCTGGCCCGGGATCCGTGCCGACCGGCGACAATGGTCGGCATGGATCTCGGACTCAAGGACAGGGTGTACGTGGTCACCGGCGCGACCCGGGGACTCGGCCACGCCACCGCGCGACAGCTCGTCGACGAAGGCGCCAGAGTGATCGTCACCGGCCGCACCGGCGCGGCCGCCGAAGCCGCCGCCGACGCCCTCGGGCCGAACGCCCACGGCGTCGGCGCCGACAACGCCGACCCGGCCACCCCGCAGCGCCTGGTCGACGCCGCCCGCGAGCGCTTCGGCGGCTTCGACGGCATCCTGATCAGCGTCGGCGGCCCCAGCGCGGGCCCGGTCGCCACCGCCACCGACGAGGCGTGGCGGGACGCCTTCGACTCGGTCTTCCTCGGCGCGCTGCGGCTGGCCAGGACCGCCGCCGGACAGCTCCCGGCCGGGGGCGTGATCGCCTTCGTGCTCTCCACCTCGGTCCGCCAGCCGATCCCCGGCCTCGGCGTCTCCAACGGCCTGCGCCCCGGCCTGGCGATGGCCGCCAAGACCCTCGCCGACGAGCTCGGCCCGCGCGGCATCCGAGTCCTCGGCCTGCTGCCCGGCCGGATCGACACCGACCGGGTCCGCGAACTCGACGCCCTCGCCCCCGACCCGGCCGCCGCCCGCGAGGCCGCCGCCGCCGGCATCCCGCTGCGCCGCTACGGCACCCCGGAGGAGTTCGGCCGGGCCGCAGCCTTCCTGCTCTCCCCCGCCGCCTCCTACCTCACCGGCCTGATGCTCCCGGTCGACGGCGGCGCCATCCGCGGCCTCTGAACGAACCCCCGCCGCCCCGGGCCGCGCCGGTCAGCGCACCCGGGGCGGCTTCTTCGCGCTCCGCTCCCGGCGCGGCTTGCCGCCGCGCAGCCGCAGCTCGGCGGGGAGCGCGGCCAGCCCGAGCGAGCGGCGGGCGTGCTCGACCGGGCCGGCGCCGTAGGCGGCGACCAGGGCGCCGGTGTCGGCGCCGGGGGCCAGCCGGACGGCGGTGCGGACCCGGGGGCGGCGGGCCGCGCCGACCACCTTGACGCTGACCCGGTCGACGTCCGGGAGCGCGACCGTCTCGGTCTCGACCGCCTCCTCGACGGCCCGGCTGCGCACGTGCAGCGCGAAGTGCGGCTCGCCGGGCGCGGCGGGCGAGGGCAGGTCGACGCCGGCCGGGCCGCCGCGGCGCAGCTGGGCGAACAGCCACCACAGGCAGCCGGCGATCACCAGCGCGGGGACGGCGATCGCCACCGGCCACCACCAGTCGCGGTCGGCCCAGCGGGTGCGGCTCTCGGCGCTGAGCACCGGCTGGTCGGGCGAGGTGAGCGGCCACCAGTCGGGCGGGGTGATCCCGAGGTGCCGGTAGGCGTCGAGCCCGCCGAGCAGCACCAGCGCCCCGCCGGCCAGCAGGCCGAGCCCGACCAGGCCCAGGACGGTGCGGTTGACGGCGCGTCGGCTCATCGGGGCGGCTCCAGCTCGGCGAGATCCCGGCGGCGGTGGCGTTCGTGGACGGGCCGGGTGCGGACGTCCAGCCGGTGCGGCGCGGCCAGCGGGATCCGGGCGAGTTCGGCGCGCAGCTCGCGTTCGGCGCCGGCCGGGTCGGTGGTGCCGGTCAGGGTGACCCGGGTGCGCCGCCGGCCGGTCTTCACCTGCCAGGAGTGCACGTCGGCGCGCTGCCGGGCGCGGCCGGCGATCAGCGCGGCGACCGCGCTGCGGTGGATCGCGGCGCCGCGCGGCTCCAGCGCGAGCCAGCCGCGCAGGCCGCGGGCGCACGCCAGCCAGAGCAGCAGCAGGCCGAGCGCGGCGGTGCCGCCCGCGATGCCGAGCACCCACGGGTCGTCCAGGTGCCGGGTGGCCAGCTGCTCGGACAGCTCCCGCCGCCACGGCCTGGCCTGTCCGCCGGCCCGCACCGCGACCACGTCGTACAGCAGCGTCCCGGAGGCCACCAGCAGCACCGCGACCACCAGCGCGGTCGGCACCGCCCGCTCCGAGCGCAGCCACCGGCCGGCCCCGCGCCGCGGCGGCCGTCGGGGTGCTTCCACCGGCTCCGGCGCCGGTTGGGCCGCGGTCATCCGGCGGCCGCCGGGTGCAGCCGGTCGACGATCACGTCGGCGCCGGTCACCGGCGTGCCGGTGAGCTCGGTGACGGTCCGGCAGGCCGCGTCCCGGGCGCTCCGGGAGAGCGCGCCGACGTCGGACGGGAACGGCAGTTCCAGGTGCAGGGTGAGTCGGACCCGGCCGTGCGAGAGCAGCGCCGAGACCTTCGGGTACGGGCCCCGGCCGGGCCGGCCCAGCCAGGCCGGGGCGAGCGCGTCGGCGGCGGCCTTGGCCGCGATCCGCCGGTAGACCCGGTCCGCGACCCGCTCGCCGCCGCGCTGCGCGACCACCCCCGGCCGGTCCATCAGCGCCGCCGGTCCCGGCCGCGCAGCAGGTCGCCGAGGTCACCGAGTTCGATGTCCCCCTCGATCAGCCGCCCGACCACGAAGCCGACCGCCCCGAGCACCGCCACCAGCAGGAACGCGGCGAAACCGCCGAAGTATCCGGCGAAGCCGAGGGCCATGCCCACGAGCAGGCCCACCAACGCCAGGTTCATCCACTGCTCCTTCGCGATCCTGCTCGGCTCTCGGGACGGTCAAGACTGCACTGCGCGCGGGTCACTGCACCCGGGGGCGCTTCCCGGAGGACGGGGTCTCCTCCTCGTCCTCCTCGTCGGGCTCGTCGGGCAGGTGGACGTCGTTCACGGAGATGTTCACCTCGACCACCTCCAGGCCGGTCATCCGCTCGACCGCCTCGATGATGTTGGCCCGCACCTCGCCGGCCAGCCTGGGGATCACCACCCCGTACTCGACCACCAGCGCGATGTCGATGGCGGTCTGCTTCTCGCCGACCTCGGCCTTGATCCCGCGCCCCACGCTGGACTTCGAGCCCGGTACCCGGTCCCGCATCGCGCCGAAGGTCCGGGAGAACCCGGAGCCGAGGGCGTGGATCCCGGAGACCTCGCGGGCCGCCATGCCGGCGATCTTCTCGACCACTCCGACGGCGAGCGCCGTGCGGCCGCGCTCGCCGCCGGACTGGCTGTCGGTCGCGTTCTTCTGGAGGTCGGCGGGGGTGGGGGTGTGGGGCTGCTGCGTCATCTCGGGTCTCCTGACGTTCGACACCAGCTATATCGCAAATCACCCCAACCCTGGCATTCAGCCACGCGGAGCGCATGGCAAGAAGGTGCGAACGGGGGGCCGTCCGCCCCGCGTCCGCACCTCCGGCGGGCCGCCGCCGCTACATCCCGGCGAGGTCCCGGAGCCGGCGCGCCTGGGCCTCGCGCTCGGCGGCCCGCTGCTGGTCGTAGCTGCGGTCGATCGCGCCGCGCAGCAGGGCCTTGGTCTCGATCACGGCGGCGCGCGGGGCGGCCAGCAGGGCGGCGGCGAGGTCGGCGGCCGCGGCGTCGAGGTCGGCGGCGGGGACGGCGAGGTTGGCGAGGCCGGTGGCGACGGCCTCCTCGGCGCCGACCCGGCGGCCGGTCGCGCAGATCTCCAGGGCCCGGGCGTAGCCGACGAGTTCGGTGAGCGGCTTGGTGCCGGCCAGGTCGGGGACGAGGCCGAGCGCGGTCTCCTTCATCGCGAACTGGACGTCCTCGGCGACGACCCGCAGGTCGCAGGCGAGGGCGAGCTGGAAGCCGGCGCCGACCGCGTGGCCGCGGACGGCGGCGATGGTGACCAGGTCGTTGCGGCGCCACCAGGTGAAGGCCGCCTGGTAGGAGGCGATCGCGGCGTCGAGTTCGGCGTCGGTGGAGGCGGCCAGCCGCAGGAAGCCGGTCTCGCCGGGGATGCCCTCGGGGGTGAACATGGCGCGGTCGAGGCCGGCCGAGAAGGAACTGCCCTCGGCGGTGAGCAGGACGACCCGGACGTCGCCGGGCAGCGCGCGGCCGACCGCGGCGAGGGCCCGCCACATCGCGGGGGTCTGGGCGTTGCGGCGGGCCGGGTCACAGAGGGTGACGGTGGCCAGCTCGCCGTCCAGCTCCAGGCGGACGCCGGCCTTCTCCCAGGCGGTGCGGTCGGCGTCGGGGATGTCGGTGCTCATGGCGGGTTACCTTCCAGCGGCGGGGAGGGGCGCCCGCCGACCCCGACGAGCTACTGGAGAGTAACAAAGCCTTCGGCGCGCGTACAGGGACGGCGGCCCGGGCCCGGAAACGGCGGTCGGCGGCTCGGGAGGTCCCGGCCGCCGATCCGTTGTGGAGCGTCGTGCGTGGCGAGCAGCGCGCTGGTGTGGCGCGGGCGGCCGAGGCTGCTCGGATGCCGCCCGCCCGGAGTGACGCCCCGTCAGGAACCGGCGGCGGCAGCGGCCTTGCCCTTGCCGCGGGTGGCACCGCCGCGACCCCGGAGGTTGACCCCGGACTCGCTGAGCATGCGGTGGACGAAGCCGTAGGACCGGCCCGTCTCCTCCGCGAGGGCGCGGATGCTCGCCCCGGAGTCGTACTTCTTCTTGAGATCGGCCGCGAGCTTCTCACGCGCCGCACCTGTTACCCGGCTGCCCTTTTTCAGAGTCTCGGCCACCCGTGCCTCCTCGTAGAGGTGATCGGTCAGAATCCCATGATCACCCATAGCAAGGCTCCTGGCCACCCATTCGACAAGGTCGGTCGCCGGAAAGCGGGCGCGGGCGGTGGTGCGCGCTCCGCACCAGGGCGCTCACGGAGGGTGTGCGCGCCCCTCCGCGATTCGCTCCCCTGAGCGAATCCGCTGCTCAGCCCGGACCGTCAGCGGGCAAACCGCGCGCTCCGACAGGAAGAACCGCCGGGGCCGTCCCGGTGTTCCCGTGATCGACGCGGGACGAGTTCCCCTCGTACCGAAAGCGGACCCCGCGTCTACGCGCGAGGTCCGCGCGGTGGCCCGGAGCGGGCCGGGAGGTGGCCGGCCGGGGCCCTCGGGCCGGGGAGGCGGCCGGCCGGGGGGTCAGGCCAGCGAGACCAGGTCGTGGTAGGCCGGGCTCCACAGGTCCTCGACGCCGTCCGGGAGCAGGATGATCCGCTCCGGCTGGAGCGCCTCGACCGCGCCCTCGTCGTGGGTGACCAGCACGACCGCGCCGGTGAAGGAGCGCAGCGCGCCGAGGATCTCCTCGCGGCTGGCCGGGTCGAGGTTGTTGGTGGGCTCGTCGAGCAGCAGCACGTTCGCGCTGGAGACCACCAGGGTGGCCAGCGCCAGGCGGGTCTTCTCGCCGCCGGAGAGCACGCCGGCCGGCTTGTCGACGTCGTCGCCGGAGAACAGGAACGAGCCGAGGATCTTGCGGATCTGCACCAGGTCGGTGTCCGGCGCGGCGGAGCGCATGTTCTCCAGCACGCTGCGCTCCGGGTCGAGCGTCTCGTGCTCCTGGGCGTAGTAGCCGATCTTCAGGCCGTGGCCGGGGATCACCTCGCCGGTGTCCGGCTTCTCCACCCCGGCCAGCATCCGCAGCAGGGTGGTCTTGCCCGCGCCGTTCAGGCCGAGCACGACGACCTTGGAGCCGCGGTCGATCGCCAGGTCGACGTCGGTGAAGATCTCCAGCGAGCCGTACGACTTGGACAGGCCGGCGGCGGTCATCGGGGTCTTGCCGCACGGGGCCGGGTCGGGGAAGCGCAGCTTGGCGACCTTGTCGGAGACCCGGGCCTGCTCCAGGCCGGAGAGCAGCTTCTCGGCGCGGCGGGCCATGTTCTGCGCGGCGACCGTCTTGGTCGCCTTGGCGCGCATCTTGTCGGCCTGCGCGTTCAGCGTCGCGGCCTTCTTCTCGGCGTTGGCGCGCTCGCGCTTGCGGCGCTTCTCGTCGTCCTCGCGCTGCTGCTGGTACTGCTTCCAGCCCATGTTGTAGATGTCGATGGCGGCGCGGTTGGCGTCCAGGTAGAAGACCTTGTTGACGACCGTCTCGACCAGGTCGACGTCGTGCGAGATGACGATGAAGCCGCCCTTGTAGGTCTTCAGGAAGTCCCGCAGCCAGACGATCGAGTCCGCGTCGAGGTGGTTGGTGGGCTCGTCGAGCAGCAGGATGTCGGCGTCCGAGAACAGGATCCGGGCCAGCTCGACGCGGCGGCGCTGGCCGCCGGAGAGGGTGTGCAGCGGCTGGCCCAGGATGCGGTCCGGCAGGCCGAGCGCGGCGGCGATGGTGGCGGCCTCGGCCTCGGCGGCGTAGCCGCCCTTGGTGAGGAACTCGGTCTCCAGCCGGGCGTACTTCTTCATCGCGTTGTCGCGGGTGGCGCCCTGGCCGTTGGCCATCCGCTCCTCGTTCTCGCGCATCTTCCTGAGCACGGTGTCGAGGCCGCGGGCGGACAGGATGCGGTCCCGGGCCAGCACGTCGAGGTCGCCGGTGCGCGGGTCCTGCGGCAGGTAGCCGACCTCGCCCGAGGAGGTGACCGAGCCGCCGGCCGGGAGGCCCTCGCCGGCCAGCACCTTCGTCAGCGTGGTCTTGCCCGCGCCGTTGCGGCCGACCAGGCCGATCCGGTCGCCGGGGGCGATCCGGAAACTGGCGGACTCGATCAGGACGCGGGCACCGGCACGCAGCTCCAGGGCGTTCGCGGAAATCATGGCTGGGGTCTCTCCTCGGCACGGGTATGGCTCTCAGCCATTGGAACCGAGTTTACGGGAGTATCGGCAAACTCTTTTTCGCGCCGGCCGCCGCGGCCACCGGGCCCGTGAGACCGGTCACTTGTCGCACGCCTGCCGGGCCGCCGCGAACGGGGTGCCGCCGGTGCCGCAGACCGCCTCCCGGCTGCCCAGGGCGGTGTCGTACACCCAGCTGCCGATCACCGGGCCGTCCTCGACCGAGACCCGGTGCCCGTCCAGCGGGCGCATCACCACGTCGGGGCCGGTGTTGAGGAAGTTGCCGTGGTCGGTGAGCGAGAACACCATGACGCCGCCGCCGCTGCCGGGCGGGCAGAGCCGGGGCACCAGCACCGCGTCGTCGGTCTCGGCGGTGCGCTGCGGGGAGAACGCGCAGCCGGTCGGGGGGCGGGAGTTGAAGCGCAGGTCGCCGTCGCGCTCGCGGAAGCCCATCAGCAGGCCGGGCGTGACCACCGTCACGAACGCGTCGTTGACCCGGTCCGCGGACGGGTGCAGGGCCTCGGCGGCGCGCTGCGCGGTCAGCTGCTTGCGCTGCTCCTCGGTGCGCGCCTCGGCGCCCGGCTCGCCGTCGGCGCGCAGCCAGTCGGCCAGGCCGGGGACGCTGCGGTGCCAGCGCACCGAGTGGTCGGCGGTGTTCACCGCGGTGACCATGCCGTCGTCCCAGACCACGGCAGCGTCGTCGCCGACCAGCTCCAGGTGCAGCGCGGTCGCGCCCTCGCGGCGGTAGGACCACAGCCGCTCGCCGGTGGCCTTGGCGTACGCCTCCACGCCGGGGCCGGTGCGGAAGTCGATCTCGCTCGGGCTGGGCGACTGCGCGCTGACCGGGCTGGCGTCGGCCGCGCCCGGGACCACCCGGTCGCCGAACGGCTCGGGACGGTTGGCGTGGGCCGCGGCGCCGGCGCCGAGCACCAGCAGGACGGCGGCGGCGGGCAGGACCGATCGGGGCGACAGGCTTCGCAGCGGGTTGGAGGACACGGCCGGAGTTTATCCGGCGGGTACGGACGGCAGCCCCCGGTTTACCGCCCGGCGGCCCCTGGCGTGTCCTTGGTCCAGACCTTTATCCGGCCCTCACGCGACCCGGCCCGACCTGCGCGGCAACGGGACCGGCCGAGGGTCCCCGGGCGGCTAGGGTACGGCTGCGGTGATCCACCGACTGTTACAGAGGTGAGACGGAATGCAGTTCGACGACGAAGCGGAGCTCGACGGCTCGCAGGTCCAGGACCGGCGCGGGGTGCCCGGCGGCGGCCTGGCGATCGGCGGCGGGGTGGTCGGCCTGCTCGGGCTGGTCGTGGCCCTGCTGTTCGGCGTCGACCCCGGGCTGTTCGGCGCCGCCGACCAGCCCGCCGCGCCGCCGGTCGGCAAGGCCACCAGCTCGGCCCAGCTCGGCTCGGCGTGCCGGACCGGGGCGGACGCCAACAAGCGGCAGGACTGCCGGATCCTGGCCGTGGTCAACAGCGTCCAGGCGTACTGGCAGGGCGACTTCGCCGCCCGCGGCCGCGAGTACGTCCAGGCGCCCACCGTGCTGTTCACCGACCGGGTGGCCACCGCCTGCGGCACCGCGACCTCGGCGGTCGGGCCGTTCTACTGCCCCGGCGACCGCAAGGCCTACTTCGACCTGGGCTTCTTCGACGACATGACCAGGCAACTGGGCGCCCAGGGCGGCCCGTTCGCCGAGGCGTACGTGGTGGCGCACGAGTACGGGCACCACGTGCAGAACCTGCTGGGCACCATGGACCGGGTCGGCACCGACCGGCAGGGCGCGAACAGCGCCTCGGTCAAGCTGGAGCTCCAGGCCGACTGCTACGCGGGGGTGTGGACGCACCACGCCACCACCACCCCGCAGCCGTCCACCGGCCGGCCGCTGATCACCCGGCTGACCGACCAGGACATCGCGCTGGCGCTGGACGCCGCCCAGTCGGTGGGCGACGACCGGATCCAGCGGCGGGCCACCGGGCGGACCAACCCGGAGACCTGGACGCACGGCTCGGCGGCGCAGCGCCAGCAGTGGTTCACCACCGGCTACCGGACCGGCGACCCGGCCGCCTGCGACACCTTCGGCTGATCCGCCACCGGGTTGACCCGTTGGGGTGACATGGGGCATTTCTGACAGTTCGTCAGGCTAGGCTCCTGGGGCCGGAATCACTCCCCGCACCCGTACGGAGATCCCATGCGTCTCGGCCGCCTGACCCTGGCCGCGGCCGCGCTGCTGCTGGTGACCACCGCGAGCGTGCCGTCCGGCACCCCGCTCAGCCAGACCGAGCGCCACGCGGCGCTCTCCTCGGACGCGGTGCAGCCGCGCGGGGCGGCGCCCCGGCCGGTGGTGCAGCGGGCGATGCACGAGGTGCCGTTCGGGGCGTTCGTCGGCTCCTGGGACAACTACATCCCGAACATCGCGCGGATGGCGTCCTGGCTGAACAACGCCAACATGCAGGTCGGGCACACCTACCTGGCGGGCAACGGCTGGCAGGACATCGAGGGCGAGCCGATGGTGCTCGGCCTGTGGTCGCAGTGGCGGCAGTCCGACCCGGGGCGGCGGCTGGTGCTGGGCGTGCCGATGCTCGTCCCGAACGAGGGCAACGTGCCGGACGCCGAGGTCGCCCGGCTGCTGGCCCGCGGCAACCAGGGCGAGTTCGACCAGCACTTCCTGCGGCTCGCCCGGAAGCTGGTGGCGTTCGGCGGCGGCGACACCGTCATCACCCTGGGCTGGGAGATGAACGGCGTCACCTACACCTCGCGCTGCAAGCCGGACCCGGCGGCCTGGAAGGCGTACTGGCGGCGGATCGTCGGCGTGATGCGCTCGGTGCCCGGGCAGCGCTTCTCCTTCGACTTCACCCCCACCCGCGGGCTGGACGCGATCCCCTGGACCCGCTGCTACCCCGGCGACGACGTGGTCGACATCATCGGCATGGACAGCTACGACCAGCCCGCCGGCGGCACCTTCGACGAGTACGTCGCGGAGCCGTACGGGCTGCAGGACCAGGTGGAGTTCGCCGCCAAGCGCGGCAAGCCGGTCTCCTACCCGGAGTGGGGGCTGTTCCGCAACGGCGACAACCCGGAGTTCGTCCGGCGGATGCTGGAGTGGATGCGCACCCACGACACCGCCTACCAGACCGTCACCGACTACTGCCCGCACGGCTTCTGGCAGTGCAAGGACAACCCGAGGTCGGCGACGGTCTACAAGCAGCTGATGGCGGGCTCCTCCGGCGCCGTCGGGCCGGTGAGGACCTCACCGCAGTCGGCGCTGCGCTAGCGCGTCCTTCAGCCGCGGCATCCGGGTGCGCAGCAGGTGGACGGCGGCGTTCCGGGCCCGGACCCGCAGCGCGCGGACGGCGGCGGCGGGGGCCAGCCGGCCCGGGCCGAGCACCAGGCGCTGGTTGTGCAGCCGGTCGGGCCGCCAGCGCTGCTTGTACGGCTCCTGGCCGCGCAACAGGCTCAACTGCGGTATCCCGGCGGCCCGGGCCTCGTCCAGGGCGGCGTTGAACAGCATCCCCGCGATGTCCACCTTGTCGCGCAGCTTCGGGTGCGCGCCGTACATGTAGAGGCCGCCGAACTGGGCGCCCAGGATCACCAGGTTCACCGCCACCACCTCGCCGTCCAGCTCGAACCGGTGTATGGCCGCCCGCCCGGTCGCCACCAGGCCGGTGGTCGACTCGGTCAGGTGCGCGGCGAAGCGCGCGGTGCGGTGCTCCGGGGTGACCCCGCGGTCCTGCCACTGGACGGTGTGCAGCCGCAGCAGCTCGGCGACCGTCTCCGGGACCTCGTCGGCGGTCGCGGAGTGCACCAGCACCCCGGCCTTGGCGATCTTGCGGAGCTTGACCCTGGTCCGCTGGGCGGTCTTGCCGGGCAGCCGCTTCAGCAGCTCGTCCATCTCGACGGCCGGCAGGTACTGGCAGAGCGAGTCGGCGTACCGGTGCCGGCGGCCGCGCCAGTGCGCGTACACCCGCTGCACGGCGGCCGAGGGGTGCACCTCGCGCAGCTCCAGGCTGTGCCAGAAGCGGCGCAGCGGGAGGGCGGCGGCCAGCTCGGCGGCGGCCCGGTCCGCGCAGTCGTCGTCGAGCAGCACGTCGGTGAAGTCGACCAGCCCGGCACCCAGGTTGGTCAGACCGCCGAACGGGCCGCGGCGGCGCAGCGCGGCGGCACCGACCAGCCGCCCGTCGCGGCGGACCAGCACCAGCACCAGCGCGCCGGGACGGCCGTAGCCGCGCCACCAGGAGCGCAGCCAGGGCGCGGCCTGGAAGGCGGTCGCGGTGGCGCAGCGGCGGTGCAGGCCGTCCCACTCGTCGGCGACCCGGTCGAGGGCGTCGTCGGCCCGCAGCACCTCGGCCGTCCACCGCTCCCGGTCGGCCGCCGACCGGGGCGGCTGGGCGGGCACCCGGGGGCCGGGCACGGACCGCTGGCGGAGCTTCACCGGGCCGCCACCGGCTGCTGCTCGGCCTGCCGCTCGACGCGCTGCTCGGCGCGCTGCTCGGCCTTGGGGCCGGCCTGGGCGGCGGGCTCCGGCGCGGGCTGGGCGGGGAGTTCGGCCCGGACCGCCGGGCCGTCCTTGCGGCGGGTGAGCATCGCCAGCGTGCCGAGCAGCACGCCGGCGGCCGCGCCGACCCCGGTGTCCAGGGCGGCGGACGGCGAGGCGGGCGCGTCCGGCTCGGCGGCGGGCGCCAGCGGGACCAGCCGGACGCCGGTCTCCTTGCTGCTGGCGTTGCCGAACGCGATCAGCGACTTGGCGACCGCGTCGGCGTTCCTCACCGCCTCCCCGCCCCGGGCGCCGGTACCGGTGATCTCGATCATCGGCGCGTCCGGCGAGGTGGTGCCGCGCACCAGCCCCGACAGCACGGCCACCGTGTGGCCGGTCTCGGCGGCGGCACCGATCAGCACCTGCGGCTGGCCGGTCAACCGGCCGTACGCCTGCGCGAAGTTGACGGCGGTCGAGTTCTCGCCGGGGGTGTTCGGGACCACCACCACGTACGAGCTGGCGGCGTAACTCGGGTGCGAGACGGCGGCGTAGCCGGCCCCCGCCACCGCACCGAGCGGGACGGCGACGGCCAGCGGCCACCAGCGGCGGGCCAGCGCGCGGGCGCTGCGGCGTGGTTCGGGCATCGGTGACTCCAGAGAGGTCGTAGGGGTGAACGGACGTCAGTGCGCGGCGCGGCGGCCGCCGGAGGCCGGGGAGCGGATCGCGGCCGGGCGGCCGGGCGGGGCGGGACGGTGGGTCGGTGGGTCGGGGCGGCGCGGGGCTAGGGCCGCCCGCCCGCCCCGCGCCGGGCTCCGCCCTTCCGCCCCGCCCGCCGAGCGGGCGGCACGGACCCGACGGGATTGGCGGCGGGATTGGCCGACTTGGCGGACCCGGCGGGCTTCGCGACCGGCTTCGCGGCGGGCTGGGCAGGCCGAGCGGGCTCGGGGGCGCTCACCGCCGGACGCGGGCCCCCGCCGTCCGGGGTGGCGGCGGGCTCGCGCCGGACCCGGCTCCGGAGCCCCGCGATGAGCGCCGCCAGGCCCACCGGGGCACGACCGGTGCTCCCGTCCGGGGCGCCGCCCCGGACGGCCGCCGCCGGAGCGGGCGCCGGGACGCCGGGCTCGCGCCCGGAACGCCCCCGCCGGCCCCCACTGCGCGCCACCGGGCCGGACGCCTCGACCGGGGTACCGGCCCGGCGGGCGGGCTCGCGCCCGGCCCGCCCCCGGAGGGCGCGGGCGGGTGCGGGCGAGCGCGGTTCCTCCCCCGGGGCCGCCGCAGGGTCGTGCCCGGACCGGAACCGGGTCGTCCGGTCGTCCCCCGCCGAACCCGGGCCCGCACCGCCCGGAACGGCAGCAGCACCGGCACCGGCATCGGCGGCGGTGCGGCGGGTGGGCGCGGCGGCGGCCGACTCGCGGTAGAGGGTGGCGAGTTCGGCGGCGATCCGGGCGATGTCGTAGTGGGCGACGGCGGGCGGGGCCGGGTGGGGGCCGGGGCGGGTGGTGGCGAGGAGGGCCAGCTCGCGGGCGTAGGGCTCGGGTTCGGAGGGGAGCAGGCGGGCGTGCGGGGCGGCGTCGGGGGGGAGTTCGGCGAGGGCGGGGCAGGCGGAGTGCAGCAGGGGCAGTCCGGCGGCGAGTCCTTCGAGGGCGGCCAGGCCGAAGGTCTCCTCGCGCGAGGGGGAGACCAGCACGTCGGCGGCGGTGAGGAGTTCGGGGACGTCGTCGCGTTCGCCGGTGAGCACCAGCCGGTCGCGGACGCCGAGCCGGGTGGCCAGGTCGAGCAGGGCGGGGCGTTCGGGGCCCTCGCCGATCAGCAGCAGCCGGGCGTCGGTGAGCCGCGGCAGCGCCTCCAGCGGGACGTGGAAGCGCTTGCCGGGGACCAGCCGGCCGACCGCGCCGATCACGAACGCGCCGATCGGGAGGCCGAGTCGGGCGCGCAGCCGGCCGCGGTGGGCGGCGCGTTCGGTGGGGGTGAAGCGGTACCGGGCGGCGTCCACGCCGTTGGGCAGCAGCCGGACCCGGTCGGCGGGCACGCCCCACTGGTCGAGCACCGCGGCGACCTGGCCGGAGACCGCGAGGGTGGTGCTGCCGAGGCGTTCGGCGCCCAGGTAGAGGGCCTTGACGCCGCGCGAGGTGGGCCGGCCCTCGATCACGCCGGTCTGCAGCGAGTGCTCGGTGGCGAGCACCGCGCGGACGCCGGCCAGCCGGGCGGCGAGCCGCCCGTACAGCATCGCCCGGTAGAGGTGGGTGTGCACCAGGTCGTAGCGGCCGGCCCGGATCAGCCGGGTGAGCCGGGGCAGCACGCCGAGGTCGCGGTTGCCGCGCATGTCGAGGTGGTGGACGGTGAAGCCGGCGGCGCGCAGTTCGCGGGCGACCGTGCCGGGGTTGCTGAGGGTGGCCACCTCGTGCCGCTGGTCGGCGGGCAGGTGCCGTAGCAGCAGGGCGAGTTGGCGTTCGGCGCCGCCCGCGTGCAGGCCGGTGACCACGTGCAGGACCTTCATCGGAGCTCTCCCACGGCGGCCTTCGGCACGGTCTTCGGCGGGGCCCAGCGCAGCCCGGTCACGGCGTCCCGCCAGCGGTGCCGGCCGTGTTTGGCGCGCAGCCGCCAGGCGCCGTCGCGGTCGCCGACGTAGCAGCGCGGCAGGGCGTAGCGGCTGGTCAGCCAGGAGTGCTCGATCGCGCAGGCGTACTCGTACCCGGCGTCCCGGACGGCCCGGGTGGCGGGCAGGTCGACGGCGCCGTACGGGTAGCAGAAGCCGGTGACCCGGCCGCCGACCAGGTCTTCGAGGGCGCGCCGGCTGTCGGCCGTCTGGCGTTGCAGGGCGGCCGGGGAGAGGCCGGGGAGGGCCTGGTGGCCGAGGCCGTGCGAGGCGATCTCCCAGCCGGCGCCCGCGAGTTCGACGACCTGGTCGACGGTGAGGAGCTTCTTGCGCGGGCCCTCGGCGTCCCAGCCGTTCTCGCTGCCGAGCAGGTCGGGGACGACGTACGCGGTGGCGGTGAAGCCGTACTCGCGCAGGACCGGGACGGCGTGCCGGGCGAAGTCGGCGTAGCCGTCGTCGAAGGTCAGGCCGACCAGCCGGTCCTCCCGGCCGCGGGACTGCGCGGCCAGCAGCTCGCGGACGCTGACGCCGCGCCGACCGGTGCGGTGCAGCCAGTCCATCTGCTCGGCGAACCGCTCGGGGGCGACGGTGAGCAGGTAGGGGTCCTCGGCCTCCTCGGCCACCGAGTGGTACATCAGGATCCAGGGCGCGAGCCTGGGGGCGAGGGCCTGGGCCGGCAGGCGGTGATCAGCGGCCATGGGGCGACTTCCCTTCGGCGGCGGGTGACGGGACGGGCCGCGGCCGGCGGGCCCGGGCCAGCAGGCCGAGCACCGGGCCGCGCACCTCGGCGGCGCCCAGCAGCGCGCCGAGCGCGGCGAAGGCCAGCAGGACGGTGGTACCGCCGAACAGCCCGGCGGTCAGCGGCGCGGCCGCGGAACGGGCGGCGAGCCAGCCCAGCGCGGCGGCGGCGACGGCGGCGGCGAGCAGCCGGGCCTGGCCGCCGAGCACCCGGCGCAGCCGGAGCGCGACGCCGCGCAGCACCAGGCCGCGCATCAGCAGCGCCGCGGTGGTGGTGATGCCGGCCGCGTTGCCGGCCGCCAGGCCGAGCGCGCCGTAGTGCGGGGTGGCGCCGACGCCGACCGCGACGGTGACGGCCAGGCCGAGCAGCATCGCGCCGACCGGGTACCAGTCGGGCCAGGTGATCCGGTCGCCCTCGGCCCTCGGGGTGTCGGCGCGGCGCACCACCGGGCGGACGCAGAAGTACGGCCGGACCATCACGCCGATCATCGCCTGCGCGGGCAGCCCGAAGGAGTAGACCCGGATCACGGCGGCGGTCGCGGAGGTGTCGGCGGGGCCGAACGCGCCGCGCTGGAACAGCAGGGAGACCAGCGCGGGGGCGCAGGCCATCAGGAAGGCGGTGCCGAGCAGGACGAGCGCCGCCGCCTGCCCGAGGTCCTTCTCGACCCGGTCGCGGGCCGCCTCGAAGTCGCCGGCGGCCATCGCCCGGGCCACCACCGGGAAGGTCACGGTGACGATCAGGATGGCCGAGGTCATCGCCAACTGGCTGACCTTCGCGGCGTAGTTGAGGTGCGAGATGGTGCCGGGCGGCAGGCCGGAGCCGAGGTAGCGCTCGATGAACACCTGGGCCTGCCGGGTCAGCGTGAACGCGGCGACCGGCAGCAGCGCCAGCGGGATCAGCACCAGCCGGCGGGCGGCGCCCCGGCTCAGCCCGCGCCGCCGCCCGCCGGAGCGCAGCCGGCGGGCGAACGGCAGCAGCAGCACCCCGGCCATCAGCGCGCTGCCGACCGCGACGCCGATCGCCGCGGAGCGCACCCCGAGCAGCCGGTGGCCGCTGAGCAGCAGCGCCAGGATGCCCAGGTTGTACATCACGTAGATGACGGCGGGCGCGGTGAACGCGTGCAGGGCGCGCAGCGCGGAGGCCAGGTAGCCGGCGACGCCGAACGGCAGGATGGCGAGCGCGGTGATCCGGGTGCAGGTGACGGCGAGCTGCGGGTCGGCCAGCCCGGGGGCGAGCAGTTCGACCAGCTGGGGGGCGCCGAGCGCGGCGCCGGCGGAGAGCGTGCAGAGCGCGAGCAGCAGCCAGGGCAGCGTGGAGCGGGTCAACTGCCGTACCGGGTCCGGGCCGTGCGGGCGCTCCTCGCGCAGGACCAGGGCCAGGCTGAAGGCCGGGACCATCAGGAACGCCATCGCGTCCTCGATCAGCAGCGGCGCGGCGGTCTCCGGGACCGTCCAGGCGACCAGGAAGGCGTCGGTGCCCTGGTTGGCGCCGAAGTACCGGGCCAGCAGCAGGTCGCGGAGCAGGCCGAGGCCGGAGCCGGCCGCGCTGAGCAGCGCGGTGACGCCGAGGGCCTTGGCCAGGAAGCCGCGTCTGGCGGGCTCGGCCGCCGCGCCGGGGCGCGGGGCGGGGACGGCGGCGGCCTCGGCGGCGGGGGCGCCGGGGACGGGGGCGCCGGGGGCGGGGGCGATCTCCGCCAGCGGCTGGTCGGTGGTCATGCGCCGTTCGCCTCACGGGGTTCGGGGCCGGGGAAGGCGGTGCGGGCGGCCAGGCCGAGCACCACCGAGGTCAGCACGGTGGTGGTGCCGCCGATGTCGGCGTAGAGGAAGTCCCAGAGCACCCAGCAGAGCAGGGCGAGCGCGGCCAGGCCGGGGCCGGTGGCGCGGCGCAGGCAGCCGAGCAGCAGGGCGAGGAACAGCGCCAGGTAGGCGACGACGCCGAGCAGGCCCTGTTCGCTGAGCACCAGGAAGTACATGTTGTGCGGGGAGAGCAGCGGTTCGCGCTGGAAGCCGATGGTGGGGTCGGCGGCGTCGCTGCCGGAGGAGAGCCGCAGCGGGGCGTGGCTGTCGCGCAGTTGCTGGAACGCCTTCGGCCCGGCGCCGGTGACCGGGTGGTCCTGCCAGATCCGGCCGGCGGTGGCCCACAGGTCGTAGCGGTCGGAGACGGACTGGTCGGGGGCGGCGGAGACCGAGCCGATCGAGCTGAGCCGCTCGGTGACGCCGGAGGCGCCGAGGCCGAGGCCGCCGACCAGCACCACGGCGGCGGCCGCGCCGACCAGCACGCCCTTGACGGCGAGCCGGGCGTCGGCGCGCAGCAGCAGCACGCTCGCGGCGACGGCGGTGGCGATCCAGCTGCCCCGGCTGAAGGAGACGGCGAGCGGGAAGGCGAGGAACGCGGCGGCGGCCCACATCGTCCGGCGCAGTGCGGCGCTGCCGCCGGGGCGGCGTTCGGCGAGGGCCAGGCCGAGGGCGGCGAGCAGGCCGTAGGAGACGACGGTGGACATCGCCATGATGTCGAGGGCGCCGAAGGTGCCGACGGCCCGGATCGGCTGGCCGGTGTAGGAGGCGCCGGTGCGGGTGAGGTACTGGTCGGCGCCGACCGCGCCCTCGATCAGGGCGGCGAGGACGAACGAGCCGAGCACCAGCCGCCGGTCGAGGGTGTCGCGGACGGCGAGCAGCACGGCGGCGGGGACGAGCACGAAGATCTGCACCAGCCGGACGAAGCCGGTGACGCTGCTCGCCGGGTCGATGGAGTGCGCGGTGGCGACGGCGGCGGCCAGCACCACGCCGCCGAACAGCGCGCAGGCGGCGGGGTCGAGCCGGGGCAGCCGGCCGCGCAGCAGGTCGAGGGCGGTCAGCCCGACCAGGGCCAGCGAGGCGAGGTCGGCGGGGGTGACGTGCACGGACGCGGTGACGTCCTTCTCCCCCGTGGGCACGCACACCAGAAGGACCGTCGCGGCCGCCAGCCAGCTCGGCCTGGCCGGGACTATCGCGGCCAACCGCTTCGCGGGGTACGGGAGTTGGAGGGCGATGGCCATGGGTTCAGCTCCCGTCCGGGCGGACCACCAGGGCGGCGGTGCGGAGCAGGACCTTGACGTCCCCCCACAGGCTCCAGCCCTCGATGTAGCGGTTGTCGAAGCGCGCCCGGTCCTCGATCGAGGTGTCCCCGCGCAGGCCGTTGACCTGGGCCAGGCCGGTCAGGCCGACCGGGACGCGGTGCCGGTCGGCGTACTCGGGGTACGCCTGGCCGAACCGCATGACGAAGTACGGGCGTTCGGGCCGCGGGCCGACCAGGCTCATGTCGCCGGTCAGCACGTTCCACAGCTGGGGCAGCTCGTCCAGCGAGGTGCGGCGGAGGAACTTGCCGATGGCGCCCATCCGGTGGTCCTGCGCGATGTTCCAGCGGGTGGCCGACTCGTGCTCGTTGGAGGGGCGCAGGGTGCGGAACTTCAGGACGGTGAAGACCTTGCCGTCCAGGCCGGTGCGCTGCTGGCGGAAGAGCACGCCGGGGCCGGTGTCCCAGCGCACCGCGAGGGCGCAGGCGGCCAGCACCGGGGAGATCAGCAGCAGGCCGAGGCCGGCCGCGGCGATGTCGAAGCCGCGCTTGGCGATCCAGCCGCCGCGCCGCATCGCGGGGGCGCCCAGCCGCAGACAGGGGAACCCCCAGAGGTGGTCGCCCGCGCCGCGGACCGAGTCGAACTCGCGCAGGCCGGGCACCAGCCAGACCTGGCAGCCGAGCCGGGCGGCCTGCCGCAGCGCGGCCAGCGTCTCGGCCTCGTCGGCGGCGCCCGCGGTGGCCAGCACGTGGTGGATCCGGTAGCGGCGCAGCACCCGGCCGAGCACCTCGCGGCCGCCGAGCACCGGCAGCGGGCCGCCGGCGGGCAGCAGCACCGGGTCGGGGTCGAGGTAGCCGACCGGGCGCAGGCCGTACTCGGGGCGGGCGGTGAGCACCGCGGCGATCTGCTGGCCGAGTTCGCCCGCGCCGAGGATCAGGACCGGGCTGGGGCGGCGGCGGCGGGCCTTGCGGGTCAGGTGGTGGACGAAGGCCCGGCCGAGCGCGGCCAGCGGGAGCACCAGTACCAGCAGGGCGAGCAGCCGCAGCGGGCTGACCGGGCCGAGGTCGGCCCAGCGGCCGGCCAGGCAGGCGTCCGCGGTGATCGCGAAGGCGGTGGCGACGGCGGCCCGGGCGGCCAGCGCGGGGAGTTCGTCGAGCGCGGAGAGGCTGAGCCGGCCGCGGTAGAGGCCGCCGGCCAGGTTGAGCGGGAGCAGCGCGGGCAGCAGCAGCGCGGCGGTGGTGATCGGGCGGGTGCCGGCGGGGGTGGTGGCGGCGGCGGCCAGGCCGACCGCCAGGACGTCGGCGGCGGCCAGCGCGAGCGGCAGGGCGACCCGGGAGTGCAGCCGGCCGCGGTGCCGGCCGACGGCGGCGGACGGCCGGGGCGCGGCGGCGCGCTGCCGGGGCCGGCCCTTCTGCCGGATCCTCGGCCGGTCGAGCACGTCACCGCCGGGGCGGTTGCCGGGCCCGCTGCCGGAGCGGCCGGGGCCCGGCCCGGGGCCGGTCAGCGTTCTGCCCGGTCGCGGGACGCTCTCGTGGTCAATGGTCATCAGCGCACGAACTCCCCTGCTGTGTACCCGCCGCGACCGGGCAGCCGGACCGGACGCGCACCGGTTCGGCGCCCCGGCCCGGTGGACGCGGTCCAGGTAAGCACCTGCTGCCGTGAAAGGCGGTCGACCATTTCGATTCCGAAAATGGAGACGAAGCAGGCAAAATCAGACATTACCGAACGCCGACTGGCACGCAGGGGGCTGACATGCCATTTCATTCCACCCGCCCAATAATCAGACATTCAGGAAAGAGGTCCGCACCTGCGCGGGCGGGCGTTCACGGCCTGACAAACGATCAGAATCCCTGCGGGACACGGTCCGTACGGCCCACCGGCACCGCCCCGCTCCGAACAATCATCCGGTAGAGCGCCGCCACCTGCTGAATCACTCCGCGAATATCGTGATGATCTGCCATGTATGCGCGGGCCGCCGCACCGCGGCGTTCGCATTCGATCCGGTCGCCCAGCAATTCGACCAACCGTTCGGCCATCGCACCGGAATTCTCCGGCGGCACCACCGCACGCTCCCGGTCGGCCGGCGGCAGGCACTCCCGGGCGCCCGGCACGTCGGTCAGCAGCACCGGCCGGCCGCAGGCCATCGCCTCCAGCGGCGCCAGCGCCATCCCCTCCCAGCGCGAGGGCAGCACCGCCAGGTCGGCCGCCGCCAGCCACAGCCGCGGGTCGGCCACGTCGCCGACCATCCGCACCCGGGACGGGTCGGGCAGGCCGCGCACCTGCTCGGCCAGCGCCTCCGCGTCCGGGCCGCCGCCGACCAGCACCAGCCGGGCCGCCGGGCGGGCCAGCTGCACCCGCGTCCAGGCGTCCAGCAGCACGTCCTGGCCCTTCTGCCGGCACAGCCGCCCCACGCAGACCGCCAGCGGGTCGCCCTGGTCCAGGCCCAGGGTCATCCGGGCGGCGCGCCGGGAGGCCGGGTCGGCGGGCGCGAAGTGCTCCAGGTCGACGCCGTTGGGCACCACCCGCCAGTCCGCGACCAGCCCGGCCGCCGCGCCGTCCGCCCGCTCCCGCTCGCTGACGCACAGCACGGTGCGGGCCCAGCGGGTGGCGTGCCGCTCCCAGCGCAGGCTGGCCTCGGCCAGCGCGCCCTCCACGGCGGCGAACGACCAGGCGTGCGGCTGGAACACCGTCGCCGGGGTGCCGCGGGCCGCCAGCCGCCCGGCCAGCCCGGCCTTCGCACTGTGCAGGTGCAGCACGTCCGGCTCGGCCTGGCGGATGATCCGGCGCAGCCGCCAGACCTCCCCGGCCGTGCTGGTGCCGGGCGAGCGCCCGGCGGACCAGTCCAGCACCCGGGCGCCGGCCGCGGCGGCCTCCCGGGCGAGCCGGCCGCCGGACGGGCACGCCACCAGCACCCGGCACCCGGCCGCGCGCTGCCCGCGCACCAGGTCCACCACCACCCGGGCCACCCCGCCGTCGACCGGCTGGGACACATGAAGGATCGTCATCTGCACGGCCCGGAGCCTAAGTTGAGGACACCCCCGGGCCGGGCCCGCTTCACCCGTCCCGGGGAAGTCAGACACCCGTACGGCTGACGCGCCGTACGGGTGTCCGATTGCCCGGGGGATCAGCCGAGTTCGGCCGCCAGGTTGGCCAGCACCTGGTCGTGGATCCGGTTCAGGCCCTTCGGCGCGAAGGTCCGCTCGAAGAAGCCGCCGATGCCGCCGGCGCCCGTCCAGCTCGCCTCGACGGTGACCCGGCTGCCGCTCTCGCCGACCGCCGACACCGTCCAGGTGATCACCATCGAGGAGTTGGCGTCGGTCTCCACCAGCTTCTCCGGGCTGGGCGCCGACACCGTGAACAGGCAGTCCCGGACCCGCTTCTCGGTGGCCTGCAGCTTCCAGTGCACCTGCGTCCCGGCGCCCTGGCCGCCCGCCCGGACCTCGTACTCGCTGTACTGCGCGGGCAGCAGCTTCGGCCGGGTCACCGCGTAGTCGGCCAGCGCCTCGTACACCTCGGCCGGAGCCGCCCCGTACGTCCGCTCGGTGGTGGCGTGCACCTTGCCCATCGCTTCACTTCTCCTCGGTCGGCTGCTCGACGGTCGGCCCCACCCAATCATCGCCCCGGACGGCCGCCAAACCGGGGCGCCCTTCGCGTTGCCCTTCGCGTTAGGGTGGACGAATGCTGGATGAAGTGAAGGCGCTGCGCTACGTCGACCCGCTGCGGGCGGGCGGGTCGGTGCCCGGGGTGGTCGAGACCGACGACCTGGGGACGTACGTGGTGAAGTTCACCGGGGCCGCGCAGGGCGTGAAGGCGCTGGTGGCCGAGGTGGTCGTCGGCGAACTGGCCCGGCGGCTGGGGCTGCGGGTGCCGCCGCTGGTGCTGGTCGACTTCGACCCGGCGGTCGCCGCGGACGAGCCCGACCAGGAGATCCAGGACCTGCTGCGGGCCAGCGCCGGACGCAACCTCGGCATGGACCTGCTGCCCGGCGCGCGGGACTTCCGGCCCGGCCTGATCGAGGTCTCCCCCGCCGAGGCGGGCCGGGTGGTCTGGCTGGACGCGCTGACCGGCAACGTCGACCGCAGCGTGCACAACCCCAACCTGATGGTCTGGCACGGGCGGCTGTGGCTGATCGACAACGGCGCGGGCCTGGTCTTCCACCACCGCTGGGCGTCCGCCGCCGCCTCGGTGCACAAGCGCTACGACCTGAGCGGCCACGCGCTCGGCGGCTACGGCCCCGACCTGGCCGCCGCCGACGCCGCGCTCGCCCCGCTGGTGACGCCGGAGCTGCTGCGCGAGGTCACCGCGCTGGTGCCGGACGCCTGGCTGGCCGACGAGCCGGGGTTCGACTCGCCGGCCGCGGTGCGGGAGGCGTACGTGGCGCACCTGGCCGCCCGGGTGGCGCACTCGGCGGCCTGGCTGCCGGAGGGCTTCGCGACGCCCGCGCAGATCCGGGCCGCCGAGGAGCGGGCCGCCGCCGCGCGGCTGGCGGCCCGTCCGGCCTGGCTGAAGCAGGTGCCGAACCGGGCCGGCCTGGCCCCGGTGGAGCCGGACTGGTCGCGGCACGTCGGCGGCGAGTGAACTACCTTCCGGCGCGGGTCGGTTGCGCCGGCGGCCGACCCACGGCGGGCGAACTACCTTCCGGCAGAGGTCAGTTGCGCCACCAGTCGGCCGCCTTCGCGGCGGAGACCACGCCCGTCCCGTAGAAGCCGTTGTTCGCGTCGGGGCCCTCGCAGGTGGCGGTGAACGCGCCGGTGCCGCCCGGGTTGTAGACGCCGGTCGGGCAGGCGTGCGCGTCGGCCTGCTTCAGCAGCAGGGCGCGCAGCTGGTCAGGACCGGCCCACGGGTGGGTGGAGGCGAGCAGCGCGGCGACGCCGGCCGCGTGCGGGGCGGCCATCGAAGTGCCTTGCATGTAGGCGTACTTGTTGCCGCGGACGGTGGACAGGACCCGCCCGTTGCGGTCGGGGGTGTCGGGCAGCTGGTAGCGGGCGTCGCCGCCGGGCGCGGCCACCGCGACCTTGTTCAGGCCGTAGCTGGAGTAGTACGACTTGTCGCCCTTGAAGCCGACCGAGGAGACCGCGACCACGCCGGGCAGCTCGGCGGGCAGGTCGAGGCAGTTCTCGTTGATCGGCCGCTCGACCGGGGTGGTGTCGTCCGGGCTGGAGACGTCGACGGTCTTGTGCGCCAGGTCGATGTTCTCGTTGCCAGCCGCGGCGACGTTCAGCACGCCGTTGCGGCGCGAGTAGTCGACGGCCCGGCGGACGGCCTCGCTGATCGCGGCCTGGTCGGGGTCGTCGGCGCAGTTGAACATCCACGGGTCGACGTAGTAGCTGTTGTTGGTGACCTGGAAGTGGTGCTCGGCGGCCCAGACGAAGCCGCAGATCGCGTACTCGGGGTAGATGAACCCGCCGTCGTCGACCACCTTGACGGCGGCCAGCCGGACGCCGGGCGCGATGCCCTCGATGCCCTTGCCGTTCTTGGCGGCGGCGATGGTGCCGGCCACGTGGGTGCCGTGGTCGCTGCTGGTGGGCTGCCAGGACTGCCAGCTGGTGTCCGGGCTGCCGCCGAGGCAGGACGCGGAGAGCGCGGGGTCGACGTTGGCGGCGAGGTCCTCGTGGGTGGCGTCGACGCCGGCGTCGAGCACGCCGACCACCACCGAGCGGCTGCCGAGCGTGGTCCGGTGCGCCCGGTCGACGCCGATCTGCCGCATGTCCCACTGGTTGGCCCAGAGCGGCTCGCTGCCGTCGGCGGGCACGGCGGCCGGGACGGCGGCCTCCTGGACGGTGTCCTCCACGTCGGCGGCCAGGATGCCCGCGGTGCGGCTGGCGCCGACCGAGTCGATCGCCTTGGAGGCGCGCAGCGTGGCGGCGAAGCCGGGGTCCGCGGAGTGCGCGATCACCACCCCTATCCGCTCGTACGAGGCGACGACGGTGCCGCCGGCCGCGCGGATCTCCCGCTCGGCCTTCTGGGTCTGGCCGTGGTTGGCCTTGGTGTTGACGACGTAGCTGAGCAGCGGGCCGTCGGCGGGGGCGGCGTTCGCCGCCGTGGCGGGCAGGGCCAGTGCGCCGGCCGTCGCGAGGACGAGACAGGCCGCGGTGAGTGCGGAACGGCGGATCCGGGGAACGCTCATAGGGGTTGACCCTCCCGAGTGTGGGCGTACGCGGTCGAGGGTGATCGACGGCGTGCGAATGGGCCGGAGACTATGTACCCCATACGACAAAAATCAAGAGGTAGTACGACAATCTCCACAGAACGGACGAGTGCCCGGTCCGCTGTCGGTCGGACCGGGCACTCGCGTCGTGGTGGAGCGGTGACCGCCCGTCAGCCGCCGAACAGCTCCCCGTAGGTCGCCATCGCCGTGGCGATGTCGGCCTGCGCCCAGAAGCGGTGGTAGGTGAAGGTCGGCGCCGCGCCGCCGTTCAGGTACGCCTGGACCTTCGCGAACGACGGGTCGTTCCTGTACCAGGAGCGGATCGACAGGAAGGTCGAACTGCCGTTGATCGGGTCGCCGTTGGGCATGGTGCCGGTCCAGCCGCTCGGCACCGAGACCGAGTCGTTGAAGCGGCTGTAGTCGGCGCGGGTCTCCGGGATCGAGATGCCCAGCGCGTCCTGGCTGTTGGCCCACATGCCGTCCAGCAGCTTCTGCGCCGCGGTCCTGGCCGCCGCGTTGCCGGACTTGGCCGCGTAGTAGGCCAGCAGCTTGGCGTAGGAGCCGGCCACGCCGACGTCCTTGGTGTAGTCGACGACGCTCACGTGCAGGCCGGTGTTGGCGCCCGGGGAGGCCGCGTTCCAGGTGTCCGGCTTGCCGCTCCAGGCCAGCGTGGACGGGATCTGGTAGCCGCCGTCCGCGGTGAAGGTGGTCTGGGACAGCGCCCAGGTCACCCACTTGTCCAGGATGGCCTTGGCCTTGGCGTCACCGCTGGAGTAGTAGTACTCGGCCATCCGCTCCAGGCCCCAGGCCTGGAAGCCGAACCACTGGTTGGACGGCGGGTCGTGGTAGACCGGCGCCTCGTCGTAGAACATCCCGTAGAAGGTCGGGGTGCCGGCCGGCGGCGTCCCGTAGTTCCCCTCCCAGCTGTTGGTCGCGCCGCCCGCGATCGCGCCCTCGTTGGACTGCAGCCACTGGGTGAACTCGACCTGGCGGCCCATCGAGGTGGACCAGTCGGACTTGCCGGTGGTCGACTTCGGGGCCATCGCCGGGTCGTTGACCAGCGCGTACGCGGCCATCGGGTTCTGGTAGCCGCCGTGCGCCGCGCTGTCGCCGATCCGCCAGGACCAGCCGGCCGAGGTGTCGGTGGCACCGCCCCAGGCGTAGTACCAGGACAGCAGGTAGTGCTCGGAGCTCTTGCCGCTGCCAGCCGCGCAGGCGCTCGCCCCGACGCAGTTGCCGATCTGCTTGAAGTACTTGTCGAAGAACGCGTACCGCAGGTAGTCGCCCATCTTGCCGGCCTTGGCCACCGTGCCGGCCACCTGGGTGCCGTTGCCCTGCGCCTTGGCCCAGGTGTCGGCCCAGTACGCGGCCTGGATGGCGCGCGCGTCGGCGTCCGGCGCGTCGGTGTACTTCCACTGCTTGGCGTACGAGTTGTCCTTGACGAACAGGTCCAGGTAGCCGTTCTTGCCGCCGTACTTGAAGTTGTCGCAGGTCGGCTGCGGGATGGTCTCGAACACCGACTCCTGCGCGCCGCGCTGGTAGGTGTTGATGAACGACGGGCCGGTGTCGGCCGGGCCCGCCTCGCACTTGCCGGGCGCGTTGCCGTAGCCGTAGACGTTGTCGACGTCCTGCAGCCAGTGCATGCCGTAGATGTCGTCGGTGCCGTACGCGCTCTTCAGCTCACCGGCGATCGGGTCGCTGCCCGCGGTGATCGAGGTGTCCAGCGCCGCCGGGTAGTCGCTCGGCAGCGGGCGCTCGGGCGCGTAGGTGGCCGGCTTCGAGGCGTTGTAGAACGAGTTGGTCGGCTGGTCGGCGTGCCCCGGGATCATGTACGTCTCCATGAGCGTCCACGCCGCGTTGAACTTCGACCAGTCCTTGGTCACCCGCCCGTACTGGGCCTCCAGCCAGATCAGGTACGAGTACGCCTCCGAGGTGGTCTCGTGCCCCTGGTCCGGGGCCTCGACCAGCAGGGTCTCCACCGAGTGGTACGGGATGCCCTCCGGCGAGAAGTAGCCGTTCGCCGGGTCCTTGATCTTGTTGTACAGCTGCAGGAACCGGTCGTTGTACACGCCCGAGGCGACGGCCAGCTCGGTCACCGTCACCGCCGAGGAGGTGTACCCCGTCGCGCTGGAGGTGAAGGTCGCCGAACCGGTGGAGGCGGCGTCGGCGGTGAGCGTGACGGTCTGCGGCGTCGACCAGTTGCTCGGGGTGAAGGTCAGCGTCCCGCCCGAACTGACCGACAGCCCGGTGTTGCCCGCGGTGCGGGTGGTGGTGACCGTGACGTTCGCGCTCGGCTGGCTGGTCAGCTTCAGCGCGAAGCCGCCGGTCTTGCCCTGGTTCACCGACAGCGTCAACGGCGTCGCGCTGATCGCCGGCCCCGCCGCCACCGTGATGCCCGCCGGGGTCGACTCACTGCTCGCGCCCAGGCTGTCATACGCCTTCGCGTAGACCGAGTGGCTGCCGCTCGCCGCACCCGTCCAACTGAAGGCGTACGGCGCGGCGGTCGCGGTGCCGATCAGCGTGGTGTTGTCGTAGAACTCGACCTTGCTGATGCTCGCGCCGTCCGCCGCCGAAGCCGTCGCCGACAGCGGAATCGCCGCCCCCGCCTGGTAGTTGGCACCCGGCGCCGGGCTGGTCAGGGCGGTCGTCGGAGCCGCGTGCGCCCCCGTGCAACTGGTGCCGTTGACCGCGAACCCGGTCGGCGCCGCATTGCTGCCGCTGTACGAGAAGTTGGCACCGGCGGTGGCCGAACCGCCCGCCGCGATGGTGCTCGCCCAGGCCGGGGCGACGACCGTGACGTTCTTGCCGGACTGGCTCCAGGTGCCGTTCCAACCGGAGCCGGACAGGGTCTGGTTGCCCGCGTAGGAGTAGGTCAGCGTCCAGCCGTTGATCGCGGCGGCGCCCTTGTTGTTGATCGCCACGTTGGCGGTGAAGCCGCTGCCCCAGTCGTTCGTCGTGTAGTCGACGGAACACTGGACGACGGCGGCGGACGCCGGGACGGCGACCGCGGTCGACAGGCCGGCGGCCAGCAGCGTGAGCGCGGCGGTGGCCGCCGAGACCCGGCGGCGGGGGGCTCGGTTGAGCGGTGGAGACGACATGACGGCTCCTCGGGTGGGGTGGGTGGGGGAGTCCGGAGAGAGTGGTGCGGACGCGGTGGTGCGGAAACGGTGGTGCGGACGCGGTGGTGCGCGTGGCTTGCCCGACCGGGGAACGAGGTTCCGCCGGGGTCTTCCGGGGTGGGGTCGCCGGGGCCGTTCTGTGTGGGAGCGCTCCCAAATATCGGGAGGGGCATGCGCACTGTCAAGAGAGTGCGCACAGGGTCACCCTTGGGATCACTGGGGAGTGTCCAGTAGGGGAGCGTTGGCAACTGCCCTGCCCCTGGCTATGGTTCGGGGCGGGCCTGTGGGAGCGCGCCCACTTTTTCCCTCCCCTGAGGAGTCGGACATGACTCTCCGCACCACCACCCTGGCGCTGGTCACCGCACTGGCCGCGACCGCTGCGGCCACCCTCGCACTCACCGGTGCCGGCCCCGCGGCCGCCGCCGGCGTCCAGTGCTCCGTCGACTACACGACGAACGACTGGGGCAGCGGCTTCACCGCGAACGTGAAACTTACCAACGCCGGCACCACCCCGATCGACAACTGGAGCGTCGGCTACTCCTACACCGGCAACCAGACCCTCTCCGGCTCCGGCTGGAACGGCACCTGGACCCAGTCCGGCAAGAACGTCACCATCACCGCCCCCGCCTGGGCCACCACCCTCGCGGCCGGCGGATCGGTCAGCGCGGGCGCCAACTTCGCCTACAGCGGCAGCAACCCGGCACCGACCGCCTTCACCGTCAACGGCACGGCCTGCAACGGCGCGACGAGCCCCTCGCCGTCACCGTCGGCCTCCGCCTCGGCTTCCCCCTCCCCCTCCCCCTCGGCGTCTGCCTCTCCCTCTGCCTCCCCCTCCCCCTCCCCTTCCGCCTCCGCGTCTTCGAGCACCGGGACCGGCACCGGAAAGGCCCCGGCGCTGCACGTCTCCGGCAACAAGCTGGTGGACGCCAACGGTTCGCAGGTGATCCTGCGCGGCGTGAACCGTTCGGGCATGGAGTTCATGTGCGTCCAGGGCTACGGCTTCTCCGACGGACCGGTGGACGCCGCCTCGATCACCGCCATCAAGAGCTGGAAGGCCAACGCCGTCCGCGTCCCCGTCAACGAGGACTGCTGGAACGGCTACGCCAACGTCAAACCCGAGTACGCGGGCCAGAACTACCGCACCGCGGTGAAGAACTTCGTCTACGCGCTGCGGGACGCCGGCCTCACCCCGATCATCGACCTGCACTGGACACAGGGCCTCTACACCGGCAACTCCTCGGGCTGCTCGGACGTCAACTCGACCTGTCAGAAGCCGATGCCGGGCGCCGGCGCGGCAACCTTCTGGTCCTCCGTCGCCGACACCTTCAAGAACGACCCCTCGGTGGTCTTCGACCTGCTCAACGAGCCGTACCCGGACCGCGCCGTCTCCGGCATCGACCAGGCCTGGAACTGCTGGCGGGACGGCGGCAGCGCGTGCCCCGGCATCACCTACCCGGTCAGCGGCATGCAGACCCTGGTGAACGCGGTCCGCACGGCCGGCGCGAACAACGTCATCCTGCTCGGCGGCCTGGCCTACTCCAACGACCTCGGCCAGTGGCTCGCCCACAAGCCGACCGACCCGGCCGGCAACCTGGCGGCCTCCTGGCACGTGTACAACTTCAACACCTGCTCCAGCCAGTCCTGCTGGAACTCGACCGTCGCACCGCTGGCCGCCCAGGTCCCGGTGGTGGTCGGCGAGATCGGTGAGAACGACTGCGCCCACTCCTTCATCGACCAGGTGATGTCCTGGGCCGACGCCGCCAAGGTCTCCTACCTCGGCTGGACCTGGAACACCTGGGACTGCGCCCAGGGCCCGTCGCTGATCTCCGACTTCGACGGCACCCCGACCGCGTTCGGCCAGGGCTTGAAGAACCACCTCGCCGCCGTCAACTGACGCCGCCCCCGCCCCCGGCCCCGCGCGACCGCCCGCCCCTGGGCCGGATCGTGCGGGGTCGGGCGGCGGGGGCGCGGGGCGGGCCTCGGGGCGGGGGCGCCGTTAGCGGTCCATGTCGTGTCATGCGTGTTGTGTCATGCATGCCGTGTCATGCGTGTCGCGACATCGATGACGTGACACCCATGTCGAGGCATGTGATGTCGCGGCATCCGTGTCACATCACACGTGAGGCGTCATACATGTCGCGTCATCGATGTCACCTCATCGATGACGCGACATCGATGCCACAACATCCGTGTCGTGACATCGGTGCTGCGGCATGCATGGTGCGACACCGATGTCGTGACACCCATGCCGCGACACTCACGCCGCCCGCTGCCGGTACGCCCGCACCCCGGCGACCGCTCCCGCACCGAACCAGCAGACCTCGAACGCCACCCGGGCCGCCCCGCGCAGCGGATGCTCCGCCGTCGGGGCCGCGAACTGCCCCCACAGCACGGCAAGAACGGCGACCGCCCCGATCGCCGACGCCAGTCGCACCACCCGGCGGCCCGGTCGGCGCCAGGCCCACCAGCCTGCTGCCGCGTACACCGCCAGTTCCGCCGCGAATGCCGCCACGTCGAGCACCGTCAACCCCACCAGCCCCGCCGCCGCCGCCTGCAAACTGTTCGCCAGGCCGTTCATCGGGTGGTCCACCAGGCGGTGAGCAGGTGCAGGACGGCGCACGCGCCGGCGCCGAAGGCCATGCCGAGGTTGCGTCGGCGGAAGCCGATCGCGGAGTCCCCCACCTGGGCCAGGCCCGATATCAGCAGCAGCGGCCAGGCCGCCGCGGCGTCCGCCCACGCCGCCACTGCCGTGGCCAGGCCCAGCGGGAGGGCTCGGGCGGCGTAGGCCCAGGCGTACAGGTGCGTCCCGGCGGTGACCGGCTCGTCTGCGGACAGCGCCAGGCCGGGTCGGAGCGCTCCCGCCACGCTTGATCCGGCGCCGGCCAGTGCGGCCAGCGCGTTGGCCGTCGACAGGGCGTCCATTTCGTCTCCCCATGAATCATTCGAGCCATGAACGATATGACGAAGTTATCATTCGGCCCATGAGCGATGTCAAGGGAGCGGCCGCGCTGCGCGCCACACTCGTGTTCAACCTGGGCACCCTCGGCGCGCTGGCCGCCGACCGGTTCGCGGGCCGGGTCGAAGCGCTGGGGCTCAAGCCCAAGCACGCCGGGCTGCTGGCCGCGCTGGACGGCGGATCCGCCGCTTCCCAGCAGGAGTTGGCGACCCGGCTCGGCGTCGCGCCCAGCCTGATCGTGGCCCTCGCGGATCAGCTGCAGGAGCTCGGCGCGGTCGAGCGCGTCCGCGATCCGGAGGACCGTCGGCGCCAGGTCCTCACCCTCACCGCCGAGGGGCGCCGCCTGCTGGACCGCTGCGCGGAGGCCGCCGAGGCCGCGGACGCCGAGCTGACCGCCGGACTCACCACCGCCCAGCGCACCGCCCTCACCCGCGGCCTGCGCACTCTCGGCGACCGACAGGTTCCGCACTGACGGCACGCCCGCCGGAGGAAGCGGTGCATGGCTCGACTCAGGCCCCCCGCAGACGGTTTGCCGCCATGCCGAGACCGTGGCTGTGACCGTGGCCGAGGCCGAGGCCGTGGCCGTGGCCGTGGCCGTGGCGGCCGAACCGCTGGCGCGGCGCCGGGCGTTCGGGGTCGTCGCGCGCGGACGCCCCCGCCCGCACGGGGGAGAGCCCAAGAAGCCCAGTGGGCAGGGGAGTTCGCGTGCTCCGGTCAGTTGGCCCGGCGGATCTCCACCCCGGCGGCGGCGAGACGCTCCAGCGTCGGGTGATCGGGGGCGGCGTCGGTGATCAGGCCGACGACGCGGTCCCAGGGGAGGACGCGGAACGGGGAGGCGGTGCCGATCTTCTCGGCCGAGGCGAGGATCCAGGTCTCGGCCGCGCGGGCGGCCAGGGCGCGCTTCATCGCGGCCTCGTCCGCGTCGCCGGTGGTGAGCCCGGCGTCGGGGTGGACGCCGGTGACGCCGAGCAGGCAGAGGTCGGCGGAGACGTTCTGGGCGGCCTCGACGGCGGCCGCGCCGCAGGCGACCGCGGAGTGTTTGAAGATCCGGCCGCCGAGCAGGAACAGTTCGGCCCGGGGGTGGTCGAGGAGGGCCGCCACCACCGTCGGGCTGTGGGTGATCACGGTGCAGTCCAGGTCGGGCGGGAGCAGTCCCGCGACGGCGAGCGCGGTGGTGCCGCCGTCCAGGATCAGCGTGCCGCCGGGGCGGATCAGGTCGACGGCCGCGGCGGCGACCCGCCGCTTGCCGCCGGGCGTCACCGACTGCCGCTCGGCGTAGCCCACCACAGCCGGCGAGGCCGGCAGCGCCCCGCCGTAGACCCGCTGGCAGAGGCCCTCGGCGGCGAGGTCGCGCAGGTCGCGGCGGATGCTGTCCTCGGAGATGCCGAGTTCGGCGGCGACGTCCTTGGCCACCACCTTCCCCTCCCGGGCGAGCAGGTCGAGCAGGTGGTCGCGCCGTTCAGCAGCCAGCATCCTCGTTGTCTCCTGTTCTTTCACGTTCTTGCATGTATCGTAGCGTCCCATGACCGCACCAGCAGCAGCACGCACCGCCCCAGACTCCCCCACCGCCCCCATGCTCGTCCTGATCGCCGGGCCGTACCGCTCCGGCACCGGCGGCGACCCGGCCGCGATGGCCGCCAACCTGGCCCGGCTGGAGGCCGCCGCCTGGCCGGTGTTCGCCGCCGGACACCTGCCGGTGATCGGCGAGTGGATCGCGCTCCCGGTGCTGCGCTCGGCCGGCGCGGGCCCGACCGACCCGCTGGCCGACCAGGTGCTGTACCCGACCGCGGACCGGCTGCTCGCCCGCTGCGACGCGGTGCTCCGCCTGCCCGGCGACTCCACCGGCGCGGACCAGGACGTCGCCACCGCCCGCCGCCGCGGCCTGCCGGTCTACCACGACGTCTCCGAACTCCCTTGCGCACGGCGGGAGGACGCGTGAGCGCCCGCCCGGGGATCGACCTCCCCGACCACCGCGGCCGGACCGGCCTGGACCGCGCCGGACGCGAGCTGCACCGCAACCCGGACGTGCGGGTGCGCGAGGTGGAACTCACCTCACAGGGCTGGCACGTCCTGCGCCGCACCACCTTCGACTACCGCCGCCGCGACGGGCGTTGGACCACCCAGCAGCGCGAGACCTACGACCGCGGCAACGGCGCCGCCGTCCTGCCGTACGACCCCGAGCGCGAAGTCGTCCTGCTGACCCGCCAGTTCCGCTACCCGGCCTACGTCAACGGGCATCCGGACGGGATGCTGATCGAGGCGGCGGCCGGACTGCTCGATCCGGGCGACGCGGACGACCCGTCCGCCGCCGTGCGCCGCGAGAGCCTGGAGGAACTCGGCGTCAGGCTGGGTCGGTTGACGCACGTACTGGACGCGTACATGAGCCCGGGATCGGTCACCGAGCGGGTGCACTGCTACGCCGCGCCCTACCGCCCCGCCGACCGGACCGGGCGCGGCGGCGGCCTGGAGTCGGACGGCGAGGACATCGAGGTGATCGAACTGCCCTTCGCGCTGGCGCTGGCGATGACCCGGGACGGGCGGATCGCCGACGGCAAGACCGTCCTGCTGCTGCAATGGGCCGCGCTGCACGGACCGTTCGCCCGACGGGCGGAGGCGGCGACGCGGGGATAGGCCGCCCGCCGACTCCGCCTCCGCCTCCGCCTCCTGATCATCCCGGGCAGGAACGTGCAAGAACGTGCAGAGCGCCTTCGAGGGGATGCGGAGCGGGCGTCGCTCGGACCCTCGGGCCGCCCCTCGGTCAGAGCTTGGCGGGGCCGCCGTGACGGGCGAAGAACTCCTCGGCGAACATCGCGAACAGCACCACGTCGCGGTACTCGCCCGCCACGAAGAGGTGTCGGCGCAGCCGGCCCTCCTCGGTGAAACCGAGCTGGCGCTGGAGGGTGAGCGAGGGCTCGTTGTGGGCGAACACCCGGGCGGTGGCCTTCTGGTGGCGGCGCTCCTCGAACTGGTGGCGCAGCACCAGCCGGACCGCCTCGCTCGCGTAGCCGCGGCGGCGGTGCTCGGTGCCGACCGTGATGCCGTACTCGAACAGCCCGCTGCGGGCATCGGCCCGGTGCACGCTGATGCCGCCGACGGCGGTGCCGTCGGCGCGGGACTCGATGACCAGCTGGTAGGTGTCGGCGGTCGGGTCGGCGGCGGCCTTCTCGCGGGCGAAGGCCGTCCATCCCTCGGCGGAGCGCGGCGGGTTGAGCGCGTCACCGAGCCGCTCCTCCTGCTCGGAGAGCCGGGCCAGCAGCGGACCGTCCTCCGGTTCGACCGCCCGTAGGCGCACTCGTTCACCCGTCCAGTAGCTCGTCATCCGATCTTCGTATCACGAGCGGCCCGACCCCGTCCGGGAGTTGCCGGCCGGCCCCGGACCGCCCCGGACCGGGGTACGGGGCGAAGCGGGGCGCAGTCAGCTACGGGCAGGGACGGGGAAGCGTGCGGCGACCGCGGCTCCGCCGGGGGTGCCGTCGAGCAGGCGGCGCAGCAGGTCGGCCAGGGCGCGGGCCTCGTACTGGTCCAGACGGCCGCTCATGTGCGCGAGCAACGGGGCGGCGGTGTCCGCGAGTTCGGTGAGCTTGGCGTGGCCCTCCGGGGTGATCGCGAGCAGCACGGTGCGACGGTCGGTCGGACTGGGGGTCCGGGCCACCAGCCCCGCCTTGACCAGCGAGTCGACCAGCCGGCTGGGGCTGCCCGCCTCGCAGACCAGCCGGCGTCCGACCTCGGCCAGGGTGAGCCGCTCCCCCTCGGCCAGCACCTCCAGCACCTCGCTCTGGGCGGGGGTGATGCCGGCCTGCTTGAGCGTGTGTCCCAACTGCCGACTGCCTTCGCGCTGGGCCGCCAGCACCAGCAGCCGGATCTCGCTCATCATCCGGGCGTGTTCGGCCGTCTCCATCGTCCTGGTCCTCTCTACCGATGACGTGACACCAAGTTGTCGCGACATTGGGTGCGCTGGCATGAGTTGTCGCAGCACCGATGCCCGCTCGGTGCCCAGGAGGCTACGCGACCGGCCACGCCCGTCGCACCCTTCCTCACCCGCCCGGCTCACCCGACCGGCGCACTCGCCCACCCCACCCGTTCGGCCCACTCTCCCCGCACCTCTCTGCGCCCGTTCGCGCTTCCTCACCACGGGCTCCGCCGCTAGAAGCCGTACTTGACGTAGTAGGCGGCCAGGCCGAGGAGGATCGCGGCCAGTACACCGAGCAGCGGGCCGCGGAGCGGTACCTTCGGTTCGGTGACCCGGCTGCTCTCCGGTGCGGTGTCCAGCGGGATCAGCGCGCCGCTGTCCGCGCAGCGGGACGGGGCCTGGATCCGCCAGGGCCGTTCCGGGTCGTAGGAGACGCCCAGGGTCCGGCCGGCCTCGAACTCGCGCAGGTGCATCACGTTGACCTTCGCCGTGGCGTGCGCCCGGTACGCGGGGCGTCCCTCGGGGGCGACGGTCAGGTCCAACTTCAGTCTGTGGTCCGGGCCTTCGCCGGTCGCCTCCGCGTCCTCGATCCGGGCGAGGGCGGGTGAGAGCGGGCTCTTCCGGTCCAGCCCGAACTGCCGGCGGCGGCCGCCGTACGTGACGGCGGCGGCGAGCAGGGCCGTCCAGGGGACGGCGTTCACCCCGATGACGAACTGCACGACTCCCGAGCCGTCGTCGTTCCCCAGGCTGCCGGCGCCCCGCACCACCGCCCCCAACTCGCCGCCCACGACGACGAACAGCAGCAGCCCCACCCAGAACATCCCCGCTCCCTCTCCTCGGCGCCCACACTCTAGAGGCGGCGGATTGCGCCTTCGGGGCCGGGGAGTGCAGCCTGCGGGCAGCCTGTGACATCCGGGGCGGTGAACCGCGTCTGAAGGGTGACAGGGTACGGAATCCTCGGGGAGCGGCGATCGTGGCAGCGAAGGAAGTTCAGGGCGGGGACGCGGAGTACGCGGAGTTCGCCACCTCCCGCTCCGGCCATCTCTACCGCTCCGCCTGCCTGTTGACCGGTGGGGACACCCATCTCGCGGAGGATCTGGTCCAGGAGACGCTGAGCCGGATGTACACGGCGTGGCGGCGACCCGGATGGCTCTTCGGCGGGCGGACGATCGAGAATCCGGCCGGGTACGCGCAGGGGATCCTGTACCGGCAGTTCATCAGCCACCGCCGGCGGCGCAGCGCGGGCGAGCGTCCGATCGCGCAGGTCCCGGACCGGGCGGGGCCGGAGAGCGACAGCACCCTGCGGGTGACGCTGCTGGAGGCGCTGGGCGCGCTCCCGCCGCGGGACCGGGCGGTACTGGTGCTGCGCTACTGGGAGGACGTCAGCGTCGAGGAGACCGCGGAGATCCTGCGCTGCGGCCCTGGCGCGGTGCGCACCCGGACGTCGCGGGCCCTGGTCCGGCTGCGGGCGCTGCTGGGCGACAGCCTGCCGGACCTCGTCCAGCGCTGAGCGCTGAGGGCTGGGCACAGGGCAAGGGGCGCAGGGCACGGAGCACGGAGTACGGAGTACGCGGCACGGAATGCGGGAGCCGGGGTCCGGGGCGCGGGGCGCGTTCCGGTCGAGGGTCAACAGGCGTTCAGCAGCAGGGACTTGGCGTCCCGACAGGCAGTTCTTCCCTTCACGTTCACGGAGACGGTGATCACGCATGTCCACAGAGCAGTCCGAGCAGGAGTCGACGCGGGAGCTCGACGGCCGCCTGGCGCGGGCCTTCCGGCAGGCCGGTGAGGACTTCATCGCCGACGTACCGCTGCTGGCCCGGGAGGGGGCGGTCCGGGGGCGGCGGCGGCGCGGGCAGTTGGCGGTGGTGGCCGGTGCGAGTGCGCTGGTGCTGGCCGTGGGGGCGGCGGGCGCGGTGGCGGGGTTGGGCGGGGCGGAGGGGCGTCCGCTGGTGGCGGTGGGTCCGGCGGCGCCGGGGGGCGAGGTCGCGACCGGTACCGGGGCGGGGGTCGAGCCGGCGGCCGCCCCCACCGGGGGGACGGCGACGGGGGCGGCGCTGCCGGATGAGTTGCACACGGTGTCGGTGCTGGGCGGGCTGCTGCCGACGGGGGTGCGGATCCTGCGGTCGTCCGGGTCGACGCACGGCATCGGCACCGTCCCGAGCGACGAGGCGACGGCGGAGCTGACGGTGGACAACGGCAGCGGCCCGAGCCTGCTGTCGGTGACGGTCGACGACTGGAAACTGGCGAAGCCGATGGCCGGCTGCACGGGTCAGGTCCAGGACCGGACCTGCACCGAGACGCCCACCGCCGACGGCGGCAAGCTGACCGTGCAGACCTCGCGCCCGAACGCGGACGCCGGTTTCCGGGACGTCCGGCTGGAGGCGGCGAACGGCCTGCGGGTGCGCCTGCAGTCCTTCCTCCCCAAGCCGTCCGGAGCGGCGAACGGGACGGCGGGGGCCTCGTCCGGGTCGGCGGGCCGGACGGGGGCGCTGCTGACCCCGCAGCAGCTGGCCGACCTGGCCACCGCCCCGAACTGGCGGGACCTGCGGGGGCTGCTGACCCGGGTGCCGACCGGGACCCGCCCGGATCCGGGCGTCAGGCTGGCGGACCTGGTGCCGGCCGGCCTGAAGGTGCGGAACGTCATGGGCAGTTGGTCGGAGCAGCGGGCGGTGCTGGACGACGGCGGCCGGACGGCGGAGCTGCGGGTGCAGGTCACGGTGGCCGACCAGGTGATGCGGGACTGGTTCGCGCTGGCGCCGGCGTTCGCCGACGGCACCCGGATCCGGTCGACGGCCGACCGGCTGGTCCGGAACGCGCAGGGGGCGGCCGAGACGGTGGTGGTCCTGCTGCGGCCGAGCGGTCTGCTGATGCGCGTGACGGTGACGGACACCGACAGCAAGGGCGTCCTGATGTCCCTGCGGCAGGTGGAGGAGCTGGCCCTGGCCCCGGCCTGGGCGGCGCTGGACCGGAGCTGACGGATACCGGGGCCGGGAACAGGAACGAAGCCGGGGCCGGGGCCGAACGGCGGCGGCGGCGGCGAGACGTCAGTAGCGGTAGCGGACGGCGTCCACGAGCTGGGCGGGGTCGAGGTCGGCGAAGCGTCCGATCTCGGCCTCGCGGACGTCGAGGACCGCCCGCCAGAGCTGGTCGCCCATCGCGGCGCGCAGCACGTCGGAGGCGCGCAGCGCGTCGACGGCCTGGCCGAGGGTGGCGGGAAGGCGTTCGGCGGCACCGCCCGAGCCTTCCGAACCGCCGGCGCCGCCGGCGCCACCGCCCGGGTCGCCGGTGGTCTCGGCCGGGAGGCGGAGGGCCGCGCGGAGGCCGGCCAGGCCGGCGGCGAGGACGCCGCCGACGGCGAGGTAGGGGTTGGCGGCGGCGTCGAAGCACTTGATCTCGGCGTTGGCCTGTTCGGGCGCGGAGCCAGTGATCAGGCGGAGCGCGGCCTCCCGGTTCTCCAGGCCCCAGCAGCGGTAGGGCCCGGACCAGCGGCCGGGGGCGAGGCGGAGGTAGCTGGCGACGGAGGGGGCGCCGAGGGCGAGCAGGGCGGGGAGTTCGGCGAGCACCCCGGCCAGGAAGCCCTCCGCTTCCCGGGTGAGGCCGTGCGGTCCGGTGCCGCCGTGGCCGAGGTTGCGGCCGTCGCGCCAGAGGCTGAGGTGCAGGTGGCCGCCGTTGCCGACGCCGTCGGGGCTGGTGACGGGGGCGAAGCTGGCGCGCAGTCCGTGCCGCAGTGAGACGGCCTGGACGGTGTGGCGGACCAGCAGGGCGGTGTCGGCGGCTTCGACGGGGCCGCCGGGGGCGACGGAGAGTTCGTACTGGCCCTCGGTGTACTCGGGGTGCAGTTGCAGGACGGTGAGCTGCTGTTCGCGCAGGGTGCGCAGCAGGTCGCGCAGGTAGTCGCTGTTGCCGATGAGGCGGCGCATGCCGTAGGCGGGGCCGGGTTCGCCGCCGTCGACGATCCATTCGACCTCGATGCCGGCCCGGACGGTGAGGCCGTGCTCGGCGAGCGCGTCGGCGGCGCGGCGGGTGAAGCGGCGCTGGCAGCCGGGGTGGGGTTCGCCGTGCTGGGTCCAGCGGTCGCCGGGGGCCCAGGCCCAGCCGGGCTGGGCGGCGAGGCGGTGCAGGGCGGTGAGGTCCGGGACGAGGCGCAGGTCGCCGACCGGGCTCGCGGTGGGGGCGAGCGAGTCGTCGACCAGGAAGGCGTCGAAGCAGGGGGCGGCGCCGACGCCCCAGCGGGCGGCGGACTCCAGGCCGCGGACGGGGACGGTCTTGGCCCGGGTGACGCCGGCGTTGTCGACCCAGCTGACGATCACTCCGTCGACGCCTTCGGCCTCGATCCGGGTGGCGGCGACCCGGGCTTCGGCGGCGCGTTCGGCGGGTGGCTTCTCGGTGCTCATGCACCCATCCTGACCAGGGGTTTCGCGGCGTTCGGGGGAACGCGCCGACGGGTCACCCGTCCGTGGCGACCATGGCGTGACGCAGGTCACATCGAATGATGAAATTTCCGGGGACCAATTCCCCGTTTGGACATCCGTACGCAATAAAACGGGGAGACGATCCCCACTACCGCGGGTTAGCCTGGCTCCGCCGCCGCAGCCCGGGCCGTCACAGCCCCGGCCGTCACAGTCCCGTCCGTCACAGTCCCGTCCGTCACAGTCCCGTCCGTCACAGTCCCGTCCGTCACAGTCCCGTCCGTCACAGTCCCGTCCGTCCGCCGCTCGAAGGGAGCGCACTATGACCGTCACCACCGCCGCTCCCGTCCGGCGCGCGGACGCCGCCCGCAACCGGGCGCGCATCGTGGCCGCCGCCCGGGAGGTCTTCGTCGAGCACGGCGGGCTGGCCTCGCTGGACGAGATCGCCCGCCGGGCCGGCGTGGGCAACGCCACGCTGTACCGGAACTTCGCCGATCGCCGGGCACTGATCCGCCAGGTGTCCGTCGCCGTGATGGAACGGATCGTCGCGCACGCGCACGCGGCCGTCGCCGAGGAGCCCGACTCCTTCGCGGCGTTCAGCCGCTTCGTGCACGCCGCGGCCGAGGAGCGGATCGGCGCGCTCTGTCCCCTGCTGTCCGAGACGATCGACCCGAACGAACCCGAACTCGCCGAGGCGCGCGCCGAGATGAAGCAGGTCACCGAAGACCTGATCGCCCGCGCCCAGGCCGACGGCCTGCTCCGCACCGACGTCGGAGCCGGCGACGTCGTCGTCGCCATGGCCCAGCTCACCCGACCGCTCCCCGGCTTCGGCTGCCTCGACCTGGACCCGCACGTCCGGCGTCACCTGCAGTTGCTGTTGGACGGCCTGCGGGCTCCCGCGCCGTCCGCACTGCCCGGCCGTGCCGCGACCCTGGAGGACCTCACGCCCCGCGCCTGACGCCGCACGACCGCCGCACGACGGCGCCCGGGGCCGGAGCACGGTCCCCGCACCACCCGTGACCTCTCGACGGGACGCCCCTGACGGGCCGCGGTCCCGCACGCACTCCGTACGCCCTCGCACACACAAGTGGGTACCTCCATGTCTGACACCCTCCAGCCGGACCCGCGCCGGTGGAAGGCCCTCGTCTTCATCGCCCTGGCACAGCTGATGGTCGTCCTCGACGCGACCGTGGTGAACATCGCGCTCCCGCACGCCAAGCAGGACCTCGGCTTCGCCGACAGCACCACCCAGTGGGTCATCACCGCCTACGCCCTGGCCTTCGGCAGCCTGCTGCTCTTCGGCGGCCGGGTCGCCGACCTGTGGGGCCGCCGCCGGACCTTCATCGTCGGCCTGGTCGGCTTCGCCGCGGCGTCCGCGCTGGGCGGCGCCGCCGTCAACACCTCAATGCTGCTCGGCGCCCGCGCCCTGCAGGGCGTGTTCGGCGCGCTGCTGGCGCCCGCCGCGCTGTCGCTGCTGGCCGTGATGTTCACCGACGGCAAGGAGCGCGCCAAGGCGTTCGGCATCTACGGCGCGGTCGCCGGCGGTGGCGGCGCGATCGGCCTGATCCTGGGCGGCGCGCTCACCGAGTACCTGAACTGGCGCTGGACCTTCTACGTCAACATCCCGTTCGCGGCGGTCGCCATCGCCGGCGCGGTCCTGGTCATCAGCGAGCCCGCCGTCGGCCGCAACCGCAACCGCCTCGACATCCCGGGCGTGCTGCTGGTCACCACCGGCCTGGTCTCCCTGGTGTACGGCTTCACCCGGGCCGAGCAGGAGGGCTGGGGCGACTCCAGCACCATCGGCCTGTTCATCGCCGCCGCCGTGCTGCTGGTCGCGTTCGCGGTCGTCGAGAGCAAGGTCAAGGCCCCGCTGCTGCCGCTGCGCGTGGTCGCGGACCGCAACCGCGGCGGTGTCTACCTCTCGCTCGGCATGGCCGTGATCGGCATGTTCGGCCTGTTCCTCTTCCTCACCCTCTACATGCAGGGCGTGCTGGAGTACAAGCCGCTGGTCAACGGCTTCGCCTTCCTCCCGATGGTGGCCGGCATGATCATCGGCTCCACCCAGATCGGCGCCCGCCTGATGACCCGGGTGCCGGCCCGGTACCTGATGGCGCCCGGCTTCGTGGTCGCCTCGCTCGGCCTGCTGATCCTCACCCAGATCGACGTCGGCACCTCGTACTGGCAGATCCTGCCCGGCCTGGTCCTGATGGGCCTCGGCATGGGCACCGCGTTCATGCCGGCGATGAGCCTGGCCACCTACGGCGTCCAGCCGCGGGACGCCGGCGTCGCCTCCGCGATGGTCAACACCTCGCAGCAGGTCGGCGGCGCGATCGGCACCGCGCTGCTGAGCACCGTCGCCCACAGCGCCGGCACCAAGTACCTGGAGAGCCACCAGGCGGCGGCCGCCACCACCGACCCCAAGCTCTTCGCGCTGCAGGCCCAGGTGAACTCCTACTCCCACGCCATCTGGTGGGCCTTCGGCATCCTGATCCTGGCGGGCGTCACCGCGTTCGTCCTGATCAACGCCGGCAAGCCCGAGCACCACGCCGAGGGCGCCGACGCCGAGGACGCCGTCCCGGTCATGGCGCACTGACGCACCGCCGGTCACACCAGCGCGCGCACGCGAACGGCCCGCCCGGAACCCTCCGGGCGGGCCGTTCGGCATCTCAGCGGCTGAACTCCTTGAGCTCCTCGGTGTCGAGGGTGACGTTCACCGGCTCCGGCAGTTCCACCACGTGCCCGTAGGCCAGCGTCACGACGCTCCGGTAGCGCCCGCCCTCGGGCTCGCTGTGCACCGAGACGGCCCCGGCGTCCCGGTCCACCAGCAGGAACACCGGGATGCCGGTCTCCGCGTAGGCCTTCGGCTTCTCGATCCGGTCGCGCCGGCCGGCGTCGGCGTCGTACGAGGTCACCTCGACCACCATCAGCACTCCGGCCGGGTCCGCCCACTCGCCCTGGCCCGCGAAGTGCCGGCGCGGCGCGAGCGAGCCGTCGGGTTTGGCCAGCCCGTTCCGGTAGTGCGCCACCTGCAGGCCCTGCTCGGGGTAGAGCCTGAGGTCCGGGCGCTGTGCCATGCAGCGCTCCAGCAACCACATGACGATCTCCCCGTGGTCGCCGTCGGGCACCGGCTTGACTCCGATCCTGCCGTTGACGAACTCGAGCACCACGTCCTCCCGCTCGGCCGCTATGGCGATCACTCTGAACTGGTCGAGTTCCATCTGCGGGCGCCCGGTCGTCATGACAGCCATGGTGTCCTCCTTCGGCAGTTGCGGCCACAGTATGGGCGCGTCGTCGCTCCGACGTGCCGCACTTCCCCCTTCCTACCCGCCGGTAGCTGGGCTACAGTGTCGGCACGCGTCAGCGCCGGGCTTCGGGAGCCGCACCGGTGGGCCGCGTTCTCCTCTCTTTCTCCTTGCGTGCGCGTCGGCGTCGCTCCGTGACCTGGTCGGAGCGCCCGGGCACCTCGGCAGCACCCCCCACTCGACGGAACCGGAGCGGACCGGTCCGTACGCGCGGGGGCCTGTTCCCTCTCGCGTTCTCCCGTTACCTCCCGTTTCTCCCGTGCCGCCGGCACTCCCTCCCCCGCCACACCCTCCGTCCGGGTCCGCGTCGTCGCGGCCGGGCGGTGGCGGGGGCCGCGGCGCGGGCCACGACCTAAGGAGTCTGGACAATGGAGCGTCCTTTTCCCACTGTCGCCGTGGTCGGCCTGGGCACCATGGGTGCCGGAGTGGCCGTGGCGTTGGCGCGCGGCGGGCGGCGGGTGATCGGCGTGGAGGCCGGCCCGACGCAGGCGCTGCGGGCGCTGGACCGGATCGAGGCGTCGACCGCGCGGGCGGTGGAGCGTGGGCGGCTCACGGCCGGGGAGCGGGCGGAGCTGCTGGCGCTGATCGAGGTCGGTGACGACCTGGGCGCGGTGGCGGCGGCCGGCCTGGTGATCGAGGAGGTGCCGGAGGACCTGGAGCTGAAGCGGGCGCTGTTCGCCGAGCTGGACCGGATCTGTCCGCCGGAGACGGTGCTGGCGACCGGGACGACGGCGCTGAGCGTGACCCGGATCGCGGCGGCCACCGGCCGGCCGGAGCGGGTGCTGGGGGTGCACTTCTTCAACCCGGTGCACACGATGCGCCTGGTGGAGGTGGTCCGCACGGTGCTGACCGACCCGCGGGCGGCCGAGCTGGTCGCCGAGTTGGCGCGCGACCTGGGCAAGGAGCCGGTGGCGGCGGGCGACCGGGCGGGGTTCATCGCGAACGGGCTGCTGTTCGCGTACCTGAACCAGGCGGCGGCGATGTTCGAGTCCCGGTACGCGACCCGGGAGGACATCGACGCGGCGATGCGGCTGGGCTGCGGCCTGCCGATGGGCCCGCTGGCGCTGCTGGACCTGATCGGGATCGACACCGCCCGCACCGTGCTGGAGGCGATGTACGCGCAGTCGAAGGACCGGCTGCACGCCCCGGCTCCGGTGCTGGGGCAGCTGGTCGCGGCGGGCCTGCTGGGCCGCAAGTCGGGCCGCGGCTTCTACACGTACGAGGCGCCGGGCTCCTCGCAGGTGGTCACCGAGCAGGAGCAGGAGCAGGAGCAGGGGCAGGGGCGGGCGGACGCGGCGCGGGCGGCCGGGCGCGCGGTGCGCAGCGTCGGGGTGTGCGGCAGCGGGACGATGGCGGCCGGCATCGCGGAGGTGTTCGCGAAGGCGGGCCTGCCGGTGCTGCTGGCGGCCCGCAGCCGGGAGAAGGCGGAGCGGGCGAAGGCCCGGCTGGCGGGGTCGCTGGAGCGTTCGGTGGCCAAGGGCCGGCTGTCGGCGGAGGCCAGGGACGCGGCGCTGGCGCTGGTCACGCCGACCGGTTCGTACGGCGACCTGGCGGAGGCGGACCTGCTGGTGGAGGCGGTGGCGGAGGACCTGGCGGTGAAGCGCGAGCTGTTCGCGGCGCTGGACGCGGTCGCCAAGCCGGGCGCGGTGCTGGCGACCACCACCTCCTCGCTGCCGGTGATCTCGTGCGCGACGGCGACCTCGCGGCCGCGCGACGTGGTGGGGATGCACTTCTTCAACCCGGCGCCGGCCATGCGGCTGGTGGAGGTGGTCTCCACGGTGCTGACCGCCCAGGACGTCACGGCGACCGTGCTGGAGCTGTGCGCGAAGGTCGGCAAGCACCCGGTGGAGTGCGGCGACCGGGCCGGTTTCATCGTGAACGCGCTGCTGTTCCCGTACCTGAACGACGCGGTGCGGATGCTGCAGGAGCACTACGCGACGGTGGACGACATCGACACCGCGATGAAGCTGGGCTGCGGCTATCCGATGGGCCCGTTCGAGCTGCTGGACGTGGTGGGGCTGGACGTGTCGCTGACCATCGAGCAGGTGCTGCACCAGGAGTTCCGGGAGCCGGGCCTGGCGGCGGCGCCGCTGCTGGAGCACCTGGTGGCGGCGGGGTGCCTGGGGCGCAAGACGGGGCGTGGTTTCCGCGACCACGCACGGCGATGACCGGCCGTCCGGTGCCCCCGCCGGTGCCCGCGCCGCAGGGCCGGCCGGCCCCGGCCAGCGGGGTCAACCCGCTTGTGGCGCGGCCTCCTTGGGGTGCGGGTCCGGTGGCCGCGCGGTGGCCCCGGCCGGCCGTGGCGCCGCCGGTCGCGCCGGTGCGCAGGGGCAGGCAGGTCGGTGGCGCACCGGGTGCGTGTAGCGTTCCGGGCATGGATCGCCAGACCTCGCCCGCCCAGCAGCAGCCGCCGGCCGCCGGGCCCGACCAGTCGCGTACGGGTGCGGAGTCCGGGCCGGGCAGCCGCCGGGCCGCCGCCCAGCGCCTGCAGATGCGCCAGGACCTGACCGCCGCGGCGATGGAGCTGTTCGCCACCCAGGGGTACGAGGAGACGACGGTCGACCAGATCGCGGCCGCCGCGGGGGTCGCCCGGCGGACCTTCTTCCGGTACTTCCGGTCGAAGGAGGAGGCGATCTTCCCGGACCACGACGACACCCTGGTGCGGGTGGCGGACCTGCTGGCCAGTGCCGACGCCGAGGAGCACCCGCTGGACGTGGTGTGCCGCGGCATCAAGGAGGTGCTGCGGATGTACGCCTCCACGCCGGAGATGTCGGTGGCCCGCTACCAGTTGATCCGGCAGGTCTCGGCGCTGCGCGAGCGCGAGATCGCGGTGGTGTCCCGGTACGAGCGGCTGTTCACCCGCTACCTGCTGGGCCGGTTCGACGCGGCGGAGCAGACGCCGCCGGGCTGGCAGCGCGGCGGGGACGACGACTCGATGCTGGCGGAGGTGTCGGCGGCGGCGGTGGTCGCGGCGCACAACCACGTGCTGCGGCGCTGGCTGCGGGCCGGCGGGCACGGCGACGTGGAGGCGCAGCTCGACCACTCGTTCGGGGTGATCCGGGGGACGTTCTGGCCGACTCCGCCGAGCGGGGCGCGCCGCCGCGGCGCGACGCTGGCACCCGGTGCCAGTGGGGAGGGCGGTGAGGCCGAGGCGGTGAGCGCACTGAGTGCCAGCCCGGGGGGCGAGGTCCTGATCACGGTCGCCCGGACGGACGCACCGCTGGAGACCGTGGTGGATTCCATCCGGGCTGCCCTGGCGGCGAGAACTCCCGCCTGATCCAGGCGGTTTCCGCAGATCACCGGTGGTTTCGAAGGCCCGTTCCCGATTTCGGGGACGGGCCTTCGGGCTGTCCGGGCGCGGCGGGCACCGCGTGTCCTGGCTCACTCCAGAACTTGGCACCGCGTGTCTTTACGAGTGGCACAGGGTGCCACTACGGTGTTCCCACCGGCTGCGGCGCCGCGGCTCCCCACCTCGGCGCGCCGTCTTCCGGCGTCCCCTACCGAGGGGGCGGACCAGCACCACCCGCGCGACTCCACCCATCCGTCGCACCCGCAGCACCCACCCACCCTCAGCGAAGCCGGTGTCCGCTCCCGGCTCCCCCAGACGCCCTGTGTCCCTCGCACAGGTACGCCTTCGGAGGCAGCCATGCAGGAAATTCTCGACGCGATCCTCAGCGGCGACGCCGCGTCCGCCGACTACGCCGCCCTGGCGCTGCCCGAGTCCTACCGGGCCGTGACGCTCCACAAGGGCGAGGAGCGGATGTTCGACGGCCTGGCGAGCCGGGACAAGGACCCGCGCAAGTCGCTCCACCTCGACGACGTCCCGCTGCCCGAACTCGGCCCGGGCGAGGCCCTGGTGGCCGTGATGGCCAGCTCGGTGAACTACAACACCGTGTGGAGCTCGATCTTCGAGCCGGTCTCCACCTTCGGCTTCCTGGAGCGCTACGGCCGCCTCTCGCCGCTGACCGCGCGCCACGACCTGCCGTACCACGTGCTCGGCTCCGACCTGGCGGGCGTGGTGCTGCGCACCGGCGCCGGCGTCAACGCCTGGAAGCCAGGCGACGAGGTCGTCGCGCACTGCCTGTCGGTCGAGCTGGAGTCCCCCGACGGCCACAACGACACGATGATGGACCCGGAGCAGCGGATCTGGGGCTTCGAGACCAACTTCGGCGGCCTGGCCCAGCTCGCCCTGGTGAAGACCAACCAGCTGCTGCCCAAGCCGAAGCACCTGACCTGGGAGGAGGCCGCCTCCCCGGGCCTGGTCAACTCCACCGCCTACCGGCAGCTGGTGAGCCGCAACGGCGCCGGCCTGAAGCAGGGCGACAACGTGCTGATCTGGGGCGCCAGCGGCGGCCTCGGCTCGTACGCCACCCAGTACGCGCTGGCCGGCGGCGCCACCCCGATCTGCGTGGTCTCCAGCCCGCGGAAGGCCGACATCTGCCGGGCGATGGGCGCCGAGGCGATCATCGACCGCTCCGCCGAGGGCTACCGGTTCTGGAAGGACGAGCACCACCAGGACCCGCGCGAGTGGAAGCGGCTGGGCGGGAAGATCCGCGAGTTCACCGGCGGCGAGGACGTCGACATCGTCTTCGAGCACCCCGGCCGGGAGACCTTCGGCGCCTCCGTCTACGTCACCCGCAAGGGCGGCACCATCGTCACCTGCGCCTCCACCTCCGGCTACATGCACCAGTACGACAACCGCTACCTGTGGATGTCGCTGAAGCGGATCGTCGGCTCGCACTTCGCCAACTACCGCGAGGCGTTCGAGGCCAACCGGCTGGTCGCCAAGGGCAAGATCCACCCGACCCTGTCGAAGGTCTACGCGCTGGAGGAGACCGGGCAGGCGGCGCTGGACGTGCACCACAACAAGCACCAGGGCAAGGTCGGCGTGCTCTGCCTGGCCCCGCGGGAGGGCCTGGGCGTCACCGACCCCGAGCTGCGTTCCAAGCACCTCACCAAGATCAACGCCTTCCGGAACGTCTGATGGGCGCCCAGGAACGCGACCGCCCCTGGCTGATGCGGACCTACGCCGGGCACTCCACCGCGGGCGACTCCAACGCGCTGTACCGGCGCAACCTCGCCAAGGGCCAGACCGGCCTGTCGGTGGCCTTCGACCTGCCGACCCAGACCGGCTACGACTCCGACCACGTGCTGGCCCGCGGCGAGGTCGGCCGGGTCGGCGTGCCGGTCGGGCACCTGGGCGACATGCGGACCCTGTTCGACGGGATCCCGCTGGAGCGCACCAACACCTCGATGACCATCAACGCCACCGCGATGTGGCTGCTGGCGCTCTACCAGGTGGTCGCCGAGGAACAGGGCGCGGACGTCGCGAAGCTCACCGGCACCACCCAGAACGACATCGTCAAGGAGTACCTGTCGCGCGGGACGCACGTCTTCCCGCCCGGCCCGTCGGTGCGGCTGACCACCGACCTGATCGCCTACACGGTGGCGCACCTGCCGAAGTGGAACCCGATCAACATCTGCAGCTACCACCTGCAGGAGGCCGGGGCGACGCCGGTCCAGGAGATCGCCTACGCGATGTGCACCGCGATCGCCGTCCTCGACGCCGTCCGCGACTCCGGGCAGGTCCCGGCCGAGCGGATGGGCGAGGTGGTCGGCCGGATCTCCTTCTTCGCGAACGCGGGCGTCCGCTTCGTCGAGGAGATGTGCAAGATGCGGGCCTTCAACCGGCTCTGGGAGAAGGTCACCCGGACCCGCTACGGCATCGAGGACGCCAAGCAGCGCCGGTTCCGCTACGGCGTGCAGGTCAACTCGCTGGGCCTGACCGAGGCGCAGCCGGAGAACAACGTGCAGCGGATCGTGCTGGAGATGCTGGCCGTGACGCTCTCCAAGGACGCCCGCGCGCGGGCCGTCCAACTGCCGGCCTGGAACGAGGCGCTGGGCCTGCCCCGGCCGTGGGACCAGCAGTGGTCGCTGCGGGTCCAGCAGGTGCTGGCGTACGAGTCGGACCTGCTGGAGTACGGCGACCTGTTCGACGGCTCGCACGTGGTGGAGGCGAAGACCGCCGAGCTGCTGGCCGGCGCCGAGGCGGAGATCGCCAAGGTGCTGGGGATGGGCGGGGTGATCCCGGCCGTCGAGTCCGGCTACCTGAAGGCCGGCCTGGTGGCCTCGCACGCCGACCGGCGGGCCCGGATCGAGGCCGGGCAGGACAAGGTCGTCGGCGTCAACTGCTTCGAGGGCACCGAGGAGAGCCCGCTGACCGCGGACCTGGACGCCGCGATCATGGTGGTCGACCCGGCGTCCGAGCGCGCGGTGCTGGCCGGCCTGGACGCCTGGCGGGCCGGGCGGGACGAGGCCGCCGTCCGGCGGGCGCTGGCCCGGCTGAAGGAGGTGGCGGCCACCGACGAGAACCTGATGGCGGCCACCCTGGCCTGCGCCCGGGCCGGTGCCACCACCGGCGAGTGGTCGTTCGCGCTGCGCGAGGTGTTCGGCGAGTACCGGGCGCCGACCGGCGTCGGCGGCGCCCCGGTCGCGGTCGCGGCCGAGCCGGGCGGCGAGCTGGCCGCGGTGCGCGAGGCGGTGGCGGCCACCGCGGCCGAGCTGGGCGCGGGCAAGCTGCGCCTGCTGGTCGGCAAGCCCGGCCTGGACGGGCACTCCAACGGCGCCGAGCAGATCGCCGTCCGGGCCCGCGACGCCGGGTTCGAGGTGGTGTACCAGGGCATCCGGCTGACGCCCGAGCAGATCGTGTCGGCGGCCGTCGCCGAGGACGTGCACTGCGTGGGCCTGTCGATCCTGTCCGGCGCGCACCCGGAGCTTGTGCCCGACGTCATACAGCGGTTGGGCCGGGCCGGGGTGGAGGATGTGCCGGTGATCGTGGGTGGCATCATCCCGGCGGCCGACGCGGAGGTCCTGCGGGCCGCCGGCGTGGCAGCCGTGTTCACACCCAAGGACTTCGGCATCACCACCATCATCGGCCGGATCGTGGACGAGATCCGGCTGGCCAACAGGCTCCAGCCATGGGCCGCGACCACCGCCGCGACCAGCTGACCCCGGAAGGAACCCCCTCACATGAGCGTCAACCGCCTCCGTCCGCGCCGTTCCTGCCTGGCCGTGCCCGGCAGCAACCCGCGCTTCCTGGAGAAGGCCCAGGGCCTGCCCGCCGACCAGGTCTTCCTCGACCTGGAGGACGCCTGCGCCCCGCTGGTCAAGGAGAGCGCCCGCCACCACATCGTGGACGCCCTCAACAACGGCGACTGGGGCGGCAAGACCCGGGTCGTCCGGGTCAACGACTGGACCACGCACTGGACCTACCGGGACGTGATCACCGTCGTCGAGGGCGCCGGCCAGAACCTGGACTGCATCATGCTGCCCAAGGTGCAGGACGCCCGGCAGGTGGTCGCGCTCGACCTGCTGCTCACCCAGATCGAGAAGACCGTCGGCCTGGAGGTCGGCAGGATCGGCATCGAGGCGCAGATCGAGAACGCCAAGGGGCTGGTCGAGGTCGACGCGATCGCCGCCGCCTCGCCCCGGCTGGAGACGATCATCTTCGGCCCGGCCGACTTCATGGCGTCCATCAACATGAAGTCGCTGGTGGTCGGCGAGCAGCCGCCCGGCTACGGCGCCGACGCCTACCACTACATCCTGATGCGCATCCTGATGGCCGCCCGCGCCAACGACCTCCAGGCGATCGACGGCCCCTACCTGCAGATCCGCAACCAGGACGGCTACCGCGAGGTGGCCCGCCGCTCGGCCGCGCTCGGCTTCGACGGCAAGTGGGTGCTGCACCCGGACCAGGTCGCCGCCGCGAACGAGATCTACTCGCCCTCGCAGGAGGACTACGACCACGCCGAGCTGATCCTGGACGCCTACGACTGGTGCACCTCGGAGGCGGGCGGCGCGAAGGGCTCGGCGATGCTCGGCGACGAGATGATCGACGAGGCCAGCCGCAAGATGGCCCTGGTCATCGCGGGCAAGGGCCGGGCCGCGGGCCTGGAGCGCACCACCAAGTTCGAGATCCCCGGGAGCTGACGCGATGCAGTTCGGACGCACCTACGAGGAGTTCGAGGTCGGCGCGGTCTACAAGCACTGGCCCGGCAAGACCGTCACCGAGTACGACGACCACCTGTTCTGCCTGCTCACGATGAACCACCACCCGCTGCACCTGGACGCCAACTACGCGACCACCACCGTGCAGGGGAAGAACGTCGTGGTCGGCAACTACGTGTACTCGCTGCTGCTCGGCATGTCCGTCCCGGACGTGTCCGGCAAGGCGATCGCCAACCTGGAGATCGAGTCGCTGCGGCACGTCGCGCCGACCTTCCACGGCGACACGCTGTACGGCGAGACGACAGTTCTCGACAAGCGCATGACATCGAAGCCGGATCGCGGCATCGTGTACGTCGAGACCAAGGGCTACAAGCAGGACGGCACCGTCGTCTGCACCTTCCGCCGCAAGGTGATGGTGCCGACCGAGACGTACGTGAAGGAGCGCGGGGGCGAGCAGCCCGGCCGCCCCGAGCCGCTCTCCTGACCGCCCCTGGCACCCAGGAGCCCCGGACCGGGCCGGCCGCCGTCATCGGCCGTGCCCGCACCCGGTTCCCGGGGGCTCCGCGGCAGCCACGCGCCGCGGAGCCCCCCCAATCCCCACCCCGAAACCCTCACCCCACCCTCACGAGCATTCACGGAGCCGCACGATGGGACGCCTCGCACAGACCGAAGGGCTCACCGAGATCCAGCGGGACATCCTCGCCACCGTGCGGGAGTTCGTCGACAAGGAGATCATCCCGGTCGCCACCGAACTGGAGCACCGGGACGAGTACCCGACCGCCATCGTCGAGGGCATGAAGCAGCTCGGCCTGTTCGGGCTGACCATCCCCGAGGAGTACGGCGGCCTCGGCGAGTCGCTGCTCACCTACGCCCTGGTGGTGGAGGAGATCGCCCGCGGCTGGATGTCGGTCTCCGGCATCGTCAACACCCACTTCATCGTGGCGCACATGATCGCCGCGCACGGCACCCCGGAGCAGAAGGAGCACTTCCTGCCCAGGATGGCGGCCGGCGAGCTGCGCGGCGCCTTCTCGATGTCCGAGCCGGGCCTGGGCTCCGACGTGTCGGCGATCTCCACCAAGGGCGTCCGGGACGGCGACTCGTACGTCCTGAACGGCCAGAAGATGTGGCTGACCAACGGCGGCACGTCCAGCCTGGTCGCGGTGCTGTGCCGGACCGACGAGGGCGGCAGCACCCCGTACAAGAACATGACCACCTTCCTGATCGAGAAGACCCCCGGCTTCGGGCCGAACGCGACGGTGCCCGGCCTGACCGTGCCCGGCAAGATCGAGAAGATGGGGTACAAGGGCGTCGACACCACCGAGCTGGTGCTCCAGGACGTCCGGGTCCCGGCCGACCGGGTGCTCGGCGGCGTCCCGGGGCGGGGTTTCTACCAGATGATGGACGGCGTCGAGGTCGGCCGGGTCAACGTGGCCGCGCGCGGCTGCGGGGTGGCCCGGCGGGCGTTCGAGCTGGGCATCGCGTACGCGCAGCAGCGGGTCACCTTCGGCAAGAAGATCGCCGAGCACCAGGCGATCCAGTTCAAGCTGGCCGAGATGGCCACCAAGGTCGAGGCCGCGCACCAGATGATGGTGATGGCCGCCCGGCGGAAGGACGGCGGGCAGCGCAACGACCTGGAGGCCGGGATGGCCAAGTACCTGGCCTCCGAGTACTGCAAGGAGGTCGTCGAGGACTCCTTCCGGATCCACGGCGGCTACGGCTTCTCCAAGGAGTACGAGATCGAGCGGCTGTACCGGGAGGCCCCGATGCTGCTGATCGGTGAAGGTACGGCGGAGATCCAGAAGATGATCGTGGGACGCCGGCTCCTGGAGGAGTACCGGCTCGCCGACTGACCGCGCCCCCGCCGCCGCCCCCGCCCCCCCGGCACCGGGGGGCGGCGCCCGGGGCGTTCCCCCCGCGTGCGGGTGCCGTCGAGCGCCGGGGGAACGCCTCCGCGCACCGCGTGTCACTCCGCCGTCACTGAGACGTGAATCACCCGTGACACCAGACCTCTTGGGGAACCGCCCCGGCTCCGGTTACGGTCGTACACATAGCAGGTACCCGTCTCGGCGGGCAGGCGTAGTTCGACTAGCAGGCGGCTTGCCCAGATACGGGCAGGTCCCGATAGCATCCACCCGGACAGCAGCCGTCCACACAACTCGATCCCCGCGGTGGCCCCCGTCCAGGGGCCATTCAGTGTCCCCGCGCGGGGCCGCGACTAAAGGTCCTCGATGCCCATCAGCCCGTCCCCTCACACCTCCGTCCAGGGTCCCGGACCCGAGGGTCGGCGTCCCCGCGTGACCATCGCGCGCGGTGCCACCCCCTGGTTCGTTCCCACGCTGGCCACCGCCGCCGTGACGACCGCCCTCACCCGGCGCTCCGGCAAGTGGGCCCTGGCGGCCGTGCCCGCCTGTGCCCTGAGCGCTGGCATGCTGTGGTTCTTCCGCGACCCGGAGCGCGAGATCGGCGCCGGACGGGTCATCTCCCCGGCCGACGGCGTGGTCCAGTCCATCGACGAGTGGCCGGACGGGCGCACCCGCGTCGCGATCTTCATGAGCCCGCTCAACGTGCACGTCAACCGCGCGCCGCTGGCCGGCGCCGTGACGTCGGTCGAGCACATCGCCGGTGGGTTCGTCCCGGCGTTCAACAAGGACAGCGACCGCAACGAGCGTGTCGTGTGGCACTTCGACACCGAGCTCGGCGACATCGAGATGGTGCAGATCGCGGGCGCAGTGGCCCGCCGCATCGTCCCCTACGTGGACGCCGGCACCAAGGTCGAGCAGGGCGAGCGGGTCGGTCTGATCCGCTTCGGCTCCCGCGTCGACACCTACCTGCCGGCGGGCGTCGAGGTCGGCGTCACGGTCGGCCAGAAGACCACCGCCGGGGTGACGCGCCTTGACCGTGACTGATCCTGAGACCCTGATGGAGCTCGACGACGAGTCGACCGAGCTCCGCCGCCGCCGCTGGGCGCGGGACCGCGAGCTGCGCGCCCCCCGCTCCCCCCAGCACCTGTCCACCGCCGACTTCCTCACCCTGGGCAACGCCGTCTGCGGCTTCCTGGCGATCTACTCGATCACCACCGGGATCCTCATGCCGCACCTGACCAACGAGTCGGCCGCCCCGGTCAAGCACAGCGCCGCCACCGCGGTGACGCTGCTGCTGATCGGCTCGATGTGCGACCTCTTCGACGGCCTGGTGGCGCGCAAGCTGCGCTCCTCCGCGCTCGGCGCCGAGCTCGACAACCTGGCCGACCTGATCAGCTTCGGCATCGCGCCGGCCTACTTCGTCGCGGTCTGGGGCCTGGTCTCCCCCGGCACCAACCAGCAGTTGTCCGCGTTCATCGCGCTGACCGTGCTGCTCGCCGTGGTGCTGCGGCTCGCCCGCTTCTCGGCGGTCAAGATGCGGCCGGGGATCTTCCAGGGCATGCCCTGCCCGATGGGCGCGATGACCGTGCTGGCGATCGTGCTGCTCGACCCGCCGTTCGTCCCCGGCCTGCTGATGATCTTCGGCGTGGCCTACCTGATGGTCAGCCGGATCGAGTACCCGAAGCCGCAGGGCCTGCTCGCCACCGCGACGCTCGCCTGGATCGTCGTCTCGATCGGCTGCCTCGCCTCCTGGGCGGCCGGCCTGCCCGGCGGCGACACGCTGATGCACATCGGCGCGGTCGCCCAGATCGCGCTCGCCGCGATGGCGCCGCTGCTGGTCATCCGCCGCAAGGTCGGCGAGAAGGTCGGCGTGGTGCGGGCGCGCCGGGCGGAGAACCGGGGCTGAGACGCCACCGCACGAGGAAGCCGCCCTCCCGGGAAGTTCTCCGGGAGGGCGGCTTCTTCGTGCGCGCGGTGCGGCCGGCCGCTCAGGCGCCGCCGTTGCCGCCGTTGTGGACGGAGAAGGCGCTGCGGCGGGCGGCCCGGGCCACCGCCGGGTCCGGGTGGACCGAGGCGACGGCGGTCAGCACGCTCGCGGCGCGCGGGTGGCCGGACTGCCGGGCCCGGTGGAACAGGCGCACCGGCTCGCCGGCCGAGGCGCCCTCGACGTGGCCGACCAGCAGCGCGGTCTCGCCGTGGTCCAGGACGGCGGCGGCGGTGTCGACCCACAGCCAGGCGGCGTCCTCCGCGCCGAGCACGTCGGCCGGGGAGACCCCGTCCTCGTCCAGCTGTTCGGCCAGCCAGAGCAGCGCGTAGGGGCGCAGGACGGGCTCCTCGACGGCGGCGCGCACGCCCTGCTCGGCGGTGGAGCCCGCCACCACCCGCAGCGCCTCGAAGGCCAGGCCGCGGACCAGCGCGTCCTCGCCGCGGGCGGCCTCCAGCAGTTCGGCGACCGCGCGGTCGGCCGGCCGGGCCGCGACCCAGGCCCGGAACTCGGCGCGGGCCGGGCCCGGGCTGTAGTCGGCGCAGGCGCTGAGCAGCTCGGCGGCGCTCTGCTCGATGTGGCCGGCGGCGGTCTGCGCGACGGTGCAGATCTCCTCCAGCTTGGCCCGGACGGCCCAGTGGCCGAGCGGGGAGAGCTCGGCGGCCTCGTCGCGGCGGCCGAGCGCGCCGACGGCGGCCAGGCCGTCGAGCATCCAGTCAAGGACGGCGGCGACGTCGGCGGGCGAGTGCGGGGTGTCGATCTGCGGTTCGCGGCAGGTGCCGCGGACGGCGGAGACCGCGAACGCGGCGTGCGGGACGGGCGACAGCGGGAAGGTGCCGGAGCTGGGGCCGAGGCGGCGCTCGTCGAGGCCTCGGCGGAGCAGTTCGAGCAGTTCGCTGTCGGCGACCGGGCCGTCCACCAGGTGCAGGAAGGACAGCAGCTGGGGGGCCTGGTCGACGGCCTGGCCGGCCAGCTGGGCGAAGACGCCGCGCAGCGCGGCGGGCGGGACGGGGGCGAGCAGCGTCCAGGCGTCGAACAACGCGGACCAGCCGCGGATCACCGCCTCGTCGTCGTGCTCCCAGGCGTGCAGCCGCCAGCCCGGCCCGGCCCCGCCGTCGCGGAGCTCGACCAGGCCGACCAGCAGGGCCTGGCCCCAGGAGTTGGCGGCGGCGCCGACGGTCATCGCGAGGGCCCGGCCGGCGGCGCGGGCGTCCTCGGGGAGGAGCTCGCCGCGCTTGTCGACCTCGGACAGCTCGCCCGCCCAGCGGGCGACCCGCACGGCGTCGGCGAGCATCCGGCGGGCCAGCGGGGCGAGCTCGGAGGGCGCCGGGAAGCCGTCGGGGACGGGCACCCGGCCGCGTCCAGGCTTCGCGGGGACCCGGCGGCGGGGGGCGGCGGCGGGGGGGGTGCCCTCCACACGACCGACGGCCGCCGTTCCGGGCAGACGGGTCACCGTCGCACCGGTGCGGTGGGGCGGGTGCGGGGCATCACGGTCGCGCGGGTTCCGAGACGTCACGCCGTGCAGTCTTCCCCTTGTACGGGCCTTCTGTCACATCGACTGTCGACCTGTCTCGGCCCGTTGTCCGAACGCCTCGAACTGCCGGGGGACGAATCGCCGCGAAACGGTACGAAGCACTCCGTTTCTCGACGTGGACATGGCAGGCATGGTGACCACTCCGAGACGGAGACGCGGTACCCGGCGTTCCGGTTCCCGCTGCTCCGCCGCCCGAACCCGCCGTACGGGCCCGATCGCTCAGAGCAGCGGGGTGAGGAAGCGGCGCAGCGCCTCGGTGTACCCGGCCGGGTCGGCGTTCCACAGCGCGGCGTGGCCGGCCCCCGGCACCGGGTGCAGGCTGACCAGGTCGTCCCGGCCGTCGGCGAGGCGCCGGGCGGCGCTCCACGGCGCGACCGGGTCGTCCGGGCTCTGCAGCAGCAGGGCGGGGGCGGGAAGGTCGGCGCCGGAGGCGATCCGGGCGAAGTCGGCCAGGTCGACGCCGGTGCGGCCCTCGGCGGCGAGCGCGCCCAGTTCGCCCAGCGCCGGGGAGGACCAGGCCCGGCCGGTCTCCCGGCGGACCGTCTCGGTCCAGTCCAGCACCGGGGAGTCCAGCACCACCCCGGCGATCCGGTCCCGCCAGGTGGAGCGGGCGGCCGTGTGCAGGGCGATGGTCGCGCCGACCGACCAGCCGTACAGCACCACCTGCCCGGCGCCCTGGGCCAGCGCGTACCGGATCGCCACGTCGACGTCCTGCCACTCGGTCTCGCCGAAGTGGCCCAGGCCGTCGGGCGAGGCGGGCGCGCCCCGGTCGCCGCGGTAGCTGACGGCCAGCGCGGGCAGCCGCAGCGCGTGCAGCAGCGGCAGCACCGGCAGGCACTGCTCGCGGTCGGTGCCGGGGCCGTGCACCAGCAGCACCCAGGTGCCGCGGGCGCCCGCGGTGCGCCAGGCCGGCAGGTTGCCGAGGTCGGCGGCGACCGCGACGTCCGTGTAGTCCAGGCCGAGCGCGGTGCGCGGGTCGCCGCGCAGCACCCGCGCGGTGACCTCGACCGCGGTGCCGACCGCGAGGGTGCCGCCGTCGGCCCGCTCCAGCCGCCGGGTGACCCGGCCGCCGGACTCGTCGAGCACCGCGCCGACCACGGCGTGCCCGCCGCCGGGCCACTCCAGCGCGTACGTGCCGCGCCGGCGGGTCTCCGGCGTCGCGGTCAGCACCACCCGCCCCGGCCCGAGCGCGACCACCTCGACCGGCACCGGCGCCGACAGCACCTGCCCCCCGGCCCCGGGCCGCACCACCCGGTCCGACACCTTCCGGCCCAGCAGCAGGAACGCCGCCGTCCCGGTCCCTACTGCGGCGGCCGCGACGGCGGCTGCGGTTCCCCAACGCATGGCGGTCTCCCGGGTGCTGGCGGTGCTGTGCCTCCCAGTGCACCTGCCCCGGAGCCGGACGGCCATTCGGGGCCGCGATGCGGGTGACGGGCGACGGCGGCGCGGGGGCCGGGGGCGGGGGCCGGGGCGAGGGAGGGGACGAAGCGGGATGGCGACGGTGTGTGACCAAACGCTCCGTCGGGTCGGTTGACTGCCGCGAAGCGGGCGTGGTGGGATCTTCGGGCCAAACGGAGGCAAGCAGAGGAAGCCGGTGCGAGTCCGGCGCGGTCCCGCCACTGTGACCGGACACCCCGCGCGGGGGTGGCCGGAAGTCAGGAGACTCTGGCCTCCGTTCCGTCGATCCAGGGCGCGGACCCTGAGTGAGGACACGACGCCATGCGGGCTGCCCCGTACCTGGTGGGCGCGGTCGCGGGATATCTCGCGGACGCCCGGTTCGGAGACCCCCGGCGCGGACACCCCGTCGCCCTGTTCGGCGCCGCCGCGGGCCGGTTGGAGCGCCGGCTGTGGCGTGACCACCGGGGGGCGGGGGCGCTGCACGCGGCGCTCGCGGTCGGCGCGGTCGCGGGCGGGGCGGTGCTGGCCGGCCGGGCGGTGCGGCGTTCGCCGCTGGCCGGGGGGGCGCTGGCGGCCGGGGCGGTGTTCACCGTGCTCGGCGGGACGTCGCTGACCCGGGAGGCGGCCGCGATCGGCCGTTCGCTGGCGGACGGCGACCTGTCGGCGGCCCGGGAGCGGCTGCCGCACCTGTGCGGGCGCGACCCGTCCGGCCTGGACGAGGCGCAGGTGGCGCGGGCGGTGGTCGAGTCGGTCGCCGAGAACACCGCGGACGCGGTGGTGAACGCCCTGGTGTGGGGCGGTGTCGCGGGCGTGCCGGGGCTGTTGGCGTTCCGGGCGGTGAACACGCTGGACGCGATGGTGGGGCACAAGTCGGCCCGCTACCGGCGGTTCGGCTGGGCGTCGGCCCGGCTGGACGACGTCGCGGGGTGGCCGGGCGCCCGGCTGACCGCGCTGCTGACGGTCGCCGCGTCCGGCGCCCCGACCCGCGCCTGGCGGGTCTGGCGGCGGGACGGCTCCGCGCACCCGAGCCCGAACGCGGGCCAGGCGGAGGCCGCGTTCGCGGGCGCGCTGGGCGTGCGGCTGGGCGGGACGCTGCGCTACGGCGAGCGGGTCGAGCACCGGCCGGTGCTGGGCGCGGAACTGCCGCCGGTCGGCGCGGCCGACATCGCCCGGGCCTGCCGGCTGTCGCGCCGGGTCGGCGCGCTCGCGCTGGCGACGACGCTCACCGCCCGGGCGCTGGGCGGGCGGGCGCTGGGCGGGCGGGTACGGCGCGGGTGAGCCCGCTGTCGCGACCGCCCCGCCCCGGGCGGGCCTCCGGCCTGCCCGCTCCTCTTCTCCTCCTCCCGCTCCGCTTCCTCGAAGGAGTTCTGCCGTGAACGGCGCGCTGTTGGTGGCCGGTACGACCTCGGACGCGGGGAAGAGCGTGGTGACGGCGGGCATCTGCCGCTGGCTGGCCCGGCAGGGGGTGCGGGTGGCGCCGTTCAAGGCGCAGAACATGTCGTTGAACTCGTTCGTGACGGCCGACGGGGCGGAGATCGGGCGGGCGCAGGCGATGCAGGCGCAGGCGGCGGGGGTGGCGCCGGAGGCGGCGATGAACCCGGTGCTGCTGAAGCCGGGCGCGGACGGGCGCAGCCAGGTGGTGCTGCTGGGCCGGGCGGTCGCGGAGGTCGGGGCGCTGGACTACCGGGACCGCAAGCCGGTGCTGCTGGAGCGGGCGCTGGAGTGCCTGGCGGACCTGCGGTCGCGGTTCGACGTGGTGGTGTGCGAGGGCGCGGGCTCCCCGGCGGAGATCAACCTGCGGGACCGGGACATCGCCAACATGGGCCTGGCGTCGGCGGCCCGGCTGCCGGTCGTGGTGGTGGGCGACATCGACCGGGGCGGGGTGTTCGCGTCGATGTTCGGGACGCTGGCGCTGCTGTCGCCGGACGACCAGTCGCTGGTCGCCGGGTGGTTCGTCAACAAGTTCCGCGGCGACGCCCGGCTGCTGGCGCCGGGCCTGGAGATGCTGCGCGGGCTGACGGGCCGTCCGGTGCTGGGGACGTTCCCGATGCTGCCGGGCCTGTGGCTGGACGCGGAGGACTCGCTCGACCTGGCCTCGGTGGCGGCCCGCCCGTCGGCGGGCGGGCCGGTGGGGGCGCAGGTGCTGCGGGTCGCGGTGGTGCGGCTGCCGCGGCTGTCGAACTTCACGGACGTGGACGCGCTGGCGCAGGAGCCGGGCGTGCTGGTGCGCTGGGCGACCCGCCCGGAGGAGCTGGCGGACGCCGACCTGGTGGTGCTGCCGGGCACCCGGGCCACCGTCGCGGACCTGGCCTGGCTGCGGGCGCGGGGCCTGGCGGAGCCGCTGGCGGCGCGGGTCGCGGCGGGGCTGCCGGTGCTGGGGGTGTGCGGCGGCTACCAGATGCTGGGCCGGGAGATCGTGGACGCGGTGGAGTCGAAGTCGTCCGGCCCGGTGGCGGGCCTGGGGCTGCTGCCGACCCGGGTGGTGTTCGGCGCCGAGAAGGTGCTGGCCCGGCCGGCGGGCGTGGCGCTGGGCGAGCGGGTCGAGGGCTACGAGATCCACCACGGGGTGGTTGCGGTGGAGGGCGGCGAGCCGTTCGTCACCGACGACGCGGGCCGCCCGCTGGACGGCTGCCGGCTGGGCCCGGTGTGGGGCACCACCTGGCACGGGGTGCTGGAGAACGACGCGTTCCGCCGGGCCTTCCTGGCCGAGGCGGCCCGCGCGGCGGGCCGGGCGTTCGTCCCGGCGCCGGACACCTCGTTCGCCGCGGCCCGCGAGCAACAGCTCGACGCGCTGGGCGACTTGGTCGCCGAGCACGCCGACACGGACGCACTGTGGAAGCTGATCGAGAACGGGGCACCGGCGGGTCTGCCGTTCGTGCCGCCCGGGGCCCCGGCCCCGCTGGAGATGGGGAGTGCGAAGTGACCGAGGCCCGTTATCCGTTCACGGCGATCGTGGGCATGGACGACCTGCGGCTGGGGCTGTTGCTGAACGCGGTCTCGCCGGCCGTGGGCGGGGTGCTGGTGCGGGGCGAGAAGGGGACGGCGAAGTCGACGATGGTGCGGGCCCTGGCAGGGCTGCTGCCGTCGATCGCGACGGTGCCGGGGTGCCGGTTCGCCTGCGACCCGGCGGCGCCGGACCCGCAGTGCCCGGACGGGCCGCACGACGGCGGGGCGGCGGCCGAACGCCCGGCGTTCCTGGTGGAGTTGCCGGTGGGCGTCTCGGAGGACCGGGTGGTCGGCGCGCTGGACCTGGAGCGGGCGCTCGCCGAGGGCGTGCAGGCGTACGAGCCGGGGCTGCTGGCGAAGGCGCACCGCGGCGTGCTGTACATCGACGAGGTGAACCTGCTCCAGGACCACCTGGTGGACCTGCTGCTGGACGCGGCGGCGATGGGCCGCTCGTACGTGGAGCGGGAGGGCGTGTCGGTGCGGCACGCGGCCCGGTTCCTGCTGGTCGGGACGATGAACCCGGAGGAGGGTGAGCTGCGGCCGCAGCTGCTGGACCGGTTCGGCCTGACCGTGGAGATCGCGGCGACCCGGGACGCGGACGAGCGCGCCGAGGTGGTGCGCCGGCGGCTCGCGTACGACGCCGACCCGGCCGGCTTCGCCGCGCGCTGGGACGAGCGGGAGCGGGAGCTCGCCGAACGGATCACCGCCGCACGGGAGTTGCTGGCCGACGTCGAGCTGTCCGACCTGGCGCTGCGGCAGATCACGGCGGTCTGCGCGGCGTTCGAGGTGGACGGCCTGCGCGCGGACATCGTGATGGCCCGGACGGCGGTCGCGCTGGCCGCCTGGGCGGGGCGCGGCGCGGTGCTGGAGGAGGACGTCCGGACCGCCGCCCGGCTGGCGCTGCCGCACCGGCGGCGGCGCAACCCGTTCGACGCGCCGGGGCTGGACGAGGAGCAGCTGGACCGCACGCTGGCCGAGCACCAGCCGCCGGAGGACCCGGAGGACCCGGAGGGCCCGGAGGACCCGGAGGGCCCCGAGGACGACGGCCCCGGCGGCGGTCCGGACGGCGGCGGCCCGGACGGCGGCGGGGCGCCGGAGCCGGAGCCGGGTGACGGCAACGCCCCGAGCGGGGAGGCCGGTTCGGACGAGTCGCCCGCCCCGCCCCGGCAACGCCCGGGCGGGGGACGGGAGTCGGCGCCGGTCGCGGCCGATCAGCCGTACCGCACCAGGCTGTTCACGGTGGACGGGACGGGCCGGGGCGCGCAGGGCCGGCGCTCCCCCGCCGAGACGGACGCCGGGCACACCATCCGGGCCCGCCGCCCGCGCGGCCGGCTGTCCCGGCTGCACCTGAGCGCGACGCTGCGCGCGGCCGCCCCGCACCAGGTGGCGCGCGGGCGGGCCGGGCGGGCGCTGGTGCTGCGCCGGGACGACCTGCGGGAGCAGGTGCGCCGGGGCCGGGAGTCGAACCTGGTGCTGTTCGTGGTGGACGCCTCGGGTTCGATGGCGGCCAGGCAGCGGATGACGGCGGTGAAGGGCGCGGTGCTGTCCCTGCTGATGGACGCGTACCAGCGGCGCGACAAGGTCGGGCTGGTGACGTTCCGGGGCGCGGGCGCCGAGTTGGCGCTGCCGCCGACCTCCTCGGTGGAGGTGGGCGCGGCCCGGCTGGAGCAGTTGCCGACCGGCGGCCGGACGCCGCTGGAGGCGGGCCTGCTGCGGGCGCACGAGGTGCTGCGGGTGGAGCGGCTGCGCGACCCGGACCGGCGTCCGCTGCTGGTGCTGGTGACCGACGGCCGGGCCACCGGCGGGAAGGACGCGCTGCCGCGGGCCCGCCGGGCGGCCGGCCTGCTGGCGGCGCAGGGCGTGGCCGCGGTGGTGCTGGACTGCGAGTCCGGCCCGGTCCGGCTGGGCTTGGCACGGGAGTTGGCCGCGCACCTGAACGGTGACGCGGTGAGCCTGGACGAGCTGCGGGCCGAGGGGGTGGCCTCGCTGGTGCGGGAGGCCCGGACCACGATGACGATGACGACGACGCGAAAGGCGGCGTGAGCGGTATGCCCAAGGGAGTGGCGGAGAACGTCCCGGACGACGGCCTGACGACGCGTCAGCGCCGGACCCAGCCGATCACGGCGGTGCACACCGGGCCGGGCAAGGGCAAGTCGACGGCGGCGTTCGGGATGGCGCTGCGGGCCTGGAACCAGGGCTGGCCGATCGGGGTGTTCCAGTTCGTGAAGTCGGCGAAGTGGAAGGTCGGCGAGGAGAACGCGCTGCGGGTGCTCGGCGGGTCCGGGCAGGGCGGCACGGTGGCCTGGCACAAGATGGGTTCGGGCTGGTCGTGGGTGCAGCGCGACATCGAGTCCTCGGAGGAGGCGGCCCGGGAGGGCTGGGAGCAGGTCAAGCGCGACCTGGCGGCCGAGACGTACCGCTTCTACGTGCTGGACGAGTTCACCTACCCGCTGCACTGGGGCTGGATCGACGTGGCGGAGGTGGTGGAGGTGCTGCGCGGGCGCCCGGGCAGCCAGCACGTGGTGGTGACCGGCCGCCACGCGCCCGAGCCGCTGCTCGAACTGGCCGACCTGGTCACCGAGATGACCAAGGTGAAGCATCCGATGGACGCGGGCCGCAAGGGCCAGCGCGGTATCGAGTGGTAGCGGGTTGAACACGGTGATTCCGCGGCTGGTGGTCGCCGCGCCGTCCTCGGGGGCGGGCAAGACGACGGTGGCCACCGGCCTGATCGCGGCGCTGGCCGCGCGCGGGCTGAAGGTCTCCCCGCACAAGGTCGGCCCGGACTACATCGACCCCGGCTACCACGCGCTGGCCGCCGGGCGCCCGGGCCGCAACCTGGACGCCTGGATGAGCGGCCCGGAGCGGATCGCCCCGCTGTTCGCGCACGGCGCGGCCGGGGCGGACGTCGCCGTGGTCGAGGGCGTGATGGGCCTGTACGACGGGGCCGCCGGGCGCGGCGAGCTGGCGTCGACGGCGCAGGTCGCGAAGCTGCTGCGGGCGCCGGTGGTGCTGGTGGTGGACGCCTCCTCGCAGTCCCGGTCGGTGGCGGCGCTGGTGCACGGCTTCGCGTCCTGGGACCCGGAGGTCCGGCTGGCCGGGGTGATCCTGAACAAGGTCGCCTCCGACCGGCACGAGACGCTGCTGCGCGAGGCCCTGGAGGAGGGCTCGGGCGTGCCGGTGCTGGGCGCGGTGCGCCGGGCCGGGGCGGTCGACACGCCGTCCCGGCACCTGGGGCTCGTCCCGGCCGTCGAGCGCTCCGCGGAGGCGCTGCGGGCGGTCCGCGAGATGGGCGAGCTGGTCGGCCGCTCGGTCGACCTGGACGCCGTGCTGGCGCTGGCCCGGACCGCCCCGCCGCTCACCGCCGCGCCCTGGGACGCGGCGGCCGAGGTCGGGCCGGTCGGCGAGGACGCGGCGGTGAGCGGCGGGCCGGCGGCCGAGGGCGGGCCGGTGAGCGGCGGGCCGGTCGCCGGGCCCCGGCCCCGGATCGCGCTGGCGGGCGGCGCGGCGTTCTCCTTCTCGTACGCGGAGAACGCCGAGCTGCTGGCCGCGGCCGGCGCCGAGGTGGTGCCGTTCGACCCGCTGCACGACGAGGAACTGCCGGAGCGGACGGCCGCGCTGGTGATCGGCGGCGGCTTCCCCGAGGTGTACGTCTCCGAGCTGAGCGCCAACGCGGCGCTGCGCGGGGCGGTCGCCGAACTGGCCGCCGCCGGGGCCCCGGTGGTCGGCGAGTGCGCCGGACTGCTCTACCTGGGGCGGGAGTTGGACGGCCTGCCGATGTGCGGGGTGCTGGACACGGCGGCCCGGATGACGCCCCGGCTGACCCTCGGCTACCGGGAGGCGGTCGCGCTCGCGGACTCCCCGCTGGCGGCGGCCGGCTCCCGGGTCCGCGGCCACGAGTTCCACCGCACCGCCACCGACCCGGCGGCCGGCCCGTCCCCCGCCTGGGGCTGGCGCACCCCCACCGGGCCGCACACCGAGGGCCACCTGCACGGCTCGGTGCACGCCTCCTACCTGCACCTGCACTGGACGGGCGCGCCCGCGCTGCCCGCCCGGCTGGTCCGGCAGGCGGCGGCCTGGGCGGCCGGGACCGCCGGGCGGGACTGAGCGGGCGGGGGCCTGGACGGGTCGGGGCCGGGTGGGGGCGTCTCCGCCCGGCCCCGACCCGTCCGAGGGGTCAGACCACCTGCTGGGAGGGCGTCCCGGCGCCGCGCTGGTCCTCGGTGGCCAGGCCCAGCTGGCGGCGCAGCTCGGCGACCAGGTCCGCGCCGAGGTGTTCCTCGGCGGTCCTGAACTCGCGGTGGACGGCGGCCAGGTCCCCGCCCGCGGCGGCGGCCCGGTAGTGCTGGGCGGCGACCCGCATCTCGCCCGCCAGCCGGGCGACGGTCCCCCGGTCGGCGGCGGCCCACGTGGCGGCCTCCAGCCGGCCCGCCTCCCGGTCGGCCGCGGTGGACAGCTCGGTGGCCCAGCGCCGGAAGCCCGCCAGGTCGCTCGCGGTCTCGAAGTCCTCCTCCGCGTTCTCGTACCGGACGTCCTCGAACGCGTTGGTGACGTCCAGGAACTGCTTCTGGTCGGAGGTCAGCTCCTGGTGCAGCGAGCCGGTGCGGGGCTTGGTGGTCTGCAGGAGGCAGATGATCCACCGGTTGCCCGCCTCGTCCCACTCCTCCCGGTCGGGGATGGCGTACGTGGGGTCGACGTCGTCCGGGAGCGCCCAGCTGTCCGGCAGGTACTGGTCGATGTGCTGCGCGCAGGCCACGGCGGCCTGCTTCTGCAGCGGCTTCGCGCCGGGGTAGCCGTTGCCCTCCCGGCTGACCACCGCGACCCAGTAGACCTCGACGTTGTGCGGCGCCGAACAGTCGGGCTTCTTCGTCGCGATGTGGCCCACCAGGGTCGCGCAATCGCCGGTGCGCAGCCGGAACGGCGAGTTCGCGGCCAGGAAGTCGGAGCCGGAACGGCGGGCGGACGGCCGGTCCGCCGCGTCGTACGCGCCGCCCGCGATCGTCAGGCCGAGCAGCAGCAGCCAGACCGTGCCGACCGAGATCGCCGCGATCGCCATGCCCCGGCCGCGCTGGCCGGTCCGCTTGATCTGCACCAGCGCGACGATGCCCAGGACGATCCCGATGATCCCGAAGAAGCACAGGAAACTCACCACCAGCGCGGCGATGGCCACCCCGTTGCTGTACAGCGAGGGATCCCTCGGCGGCGGCGGGTAGGCCGGGTAGCCGACCGGCTGACCCACCGGGACGCCCTGTCCCCACGGGCTGCGGGCCTCGACGGGGGCCCACGGGTTGGCCGCGGCGGGGGCGGGGACGGGAGCACCGGGCGACGGGACGCCGGGAGCGGGGGCGGGGGCGGGCACCGGGGGCGCCCAGGGGTTCGCGGCGGCGGGCTCGGGTCCGGGCTCGGTGTCAGGCACAGCGTCAGGCACGGGCGCGGCGTCAGACGTGGCGTCAGAGACGGGCGCGGGGGCGGGCTTCTCCAGGGAGAAGGCGGGCGGGTCGGGCGGGGTGTCGTCCCGGGCGGCGGCCGGGTCGTCCTTCCCGGTGTGCCCCTGCTCGAACGACATCGGTGTTCCCCCCTGGGTGTGGTGCGGGTCGAGGCTGCGCGAATATAGCGGACCGGGCCGTCCGTTCCGTGCCCGGGCATCCATTGCATGCAGTGCATGCAGCGACCTAGGCTGGCCGCGTGCAGACCGAGAGCACCCGCCACCGACTGCGGGAACTGATCCTGGACGGCCGCTACCCGCCGGGTTCGCGGCTGGGCGAGGTGGAGGTCGCCGAGGGCCTGGGGGTGAGCCGCACACCGGTGCGGGAGGCGTTCCGGGCGCTGACCGCGGACGGGCTGCTGGCGGCGGCGGGCCGGGGCGTGCGGGTGGTGCGGCTGGACGGCGCGGAACTGGCGCACGTCCACCGGGTGCGGGCCGCGCTGGAGGCGCTGACCGCCGAGCTGGCGGCCGAGCGGCAGCGGGCCGGGCGGCTCGCCCCGGCCGAGCTGGCGGACCTGGCCGCGCTCGCCGACCGTACCCACCAGGCCACCGCGGCCGGGGAGTTGGCGGCGGCGGTGCGGCTGAACCGGGCCTTCCACCGGCGGGTGGCCGAGCTGGCGGCCAACCCGGTGGCGCTGCGGAGCCTGGACCGGCTGTGGGACCAGATCCAGGTCTCCACCCTGCGCTCCCTGCGGCCGCCCGAGCGCACCGCCCTGGTCGACGCCCAGCACCGCGAACTGCTGGCCGCGATCACCGCCGGCGACCCGGCCGCGGCCGCGGCGGCCGCCCGCCGGCACGTCCTGGACACCGCAGGCACCGCCGACACCGGCGACACCGAGCCGCCCGCCGACACCGAGCGGCCCGCCGTTCCCGACCACCCCGACGACCAGGAGTGACCCGCATGGCCTTCTCCCGCTCCCACCAGTACGCCCTCCGGGTCGAGTGGACCGGCAACCTCGGCACCGGCACCGACCACTACCGCTCCTACCGCCGGGACCACACGGTGTCGGCGGAGGGGCTGCCGGACATCCTGGGCAGCGCCGACCCGACCTTCCGCGGCGACCGCTCGCGGTGGAACCCGGAGCAGTTGCTGCTGGCGGCGCTGGCGCAGTGCCACATGCTGTCCTACCTGCACCACTGCGCGGTGAACGGCGTCGTGGTGCTCTCCTACGCGGACGACGCCACCGGGACGATGGAGACCGAGGGCAACGGCGGACGGTTCACCGGAGCGCTGCTGCGGCCGCGGGTCGAGGTCGCGGCGGCGGAGATGCGGGAGCGGGCGCTGGCGCTGCACGGCCCGGCGTCCCGGGACTGCTTCATCGCTTCCTCGGTGAACTTCCCGGTGCGGCACGAGCCGGTGGTGGCGGTCCGCGCCGATAGCTGACGCCTGGTCAACTGCCGTACTGGTGCTGGCACCAGGGCTGGTGGCGTGGCGGGCCGCAGGGAAAAGACGGAGGCTGGCGGGATCGTGCGGCGGGGGTGCCGGGGCGAAGACTTGCGGGTATGCGAATCATCCGCCGGGGCGCCGCCCTCGCCGCCGCCACCACCGTCCTGCTCGGCCTCACCGCGCCGCTCGCCCTCGCCTCGTCCGCCCTCGCCGCGCCGGCCCGCGGCGACCTGGGCTGGGGGGCCTGCCCGTCCGATCCGCCGGACGGGCGGCAGCGCTGCGCCGAGTTGTCCGTCCCGCTCGACCACGCCCGGCCCGACGGGCCGTCCATCTCGCTCGCCGTCTCCCGGATCGCCACCGCCCGGCCCGAACTGCGGCGCGGGGTGCTGGTGCTGATACCGGGCGGCCCCGGCGGTTCGGGGCTGAACGGGCCGAGCAGTGCCGCGAAGCGGCTGCCGCAGTCGGTGCTGGACAGGTACGACCTGATCGGCTTCGACCCGCGCGGCGTGGGCGCCTCCACCCCGCTCGACTGCGGCTTCGACCACGCCGACCTGGCCCGCAGCCACGCCCTGCCCTGGCCCGCCCCGGACGGCGGGATCGACGCCAACCTGGCCACCGCCCGGCGGATGGCGGCGGACTGCGCGACCGGCGGCGGCGCACTGGCCCGCGGCATCAGCACCCGCGCCGAGGCCCGGGACGTCGACCGGATCCGGCAGGCCCTCGGCGAGCGCCGGATCTCGATCTGGGGCGTCTCCTACGGCACCTACGCGGGCGCGGTGTACGCCGCGATGTTCCCGGGCCGCACCGACCGCGTCCTGCTGGACAGCAACGACGACCCGGATCCGGCCCGGGTGGAGCGCGGCTGGCTGGCCGCCTACGCCACCGGCGCGGAGGACCGCTTCCCGGACTTCGCGGCCTGGGCGTCCTCCCCCGCCGCCGGCGAGTACCGGCTCGGCGACACGCCGGAGCAGGTCCGGGCCGCCTACCTGGCCGCCGCCGAGCGGCTGGACGGCGCGCCGCTGCCCTGGCCCGGCGCCAACCCGGAGCGGCTGGACGGCAACGCGCTGCGCTCCGCGATGCTCGACAGCCTGTACGCGGACGCCCGGTTCCCCCGGTTCGCGGGCCTGGTCCAGGCCGCCGAGGGCCGACGCCCGCTGCCCGCCCCCGACAGCGCGCCGGAGGCGGCGGTGCGCAACGGCCTCTCGGTCTCGCTCGCCACCCTGTGCAACGACGTGGCGTGGCCGCGCGACCCGGCCTCGTACGCGGCGGCGGTGGCCGCCGACCGGGCCGCGCACCCGCTCACCGCGGGCATGCCGGTGAACGTGACGCCCTGCGCGTTCTGGCCCTGGCGGCCCGCCGAACCGCCGGTCCCGATCACCCCGGCCGGGCCGTCGAACGTGCTGCTGGTGCAGAACCTGCGGGATCCGGCCACGCCGTACTCCGGCGCCCTGAAGCTCCGCGCCGCCTTCGGCGACCGGGCCCGGATGGTGGCGGTCGACTCCGGCGGCCACGACGCCTACCTGGCGAACGGCAACGCCTGCGGCGACGCCCTGGTGACGGAGTTCCTCACCACCGGCCGCCGCCCCGCGCGGGACGCGTTCTGCCCGAAGGCCGGGTGAGGCCGGTGGCGGTGGCGCGAGCGGGGTTCCGGGGGCGGTCAGCCGAGGTCGCGGCGGCGCAGGGCGGCCAGTCCGGCGGTGGCGGTCAGGGCGGTCAGGGCGGTGATCCAGAACAGCGGGGCGGCGGTGAGCCCGCCGCCGGGCAGGTGCGGGAGGTGGCTGAACGGGGAGAGGTCGAGCACGGCCTGCGGCAGTCGCAGGATCGGGCCGAGCCAGGAGACCAGCACGAACAGGCCGAAGCCGGCCCACCCGGCCGCCGCCCGGCGCGGCAGCAGGCCGTACGCGGCGAGGGCGACGGCCGCGGTCAGCCAGACCGCGGGGAGCTGGACGAGCGTCGCGCCGAGCATCCGGCCGACCGCGCCGCCCGCGCCGCCGCCGGTACCGCCGCCGCCCGCGCCGCCGCCGAGGGCCAGTCCTTCGGCGAGCCCGGCGGTGAGGCCGGCGGCGGCCAGCGGCAGGGCGGTGCCGAGCAGCGGGAAGAGCAGGTGCCCGGCGGCCCAGCGGAGCCGGGAGACCGCGCCCGCCAGCACGGGTTCGGCCCGGCCGGAGACCTCCTCGGCGCGCATCCGCAGCACGGCCTGGACGGCGTACACGGCGGCGGTCATGCCGAGCATGGTGGCGATGCTGGAGAGGTAGGCGTCCAGCACGCCCCGCTGCCCGCCGAGCCGGGCCAGCACGTCGGCCATCTGCCGGTTGTCGCCGATCAGGTCGACGACGCCCTTGGCGACGCCGCCGAAGACCGCGCCGGCGGCCGCGAAGGCCAGCGTCCAGCCGAGCAGCGGGCCGCGCTGCAGGCGGCGGGCCAGCGCGGCGGCGCTCGCCAGCGCGGGGGCGGCGGCGGCCGGGCCGGGGCGCTGCGGGAGCAGTCCGGCGCCCAGGTCGCGGCGGGCGACCAGGGCGCGGGCGAGCGCGGTGAGCAGGGCGGCTCCGGCCAGCGGGAGCAGCAGCACCCACCAGCGGTCGCCGCCGAACGCGCGGACCTGCTCGGCCCAGCCGAGCGGGGAGAGCCAGCCGACCCAGCCGGCGCCGCTGCCGGAGTCGCCGACGGCGCGCAGCACGAAGGCGGTGCCGATCGCCGCGCCGGCCAGGCCGTTGGCGGCCCGGGCGGTCTCGGCGAGCTGCGCGGTGACGGCGGCCAGCGCGGCGAAGAACAGGCCGGTGGCGCCGAGTCCGAGGGCGAAGGCGAGCGCGCCGGCGGCGGCCTGGCCGGCGCCGATCAGGGCGGCGGCGACCAGCGCGGCCAGCGCCGCGTTCGCGGTGAGCGCGGCGGCGAGGGCGGCGGTCAGCGGGGCGCGGCGGCCGACGGCGCCCGCGCCGACCAGTTCGAGCCGGCCGTCCTCCTCCTCGGCGCGGGTGTGCCGGACGACCAGCAGGGTCGACATCAGGGCGGCCAGCACCGCCCCGAACACGCCCATCCGCCACGCGGTCAGCCCGCCGATGGTGCTGCCGTCGAAGACCGGGCCGTACAGGGCGCGCAGCGAGCCGTTGCCGTCGATGCCGGCCGTGAAGGTCCGCCGGGCGGCCTCGTCGCCGTACAGCTCGCGGAAGGAGAAGGCGGTGGAGGCGACCATGCCGGTGCCGATGTACACCCACACCGGGAGGGCGATCCGGTCGCGGCGCAGCGCGAGGCGGTAGAGGACGCCGGTGCCGGCCAGGTCGTGGCCGCGGGAGCGGGCGGGGGCGGCCGGGTCCGGGGCGGGGGCGGGGGCGGCCGGGGCGACCGGGGTGCTGGTCATCGGGCGGCCGCCGCCGGGGTGTCCGCGCTGCCGCCGTCGCTCTCGTAGTGGCGGAGGAAGAGCTCCTCCAGGGTGGGCGGGCGGCTGGTCAGGGTGCGCACGCCGACGGCGGTCAGTTCGGCGAGCAGGTCGCCGAGCCGGTCGGTGTCGACCTGGCAGCGCAGCCGGTGGCCGTCGACGGCCAGGTCGTGGGCGTAGTCGGGGCGGGGCGGGGGCCCGGTGAGCTCGGCGTCGACCGAGGTGCGGGTGAGGTGGCGCAGGTCGGCGAGGGTGCCGGTCTCCACGGTGCGGCCGGCCCGGATGATCGAGACCCGGTCGCAGAGCGCCTCGACCTCGGACAGGATGTGGCTGGAGAGCAGCACGGTGGCGCCCCGGTCGCGGGCCTCGGCGACGCAGTCCCGGAAGACCTCCTCCATCAGCGGGTCGAGGCCGGAGGTCGGCTCGTCCAGGATCAGCAGGTCGACGTCGGAGGCGAACGCGGCGACCAGGGCGACCTTCTGCCGGTTGCCCTTGGAGTAGGTGCGGCCCTTCTTGGCGGGGTCGAGTTCGAAGCGTTCCAGCAGGGCCGCCCGGCGGGCCGGGTCGAGTCCGCCGCGCAGGCGTCCGAGCAGGTCGATCGCCTCCCCGCCGGAGAGGTTGCGCCACAGCGTCACGTCGCCGGGGACGTAGGCGAGTCGGCGGTGCAGCGGCACCGCGTCCCGCCAGGGGTCGCCGCCGAGCAGGACGGCGCTGCCGGAGTCGGCGCGCAGCAGGCCGAGCAGGACGCGGATGGTGGTGGACTTGCCGGAGCCGTTGGGCCCCAGGAACCCGTGGACCTCGCCCTGTTCGACCGTGAGGTCCAAGCCGTCCAAGGCGCGGGTGCGGCCGAAGGTCTTCACCAGGCCGGACACCGAGATGGCGGTCGTCATGGCACCGAAGCTACTCTCGTTTCACAGATTCGTGAAGTTACTGAAAGTCCCGGATCTCCACGGGTGCCGGGGCCCCGGGACGGCGGCGGAAGGCGGGCGGCGTGGGCGAGGCTGGCAGCGGGGCGGACGGCGTGGACGAGGCGGACGGCGCGGGCGGAGCGGGCGAGGCGGGCGGGGCCGGGCGGCGGGATCCGGCGGTGGTGGCCGAGTTCGTGGAGCGGTTCGCCGCCGTGCTGGTGGACGCCGGGTTCCCGCGGATGCCGGCCCGGGTGTTCACCGCCCTGCTGACCTCCGACTCCGGCCGGCTGACCTCCGCCGAGCTGGGCGAACTGCTGCGGGTCTCCCCCGCCGCGGTGTCCGGCGCGGTCCGCTACCTGGTGCCCGTCGGCCTGGTCGGCCGGGAGCGCGAACCCGGCTCGCGCCGCGACCGCTACCGCGTGCACGACCACGTCTGGTACGAGCTCACCGCCGGCCGGGACCGCACCCTGGCCCGCTGGGAGGCCGGCCTGACCGAGGGCGTCGAGGCGCTCGGGCCGGACACTCCGGCCGGGCGGCGGCTCGCCGAGTCGCTGGAGTTCTTCGCCTTCCTGCGGGCGGAACTGCCGCTGCTGCTGGAGCGCTGGCGCGAGCGCCGCCGCTGACCGCCCCTCAGCCGCCCTGCGGCGCGGGCGTGTAGCGCAGGACGGTGGACTCCCGGCGGACGAACCCGGCCCGCTCGTAGAGCCGGTTCGCGGCCTCCCGGGACGGGCGCGAGGTCAGGTCGACCGTGCGGGCCCCGGCGGCGGTCGCCAACTCCAGTGCGCGGTCGACGAGTCGCGCGCCGACACCGTGGCCCCGGGCGGCCGCGTCCACCACCACGTCCTCGATGTGCGCACGGCCGCCGGTCGGCAGCGGGACCACCACCAGGGCGAGGGTGCCGACGATCGCGCCGTCCAGCCGGGCCACGAGCAGCGTCGTCGCGTCGGAGGCCAGCACCCGGGCCAGCGCCGCCTCGTCCAACGGCTTGGCTGAGGAGGAGAGTTGGGGCAGCAGCCGGGCGTAGGCGGCGAGCACCTCGGCGGTCGGCGCGGTGACGGTCTCGATCAGTACGGTCATACCGGGAGGCTACTTCTTGCGCAGCTCCACCCGGCGGCCCCGGTGCGCCCAGAGCGGGAGCGAGACCAGCAGCAGGACCAGGCCCGTGAACAGGCCGACGGCCCACCGCGTCGGCAGCTCCGCCTCGGGCGTGCCCTCGATCGGGCTCTGCCGGCCGGCCGGGTCGTAGACGACGCGGAACGCGTCGCCGACCCGGCGGCCGTCGCACGGGGACAGCTCGTCGGGGATGTCCCGGCCGTCCTCGGCGCGCAGCAGGCAGGCCGAGGACCGCTTGCCGTGCGCGGGCTGGTACTTCGTGACCTCGGCCAGGGTCCGGGTGCCGTGCCGCTCCAGGACGGCGTCGCCGACCGCGGCGGCCGTGACGAAGGCGAACGCGAAGACCAGCAGGAGGACGGCGGTGGCCGCGACCCCGCCGGCCCGGGTCCGGTACCGCATCGCGACCATGCACACCAGGGTGACGCCGGTCAGGAACGCCGACAGCATCACGAGCGTCCTGCTGTGGCCGAACTGCCAGGCCGCCAGCAGGATCAGGGCGGAGCCGACCAGCAGGACCAGCAGCAGCCGACCCGTCGACCACCACTGCGCGGCGACCGTCTCGGGCCCCTTCGGTCTCCTCGGTATCGTGGTCATCCTTCACCTCTCCGGCTCGTTCCCCCGGGCGGGAAGGCAGTATAGACATCCCGTTCGCGCCCGGGACCTCGCCGGGCGGACGGTGCTCCTGCGCGCTAGCCGCCCGCGTAGGCGGGGGCGACGGCGGAGCGGGCCAGCACGGCGGGGGTGCCGGTGCCGTCGGCGGGGACGGTCCACAGGTCGGAGCCGTAGTCGCCGGGCATCGAGTAGAGCAGGGTGCGGTCGTCGGACCACAGTGCCTGGTCGTCGATGTTCCGCTGCTCGGCGGTCGCGGTCTCGGTCATGGTGGCGAGGTCCAGCACGTACAGCCGCCAGGGCGCGGCCGGGTCGGCGCCGTCCACCCGCTTCTTGTAGGCGACCCGGGTGCCGTCCGGGGAGAGCGAGGGGCACTCGACGTTCTGGTGCAGGGTGGTGAGGGTGCGGGTGGCCAGGTCGCCGCGGACCAGGTGGGTCCGGCCGCCGGTGGCGACCGTCGCGTAGAAGGAGTCGTCGTCGGCGAAGGTGACGCCCCAGACGTTGACGTCGGACGCCCGCACCGGGTGCCCGTCCTCGACCAGTTGGAAGTTCTCCAGGTTGTCGTAGAACTGCCAGCCGCGGGTGTCGACGATCGCGGTGCGGGTGGAGAAGTTCGTACCCGCGTACGAGTCGCCGCTGACGAACACCGTCCAGCCGACCAGGTGCCCGGACGGGGAGACCCGGGCCCGGGTCGGGATGCCCGGGGCGGGGAAGCGCCTGACCTCGTGCAGCGAGGCGTCCAGCACCGAGGCGTGGTAGGTGTCGTCCAGGGCGCCGTGTTCGGCCTGCAGGCAGACGGCGGTGCCGGCGGCGGCGTGGAAGCGCAGGCACTTGACGCCGGAGGCGGTGCGCGGGCCGTCCGGGTCGGTGGCGGGCACGGCGGCGATCTCGTCGCGGTGCGGGCCCCAGGCGAGGTTGCGCAGCAGCAGCCGGCGGCCGCCCGCCGCGTCCAGCGTGACCGTGCCCGCGCGCACCGGCGGCCCGCCGGCCTGCTCCTGGTCGCGGCGGTCGGAGCGGTGCGCGGCGTACCGGACGGCGGCGGTGCCGACGCCGGCCAGCAGCAGCACGGCGACCAGCAGCACCAGCAGCTTGCGCCGGACGGACGCGGGGCCGCCCGGCCCGGCCGGTTCGGGCTCGGGGGCGGGGGCGGAGCCGGATGCGGGGTCGACGTCGGCGGGAGCGGTCATGCCAGTGCCCTCCAGGGCGGTCGGGTCAGCGGGGGCGGTCGGCGGGGGTGCCGGCGGGGCGGAGCAGCCAGGTCGCGGCGAGGGCGGTGGCGGCCAGCGCGGCCGCGGTGGCGGCGAGCGCGGGGCGCGGGCCGCAGAGCGTCCAGGCGGCGCCGAAGGCCAGCGAGCAGGCGAACCGGGCGAGCGCCTGCCCGGTGCCGACCAGGGCCTGGCCGGCGCCCTGCTGCCCGTCGGGGACGGTCGCGGCGGTGGCGGCGGCCAGCACGCCGTCGGTGGCGGCGTAGAAGGTGCCGTGCAGCAGCAGGACGGCGGCGGCGACGGCCGCGCCGCGCAGCGGGGAGAGGACGACGGCGTAGCCGCACAGCAGGACGGCGTGGCCGAGCAGGAACAGGGTGCGGCGGCCGATCCGGTCGGCGACCAGGCCGAGCGGGAAGGCCAGCAGCAGGAAGACGCCGGCGGTGCCGAGCGGCAGTAGCGGGAACAGGTGGGCGGGCAGGTCGAGTTCGCGTTGCAGCAGCAGGTAGAGGAAGGCGTCGCTGACGGTGGTGAGGCCGAGCAGCACGGCGGCCAGGGTGAGCCGGCGCAGTTCGGGCCGGGCCAGCAGGGCGAGCGCGTCGCGCAGCGTGGGCTTGGGCGCCGTCGGGTCGGTGGCGGGTTTCCCGGCCCGGGTGATCCGGCCGGGGACGAACATCGCCAGCAGCAGCACGCCGAGCAGCGCGACGCAGCCGGAGACGGTGAACACGGCGCTGTAGCCGGAGCGTTCGGCCCGGTCGCCGACGGAGCGCAGCACGGCGAAGGCCAGCAGCGGGCCGATCAGCGCCCCGGCGGTGTCCATCGCGCGGTGCACGCCGAACGCCCGGCCGCGGTGCTCGGGTGCGGTGGCCAGCGAGATCATCGCGTCCCGGGGGGCGGTGCGCAGGCCCTTGCCGGTCCGGTCGACCGCCAGGACGGCGCCGATCGCCGGCAGGGTGTGGGCGAGCAGCAGCAGCGGCTTGCACAGCGCGGACAGGCCGTAGCCGAGTCCGGCGACCAGTTTGTGGCCGCGGCCGCCGCGGTCGGCGAGGTGGCCGCCGAGCAGCCGGACCAGCGCGCCGACGCCGTTGTTGATGCCGTCGAGCAGGCCGAAGCCGAGCGGGGACAGGCCGAGCGCGGTGACCACGTACAGCGGCAGTACGGCGCTGACCATCTCGGAGGAGACGTCGGTGACCAGGCTGACCGCGCCGAGCGCGAACACGGTGCCGGGGACGGCGGCGCGCCGCCCCGAACCGGAGTTCGGGGCGGCGGCCGCGGCGCGGTCACTCTTGGTGGAGCGGGCGTCCGCGAGGTACATCAGGCGTCAGTTCCAGATGCCGGTGATGTCGGCGGCGGAGGCGGCGTTGCCGGCGTGGGTGCTCAGGCCCGCCAGGTCCTCCAGGGTGCGCAGCACGTTGTAGTGGTTGTAGGTGGTGGCGCTGCTGGAGCCCGGGGTGACGTGCTGGCCGTAGAGGACGGTCGGGATCCGGTTGCCGGAGAGGCTGTTGTCCTCGTCGAAGGTGACGACCAGGATGCTGTTGTGGGTCTGCGCCCAGGTCGCGTACGCGCCCAGGTTGTTCTTGATCCAGGTGTCGCCGGTGGAGACCGAGCAGTCGTGCATGTCGTTGCACAGGTTCGGCACCACGAAGGAGACCTTCGGGAGCTGGGTGTAGTCGGTCGGGAACTGCGCGAAGGTGTACGCGGTGTTGGTCGGCACGTTGGAGAAGCCGAACCACGGGTTGTGCTTCTGCGCGTACTTGCCGCTGGAGTTGGAGCAGGTGGTGGAGCCCTGGCTGGGCAGGCCCTCGTTGTACGAGCCCCAGGTCTTGCCGGCGGCGATCAGCTCGGAGCCCAGGTTGGGGGCGGTCATCGAGCCGACGCTCACACAGCTGTCGTCGGTGCGGCCCTGGTTGGAGCCGGAGAACAGCATGTAGTAGTTCGGCTCCGACGGGTGGGTCAGGCCGTAGGACTGGGTGAGGTTGGCGCCGCCGGCCTTCAGCGTGTTGTTCAGGTACGGGGCGCTGGAGCTGCCGATCACCTGGCTGTACGCGTGGTTCTCCATCACCACGACGACCACGTGGTCGGGGGTGGGCAGGCCGGCCGCCTGGGCGGTGGAGCCGGTCGCGGCCCACAGGCCGAGCGAGGCGGCGGTCAGCGCGACGGCGCTGCCGATCGCGGTCAGGCGACGCTTGGCGCGGCTGCTGAACTGAGCGGACATGTCTGAACGTCCTCCGGGGCGAGGGATGTCACGGGACAAGGGTTTGGAGCGCCGGAAACGCTAGGGCCGGGTCCGTGACCGCCGAGTGCGGGACGACATGAAGAAAAGACGAACGGTTGGCTGTGCAACTTCGGGCCCCCAGCGCTTTTCGGCCAGCCGGGCGACGCTTCTCACAGCTGTCCCGATTGACCCTGCTCGGACCGACATGGTGGGATTCCTGGCGGCCCGGCGGCACCCCGCCCGCGGGCCCGCACGGGAACGGGACGGAACGGGAGGGCCGGGCGATGCCGGACGGCGCACCCCCGCCCACCCCGTGCGCCCCCCGGCTGGTGCTCGGCCTCGGCCTGCGCCGCGGCACCCCCGCCGCCGAACTGCTGCGCGCCGCCGACACCGCGCTCGCCGCACTCGGCCTCGACCGCACCGCCGTCGCGCTGGCCGCCACCCTCGACAGCAAACTGTTCGAACCCGGACTGCGCGCTGCCGCACGGGAGTTGGGCGTCCCGCTGGCCGGTCACCCGGCCGCCGCGCTGGCCGCCGTCCTGGTGCCCGGCGGCTCCGCCCGGGTCGCCGCCGCGGTCGGCACCCCGAGCGTCGCCGAGGCCGCCGCGCTCGCCTCGGCCGGGCCCGGCGCACGCCTGCTCGCGCCGCGCACCGCCACCGCCGCCGCCACCGCCGCCCTCGCCGCGCCGCCGCCGCACCGCCCCGGAGCGCACCCGCACCACCCCCGCACCACCCCCCAGGAGGACAACAGGTGAACCCGCAGCCCGATCTGCGCCATCACGGCGACGCCGAAGTGCGCGCCGCCGGGCTGGTCGACCTCGCCGTCAACGTCCGCACCGGAACCCCGCCGGCCTGGCTGCGCGCCCGGCTCGCCGCCACCCTCGCCGACCTCGCCGCCTACCCCGACGGCACCGCCGCCCGGGCCGCCGTCGCCGCCCGGCACGGCCGGCCCGCCGAGGAGGTGCTGCTGACGGCGGGCGCCGCCGAGGCGTTCGTGCTGCTCGCCCGGGTGCTGCGGCCGCGCCGGGCGGTGGTCGTGCACCCCCAGTTCACCGAGCCCGAGGCGGCGCTGCGCGACGCCGGGCACCCCGTCCACCGCGTCCTCCTCACGCCGGAGCGGGGCTTCACCCTGCCGCCCGGGGCGGTCCCCGAGGACGCCGACCTGGTGGTGGTCGGCAACCCCACCAACCCCACCTCCGTCCTGCACCCGGCCGCCGCCCTCGCCGAACTGGCCCGGCCCGGCCGCACCCTGGTCGTCGACGAGGCGTTCATGGACACCGACCCCGGCGAGACCCAGAGCCTCGCCGCCGTCCGCGACCTGCCCGGCGACGTCGTCGTCCTGCGCAGCCTCACCAAGACCTGGGGGCTGGCCGGCCTGCGGATCGGCTACCTGCTCGCCCCCACCCCGCTGGTCGCCCGCCTCGCCGCCGCCCAGCCGCTCTGGCCGGTCTCCACCCCGGCCCTGGCCGCCGCCGAACTCTGCTCCACCCCCGCCGCCCTCGCCGAGGCCGACCGCGCCGCCCGCACCACCGCCGCCGACCGCGCCCACCTGCTGGCCGGCCTCGCCACCGTCCCCGGCCCGCGCGTCCACGGCGCCCCCGCCGCGTCCTTCGTCCTGATCCAGCTGCCCGGCGCCACCGCGCTGCGCGCCCGCCTGCGCGAAGCCGGCTACGCCGTCCGCCGCGGCGACACCTTCCCCGGCCTGGGCCCCGACTGGCTCCGGATCGCCGTCCGCGACCCGGCCACCACGGACGCGTTCCTCGCCGCGCTGCGCGAGGCCCTCGCCCGCTAGCGCGGCGTGACCGCGTCCGCTAGCGCAGCGTGACCGCGTCCCCGGTCCCGACCTCGCCCGGGACCACGACCTCCGCGTACGCGCCGACGCACGGCAGCGGTGCCATCCCGGGCAGCGGGACGACCCGGTTCTCCCGGGCGATCCGGCGCAGCGCCTCCGGGTCGGCGGGCAGCGGGCCGTGCGCGAGGGTCGGGACGGCGCAGCGCGGGGTGGGAGCGATGACGCGCAGCCGGAGGGTCGGGCCGACGCTGATCTCCCGGCCGACCCAGGTGTTCTCCTCGTACGGCCGCCCGTCGTGCCCGATCACCAGGTTGGGCCGGTAGCGGGCGGCGGGGGCGCCGGCCAGGCTCGCGGTGGTGACGAGGTGCAGCGGGGCGAAGTCGAAGAAGCTGCCGGGCTCCGCCGCCGAGCCGAACTCCTGCACGGTGTAGTCGACTTCGGCGCCGACCCCGGCGGCGAGCACCTGCTCGGGCACCGAGCGGCGCAGCACCGCGCCGGGCGGCCGTTCGGCGATCAGCCGGACGGGCCGGCCGAGCAGCGCGGAGAGGCCGGCGTCGTCGAGTACGGCGCCGTCCGGCGCGGTGATCCGCACCCCGCCGCCGGTGCTCGCGGCGCGGAGGGTGAGCAGCCGCCGCCAGGTCCGGGGCTCCTTGGCGCTGGCGATCCGCCGGCCGGTGAGGTCGAACAGGGCGTGGCGGCGGTCGCCGTCGAGGCCGCGGGCGTCGATACGGGCCCGGGTGAGCGTTTCGCCGAGCAGTGACTTGACGGGGTGGCGGTGCAGCGCGGTGACGATCAACTCCGGTTCCTCTCGGCCCAGTCGGCGAGGGCGGCGAAGTCGCCGGGCCGCAGGCCGTACCGGTGGTCGACGGTCAGGGTGAGGGCGGGGGCGGGGTGGTGGGCGGCGATCCAGGCGGTGTCCCGCGGTTGGATCTCGTCGGAATCTCCCACAGTCCCGCTGCCTCATGCCAGTCTCGGCATGAGGCACACGGCGTGCCTCACATGGCGACCGGCGCTCACCGAGACCAACGTCTTGAAGAATGGCGTGGGCACGCGTTACACCGTTCACTACACCCCGGGGTCGGCTCGCCTTCGCGCCTCTTTCTTCTCCGGGGCGTCGCAGCGGCCCGGATCCGATGTTCACGGGCATGGACCAACCCTCATGCGCACACGTCGCATCCATCCGCCGAGAGCGGCGAAGAGGGTTCCCCTGAACGGGACCATCGCCGGCCTTCAGGCCGGATTCGCCGCCTCGGAAACCGAGTTGGCCCCCAGGAAGACATCGCTCCCCACTTCGCCGAGCACCGGCTACGCGACACCACCCGCCGCCGGGGCAACCGCGTCTGAGCTTCGGCATTCCAGGCATCTCGACTGACGGGACGCCAGAAGGGGAAACACCTGACAGAGCCGCCCCTGACGCTGGATGCTGGTGCTCACGTCAGCCCAGCGCAAGAATGCGCAAGCCACGTGACAGGAGAGGTAGCCATGGGCTTGGAGCTCTTCGGAATCGACCCTGAGACCAATGAGGAAGGGTCGCCCACAGTCTGGGCGGACCTGGCCCAGCGCCGACTCGTCATCCAGAGCGACACCGTCACCGGAGCCCAGCTCGCGGAGGTCAGCGAGACTGAGTGGGTGGCCGGCCACGGTGTCGGTGTGCCCTCCCACGAGTCCGTGATCAGTATCCCCGAGCGAATGATCCCCTTCATCAGGAAGGCTTGCGATGCAGTCGAACGTGCCGGACTTCAGGACTCTGCTCCGGGAGACGACGAAGTCGGCCGTGCATCTGGAGATGCGTGACCAGTACAGCGTCAGCGACGAAGCCGACCAGTTCGCCGCCTGGAAGGCCGGACACCGGTACTCCCCGGACAACCGTGCCGAGTGGTGGCACCCCTTCCATGACTTCGTGGTGGAGACCATCGCCCGAGGTGTGACCATCCGGCGCGCACGCATCGTGTCGGAGCCCGTCACCGAGTACATCCGCTACGAACACTCCCACACGTTCACCAACCTCGCGGCCGGCGAGCAGATCCGTTGGCTGCCGCGCAGCCGGGCGCTGGACATCGCACTGCCCGGGGCCGACTTCTGGCTGTTCGACAGCCGGATCGTCCGATTCAACCTGTTCACCGGTGACGGCGAATGGGCCGATCCCCGGAACGTGATGACCGAGCAGCAGGCCACCGTGGAGTTGTGCACGAACGCGTTCGAGGCCGTGTGGGAACGGGCGGTACCCCACGAGGACTTCGAGGTCTGAGCCGGCGCCGACCACCGGGTGGACAGCACATGCCATCGTCGCCTTCATCCAGCGTTGTCGCAGCACGGAAGGCCATCGCCGACCGACTGGTCGAGATCCGCAAGGACGCCGGACTCAAGGGGGGTGAATTGTCTGCCTTGTGCGGCTGGCACCCCGCCAAGACTTCTCGCATCCAGTCAGGCAAAGCGGCCCCGTCCGAAGAAGACATAAGGGTTTGGTGCGCCGCCTGCGGAGCGGGCGACCAGGTCGCGGACCTGATCGCGGCTTCTCGCGCCGCTGACTCGATGTACCAGGAGTGGAGACGCCGGAACAGTACCGGCATGAGGCTCGCCCAGGAGAAGGTGATCAGCGACTACGAGCGCACGAGGTTTTTCCGCATCTACGTCTCGAACGTGCTGCCCGGCTTCTTCCAGACCGCCGAGTACGCAACTGCTCTGATGCAGTCCATCACCGATTTCCAGGGCACGCCGGACGACGTCGCGGCAGCGGTACCAGCATGCTTGGCGCGGGCGCGACTCATGTACACGGGGGCGCGTCGGTTCGCAGTGCTGATCGAGGAGTGGGTGTTGCGGACCCGGATCGGAAGCGCCGAGGACATGGCGGCGCAGCTTGGCCACTTGCTCACCCTCATGTCGCTGCCATCCGTCTCCATCGGGATCATCCCGACTGGTAGCCCGCGGGCCATCTGGCCCCTTGAAGCCTTCTACCTGTTCGATGACCAGCGGGTGGCGGTCGAGACGCTGACAGCGAAAATCAGCATCCTCCAGCCCAGAGAGGTCGCGGACTACGTCCGTGCCTTCGCGGGCTTGTCGGAGACGGCGGTGCACGGGGCGAAGGCCCGAGCCTTGATCGCCTCCGCCGCCGCTTCCTTGGAGTGACGTTCCGCAATAAGTCGCAAGTTCGTTGAGCGTGCTGCAACCGACTCGCTACGGTCTATCACGCCCCCACCGCCATGGCGAAGGAGGACAGACCCATGACGGGACGCAACCCCACGCGTGAGTGCCGCGAAGTCGTAACCGGTCCCGCGAAGCACGAGTTGAACCGCACCCCGGAGGGTCTCGACGGCCGCGGGCGGACCCCGGCCCGACTTGATCCCCCAGTGGGGCCGGCAGGGGCCCACACATCCGTCCTTCCGGGCGGGTCTTGCGAGGCAGTGCGTCACCGAGAAGAGAGGAACGCACCATGACCGTTGCGCTGGAAGTGCCTGCGGACACCGAGTTCCGTGACCCCCGCACGCTCCTCAACGCGGTTCGGCCGTACGTCAAGGAGCTGACGTCCAACGTGTTCGAGGGCCCCGGCAACACCGGCGACCTGTACGACCGCGAGATCGCGCTCCTGCTCCGTGACCACACCATGGTCCGCAACATGGCCGAGCGGATCCTGGACAACGCCATCGCCTACACGATCACCGCGATGGAGCACCCGGGGGTGCACCTGGGCGTCGGCAAGGTCGTGGACATCGGGGTGCACCAGCTCCTGCTGGATACACCGGTGTACTTCGCGATCTGCGAGGTGTACAACGCCGGCCGGTACAAGCACCACGCCCCGCTGATCCAGCGGCGTGGCGACGGCATCGTGATCCGCACCGCCGAGTTCCTGCGCGCCAACCGGTTCGAAGCCGACGAGGAGCTGTGGGCGGTCGACGGGGCGAACTGCTCCCCGTGCGACAGCAAGGTCCCCGAAAGCCACTGACCGGACACCGGGGTGCCCCTGCCCCGCGTCGCGGGGCAGGGGCACCCGCCTCGCCAACTCTTCGTCAAGGAAAGATCGTTGCCCGCACACCACGACATCGAATCCGAGCGCGAACTCTGGGACGCGTACGCGGCCGGCATCAAGGACGACGTATTCGACGCCGGCCCCGTCTTTCGCTGGACTCAGTACGCCGACCACGGGCCCGGCCCTGAACTGCTCGGATCACCGGCCAGCGTGTTGGAGATCGGGTGCGGCACCGGCCGCGCACTCGTCGCGCTGGCCGAGCGGGGCGTCAAGGTGACGGGGGTCGACCTCTCACCGGTCATGGTCGAGAAGGCCGCCAAGCGGTGGGGGCCGTCCGGCATCCGGTTCCACTGTGCAGAAGTCCTGGACTACCTGCGCGGCAGCGACGAGACCTGGGACGCGGTCTACTCCGTGTTCGGGGCGATCTGGTTCACGGACCCCCTGAAGCTCCTCCCGCTCATCGCCTCCCGCCTGAACCCCGGAGGAGTCCTGGCCTTCTCGCAGCCTCCCGCCATCCCCGGCGCCTACGGCCCCCAGGGCATGTACAAGGGGGGCTTCGCCGGAAGGGCCCTGTACACGTACCGCTACTCGTACACGCCCCGCAGGTGGGTCGGTCTGCTTCGGAAGGCCGGATTCGGGTCGGCGGAGGCCACGGTACTCGACGCCCCTGTTGAAGGGCACATCGGCACTCTGATCGTCACGGCCAGGACCCCGACGGCCTGACACCCCCAGCCCCGCCGCTTCCGGACACCTCGGAGCCCCGGTGGCGGCGGTCGCCGTCGAGGCCGCGGGCGTCGATCCGGGCCCGGGTGACCGTTTCGCCGAGCAGCGACTCGACGGGGTGGCGGTGCAGCGCGGTGACGATCAACTCCGGCTCCTCTCAGCCCAGTCGGCGAGGGCGGCGAAGTCGCCGGGCCGCAGGCCGTACCGGTGGTCGACGGTCAGGGTGAGGGCGGGGGCGGGGTGGTGGGCGGCGATCCAGGCGGTGTCCCGCGGTTGGATCTCGTCGTCGACCCAGGCGAACGGCCGGCCGGCGGCCCAGGCGACCAGGTGGCGGGTCTTCCAGTGCAGGCCCTCGGGGTCGCCGTGGTGCATGGACGGCCAGTCGACGTACGGGAGTTCGGGCAGGCCGAGGAGCGGGGCGAGGTGCTGGTTCGCCTCGTCCTTCCAGGTGGTGGCCCAGACCAGGTCGTAGGGCAGGGCGAGCAGCGCGGGCCCGTGCTCGGGGTGCAGCCAGACCCGCAGCGGTCTGGGGTTGCGGATGCCGGAGGCCAGCTGGCGTTCGCGCCAACTGCGCACCGGGACACGGTGGGTGAGGTAGCCGTCGGGGCGGCGGTAGGGGCTGCCGACGTAGGGGGCGAGCGGGCCGTCGACGTCGAGCAGCAGCAGCGGGCGGGTCACCGGGCGTCCCCGGCGGCCCCGGCGTCCCGGTCGTCCCGGGCGTCCCGGGCGGCGAGCCAGCTGCGGGCGGCGGCGATCCGGCGGCCGGTGCTGGGGTGGGTGGCGAGGAGCAGTTCGACGGCGCGCGGCGGGTACGGGTCGGCGACGTTCGCGGTGGCGAGGCGGCGCTGCATGGCGATGAACTGCTGGGCGTCGCCCGTGAGTTCGAGGGCGTGCCGGTCGGCGCGGGTCTCGATCCGGCGGCTGGCGGCGCACTGCGCGGGGGTGCTGAGCGCGCCGAGCAGGGCGGCGAGCGCGGCGAGCAGCGGCAGCGAGCGCGGGTCCTGGACGGTGTCGGCGCCGGCCGCGTCGAGCAGCGGCCGCCAGGCGAGCAGCGCGGCGAGGACGGGCACCGCGAGGGCGGCGCCGAGCGCGCCGAGCGCGGTGCCGGTGGCGACGTCGCGGTGCTTGACGTGGCCGAGTTCGTGGGCGGCGACGAGTTCGATCTCGCGCGGTTCGGCGGTGGCGAGCAGGGTGTCGTACACGACGATCCGCCGGGTCGGGCCGAAGCCGGAGACGTACGCGTTCAGCGCGGTGGTGCGGCGGGAGGCGTCGGCGACCAGCACGTCGCGCACCGCGATGCCGTCACGGCGGGCCAACTCCAGCAGGGCGGTGCGCAGTTCGCCGTCGGGCAGCGGCGAGAAGCGGTTGAACAGCGGCTCGAAGACCAGCGGGTGCAGGAAGGACAGCGCGACGGTCAGCAGCGCGGCGGCGGCCCCGGCGGGGATCCACCAGTGGCCGGGCGAGCGGCCGATCAGCGCGTACAGGCCGAGCGCGAGCGGCAGGAACAGCGCGAGCGTGACGGCGGTGCCGCGCAGCACGTCCACCGCCCAGCCGGCCCGGCCCTGGGTGACCAGGCCGTACCGGGCGGAGACCGCCCGCACCCGGGCGGAGAACGGCAGCGTGACCGCCCGCCCGAGCAGCACCAGCGCCGCCGCGCCGCCCAGCACCCGGGCCGCCCAGCCGCCGCCGAACCAGCCGCCGACCGCGTCCACCAGGCCGGCCCCGGCGGCGGTGAACCCGAGGACGGCGCTCAGCGCGAGCGCGGCCGCCTGCCCGCCCAGCGCCCACGGCAGCCGGGCCCGGCGCAGCGCGCGGCCGCGCTCCCGCTCCTGGGGGGTGAAGTCGGCGCCGGCGGGCGCGGTGTCAGCCATGGACCCAGCCTAGGACCCGCCGCCACCCGTCATCCGGCCGTTCCGCCCACCGCCAGGCAGCGCCCCCGCGCTGCCCGGCCCCGCCACCGCGCCGGGCGGCCGTGCCACCGCGCGGAGCGCGGCCGCGAACCAGGCGGCGTGCGGGGCGGTCTCGGGCGGGGCGGGCCAGTCGTTGATCCGGGAGAGCAGGGCCCAGTAGCGCTCGACCCGGGGGTCGGCGGCGACCTCGAGCCGGCGCAGGATCCAGTCGCGCAGCGCGGCGTCGTCCGGGCGGTCGAAGGTCTCGGCGTAGCGGGCGGTGAGTTCGGCGACGGCTGCGGCGGCAGCGGGGGTGCCGGGGGCGGTGCCGGCGGCGAGTGCGGCGCCGGCCACCTCCCGGACGCGTTCGGTGGGTTCGTGGTGCAGGCCGGTGGTGTCGCCGTCGGCGCGCTGTTCGGCCTGGTAGGCGGCCATCCGGCGGAGCGAGGCGCGGAAGTCCTGGTCGCGGGTGAGTTCGGCGAGTTCGGCCCAGGCGGTGAGCTGTTCGGTGTCGGGGTCCTCGGGCGGGTCGGGGACGGCGGCGCGGAGCATCGCGACGAGTTCGGGGTTGGCGTCGGCGGTGCCGAAGGTGTCGTCGAGGAACTCCTCGACCATTTCCCGCCGTTCGGCGGCGGACAGCCGGATCAGCCGGTGCATGAGTGCGGTCTCCTCGGGGTCGGTTCCGTGGGCGGCGACGGCCCGCAGCACGGCGCGTTGCCGGCCCAGCGTGCGGATCCGCAGGTCGAGCGCGTCGGCGTGCGCCCGGGCCACCTCGGCGAGGCTCTCCTCGCGCTCCAGGACCCGCCGCACCGCGTCCAGACCGAGCCCCAACTCGCGCAGGGTGCGCACGAGTTCGAGCCTGGCCAGGGCCTCGGCGCCGTAGCGCCGGTAGCCGGCCGCGGTGCGGTCGGTGGACGGCACCAGGCCGGTGTCCGAGTAGTACCTGATGGCCTTCACCGTCAGCCCGGTGCGCTCCGCCAGTGCGCCGATCGTCAGCAGTCCGTCGCCGTCCATGCCCGCCACTGTGCCGTCTCCCCCCACGGGAGACTCAAGCCATCCCGGCCCCCGGCAGGGCGGCCGGGTGCTGGACGGCCCAACGCCCTTGGCACGAAAGGGTTTTCCGTCCACCGGGCGGAAAGGTGCGACAAACCACTCGAACCGGGCGGAGGGCGCGGCCTACGATGGCCGGATGATCGAGGACAGCTTGCGGACCGCCCTGGAGTTCCGGCGCGCCTTCGCCCGGGGGCAGGCCGCCGAGGTGGTGGAGGTGCCGGGCGGGTTCGGGGTGCTGTGCGGGGAGTTCGAGTACTCGCACGAGCACAACCAGCTGGTGCTGGACGCGCCGCCGTCCGGGGTCGACGTGGCGGGGCTGGCCGAGGAGGTGCTGGGGCACCTGGAGCACCGGCGGATCTCGGTGTTCGACGACGCGTCCGGGCTGGCGCTGGTGCCGGGGCTGACGGCGGCCGGGTACCGGCACGAGACCGAGCTGGTGATGGTCCACCGGGGGCCGGTGCCGCCCGGGGGCGGGGCCGGGCCGGTCGGGCTGGACGAGTTGGCGCCGGCCCTGGAGCGGCAGTGGCGCTGCTGGCTGCCGTGGGCGTCGGACGACTCGATCGCCCAGTTGGTGAACCGGCGCACGGCGCGGGCCGCGGGCGCCGAGCTGGTGCTGACGCTGGCCGCCCGGGACGGCGACGGCGCGTTCGGCTCCTGGGCCGACCTGTACCAGGACGCCGCGGGCACCGCCCAGATCGAGGACCTGGCCACCGCCGAGGAGCACCAGCGCCGCGGCCTGGCCGACGCCGTCCTGTCGAGCGCGCTGCGGCTGGCCGCCGACCGCGCCCCGGCCGGGCTGCGCTTCCTGGTCGCGGACGCCGAGGACTGGCCCCGGCAGTGGTACGCCCGGCGCGGTTTCACCGCCGTCGGCCGCACGCACGGCTTCGTCCGGCAGTGAGGTTTCCGTCACACGGCCGTCGCACGGGGCCGCGCGGTGAGGTGGACGACACACGGCCGTAGGAAACGGGCGGCCCGGGAACGCGGCGGCGCCCGCCGGTCCCCTCGCGGGGTCCGGCGGGCGCCGTCGTGCTGTGCGTCGTGCTGTGCCTGGGGCGGATCAGACCTGGCCGGCCTTCTCCAGGGCCTCGCAGCAGGTGTTGACGATCAGGCGGGTGACCACGTACGGGTCGACGTTCGCGTTCGGGCGGCGGTCCTCGATGTAGCCCTTCTGGTCCACCTCGACCTGCCACGGGATGCGGACCGAGGCGCCGCGGTCGGACACGCCGTAGGAGTAGACGTTCCACGGGGCGGTCTCGTGCTTGCCGGTCAGGCGGGACTGGATGTCGTCACCGTACTGGTTGACGTGCTCCAGGACCTTCTCCTGGGAGGCGCCGAGCGACTCGCAGGCGGTGATGATGGCGTCGTAGCCCTCGCGCATCGCCTTGGTGGAGAAGTTGGTGTGCGCGCCCGCGCCGTTCCAGTCGCCCCGGGCCGGCTTGGCGTCCAGGGTGGCGTCGATGCCGAACTCCTCGGCGGTGCGGTAGAGCAGGTAGCGGGCGATCCACAGGTCGTCCGAGACGGTCAGCGCGTCGACGGGGCCGATCTGGAACTCCCACTGGCCGGGCATGACCTCGGCGTTGATGCCGCAGATCGCCAGGCCGGCGTCGATGCAGCGGTCGAGGTGCAGCTCGACGATCTCGCGGCCGAAGACCTCCTCGGCGCCCACGCCGCAGTAGTAGCCGCCCTGCGGGGCCGGGAAGCCGCCCTCGGGGAAGCCGAGCGGGCGGGAGCCCTTGAAGAAGGTGTACTCCTGCTCGATGCCGAAGATCGACTCCTGCGCGGCGTAGCGCTCGGCGACCTCGCGCAGCGCGGCGCGGGTGTTGGTGACGTGCGCCTCACCGTTGGTCTCGAAGACCTCGCACAGCACCAGGATGTTGTCGCCGCCGCGGATCGGGTCCTTGACGACCTTCACCGGCTCCAGCACGCGGTCCGAGGCGTGGCCCTCGGCCTGGTTGGTCGACGAGCCGTCGAAGCCCCAGGTGGGGATCTTGTCGGCGTTCGGCAGCACCCGAGTCTTGGAGCGGAGCTTCGCGGTCGGCTTGGTGCCGTCGATCCAGATGTACTCGGCCTTGATCGCCATCGCGGTGATCCTCACTGCTCGGGTGGTGGGTGCCCGCGTAGCGTTGCAAGCCGCCGTTTCCCGGTTGTTCCTCCGATGTAACGCCCATGTGAACCAACAGTCCGCAGCGGCACGCTCACCCTCGGAAAGTGCCCGTCTCGCGATGCGGGCGCACCACCGGGACGAAAGGGGCGGGACGGGCGCTCCCCCGCAGGCACCTCACGCCCCGCCCGGCGCGCGCCGCCCCGCCCGCGCACGCGCCGACGCGCCCCGCCCGCGCCGCGTCAGCGGTGCCGCGCGTGCGCCGCCCGCCGCCGCCGCGTCATCCACACCGCCGCGCCGCCGGCCAGCAGCAGCGTCCCGCCGCCCGCGGCCAGCACGGTCGTCCCGGAGGAGCCGGTGTACGCCAGTTCCTCGCCCTCCGCCTTCGGCGCCGCCCGGTTCTGCGCGGCGGCCGGGGCCGAGGCGGCGGGCGCGGACGACCCGGCGGCCGCGGGCGAGGAGACCGCCGCCGCCGGGACGACGGCCGCCACCGGCTTCTCGCAGGAGACCGCGGCGATCCGCACGGTGCCGTTGACCTTGGCCACGTTCAGGTTCAGCGGGTTCAGCGCGATCTTCACCTCCAGCGCGGAGGCGGCGGCGGTGCTGGAGGTCACGGTCTTCTTCGAGAACTCGACGTCGACCGTGCCGATCGCCGGGACATCCACGTGCGTCGGCGAGTTGAGGCCGACGGTGACCGACTTGCCCAGCACGGTCAGCTTGGCGGGCGCGACGACGTCCGCGGTCGGCGGCCCGTCCACCGGGCAGTTCGCCTCGGCGCTCATCGCCTGGAGGCCGAGCAGCGTGGTCAGCGGCAGGCCCGGCACGTGCACGTCCGCGTCGACCAGCTTGACGGACGCGGTGGCCAGCTTGTCGTCCGCCTTGGTGACCGACGTGCCGACCGCCGCCTTCACCAGCGTCACCGGCCGGCCGCCGTCCACCCCGTCGACCTTGGCGGTGAGCATCGCGCCGTCCCGCTGGGCGGGCGACTCGACCTTGTTCAGCGCCACCCCGACCGGCACGTTCACCGTGTTCAACAGGGTGACGTCCAGCATGAGTTCGGCCGTCACCGCGCTCGCCCGACCCGGTTTCGCGGGCGTGCCGGCGGCGTCGGCGGCGTACGCGGGCAGCGGCAGCGCGACCGCGAGGGCGGAGGCGGCGAGGGCCGCGGCGGCGGCCGAACGCAGAACGGACATGACAGGAACCCCCACGCGTGGTGATTGGCAGAGCGCACCCACGACCTCACCCGGCGCCGGCACCCGGCGGACCGCACGGGGCACGGGGCGCGGGGAGGGGGATTCGCGCTCTCGACTGCCGCCAGTCTCTTCGAACAGTGCGTCACTCCAGCAACACAGAGCGTCATTTCACTCCTTCGGGTGAGGTTGACGCTCCGGACTGACCGTTTCCGCCCACAATCCGGCCATCACCGGGACGAAACGGGCGGCCCGCCGCTACACAGCGCACGGGGCGGGGGCCGGGAGCACTCCTCCGCTCCCGGCCCCCGCCCCGTCATGGCGGTCCGCTACGGCAGGCGCCAGTCGACCGGCCGGCCGCCCTGCCGGACCAGCAGGTCGTTGGCCCGGCTGAAGGGTCGGGAGCCGAAGAAGCCGCCGCTCGCCGAGTAGGGGCTGGGGTGCGGGGACTCGATGCTGGGGACCTGGCCGAGCCAGGGGCGCAGCTCGCGGGCGTCGCGCCCCCAGAGGATGGCGACCAGCGGGCCGCCGCGGGCGGCCAGTGCCTTGATCGCCTGCTCGGTGACGGCCTCCCAGCCCTTGCCGCGGTGGCCGTTGGTCTTGCGGGTCTGGGTGGTGAGCGCGCGGTTGAGCAGCAGGACGCCCTGCTCCGCCCACGGGGTGAGGTCGCCGTTGGCGGGCGTCGGGAGGCCGAGGTCCTGGCTGTACTCCTGGTAGATGTTGACCAGGCTGGGCGGCACCGGGCGGACCTCCGGCGCGACGGAGAAGCTCAGGCCGACGGCGTGCCCGGGCGTCGGGTACGGGTCCTGGCCGACGATCAGCACCCGGACGTCCGCGAACGGCTGCTGGAACGCCCGCAGCACCTGCGGGCCGGGCGGCAGGTAGGTGCGGCCCGCCGCGAGTTCGGCGCGCAGGAAGTCGCCCATCGCGGCGACCTGTCCGGCGACCGGCGCGAGGGCGTCGGCCCAGCCGGGTTCCACAATTTCGTGCAAGGGTCGTGCAGCCATGACGGAAGCCTATCGGCCGCACTGACAACCGCAGTTCGCCAGCCTCCGCCCCGCCTCCGGCCCCCCTGCCCGCTCAGCCACCGCCCAGCCCCCGCGCGGCTCCTCCTCGCCCCCCGTGCGCCTCCCGGCGGGCGAGCGCCTCCCCGTCCGTCACCGGCCGCCGTCCGTCACCGGCCGTGCGCCGGTGGGCGCTGCCAGCGCGGGGCCTCGTCGTCGGGCTGGTCGGGGCTCGCGAAGTGGAACGGGACGCCGAGGGCGGCGGCGAGGTCGCGGCCCGCCAGGTCGGCGCTGGTGGCGGGGGCGGCTCCGGGGCCGTGCTGGAAGCGGGCGGCGGGGTGGTCGATCAGGGCGAGGTCGTGGTCCTTGGTGCCGCCGTCCGCGGTGCCGCTGACGGCGAGCAGGCGGACGAACCAGTCGCGGACGGTGTCGCCGTCCCAGACCGCCTCGACCGCGAGGACGTCCACGCCGAGGCCGGCCGCGCGCCAGTACAGCGAGTCGGGGTCGATGGGGCTCTCGGGATCGCGGGCGATCCGGTCGGCGAGCACGGCGTAGCGGTCGCCGGCGATGAGCTGGGCGGCGCCGAGGCCGACGCCGAAGCGGACCCGGCCGACCGCGGTCAGGACGTTCACCGCCCCGAACAGGCTGTCCTGGAGCACGTAGCCGTCGATCTGGCGGCGGATGCCCTCGGGCAGGGAGGCCCAGAAGGCGTCGCGTTCGGGCTTGCGCATGATGGCCACGGCCGCTCACACCACCCGGCCGGCGAGGACGACGTGCGCGGGTGCGGCGAGCACCCGCAGGTCGGTGCGCGGGTCGGTCCGGTAGAGGACGAGGTCGGCGGGGGCGCCCTCGGTGAGGCCGGGGCGGCCGAGCCAGGCGCGGGCGGACCAGGTGGCGGCGGCGAGGGCTTCGAGCGGGGTGAGTCCGGCCTTGGTGAGCTCGATCGCCTCCTCGGCGACCAGGCCGTGGGCGATCGAGCCGCCGGCGTCGGTGCCGACGTAGATCGGGATGCCGGCGTCGTGGGCGGCGCCGACGGTGTCGTAGCGGCGGGCGTGCAGGCGGCGCATGTGGGCGGCCCAGGCGGGGAACTTGGCCTCGCCGCCGGCGGCGAGGCGGGGGAAGCTGGCGATGTTGACCAGGGTCGGGACGATCGCGACGCCGCGTTCGGCGAACGCCGGGATGAGCTCCTCGGTGAGGCCGGTGGCGTGTTCGACGCAGTCGATGCCGGCGGCCAGCAGGTCGGGCAGCGACTCGGTGGCGAAGCAGTGCGCGGTGACCCGGGCGCCTTCGGCGTGGGCGGCGGCGACGGCCTCGGTGAGGGCGTCGCCGGGCCAGCAGGCGGTGAGGTCGCCGGCGTCGCGGTCGATCCAGTCGCCGACGAGCTTGACCCAGCCGTCGCCGCGCCGGGCCTCGGCGGCGACGTACGCGGCGAGGTCGCCGGGTTCGATCTCGTGGGCGTAGTTGCGGATGTAGCGGCGGGTGCGGGCGATGTGCCGTCCGGCCCGGATGATCTTCGGGAGGTCGTCGCGGTCGTCGATCCAGCGGGTGTCGGCGGCGGAGCCGGCGTCGCGGATCAGCAGGGTGCCGGCGTCCCGGTCGGCGCGGGCCTGCTGCTCGCTGGTGGCGCGGTCGACGGCGCCGTGCGTGTCCAGGCCGACGTGGCAGTGCGCGTCGACCAGGCCGGGCAGCGCCCAGCCGGTGAGGGTCGCGGACGGTTCGGCGGCGGGCCGTTCGAAGGTCACCCGGCCGTCCACGGACCAGAGTTCGTCCCGGACGTCGTCGGGCCCGACCAGTACCCGCCCCTTGATGTGCAGCACCGCGCGGTCTGTCATGGCAGGCACTGTACTCGGCGTCGCGCGCGGCCCGCCGGACGATCTGCGGCAGACTGTTCGACGGCGACCCTCCGCCCGCCGGCCCGCCGGCCCGCCGTCCCGAAAGGCTTTCCGCGCATGCTGCTCGACCTTCCTCCGATGACCGCCGCCCGGTTCGCCGCGATCGAGGACGGGGTGGCGGCGCTGCTGCGCACCCGCAACGACGTGATCGTCACCCAGGGCGAGGCGCTGCTGCCGCTGGAGGCCGCGATCAAGGGCGCGGCGCACCCGGGTTCGACCGCGCTGAACGTCGTCACCGGCCCGTACGGGCAGACCTTCGGCGGCTGGCTGCGCGACGCCGGCGCGAAGGTGGTCGACCTGGCGGTGCCGTACGACACGGCGGTGGGCGCCGAGCGGGTCGCGGCGGCGCTGAACGAGCACCCGGAGATCGACTTCGTCTCGCTGGTGCACGCCGAGGCGGCGACCGGCAACACCAACCCGATCGCGGAGATCGCCGAGGTGGTGCGGCAGCACGGCGCGCTGCTGATGCTGGACGCGGTGGCCTCGGTGGCCGCCGAGCCGCTGCTCACCGACGCCTGGGGCGTCGACCTGTGCGTGATCGGCGGCCAGAAGGCGATGGGCGGCCCGGCGGGCGTCTCGGCGGTGTCGGTGAGCGAGCGGGCCTGGCGGCGGATCGCCGCGAACCCGGCCGCGCCGCGCCGCTCCTACCTCTCCCTGCTCGACTGGAAGGAGCGCTGGACGGACGCCGGCCGCACCCAACTGCCGCACGCCCCGGCACAGTTGGAGATGCTCGCGCTGGAGGAGTGCCTGGCCGCGATCGACGCCGAGACCCTCGACGCGGTGATCGCCCGCCACCGCGCCGCGGCCGCCGCCACCCGGGCCGGCGCCCTCGCCCTGCCCACCCTCGCCCCGTACGTGCTGCGCGCCGAGGACGCCGCCCCGGTCGCCACCACCCTGCGCACCCCCGAGGGCGTCGACGCCGCCGAACTCGCCGCCGAACTCCGCCGCCACGCCCCCCACCTCCCGGTCCAGCCCGGCGGCGGCCCGCTCGCCGCCACCATGCTCCGGCTCAACCACTACGGCCCGGCCGCCACCGCGGAGACCGTCATCGCCACCCTGGAACTCCTCGCCCAGGCCACTGCCACCCCGGCCGCCCCGGCGGTCGCGGCGGCCACCGAAGCCTGGGAGAACGCGATCTGACGATCCGTCAGTGGTCCAGCCAGGACACCGGCAGTTCCTCGCACAGCGCGTCGAGCGCCTCCTCGCTGACCGCCCGCATCGCCAGCCAGCCGCCGTCGTGGACGACCAGCAGGGCGTTCGGGCGGGCGTAGAAGCGGGTGTCGACGCCGGGCTCGTACAGCGGGGGCAGCGCGGTCCAGCCGGTGAGGTCGGCGGGGTCGACGTCGCCGGCGTCGGTGTACGCGTTCTGGTCGAGCAGGAGTTCGGTGAGGACGACGGCCAGGCACTCGGTGGAGAACCTGGCCGTCCACGGGGTGGTCTCCGGGTCGGCGGCGTCCGGCCAGGCGGCGGTCGGCGGGTCGTCCTGGCCGAGGGCGGCGAGCGGGACGCCCCAGTAGGCGCAGCCCTGGTTCTCGACCCGGTGGACCAGGTGGCCGCGGTCGACGTACAGCTCGGCGGGCGGCAGCAGGGTGTCGTGGTTGCCGGTCAGGTCGGGGCGGTTGCCGAGCAGCCGGTGGGCCTCGCGCAGGGCGGCGGGCAGCCGCAGGCCGAGCCGGGCCTCGGCGGCGTCGAGTTCGGCGTCGGTGTGGCCGTCGCCGGGGCGCAGCGGGGCACCCCAGAAGGCGGCGAGGTCGGTGATCAGCCGCCAGGCGGCGGCGCGGTCGGTGAGGGCGGCGGGCAGGTCGCGGGCGAGGTCGAGCGTCATGCCGGGCACGGTAGCGCGGGGCGGTGTCGGTGCCTCAGCCGGCCGGTCCGGGTTCGGCGGCCAGCCGGGTCGCGGTGCGGACCAGCGCGGCCAGGGCGCGGGAGCGGCTGTGCGGGGGCCAGGCGAGGTGGGTGGTGACGGGGGGCGCGTCGGTGAGCGGGACGGTGGCGTGCTCGTGCCACAGCCAGGCCCGGGCGGACTCCGGGACGACGGCCATGGTGCGTCCGAGGGCGATGAGTTGGGCCAGCTGGGTGTGGTCGCGGACCTCCGGTCCGGGGCCGGGCGGGTAGGCGCCGTGCCGGGGCCAGCGGGCGAGCGGGAGGCCGGGGACGTCGGCGGTCTCGGCGGTGGTGAGCGCGGTGCGGGCGGCGAGCGGGTGGCCGGCGGGCAGGACGGCCATCCGTCCCTCGGTGAGCAGTTCCTCGCTGTCGAAGCCGGCCAGCGAGTGGAACGGGACGATGAGCAGGGCGGCGTCGGCGCGGCCGTCGCGCAGCATCCGCTCCTGCTCGTCGAAGCCGCCCGCCAGCACCTCGACCTCGGCGGCGCCGGGTTCGGCGGCGTGGGCGTCGAGCAGCCGGCGCAGCAGCGGGTGGGAGGCGGCGGACTTGACCGCGAGGACCAGGCGTTCGGGGGCGCCGGCCGGCCGGTCCGCGCCGCCGGAGCGGCGGGTGCGGCGGACGGCGGCGGCGGTGGCGTCCAGCGCGGCGCGGCCCTCGCGCAGCAGCACCCGGCCGGGTCCGGTCAGCCGGACGCCGCGCCGGTCGCGGTCCAGCAGCGGGACGCCGAGCCGCCGTTCGAGCCGCTGGACGGCGCGGGACAGCGGCGGCTGGGCGATGCCGAGGCGGGCGGCGGCGCGGCCGAAGTGCAGCTCCTCGGCGACGGCGACGAAGTACCTGAGCTCGCGGGTCTCCAGCTCGTCCACGGCCGTCCCCTCCCCCTGGGGTGATACCTGGCGGGTATCACAGGGTACCGGTCCGGTCTTGGACGCCCGGCCCGGCCGGGGACGAGCATCGGCGGCATGGACGAGACGAAGAGCGGGACGAAGAACGGCACGGCGGACGGCACGGCGGGCGGCACGGCGGACGGCACGGCGGACGGCACGGCGGACGGCACGAGGACCGCGCTGGTGACCGGCGCGAACAAGGGCATCGGGTACGCGATCGCGGCCGGCCTCGGCGCGCTGGGGCACCGGGTGGGCGTGGGGGCCCGGGACGCGGACCGGCGGGCGGCGGCCGTCGCCCGGCTGCGCGCCGCCGGGGTGGACGCGTTCGGCGTGCCGCTGGACGTGACCGACCAGGAGAGCGTCACGGCGGCCGCCGAGCTGCTCGGGCGGGTGGCCGGACGGCTGGACGTGCTGGTCAACAACGCGGGCGTGCCGGGGGAGATGGGCCCGGGCTGGTTCCAGGACCCGACCGGCCTCGACCTGGACGTGCTGCGGGCGGTGCTGGAGACCAACGTGCTGGGCGTGATCCGGGTGACCAACGCGGTGCTGCCGCTGCTGCGCCGCTCCGGCTCGCCCCGGGTCGTGAACCTGTCCAGCGGGGTGGCCTCGCTGACCCGGCAGGCCGCCCCGGGGAGCGGGATCGGGCCGGTGATGGCGGCGTACGCGCCGTCGAAGACCTTCCTGAACGCGGTCACCGTGCAGTACGCGCGGCAACTGGCGGGCAGCGGCGTGCTGGTGAACGCGGCCTGCCCGGGCCTGGTGGCGACCGACTTCACCGGCTTCCACGGCTCCCGCACCCCCGAGCAGGGCGCGGCCGCCGCGGTCCGGCTCGCCACCCTGCCGGACGGCGGCCCGAGCGGCGGGTTCTTCGAGGACGCCGGGCCGATCCCCTGGTGATCCCCTGGCGGCCGCCGCCCCGGTCCGCACGAGGGTTCGGCTGCCGGTGGCCCCCCGTTCACCGGCCGGGCGAGCGGTGGTCGTCCGGGCGGACTTGGCTGGGCAGCCCGCAAAGTTGGCTGTACAAGTCCGCCCACCAGGAGGCCGTCCGATGCCCGCCGTGTCCCACCCGTACTGGCTGCGCGACAACTGCCCCTGCGCCGACTGCCGCGACCCGCGCGGCGGGCAGAAGCGGTTCCAGATCGGCGACCTGCCGGACGGCCTGACCGCCGTCGAGGCCGTCGAGGACGCCGCCGGGCTCGCGGTGCTGTGGTCCGACGGCCACCGCTCGCACTACCCGGCCGGGTGGGACGCGCCCGCCGGGCCCGACGAGCGCACCGAGCACGCCAAGCGGCTGTGGGAGGGCGGCGACTTCGCCCGCGGCCTGCCCGAGGCCGACTGGGCCGCGTACCTGGCCGACCCGGAGGAGCGGATCGCCGTGCTGGCGGCGGTCCGCCGCTCCGGGTTCGCGCTGCTGCGCGGCGTCCCGGTCGAGGAGGGGCGGGTGCTGGCGGTGGCGCGGAGCTTCGGGTACGTCCGGGAGACCAACTACGGCGAGCTGTTCGACGTCCGGGTCGAGCCCGACCCGGCGAACCTGGCGTTCACCAGCGCCGCCATCGCCCCGCACACCGACAACCCGTACCGCGACCCGGTGCCCACCCTGCAACTGCTGCACTGCCTGCGCAACGACTGCGCGGGCGGCGACTCCGGCCTGGTCGACGGCTTCCGGGCGGCGGCGCTGCTGCGCGAGGAGGACCCGGCGGCGTTCGCGCTGCTGGCCCGGGTGCCGGTGCCGTTCCGCTACCGCGACCGGGGCGCCGAGCTGTCCGCCGCGATGCCGCTGATCGGGCTGGACCCGCGCGGCGCGATCCGCGAGGTCCGCTTCAACAACCGCTCCACCGACACCGCCGCGCTGTCCGCCCTGCCCCCCGCCGAACTGGACGCCTTCTACGCCGCCTACCGCCGGTTCGCCGCGATCACCCTGCGCCCGGGGCTGCGGCTGGACTTCCGGCTCGCCCCCGGCGACTGCCTGGTCTTCGACAACACCCGCCTGCTGCACGCCCGCACCGCCTTCGAACCCGGCGACGGCACCGGCGGCCACCGCCACCTCCAGGGCTGCTACGCCGACCTCGACGCGCTCGCCTCCACCCTCGCCGTGCTGCGCCGCGACACCGCCGTGCTGGACGAGCTGGAGGAACTGTTCGCGGGCGAGGGCGCCGGCGAGTACCTGGGCGAGGACGTCACCCTCGCCGCGCACATGCTGCAGGCCGCCGGCCTGGCCCGCGCGGCCGGCGCCCCGCCCGCCCTGGTGGCCGCCGCCCTGCTCCACGACATCGGCCACTTCCGGGGCAGCGGAAGGGAGTTGATGGCCGGCACCGACAACCGCCACGGCGCCGTCGCCGCCGCCCGGCTCGCCCCGTACTTCCCGCCCGCCGTCACCGAGCCGATCCGCCTGCACGTCGACGCCAAGCGCTACCTGTGCGCCACCGAGCCCGGCTACGCCGACCGCCTCTCCCCCGCCTCCGCCCACACCCTCGCCCTCCAGGGCGGCCCGATGCCCCCGGACGAGGCCGCCGCCTTCGCCGCCCACCCCTTCGGCCCGGACGCGATCACCGTCCGCCGCTGGGACGAGGCCGCCAAGGACCCCGCCGCCCCGACCCCGACCTTCGCCGAACTCCGGCCGCTGCTGATGGAGTCGATGCGGCCCTGACTACTCCAGCGCCACCGTCAGGTCGATCTCGACCAGCTGCCCGGCGTAGCCGAGCGCGGCGACCCCGAGCAGGGTGGAGGCGGTGGTGAAGGCGGGGCCGAGCGGTGAGGCGTTCAGCTGTCGCCAGACCCCGCCGAGCACCTCGGGCCGGTCGTCCACCACGTAGACCACCGACCGCACCACCCGCTCCGGCCCGGCCCCGAGCGCGGCCAGCGCCGTCATCGCGTTGGCGACCACCCGGCCGGTCTGGACGTCCAGCCGCCCGGCCCCGACCAGCTTCCCGTCCGCGTCCAGCGGGCACTGCCCGGCCAGGTGCGCGGTGCGCCCGGCCTCCACCACCGTGATGTGCGCGTACCCGGCGGTGGGGTGGAGCCCGGCCGGGTCGATCCGCGTGATGTCCGTCATCCGCCGATTGTCACCGCGGCCGGGGCGCCGCCGCACCGGCTTTTCGGCCGGATCAGCCGTCGAGGCCGAGCACCCGCCGAGCCGCCCGTTCCACGGAGGCCAGCTCCCTGATGTCCAACCGCCCCATCCGGCGACGGAGCGAGGACTTGTCCATCGTGTGCAGGCTCGTGCAGTCCACGTAGGACTCGTCGTACTTCGTGAGCCCGCTGCCCGGCCCCAATGCCACCCGGGTCTCCTCCGGACCGGTGGTGCCCGTGATCAGCGCGACGGTCACCGCGGAGAGCGGCCGCGCGATGCGGTTGGACGTCAGCACGACCACCGGGTGGATGCTGATCGGACGCGGGATCCTGGCGCACACCCACACCTCGCCCCGCGTGGCGTCCAGGCGCGGGGTCACCACCGGCCCTCGGCGATCCCGCGCTCGATCTCGGCATCGGCCTCGGCCAGCTCTTCCGGTGTCAGCGATTCCACGCCTTCGGGGAGCGGGGCAGGTCGCCCCTGGGAATAGGCCCGGATGTTCTCGGCGGCCTGGATCTCGTCCGCCTCGACGGCCAGTCGGCGCAGTCCTTCCCGCAGAACGTCCGCGGTGGTCTCCAACCCGAGGACCGCCGCGACCCGCTGCACTGTATGCCATCGCGTCCACCGGGGCGAGCATCAGAGTCCGGACCCTGACGAAGTCGCTCAGTCGTCGTCCCGGGCGTGCCGGGAGAGCGCGGAGGAGGCCAGCGAGTTGTGGATGGAGAAGGCGACGGTGCCGGGCAGGTAGCGGTCCTGGGACCACTCGACGGGGGTGCCGGTGGGGTCGGTGGTGCGGCGCTTCTCGCGCAGCAGCGGGCTGCCGCGGCGGCAGGAGAGCAGCCGGGCGTCGTCGGCGTTGGCGGCGACCACGTCGATGGTGTGGTCGGCGTCGGTGAAGAGGATGCCGTGTTCGCGCAGGGGTTCGGTGTGGGAGACGACGTCGGGCGGGAGTTGGGCGACGAGTTCGCCGACCCGGGGCGGGTAGACGGTGCGTTCGACCATGACGGGGGTGCCGGAGAGGGTGCGCAGCCGGAGCGTGACGTAGACCTCGGTGCCGGGTTCGAGGCGGAGCTGTTCGCGTTCGGCGGCGTCGGCGGGGCGGCGGATCAGGGATTCGAGCCGGCCGCCGGGCTCCTCGCCCATGGAGCGGGCCCAGTGGGTGAAGGAGAGCAGTTCGGAGAAGGACTGGACGCGGGCGCTGCCGAGGACGACCCGGCGGGTGCCGCGGCGGGAGGTGACGAGCCCGTCGGCGCGCAGCATGGCGAGGGCCTGTCGGACGGTGCCGCGGGAGACGCCGTACTGCTCGGCGAGGGCGCCCTCGGCGGGCAGCCGGCCGGCGTCGCCGAAGGAGCCCGAGGTGATGGCTTCCCGCAGGTCGGCGGCCACCTTGCGGTAGAGCGAGCCGGCGGCGCGGTCCTGGTCGAGTGCCACGTTCGTCGAGTTCCCTTGGCTGGTAAGGAGATTGGGCCGTGTCCTGCGCGTGATCGCGCGTACACCGCTGACTGTAGCCGTTGCCCGCGGGGGCCTCCGCCCCGGTCTCCGGGCCCGGCGCGACCGTTCCCGCAGCCGACCCCCGTCCTGGGCCGTCCGTTCACCTTCCCGTCACCGGCCTCGGGCGTACTTGCTTCCGGCGACGGAAGTTGGCTGGCCAACTTGGCCGGACAACCGGCCTCGCCGCACCCCGAGCACCCCTCGTGACCTCTGCAGCTCCCCTTCCTCCAGGAGACCTCCCCGTGATCGTGCACCGCCACCGCGCCGCCGCCCTCGCGGCCGTGCTGACCGCTGCCGCGCTCTCCCTCTCCGCCTGCGGCTCCGCCGGCTCGACCGCCAAGTCCGGCGACGCCGCCAAGTCCGGTGGCGCCAAGTCCGGTGGCGCGGTGGACGCGAGGACCGCGACCTCGCTGGCCGACTTCGGCGGCATGGACGGCCTGGTGGCCGCCGCGAAGAAGGAGGGCAAGCTGCACGTCATCACCCTCCCCCGGGACTGGGCCAACTACGGCAAGCTGATGGACGACTTCAAGGCGAAGTACGGCATCGAGATCGAGGACGAGAACCCGGACGGCTCCAGCCAGGACGAGATCAACGCGATCAAGTCCCGCAAGGGCCAGGACCGCGCCCCCGACACCGTCGACCTGGGCTCGGCGTTCGCGCTGTCCGCCGCCAAGGAGGGCCTGCTCGCCCCGTACAAGGTGGCCGGCTTCGACAAGATCCCCGCCACCATGAAGGACCCGGCCGGCCTGCGGGTGAACGACTACGGCGGCTACATCTCGATCGGCTGCGACGCCAAGCGGGTCGCCACCTGCCCGCAGACCTTCGCCGACCTGCTGAAGCCGGAGTACAAGGGCCAGGTCGCGCTGAACGGCAACCCGACCAAGTCGGGTTCGGCGTTCGGCGGCGTGTACGCGGCCGCGCTGGCCAACGGCGGTTCGCTGGACGACATCCAGCCCGGCATCGACTTCTTCGCGAAGCTGAAGCAGTCCGGCAACTTCAACCCGGTCGAGTCGACCCCGGCGACGGTCGAGAAGGGCGAGACCCCGATCTCGATCGACTGGTCGTACCTGAACGCGGGCTACACCGACGAGTTCAAGGGCAAGGGCGTCGACTGGAAGGTGGCCGTCCCCTCCGACGGCTCCTACGCCCAGTACTACAACCAGGCGGTCAACAAGGACGCCCCGCACCCGGCGGCCGCCCGCCTGTGGCTGGAGTACCTGTACTCGGTCGAGGGCCAGAACGGCTTCCTCGGCGGCTACGCCACCCCGGCGCTGTTCGACGCGATGAAGAAGGACGGCACCCTGGACACCGCGGCCGCGGCCAAGCTGCCGACCGTCGAGAAGCCGTTCACCACCTTCCCCAGCTCGGACCAGGTCGACAAGGCCAAGAAGGTCGTGACCGACAACTGGGCCAAGGCCATCGCGGGCTGATCACCGACATGACCACGGCTCCCACCCCGGTGCCGGCCCCGGCCGCCGCTGACCCCAGCGGCGGCCCGGGCGCCCCCGGCACCGCCCCCGCTGCCCCCGCCTCCCCCGCTACCGGGACGCCCGCCGGGCCGTCCGCCCGGCCGTCCGCCCGCCGCCGCCCGCGCGGCGGGGCCTGGCTGGCCACCGTGCCGCTGCTGGCCTTCTTCCTGGTCGGCTTCGGCCTGCCCGCCGTCGCCATCGTCACCGGGGCGTTCACCGTCTCCAGCGACGCCGAGACCGGCGCCGGCTCGTTCACCACCGCCAACCTGACCGACTCGGTGCAGGGGGCGTACTGGACGGCGCTGCTGTCCAGCCTGAAGCTGTCCGCGCTGACCGCGCTGATCGGCACCGTGCTGGGCGTCCCGATCGCCCAGGCCGTACTGACCTCCCGGTTCCGGCTGCTGCGCGAGGCGGTGCTGACCGCCTCCGGCGTGCTCGCCAACTTCGGCGGCCTGCCGCTGGCGTTCGCCTTCGTCGCCACCCTCGGCAACGCGGGCGAGGTGACGAGGATGTTCCACCTGACCGACCACGGCTGGTCGCTGTACAGCTTCACCGGCCTGGCCGTCACCTACCTGTACTTCCTGGTGCCGCTGATGGTGCTGACCATCACCCCGGCCCTGGAGGGCCTGCGCGTCCAGTGGCGCGAGGCCGCCCGGAACAACCGGGCCACCGCCCTGCAGTACTGGCGGTACGTGGCGCTGCCGATCCTGTTCCCGTCGCTGCTCGGCGGCTTCGTGCTGCTGTTCGGCTCGGCGTTCGCCGCGTACGCCACCGCCGCCGCGATGGTCGGCGCGACCGTCCCGCTGATCAGCCGGCAGATCGCCGACGCGCTCTCCGGCAACGTGCTGGTCGGCCAGGGCAACCTGGCGCTGGCGCTCAGCCTCGACATGATCATCGTCGCCGTCCTGGTGATGGCCGTGTACCTGCCCCTCCAGCGCCGGAGTGCCCGATGGCTCAGCTGACCCCCCGGCCGCGGGCCTGGCGCCCCCGGCTCTGGCGCGGCGCGGTCCTGCTGCCGGCCGCCGTGTACTTCCTGGTCCCGATGGCCGCCTCGGTCTGGTTCTCGATCGACGACCGGAACGGCGTCTCCTTCGACGCCTACACCGGCCTGCTCTCCGCGCCCGGCTTCACCGACAGCCTGCTGCTCACCCTGGAGCTCGCCGCCGTCACCGTCGTGGTGCTGCTGCTCCTGCTGGTGCCCGCGATGATCGCGGTCCGGCTCGGCGCGCCGAGGCTCCGCCCGGTCCTCGAAGTGGTGTGCACCCTGCCGCTGGTGGTGCCGCCGGTCGCGCTGACCGCCGGCCTGATCGGCGTGCTGCGCTGGGGCCCCGACTACCTGATGGACACGCCGTTCTTCCAGACCTTCGTGTTCGTCCAGCAGCCGGAGTTCCCGCTGGTCCTGGTCATCGCGTACGTGCTGATGGCGCTGCCGCTGGCCTACCGGGCGCTGGACTCCGGGCTGCGCGCGGTGGACGTCCGCACCCTGGTCGAGGCGGCCCGCAACTGCGGCGCGAGCTGGCCGCGGGCCGTCGTCTCGGTGATCGTGCCGAACCTGCGCGGCGCGCTGCTGAACGCCTCCTTCCTCACCCTGGCCCTGGTCCTCGGCGAGTTCACCACCGCCTCGATCCTCGGTTACCAGCCCTTCGCCGTGTGGATCTACTCGGTCGGCAACAGCCAGGGCCAGATGTCCGTCGCGGTGTCCGTGCTCAGCCTGCTGATCACCTGGGTGCTGCTGCTCCTGCTGGCCGCCGCCGGCCGCGAGCGCCGCCACCAGACCACCGCCACCTCCTGACCCGCCCCGGAGACCGCCACCCATGAGCACCGCCACCCACCCCCGCACCGAGGACGCCGCCACCGGCAGCGCCACCGTCGAATTCCGTTCGCTGCGGCGGGCGTTCGGCACCACCACCGCCCTGGACGGCCTCGACCTGGACGTCCGGCCGGGCGAGCTGCTCGCCCTGCTCGGCCCGTCCGGCTGCGGCAAGACCACCGCGCTGCGGATCCTGGCCGGCTTCGAGAGCCACGACTCCGGCGAGGTGCTGGTCGACGGCGCGGACATCACCCGGATCCCCGCGCACCGGCGCGACGCCGGCATGGTCTTCCAGTCGTACAGCCTCTTCCCGCACCTCACCGCCGCCGAGAACGTCGCCTTCGGCCTGCGGATGCGCGGCGCCGGCAAGGCCGAACGGCGGCGCCGCGCCCAGGAGTTGCTGGAACTCGTCGGCCTCCCGCAGCGGGCCGGCCACTACCCGCACCAGATGTCCGGCGGCCAGCAGCAGCGCATCGCGCTGGCCCGCGCGCTGGCCCTGCGGCCGCGCGTCCTGCTGCTGGACGAGCCGCTCTCCGCGCTCGACGCGAAGGTCCGGCTCGCGCTGCGCGAGGAGATCCGCCGCCTCCAGCAGGAGCTCGGCATCACCACCCTGTTCGTCACCCACGACCAGGAGGAGGCCCTCTCGATGGCCGACCGGGTCGCCGTGCTGCGGGCCGGCCGCCTCGAACAGTGCGCCGCCCCCTCGGAGTTGTACTCCCGCCCGGCCACCGCGTTCGTCGCCGAGTTCGTCGGCACGATGAGCCGGATCCCGTGCGCGCGCACCGCCGGCGGCGAGGTCGAGGTGCTCGGCCGCCGCCACCCGGTGGACGGCGAACTGCCCGCCGACGGCGACCTGCACGTCCTGGTCCGCCCCGAGCACGTCGCGCTGGCCCCCGCCGACGAGGGCGACGCGCTGGTGGTCGCCGCGGCCTTCCTCGGCGCCGTCACCCGCCTCACCGTCCGCCTCGCCGACGGCACCGAGGTCAAGTCCGACCTCCCCACCGAGGCCGCCGCCGCCCTCCCGCCCGGCACCCGCGCCGCCCTCACCCTCCCCGCCCGCCCGGTCCTGGTCGACCGCGCCCCGGCCGGCGCCTGACCCGGCCCGCCCCGCAGCCCCCGACCCGCAGCCCCCGACCCGCCGCCCCCGCCCGCCAACCCCCGTCCGCCGCACGCCGGTTGCGCCCCGTCCGGCTACCCGGTCGGGCCCGAAGGATCCCGTAAGGTACCGCCATGCCTGCACCCCGCCCCGCCGCCGTCCTCTTCGACATGGACGGCACCCTGGTCGACACCGAGCACCTGTGGTGGCAGGCCGCGGCCGAACTCGCCGCCGAGCTCGACCTCGCCCTGACCGACGACGACCTCCCCGAGGTGCTCGGCCAGGCCGTCGAGCACACCGCCGCCCACCTGCACCGCAGCAGCCGCACCGGCCGGCCGGAGGCCGAGCTGGTGGCCCGGCTGAACGAGTCGTTCGCCGCGAAGGTCGCCGCGCAGGTCGTGCCGCGGCCGGGCGCGCTGGCCCTGCTGGCGGCGCTGCGCGCGGCGGGGGTGCCGACGGCGCTGGTCTCGGCGTCGCCGCGCCGGGTGGTCGACCTGGTGCTGGCGGCGATCGGCGCGCACTGGTTCAGCACCACGCTCGCCGCCGAGGACACCCCCCGCACCAAGCCCGCCCCGGACCCGTACCTGGCGGCGGCCGAGCGGCTGGGCCTGCCCCCGGCCCGCTGCGTGGCCGTCGAGGACACCCCGACCGGGGTCGCCTCGGCCCGGGCGGCGGGCTGCGCGGTGCTGGCGGTGCCGTCGGCCGTCCCGATCCCGGCGGTCGCGGGCACCACGGTGCTGGACAGCCTGGTCCGCGCCGACCTGCCCTTCCTCGCCGCGCTGACCGCCGCCTGATGCCGTACGTCCTGCTGGGCCTGGCGATCGCGAGCGAGGTCTGCGCGACCAGCCTGCTGAAGCTGACCGACGGGTTCTCCCGGCTGTGGCCGAGCCTGGCCGTGGCGGCCGGCTACGTGCTGTCCTTCGCCCTGCTGGGGCGCGCGCTGAAGCACCTGCCGGTCTCGGTGGCGTACGCGGTCTGGTCGGGCGCGGGCACGGCGGCGGTCGCGGCGATCGGCGCGGTCTTCTTCGGCGAGCCGCTGGGCCGCCCGCAGTGGTGCGGGATCGTCCTGGTGATCGCCGGCGTGGTGCTGCTGAACCTCCGCCCGGCGCACTGAGACGGTTTGACCCCGCGCCGCCTCCCGTACGACGATCCGGGCCCATGAGCGTCGAATCCACCCTGGCCAAGGTCGAGGCCGACCTGCGGGAGCGGGAGTACCGCACGGCCCGGCTGCGGCTGCTCGGCCTGCTGTCGAACGCCCCGACCGACCTGTCCGTGCGCCGCCGCCTCGCCGACACCCACCCGGGGCGGCACGGGCAGGACGGCGAGCGCGGGCGCTGGCACTACCTGGACGAGGCGCTGACCCCCGGCGAGCTCGCCGCCTTCGAGCGGCGCTTCCGGGACCCGGCCCGCCGGCTGAAGGTGCTGCGCTGGCCGGACCCGGGGCGCGCCGCGCCGTCCACTCCGCTGGCCCGGCGGCGCCTCGCCGCGCTGTACCACGCGGCCACCGGGAGCGCCCCCGACTGGCCCGGCCACCCGGAGGACGCCGCGGTCCGGCTGGCGCCGGAGGCCACCGGCGAGCCGGCCGCGGACGAGCCCCCGGCCCGCCCGAACGTCCCGCCCCGGCCGCCGGCCCGGCCGTCGGCGCTGCCGCCCGGCCGCGGCCCCGGGCCGACCGCCGGGCAGGTCGCGTTCGACGTCACCATGTACCTGGTGCTGCTGGTGGCGCTGCTGGTGATGGCGGGACGCGCCCTCTTCTGACACCGCCCCCTGACCCTGAACGCGCCGCTCCCGCAAGCTACTTGAGCGTGCCGCGGAGCGCGTCGACCCGGTTCGCGGAGGCGGTGAAGTCGTCCCGGTCGAGTTCGCCGGTGCCGAGCGCGGCGGTGAGCGCGGCGGCGGCCGCGTCGCCCTGGGCGACGTCCCGGCCGGAGCAGAGCAGCAGGTCGACGCCGGCGTGCGCGACGGCGAGGGCGCGCGGCCCGGTGCCGCCGTAGGAGTCGAGGGCCTTGGCCTCCAGCGCGTCGGTGACGGTGACGCCGTCGTAGTGCAGGCGGGTGCGCAGTTCGTCGCGGACGATCGAGCCGGCCATTCCGGCGGGGTGGTCCGGGTCGAGTTCGGGGTAGATCGCCCAGGAGAACATCACGAGCCTGACGTCGGCGGCGATCGCGTCCCGGTAGGGGCGTTCGTCGACGGCGCGCAGCCGGTTCAGCGGGACGTCCAGGGTGACGGGCTTCTCGTCGGTGTTGGCGCCGGCGGGGGCGCTGCCGAGGCCGGGGAAGTGCTTGGCGGTGGCGGCGACCCCGGCGTCCTGCTGGGCCTTGAGGAAGGCGGAGCCGAGCTTGCCGACGGTGGCGGGGTCGGTGCTGTAGGAGCGCTGCGCGGAGTCGGCGAAGTCGCCGGGGGTGCGGTAGACGTCCAGCACCGGCGCGAGGTTGAGGTTGAGGCCGTACCGGGTGAGCGCGGCGGCGGCCTCCTGCCCGGTGCGGGTGGCGGCGGCGACCGGGTCGGCGGCGCGGCCGACGTCCTTCGCGGACTGCGCGGGCCCGCCGGGCACCCGCCGGACGAGTCCGCCCTCCTGGTCGGTCATCAGCAGCAGGGTGCGCGGGCTGGGGCTCTGCGCCTCGGCCGCGCGCAGCCGGGCCACGGCGGTGCCCAGCGCGCTCGCGTCGCTCCCGACGTTCTCGGCGAAGAAGATCACCCCGGCGACCCGGCCCTGGCGCACCCGCTGCAGCAGCGCCTCGGGGACGGTGGTGCCGGGGTACGAGTAGACGATCCGCCGGCCGGCCAGCTCGGCGTCGCCGGGCCGCGCGGTCGGCGACGGGCTCTCCGGGCCGGGCGTCGGCGTGGGCGTCGGCGTCGGGCTCTCCGGGCTGGGCGTCGGGGTCGGGGCCGGGCTCTCGGGGCCGGCGCTCGCGCTGGGCTCCGCGCTGCCGCTGCCGGTGGCCGTCCCGGAGCCGGCCGACGGGCTGCCGCCGCCGCTGCCGGAGGAGCCGCAGCCGGTGAGCAGCGCCAGTCCGAGGGTGAGCACGCCGAGCGAACGCAGTGACCGCAGCATGTCCTCAGGTAAGCACGCGGTGGCGGCCCGGACCAGCACCGCGCGGCCCCGGGGCGTCGCCGGGACCGCGCGGTCAGCGCTCGCCGCTCAGCGGCCGGCCAGCAGTCCGGGCAGTTCGGCGACCGAGGCGAGCACGTGGGTCGCCCCGTCCGCCCGCAGCCGGGCCTCGTCGTGCGCGCCGGTCAGCACCCCGGCCACCACCGAGGCGCCGGCCCGGGTGCCGGTCAGCATGTCGTAGCCGGTGTCGCCGGCCACGGCGACCTGCCGGACCGAGTCGGTGCGGGTCCGCAGCAGGGCGGCGAGCGCCAGGTCGGGGTAGGGGCGGCCGCGTCCGGCGTCGGCCGGGCAGAGCGTGAGGTCGGCGATCGCGTGCCAGCCGAGGGCGTCCAGGATCCGGTCCTGGGTGGTGCGGGAGAACCCGGTGGTGAGCGCCACCTTCCGTCCCTGGCCGCGGAGTTCGGCGATCGCCTCGGCCGCTCCCGGCAGCGCCGCGCACCGCCCCTGGTCGACCAGTCCCTCGTACGCGGCCTCGAAGGCCAGGTTGGCGGCCTGGGCGCGGTCCTCGTCCCCGAACAGGTGCCGGAAGACCGAGATCTTCGACTCGCCCATCGTCGCCCGGACGTGCGCCAGCATCGCGCCGTGCTCGGGGCTCCCGGTCTCCACTCCCTGGCTCCGGGCGGCGGCGGCGAACGCCAGCTCCACCAGCCCGTCGTCGGCGACGGTGGTGCCGGCCATGTCGAGCACCACCAGGGTCACATCATGCGTGGTCATGTATCAGCCTCTGTGTTTCTACGGAGCGGGGGACGGATCGGGGCGGGCGCTCAGAGCCCCGCCGCGTCCGCCGTCGTCTCGGCGATCGCGGGCGAGCAGGTCATCCCGCGCCCGCCGGGCCCGGTCACCAGCCAGGCGCCGTCGGTGAGCCGCTGCCGGTGGACGACCAGGCCCGGGTCGGTGCACTGGGCGTAGACGCCGGCCCAGCGGCGGCGGACCGGGGGCAGCGGGCGGCCGAGCAGGTCGCGGGCGACGGCGGCGAGGTGGTCGTACGGGTCCTCGACGACGTCGAAGCCGAAGGGCTGGTCGTACTCGTGGGTGTCGCCGACGGTGAGTCCGCCGTCCCGCCGCTGCACCATGAGGAGCTGCATCCGGTGCTCGGCGGCGACGGGGGGCTGCGGCTGGCCGGCCCGCAGGGCGTCCAGTTCGGGGCCGGCGAAGGCGGGGTAGTAGCGGAAGGAGTCGCCGTCCGCGACGGAGGTGGTGAGGGTCTCGCCGAGCGGGTCGGTCTGCATCATCTGGAGCCGGACCCGGCGGACCGGCAGTTCGGGGGCGAGTTCGCGGACCAGCCCGCCGAGCCAGGCGCCGGTGCAGAGCAGGACGAGGTCGCCCTCGTGCAGCTGTCCGTGGTCGTCGCGGACGGCGCGGTCGCCGACCAGGTCGCGGACCTCCCGCCCGGGCAGGAAGGCGTAGCGGCCGGTGGCCTCCAGCGCGGCGCGCAGCGCGGGTTGGGCGACGCGGGGTTCGACGGCGGCGTCGCGGGCGCAGTGCAGGCCGGCCAGGTAGTCGCCGCGCAGCGCGGGGTTGAGGGCGCGGACCTCGGCGGCGTCGAGCAGCCGGTAGCCGCGGGCGGCGGCGTCGGGAAGCTTGAACGCGGCTTCGGCGACGGCGAGTTCGGCGGCGGTGCGGGCCAGGGTGAGCGAGCCGTTGGGCCGGAAGCCGAGGCCGGGGACGCGGGCGCCGATCTCCTCCCAGAGTTCGCGGGCGCGCAGCGCGGTGTCCAGTTCGGGCCCGGCGGCGCGGCCGCTGACCCAGACCAGGCCGAAGTTCCGGACGGAGGCGCCGCGGGCCTCGGTCTCGCGTTCCAGGTGGACGACCTCGTGGCCGCGTTCGACGGCCTGCCAGGCGTGCATGGTGCCCAGCACGCCCGCTCCTACGACGATGACTCTCATGCGGACAGGCTCGGGCGCCGAGGTGGCCGCCAGTCGTCCGGTTCTCGTCGCGGGAGTGAACCGCCCGCAAGAGTTGTCCATACAACCTGGCCGCCCCGGCGTCCCGGCGCCCGCTCCGGGCCGGCTCAGCGCACGACGCGCGCGTGCAGGTACTCGCGCCGGCCGAACCTGGGTTCGTCCACGGCGGTCAGCTCCTCCACCTGGAAGCGGTACAGCGCGGCCGGCCCGCGACCCTCCAGGAACCGGGCGGCCGCCTCCGGGTCGGCGGCGAACGCCGGGTAGCGGCCGCGGTAGGCGGCCAGCGCCGCCTCGGCGTGCCGCCCCCAGGCTTCGCAGGCGCGGCCGGTGAGCTGGACGCCGCGCAGCTGCTCGCCGTAGCCGGGCGGCGGCAGGTGGACGGTGGCGGCGGCCCGGGCCTCCTCGGCCAGGTGCAGGCTGTGCCGGGTGGAGCGCTCGCTGACGAAGTACAGCACCAGGTCGGAGTCGAAGGCGTAGAAGGCCAGGTTGGCGTGCGGTCCGCGCTCGTGGCCGGCGGTGGCCAGGCTCAGCACCGTGCTGTCGGCGAGCAGGCCCTCCACCCCCGCCCCGAGCTGGTCCGCGGGCCAGTTCCCCTGGATGACGTCGAGTCGGTACGGCATCGCGCGTCCCTCCGCCGAGCTGCGGGAAAAACCGAGCCGGGCGGGGGATCCGCTCCCCTGCCCGGCTCACATGCTCCCCCCGCGCGGCGCGGCGGCACAAGAGGCCGGCCGGCCCGGCCGGCTCAGGCCGTTCCGGCCCCCAGGACGGGGCCGAGCGGGCCGGTGCGCAGCCGGTCGACCAGCGGGGCGGCGCGGCCGGCGAGCAGCGCCAGCGGGGCGGCGACCAGGATGCCGACCAGGGCGGCGACCAGCACGTCGTGCGGGTAGTGCGCGCCGACCCAGACCCGGGAGGCGCCCATCAGGACGGCGGCGAGCAGCGCGATCCAGCCGAGCCTGCGGTCGGCGTACCAGAGCGCGGTGGCGGCGGCGAACGCGGCGACCGTGTGGTTGCTGGGGAACGACCAGTCGCCGGGCGGCGGGCAGCTCTCCAGCGGCACGGTGGCGGGGATCTGCTGGCACGGCCGGACTTCCTCGACCAGCGACTTCAGCACCGAGTTGACCAGGTAGGCGACGACCACGACCAGCGGCGAGGCCAGCACCCGGGCCATCACCGCCGAGTCGGCCGCCCGGGCCCGCCACCAGGCCCAGACCATCAGCAGCGCGAACACCGCGAGGCCGAGCGCGGACCACTCCTTGACGACCTGGTCGAGCCAGTGCGGCGCGGCCTCGGCCCACCCGGTGACCCGGGTGTAGAGGCCGCCGTCGATGCCGCTGCCGTCGTAGGCGAGCGGGCGGGCGGGGGGATGAACATTCGGGATCACAGGGACAACATGTACCAGAACGGGCGAGGCGAACGTCTCACTCGCGGCTCCGGGGAGCGGGGTCAGGGGCAAGGCTGGCGGACCTCCCGTTACGTTGGGGGCGTCCGTACGGGGACACACCCCAGCGTCTACAGTTCTGTAGACGTCGGTAGGACTGTAGACGAATCCCGGAGGTTCGCGCGACATGACGGACGACGTGACGGACGCCGCGGCGGACGGCGTGACGGACGCCGGGGCCGACGGCGTGGCGGGCGGCGCGGCCGACTGCGGGACGGACGACGCGGACGCCCCGGCCGGCCCGCCGCCCGCCCGTCGCCCGGCGGGCGAGCTGGAGGCCCAGGTGCTGGCCGCCCTGTGGGCCGCCGACCGGCCGCTCACCCCGCAGCAGGTGCAGCACGCCATCACCGCCGACCTGGCCCGCACCACGGTCGCCACCATCCTCGCCCGGCTGCACGAGAAGGGGACGCTGGCCCGCACCAAGGCCGGCCGGGCCTTCGCCTACACCCCGACCGTCCAGGACGCCGACGGCCTCGCCGCCCGCCGGATGCGCACCGAGCTCGAACGCGGCCGCGACCGCTCCACCGTGCTCGCCCGCTTCGTCTCCGACCTCTCCGACGAGGACGAGCGGCTGCTCCGCGACCTGCTCGGGGAGCAGCCGTGACGATCGCCGTCTGGGCCCCGCTGCTGCTGCCGCTGCTGGCCGCCCCGCTCGCCCGCCGGCTCGCCGAGCAGCTCGCCCCGCGCGCCGCCGCCCTCACCCTGGCCGCCACCGCCGTCGCCCTGGGCGCCGCCACCCTGGCCTCGCTCGGCCTGCTGACCGTCACCGGCCTGCTGCACCTGCCGTACGGCGCCGCGCTCGCCCACCTCTCCCCCGCGCACTGGCACCCCAGCGAGCTCTCCGACCTGGAGTGGCTGCCCACCGCCGCCGCGGCCGGCACCGCGCTGCTCGCCGTCGCCGCGCTGGCCGCCCGCGCCGCCCGCCACCAGTACGCCGACCTGCGCCGGGCCCGCACCGCCACCGGCGGCGCCCCGGCCGGCCCGGGCGCGCCCGGCCCGCACCGCCGCCGCCCCGGCCCGGCCGACCCCGTCCTCACCGTCCTCACCGACGACCGCGCCGACGCGTACGCGCTGCCCGGCCGCCCGCCCCGGATCGTCGCCACCACCGGCATGCTGGCCGCCCTCACCGAGCCCGAGCGTGCCGCCCTGCTCGCCCACGAGCGCGCCCACCTGGCCGGCCGCCACCACCTGCTGCTGGCCGCCGCCGAGTACGCCGCCGTCTGCCACCCCGCACTGCGGCCGCTGCGCCCGGCCCTCGGCTACCACCTGGAGCGCTGGGCCGACGAGTGCGCCGCCGCCGCCGTCGGCGACCGGGCCCTGACCGCCCGGGCGATCGGCCGCGCCGCGCTCGCCGCCGCCCGCCGGCCCGGCCCGCCGCGCCCCCGCCTCAGCCCCGCGGCCACCACCGGACCGGTCCCCCGCCGCGTCCGCGCCCTGCTCACCGCCCCCGCCCCGCCGCGCGCCCGCCGCCCGCTGCGCGCTCTGGCCGCCCTCGCGCTGGCCTGCTGCCTGACCACCACCGCCGCGGCCGCCGCCGAGGCCGGCCACGACTTCCACGAGGCCGTGGAGACCGCCCAGAGCCCCTGAGCCGGCCTCCGGCGCCCCCGGCGCCCCCGGCGCGCGCGGGGGGCGCGGGGGGCGCGGGGGGCGTGAACATGGGAAACAGACCAGTTTCGCTCATCCCCGGAACCCCGAGCGAGTCTTTTTTCCCGCTTCGGCGTGTCCCGTTCAGCCGCCCTTAGGCTGGCAGATCGAACAGGGAGACGGGGGGCAGGGATGCGGCGGAGCGGAGGCGGCGAGACACCGCCCACCCGGTCGGAGATAGGCGACTCCTGGGCGCGGCTGCGCCGGCTCGGACTGGACCAGGAACGCACCCGCGAGGTCCCCCGGCTGCAACCGGCCGAGCTGGAGGAGGCCCGCCGCACGGTCGGCCTGGCGCAGGTGCTGCCGGTGCTGCGCTCCACGCTCTTCCCGGCCGACGACTGCGCGCCGGTGGTGTTCGCGCTGGCCGACCCGAAGGCCCGGATCCTGTGGTGGGACGGCGAGCACCGGCTGAAACGGGACGCCGACACGCTGGGCTTCGGCCCCGGCGCGCTCTGGTCGGAGGACGAGGTCGGCACCAACGGCATCGGCCTGGCCGCCCGCACCGCCCGCCCGAGCACCGTCCACTCGGTCGAGCACTACCTGCACAGCCACCGCGGCTGGAGCTGCGTGGCGGTGCCGGTCCGCGACCCGCGCACCGGCCGGCTGGCGGGCGTGGTGAACCTGAGCGGCCCGGCCGCCGAAGGCCACCCCTACCTGCGGCAGCTGACCGTGACGGCGGCCCGGCTGGCCGAGACCGAGCTGCGGGCCGGCCACCTGGAGGCGCTGCACCGGCTGCGCACCGTCGCGGTGCCGCTGCTGGCCCGCTTCGGCGGCCCGGCGCTGGTGGTGGACGGCTCGGGCTGGACGGCCGCCGCGGTGGGCGTGCCCGGGCCGCCCCGGCTCGCGCTGCCGCCGGAGAGCTGGGGCGCCGGCGGGGTCCGCTGGGTGCCGACGCTGGGCGAGTGCGCGGTGGAGCCGCTGGCCGACGGCTGGCTGGTCCGCCCGTCGCTGCCGCGGCCGGCCGAACTCGCCGAACAGGCCGAGTCGGCCGAGCTGGAGCTGGACCTGCGCCGCCCGGGGAGCCCCGAACTGCGGGTGCGCGGCAGCGCGGGCGCCTGGTCGCACACCCCGAGCCCGCGGCACGCCGAACTGCTCCTGCTGCTGGCCCTGCACCGGGACGGCCTGAGCGCCGCGCAGCTCGCCGACGCGCTGTTCGCCGACCCGGCCCGCACGGTCACCGTCCGGGCCGAACTCTCGCGGCTGAGGCGCCACTTGGGCGCCCTGCTGGAAGCCCGCCCGTACCGGCTGGCGAACTGCGCCGGGGTCGTCGTGCTCGGCCCGGACGAGCCGCACGACCTGCTGCCCGGCTCGCTCTCGCCGACCGTCCGGGCGCTCCGGGCCGACCTGGCCCGCGGCGTCCGGCGGCTGCCGGGCCCCCGTCAGCCGCCGGCCAGCAGCTCGGCCAACTCCTCGTCGCTCGGCAGGAGTTCCTCGATGCTGCCGTCCGGCACCACGCGGTAGGTGCGTTCCAGCCAGGCCCGCACCTGCGGCTGCGACGCCTCCAGCAGGGCGCTGCCGTGCGGGGACTGCAGGGCCAGGTGCAGGGTCGGCCCGTGGCAGGGGCACTGCGCGGGCCACAGCTTGACGTCGCCCTGCCCGCTGAGCGCCTGCAGGCCGTCGCGCAGCAGGTCACGGGAGAATACCCAGTCCGCTTCGTCGGGACGTCCCAGGTGGAAGGTGAGGCGCACCTCGTACGGGGCGGCGGCCGCGTAACGGAAACGGGTGCGCACTTCACCGACCAGGTCCTGGTCCAACGCGATCCGCAGCTCCAGCACTTCCTCCACCGTCGCGGGGGGTGCGACGGCTCCGCTCCGGCTGCCGCCCGTGGGGGTGGCGGCGGTCGGCGGGTCGGAAGGGGCGGACAGGGGGTCGCACGGCATGACGGTCGCTCCGAAGCGGCTGGGTACCGCTCCAGCGTGCTCCGGCGCACCCCCCTCCCGCAATGGTTGCAGGGGGTTGCACGGGGTGTTGCGGCTGGCCGTTTCATGCCACCGCCGCCGCGCCGTGGTGCGCCAACTCGCCCTCGCCGAACGGGACTCGATTTGACCCATGGGTTTCGCCCGGGATCTGGCGGTCCGTCAGACCGCTGGTAGTCTCGTCCCTCCCGCCCCGTTCGTCCGGGCCCGTCCGGGCCGGCGCGCGGGGTGCGGCGTCGCGTGCGGACCTGTGACCAGGAAGGGGAGCCCGGTGGCGCTCCGCGAGCACTCCAGGCCCGTGCCCACGGGCCGGTCGGGACGGCACGGCCGCCCCGGACCCTTCGGCGGGCGGCTGCGGCTGCCCACCATCCGGTTCTCCGGCGCCGCGATGGCGATGTCCACCGTGATCGGGATCAGCCTGGCCACCACCTGGCTGCTGAACGAGCAGCAGCAGATCGCCCGCCGGATCGGCGTGACCGTCGGCGGCCCGCCCGTCCCCAGCCCGGAGCCCAGCGCGGACGCCACCCCCGGCGGGAGCGCCGGCTCCGCGTCCGCGCCCGCGCCGACCGTGCAGGCCGCGCCCGTCCCCGGCATCGGCGACTCCCCCACCCCGGGCCCGCACCGCTCCGGCGCCCAGGACCCCGAGCCGCACCCGGCCACGGCCTCCGCCGCCGTTCCGGCGTCCGCCGCCACCTCCGCGCCGTCGGCCGCCGGGCCGACCGCCGCGACCGGCCCGGGCCCGTCCGCGAGCGCCCCCGCGAGCGCCCCGCCGCCCGGGAGCGGGCCGGTCCGCCCGGTCTCGCTGGCCCCGAGCCCGTCCGCGAGCCCGGCCGTCAGCCCGTCCGCGAGCCTGGGCCCGCGCCCGTCGGCGCCCCCCGCCTCCCCGCCGTCGACCGGCACGCCCCCGCCGTCCGCCCCGCCGTCCCGCACCCTGCGCGGCGAGACCCTGGTGGACGCCCTGGGCCCCACCGGCACCCGGCACACCCTGCGGCTCACCCTGGACGAGGCGATGACCGCCCTCCAGGTCGAACTGCGCCTCAACCGCCCCGGCACCCTCCCCGGCACCGCCCCCGCCAGCGACCTGCCGGGCGCGGTCCCCACCATCGCCCTCGAACGGGACACCCTGGTCTACCGCTTCACCACCCCGCCGGACCTCCCGCTCCGCCCCGGCACCTACACCTTCACCGTCACCGGCGCGGCCACCGTCCAGCCCCCCGCCGCCACCGAGACCTGGACCGCCTCCGCGTTCGCCCTCCCCACCGCCCGCGCCCTCGCCGCCCGCGGCACCTTCGCCTGAGCAACGGGCCGCCCGGCGACCCGGGCAACGGCGGGCGGCTGCGGCCCGGAAGCCGCGCCCACCCGCCGTTCCCGCGCGCCCGCCGAAGGCGACCCGCACGGCCCGGGTCCGCCGCAGGTCGTCCGCGGAGTCGGCAAGGTTGCGCCGCAGCGCGGGGCCGGCGAGGACGGCCTCCGCCGCCGCGACCGCCCCCCGCCACCCGCCACCCGCTACCCGCCGAAGGCGACCCGCACGGCCCGGGTCCGCCGCAGGTCGTCCGTGGAGTCGGCGAGGTTGCGCCGCAGCGCGGGCGTCAGCGCGGGGTCGGCGAGGACGGCCTCCGCCGCCGCGACCGCCCCCCGCCACCCGCCACCCGCCACCCGCTACCCGCTACCCGCTACCCGCCGAAGGCGACCCGCACGGCCCGGGTCCGCCGCAGGTCGTCCGCGGAGTCGGCGAGGTTGCGCCGCAGCGCGGGCGTCAGCGCGGGGTCGGCGAGGACGGCCTCCGCCGCCGCGACCGCCCCCCGTCCCCCGCCACCCGCCACCCGCCACCCGCCACCCGCCACCCGCTACCCGCCGAAGGCGACCCGCACGGCCCGGGTCCGCCGCAGATCGTCCGCGGAGTCGGCGAGGTTGCGCCGCAGCGCGGGCGTCAGCGCGGGGTCGGCGAGGACGGCCTCCGCCGCCGCGACCGCCTCGGGGGTGGCTTCGGCGTCGGGGAAGAGGTTCTGGCCGAGCAGCCGGGTGACGGTGTCGCTGCGGTCGGCGGCCTCGGTGATCCGCTCGAAGAAGCGCAGCGCGTAGCCGGTCTGCCGTTCGGGGTCGCCGGAGGCCCAGAAGCCGCGGGCGGTGGCCTCCAGGATCCGGTTGGAGACGGCGTCGGGGGTGAAGAGCAGGTCCCAGGCGGCGGCCTTGGCGGCCTCCCCGGGTCGGGCGGCCCGGGCCCTGGCGGCGCCGAACTCGGCTTCGCTGCCCGGGTCGCGGGCTTCCTCGGCGGCGATCGCGTCCTCGTCGGCGTGGCCGAGCGCGGCGAGTCGGGCGATCGCGGCCCAGCGCAGTTCCGGTCCGAGGGTCAGCCCGCCGGGGAGCCCGTCGCCGGCCAGCCAGCCGCGCAGTTCGGCGAGTTGGGCGTCGCCGCCGCTGCTCTCGACGGCGGCCCGGAGCGCGGCCAGCCGGATGCCCTCGCTGCCGCCGCCGGCCAGCAGGGCCCGGGCGGTGCGGCTGACGGCGGCCAGGCCGTCCGCGCGGCGGGCGGCGGGCAGGTAGCGGGCGACGACGAAGGCGCGGGCGAAGGTGAGGACGCGTTCGACGATGCTGTCGGAGGTCTCGGCGGGCAGGTGGCGTTCCATCAGGTCGAGGTAGACCGCGGGGTCGACCTCGGCGTCCCGGACGAGGTCGCGGGCGTGCTCCCACAGGACGGCGCGGGTGACGTCGTCCTCGATCGCGGACAGCGACTCCCGCACCGCGCGCCAACTGTGCTCGTCCAGGCGGATCTTGGCCCAGGTGAGGTCGCCGTCGTTGGGGACGACCAGGGTGGCGCCGGCCTCGACCGGGGCGGGGACGGCGACCCGGCGGCCGGGGCCGAGTTCGACGGCGGCGCGGCCGGCCGGGACGACCCGGCCGTCCTCGACCCGGTAGCCGCCGACCTCGATCAGGTGCGGCCGGCTGCCCTCGTTGACGACGGTGAGCGCGGTGAGGGTGCCGTCGGCGGCCCGCTCGGTCTCGGCGCGCAGCGTGTCGACGCCGCTGGTGCGCAGCCAGGCGTCCGCCCAGCCGGGCACGTCGCGGCCGCTGCTGGCGCTCAGCGCGGCGAGGAAGTCCGGGAGTTCGGCGTTGCCGTAGAGGTGGTCGGCGAAGTACGCGTTCAGGCCGGCGAAGAAGGCGTCGTCGCCGAGCCAGGCGACGAGCTGGCGCAGCGCGGAGGCGCCCTTGGCGTAGGAGATGCCGTCGAAGTTGACCATCGCCTCGGCGACCGAGCGGGTGCCGTTGCCGGCCACCGGGTGGGTGGAGGCGCGCTGGTCGGCGTCGTAGCCCCAGCCCTTGCGCTGGGCGGAGAAGCCGGTCCAGGTGCCGGTGAAGCGGGTGGCCTCGGCGGCGATCCGGTAGCCGAGCATCTCGGCGAAGGACTCGTTCAGCCACAGGTCGTCCCACCAGCGCATGGTGACGAGGTCGCCGAACCACATGTGGGCCATCTCGTGGCAGACCACCATGGCGCGGCGTTCGCGCTCGTCGTGGGTGGCCGGGGAGCGGAACAGCATCTCGTCGCGGAAGACCACGCAGCCGGGGTTCTCCATCGCGCCCCAGTTGAACTCGGGGACGAACGCCTGGTGGTACTCGCCGAACGGGTAGCGCTCGTCGAAGAGTTCGTGCAGCCGGTCCAGCGAGGCCGCAGTGACCTCGAACAACTCGGCCGCCTCGCGGTCGAGTTCGGCGGCGAGCGAGCGGCGGGCGTGCAGGCCGAGCGGGATGCCGTCGTGCTCGCCGCGCACCGAGTGCAGCGGGCCGCCGACCACGGTGAACAGGTAGGTGGAGATCGGCTTGGTCGGCGCGAACTCCCAACTCCCCTTCTCGCCGGAGACCTCGGCGCCGTTGCCGACCAGGGTCCAGTCCTCGGGGGCGGTGGCGGTGAGGGTGAACGGGGCCTTCAGGTCGGGCTGGTCGAAGCAGGCGAACACCTTGGCGGCCAGGTCGGGTCCGCAGGTGGCGTACACGTACACCGCGTCGTCGGCCGGGTCGGTGTAGCGGTGCAGGCCCTCGCCGGTGCGCGAGTAGCGCATCTCGGCGTCGACCCGCAGCTCGTTCTCGGCCCGCAGGCCGGGCAGCGCGAGCCGGTTGCCGTCCAGGGCGGCCGGGTCCAGCGGCCGCCCGTTGAGGACGGCGGAGCGCAGGACGGCGGGGTCGACGTCGACGAAGCTGTCGGCGCCCGGCTCGGCGCACCGGAACCGGATCACGGTGGTGCTGCCGAACCGGTCCGGGCCCCGGGTCAGGTCGAGGTCGACGTGGTAGCCGTCGACCTCCAGCAGGCGGGCACGGACAGTCGCTTCGGATCGTTGCAGTGCTGGCATGCCCGCATGCTCGCCGAGCCCGCCCGGCCGGGCAAGCGTGTTCGGGCCGGATTCGCTCGCGGCGAACCCCGCCGGGCGGAACGGTTTGGCTAGGCTCTGGGCGAGCGGCGATCAGAGGAGGAGCACGTGACGACGGTTCTGGTGCAGGGCGGCAACGCGTCCCTGGGCTCGGCCCGGGTGGTGGTCGAGGTCACCGCACCCAAGCGACTGGACGTGTCGGGGCTGCTGTTGACGGCGGCCGGCAAGGTCCGTTCGGACGCCGACTTCGTGTTCTTCAACGCCCCGCAGGGGCCCGGCGTGACGCACCGCCCGGGCTCCGGCGCGACGCCGGACGCGATCGCGGTGGACACCGCGGCGGTGCCCGGCGAGATCTCCCGGATCGTGGTCACCGCCTCGCTCGACGACCAGCGGGCGACCTTCGCCGGCACCGAGCCGACCGCGACCGTGCGGGACGCCGACACCGGCCGCGAGCTGTTCACCTTCACCCCGCCGCGGCTGACCCGGGAGACCGCCCTGGTCGTCGTCGAGGTCTACCGGCGCGGCGCCGAGTGGAAGGTCCGCGCGGTCGGCCAGGGGTACGCGGACGGGCTGGCGGGCATCGCCACCGACTTCGGCGTCTCGGTCGAGGACGCGCCCCCGGCCGCGGCCACCGCCGCCGCGCCGCAGGCCCCCGCGGCCCCGGCCGCGCCGCCGTCCGCCCCGCCGGTGCCGGCCGCCGCCCCGCAGGCGCCCGCCGCCCCGTCGTCCCCGCCGCCGATGCCGTCCGGCTCGCCCGCGGTCGGCAAGATCACCCTCGACAAGGGCCGGGTCAACCTGGTCAAGGGCGGCTCGGTCTCGCTGGAGAAGGCCGGCCGGCCGTGCCTCGCCTCGGTCCGGATGGGCCTCGGCTGGGAGCCCGCCGGGCGCGGCCGCAACATCGACCTGGACGCCTCGGTGATCGCCTTCGACGCCAAGCGCGAGAAGCTCGACACCGCCTGGTTCATGAAGCTGTCGGTGTTCAACGGCGCGATCGCCCACTCCGGCGACAACCTGACCGGCAAGGGCGGCGGCGACGACGAGTCGATCACCGTGCACCTGGGCGGCCTGCCGCCGGAGGTCTGCGGCCTGGTCTTCGTGGTCAACTCCTTCTCCGGGCAGAAGTTCACCGACATCAAGAACGCGTACTGCCGGCTGGTCGACCCGTCCACCGAGGAGGAGCTGGTCCGCTTCGACCTGGCCCAGTCCGAGCCGCACACCGGCGTCGCGATGTGCAAGCTGGTCCGCCAGTTCTCCGGCGAGTGGGTGATGACCGCGCTCGGCGAGTACGTCGACGCCAAGACCGCCCGCAGCATGGTCAAGCCCGCCGCCGCGATGCTCTGACCCCCGCCCGTGCCCGTGCCCGATCCCGTCCGCTTCCACGTCCGCCTCCGGCCGCCCACCGCACCCGCGCCGCCGGAGGCGCTCGACCCGCTGGACGAGCCGCCGTACGACCACCCCGCCCTCGCCCTGATCGGCTGCGCCGACCTCGCCGCCACCGACGCGGCCGCCGGGGCGGGCGGTTTCGGCGCGCGCTGGCACTTCGACGTCTCCTACGACCTCTCCGCCGTCCTGGAAGAGCTCGACCAGCTGCTCGCCGCCTTCCGCTACCGCACCCCGTACGCCCTCGACCTCTACCCGCAGGGCCTGGAACGCACCCTGACCTTCACCTTCCCCACTCCCGACACGGTCGCCGTGCACTGCGCCTCCCGCACCGACTGGGTCCCGTCCCCCGCCACCGAGCACCACCCGTACGACCGGCTGCACGCCGAACTGACCGACCTGGCCCGCGAGTTCACCACCGCCCTGGCCACCGCCGGCTCCCGCACCGCCGACCACCCCCCGTTCCCCGCCTGGCGCGCGGGCCGCTTCGCGCTGCCCCCGGTCACCCTGCTGCACCCGCGCGACCTCCCCCGCGCCCGCGCCGACCTCGCCCCCTCCCGGCACTACCCGGTCGACACCACCGGCGTCGCCACCCGCGCCGCCCTGTTCGACGCCATCCGCCACGCCCTCCCCCTCGACCCCCCGCTCCTCGGCCACCACAGCTGGGACGCCCTGGAGGACTCCCTCTTCGGCGGCCTCCACGAGGCCCCCACCCGCACCCCCCTGATCACCTTCACCGACCTCACCGCCCTCCCCGCCCCCGAACTCGCCCTCACCCGCGCCGCCCTCACCTCCCTCGCCACCACCCTCGCCCACCCCGCCCCCACCCGCGGCCGCCCCACCCGCGCCCACTTCCTCCTCGGCCACACCGCCCCCGGCTGACGGCGCGCCGCCCCGCGCGGGCAACGCCCGAGGGCCCGCGGCGTGAAGCCACGGGCCCTCGGGGGAGATCGGCGGCGGGTCAGCCGCGGGTCGCCATCGCGCGCAGGAAGAAGGTCAGGTTCGCGGGGCGCTCCGCGAGGCGGCGCATGAAGTAGCCGTACCACTCCTGGCCGTAGGGGAGGTAGACGCGCATGGTGTTGCCGGCCTCGGCGAGGCGGAGCTGCTCCTCGGGGCGGATGCCGTAGAGCATCTGGTACTCGAAGGAGGAGACGTCGCGCTTGTTCCACTCGGCGAGCTGGCCGGCGATCTTGATCATGTTGGGGTCGTGCGAGGCGACCATCGGGTAGCCCTCGCCGGCCATCAGGACCTTGAGCGCGCGGACGTACGCGAGGTCGACGTCGCGCTTGCCCTGGAAGGCGACCGACTCGGGCTCCTTGTAGGCGCCCTTGCAGATCCGGACCCGGGAGCCCTCGTGGGAGAGGTCGCGGCAGTCGGCCTCGGTGCGGCGCAGGTACGCCTGGAGGACGACGCCCAGCCACGGGAAGTCGGCGCGCAGCTCGCGGGCGATGGCCAGGGTGGAGTCGGTGGTGGTGTGGTCCTCCATGTCGAGGGTCACCGTGGTGCCGGCGGCGGCGGCCGCCTCGCAGATCCGGCGGGCGTTCTCCAGCGCGATCTTCTCGCCGTCGACCGGCAGGAACTGGCCGACCGCGGAGAGCTTGACCGAGACCTCGGCGTCCGCGGCGAGGCCGGTCTCCTTGAGGGCGGTCAGCAGGTGCTCGTAGGCGAGCGCGGTGCCGGCGGCCTGGTCGGCGTCCTTGGTGTCCTCGCCGAGGTGGTCGAGGGTGACCTTGCGTCCGCTGGTGACCAGCTTCTCGGTGGCGTCCACGCCCTGGTCGAGCCGGTCGCCGGCGACGAAGCGCTCGACGATCGCGTGGGTGGGCGGGAACTTCTCGACCATGGTGCGCACCTGCGGGGAGCGCGAGGCGGCGAGGAGGGCGGAACGGAGCATCGTGGACTCCCGGCGAAGCGGATCAGCTGGTGGCGAGGGGGGCGGGGCGGCCGTGGGGGGTGGCGGCCGCCCCGCGGGGAGGCACAGGGGCCGGGCGGTGTCAGCCCATGTGCGGGTAGCGGTAGTCCGTCGGCGGGACGAACGTCTCCTTGATGGAGCGGGTCGACGTCCAGCGCGTCAGGTTCTGCTTGGCGCCGGCCTTGTCGTTGGTGCCGGAGGCGCGGCCGCCGCCGAAGGGCTGCTGGCCGACGACGGCGCCGGTCGGCTTGTCGTTGATGTAGAAGTTGCCGGCGGCGTTGCGCAGGACGCGCATCGCGTGCTCGACGGCCGCGCGGTCCTGGGCGATGATCGAGCCGGTCAGGCCGTACGAGGAGACCGACTCCATCTGCGCGAGCATCTCGTCGTAGTCCTCGTCCTGGTAGACGTGCACGGCGAGGATCGGGCCGAAGTACTCGTCCCGGAAGTACTCGGCCGCCGGGTCCTGGCAGACCAGCACGGTCGGGCGGACGAAGTAGCCGACCGAGTCGTCGTACGTGCCGCCGGCCAGCACCTCGACCTGCGGGTCGGCCTTGGCGCGGTCGATCGCGGCCTTGTTCTTGGCGAAGGAGCGGTCGTCGATGACGGCGCCCATGAAGTTGGCGAGGTCGCTGACGTCGCCCATGGTGAGCCACTCGACCTCGTCGCGGAAGTCGTCCTTGATCTCGGCCCAGAGCGAGGCGGGGACGTACGCGCGGGACAGCGCCGAGCACTTCTGGCCCTGGAACTCGAAGGCGCCGCGGGTCATCGCGGTCTTCAGCACGGCCTTGTCGGCGGACGGGTGGGCGACCAGGAAGTCCTTGCCGCCGGTCTCGCCGACGATCCGCGGGTAGGTGCGGTAGCCGGCGATGTTCTCGCCGACGGTGCGCCACAGGTGCTGGAAGGTGGCGGTGGAGCCGGTGAAGTGGATGCCGGCCAGCGCGGGGTGCTTGAGCGCGACCTCGGAGACGGCCAGGCCGTCGCCGGTCACCATGTTGATGACGCCCTTGGGCAGGCCGGCGGCCTCCAGCAGGCGCATCAGGTAGTGCGCGGCGAACTGCTGGGTCGGGGACGGCTTCCAGATCACCACGTTGCCCATCAGCGCGGGCGCGGTCGGCAGGTTGCCGGCGATCGCGGTGAAGTTGAACGGGGTGATCGCGTAGACGAAGCCCTCCAGCGGGCGGTGGTCGGTGCGGTTCCACACGCCGTCGGAGGAGATCGGCTGCTCGGCGAGGATCTGCCGGGCGAAGTGCACGTTGAAGCGCAGGAAGTCGACCAGCTCGCAGGGGGTGTCGATCTCCGCCTGCTGGGCGGTCTTCGACTGGCCGAGCATGGTGGCCGCGGCGAGGGTCTCCCGCCACGGCCCGGCCAGCAGGTCCGCGGCGCGCAGGAAGATCGCGGCGCGGGAGTCGAAGGAGAGCGCCTGCCAGGCCGGCGCGGCGGCCAGCGCGGTGTCGATGGCCTCCCGCGCGTCGTCCTGGGTGGCGTTGCGCAGGGTGCCGAGCCGCGCCGCGTGGTTGTGCGGCTGCACCACGTGGATCTCGGAGCCGGCGCCGAGGCGCTGCTCACCGTTGATCGTCATGGTCAGCTGGATCGGCCCCTGGCCGCCCAGCTCCTTCAGCTTGGCCTCCAGCCGGGCCCGTTCGGGGCTGCCGGGGGCGTAGCTGTGGACCGGCTCGTTCACCGGCGCGGGGACCTGGGTCACAGCATCCATGGCGCGCACGCTCTCCTTCTCGTCATGGGAAGCCGGCAGGGGTCGCACACCGGCATGGAGAAACGCTATTCCCCGTCCCCGCCCGCTTCTGTTGGCCGCGCCGCCAAATTCCCCCGCTCGCCGTTGTCCGCCCGGACGAACGGCGTCACGCCGCGGTCACGGCGGCCGCTTCCTGTCCGGCTCACTAAACTCGGGGTCCCGATCTTGTCCGACCCGACGAAGGACCTGCCATGACCGGCCTCCCGCTGCGCCAACTGCTGATGTCGCTCGGCGAACCCCTGGTCGAACTGCAGGCCGCGCCGGCCGGGCTGGACGTCCCGGTGCGGCACGTGTCGATCCTCGACCCGGAGGACCCGCCGACCGCCGCGCCGGGCGAACTCGTGCTGGCCATCGGCGCCCGCGGCCGGGCCGCGCTGCCCGCGCTGCGCGCCGCCGGACGGGCCCGGGCCGCCGCCGTCGCCGTCAAGCTGGACGGGCCGGGGCAGGCGGACGCGCTGCGCGAGGCCGCCACCGAGGCGGGCGTGGCGCTGCTGTCGGTGCGCCGGGAGACCCGCTGGGAGCACCTCGACTCGCTGGCCCGCACCCTGCTGACCGGCGCCGACGACCCGGACGGGCCCGGCGGCCCCGAGCCGGGCGGGCCGACCGCCGGCGACCTGTTCTCGCTGGCCCAGACCGTCGCCGTGCTGACTGGCGGCATCGTCTCGATCGAGGACACCTCCAGCCGGGTGCTGGCCTACTCGCGCACCTCGGAGACCGACGAGGTGGACGACCTGCGCCGGCTCTCCATCCTCGGCCGGCAGGGCCCGGAGCCGTACCTGGCCAAGCTCCGCGAGTGGGGCGTCTTCTCGCACCTGCGCGGCTCCGAGGGCGCGATCGAGATCGCCGCCCACCCGGAGCTGGGCATCCGCCGCCGGCTGGCGATCGCGATCCGCTCCGGCGCGCAGCCGCTCGGCACCATCTGGGTGCAGGAGGGCTCCCGCCCGCTGACCGACACCGCCGAGCAGGCGCTGGTCGGCGCGGCCCGCGTCGCGGCCGGCCAACTGGTGCGCCGCCGCCGGGAGTTGTCGGCCGACACCCGGCTGACCCAGACCCTGCTGACCGGCCTGCTGGAGGGCTCCACCGGCCCGCAGTCGCTCGCCACCCACCTCGGCCTGGACCTGCGCCGCCCGGCCACCGTCCTGGCCTACGCGCCCGCCGCCACCGACGGCCGGGACGCCGAGCTCTCCCGCGACGAGGTGACCGGCCTGATCTCGGTGCACACCGCCGCCCGGCACCGCGGCGCGCTGCTCGCCCCGGTCGACTCCCGGGTCTACGTGCTGCTGCCCGAGCTCCCGCCCGGCCTGCCGGCCGCCACCCTGCGCGACTGGACCCAGGAGACCGTGGACGCCGCCCGCGACCACCTCTCCATCCCGCTGCGGGCCGCGATCGGCCCCACCGTCCCGGGCCTGGCGGACGTCCCCGCCTCCCGCGCGCAGGCCGACCGGATCCTCGACGCGATGGGCCGCGGCGGCGTCGTCCCGGACGTCGCGGCGCTCCAGGACGTCCAGGCCGAGGTGCTGGTCTCCGAGGTCGTCGCACTGCTCCAGGACCGCCCCGAGCTGCGCGACCCCCGGCTGACCGCGCTGGCCGGCTACGACGCCCGGCACCACACCCGGCTCGCCGAGTCCGTCCTCGCCTACCTCGACGCCCTCGGCGAGGTCCGCGCCGCGGCCGACGCCCTGCACATCCACCCCAACACCCTGCGCTACCGCGTCCGCCGGGCCGAGCAGCTCACCGGCCTGGACCTCGCCCAGCCCCAGCAGCGGCTGCTGGCCATGCTCCAGCTGAGGCTCCCGGAGCACTGACCCCGCCGACGGCGAGGTCCGCCCGGGGGGAGCGGAACCCTCCCCGGGCGGACCCCCACCGGTCAACGCGGCGTCACATCCGCTGTCACATCCGGCGTCACATCCGGTGCCACGGCCCGGTGATCGCGAGCATGATGCCCGGCTCCTGGATGTTCGCGAACAGCGTCCGCCCGTCGTGCGAGAACGTCACGCCGGTGAACTCGCTGTACTCCGGCGCCTCGGCGGTGCCGTTGTTGAGCTCGTTGCGGGCCAGCGCGTACGTCCGGCCGTCCGTGGTGGCGCCGAACAGGTGCTGCAGGCCGTTGCCGTCCTCGGCGATGATCAGACCGCCGTGGGGCGAGACGGTGATGTTGTCGGGGCCGTCGAAGTTGCCGTGGTCGGCCCAGATGTCGTTGTTGACGCCGAGGATGACCTTCAGGGTCAGCGTGCGGCGGGCCGGGTTGTAGAACCAGACCTGGCCGTCGTGCTGGAGCGGCGACTCCTCACGGGCGAACGAGGAGACGAAGTAGATGCCGTTGTCGCCCCACCACATGCCCTCCAGCTTGCGGGCCCGGGTGATCTCGCCGTCCTTGAACTGCTTGCGGATCGAGGTGGTGCGGGCGTCGCGGTCCTGCACCTTGACCCAGTCCGCGCCGTACGTGGTGCCGGGCTTGGTGGCCCGGGACAGGTCGTCGACCAGCTTGCCCTGCGCGTCGAACGCCTTCAGCGCCTCGAAGGCGCCCGCGTCGGCGGCCAGCGTGCGCAGCCTGCCCTTGCCGTGCTTGAAGCCGGCCGGCGGGGTCCAGCGGTAGAGCAGGCCGTTCGGCTTGGACGCGTCCTCGGTCAGGTAGGCGTGGCCGCGCTTCTCGTCGACGACGACGGCCTCGTGCGCGAACCGGCCGAAGGCCTTGATCGGCTGCGGGTCCCGGTTGGCGGCCTGGTCCTGCGGGTCGACCTCGAAGACGTAGCCGTGGTCCTTGGTGAAGCCGTTGGTGCCGGCCTTGTCCTCGGTCTCCTCGCAGGTCAGCCAGGTGCCCCACGGGGTGGCGCCGCCGGCGCAGTTGGTCGCGGTGCCGGCGATGCCGACCCACTCGCGGACCTCCCGCCTGCCGTGGCCGTGGCCCTTGCCGTGCTCGTCGTCCCGGCCGTGGCCCTTGCCGTGGCCGGAGACCTCGACGACGGTGCAGCCGCCGGCCGCGGCCGGGTCGTAGACGTAGCCCTCCAGCAGCGGCACGGGGTGCGCCCACTTGGAGCGCGGGCCGGCCAGCTCGTGGTTGTTCACCAGCAGGGTCGCGCCGTGCCGGCCCTCGAACGCGGCGGTGCCGTCGTGGTTGCTCGGGGTGGACTCGCCGGTGACCAGGGTGGTCTTGCCGGAGTGCGTGATGATCTCGTACGAGAAGCCCTTCGGCAGCGCCAGGATGCCCTCGGGGTCGGAGACCAGCTCGCCGTAGCCGACCGCGGTGTGCCCGCCCTTCGCGGCGGCGGCGTCGACGGCGGCGTCCCCGCCCGCCGGGGCGGCGATCGCGCCGGGCGCGGTGGCCAGCACCTCGGCGCTGCCGGCGATCAGGACGCCTGCCCCGAGCATGGTCGAACGGTTCACGAAGTCCCGGCGGGACAGCGACATGACGGTCACTCCTGGAGGAGAGGGTGAGCTTCGGTGACCGACAGGTTCCGGGCCGCACGTGAACCGGGCGTGAATCGGACGCGGCGTCAGCGTGCCGATTTACCATCCATAGAGCCTCCGATGACCTTGCCTTTACCGCCCGCGCGCCGCCCCGCGCGCCGCCCTCACCGCCGCGTCCCGTGCTGGGTCCGCTCGACCCGCCACTGCTCCCAGGCGGTCAGCCAGGCGTCCTCCGTCCCGGACGGCAGCTCGGGCGTGCCGCCCGCCCAGAGCCGCTCCCAGGCGCGCTGCGCCGGCAGGCTCGGCACCTCGCTGGCGAACGCGGTGTACCGGACGACCTCCTCCACGGCCGCCGTGCCCTCGGCGGTGCCGCTGACCCAGTCCGCGTGGTGGGCGAGCCGGCTGAGGTGGTTGACCATCGAGGTGACCGCCTCGTCCGCCTCCTCCCGGGTCTCGGACGCCAGCCGCATCTGCTGCCGGACGGCGCTCTCCCAGCGGGTCCGCCGCTCCTCGCCGCGCAGGTGGCGCGGCAGCCGGGCCGAGCGGCCGGCCCGCAGCTGGGCGACCACGGCGGCGGCCCGCGCGATCGCCTGCAGCACCAGTTCGCGGTGCGCCCGCAGGCCGAGTTCGGCGGGTTCGGGATCGGGTTCGGCGGGGCGCCGGTCGGCGCGGAGCGCGGCGACCTGCCGGAGCATCGCGGTCCGGCCGACGATGTACCGCTCGAAGTCGGCGATCCCGCGCAGTTCGACCGCGCCGGGGAGCACGCCGCGCCCGGTGACGGTCACCGTGGTGCCGCCGACCCGGAGCCGGCCGGCCCAGACCGTGCCGTGCCCGGCCGGGGTCCGCGAGTCCTCGTGCACCTGCAGCGCGTGCGGCTCGCCGTCGACGGTGATCCACCCGCGCAGGGCCCGGACCCGGCCGGCGGTGTCGCCCTCGTCCACGCCGAGCTGCTCGTAGACGCGGTCCCGCTCGTCCTCGACCACGTCCTCCAGGTCGGGCAGCGGCGTGCCCGCCTCGGCCCCCGGCCGGTGGGTCCGGACCGTCACGTACGGCCCCTGCGGGGAGCTCCAGTCACCGGAGCGGGTCTCCACCGCCTCCAGCTCCCCGTCGCGGACCTCGTACGCGGCCAGCACGTCCCGGCCGGGCACCGCCCAGTCCTCGTGCACCCACCCGAACACCGGGAACCCCGCGCCCGCCAGCACCCGGCGGCTGTGCGCCTCCTGCTCCGCGTAGACCGCCTCGGTGTCCCCGGGCCCGCTCGTGCGCTGCCACTTCATCCCTCGCCGCACCCCCGGCCGTTCGCCACTCCAACGCCGCCTTACCTTACGGCCCAACGAACCTGTCGAGCCATCAGGTGAAAGACCGCGCGACGAAGGGCCCCCGGCGCGCCCGCCGGGGGTGCGCGAACCGCCCTTGGCCGCTCCCGCCCCTACCCGCTGCCGCCCTCAGCGGCCGCCGCCCTGCCCGCGCAGCGACCGCGCCTTGAGCGCCGCCCGCCGCGCCTCCTTGGCGACCTTCCGGTCCAGGTGCAGTTCGCCGACGGCCTCCAGCACCTCGGCCGTCATCGGGTGCGGGACCCGCCAGACCTCGCCGAAGTAGCTGGCGGGGTTGTCGGTGACCGGCAGGTCGGCGACCAGCGCCCGGAGCCGGCCGCCCTCGCCGGCCGAGATGAGCATGACGGCGGCCATCGAGTCGATCACCCGCCAGAGCGCGACGTCCCGCTCGGCGGCCGTGACGTCCGCCCCGCGGGCGCGCAGCCACTCGCGGGCGAGGCCGCCCAGCTCGGGGTCGTCGACGACCAGGGCGACCTCCTCGGCGGCGGCCTCGTCGAGCTCGCCGAGGCCGAGCACGCAGTAGTAGCGGCGGACCGGCGACTGCGGGTCGCGGCCGCGCGCGCCGGCCAGCAGTTCGCGGGCGGCGTCGCGCGGGGCGCGGGCGGCGGTCCAGGCCCGGAGCTCGGGCTCGGCGAAGAGCTGCCCGCCGTCGGCCAGGGCGCGCAGCAGCGCGGCGCCGTCCTGGTCGGCGAGGTCGCCGATCAGCGGGGCGTCGTAGCCGTCGGCGAGCAGCCACTCGCGGACGGCGTACTGGCCGAGGGCGGTGAGCCGGACGGTGCCGAAGCGGGCGGCGTCCTCGTCGGTGAGCGGCCGGTCGGTGTCCACCGCCTCGGCCGCCGGCTCGCCCTCGCCCTCCTCGAACAGGTCGGGGTCGATCGGGCGGTGCTCGACCAGGCCGAGTTCGGCGAGGTCGCCGAGCATCGGGTCGAGGACGACCATCAGGTCGGTGATCTCGCCGAGCATCTCCTCGTCGGGCTCCTCCCCGTCGGGCACGACCAGCAGCGCGGCGAGCACCCCCAGCGGGACGGTCTCGGCGCCGGGCTCGGCGAACGCGGTGGTCTCGTAGAGGACGTGCAGCGCCTCGTCGAGGATCTCGGCGGCCTGGTCGCGGGCGTCCTCGACCTCGGCGAGGCCGGCGGAGTCGTCGCTGCCGCCGCCCTCGACCAGCTCGGGGTCGACCGACTCGGCCTCGGCGGCGAGCTCGCGGACCAGCTCGGCGGCCTCGAACCAGAGGCCGAGGACGGCGGCGGGCTCGCCCGCCTCGACGGCGGCCAGGTCGGGGCCGGGGATCGCGACGTGCGCGCCGTCGTCGGTGGTGCCGGTCTCGACCAGGTCGAGGTCGCAGGCCAGCGCCCAGGCGCGCATCGCCTCGACCACGTCGTCCTCGTCCGGGTCCTCGGCGCCGAGCATCCGGGCGGCCCGCACCCGGTCCTCCGGGCCGAGGTCGCCGTGCTCGTCGACCTCGCGGTGCGGGGCGATCCAGCGGGCCAGTGCGACGACCCGGGCGACCAGCGGGACGGCGAGCGCGGCCGCGGCCAGCTCGGCGTCCGACGGGAGGGTGATCGGCGGGATCAGGACGGCGGTGTCGTCCGGGTCCTCGTCCGCGCTCTGCGCGCCGTACAGGTCCGCCAGGTCGTAGTCGGCGGGCAGGAGCCCTTCGGTCTCGGACGGCTGCTGGTCAGGGTTGTTACGGCTACGTCCGGCCATCGCGCGCGTTCTCCCGGGTGCGTCGCAGGGCACCGCCGTCCGGAGGGCGGCCCGCCCGGGGCGGCGGACGCGGGGAGCGGCGGCGCGGGCCGTGCGTGTCGGCCCGTCAACCCAGCGTATCGGCCGCCACCGACGTCCGCCTGAGCTGCGGGGTCGTCCGCCCGAACGAGTGGGGCGGTGCGTCCGAACGAGTGCCCGGCGGCACGTATCCTTCGGGGGGCGACGCGCACCACCCCCGCGCCGTCGCCGAGGACACCGGGGCGACGGCGCTCCGGTCTCCGCGTACCACGTGCACACCCGCACCGTCCGGGCCGCGCCGCCACCACCCTGGTCCGGCGACGCCCTGTGGTGCCTTGCCACAGGAGACCCCTGCCATGGCGGACCTCTCCCCCGCCGGCCCCGGCCTGGGCACCGCCCAGTACGCCGGCCGCCGACTGTCGGAGGCCCTGCTTCCGCTGGAACTCGCGCCCCGCAAGCAGCTCCAGCTCGCCGCGATCAGCCGCTGGAACGCGCTGCGCGGCGTCCGCGTCGGCCTGGTGGCCGCCGCCCTGCTGCTGATGCTGATCGGCGCCAACCTCGCCACCCCGCTCTACCCGGTGCTCCAGCAGCGCCTCGGGCTGAACCCGCTCGACACCACCGTCCTGTTCACGGTGTACGTGTTCGCGCTGGTCCCGGTGCTGGCCGCGGTCGGCCACTGGTCGGACCACCTCGGGCGGCGCGCCCTGATCCTGCCCGCCGTCGCGCTGGCCGCCGCCGGCGACGCGGTGTTCGCCACCGCCGGCTCGTTCTGGCAGCTGGCCGCCGGACGGGCCGTCCAGGGCGTCGCGGTCGGCCTCGCCACCGGCGCGGCCGGCGCCGCCCTCGGCGACCTGCTGCCCGACCGGCCCACCCTCGCCGCCAAGCTCACCCTGGCCTGCTCGGCCGGCGGCGTCGCCCTCGGCCCGCTGGTCGGCGCCGCGCTCACCAGCGACGCGAAGCCGCTGCTCGGCCCGTTCCTGCCGCACGCCGTCGCGCTGCTCGCGCTGTGCGTGCCGCTCGCCCTGGTGCACCCCCGGATGCCCGGCTCGGTCCGGCCCGCGGCCTCGCCGCCGCGCGTCACCACCCCGGCCCACCTGCGGCCCCGCCGGCTCCGGCTGCCCCGGGCCGGACGCCGCGAGTTCCTGCTCGCCGCCGCCGCGGGCTTCCTCTCGTACGCGGTCTTCGGCGTCTACCTGGCGCTCGCCCCGGCGTTCTCCGCCACCCTCCTGCACACCGCCTCGCCGATGGCGGGCGCGGCCGTCGCCGCCCTGCTGCTCGGCTCCTCGGCGGCCGTCCAGCTGCTCGTCCCGCCCACCTCCGACCGGGTGGTGGTCGCCGCCGGCCTGACCGGCCTCGCCGCCGGCCTCGGCCTGCTCACCGCGGCCGCCGCCACCGGCACCCCCGTCCTGCTCTTCGTCGGCAGCGTGCTGGCCGGCGCCTGCCAGGGCATCGCCTTCCGCTCCCTGTTCACCGCCGCCGTCGCCGCCCTCGACCCGGCCCGCCGGGGCAGCGAGCTCTCCGCCCTCTGGGTGATCGTCTACCTGGGCTCCTCCGCCCCGATCATCGCCGTCGGCGCCCTCGTCCGCGCCTACGGCCTCCTCCCCGCCGTCACCGCCTTCGCCCTCACCGCCGCCACCGCCGCCCTCGCCCTGGCCGCCACCGTCCTCCGCCGCCGCCGACGCTGACCCCCGGCCCTACCGGGAGCCGAGGACCAGGCCCATCGCCGAGTCGGCGACCTCCAGCGCCCGACCGACGTCCGCGCCCGACAGGTCGCCGGACGGCGTCGGGGCCGGAGCGGGAGCCGAAGCCGGGGCCGGGGACGGCGGCGGGATCGGACGCGGCGTACGGGCGGGCGCGGACGTCGGCCGGGCACCGGAGCGCTTCTCGGCCGGCACCGGCCCGGCGGTAGCGGTCACGGACGCGGACGTGGTCGCGACGGCGGGCTCCGCGCTCTCCGGTGCGGGCAGCGCCTCCGATACCGCCGCAGCGGTCGCCACCGGGGTCACCGGCGCCACCGCCGGCCCGCCGTCCGCCCGGTCGTCGGTGCGGCCGGCCACGACCGCGCCGCCCGCACCGGCCAGGACGGCCGCGCCGGCCAGCGCCGCGGCGATCCGCAGCCGGCGGCGCCGCCTCCGCTCGCGTTCGTGCCGCTCGGCCATCGCGGCCCAGTCCGGCGGTCCGCCGTCCGCCCCGAGATCCATGGTCCCGGAGTGTAGTTCGGCCCGGGGCCGCGAAAACCCGCGCGCTCGGACGCGGTGGCACGCGGAAGGGGCGGGAACCCGGAGGTTCCCGCCCCTTCTCACAGCCTCGGCCCACCGCTCAGACGTTGAAGCCCAGCGCGCGGAGCTGGTCGCGGCCCTCGTCGGTGATCTTGTCGGGGCCCCACGGCGGCATCCAGACCCAGTTGATCCGCAGGTCCTTGACCAGGCCGTCGGTCGCGGTGCGGGCCTGGTCCTCGATGACGTCGGTCAGCGGGCAGGCCGCCGAGGTGAGCGTCATGTCGACGGTGGCGGTGTCGTCCTCGTCGATGTGCAGGCCGTAGATCAGGCCGAGGTTGACGACGTCGATGCCCAGCTCGGGGTCGACGACGTCCATCAGGGCCTCCATGAGGTCCTCGGTGGAGACCGTCCCGGCGCTGGTGAACGCGCCGGGAGCCTCGGCAGCCTCACCGACCGCGGCCTCGCCGACCGCGGCCTCCGCGACCGCGGCGTCGGCGGTCTCGACGGCCTGGGCCGTCTCGTTCTCGCTCATCTTGTCCAGTGTCCTTACGGGCGTCAGTCGGTGAGGGGGGGCTGGCCGCCGAGCGCCTTCGCGGTGGCGTCCTTCCAGGCCATCCAGCTGAGCAGGGCGCACTTGACCCGGGCCGGGTACTTGGAGACCCCGGCGAAGGCGACGGCGTCCTCCAGCAGGTCCTCGTCGCCCTCGCCCTGGCCCTTGCTCTGCATCAGTTCGAGGAAGGCTTCCTGGACCCGCTGGGCCTCGCCGACCGGCTTGCCGACCACCAGGTCGTTGAGCACGGAGGCGGAGGCCTGGCTGATCGAACAGCCCTGCGACTCGTAGGAGACGTCGGCGACGACCGCGCCGTCGAGCTTCACCCGCAGGGTGATCTCGTCGCCGCAGGTCGGGTTGACGTGGTGCACCTCGGCGTCGCCGTCCCGCAGCCCCTTGCCGTGGGGGTTGCGGTAGTGGTCCAGGATGATCTCCTGGTACATCGAGTCGAGCTTCATGTCAGCCGTCCTCAGCCGAAGAAGTTGCGGACGTGGTGGAGGCCGTCGATCAGCGCGTCCACCTCGCCGGGCGTGGAGTACAGGTAGAACGACGCCCTGGTGGTCGCCGGAATTCCGTACCGCAGGCAGACCGGCCGCGCGCAGTGGTGGCCGACCCGGACGGCGATGCCCTGTTCGTCGAGGACCTGTCCGACGTCGTGCGGGTGGATGTCGCCGAGCGTGAAGGAGATCGCGGCGCCGCGGTCGACGGCCGTGCGCGGGCCGATGATCCGCAGGTCGGGCACCTCGTTGAGGCGCTCGATGGCGTACGCGGTGATCGCGTGCTCGTGCGCGGCGACGCGCTCCATGCCGATCGCCGTCAGGTAGTCGACGGCGGCGCCGAGGCCGACGGCCTGGGCGATCGGCGGGGTGCCCGCCTCGAACTTGTGCGGCGCGGGGGCGTAGGTGGACGAGCCCATGGTGACGGTCTCGATCATCTCGCCGCCGCCGAGGAACGGCGGGAGGTCCTCCAGCAGTTCCTGCCTGCCCCAGAGCACGCCGATGCCGGTCGGGGCGAGCATCTTGTGGCCGGTGAAGGCGACGAAGTCGGCCTCCAGCGCCTGCACGTCGAGCACGGCGTGCGGGGCGGCCTGCGAGGCGTCGACGGCGACCAGCGCGCCGACCGACTGGGCCTTGCGGACGATGGTGTCCACCGGGTTGACGGTGCCCAGCAGGTTCGACACCAGGGTCACCGAGACGATCTTCGTCTTCTCGGTGATCAGCTCGTCGATGTTGGACAGGTCGAGCCGGCCGTCGTCGGTCAGGCCGAACCACTTCAGCTTCGCGCCGGTGCGCTGCGCGAGCAGCTGCCACGGCACGATGTTGGAGTGGTGCTCCATCTCGGTGATCACGATCTCCGAGTCGGCGTCGACCCGGTACGGCTCCTCGGCCCAGCCCAGCATGTTGGCGACCAGGTTGAGCGACTCGGAGGCGTTCTTGGTGAAGATCACCTCGTTGCGGCTGGGCGCGTTGATGAAGGCCGCGACCTTGTCCCGGGCGCCCTCGTACAGCGCGGTGGCCTCCTCGGCGAGCACGTGCACGCCGCGGTGGACGTTGGCGTTGTGCCGCTCGTAGTAGGCGTTCAGCGCGTCCAGCACCTGCTGCGGCTTCTGCGAGGTCGCCGCGTTGTCCAGGTAGACCAGGGGCTTCCCGTCGTGCAGTTGCCGCGACAGGATCGGGAAGTCCTTGCGGATCGCGTCGGTGTCCAGCAGTCCGGTCGGATGCGAGTGGGTCACTCTGAAGCGCCGCCCTTCACGTAGCTCTCGTAGCCCTCTTCCTCCAGCTTGTCGGCGAGCTCGGCACCGCCGGACTCGACGATCTTGCCGCCCGCGAAGACGTGCACGTGGTCGGGCTTGATGTAGCGCAGGATGCGGGTGTAGTGGGTGACCAGCAGGGTGCCGACCTCGCCGGTCGAGCGGACCCGGTTGATGCCCTCGGAGACGATCCGCAGCGCGTCGACGTCGAGGCCGGAGTCGGTCTCGTCGAGGATCGCGACCTTCGGCTTGAGCAGCTCCAGCTGGAGGATCTCGTGGCGCTTCTTCTCGCCGCCGGAGAAGCCCTCGTTGACGTTGCGCTCGGCGAACGCCGGGTCCATCGAGAGGGCGGCCATCGCCTCCTTGACCTCCTTGACCCACAGCCGCAGCTTGGGGGCCTCGCCGCGGACGGCGGTGGCGGCGGTGCGCAGGAAGTTGGAGACCGAGACGCCGGGCACCTCGACCGGGTACTGCATGGCCAGGAAGAGGCCGGCCCGGGCGCGCTCGTCGACGGACATCTCCAGCACGTCCTCGCCGTCCAGCAGCACCTGGCCGCCGGTGACGGTGTACTTGGGGTGGCCGGCCAGCGAGTAGGCCAGGGTCGACTTGCCGGAGCCGTTCGGGCCCATGATCGCGTGGGTCTCGCCCTGCTTGACGGTCAGGTCGACGCCGCGCAGGATCTCCCGCGGGCCGCCCTCAGCGTTGACGGAGACGTGCAGGTCGCGGATTTCAAGCGTTGCCATGGGGTACTCAGTTCTCCTGGTTGACGGAGACGAGCACATCGTCCCCTTCGATCTTTACGGGGTAGACGGCGACCGGTCGGGTCGCGGGCAGCCCGGACGGCTTGCCGGTGCGCAGGTCGAAGCTGGAGCCGTGCAGCCAGCACTCGATCATGCAGTCCTCGACCTCGCCCTCGGACAGCGAGACGTTGGCGTGCGAGCAGGTGTCGTTGATGGCGAACACGCCCTCGTCGGTCCGGACGACGGCCACCGGGACGCCGTTCAGCTCGACCTTCTTGGGCACGTCCTCCTGCAGGGCGCTCAGCGCGCAGGCCCGGACGTAGCTCATGCCACGGTCTCTTCCAGCTCGGCCTCGATCTTCTCCAGCAGCCGGTCCTGGATCTCGGCGACGCCGATCTGCTGGACCAGCTCGGCGAAGAAGCCGCGCACCACCAGGCGGCGGGCCTCGTCGGCCGGGATGCCGCGGGACTGCAGGTAGAACAGCTGCTCGTCGTCGAAGCGGCCGGTCGCCGAGGCGTGGCCGGCGCCGACGATCTCGCCGGTCTCGATCTCCAGGTTCGGGACGGAGTCGACCCGGGCGCCGTCGGTGAGCACCAGGTTGCGGTTGAGCTCGTAGGTGTCGGTGCCGAGCGCGGCGGCCCGGATCAGCACGTCGCCGATCCACACCGCGTGCGCGTCCTGGCCCTGGAGGGCGCCCTTGTAGGCGACGTTGGAGCGGCAGTGCGGGGTGTCGTGGTCGATCACCAGGCGGTGCTCCAGGTGCTGCCCGGCGTCCGCGAAGTACAGGCCGAACAGCTCGGCCTCGCCGCCGGGGGCGGCGTAGTTGACCCGGGGGTGCAGGCGCACCACGTCGCCGCCGAAGGTGACGACCACCGACTTGAACGAGGCGTCCCGGCCGACCAGCGCGTTGCACTGGGCGACGTGCACGGCGTCGCGCTCCCAGTCCTGCACGGAGACGAAGGTCAGCTTGGCGCCGTCGCCGACCAGCAGGTCGACGTTGGCGGCCCGGGTGCCGGTGCCGGTGTGGTTGAGCACCACGACGGCCTCGGCGAACGGCTTGACCTCGACCACCAGGTGGGCGAAGGCGGTGCCGCCCTCACCGTGCACGTCGATCCGGACCGGCTCGGTGAGCACCGTCTCCTTGGGGACGGTCACCACCAGGGCCTGCTCGAAGGCGCTGAAGGCCTGCGCGGCGACCCGGTCCACCGGGGTGCCGGCCCTGCCGACCCGGGCGTCGTCCCGGCCGACCAGCTCGGAGGTGACGCCCTCCGGCAGGCCCAGCTCGATCTTGTCCTCGCCCTTGGCGGCGTCGGCCGCCGTGCCGTCGTGCAGGCCGCCGAGGCGGTGCAGCGGGGTGAACCGCCAGTCCTCCTCGCGGCCGGTGGGCACCGGGAAGTCGTTGACGTCGAAGGACGGCTTGACGGCGACCCGGGCGTCGATCGGCTGCCGGACGGTGTCGCGCCCGGTGCCCGGGCCGGCGAGCTGCTCGCCGGCGCCGGCGGTGCCGACCTCGATCGAGCCGGCGGTGGTGGAGCCGGGGGTGTTCTGCTCAGCCATGGCTGTTCGTGTTGCTCTCTTTCGGAATCGTCGAGGGGGGCGGGGGTGGCGGCGCGTCAGCCGACCGAACCCTCCATCTGCAGCTCGATCAGCCGGTTCAGCTCCAGCGCGTACTCCATCGGCAGCTCGCGGGCGATCGGCTCGACGAAGCCGCGCACGATCATCGCCATCGCCTCGGTCTCGCTCAGGCCGCGGCTCATCAGGTAGAACAGCTGGTCCTCGGAGACCTTGGAGACGGTCGCCTCGTGGCCCATCGACACGTCGTCCTCGCGGACGTCGACGTACGGGTAGGTGTCCGAGCGGGAGACGGTGTCCACCAGCAGCGCGTCGCACAGCACGTTCGACTTGGCGCCGTGCGAGCCCTCGCCGATCTCGATCAGGCCGCGGTAGGAGGTGCGGCCGCCGCCGCGGGCCACCGACTTGGAGACGATGTGCGAGGAGGTGTGCGGCGCCATGTGGACCATCTTCGCGCCGGCGTCCTGGTGCTGGCCCTCGCCCGCGAAGGCGATCGACAGGGTCTCGCCCCTGGCGTGCTCGCCCATCAGGTAGACGGCCGGGTACTTCATGGTGACCTTGGAGCCGATGTTGCCGTCGATCCACTCCATGGTCGCGCCCTCGTACGCCACGGCGCGCTTGGTGACCAGGTTGTAGACGTTGTTCGACCAGTTCTGGATGGTCGTGTAGCGGCAGCGGCCGCCCTTCTTGACGATGATCTCGACGACCGCGGAGTGCAGCGAGTCCGAGGAGTAGATCGGCGCGGTGCAGCCCTCGACGTAGTGGACGTAGGCGTCCTCGTCGACGATGATCAGCGTCCGCTCGAACTGGCCCATGTTCTCGGTGTTGATCCGGAAGTACGCCTGCAGCGGGATGTCCACCTTGACGCCCTTGGGCACGTAGATGAACGAGCCGCCGGACCACACCGCGGTGTTCAGCGCGGCGAACTTGTTGTCGCCGGCCGGGATGACGGTGCCGAAGTACTCCTTGAAGAGCTCCGGGTGCTCCTTCAGCGCGGTGTCGGTGTCCAGGAAGATGACGCCCTGCTCCTCCAGGTCCTCGCGGATCTGGTGGTAGACGACCTCGGACTCGTACTGGGCGGCGACGCCGGCCACCAGGCGCTGCTTCTCCGCCTCCGGGATGCCGAGCTTGTCGTAGGTCGCCTTGATGTCGGCGGGCAGGTCCTCCCAGGACTCCGCCTGCTTCTCGGTCGAGCGCACGAAGTACTTGATGTTGTCGAAGTCGATGCCCGACAGGTCCGAGCCCCAGGTCGGCATCGGCTTCTTGCCGAACAGCTTGAGGCCCTTGAGGCGGAGGTCGAGCATCCACTCGGACTCGTTCTTCTTCGCCGAGATGTCGCGGACGACCGCCTCGCTCAGGCCGCGCTTGGCGGCGGCGCCGGCGGTGTCCGAGTCGGCCCAGCCGTACTCGTACTTGCCGAGACCTTCGAGCTCGGGGTGTGCGATGTCAGTCATGCGAGGTTCCTCCGCGCGGACGAGCCGTTTTCGATGGGGGACGTACCGGCAGTCGGCACGGCACCGGGCGCCCGGGCGGGCGACGGTGCGGCACCGGATGCCGGCACATACGTGGTGCAGACCCCGTCGCCGTGGGCGATCGTGGCCAGCCGTTGCACATGGGTGCCAAGGAGCTGCGAGAAGACCTCGGTCTCCGCCTCGCAGAGCTGGGGGAACTGCTCGGCGATGTGCGCGACCGGGCAGTGGTGCTGGCAGAGCTGCGCGCCGGCCGGTGCGCCGGGCGCGGCGGCCGCGGACGGGACCCGCCGCACCGTGGCAGCGTACCCGTCGGCGCTGAGCGCCCGGGCCAGCGCCTCGGCGCGCTGCCCGCTGCCGGCCGCCGCCAGGGCGTCCTGGTAGCGCTCGCCCTGCCTGGCCAGCCGGGCCCGGGCGAAGGCGGCGACCGCCTCCTCGCCCGCGACGCCGCCGCCGGCCGCCGCCGAGATCCAGCGCAGCGCGTCGGCGGCGAGCTGGTCGTAGGCCTGGTAGAAGGCGCTGCGGCCGCTGTCGGTGAGGGCGAACACCTTGGCCGGGCGGCCGCGGCCGCGGCTGCCGTAGACCCGCTGCTCGCGGGCGTCGACCAACCCGGCGGCGGCCAGGCCGTCCAGGTGGCGGCGGACCGCGGCGGGGGTCAGGCCGAGCCGGCTGGCCAGGTCGGCGGCCGAGGACGGCCCGTGGTCGAGGATCGACCGGGCGACCCGGTCCCGGGTGGCCCGGTGGCCCTCGGCCGCGAGGGCCTCCGCCGCCGTCGCGGGCACGGCGCAGTCGGGAGCGTCGGGCTCCCCGGACTGGGCGGCGTGCGCGCGGATGTTTTTCACAACACGATTGTTGCGTAATTCGCCGGGCGGAGACAAGCCGTGACCCACGCCTCACCGGTGTCGTCCATCACGAAAGGCAAGCCTTACCTGAAAGGCCCCGTGAGCTGCTCCTAGACTCGCCGGTATGCATGCAGACCCCGCCGTCGAGGTGACCGGACTGGTCAAGCGGTACGGCGACAAGACCGCCGTGGACGGGCTGAGCCTGACCATCGCCCGGGGCACCGTGACGGCGGTGCTGGGCCCCAACGGCGCGGGCAAGACCACCACGGTCGAGACCTGCGAGGGCTACCGCCGCCCGGACGCGGGCACCGTCCGGGTGCTCGGCCTGGACCCGGCGGCCGAGGCCGCCCGGCTGCGGCCGAGGATCGGCGTGATGCTCCAGTCCGGGGGCGTGTACGCCGGCGCGCGCGCCCTGGAGATGCTCCGGCACACCGCGAAGCTGTACGCCGACCCGCTGCCGGTCGGCCCGCTCGCCGAGCGCCTCGGCCTGGACTCCTGCGGCCGCACTCCCTACCGCCGGCTCTCCGGCGGCCAGCAGCAGCGCCTCGCCCTGGCGATGGCCGTGGTCGGCCGCCCCGAGCTGGTCTTCCTGGACGAGCCCACCGCCGGCCTCGACCCGCAGGCCCGCCGCGCCACCTGGGAGCTGGTCACCGAGCTGCGCGCGGCCGGCGTCACCGTCGTCCTCACCACCCACCAGATGGACGAGGCCGAGCAGCTCGCCGACGACGTCGCGGTCGTCGACCGGGGCCGGGTGGTCGCCCAGGGCTCCCCCGACGCGCTGCGCGGCGCCGAGGCCCGGCTGTGCTTCGACGGCCCGCCCGGCCTCGACCTGGCCGGCCTGCGCAAGGTGCTGCCGGACCGGGCCGCCGTCACCGAGGCCGCCCCCGGCTCGTACCGGGTCGAGGCCGAGCTGGACGCCGCCCTGCTGGCCGCGGTCACCGGCTGGTGCGCCGAGTCCGGCGTGATGCCCGACAAGCTCGCGGTGCGGCGGCGCAGCCTCGAAGACGTCTTCCTCGACCTGACCGGACGGGAACTGCGATGACCGCCACCGACCTGACCCCCCGCCCGGGCGCCGCCCCGATCGGCCGGATGCTGCTCGCGCAGACCGCCCTGGAGACCAGGATGCTGCTGCGCAACGGCGAGCAGCTGCTGCTCACCGTGGTCATCCCGACCGTGCTGCTGGTGCTGTTCTCCGCGGTCGACGTGGTCGCCGCGGACGGCCCGGGCAAGCGGGTCGACTTCCTGGCGCCGGGCCTGCTGGCCCTGGCCGTGATGTCCACCGCGTTCACCGGCCAGGCCATCGCCACCGGCTTCGAGCGCCGCTACGGCGTGCTCAAGCGGCTGGGCGCCACGCCGCTGCCGCGCTGGGCGCTGCTGGCCGCGAAGACCGGCTGCGTGCTGGTCACCGAGCTGCTCCAGGTGCTGCTGCTGTCCGGCATCGCGCTGGCGCTGGGCTGGTCGCCGCACGGCAACCCGCTGGCCGTGCTGCTGCTGCTGGTGCTGGGCACCGCCGCGTTCTCCGGCCTGGGCCTGCTGATGGCGGGCACGCTGCGCGCGGAGGCCACGCTGGCCGCCGCCAACCTGGTGTTCGTCCTGCTGCTGCTGGCCGGCGGCGTGGTCGTCCCGCTGTCGAAGTTCCCGGCCGCGGTCCGCCCGGTGCTGGAGCTGCTGCCGATCTCCGCGCTCTCCGACGGCCTGCGCTCGGTCCTCCAGCTGGGCGCCGGCGTGCCCTGGGCGGACCTCGGGATCCTCGCGGCCTGGTCGGTGCTGGGCCTGGCCGCCGCCGCCCGCTTCTTCCGCTGGGAGTAGGGACGCCGGCGGACATGACGACGGTCCTGGAGGCGGTTGCCTCCAGGACCGTCTCCGTCCGCGCGTCAGGAGGCGCCGTTGGCCTTCTTGCGGCGCACCGCGTAGAGGATGCCGCCGCCCGCGGCGAGCACCGCGGCGCCGCCGACGGTCAGCGTCATGATGCCCTCGGCGCCGGTGAACGCCAGGCCGCCGCCACTGTTCGACCCGCCGCCGTTCGAGCCGCCGCCGGTGGAGCCGGAGTGGCTCGCCGACGGGGACGGGGTCGGGCCGGTCGAACCGCCCGGCTTCGGGCTCTCCGAGGCGCCGGGGGTCGGCGAGCCGGTGCCGGCCGGGGTGCTGGCGCTCTCCGAGGGCTTCGGGCTCTCGGTGCCGCCGGGAGTGCTGGCGCTGGCCGAGGGCTTGGGGCTCTCGGACGGCGTGGTGGTACCGCCGGGCAGGCAGCCGGTGAACGGGAAGTGGTGGGTCTCGGCGCCGCCGCTGCCGGTCAGCGACTTGGCCCACACCGAGCCGTTGACCGGGCCGCCGATGGTGAGGTCGAAGGCCGCGTTCGGCGCGAGGATGCTGCCGGGCCAGGCGACGCTGCCCTTGTCCTTGACGCCGTACTTGACGACCTTGGTCGCGGTCGGGAAGTTCCACAGCAGCTTGGCACGCTCGGCGCCGCCGTCCGCCGACTGCAGCTTGTCGTCCAGGACGTACGCGTTCTTGCCGTGGTCCCAGATCAGGAAGCCCGTGGTGGGGGCCTTGGACTGGTCGTAACTGTCGCCGGTGACGTTGATGATCGTGGTGGAGCCCGCCGGAACCTTGAGGTAGACCTCGTTGGCCTTCTCCAGCGTCGCGGCTGCCACCGTGAAGACGTTCGTCTTGGTGTCGGTCCCGGTGAAGGTGATCCCCCGGCCGTCCAGGACCGGCGCCCCTCCGGTGGTCTTGGCGACCTCGGTGGAGACGTGCCGCAGGTTGGCGAACTCCTTGGCGAAGTCGATCGGGGACTTGCCCTTGGTGATGCGGCCCAGCTGGCCGGGGCCCTGGTTCTCGCCGGCGTAGACGCCCTTGCCGTTCTCCACCCCCACGTAGGCGCTGTCGTGGACGAGGTTGCCGCCGACCACCAGCGAGTAGCCGCCGGGGAGCGCGTCCACCTCGTCCCCGGTGAGTTCCTTGCCGACGGTGAAACCGCCCCGGAAATCGGCGTTGCCGCCAACCGCGACGGCGCCTTCCGCGTCGGGGGTGTGGGTGTCGTTCCCCTCGATGAACTCGCCGTACTTTCCGGCGACGCCGAGGTCGAAGCAGGTGCCGCCGGTCGTGGGGGCGGCGGTCGCGGCGGTCGGGACGACCAGGGCCGCGAGGGCGAGCGAGCCGCCGAGCGCCACGGCGGCAGCGGATATGGACTTGCGCATGTGCAGGACTCCGCGTGTGGGTGCGGGCAGGAGTGTGAGATGAGCCCAATCCGGAAAATGGTATGGACCAAACCGCACTCTTTCGGCCAGTTGTGCGACGGGTCAAGGCCGTTGACCGACACGCTCGAAATGATCCTTTTTGTCCACCGCCCGAACCGGAACGTTTCGGCCCTGACCGCCCACGGACGACCGGCCGACCGCTTCGCCGCGCCCGGGGCCGGGGCACGGTGTAAGCCCGCCTACGATGGTCCGGTGACCAACCCGCTCTCGCTCCTCGCCGACCGCTGGCACCCGTCCCCGCAGCTCGTCCGCCGGGCGGCGCTGGCCGCGCTGGTGATGAGCGTGGTGATCGTGGTGACCGGCGGCGCCGTCCGGCTGACCGACTCCGGTCTGGGCTGCACCACCTGGCCGCGCTGCACCGCCGACAGCGTGACGCCGACGCCCGAGATGGGCGTGCACGGCGTCATCGAGTTCACCAACCGGATGCTCACCTACGTGCTGTCCGCCGCGATCGGCTGGTTCATCCTGGCCGCGCGCTGCGCCAAGCCGTGGCGGCACTCGCTGACCAAGCTCGGCTGGGCCCAGTTCTGGCTGGTGGTCTCCAACGCGGTGCTCGGCGGCATCACCGTGCTGACCGACCTCAACCCGTACGTGGTGGCGCTGCACATGGTCGCCGCGATGGGCCTGGTCTGGGCCGCGGTGCTCAGCTGGGAGCGCAGCGGGGAGGGCGACGGCGCGCCGCGCCCGCTGGCCGCGCCCGGGATCCAGCGCTTCGCCCGGGTGCTGGTGGCCTCGATCGGTGCCCTGGTGCTGGTCGGCACGCTGGTCACCGGCGCGGGCCACCACCCGGGGTCGTCCGGCACCTGGCGGATCCCGGTCGACTACGACCGCCTGGTCCAGGCCCACGCCGACCTGGTCTTCCTCTCGGTGGGCCTGACGCTGGCCGCGCTGCTGGTGTTCGCCGCGGTCAAGGTCCCGCCGGCCGCCCGGGCCCGGGTCCGGGAGCTGTTCGCCCTGCTGCTGCTGCAGGGCGTGCTCGGCTTCGTGCAGTACTTCACCGACGCCCCGGAGCTGATGGTCGGCCTGCACATGCTGGGCGCCGCCCTGGTCTGGGGCGCGGCGCTCCGCGTCCCGCTGGCCCTGCGCACCCGGGCCGGCGTCCCGTCCCAGGCCGACGCCCCCTCCGCCGAGCTGGTCGCCTGACCGTCCCGGTCACCACCGGTCCCAGTGCAGGACCTGCTCGCGCGGGATCCGCCGGGCCGGCCTGAAGTCGGTGCCGACGGTGTGCGCGAGCGGGACGAACGCGGCCAGCATCACCTCCTCGTACGGGACGCCGAGCACCGCGGCGAGTTCGCGCTCCAGCGGGCCCTGCGCGGTGGTCCAGACGGTGCCCAGGCCGCGGGCCCGGGCGGCCAGCATGAAGCTCCAGACCGCGGGCAGGATCGAGCCCCAGGTCATCGACTGGTCGAGCACCGAGGCGCCCTCGGTGCGGCCCTCGACGGCGGGGATGACGAAGGCCGGCACCCGGTGCACGTTCTCGTACAGGTGCCGCAGGCCGTCGTGGACGCGCTCCATCGAGCCGGGGTGGGCGTACATCCGGGCCTCGTCGCGGGCGGTGGGCGGGGCGCCGCCGCCGGTCCGCAGCGCGCGCCGGAAGAGGTCGGCGACCCGCAGCCGCTGCTCGGGGTCGGTGACCACCAGGAAGTGCCAGCGCTGCCGGTTGCGGCCGGTGGGCGCCTGGGTGGCGAGGTCGACGCACTGCTCGATCAGCTCGCGGGCGACCGGGCGGTCCAGGTCGAGGCGCTTGCGGACGGCGCGGGTGGTGGACAGCAGTTGGTCCGGGTCCAGGTCGAGCAGCACGGCGCTCCCCTATCGTCTGTCGACAGATGATTGTTCCGCAGATGATCCGGAAGCATACGAGCCCGGCCGTCGGGGGTCAAACAATCTGCGGCCAGACGATTACACTGCACTCCGACACCCACCACCCGACACCCACCACCCGACACCCACCACCCGACACCCACCACCCGACACCCACCACCCGACACCCACCACCCGGCCCCCACCACCAAAGGACGACGGATGACGGACGGCTACTTCCCGCGGCTCGCGGCCGAGCGGCCGGACGTCGCGCTGTGCCGCGCCTCCTCGGCGGTGGCCCGGATCGGCGAGGCGCACGCCCGCGCCGCCGGGCTGGGCACCGGGCCGCACCTGGTGCTGAAGATGCTCGCCGAGCGCGGCCCGTCCTCGCAGCGGGCCCTGGGCGAGCAGCTGCGGATCGACCGCACCGTGATGGTCGGGATCTGCGACGGCCTGGAGGAGGCGGACCTGGTCCGCCGCGAGCGCGACCCGGCCGACCGCCGCGCCTACGCCGTCACCCTCACCCCGGCCGGCCGCGCCCGGCTGGCCGAGGCCGAGCGCACCGTCCCCGCCCTGCTGGACGAGGCGCTCGCCCCGCTGAACGCGCAGGAGCGCGGACAGCTGTCCGCGCTCCTGCTGAAACTCCTGGCGTCGGACTGAACCGACCCGGCCGGTCAGATCTGGATGCCGGCCATCCGCTTCCACTCGTACGGGCCGGTCTTCACCTTCAGGCCCAGCTCGCCCTCGAAGCTGTCGTGCAGGGTCAGCCCGGCCAGCTCGGCGGCCCGGCGGCCGATCGGGTAGCTCGGCGCGACCTGGTCGCCCCAGGCGCCGTCCGCGCCGACCAGGACGATCCGGGTGGCCGCGGCGCCGACGTACTCGACGACGACGTCGGCGCTGCCGCCGTGCCGCGCGGCGAAGTCGCTCAGGTGCTTGGCAATGCGCTTGGCGCGGCGCTCGGCGCGGGCGTCCGGCGCGGTGGTGGTGGTCTCCGCGGTGGTCATGCCCGCATGCTACCGACCGGTAGTGCCGCTGGCGACGGGAGTGCGCTGTGCCGGGGGCCACACCGCGGGCAGCGGCAGCTCGCCGGCGCCCGCGTAGGCGCGGGCGAAGTCGGCGGCCTCGGGGCCGGGGCGGGCGATCCGGTGGATCCGCTCCAGCCGCAGCCGCAGCGCGAAGGCGCGCTGCCCGGGCGGCAGCCCGGCGGGCAGGTGCAGCAGGTCGAGCAGCCGGTCGGAGAACTCCTGGGTGCGCCAGGCGGCGTCCAGCCGGCGCCGCTGGTAGCCGTCCAGCGCGCCGGGCTCGCCGCCGAGGTCGGCGAGCAGCGCGCCGGCCAGGTCGGCGGCGTCGCCGACGGCCGCGTTGAGGCCCTTGGCGCCGGAGGGGGTGACGGTGTGCGCGGCGTCCCCGGCGAGCAGCAGCCGGCCGTGCCGGATCCGGTCGGCGACCTGGCCGCGCATCCGCAGCACGCCGGTCTCCAGCAGTTCGCCGGGCCGCGGGTCGGCGCCCGCCAGGTCGAGCCGCCGGGCCAGTTCGGCGCGGATCCGCTCCGGCGCCCACGCCCCGGGGAGCTCCCCGGGGGGCACCTCCAGGTAGAACCGGCCGACGTCGGCGGTGCGCGGCATCATCCCGGCGAACCCGTCGGCGTGCACCGCGTAGCGCACCCGCTGCACCGGCCGGTCGATCCGGGCCAGCACGGTCAGCCAGTCGTACGGGTAGCGCCGCCCGGGGCCCGCCGCGCCGCCCGGGAAGGCCGCCGCGACGACGCCGCGCGCGCCCTCGCAGCCCACCGCGTAGTCGGCCCGCAGCCGCGCTCCGGCCGCGGTGCGCAGCAGCACCCCGCCATCGCCGTCGCCGTCGGCGGCCACCTCGGCGACCGGCGACCCGAACGCGATCTCCCCGCCCGCCGCCTCGTACGCGGCGACCAGGTCGCGCACCAGCGACTGCTGCGGGTAGACCCAGTGCCGGGCGCCGCCGGACAGCGTCCCGTAGTCGACCTCGACCCGCTCGCCGAGGCAGCTGATCTCGCACCGGCCGTGCCGCTCGCCCTCGGCGGTCAGCCGGTCGGCCAGGCCGAGCGCCCGCAGGTACGCGACCACCCGGTGCTCCAGCACCCCGGCCCGGGCGGTTCCCTCCAGCGCGGCCCGGGAGAGCCGCTCGTGCACGGTCACGCCGACGCCGGCCCGGCGCAGCACGTGCGCGAGGACCAGCCCGGCGGGTCCGGCGCCGACGATGGCGACGGTGGTGCGGGCGGGGCGTGCGGTCATCGGCGTTCTCCCGGTGCGGTCGGCGGACGTCGGCAACCTAACACCTGACGGACCGCCAGTTCACCACCGCCGGAGCGGGCGTGAATACTGGCCCGATGAACGATTTCCGTGGCTGGCCGGCCGAGGCGCTGGAGTTCTACGAGCACCTGGAGGCGGACAACTCGAAGACCTTCTGGGCCGCGCACCGCGCGGTGTACGACGAGATCGTGCTGGCGCCGATGGAGGCGCTGCTGGCCCGGCTGGAGCCGGAGTTCGGCCCGGGCCGGGTGTTCCGGCCGAACCGGGACGTCCGGTTCTCGGCCGACAAGTCCCCGTACAAGACGAACATCGGCGGCTACCTGGAGTCCGGCGGCTACGTGCAGCTGTCGGCGGACGGGCTGGCCTGCGGGCTGGGCTACTACTTCCTGGCCGCCGACCAGTTGGCGCGCTACCGGGCCGCGGTGGCCGAGGACGTGCCGGGGGCCGAGCTGGAGCGGGTGGTGGCGGCGGTGCGGGCGGCCGGGCCGCGGGTGGTGGGCCGCAACAGCCTGAAGACCGCGCCGCGCGGCGTGCCGAAGGACCACCCGCGGATCGAACTGCTGCGCCACAAGGGCCTGATCGCCTGGCAGGAGTGGGAGCCCGCGGCCTGGCTGGGCACCGCGCGGGCGTACGGGCGGGTCACCGCGTTCCTGCGCGCGGCGGCGCCGCTGCACGAGTGGCTGGAGAACCACGTCGGCCCCAGCGAGCTTCCGCCGCGCTGAGGCCGAGAGGGAGAGGGAAAGAAGAGGGGAGAAGGACTCAGCCCACGAAGGGGTCGATCGCGACGACCAGGAACAGCAGGGTCAGGTACGTGATCGACCAGTGGAACAGCCGCATCTCCTTGAGCTTGGCGCCCACGATGCCGGCCTTGGCGCGCGACTGGAGGGCGTACGCCTCCTTCATCCACAGCGCGCCGAGGACGGCGGCGACGGTCGGGTACAGCCAGCTGGTGTGCGCGGCGGGCCACAGCAGCAGCGAGGTCGCGACCATCACCCAGGAGTAGGCGACGACCTGCTTGGCGACGCCGATGTTGCCGCGGATCACCGGCAGCATCGGCACGCCGGCCTTGGCGTAGTCGTCGCGGACCTTCATCATCAGCACCCAGGTGTGCGGGGGCGTCCAGAAGAACACCACCAGGAACAGCACCACGGCCGCCCAGGACAGCGAGTTCGTCACCGAGGACCAGCCGACCAGCACCGGCATGCAGCCGGCGATGCCGCCCCAGACGACGTTCTGCGAGGTGCGGCGCTTGAGGCCGAGGGTGTAGACGAAGACGTAGAAGAGCAGCGCGCCGAGCGCGAGCGCCGAGGACAGCCAGTTGACCAGGACGCCGAGCCACAGGGTGGAGACCACGGCGAGGGTGATGCCGAAGACCAGCGCCTCGCGCGGGGAGACCATGCCGGTGACGATCGGGCGCCGCTCGGTGCGGGACATCACCGCGTCGATGTCCCGGTCGATGTACATGTTGAGCGCGTTGGCGCCGCCCGCCGAGAGGTAGCCGCCGACCACCACCGCGAGCACCCGCCACAGGTTGGGCACGCCGCCCTGGGCCAGGAACATCACCGGCACCGTGGAGATCAGCAGGAGTTCGATGATGCGGGGTTTGGTGAGGGCGACGAAGGCCCCGACGCGGGCCCCGAGCGGCCGGGGCGCGGTCCTCGCCCCTACCACCACCCCGGCGGGGCGGGATTCGACGGCGGTCACGGACACCTCAACAGTCGATGAACTTCCACAGGCGTCCCGGAGACCCGCAGGGTGCCCGCCGTCCGCTCTGCGCGTACCACGCAACCATAGACGTTCCATATCTCCCGATCCGCCCCGGGGTCCCCCGGCGAGCCGTACGAGCTCGCGTCTTGCCCCTCGGACGGGCAAACCCTCCCCGGACGGGTGAAGGTAGGACAGCGGAGTTGACGAAGCACCAGCGGAATGCGGATCGGCCGTCTCACGTTGTCCCGCCACAGAGGGTGAGGTGCGCCGCAAACGGTAGGCTCGCACAGAGAAGCGGGATCAACCCTCCGTGATCGGCACCAGCCACAGCGGCGTGGCCGAGCGGTCCTCTTCACGGGGTCACACTTCACAGAATCCGGAAGGAGCCCTGAGCCAGGGTGAGCACCACGCCGAACGTCTTTGAGTGGAGCGAGTCGGACCAGCGGGCCGTCGACACGGCCCGGGTCCTGGCGATGGACGCCGTGCAGAAGGTGGGGAACGGGCACCCCGGCACGGCCATGTCGCTGGCTCCCGCCGCGTACCTCATCTTCCAGCGCTTCCTGCGCCACGACCCCACCGACCCGACCTGGGTCGGCCGGGACCGCTTCGTGCTCTCGCCGGGGCACACCTCCCTCACGCTGTACACCCAGCTGTTCCTGTCCGGCTACGGGCTGTCGCTGGACGACCTGAAGGCCTTCCGGGTCGCGGGCAGCCGCACCCCGGGCCACCCGGAGCACGGCCACACCGCCGGCGTGGAGACCACCACCGGCCCGCTCGGCCAGGGCATCGGCAACGCGGTCGGCATGGCGATGGCCGCCCGCTACGAGCGCGGCCTGTTCGACCCGGACGCGGCGCCCGGCACCTCGCCGTTCGACCACACGGTCTGGGCGATCGTCTCCGACGGCGACCTGGAGGAGGGCATCTCCGCCGAGGCGTCCTCGCTGGCCGGCCACCAGAAGCTGGGCAACCTGGTCGCGCTGTACGACGACAACCACATCTCGATCGAGGGCGACACCGCCACCGCGTTCTCCGAGGACGTGCTGGCCCGCTACGAGGCGTACGGCTGGCACGTCCAGCGGGTCGCCCCGAAGTCCGACGGCGACATCGACGTGGTGGCGCTGGCCGCCGCGCTGGAGGCCGCCCGGGCCGAGACCGGCAAGCCGTCGATCATCGCGATGCGCACCATCATCGCCTGGCCCGCGCCGAACGCCCAGGACACCGCCAAGGCGCACGGCTCGGCCCTCGGCGACGCCGAGATCGCCGCCACCAAGAAGGTGCTCGGCTTCGACCCCGCCAAGACCTTCGAGGTCTCCGACGAGGTCGTCGCGCACGCCCGCCTGGTGGTCCAGCGCGGCCAGGCCGCCCGCGCCGCCTGGGACGGCGAGCTCGCCGACTGGCGCGCCGCCAACCCGCAGCGCGCCGCCGAGTTCGACCGGATCCAGATCGGCGAGCTGCCCGACGGCTGGGAGAAGGCGATCCCGGTCTTCCCGGCCGGCAAGGACGTCGCCACCCGCAAGGCGTCCGGCGACACCCTGAAGGCCGTCGGCAAGCTCGTCCCCGAGCTGTGGGGCGGCTCCGCGGACCTCGCCGAGTCCAACCTCACCACCATCGACGAGGAGTCGTCCTTCCTCCCGGAGGGCAACCCGCTCAAGAGCGCCTCGCCGTACGGCCGCACCATCCACTACGGCATCCGCGAGCACGCCATGGGCTCGGTGATGAACGGCATCGCGCTGCACGGCCGGACCCGGATCTACGGCGGCACCTTCCTGGTGTTCTCCGACTACATGCGCCCCGCCGTCCGGCTCGCCGCGCTGATGAAGCTGCCGGTGGTCTACGTCTGGACGCACGACTCGATCGGCCTCGGCGAGGACGGCCCGACCCACCAGCCGGTCGAGCACCTGGCCGCGCTGCGCGCCATCCCCGGCCTCGCCGTGGTCCGCCCGGCGGACGCCAACGAGACCGCCGTGGTGTGGCGGACGGTGCTGGAGCGGCAGACCAGCCACCCCGGCCCGGTCGGCCTGGCGCTGACCCGGCAGGGCGTGCCGACCTTCGACCGCGAGGTGTTCGGCTCCGCCGAGGGCGCGGCCAAGGGCGGCTACGTGCTGGCCGAGGCCGAGGGCGGCGAGCCCAAGGTGATCCTGATCGGCACCGGCTCCGAGGTGCAGCTGGCCGTCCAGGCCCGCGAGGCGCTGCAGGCCGAGGGCGTCCCGACCCGGGTGGTCTCGCTGCCGTCGGTGGAGTGGTTCAACGAGCAGGACCAGGCGTACCGGGACAGCGTGCTGCCGCCGAACGTCCGGGCCCGGGTCTCGGTCGAGGCGGGCATCGCCCAGGGCTGGCGCGAGCTGGTCGGCGACGCCGGCCGGATCATCAGCCTGGACCACTTCGGTGCCTCCGCCGACTACCAGGTGCTGTACCAGGAGTTCGGCATCACCGCCGACGCGGTCGCCAACGCCGCCCGCGCCTCGCTGCGCACGGTCGAGGCCGTCTCCCGCTGACGCGCCGATCCGGCCGGCCCGGGGCGTCCGCGGCGCCCCGGGCCGGCCGACCCGGACCCCACCTGACGCACGCACTAAAGAAGAAGAGGGACTGAGCACCATGACCGACGCATTGAACCGCCTCAGCGAAGAGGGCGTGGCGATCTGGCTCGACGACCTGAGCCGGGAGCGCCTGAACTCCGGCAACCTGGCCGAGCTGGTGCAGGAGAAGCACGTCGTCGGCGTCACCACCAACCCGACCATCTTCCAGAAGGCCATCGGCGGCGGCAGCGCCGCCTACGACGGCCAGCTGACCGACCTCGCGGTGCGGGGCGTCACCACCGACGAGGCGATCCGCATGATCACCACCTCGGACGTGCGCGACGCCGCCGACGTGCTGCGCCCCGTCTACGACGCCTCCAACGGCCGCGACGGCCGGGTCTCCATCGAGGTCGACCCCCGCCTCGCGCACCAGAGCGCGGCGACCGTCGCCGAGGCCAAGCAGCTGTGGTGGCTGGTCGACCGCCCCAACGTGCTGATCAAGATCCCCGCCACCCTGGCCGGCCTGCCCGCCATCAGCGCCGTCCTGGGCCGGGGCATCAGCGTCAACGTCACGCTGATCTTCTCCCTGGAGCGCTACCGCGCCGTCATCGACGCCCACCTGAGCGGCCTGGAGGCCGCCAAGGCCGCCGGACTCGACCTGTCCCAGATCGAGTCCGTCGCCTCGTTCTTCGTCTCCCGGGTCGACACCGAGATCGACAAGCGCCTCGACGCCGCCGGCACCCCCGAGGCCAAGGAACTGCGCTCCAAGGCCGCGCTCGCCAACGCCCGCCTCGCCTACCGGGCCTACGAGGAGGTCTACGGCTCGGTCGACGGCACCAAGCCCGCCTCCGCCCGCTGGGCCGCCCTGGAGGCCGCCGGCGCCAAGCCGCAGCGCCCGCTCTGGGCCTCCACCGGCGTCAAGGACCCGAACCTGCCGGACACCCTGTACGTGACCGAGCTGGTCGCCCCCGGCACCGTCAACACCATGCCCGAGGCCACCCTGGACGCCACCGACGACCACGGCGCCGTCACCGGCGACACCATCACCGCGCACTACGCCGACGCCGAGGCCGTCCTCGCCGCCGTCGCCACCGCGGGCGTCGACTACGACGACGTGGTCCAGCTCCTGGAGGACGAGGGCGTCAGCAAGTTCGAGGCGTCCTGGACCGAGCTGCTGGAGACCGTCACCGCCGCGCTCGAAGCCCACCGCCAGAACTGACCCCGCTCACGGAACCGACGCACGGAAAGCGGAGCACATCAGAGTGAGCAACACCCAGCCGTACCCGGATGTGGAGGGGACGGAGCCGGCCGTGGGCGACACCCAGGAACGGCCCGTCAACCCGCTGCGCGACCCCGCCGACCGGCGGCTGCCGAGGATCGCCGGGCCGTCCGGCCTGGTGATCTTCGGCGTCACCGGCGACCTGTCGCGCAAGAAGCTGATGCCGGCGATCTACGACCTCGCCAACCGCGGCCTGCTGCCGCCGGGCTTCTCGCTGGTCGGGTTCGCCCGCCGCGAGTGGGAGGACGAGGACTTCGCCAACGAGGTCCACGACGCCGTCAAGGAGCACGCCCGCACGCCCTTCCGCGAGGAGGTCTGGCAGCAGCTGGCCAAGGGCATGCGCTTCGTCCAGGGCGACTTCGGCGACGACGAGGCCTTCGACACCCTGCGCCGCACCATCGAGGACCTCGACCAGGCGCAGGGCACCGGCGGCAACTTCGCGTTCTACCTGTCGGTGCCGCCGAAGTTCTTCCCGACCGTGGTCCAGCAGCTCAAGAAGCACGGCCTGACCGACCCGCCGCAGGGCTCCTGGCGCCGCGCGGTGATCGAGAAGCCGTTCGGCCACGACCTGGCCAGCGCCCAGGAGTTGAACCGGATCGTCCACGAGGTCTTCCCGCGCGACGAGGTCTTCCGGATCGACCACTACCTGGGCAAGGAGACCGTCCAGAACATCCTGGCGCTGCGCTTCGCCAACCAGATGTTCGAGCCGATCTGGAACCGGTCGTACGTCGACCACGTGCAGATCACCATGGCCGAGGACATCGGCATCGGCGGCCGGGCCGGCTACTACGACGGCATCGGCTCCGCCCGCGACGTCATCCAGAACCACCTGCTCCAGCTGATGGCGCTGACCGCCATCGAGGAGCCGGCGTCCTTCCACCCGAAGGCGCTGGTCGCCGAGAAGCTGAAGGTGCTCAGCGCCGTCAAGCTCCCCGCCGACCTGGGCGCGCACACCGTGCGCGGCCAGTACGCGGCCGGCTGGCAGGGCGGCGAGGAGGTCGTCGGCTACCTGGACGAGGACGGCATCAACCCCGAGTCCGGGACCGACACCTACGCCGCGATCAAGCTGGAGATCAACAACCGGCGCTGGGCGGGCGTCCCGTTCTACCTCCGCACCGGCAAGCGGCTGGGCCGCCGGGTCACCGAGATCGCGGTGGTCTTCCAGCGCGCCCCGTACCTGCCGTTCGACTCCTACGCCACCGAGGAGCTCGGCCAGAACGCCCTGGTGATCCGCGTCCAGCCGGACGAGGGCGTCACCGTGCGGTTCGGCTCGAAGGTCCCCGGCACCGCGCTGGAGGTCCGCGACGTCACGATGGACTTCGCCTACGGCGAGTCCTTCACCGAGTCCAGCCCCGAGGCGTACGAGCGCCTCATCCTGGACGTGCTGCTCGGCGACGCGAACCTCTTCCCGCGGCACCAGGAGGTCGAGCTGTCCTGGCAGATCCTCGACCCGATCGAGCAGTACTGGGACAGCCACGGCAAGCCCGCGCAGTACCCGGCCGGCACCTGGGGCCCGGTCGAGGCGGACGAGATGCTCGCACGAGACGGCAGGAGCTGGCGCCGCCCATGAAGATCGACCTGACCGACACCACCTCCAGCAAGATCAACGCCGCCTTGATGGACGCCCGCCGGGCCAGCGGCTCGACCGCCGCCGGCATGGTGCTGACCCTGGTCATCGTGACCGACGAGGGCAGCGCCTACGACGCCCTCAAGGCCGCCAACGACGCCTCCCGCGAGCACCCCTCGCGGACCCTCGCCGTCATCAAGCGGGCCGGCCGCTCGCCGCGCGCCCGGGCCGAGACCCGGCTCGACGCGGAGATCCTGGTCGGCACCGACGCGGGCAGCGGCGAGACGGTCGTCCTCCGGATGCACGGCGAACTCGCCGCGCACGCCCAGTCCGTGGTGCTGCCGCTGCTGCTGCCGGACGCCCCCGTGGTGGTCTGGTGGCCGGACAACGCGCCGCTCAACCCGGCGCAGGACCCGCTCGGCGCGCTCGCCCAGCGGCGGATCACCGACGCGGTGACCGCCGAGTCCCCGGTCGGCCAGCTCGCCCAGCGGGCGGCCGGCTACACCCCCGGCGACACCGACCTCGCCTGGACCAGGATCACCGGCTGGCGCTCCATGCTGGCCGCCGCCCTGGACCAGCGCGAGGTGGAGATCACCGGCGCGGTGGTCGAGGGCGAGTCGTACAACCCCAGCGTCGAACTGCTCGGCCTGTGGCTGCACAACCGGCTGCGGGTCCAGGTCGAGCGGGTCGTCACCGGCGGCCCCGGCATCACCGCCGTCCGGCTGCGCACCAAGGACGGCGACATCACCCTCGACCGCCCCGACGGCCTGCTCGGCACGCTCTGCATGCCCGGCGCGCCCGACCGGATGGTCGCGCTCAAGCGCCGCGACACCGCCGAGCTGATCGCCGAGGAGCTGCGCCGCCTCGACCCCGACGACATCTACGCCACCGCCGTCCGCACCCCGGTCGACCGGCTGCGCGAGCGGATCGCCGGCGTCGGGCACGCGGGCCCCGGCGGCACCGTGGAGGCCGCGGCCCCCGCCGCGGCGGAGCCGGAGGAGCCCAAGGTGGTCGAGGCGGCGGTCGCCGCCCCGGCCCGGGTCACCGCCAAGCTGCCGGAGAAGGCGGCGGCGAAGAAGACCGCCGCCAAGAAGGCCACCGCGAAGAAGACCGCGCCGCGCAAGCGGAGCGGCCAGTGAGCTCCGACCTCGTCCTGGTCCACCGGGACGCGGCGCTGCTCGCCCAGGCGGCCGCCGCCCGGCTGCTGACCGCCGTGGCCGACGCCCAGGCCGCCCGGGGCACCGCGCACCTGGTGCTCACCGGCGGCCGCAACGGCAACGCCCTGCTCGCCGCGCTCGCCGCCCACCCGGCGCGCGACGCGGTCGACTGGGCGCACGTCGAGCTGTGGTGGGGCGACGAGCGCTACCTGCCGGCCGGCGACCCGGAGCGCAACGCCGTCCAGGCGGCCGCGTTCCTGGACGCCGTCCGGCCGCTCGGCGCCCGGGTGCACGAGATGCCCCCGGCCGACGGCGCCCCCGCCGAGCAGGCCGCCGCCCGCTACGCCGCCGAACTGGCCGCGGCCGCCGCCCCCGGCGAGGCGCTGCCGCTGTTCGACGTGCTGCTGCTCGGCGTCGGCCCGGACGCGCACGTCGCCTCGCTCTTCCCCGGCCACCCGGGCACCGAGCAGGCCGACGGCACCGTCATCGCGGTCCACGACTCCCCCAAGCCCCCGCCGACCCGCCTCTCGCTGACCCTCCCGGCGCTGCACCACGCCCGCCAGGTCTGGCTGCTGGCGGCCGGCCAGGACAAGGCGGACGCGGTCGCCCTGGCCCGCACCTCCCCCGGCGCCGCCACGGCCCCGGCCGGCGCGGTCACCGGCACCGAGCGCACGCTCTGGCTGCTGGACGACGCGGCGGCGGGCAAGACCGCCTGAGTCACCGCCATCCCCGAAGGCCCGGTCCGCCCCGCGCGGACCGGGCCTTCCGCGCTCCCCGGCACCCCCGCCGGAACGCGCGGAGGGCGCCACCGGTGACCGGTGGCGCCCTCGCGCCTCAGCGCTCCGTGCTCAGATCTCGCCGCGCAGCTTGGCCAGCGCCTCGGCGAGGATCGCCTCGCCGTCCGCGTCGGTGCGGCGCTCGCGGACGTAGGCGAGGTGGGTCTTGTAGGGCTCGTTGCGGGCCGGGGCGGGCGGGTTGTGCTCGTCCTGGCCGGCCGGGAAGCCGCAGCGCGGGCAGTCCCAGGTGTCCGGGATGGCCGCCTCGGCGGCGAAACTCGGACGCGTCTCGTGCTTGTTGGCGCACCAGAAGGAGATGCGGTTGCGCGGGGCGGATTCGCCGCGCTCCGCTTCGCCCATCGGGCCGGCGCCGACTCTGCTGCCTCGGATCGCGTTGCCACTTGCCACGGTCTGACTCCCTGCGTGCTGGTGCCGTCCGGCCGCGGCTGGGCGGACGGTGGCGAAGTCGTCCTAGTGTAAGCGGGAGTTAAGCCTGCGCCACCATCGCCCGCCGAGTTGGTGTCAGTTGGTCTTGAGCAGCAGACCGAGGACCACGATGCACGCGAACCAGGCGATGCCCAGGATCACGGTGATGCGGTCGAGGTTGCGCTCGGCCACCGCGGAACCGCCACCGGTGGAGGCCGCGCCGCCACCGAACATGTCCGACAGACCGCCGCCCTTGCCCTTGTGCAGCAGCACCATCAGGATCAGCAGCGCGCTGAGGACGATCAGAGCAATCTCGAACCCGAGAACCACGACGGACCAACTCTCTCGAATCTTCGGCGAAGGGGCCGGGCCCGCTCCTCGCGGTCCGGCCCCAAAGCCTACGTTGCCGCAGGGGCGTTAGCCTACTGCCTGCTCACGGTAGCGCACGATCTTGACGAACTCCTCGGCGTCCAGCGAGGCACCGCCGATCAGGGCGCCGTCGACGTCCGGCTTGGCCATCAGGCCGGCCGCGGACGAGGACTTCACCGAACCGCCGTACAGCACGCGGACCTTGCCGGCCAGCTCGGGGCCGTACAGCTCGGCGAGCCGGGCCCGGATCGCGCCGCAGACCTCCTGCGCGTCCTCGGGGGTGGCCACCTCGCCGGTGCCGATCGCCCAGACCGGCTCGTACGCGACGACGACGCTCTCGGCGTCGGACGCCGGGACGCCGTCCAGCGCGCCGTCGAGCTGCGCCAGGGTGTGCGCGACGTGGGTGCCCGCCTTGCGGACCTCCAGCGGCTCGCCGATGCACAGGATCGGGGTGATCCCGTGGCGGTAGGCGGCCTTCACCTTGGCGTTGACGATCTCCTCGTTCTCGCCGTGGTACTGGCGGCGCTCGGAGTGGCCGATCACCGCGTAGGCGGCCTTCAGCTTCGCCAGCATCGGGCCGGAGATCTCGCCGGTGTAGGCCCCGCCGTCGTGCCGCGAGATGTCCTGCGAGCCGTACTTGAGCTTCAGCTTGTCGCCGTCGACCAGGGTCTGCACCGAGCGCAGGTCGGTGAACGGGACCAGGACGGCGACCTCGACGGCCTCGTAGTCCTTGTCGGCCAGCGAGAACGCCAGCTTCTGGGTGTGCTGGATGGCCTCGAGGTGGTCGAGGTTCATCTTCCAGTTGCCCGCCATCAGCGGGAGACGCTCAGTCATGTCTTTCTCAGTCCTCCAGGGCGGCGAGACCGGGGAGCGTCTTGCCCTCCAGGTACTCGAGGCTCGCGCCACCGCCGGTCGAGATGTGTCCGAACTTCGCCTCGTCGAACCCCAGGGTGCGGACCGCCGCCGCCGAGTCGCCGCCGCCGACCACGGTGAACGCGTCGGAGTCGAGCAGCGCCTGGGCGACCGCCCGGGTGCCGTCGGCGAACGCCGGGTGCTCGAAGACGCCCATCGGGCCGTTCCAGAACACCGTCTTCGCGTCGGCGATCTTCTCCGCGAACAGCTGCGCGGTCTTCGGGCCGATGTCCAGGCCGAGCGCGCCGTCCGGGATCGCGTCCACGTCGACGACCGCGTAGTCCTCGACCGGGGCGCCGCCCTTGACGTCCGGGAACGACGAGGACACCGCGGTGTCCAGCGGGATCACGAACTCGACGCCCTGCTCGGCGCCGCGCTTCAGGTAGTCCTGGACGACCGGGATCTGGTCCTCCTGGAGCAGCGAGGCGCCCACGCCGTGGCCCTGGGCCGCGATGAAGGTGTACATCATGCCGCCGCCGATCAGGATCCGGTCGGCCTTGCCGAGCAGGTTCTCGATCACGCCGACCTTGTCGGAGACCTTCGAGCCGCCGAGCACCACCACGTACGGGCGGGCCACGTCCTCGGTGAGGCGCTTGAGGACGCCCACCTCGGTGGCGATCAGGTCGCCGACCGCGTGCGGCAGCCGGGCCGGGAGGTCGTAGACGGAGGCGTGCTTGCGGTGCACCGCGCCGAAGCCGTCGCCGACGTACAGGTCCGCCAGGGTGGCCAGGGCGTCGGCGAACGCGCCGCGCTCGGCGTCGTCCTTGGACGTCTCGCCGGCGTTGAAGCGCAGGTTCTCCAGCAGCGTGACCTCGCCGTCGCCGAGGGCGGCGACGGTGGCCTTCGCGCTGTCCCCGACGGTGTCGGTGGCGAACGCCACCGGTCGGCCGAGGATCTCGCCGAGGCGGACGGCCACCGGCGCGAGGGAGAACTTCGGGTCCGGCTCGCCCTTGGGACGGCCCAGGTGCGAGGCGACCACCACGCGCGCGCCGCGCTCGACGAGCTTGGCGATGGTCGGCGCGACGGCCCGGATCCGGCCGTCGTCGGTGATGGTGTCGCCGGACAGCGGCACGTTGAGGTCGGCGCGGACGAACACCCGCTTGCCGGAGACCTCCAGGTCTTCGATCGTCTTCACGGTCATGCTCCTCAGGGGTGGAACGGTGCGCAGACGGCGACACGACGGCGGGCCACCGGTGGGGGTAGGACGGACGAGGGGGCGCAGCGGCAGGGCCCGGTCGGCGGTGACAGCCGTCCGGGCCCTGCCCCTTACGTCACGTCAGCTACCGCTGGGGTCAGAGCTGGTCGCCGACGAGGGAGACCAGGTTGACGAGGCGGTTGGAGTAGCCGAACTCGTTGTCGTACCAGCCGAGCACCTTGACCTGGTTGCCCTGGACCATCGTCAGCTGCGAGTCGAAGATGCAGGAGTGCGGGTCGTTCACGATGTCCGAGGAGACGATCGGGTCCTCGGTGTACGCCAGGTAGCCCTTGAGCGGACCCTCCTGGGCGGCCTTCTGGAAGGCCGCGTTGACCTCGTCCTTGGTGACCTCGCGCTCGAGGGTGACCACCAGGTCGGTGATGGAGCCGGTCGGGACCGGGACGCGCAGCGAGGTGCCGTCCAGCTTGCCCTTGAGCTCCGGGAGGACCAGGGCGGTGGCCTTGGCGGCACCGGTCGAGGTCGGGATGATGTTCTGCGAGGCGGCGCGGGCGCGACGCAGGTCCTTGTGCGGGAAGTCCAGGGTGACCTGGTCGTTGGTGAAGGCGTGCACGGTCGTCATCAGGCCCTTGACGATGCCGAAGTTCTCGTGCAGGACCTTCGCCATCGGCGCCACGCAGTTGGTGGTGCAGGAGGCGTTCGAGATGATGTCGTGCGCCGCCGCGTCGTACTTGTCCTCGTTGACGCCCAGGACGATGGTGATGTCCTCGTCGCTGGCGGGCGCCGAGATGATGACCTTCTTGGCACCGGCGGTGATGTGCTTCTTCGCAGCATCGGCCTTGGTGAAGATGCCGGTGGACTCGACGACGATGTCGGCGCCCAGGGCAGCCCAGGGAAGGTTGGCGGGGTCGCGCTCGGCGGTGACCTTGAAGGTGTGACCGTCGACGGTGATGCTGTCCTCGGTGTGCGAGACCTCGCCGGGGAAGGTACCGAGAGTGGTGTCGTACTTGAGCAGGTGAGCCAGCGTCTTGGTGTCGGTCAGGTCGTTGACACCGACGATCTCGATGTCAGCGCCCTGGGACTTGACCGCACGGAAGAAGTTGCGGCCGATGCGGCCGAACCCGTTGATGCCTACCCGGATCGTCACGAACCGATCTCCTCTTAGGTACGCCGGGCCGGAGCCCGACGGGGGTGAAATTTGGGTTGTCCCCGACCACTGCTGACCCTACCTCTCCCAAGTGTCGCAAGGCACATCGCCTCACCGGTCGGACGCAATGGCCGGGGCGTACGAAAGGGGCGCGCGGAGTGCGCCGCGGCGGCTGCCGCGAGCTGCTCCGCACGCCCCTCGGGGTGTGCCGTCGGACGGTTGACCGACCGTCAGTTCAGGGCCATCTCCTCGGTGAGGTTGGCCTCGGTGTTGGGCAGTCCGAGTTCGGCCGCCCGCTTGTCGGCCATCGCGAGCAGCCGGCGGATCCGGCCGGCGACCGCGTCCTTGGTGAGCGGCGGGTCGGCGAGCGCGCCGAGCTCCTCCAGCGAGGCCTGCTTGTGCTGCATGCGCAGCGCGCCGGCCGCGGCCAGGTGCTCGGGCACCTCCTCGCCGAGGATCTCCAGGGCGCGCTGCACCCGGGCGCCGGCGGCGACCGCGGCGCGGGCCGAGCGGCGCAGGTTGGCGTCGTCGAAGTTGGCCAGCCGGTTGGCGGTGGCCCGCACCTCGCGGCGCATCCGGCGCTCCTCCCAGGCCAGCACGGACTCGTGCGCGCCGAGGCGGGTGAGCAGCGCGCCGATCGCGTCGCCGTCGCGGATCACCACCCGGTCGACGCCGCGGACCTCGCGGGCCTTCGCCGGGATGCCGAGCCGGCGGGCCGCGCCGACCAGGGCGAGCGCCGCCTCCGAACCCGGGCAGGTGATCTCCAGGGAGGAGGAGCGCCCGGGCTCGGTGAGCGAGCCGTGCGCGAGGAAGGCCCCGCGCCAGGCGGCCTCCGCGTCGCAGGTCGCCCCGGAGACCACCGCCGGGGGCAGGCCCCGGATCGGGCGCCCTCGTCCGTCCACCAGCCCGGTCTGCCGGGCCAGCAGCTCGCCGTCCTTCACCACCCGCACCACGTACCGGCTGCCGCGTCGCAGCCCGCCGGGGGCCATCACCACCAGATCCGAGGAGTGTCCGAAGATCTCCAGGAGGTCCTTGCGCAGCCGCCGGGCCGCAATGCCGGTGTCCAGCTCAGCCTCGATCACGATGCGCCCGCTCACAATGTGCAGTCCGCCCGCGAAGCGCAGGATCGCCGAGACCTCCGCCTTGCGGCAGCAGGCACGGGTGACGGGAAGCCGGGAGATCTCGTCTTTCACCGCTGCCGTCATCGCCATGGGCCGATCCTTCCATGAGTCCGGAAAATCCGGTCGTACGCTGCGGCCAAGAGCTCCGCGTCGTGTCGCGGGGTGCCGTCGTCGCGGGCCACCGAGTCGAGCACCAGGGCGGCGCCCATCCGGGCGGCGGCCTGTTCCAGGCCGGCCAGGTCGGCGATCCCGAAGGCGCCGCCGCTGACCGCCCGCTCGTCCACCAGGATCGCATCCACGGCCAGGCCGGGGGCGTGGTCGGCGATCACCTCCAGGTGGCGCTGCGGGGTGAAGCCCTCGGTCTCGCCGGGCTGCGGGGCCAGGTTGAGGGTGAGCAGCCGGCGGGCCCGGGTCTCGGTGAGGGCCTTGGCGAGCTCGGGGACGAGCAGGTGCGGCAGCACGCTGGTGAACCAGGAGCCGGGGCCGAGCACCACCCAGTCGGCCTCCAGGACGGCCTGCACGGCCTCCGGGACGGCGGGCGGCTCGTCCGGGAGCAACCGGATCGACTGCACGGTGCCGGGGGTGACGGCGACCGCGGCCTGGCCGCGCACCGCGGTGGTCTCGCCGGGGCGCAGCGGGTCGTGGCCGCGGACCTGGGCCTCGATGTCCAGCGGGACGGCGGACATCGGCAGCACCCGGCCCTGGACGTTCAGCAGCCGGCCGACCCAGTTCAGCGCCTCGACCGGGTCGCCGAGCTTCTCCCAGAGCGCGACGATCAGCAGGTTGCCGACCGCGTGGCCGCCGAGCTCGCCGGTGCCGGCGAAGCGCTGCTGGATCACCTCGGACCAGGTCCGGCCCCAGTCGTCGTCGCCGCACAGCGCGGCCAGCGCCTTGCGCAGGTCGCCGGGCGGCAGCACGCCGAGCTCGGCCCGCAGCCGACCGCTGGAGCCGCCGTCGTCGGCGACGGTGACCACGGCGGTCAGCTCGGTGGTGAGCCGGCGCAGCGCCGACAGCGAGGCGGACAGGCCCTGGCCGCCGCCGAGCGCGGCGATCTTCGGTACGCCGGGGCGCGGTCCGCCGGACCGCTCGGCGGGTCTGGTCCGGAGCTGCTGCCGTACTGGCACGTATCCCGTCACGCCGACCCCATGTTCCTGTCTCGTGCTCGGCCGGGGCGGCGGTACGGGGGGTTCCCGGCCGCTACTCCCGGCCCATGTCCCGGTGGACCAGCACCGTCTCGACCCCGTCCGCGATCAGACGCTTCGTCAGCTGCTCGGACATCGCGACGCTGCGGTGCTTGCCTCCGGTGCAGCCTACGGCAAGCGTCATGTAGCGCTTCCCCTCGCGGCGGTAGCCCTCGGTGACGATCCGCAGCAGGTCGGTGTAGCCGTCCACGAACTGCTGCGCCCCGGGCTGCTGGAAGACGTACTCTGCCACGTCCGGGTCGGTTCCGGTACGGGCGCGCAGCTCGGGGACCCAGTGCGGGTTGGGCAGGAAGCGGCAGTCGACGACCAGGTCGGCGTCGACCGGCAGGCCGTACTTGAAGCCGAAGGACATCACGGTGGCGCGCAGTTCGGGCTCGTCCTGGCCGGCGAACTGGGCGTCCATCTTGGCGCGCAGCTGGTGCACGTTGAGGTTGGAGGTGTCGACCACCAGGTCGGCCTCGCCGCGCAGTTCGCGCAGCAGCTCGCGCTCCTGGGCGATGCCGTCGACGATCCGGCCGTCGCCCTGCAGCGGGTGCGGGCGGCGGACCGACTCGAAGCGGCGGACCAGGGCGTCGTCGGAGGAGTCGAGGAAGAGCACCCGGAGCCGGACGCCGCGCTTCTCCAGCTCCTCCAGCGAGGTCAGCAGGTCGTCGAAGAAGGTGCGGCCGCGGACGTCGACCACGACGCCGATCCGCGGCACCGCGCCCTGCGAGCGGGCCCCGAGGTCGACCATGGTGGGGATCAGGGCGGGCGGCAGGTTGTCGACCACGAACCAGCCGAGGTCCTCCAGGCACTTGGCGGCGGTGGAACGGCCCGCCCCCGACATGCCCGAGATGATCACCAGCTCGGGGGTGGTCTCCCCCGCGTTGGACACTGTCACGTCTCTTCCCCGCTTCTCGGTCCTGCTGTGGCCGTGCTGTCATCGATGATCTCGCCGGTCGCGGTGTTGACCGCGAATGCGGAAGGTGTACGGGAGGCCAAGGCTGCCGCAACAGTCTCGGCCGTCCGGCGCCCGATCCCGGGGACCTCGCAGAGTTCGTCGACGGTCGCCGCCCGGAGCTTCTTCAACGATCCGAAGTGCTTGAGCAGCGCCCGGCGGCGAGTCTCGCCGAGCCCGGGGACGGAGTCCAGTTCCCCCGCCGTGAGCCGTTTGGCCCGCTTGGCGCGCTGGTAGGTGATCGCGAAGCGGTGCGCCTCGTCGCGGACCCGCTGGAGCAGGTAGAGGCCCTCGCTGGAGCGCGGCAGCACCACCGGGTCGTCCTGGCCGGGCAGCCAGACCTCCTCCAGCCGCTTGGCCAGGCCGCAGACCGCGACGTCGTCGATGCCGAGCTCCGCCAGCGCCCGGACGGCGGCGGCGACCTGCGGCTGCCCGCCGTCGACCACCAGCAGCTGCGGCGGGTAGGCGAAGCGCCGCGGGCGGCCGTTCTCGTCGAGCGGCGAGCCGTCGCCCTCCGGAGCGCCCTCGGGAGCGCCCTCGGGGGCCTGCTCGGGGACCGCCCACTCGCCGGTGCGCTCGCGCTCCTGGAGGTAGCGGCGGAAGCGGCGGGTGATCACCTCGTGCATCGAGCGGACGTCGTCCTGGCCCTCGAAGCCCTTGATCTGGAACCGGCGGTACTCGCTCTTGCGGGCCAGGCCGTCCTCGAAGACCACCATGGAGGCGACCACGTCCTCGCCCTGGAGGTGCGAGATGTCGAAGCACTCGATGCGCAGCGGGACGGAGTCCAGCTCCAGCGCGTCGGCGATCTCCTGGAGGGCGCGGCTCCGGGTGGTCAGGTCGGAGGCGCGCCTGGTCTTGTGCAGCGCCAGCGCCTGCTGGGCGTTGCGCTGGACCGTCTCCATCAGGTCCTTCTTGTCGCCGCGCTGCGGGATCCGCAGGTCGACCTGGGCGCCGCGCAGGCCGGACAGCCAGACGTGGACGGCCTCGTCGGGCAGCGCGGGGACGAGCACCTCGCGCGGGACCTGCTCGCTGTTCTCGCCGTAGAGCTGCTGCAGGGCGTGCTCGACCAGGCCGGCGGTGTCGACGTCCTCGACCTTGTCGGTGACCCAGCCGCGCTGGCCGCGGACCCGGCCGCCGCGGACGTGGAAGATCTGCACGGCGGCCTCCAGCTCGTCCTCGGCGAGGGCGAGCAGGTCGGCGTCGGTGCCGTCGCCGAGGACGACCGCGTTCTTCTCCATGGCGCGCTGGAGGGCGCCGAGGTCGTCGCGCAGCCGGGCGGCCTTCTCGTACTCCATCTCGGCGGCGGCCTCGCGCATCTGCTGTTCCAGCCGGCGCAGGTGGCCGCCGGTCCGGCCGGCCATGAAGTCGCAGAACTCCTCGGCGAGTTCGCGGTGCTCGGCGGCGCTGACCCTGCCCACGCAGGGGGCCGCGCACTTGCCGATGTAGCCGAGCAGGCAGGGCCGGCCGACCTGCCGGGCCCGCTTGAACACGCCGTTGGAGCACGTCCGGACGGGGAAGACCCGCAGCAGCAGGTCGACCGTCTCGCGGATCGCCCAGGCGTGGCCGTAGGGGCCGAAGTAGCGCACGCCCTTCTTGTGCGCGCCGCGGGTCACCTGGACCCGGGGGTACTCCTCGTCCAGGGTGACGGCGAGCTCCGGGTAGCTCTTGTCGTCCCGGTACTTGACGTTGAAGCGGGGGTCGAACTCCTTGATCCAGGAGTACTCCAGCTGCAGCGCCTCGACCTCGGTGGAGACCACCGTCCACTCCACCGAGGCGGCGGTGGTCACCATCGTCGCGGTGCGCGGGTGCAGGTTGGCGACGTCCTGGAAGTACGAGGAGAGGCGTTGGCGCAGGCTCTTGGCCTTGCCCACGTAGATGACCCGGCCGTGCGCGTCACGGAACTTGTACACCCCGGGGGAGGTCGGGATCGCCCCCGGTGCCGGTCGGTAGGTGGACGGGTCTGCCATGCCCCTACCGTACCGACTGCCGGGGACACTCCGGCGCGGACGGCGTCAGCCGGACGCCTGCGGCTGCCCGGCGTCCTGTCCGGCGTCCTGCCCGGCGGCCGGGGCCGGCTCCCGGTCGTCGGGCCGGGAACCGGGCTGGAGGGCCGCGGCCAGGTGCGCCCTGAGCCCGGCGTTCTCCTCCTCCAGCAGGACGATCCGCTTGCGCGCGAAGTAGAGCTCCAGGACGGCGTCCTGGAACTCGCGCACCAGTTCCTCCGGGGTCAGCTGCACGGTCCGCCCTCCCCGCTCAGGCCGAGGCGATCTTGGTGACGGTGCCCGCGGAGCCGCGCCAGTACAGCGCGCCGCCCTGGGCGTACAGCGTGCCGCCGCCGGCCTTGGCGTCCGCCCCGGTCGGGACGGCGGCGGCGTCGCCGACCCGCACGGTGCCCTCGACCAGCAGGCCGGCCGCGTCGTTCTCGCTGTCCTTGGCGGCGTTGGTCTTCTGCACGACGTGCAGCTTGGCGCGCGGGTTGTCGCCCCGGACGGTGCCGATGCCGACCAGGCCGCTGCCCTTGACCACCAGGTCGTCCAGGCCGGTGTTGTTGCGCAGCGCGATCAGGTTGCCCTGGGTGGCGCCCTCGGTCGCGGTCACGTAGATGCCCTGGGCGGCGGTGCCGGCCGTCCGCAGGTCGATGGAGAGGGCGGCGGCGTTCTTGTCGGAGGCGTCGCCGTAGCCCAGGTGCGTGATCTTGAGGGTGCCGCGGGCCTTCTCGACGCCGGTCAGGTACATCGCGGAGGTGTCCGGGTTCTTGGAGACCGCGTTGATCGCGGCGCCGCCGTTGAGCTTGGGCGTGACGCCGTCGGCCTCGAAACCGGTGGTGCCGTTCTGGACGGCCACCAGGGCGTGCGCGTAGGCGTCCGCCTTCGACTCGGTGACGAAGCCGGCGGCCTGGCCGTGCAGACCGTCCGCGTAGAAGCTCTGGGCGCTGACCTGGCCGTTGAAGACGGTGACCTGGTCGGCCGCGGACGCGCTGTCGGCGCTCCCCACCGCGACCGTGACCGCGCCCGCCGTGAACGCCCCCATGAACAGTCGGCGATTCATCCTGTCGTTCCCCCCGTGTGGTGTTCTCTCGTCCGCTGACAGCGCGTCAGCCCTTGGTCACCAGCAGGTTCCCGTTCTGCACGGCGACCTGGTAGGCGGGCAGCGGCGCGGGCGCCGGACCGTCCTGGACGGCGCCGTCGGAGACGCCGAACCGGCTGCCGTGGCACAGGCACTGGATCTGGTCCTTGACCACGCCGTTGACCAGGCACCCGGCGTGGGTGCACTTCGCGCTGAACGCCTTGTACTCGCCCGCGGCCGGCTGGGTCACCACGACCGCTTGCTCCTTGTACACCTTACCGCCGCCGACCGGCACGTCCGCGGCCGGGCCGAGGTCCACCGGGGCGGCAGACTTCGGCTCCTCCTTGCCGCCGCCGGAGGAGGAACAGCCGGCCGCCGCGGCCCCCGCGAGCGCGACGGCCGCGCAGCACAGGACGGTACGGCGGGAGGCGGTGGGCTCGGTCATCGGGGCTCCTCGGTGCGGGAATTGGCGCCAGCAACCTAGCACGCGCGGACGAGGCCGCCCGGGGAGCTCGCGGGCTCCCCGGGCGGCCTCGTGCCGACCCGCGCCGCCGCGTGCGGACACGCGTGCGGGCGGGCGTGCGGGCGGGCGGGCGGTTACTTCTTCCGGCCGCGCTTGGCCGGGGCCGCGTCCGAGACGCCGGGCAGGATGTCGCGCAGGAACTTGCCGGTGTGGCTGGCGGTGGAGGCGGCGACCTCCTCCGGGGTGCCCTCGATGACCACGCCGCCGCCGCCGGAGCCGCCCTCGGGACCCATGTCGACCAGCCAGTCGGCGGTCTTGATGACGTCGAGGTTGTGCTCGATGACGATGACGGTGTTGCCCTTCTCGACCAGGCCCTCCAGCACCTTGATCAGCTTGCTGATGTCCTCGAAGTGCAGGCCGGTGGTGGGCTCGTCGAGGACGTAGACCGTCCGCCCGGTGGAGCGCTTCTGCAGCTCGGCGGAGAGCTTGACGCGCTGGGCCTCGCCGCCGGAGAGGGTGGTGGCGGGCTGGCCGAGCCGGACGTAGCCGAGGCCGACCTCCTTGAGCGTCTTCAGGTGGCGGGCGATCGCGGGGACGGCCTCGAAGAAGTCGAGCGCCTCCTCGATCGGCATGTTCAGCACCTCGGCGATGGACTTGCCCTTGTAGTGGACCTCCAGCGTCTCCCGGTTGTAGCGGTCGCCGTGGCAGACCTCGCAGGGGACGTAGACGTCCGGCAGGAAGTTCATCTCGATCTTGATGGTGCCGTCGCCGGAGCAGTTCTCGCAGCGGCCGCCCTTGACGTTGAACGAGAACCGGCCGGGCAGGTAGCCGCGGACCTTGGCCTCCTGGGTCTCCGCGAACAGCTTGCGCACGTGGTCGAAGACGCCGGTGTAGGTGGCCGGGTTGGAGCGCGGGGTGCGGCCGATCGGCGACTGGTCGACGTGCACCACCTTGTCGACCAGGTCGGTGCCGGTGATCCGGGTGTGCCGGCCGGGGACGCCGCGGGCGCCGTTCAGCTCACGGGCCAGGTGGGTGTACAGGATGTCGTTGACCAGCGTGGACTTGCCGGAGCCCGAGACGCCGGTGACGGCGGTGAAGGTGCCGAGCGGGAAGGCGACCGTGACGTCCTTGAGGTTGTGCTCGCGGGCGCCGTGCACCACGATCTGGCGCTTCTTGTCGCGCGGGCGGCGGGCCGCCGGGATCGGGATGCCGCGCTTGCCGGAGAGGTACTGGCCGGTCAGCGACTCCTCGTTGGCCAGCAGCTCCTTCAGCGAACCGGAGTGCACCACCTTGCCGCCGTGCTCGCCGGCGCCGGGGCCGATGTCGACGATCCAGTCGGCGGTCTTGATGGTGTCCTCGTCGTGCTCGACGACGATCAGGGTGTTGCCGATGTCCCGCAGCCGGACCAGGGTCTCGATCAGCCGGTGGTTGTCGCGCTGGTGCAGGCCGATGGAGGGCTCGTCCAGCACGTACAGCACGCCGACCAGGCCGGAGCCGATCTGGGTGGCCAGCCGGATCCGCTGGGCCTCGCCGCCGGAGAGGGTGCCGGCGGCGCGGTTCAGCGACAGGTAGTCGAGGCCGACGTCGACCAGGAAGCGCAGCCGCTCCAGCACCTCCTTGAGCACCCGCTCGGCGATCTGCTTGTCCCGGCGGTCGAGGCGCAGCGCGCCCAGGAAGTCCGCGCAGTCGCTGATCGACATCGCCGAGACCTCGGCGATCGAGCGGTCCATCACCGTGACGGCCAGCACCACCGGCTTGAGCCGGGTGCCCTTGCAGGTCGGGCAGGGCACCTCGCGCATGTAGCCCTCGAAGCGCTCCCGGCCGGCGTCGCTCTCCGACTCGGAGTGCCGCCGGGTCACGAACGGGACGGCGCCCTCGAAGGCGGTGGTGTAGGAGCGCTCGCGGCCGTACCGGTTGCGGTAGCGGACCTCGACCTGGGTCTTGTGGCCGTACAGCAGCGCCTTCCTGGCCCGCACCGGCAGCCCGGCCCACGGGATGTCGGTGCGGAAGCCCAGCTCGCCGGCCAGCGCGTCGACCAGCCGCTGGAAGTACTCCTTGGTGGCGCCCTGCGACCACGGGTGGATGGCGCCCTCGTCGAGCGACTTCTCCTCGTCGGGGACGATCAGCTCCGGGTCGACCTCCATCCGGTTGCCCAGGCCCGAGCAGTCCGGGCAGGCGCCGAACGGGGAGTTGAAGGAGAAGGAGCGCGGCTCCAGCTCCTCGAAGGAGACGTCGTCGTACGGGCAGTAGAGGTGCTCGGAGAACATCCTCTCGCGCTCGGGGTCGTCCTCCGGGAGGTCGACGAAGTCGAGCACCACCATGCCGCCGGCCAGTTTGAGCGCGGTCTCCACCGAGTCGGTGAGCCGGCGCTTGGCGCCGGACTTCACGGTGAGGCGGTCGATGACCACCTCGATGGTGTGCTTCTCCTGCTTCTTCAGCGTCGGCGGCTCGGTCAGCTGGACGGTCTGCCCGTCCACCCGGGCCCGGGCGTAGCCCTTGGACTGCAGGTCGGCGAAGAGGTCGACGAACTCGCCCTTGCGCTCCCGGACGACCGGGCTGAGCACCTGGAACCGGGTGCCCTCGGGCAGCTCCAGCACCTTGTCGACGATCGCCTGCGGCGACTGCCGGGCGATCGGGCGCCCGCAGTGCGGGCAGTGCGGCTTGCCGATCCGGGCGAACAGCAGGCGCAGGTAGTCGTACACCTCGGTGATGGTGCCGACGGTGGAGCGGGGGTTGCGGCTGGTCGACTTCTGGTCGATCGAGACGGCCGGGGAGAGGCCCTCGATGAAGTCGACGTCCGGCTTGTCCATCTGCCCGAGGAACTGCCGGGCGTACGAGGACAGCGACTCGACGTAGCGCCGCTGGCCCTCGGCGAAGATCGTGTCGAAGGCGAGGGAGGACTTGCCGGACCCGGAGAGGCCCGTGAAGACGATGAGGGAGTCCCGGGGCAGGTCGAGCGAGACGTTCTTGAGGTTGTGCTCGCGTGCACCGCGGACGACGAGGCGGTCTGCCACTGCTACTGGCGCCTTTCTCCGGGTCGGAGGGGATCGGGAGGGGATCGGGAGGGAATCCGGAGGATTCGGAAGGATGCGGGAGGAACGGGTTTCTTCCAGGATGCGCCAACCAACGTAACGACTCACTCGTTCGAATCCGACCCTGTCTGGTCGGACCCGCCCGTACGGGTGAAGGGCATCCGCGCTCGACGGTAGCGTCAACGACTGACAACCGGCCCCGGCAACGCCCGGAACCGGCCCCCGCACCGCCTCGACCCGTACCTCCCGACCCGTCGAAAGGCACCGCCCGATGAGCGATCCCACCACCGGCCCCACCAGCCCCGAAGCCGCCGCCGAGGCCGCCGCCGAGCAGCTGAGGGCCACCGCGGAGAGCACCGAACTGCTGCTGCACACCCTGGCCGAGCTGGAGCCGGCCGCGGTCGGCGAGCCGTCCGCGCTGCCCGGCTGGACCCGCGGCCACGTGCTGGCCCACCTGGCCCGGAACGCGGACTCGCTGGTCAACCTGCTGACCGGGGCCCGCACCGGCACGGACGTCCCGCAGTACGCCACGCCGGAGAGCCGGGACGCCGACATCGAGGCGGGCGCCGGGCGGCCGCTCGCCGAGCAGCTCGCCGACGTGCGCGACAGCCAGCGGCGCTTCCTGGCGGCCGCCGCGCTGCTCGCCCCCGAGGACTGGACCGCGCCGGTCACCCACCGCTCGGGCCACGTCTTCCCGGCCTGGCAGATCCCGGCGAAGCGGCTGGCCGAGCTGGAGTACCACCACGTCGACCTGAACGCCGGCTACACCCCGGCGCACTGGCCGGAACCGTTCGCGATCGCCGAGTTCCGCCGGCTCGGCGAGCGCTTCGCCGCCGAGCCGGGGCTGCCCGGCGTGCTGCTGGTCGCCGAGGACGCCGGGCTGGAGGCCCGGATCGGCGGCGGGCCGGCCGAGCTGACCGCCGAGGGCCCGGTCCGGGCGCTCACCGGCTGGCTCTCCGGCCGCTCGAACGGGGACGGCCTGCAGGTGCACCGCGGTGACGAGGGCCTGGTCGACCCCCGCGCCGCCCTGCCGCCGCTCCCCCCGATGGGATGATGGGGGACGGTTGACGCAGGACCCCCAGCGGCGAGCGAGGAGCGGTGTGATGACGTACCACGGAGCGGTGCAGGTCGGCGGGGTGCCGGACGTCCGGGAGCTGGCCCACCTGATCGTCACCAAGGTCGCGGTCGGCCCGCACGACAACAACGCCTACCTGCTGCGCTGCCGGGCCACCGACGAGCAGCTGCTGATCGACGCGGCGGCCGACGCCCCGGTGCTGCTGGAGACGGTCGGCCCCCGGCTGGCCGCGGTGGTCACCACCCACCGGCACCGCGACCACTGGGGCGCGCTGGCCGAGGTGGTGGCCGCCACCGGCGCCCGCACGATGGCCGGGCGGATCGACGCGGAGGGCATCGACGTGCCCACCGACCTGGCCCTGGAGGACGGCTCGGTGATCCGGGTCGGCCGGATCGAGCTGACCGTGCGCCACCTGGTGGGCCACACCCCGGGCGCGATCGTGCTGGTCTACGACGACCCGCAGGGCCACCCGCACGTGTTCACCGGCGACTGCCTGTTCCCCGGCGGGGTGGGCAACACCTGGGGCGACCCGGCCGCCTTCGACTCGCTGTTCCGGGACGTCAGCGCCAAGCTCTTCGACGTCCTCCCGGACGAGACCTGGGTCTACCCGGGCCACGGCGCCGACACCACCCTGGGCGCCGAGCGCCCGCACCTGGCCGAGTGGCGCGAGCGCGGCTGGTGAACCACACGCACCGGGGCCCCGCCGGACGGATCCGGCGGGGCCCCGGTGCGTACGCGCGGGTGGGCGCGGGATCGGCGCGGGTCAGGCGTCGATCTTCTCCGGCTCCGCGGCCCGCTCGGCGGCGGCCTGCTTCCGCGCCGCGACCAGGCTGGTGACGGTGGTGACCGCCAGGGTCAGCACGATGAAGCCCAGCGAGACCGGGATGCTGATCTCCGGCACGTGCACACCGCTCTCGTGCAGCGCGTGCAGCACCAGCTTGACGCCGATGAAGCCGAGGATCACCGACAGGCCGTACGACAGGTGGACCAGCTTCTTCAGCAGGCCGCCGATCAGGAAGTACAGCTGGCGCAGGCCCATCAGCGCGAAGGCGTTGGCGGTGAAGACGATGTACGGGTCCTGGGTGAGGCCGAAGATCGCCGGGATCGAGTCGAGCGCGAACAGCACGTCGGTGGTGCCGATCGCCAGCATCACGATCAGCATCGGGGTGACCAGCCGGCGGCCGTTCTCCCGCACGATCAGCTTGGTGCCGCGGTAGTCGGCGGTGGACGGGATGCGCCGCTGGACGGCCTTGAGCAGGCGGTTCTCCTCGAACTCCTCCTCTTCCTCGTCGGCCCGGGCCTCCTTGATCAGCTTCCAGGCCGTCCAGACCAGGAACGCGCCGAAGAGGTAGAAGACCCAGGAGAACTGCGAGACCAGCGCCGCGCCGCCGGCGATGAAGACCGCCCGCAGCACCAGGGCGATGATCACGCCGAACATCAGCACCCGCTGCTGGTAGATCCGCGGCACCGCGAACTTGCCCATGATCAGGATGAAGACGAACAGGTTGTCGACGCTGAGCGACTTCTCGGTGATGTACCCGGCGAAGAACTCGCCGGCCGGCTTCCCGCCGCCGTACCACCACAGGAAGCCGCCGAACAGCGCGGCCAGCGCGACCCAGACCGCGGTCCAGATCCCGGCCTCCTTGACCGAGACCTCGTGCGGCTTGCGGCCGCCGATGAAGAAGTCGGCCACCACGAGGGCGACCAGCACCCCGATGGTGCCGATCCACAGCCCTGCGGAAACGTCCATGTCTGCTCCTCCGGCAGATAGGCGAACACTCGTCACTGCCGGAGGTCTCTTCCGCCGCGCGGCCGGCCCGTCGCGGGCGCCGCGCGGCCAGCGCCCCGGGACGCCGCGAGGGGCGCCCGTGATGACGGGGTCACTGAACGGGGAATACTCCCCTCCGCTCCCAGCAGGTTAACAGGAAGCCCAAGGGAAGGTAAAGAAGGTAAAGAGATTCCGCTGTCGGGGGGTGGGGCCGGTCAGGAGAGGAAGGGCTCGATGAAGGGCAGCATGTCCCGGAAGGTGCGGCCGCTGGCGGGGGCGCCGATCGCGGTCATCTTCCAGCCGCCGGCGCCGTCCCGCTCGACCTTCGCCATGATCTGGCCGGTGTGCGGGCCGCCGCCGGCCAGCTCGTAGCGGGCCAGCTCGCGGCCGGTGGTCTCGTCGACCAGCCGGCAGTGCGCGTTCTGCACCTCGGTGAAGTTCTGGCCGGTGTAGGAGCTGACCGTGAACACGATCTGGGTGACCCGGCGCGGCACCTTGGCCAGGTCGACCATGATGCTCTCGTCGTCCCCGCCCGCGCCGGCGCCGCCGACCAGGTTGTCGCCGGTGTGCTGGACCGAGCCGTCGTTGCTGACCAGGTGCGAGAAGAACACCACGTCGCTCATCACCTTGCCGTCGTACAGCAGGGCGGACGCGTCGAGGTCGATCTCCTTGGGGCGGCGGCTGAAGAAGCCGCGCTTGCCCGGGGCCGACTTCCACCCGAGGCCCATCCGGACCACGGTCAGAGTCTCGCCGGTGGACTTCAACAGGCTGACGCTCTGGCCCTTGGCCAGGTTCACGGACACGCTGCCGACCTCTGCTTCCTCCGGGCTCCCGGCCCGGCGTCCTCACCGCACTCCGGTCCGCACCCGGAGCGCCCGGGCCCAGGGCGGACCGCGCCCCACCCTACGCCGCCGTCCCGGCCGGGCGGCCCGGGGGAACGGGACTGTGGCCAAACTACGACACAACGGCACCCGCCGGACGGCGAATTACCGCCGCCCGGCCACGTGTGACGCCGGATCAGGCCATTCCGGCCTCGCGCATCTGGCGCAGCTCGCGCTTGAGCTCCTTCACCTCGTCGCGCAGCCGGGCCGCCGCCTCGAACTGCAGCTCGGCGGCGGCGGTGTGCATGCGCTCGGTCATCTGCTGGATCAGGTCGGCGAGTTCGGCCGCGGGCAGGCTCTTGGCGGGCTTGCGGTCGATGCCCAGCGACGGGACCGGCGCCCGGCCCTTGCCCTGCTGACGGTAGCCGGTGGCGAGCAGCTCCTCGGTGTCGACGTCCTCCCCGGACATGCTGGAGAGCAGGTCGCCGATCTTCTTCCGGAGCGGCTGCGGGTCGATCCCGTGCTCCTCGTTGTACGCCTGCTGGACGGCGCGCCGGCGGTTGGTCTCACTGATCGCCAGGTCCATCGCCGGGGTGATCTTGTCGGCGTACATGTGCACCTGACCGGAGACGTTGCGCGCCGCGCGGCCGATGGTCTGGATCAGCGAGGTGCCGGAGCGCAGGAAGCCCTCCTTGTCGGCGTCCAGGATCGCGACCAGCGAGACCTCGGGCAGGTCGAGGCCCTCGCGCAGCAGGTTGATGCCGACCAGCACGTCGTACTCGCCGGCCCGCAGCTCGCGCAGCAGTTCGATCCGGCGCAGCGTGTCGACGTCGCTGTGCAGGTAGCGGACCCGGATGTCGAGGCCGAGGAAGTAGTCGGTGAGGTCCTCGGCCATCTTCTTGGTGAGCGTGGTGACCAGGACCCGCTCGTCCTTCGCCACCCGCTGCCGGATCTCGTGCACCAGGTCGTCGATCTGGCCCTCGGTCGGCTTGACGATCACCTCGGGGTCGATCAGGCCGGTCGGGCGGATGATCTGCTCGACCTGGCCGTCGCCGCGGGCCAGCTCGTACTTGCCGGGGGTGGCCGAGAGGTAGACGGTCTGGCCGATCCGCTCCTGGAACTCCTCCCACTTCAGCGGCCGGTTGTCCATCGCCGAGGGCAGCCGGAAGCCGTGCTCGACCAGGGTGCGCTTGCGCGAGGCGTCGCCCTCGTACATCGCGCCGATCTGCGGGACGGTGACGTGCGACTCGTCGATGACCAGGAGGAAGTCCTCCGGGAAGTAGTCCAGCAGGGTGTTCGGCGGGGAGCCGGGCTCGCGGCCGTCGAAGTGCATCGAGTAGTTCTCGACGCCCGAGCAGGTGCCGATCTGGCGGAGCATCTCGATGTCGTACGTGGTGCGCATCCGCAGCCGCTGGGCCTCCAGCAGCTTGCCCTGCTTCTCCATCCGGGCCAGCGACTGCTCCAGCTCGGCCTCGATGCCGGCGATCGCCCGCTCCATCCGCTCCGGGCCGGCCACGTAGTGCGAGGCGGGGAAGACGTACACCGAGTCGTCCTGGCTGATCACCTCGCCGGTCAGCGGGTGCAGCGTGTAGAGCGCCTCGATCTCGTCGCCGAACATCTCGATCCGGACGGCGAGCTCCTCGTAGACCGGGAAGATCTCGACCGTGTCGCCGCGGACCCGGAAGGTGCCGCGGGTGAACGCCAGGTCGTTGCGGGTGTACTGGATGTCGACGAAGCGGCGCAGCAGGGCGTCCCGGTCGACCTCCTCGCCGACCTTCAGCCGGACCATCCGGTCGACGTACTCCTGCGGGGTGCCGAGGCCGTAGATGCAGGAGACCGAGGCCACCACGATCACGTCCCGCCGGGTGAGCAGGCTGTTGGTGGCGGAGTGGCGCAGCCGCTCGACCTCCTCGTTGATCGAGGAGTCCTTCTCGATGTAGGTGTCCGTCTGCGGGACGTACGCCTCGGGCTGGTAGTAGTCGTAGTACGAGACGAAGTACTCGACCGCGTTGTTCGGCAGCAGCTCGCGGAACTCGTTGGCCAGCTGGGCGGCCAGCGTCTTGTTCGGCGCCATCACCAGGGTGGGGCGCTGCAGCTTCTCGATCATCCAGGCCGTGGTGGCCGACTTGCCGGTGCCGGTCGCGCCGAGCAGGACGACGTCCTTCTCGCCCGCGCGGACGCGGCGCTCCAGCTCGGCGATGGCCGCCGGCTGGTCGCCGTTGGGCTGGTAGGGGCTGACGACCTCGAAAGGCGCCACGGACCGCTCGATACTCGTGATGGGACGCACGCCCTCCACCGTACGGCCGGCCACCGACAGAGCGGGTGCTACTTGGCGGAGTCCCGGGCCAGCGCGACCAGCCGGGAGACCGCCCGCAGGTACTTCTTGCGGTAGCCGCCGCGCAGCATCTCCTCGGTGAACACCCGGTCGAACGGCAGGCCGGAGGCGGTGATCGGCAGCTCCCGGTCGTACATCCGGTCGGCCAGTACCACCAGCCGGAGCGCGGTCGCCTGGTCGTCCACCTGCCGGACCCCGCGCAGGAAGACCGCGCCGACCTCGTCGAGCAGCGCGCCGTAGCGGCTGGGGTGCACCTCCTTGAGGTGCTCCAGCAGCGCGTCGAAGTCGTCCAGCGAGGCGCCCGGGGTGCGGGCGGCGCGGGCGGTCACCTCGGCGTCGTCGTACGGCGGCGGGGCGTCCGGGAGGCCGCGGTGACGGTAGTCCTGGCCGTCGATCCGGACCGGGCGGAAGTGCCCGGACAGGCCCTGGATCTCCCGCATGAAGTCGGCGGCGGCGAACCGGCCCTCGCCGAGCTTCTCCGGCAGCGTGTTCGAGGTCGCGCACAGCTTGACGCCGTTCTCCACCAGCTTGCCGAGCAGCGTCGAGACCAGCACGGTGTCGCCCGGGTCGTCCAGCTCGAACTCGTCGATGCACAGCAGCCGGTGCGAGCTGAGCGTGCGCACCGCGCCCTGGAAGGTCAGCGCGCCGACCAGGTTGGTCAGCTCGACGAAGGTGCCGAACGCCTTCGGCCCGGGGACGGCGTGCCAGAGCGAGGCCAGCAGGTGGGTCTTGCCCACGCCGTACCCGCCGTCCAGGTAGATCCCGGCCGGCCCGGCGGGCGCGGGCGCGGAGCGCCGGAACCAGCCCCGCTTCGGCGGCTCGGCGGCGCTGTTGAGCCCGGCGGCGAAGGACTCCAGGATCTGCACGGCCTCGTACTGGCTCGGCTGCGAGGAGTCCGGCAGGTAGCTGCCGAAGCTCACCCCGGTGAAGCGCGGCGGCGGCACCATCTCCGCGACCAGCCGCTCGGCGGGCACCACGGGCCGCCGGTCGGTCAGGGCTATCGCGGTACGAATATCGGAATCCGAGGCAGCAGACACGAGACAACAGGGTACTCGCGTGGCCGGAGGCACCGTGCCGGGCGCTCCCCCCGGGCGCTCCCCGGGCGCTCTCAGGGCCCCGCCGCGCCTGGGAGACTCGGAGCCATGGAGCAACTGATCGGCGACACCTCCGGCACCCCCGGCGACCTGGAGTGGCTGGCGCGGGCGTACGCGTACCCGGAGGCGGGCCGCTGGCTGCGGGCCAACATGGTGACCTCGCTGGACGGCGCGGCCCGGCTGGACGGCCTCTCGGAGGGGCTGTCCAGCGCCGCGGACAAGCGGATCTTCGGGGTGCTGCGGGCGCTGTGCGACGTGGTGCTGGTGGGCGCCGAGACGGTCCGGGCGGAGGGCTACCGGCCGGGCCGGGCCCGGCCGGAGTTCGCGGAGCGGCGGGCCGCCGCGGGGCAGCCGCCGGCCCCGGTGATCGCGGTGGTCTCGCGCTCCCTGGAGCTGGACCTCTCGGCGCCGCTGTTCACCGAGCCGCTGGTGCCGACCGTGGTGGTGACCACCGTCGACGCGCCGCCCGCGCGGCTGGCCGAGGTGGCCGCCGCGGCCGAGGTGGTCACCGCGGGAACGGGCTCGGTGGACCTCCCCCGGGCGGTGGCCGCGCTCGCCGGGCGCGGTTGGCGCCGGCAGCTCACCGAGGGCGGTCCCCGCCTGCTCGCCCAGCTCGCGGCGGACGGCCTGCTGGACGAGCTGTGCCTGTCGGTGGCGCCCCTGGTGACGGCGGGTGATTCACCGAGGATCGTGAACGGGCCCGGAATCCCGGACGTACGGCCGATGCGGCTGGTCTCATTGATCGAGGAGAAAGGTTTCCTCTTCACCCGCTATCTACGGCCGACCGATCCGGACCGCTCCCCGTGCGACCCCGCCCGCACCCGGGACACATCCTGACCGATGTGGACCAGGTGATCCGTGTGGCGCGTGTGCAGCGTGAGGAATCCTTCCTCCGGGCACTATGAAGGAGGGAGCAGGAGCCGGACCCGGGGGCCCGCACCAGCCGGAAGGGACTCACGTGTTCAAGACCGTACTGATGATCGAAAAGGCGCTCTCCGACGCCGACGTGGAGCTCGTCACCACCCTCCACGGCGAGGAGAAGGTCTCCTTCGTCGTCCTGATGCAACCGCGCGGCAAGCAGGACGAACTGCTGCGCGCCCTGGACGACGTGGCCCTCGGCCATCTGGACCAGGCGGTGCACGAGCACGACGACGGCGGGGACGCCACCCCCACCCTCGCGGGCGAATCCCTCGAACACAGCCTGCGCCACCTGCGCCGGGCCGGGGCCGAGGCGGTCGGCGAGGTGGTCGAGGCGCACCCGCTGGCCCGGCTGCGCGAGGTGGTCGAGGAGAACACCGCCGACGAGGTGCTGGTGCTGACCTCGCCGCACTTCGTCGAGGAGTTCTTCCACCGCGACTGGGCCTCCCGGGCCCGGCACGAGGTCGGCGTCCCGGTGCTGAAGCTGTTCGCCAGCGAAGCCTGACCCGACTCCCGATTAGGGCAGAATCGTCCCGTGCGTCTTGTAGCCACAGGACGCACGCGACGATCCCGCCTCCTCACGCCCGTACGGAGCCAGCCTTGAACGACGCCGCCCACGACCTGCACGCCCCGCACTTCATCGGCATCGGCGGCGCCGGCATGTCCGGCCTGGCGAAGATCCTCGCGGTGCGCGGCGCGACCGTCTCGGGCTCCGACGCGAAGGAGTCGGAGACCGTGCGGGCGCTGCGCGAGCTGGGGGCGACGGTGTTCGTCGGGCACGCGGCGGAGCACCTGCCGGCCGGGACGAGCAGCGTGGTGGTCTCCAGCGCGATCCGGGCGGACAACCCGGAGCTGGTGGCGGCGCGCGAGCGCGGCGTCCCGGTGGTGCACCGGTCGGACGCGCTGGCGGCGCTGATGGGCGGCCGCCGGGCGCTGGCGGTGGCGGGGACGCACGGCAAGACCACGACCACCTCGATGCTCGCGGTGAGCCTGGGCGAGCTGGGCCTGGAGCCCTCGTACGCGATCGGCGGCGACCTGGACGCGCCGGGGTCGAACGCGCACCACGGGGCGGGCGAGATCTTCGTCGCGGAGGCGGACGAGAGCGACCGGAGCTTCCACAAGTACGCGCCCGAGGTGGCGATCGTGCTGAACGTGGAGCTGGACCACCACGCGAACTACGCCTCGATCGAGGAGATCCACCAGTCCTTCGAGACCTTCGTCGGCCGGATCCAGCCCGGCGGCACCCTGGTCGTCTCGGCCGACCACGAGGGCGCCCGCGAGCTGACCCGCCGGGTGGCGGGCCGGGCCGGGCTGAACGTGGTGACGGTCGGCGCCGCCGAGGACGCCGACGTGCGGGTGCTGGCGGTCGCGGCGCACGGCATGACCAGCGAGGTGACCGTCGAACTGGGCGGCGAGCGGCTGGTGTTCACCGTCTCGGTGCCGGGCCGGCACTACGCGCACAACGCGGTCGCGGCGCTGGCCGCGGGCGTCGCGCTGGGCGTCCCGGCGGAGGGGCTGGCGAAGGCGCTGGGCGCGTACACCGGGGTGCGGCGGCGGCTGCAGCTGAAGGGCGAGGCGCGCGGCACCCAGGTGATCGACTCGTACGCGCACCACCCGACCGAGATGGCGGCCGACCTGGAGGCGATCCGGGAGGCGGCGGGGGCGGGCCGGGTGCTGGTGGTGTTCCAGCCGCACCTGTTCTCCCGGACCCAGCAGCTGGCCGAGGAGATGGGGCTGGCGCTGGCGCTGGCGGACGCCTCGGTGGTGCTGGACATCTACCCGGCGCGCGAGGACCCGATCCCGGGCGTCACCGCCGAGCTGATCATCGACGCGGCCCGCCGGGCCGGGGCGGACGTCCGGGCCGAGCACGACTTCGCGGCCGCGCCCGCGGTGCTGGCCGCGCTGGCCGCGCCCGGCGACCTGGTGCTGACCATGGGCGCGGGCGACGTCACCAACCTGGGGCCGGAAATTCTGGCCGCCCTGGCGGACGTTGCACCTGCTGTCTGACGTGTCCGTCCGTCCCCGTCCCGAGCTGGAGACTGCCGTGAGCTACGAGGTCCAGAAGTCCGACGCCGAGTGGCGCGCCCAGCTGTCCCCGGAGGAGTACCACGTGCTCCGCGAGGCCGGCACCGAGCGGCCGTTCGTCGGCGAGTACACCGACACCAAGACGGTCGGCGTCTACGCCTGCCGGGCGTGCGGCGCCGAGCTGTTCAGCAGCGAGACGAAGTTCGACTCGCACTGCGGCTGGCCGTCGTACTACGCGCCGCTGGCCGGCGACTCGGTGGAGTACCTGGAGGACACCAGCCTCGGCATGCGCCGGGTCGAGGTGCGCTGCAAGAACTGCGGCTCGCACCTCGGGCACGTCTTCGAGGGCGAGGGGTACGGCACCCCGACCGACCAGCGGTACTGCATCAACTCGATCTCGCTGACGCTGAAGCCCGCCGAGTAGGCCGCCGGCCGGCCGCGCCGACGAGGGCCCTCCCCGGGCGGCCGGGGAGGGCCCTCGCGCGTGCCCGCGGGCGTGCGAGACTGATCACCTTCCGAACGGGTCTGGGGACGTGGGTGGGGCGGGCGTGGCACGGCGGCGGTCTTCCGGGGTGTGGTCGGTACTGGCCGAGGCGCAGCGCGAGCAGCACCGCCGGGCGGAGGAGCAGCGCCGGGCGGCCGCGGCCGCGCAGCGCGAGCAGGAGCGGGCCCGGCGGGAGGCCCAGCGGGCGGCGGCCCGGGGCGAGCGCGAGGCGCTGAGGGCGTACCAGCAGGGGCGGGAGTCGGACGCGGCCCGGCGGACGGCCGAACTGGACGGGCGGGTCGCCGAGCTGCGCGGGGTGCTGGCGGCCGGGCTGGCCGGCCCGGGGTTCTCGCTGGCGCTGCCGGAGCGGCCGGTGGTGCCGCCGTTCGACCCCGGTCCGCTGGGCGTGCCGGTGCCGATGCCGGACCAGAACTGGTACCTGGTGCCGCCCCCGGCGGGCCCGCAGGCGTACCAGCCGGGGGCGCGGCGGCAGTGGGAGGAGCAGGCGGCGCGGGCCCGGGCGAGGTTCGAGCACGACTGGCAGGCGGCCTGGGCGGCCGAGCAGCACCGGCAGCGGCAGCTGGCCGACCACCGGGCGCGGTACGACGCGTGGGCGGCCGAGCGGCACCGGCTGCTGGCCGGGCAGTCCGCGCAGGCCGGGCTGCTGGCCGGGCGGCTGCGGGCGGGCGAGGCGGCGGCGGTCGCCGAGTACTTCGAGGCGGTCGTCGACTGGCGCGAGGACTGGCCGGACGGCTTCCCCGCCGACGGCGAGACCTCTTGGGACGCCGCCGCCCGCCGGCTGGTGGTGCGCTGGGAGCTGCCGCCGTACGAGGTGGTGCCGGCGGTGGGCCGGTACCGGTACGTCCGCTCGGACGACCGCGAGGACGAGGTGGCCCGGCCGGCCGGGCAGCGCCGGGAGCTGTACCGCGAGGTGCTGGCGCAGAGCGCGCTGCGGGTGCTGGCGGAGGTGTTCCGGGCCGACCGCGAGGGGCTGCTCGGCTCGGTCGGCCTGAACGGCGTGCTGGTGGCCACCGACCCGGCGACCGGGCGGGACGCCGAGCGCTGCCTGCTGGCCGTCGAGGTCGACCGGGAGGTCTTCGCGGGCCTCGCGCTGGACCGGGTCGCCGCGGTGGACTGCCTGGTCGGCGCGCTGGGCGGGCGGCTGTCGGCCCGGCCGGAGAAGGCCGAGCCGGTCGCCGAGGTGCCGGCCTCGGTCGAGCCGGTGGGGCCGGTGGCGGCGCCGGAGCCCGTGGCGGCGGACGGCGGGGGTCCTGACCTGTTCGAGATGGACCCGCTGGAGTTCGAGGAGCTGATCGCCGAGCTGTTCCGCCGCCGGGGCCTGCGCACCAGCACCACCGCGCGCAGCGGCGACGAGGGCGTGGACGTGCTGGCCGAGGACCCGGACCCGATCACCGGCGGGAAGATCGTCATCCAGGCCAAGCGCTACCGCAGGACCGTCCCGCCGAGCGCCGTCCGCGACCTGGAGTCGACGATGCGCCGGCAGGGTGCCAACCGGGGCATCCTGGTCACCACGGCGGGCTTCGGGCCCGGTTCGCGCAAGCACGCCGAGGGCCAGCCGCTCACCCTGGTCGACGGGCCGATGCTGCTGGAGCTGCTCCGCGAGCAGGGCCTCCCGGGCCGCCTCGGCCCGGCGGCCGCCCCCGCGATCCCCGTTCAACGCAGCTCCCCGGCGGCCGAGTTGACGCCGGGCCAGAACCTGGTGCTGCCGCACGGCGAGCTGCGGGTGCTGTTCCGGGCGGGCGGGGCCGCGGCCGACCTGACGCTGCTGCTGCTCGACGCGGACGGCAGGGTCCGGCGGGACGAGGACTTCGTCTTCTACCACCAGCCGAGCGCGGAGCGCGGCGCCGTCACGCTCGACCCGGCCGGGCGCAGCGCGACCGTGCGGACCGGGCGACTGCCGGACTCGGTCCGGCGGGTGGCCGTCTCGGTCAACCTGGACGCGGACGGCGACGGCACCTGCGCGGACCTGGTCGACCCGGCGGTCGAGCTCTCTTCCGGCGACGGCCGCTGGGTGTTCCGGCCGCCGGCCGACCCGGCGGTCTCCGCGATGCTGGTCGCCGAGGTCTACCGGCACCCGGCCGACGGGTGGAAGCTCCGGGCGGTCGGCCAGGGCTGGTCGGACGGCCTGGCGGGTCTGGCCCGCGCCCACGGCGTGGACGTCGCGTAGCGGAGCGTCCCGAGCGGCGGCGGCCGCGGCCGCCGCGCGGGACGGCCGCGGCTCAGCCGGTGACGGCGATGGTGATCGGCCCGGAGACGCTGGTGACGCCCTGCGGGGTGGCGCACCGCAGCAGGTCGGGGGCGAGGTAGGCGACCACCTCGCGCAGCGCCGCGCCCGCGAAGCGGCCGGCGGTGACGGTGCCGGTGCTGGTGACCACGAGCTGGCCGCCGGCCGTGGTCACCAGGTAGCTGCCCTCGTAGTGGCTGGTGGTGCCGTCGTCCCAGCTGAGGTCGAAGGCGTCGGGGCCGGTCGGCGGGGTGTACAGGCAGCTCGCGGTGGTCGCGAACGGCCCGAACCGGTGGTGGCCGGAGCCGACCGGGCCGCCGGTGCAGGCGGTCAGGTCGGAGGTGTTGGTGACCGTGGTCGGCCGGGTGGTGAGGGTGATGCCGGGGCGGTACGCCTGCTGCCCGGTACCGGTGCAGACCATCGCCACCGGCTCGGCGTGGGCGGCGGGCGGGGCGAGCACGGCCGGGGCGGCGAGCAGCGGCAGGACGGCGGCGAGGCGGGCGGCGCGGCGGGGGCGGCGGGGCACGGGGGCTCCTTCGGGAGGGGAGGGGTGGGTGCCCTCGTTCCCGGCCCGGCCCGGTTCCCGTACCGCCGCTCCCCCGGCTTCCCCCGGACGGGGGCGGGGTGCCGCGCGGTCAGCCGCTCAGGGACCGGGTGTGCTTCCACTCGGTCGCGCACTCGCGGTAGCCGAACCAGGCGTTGATGGCGAGCATCGGCGCGTTGCCGGCGTCGTTCTGGGTGTAGGCGGCGGTCAGGCCGCGGGCCTTGGCCAGGTGCAGCGAGTGGGCCTTGGCGAGCTTGGCGAGGCCGCGGCCGCGGTGGCTGGAGCGGGTCGCGGTGAAGGCCGACCAGTAGGCGCCGCGGCCGTCGGTCTGGGCGGCGGAGAAGGCCACCGCCTCGCCGTCGGCGACGGCCACCGCGGTGAGGGTGTGGTCCTGGTCGGGGCGCTGCCAGATCTCGGCCAGCCAGCCCTCGTACGGCTGGTCGTCGAGGACGAGGTCGCCGGGTTCGGCGCGGGTGCCGTCGATGTCGACCAGGTAGATCGGGTACGGGTCGTCCAGGAAGTCGGCGGCGGTGCGCAGTTCGACGCCGGGCGGGACGGGCGGCAGCGGGGGCAGCGGGGCGGTCAGGTCGAGGCGGCCGAAGTGGCCGGCCCGGCCGCTCTTGCGGTAGCCGCGGGCGGCGGCGAAGCCGAGGGCCTCGGGGGTCTCGTCGACCCAGCTGTGCGCGTCCCGGACGCCGAGGGCGGCGAGCTCGCGCTCGGCGGCGGCGAGCAGCGCGGTGCCGGCGCCGGTGCCGCGCCGCTCGGGGAGCACGCTGACGGTGAGGAAGCCCTGGTGCGGGGTGGTGCTCTCGGTCACCGGGCCGAACCGGGCGGTGCCGACGACCCGGCCGGCCAGCTCGGCGACCAGCAGGTGGTAGTGCGGCAGGCGGCTCTGCCAGGCGACCACCTCGGGGGTGGTGACCAGGTGCGGGCGGCCCGCCCGGTAGGCCTCGGCGGCCCCGTCGGCGTCGGCGGGGGTGAACGGTCGGATGCGGTACGGCTGCGAAGTCATAGGCATGTCACGTTAGCCAGTAGTCCGTCCGTGCGCTGCTGAATTTCCCCCACCCGCCCGGCTGTTCGTTCAGTGGAGCGGAAAGCTCAAGTTCAGCTCTGAGTTTCCGGTGTCCCGCTTGGCATCCGCCCGCCGTGGACACACCCTCGACAACGGGGTCCCGCATGACCGGAAAACCCCGCGAAAGGGGGTGGAAATATGTCTTCGTCCGTTATTCCGCGCTTGGGCACCGGTCTGGGCTGGCGGCCCGAGATCGACACCGCGGTGGAGCGGCTGCCCGGTCTCGACTGGGTGGAGGTGGTCGCCGAGAACGTCTGCGCCGACCACCTGCCGCCCTCGCTGGCCGAGCTGCGCGCCCGCGGCGTCACGGTCGTCCCGCACGGCGTCTCGCTCGGCCTGGGCAACGCCGCCGAGCCCGACCCGGCCCGGCTGGCCCGGCTGGCGGGCGTCGCCGAGGCGGTGGGGGCGCCGCTGGTCAGCGAGCACCTGGCGTTCGTCCGGGCCGGCGGCCTGGAGGCCGGGCACCTGCTGCCGGTGCCGCGCACCCGGGAGGCGCTGGAGGTGGTGGCCGCGAACGTCCGGATCGCCCAGCGGGAGCTGCCGGTGCCGCTCGCGCTGGAGAACATCGCCGCCCACCTGGCCTGGCCGGACGACGAGCTGACCGAGGCCCAGTTCCTGGCCGAACTGGTCGAGCGCACCGGCGTCCGCCTGCTGGTGGACGTCGCCAACCTGCACACCAACCGGGTCAACCTGGGCGTCGACCCGGCCGCCGAGCTCGACCGGCTGCCGCTGGACGCCCTCGCCTACGTGCACGTCGCCGGGGGCGTCGAGCGCGACGGCGTCTGGCACGACACCCACGCCCACCCGGTCACCGCGCCCGTGCTGGACGTGCTGGCCGCGCTCTGCGCGCGGGCCGACCCGCCCGGGGTGCTGCTGGAACGGGACGGCGCGTACCCGCCGCCCGCCGAACTGTCCGCCGAACTCGACGCCATCCGCCGCGTCCAGCACCTCCACCGCAGGGAGACCGCCCGTGTCTGAGCAGCACGAGTACCTGATCCGCGACCGCGCCGACGCCGAACTCGCCCTCGCCCGGGTCCACCTGGCGCACCGCCAGGAGCGGCTGCTGGCCGCCCTGGTGGCCGCCGCCCCGCCGCCGCCCGGCTTCGACCCGGAGCAGCTGCGGGTGCAGGCCGAGGGCCTGCGCGCCAAGCGCCGGGAGACCGTCGGCCACCTGCTGCCGGAACTGCCCGAACTGCTCGGCCCGGACTTCGCCCCGCTGTTCGCCCGCTACGCGGCCGGCCGGCCGCTCACCGGCGGCTACCGCGCGGACGCCCTGGCCTTCGCCGAGTGGGCGCTGGCCGCCGAGCCCGCCGCCCGCTGGCAGCCCGCGCTGCGCCGCCTGCTGCGGCCCGCCGCCTCCCGGTGGGGCCGGCTGCTGCCGCGCCGCGCCCGCAGCGCGCCCGCGCACCCGTAGCCGCACCCCGAACCACCGACGCCGAAAGGAACCACGGGGGATGTCGAACCACCTGTTCGTCCTGGCGGTCGCGCTGGTCGCGCTCGCCCTCACCGCCGTCACCGTCTTCAACGCGCGCAGCCGCCGGGTCACCGACCCGCTGGGCCTGCCCGGGCGCGGCCAGTCGCTGTCCGAGGTCGCCTTCCTGGCCGGCGGGCCCGCGCGGGTGGTCGACACCGCGCTGGTCCGGATGGAGCGCGAGGGCCGGCTGGTCGTCTCGCGGGCCCGCCGGGTCACCGTCACCGACGACCGGACGGCCGACCCGGTCGAGCGCGTCCTGGTCACCGCCGCCGGCGGCCGGGCCGGACGCGACCTGTCCGTGCTGCGCGCCTCCGTGACGGGCAGCCCCGAGGTGCAGAAGACCGGCGACGGGCTGGCCGCCCGCGGCCTGCTGCGGAACCCGGCCGCGCTGCGGGCCGCCTGGCGGGCCCGGCGGCTGCTGGTGCTGGCGCTGGCCGCCGCGGTGGCGTTCGGCGCGGTCGACACCCTCCGCTGGCTGGGCGAGCCCGACCGGTACAACGTCTTCCCGCCGTTCCTGGGCTACGCGCTGCTGGTGCTGTTCACGGTGGTCAGCCTGGTCGTCACCCGCCCCCGCCGGAGCCGGATCACCCCGGCGGGCCTGCGCCAGCTCCAGCTGGTCCGCGGCAGCACGCCCTGGCGGCCCCGGGAGGTGGCGGCCGAGCACGCCGAGCTGGTCGGCGCGTTCGCCCTGGACGGCGCCGCGGCGCTGCGCGACCCCGAGCACCGGGCGCTGCGCGAGGCGCTCACCGGGCCGTACTCCTCGACCGTGACCATCACCCTCGGCAAGCGCTCCGGGCGCTCCGGGCGGGACTCCGGGTCGTCCGGCGGCTGGGACTCCGCGGCCGGGGCCGGGGCGGGGGCGGGCGCCGGGGCCTGGTGCGGCTCGTCCGGCTCCTCCTGCGGCGCGTCCGGGCACTCCGGGGGCCACTCGGGCGGGCACTCGGGGGGCCACTCCTGCGGCGGGTCCTCGCACTCGTGCGGTGGCGGCGGGCACTCCTGCGGCGGCGGGTCGAGCTGCGGCGGGGGCGGCTGCGGCGGCGGTTCCTGAGTGTCCGCCGGGCGTCCGCCGCGTCACAGTTCGGTATCGCGGCACGGAGATTCGTTCCGTTTCCGCCACCCACAGGACTAGAACAAAAACCATGTGGGTCTTGCTGCTGGTCCCGTCCTGTGCCGCCGCGGTGCTCTCCTGCCTCCGCCTGGTACGGGTCGCCGCGATCGCGGACGCCGCCGCCGGGCGGGCCCCGGCGGGGGTCGCCGGCCGCCCGCCGGGCGTCGGCCTCTACGAGACCGCGTACCTGGCCGGCGGCCCCGCCCGGGTGGTCGAGCTGGCGCTGGTCCGGATGGCCGGGGTGGGCCGGCTGCACCTCGCGCACACCGGCTGGACCACCGTCGTCGACCCGCTGGGCCGCGGCCGCCTGGAGCGGGCCCTGATCGGCGCGATCGGCCCCGAGGGCCAGTGCCGCACCTCCCAGCTGAAGGCGGCGCTGGCCGCCCACCCGACCGTCCGGGACATCGGCGACCGGCTGGCCCGGGCCGGGCTGGCCACCCCCGCCGTCGTCCGCGACCACGCGCTGCGGGCGGTCCGGCAGGTCAGGTACGCGCTGTTCGGGGCGGCCGCGATGCTGCTGCTCACCGTCCTGCTCAGCGGGACCGACGCCGAGACCGCCCGCACCGCCGTCGCCTGGTACGCCCTGCCGCTGGTCCTCACCGGCGGCACCCTGCTGATGGCCCGGGTCGACGTCCACGCCTACACCGCCTGGGCCGCCCCGGCCGGCCAGACCCTGCTGCGCACCCTGCCCTGCCGGCACACCGCCGCCACCGCCACCGACGACGACCTGCTCACCGCCGTCGCCATCTCCGGCCCGGCGGCCGTCCGCGACCCGCGCCTGCGCGCCGCGCTCGACTCCTGACCGCCCCTGCCGGGACCGGCCGGGCCGGTCCCGGTGCGGCCGGTCCCGAGCGGCACTAGTAGAGGCCGGCCAGCAGGTCGGCGACCGGCTTGCGGCGGCCGGTGAAGAACGGGACCTCCTCGCGGACGTGCAGCCGGGCCCGGGAGGGGCGCAGGTCGCGCATCAGGTCGACGATCCGGTGCAGCTCGTCGGCCTCGAAGGCGAGCAGCCACTCGTAGTCGCCGAGCGCGAAGGACGCGACGGTGTTGGCGCGGACGTCGGGGTAGCCGCGGGCCATCTTGCCGTGCTCGGCGAGCATCCCCCGGCGCTCCTCGTCCGGGAGCAGGTACCACTCGTAGGAGCGGACGAAGGGGTAGACGCAGACGTACTCGCGGGGCTGCTCGTCGGCGAGGAACGCCGGGATGTGCGACTTGTTGAACTCGGCGGGGCGGTGCAGCGCCATGTTCGACCAGACCGGCTCCAGCAGGCGGCCGAGGCCGGTGCGGCGGAAGCGGTTGTACGCCTCCTGGAGGTCGTCGGAGTCCTCGGCGTGCCACCAGACCATCAGGTCGGCGTCGGCGCGCAGGCCGGAGACGTCGTAGGTGCCGCGGACCACCACGTCCTTGGCGGCGAGCTGCTCGAAGAGGGCGTCGACCTCGGCGGTGAGGGCGGTGCGGTCCTCCGGGAGGGCGTCCTTGAGCTTGAACACCGACCACATGGTGTAGCGGATGACCTGGTTGAGGTCGCGGGCCTTCTTCTTCACGGGCTGCTCAGTGCTTTCGGTCATGCGCCCATTGTCCCTTCCGTGCGGGTGCCGCTGGTGCGGGGGGTGAGGTGCTCGGCGGCGCGCCGGGCGCCGCCGACGACGGCGGGGATGCCGACGCCGTCGTACGCCGCGCCGCAGACGGCGACCGCGCCGAGCGCGTCGAGGTGGGCGCGGATCCGGGCGACCCGGTCGAGGTGGCCGACGGGGTACTGCGGCAGTCCGGCCCGCCAGCGGGTGACGGCGTGGTCGTACGGGACGGCCCGCAGGCCGACGGCGGTGCGCAGGTCGGCGAGCGAGCGGGCGACGAGTTCGGCGTCGTCCAGGTCGAGGGCGGCGTCCTCGCGGTGCCGGCCGAGCGAGGTGCGCAGCAGGAAGGCGTCGGGGGCGGAGCGCTCCAGCCAGCCCCACTTGTTGCTGGAGAAGGTGGACGCCTTGATGGCGCGCCGGTCGACCGGCGGGACGAGGAAGCCGCTGCCGGTGAGCGGGCTGTCCGCGAGGTCGGCGCGGCGGAAGGCGAGCGTGACCAGGGCCATCGACGCGTACTCGACGGCACGCAGTTCGGCGGCGGCGGCGGGCGCGTCGGCGGCGAGCAGCGCGGCGGCCTGCGGGGCGGGGACGGCCAGCACGACGGCGTCGGCGGCGAGTTCGCGGCCGGCGGTGGCGATCCGCCAGCCGTCGGGGGTGCGGCGCAGCGCGTCGACCGGGTGGCCGGTGAGCAGTTCGGCGCCGTGCGCGCGGGCGTGGGCGGCGACCGCCCCGGGGAGGGTGCCGAGTCCGCCGCGCAGGCCCTGGAAGACCGGTCCGCCGGCGCCGGCGCGGGTGCTGAGTGCGCGGATGGCGGCGGTCAGCGAGCCGCCCTGGCGGGCCAGCGGGAGCAGTTGCGGGACGGCGGCGCGGATCGAGATCTCGTCGGCGTGCCCGGCGTAGACCCCGCCGAGCAGCGGTTCGACCAGCCGGTCGACCACCTCGCGGCCGAGCCGGTCGGCGATGTAGCGGCCGATCGGGGCGTCCTCGCCGATCTCGGCGGGCCGCTCGTGGCGGGCCCGCTCCAGGCCCTCGGGGGTGAGCACCTCGGAGGCCGCGAGGGCGTCCAGGTCGCCCGGTACGCCCATGAGTTGGCCGCCGGGCAGCGGGCGCAGGGCGTCCCTGGTCCAGAGCGCGGCCTTGGCGGTGGTCGGCGGTTCGAGCCGCTCGCCGAGGCCGACCAGCCGGGCCAGTTCGACGGCCTCGGGGCGGCGGGCGAGCATCGACTCGGCGCCGAGGTCGACCCGGACGCCGCCGACCTCACCGCCGCGCAGCTTCCCGCCGAAGCGCGTCGACGCCTCCAGCACGGTGACCCGTACCGCCGCGTCCGAGAGGAACGCGGCCGCGGCCAGGCCCGCGATCCCGCCACCGATGACCACCACGTGAGGTTTCGCCATGCCGGTCAGTCTCCCAGCCTTTATCCGGTTCGCCGGAATCGACCCGGACGACCTCGGGCGGCGGCGCGGGCGGTGTCGAGACCGGGGCGAGTCCGGGGCGTGATCCATCCGGTACCGGGAGTGCGGGTCCGGTCCGGGGGCCGCCGCGTCACAGAGCCGTGGGGACGGGCGGTCGGCCCGCCCCGGGGACACGGGGAGGAACCGGAATGGACCTGCGGGTGCGGAGAATCGGCGCGGCGGGGGCGCTGGCGGCGGTGCTGCTGCTGGCCGGGTGCGGGGCGGGATCCGACCGCGCGGGGACGGCCTCGTCGGCGGTCGGCCCGGCCGCGGCGGCCGACGCCCAGGGCGGGGCCCAGGCCGGCGCCCAGGGCGCCGCCAAGCCGGCGGCCGCCCCCGGCAAGGGCGACGCCGCGCCCGGGGCCGGGGCCACCCCCGGCGGCGGCGCGACCGCCGCCCCGGCCGACCGCCGGATCGCCTACCAGGGCAGGCTGACCCTGCGGGTCGACGCGGTCGAGGACGCCCGCGCCAGGGCCGTCGACCTGGTCACCCGGGCGGGCGGCTACGTGGCCGGGGAGAACCTGCGCGGCGGGCCGGGCGAGAGCCGGCAGGCCACGCTGACCCTGAAGGTCCCGTCCGCGTCCTACCAGGCCGTGCTGGACGGGCTCGGCGCGGTCGGCACCCGGCTGGGCCTGAGCAGCCAGGCCGACGACCTGACCGACCAGATCGCCGACGTCGACAGCCGGCTGAAGTCCATGCAGGCCAGCGTGGACCGGGTGCGGGCGCTGATGGCGGGCGCGAAGAGCCTGTCCGAGGTGGTCTCGCTGGAGAGCGAGCTGACCCGCCGCGAGTCCGATCTGGAGTCCCTCCAGCGGCAGCAGCAGGGCCTCTCCGCCCGGGTCTCGCTGTCGACCGTGACCCTGGAGCTGGTGACGCCCTACCAGGACGCCCGGGTCGAACCGGAGAAGCCGGCCACCGGCTTCTGGGCCTCGGTCGGCCACGCGCTGGCCGGCGGCTGGCACGCCCTGCTCACCGTGGTCCGCGTCCTGCTGACCGCCCTGGCCGCCGCCGCCCCGTTCCTGCTGCTCCTCGCCCCGCTCGGCTGGCTCCTGCGCAAGCGCCGGCGCCGCGCCCCGAAGGCCCCGGCCCTGCCGCCCCGCCCGGCGCACGCCCCGGACTCCCCGGACACCGAGGAGGCCCCGGGCGCCGAGGAGTGACCGGCCCCCTCCGGCGGCCCGGGGAACGGCGCTCCCGGGCGCTGAACCCCGGGAGCGGTCACCCGCCACCGCCCTCGCCGCGGTCACCCCGGCGGTGGCGGCGGGCGCCTCAGCGGGCGCTGGCCTCGTGGACGAAGGCGACCAGCCGGGTCAGCGCGTCCGGGTCCATGCTGGGCATGACGCCGTGGCCGAGGTTGAAGATGTGGTGGCTGCCGCCGAGGGCCTGGGCGGCGTGCAGGACCTCGCGGGCCTTGGTCTCGACGACGTGGGTGGGGGCGTACAGCACGGCGGGGTCGAGGTTGCCCTGGAGCCCCTTGCCGGGGCCGACCCGGTTGGCGGCCTCGTCGAGCGGGACGCGCCAGTCGACGCCGACGATGTCCGCGCCGGCCTGGCCCATCAGGCCGAGCAGTTCGCCGGTGTTGACGCCGAAGTGGATCCGGGGCACGCCGTAGGGCGCGACCGCGTCGAAGACCTTGGTGCTGGCGGGCAGCACCGAGCGGCGGTACTCGTCGGGGGCGAGCGCGCCGGCCCAGGAGTCGAAGAGCTGGACCGCCGAGGCGCCGGCCTCGATCTGGATCTTCAGGAAGGCCGAGGTGATCTGCGCCAGCCGGTCGACGAGTCCGGCCCACAGCTCGGGGGCGCCGTACATCATCGCCTTGGTGTTCTCGTACGACTTCGACGGGCCGCCCTCGACCAGGTAGCTGGCCAGCGTGAAGGGGGCGCCGGCGAAGCCGATCAGCGGGGTGGCGCCGAGTTCGGCGACCAGCAGGCCGACCGCCTCGGTGATGTAGGGCATGTCGTCGGGTTCGAGCGGGCGCAGCCGCTGGAGGTCCGCCTCGGTGCGGATCGGGTCGGCGATGACCGGGCCGACGCCGGCCTTGATCTCGACGTCGATGCCGACGGCCTTGAGCGGGACGACGATGTCGGAGAAGAAGATCGCGGCGTCCACCTTGTGCCGGCGCACCGGCTGCAGGGTGATCTCCTTGACCAGGTCGGGCCGCATGCAGGAGTCGAGCATCGGGATGCCCTCGCGGACCTTCAGGTACTCCGGCAGCGAGCGGCCGGCCTGCCGCATGAACCACACGGGGGTGTGCGGCACGGGTTCGTTGCGGGCGGCGCGCAGGAACACGGAGTCGTACGCGGCGCCGCGGGGCCGCTGACCGGACTGGGCTGCGGGGGTCTCACTCACGGGTCACATCCTCGCACGCGGCCGGTGCGCTCCCGGCCGAGCGGGTGCCGCGCACCGGCAAAACGGACACCTCGGGCGGTGATCGCCGGGCGGCCGTCCGCGGCCCGGCCGATTTCCTGGTTTTCGGCACGCCGGGGGCACGAAAGTGCTCGGCTTACGGGTCCGCGCCGCCTAGGCTTCCGGTCATGGCAGCGGTCGGCGGGCAATCCGCACAGGGTGGGGGAACGGGCAGGGAGTCGGCGCCGATCGAGTTCCGCGACGCGGTCGAGGCGCTGACCGGAGCGCGGTTGCGCCCCGAGGTACGGCTGTCCCCGCAGCCCGCCCCCCGCCGACTGGCCCCGTACGCCTTCGCGCTCTCCGCCTCGGTGGAGGTGGACGGCGAGGAGTTGGCGGACGGCACCCTGGTGCTGCTGCACGATCCGTCGGCGCCGGAGGCGTGGAGCGGGGACTTCCGGGTGGTCACCATGACCCGGGCCGAGCTGGAGCCGGAGATGGCGGGCGACCCGCTGCTCTCCGAGGTCGGCTGGAGCTGGCTGCTGGACGCGCTGCAGACGCACGTCGCCGGGTACGCCGAGCCGTCCGGCACGGTGACCAGGTGCCACTCGCAGTACTTCGGCGCGCTGGCCGAGCGCGGCTCGTCCACCGAGATCGAGCTGCGGGCGTCCTGGACGCCGGGCGACCGCCGCTTCGAACGGCACCTGGCCGCCTGGGCGGACCTGCTGTGCGTGTGCGCCGGGCTGCCGCCGTCCGCGCCCGCGCCGCTGCCGGCCGACGGGCCGGGCGTGCTCGGCGGGGTGGTGCCGATGCCGGCCCGCCGCCGCCCGCGCAACTCGCACTGACCCCGTCCCCCTCTCCCCTTTTCTCCTCTGGACTCTCGACCCTCGACGCGACGCCCGGCCGGTCGGCCGCCGGGCGTCGCGGGTGCTTCCAGACACCTCAAGGGGACAAGCCCGCGCCGCGGGCCCGGTGCCACCCGCAGGGCTGACGGAGTGTGACTTCGCGACCACTCCAGGTCAATTACCTGCACGTTCGCGATCGCCGAGGTGTCGCCGGTGATCGATTCCGTGCGATTTCCAGGCATGTCGTACCGGTCACCTGCGCGATTTGTCCGTATTGTTACTCACCAGATCGTGATCACCCGCTAAAGCCGGGCACGGTTGATGCCGAAGGTGTCAGTGACCCTTTCCAAGACGCGGAACGCTCCGACCGCCCCCTCGGGGTTCGTCCGCCACTCCCTCCGGAGGCCCCAGGTGTCGGTCCTTCTCGAGCACCCCGCAAGCGTGGTCGCCTACCGTCCGACGAAGCCCACCGCCATGGTGGTCATCGCAGATCCCCGGGTCCGGAACACGGTGACCCGGCATCTATGGGCGCTCGGTGTCCGCGACGTCATCGAGGTCTCCTCGATCGCCGAGGCCCGTCCCCGGGTCTCCACCCCGCGCGACATCTGCATCGCCGACGTCCACCTCCCGGACGGCTCCGGCCTGACCATCCTGGCCGAGACCCGCGCCGCGGGCTGGCCCAACGGCCTGGCGCTGTCCGCCGCCGACGACATCGGCGCGGTCCGCTCGGCGCTGGCCGGCGGTGTCAAGGGCTACGTGGTGACCGGGACGCGCACCAACATGCCGATGCCCGGCCGTCCCGGCCTGCCGATCGGCGCCGGCCTGGCGGGCCGGATGCGCCGCCCCGGCCTCCCCGGCCACCACCACCCGGGCGCGCCCGGCCACCACGGCGCCCCCGGCCAGCCCGGCGCCGCCCCCGGCGCCCCGGGCGCGCCCGGCGCGCAGCCGTCCGCCTACCGCGAGCTGTCCGGCCGCGAGGTGGAGGTGCTGCGACTGGTCGCCGAGGGTCAGTCGAACAAGGCGATCGGCGTGGCGATGGGCCTGTCGGCGCTGACGGTGAAGAGCCACCTGGCCCGGATCGCCCGCAAGCTGGGCACCGGCGACCGGGCCGGCATGGTGGCCGTGGCGCTGCGCACCGGCATCATCCACTGACCCGCATCGTCGCTGGTGAAGGCCCGGAGGAACGTTTCCTCCGGGCCTTCGCCTTGCCCGGGTCCGGCCCCGGAACCGCGTCCGGAGCCGCGGGTGACGTCCCGTCAGCGCCGCGCCCGGCCCGGGGCCGAACGGGCCGCCAACCCCGGCTGGCATATGTCCGAACATGGTCCGACCAGTCAGACAACACTCCCGGCGGCGACACACGACGTACCCTTGGGGGGTGACCGACGCCGTAGCCTCCATCCCCGAAGAGACCGCCCCGGTTCCGCTCCTCGAACCCCGGGACGGACTGCCACCGGTGGTGTCGGACGACGCGGCCCTCGCCGCCGTCGTCGAGGCCTTCCGCGGCGGCACCGGGCCGGTCGCCGTCGACGCCGAGCGGGCCTCCGGCTACCGCTACGGGCAGCGCGCCTACCTGATCCAGCTGCGCCGCCAGGGCGCGGGCACCGCGCTGATCGACCCGATCGCCTGCCCCGACCTGACCGGCCTGAACGCGGCGCTCGCCGACACCGAGTGGGTCGTGCACGCCGCCACCCAGGACCTGCCCTGCCTGTTCGAGGTCGGCATGCACCCCGGGGTGCTGTTCGACACCGAGCTGGCCGGCCGGCTCGCCGGGTTCCCCCGGGTCGGCCTCGGCCCGATGACCGAGAACGTGCTGGGCCTGTCGCTGGCCAAGGAGCACTCCGCGGTCGACTGGTCCACCCGCCCGCTGCCCGAGCCCTGGCTGCGCTACGCCGCGCTGGACGTCGAGGTGCTGGTCGACCTGCGGGACGCGCTGGAGGCGGAGCTCGACCGGCAGGGCAAACTCGACTGGGCGCACCAGGAGTTCGCCGCGCTCGCCGCCGCGCCGCGGCCCGCCCCCCGGGTCGACCCGTGGCGGCGCACCTCGCAGCTGCACAAGGTCCGCCGCCGCCGGCAGCTGGCCGCCGTCCGCGAGATGTGGCTGACCCGGGACCGGATCGCCCGCGAGCGGGACGTCTCGCCCGGCCGGGTGCTGGCCGACGCCGCGATCGTGAACGCCGCGCTCGCCATGCCGCTGAACGCGCCCGCGCTGGTCGCCGTGCAGGGCTTCGGGCCGCGGGTGAACCGGCGGCAGCTCGACCAGTGGCTGGCCGCGATCGAGCGGGCCCGGGAGATCCCGGAGGCCGCGCTGCCGCCGGCCACCGCCCCGCACGACGGCCCGCCGCCGCCGCGGGCCTGGGCCGAGAAGGACCCGGTGGCCGCGGCCCGGCTCAGCGGCGCCCGCGCCGCCGTCACCGCGCTGGCCGAGCGGCACCACCTGCCCGCCGAGAACCTGATCGCGCCCGACCTGGTCCGCCGGGTCTCCTGGGAGCCGCCGGCCGAGCAGGACCCGGTGGCGATCGGCGCCGCACTGCGGGCGCTGGGCGCCCGGGCCTGGCAGACCGAGCTGGTCGGGCCGGTGCTGGCGGAGGCGTTCCGGGAGGCCGCGGCGTAGCCGTCCGGGTGCCGGGGCTCCTCCCCGCCCGGCGCTCCGGCGTCGGACGGGTCACGCCTCCCCCTCCTTGCCGGGCGTTGTTACTCACGGGTAGATTGGTGGGCGTAGCGGCGCCGCTCGTGCGCGCGCTCATCGTCATGTCCCCCTGGGAGGAGAGCCCCCGTGCCTCGTACCGCGAGGGACGTCGTCTTCGTCGACGGCGTCCGCACCCCGTTCGGCAAGGCCGGCCCGAAGGGCATCTACCACGAGACGCGCGCCGACGACCTGGTCGTCAAGTGCATCCGTGAGCTCGTCCGCCGCAACCCGAACCTGCCCGTCGAGCGGATCGACGAGGTCGCCGTCGCGGCGACCACGCAGATCGGCGACCAGGGTCTGACCATCGGCCGCACCGCCGCGCTGCTCTCCGGGCTGCCGAAGTCGGTGCCGGGCTACGCGATCGACCGGATGTGCGCGGGCGCCATGACGGCGGTCACCACCACGGCGGGCGGCATCGCGTTCGGCGCGTACGACGTCGTGGTGGCCGGCGGCGTCGAGCACATGGGGCGGCACCCGATGGGCGAGGGCGTGGACCCGAACCCGCGGTTCGTCTCGGAGAAGCTGGTCGACGAGTCCGCCCTGTTCATGGGCATGACGGCGGAGAACCTGCACGACCGCTTCCCGCACCTCACCAAGGAGCGCTGCGACGCGTTCGCGGTCCGCTCGCAGGAGAAGGCCGCGAAGGCGTACGCCAACGGCGACATCCAGCCGGACCTGGTGCCGATCGCGGTCCGCAACACCAACCCGGAGGTCGGCGAGACCGGCTGGGGCCTGGCCACGGTGGACGAGCCGATGCGCCCGGGCACCACGCTGGAGTCGCTGGCCGGCCTGAAGACCCCGTTCCGCCCGCACGGCAACGTGACCGCGGGCAACGCGGCCGGCCTGAACGACGGCGCGACCGCCTCGCTGCTGGCCGCCGAGGACGTGGCCCGCGAGCTGGGCCTGCCGGTGAAGATGCGCCTGGTCAGCTACGCGTTCGCGGGCGTCGAGCCCGAGGTGATGGGCATCGGCCCCGTCCCGGCGACCGAGAAGGCGCTGGCCAAGGCCGGCCTGACCATCGAGGACATCGGCGCGTTCGAGGTCAACGAGGCCTTCGCCGTGCAGGTGCTGGCGTTCCTGGACCACTACGGCATCGCCGACGACGACGAGCGGGTCAACCCGTACGGCGGCGCGATCGCCTTCGGCCACCCGCTGGCCTCCTCGGGCGTGCGCCTGATGACCCAGCTGGCCCGGCGCTTCGAGCAGCGGCCGGACGTCCGCTACGGCATCACCACCATGTGCATCGGCTTCGGCATGGGCGGCACCGTCATCTGGGAGAACCCCCACTTCGAGGGTGGTAAGTGACCATGAGCACCACTGAACTGCTGCAGCGCGCCGCCGGGCTGTTCCCCGGCGAGGTCGTCACCACCGCGCACGTGCGCCACCTGGACCTGCCGCTGCGGGCCGGCAAGCTGGCGCTGATCACCCTGGACAACGGCTTCGACCACACCAAGCCGACCACCTTCGGCCCGGCCTCGCTGGCCAGGCTCGCCGAGGCGCTGGACCAGGTCGAGGCGGAGGCCGCCGCGGGCGGCGTCGTCGCGGTCGCGATCACCGGCAAGCCGTTCATCTTCGCGGTCGGCGCCGACCTCAAGGGCCTCGAACTGCTCACCGAGCACGCCGACGCGCTGGCCATCGGCAAGGGCGGCCACGACGTCTTCAAGCGGATCGCCGCGCTGCCCGTCCCGTCCTTCGCGTTCTACAACGGCGCGGCGATGGGCGGCGGCGTCGAGGTCGGCCTGCACTGCACCTACCGCACCGTCAGCGCGGGCGTCCCGGCGTTCTCGCTGCCCGAGGTGTTCCTCGGCCTGGTGCCCGGCTGGGGCGGCTGCACCCTGCTGCCGAACCTGATCGGCCCCGCCAAGGCGGTCAAGGTCATCGTCGAGAACTCGATGGCGCAGAACAAGCAGCTCAAGGGCCAGGAGGTGTTCGAGCTCGGCATCGCGGACGCGATCTTCGAGCCGGCCGACTTCCTGGAGCAGTCGCTGCTGTGGGCGGCGAAGGTGCTCACCGGCGGCGTCACCGTCGAGCGCGAGGAGTTCGACCGCGGCAAGGCGTGGGACGACGCCGTGCTGTGGGGCCGCTGGGTCGCCGACGCCAAGGTGCACGGGGCCGCGCCGGCCGCGTACAAGGCGCTGGACATCATCGGGCGGGCCAAGGACGGCGACCTGCAGGCCGGCTTCGACGCCGAGGACGCGGCGCTCGCCGACCTGATCATGAGCGGTGAGCTGCGCGCCGGGGTGTACGCCTTCGACCTGGTGCAGCGCCGCGCCAAGCGGCCGTTCGGCGCGCCGGACAAGGCGCTGGCCCGCCCGGTCTCCAAGGTCGGCGTGGTCGGGGCCGGCCTGATGGCCTCCCAGCTGGCGCTGCTGTTCGCGCGCCGCCTGGAGGTGCCGGTGGTGCTCACCGACATCGACCAGCAGCGGATCGACAAGGGCGTCGGCTACGTCCACGCCGAGATCGACAAGCTGCTCGGCAAGGGCCGGATCGGCCAGGACAAGGCCAACAAGCTCAAGGGCCTGGTCACCGGGCACCTCGACAAGGCCGTCGCGTTCGGCGACGCGGACTTCGTGATCGAGGCCGTCTTCGAGGAGATGGGCGTCAAGCAGAAGGTGTTCGCGGAGCTGGAGGCGGTGGTCTCGCCGACCGCCGTGCTGGCCACCAACACCTCCTCGCTGTCGGTCACCGAGATGGCGTCCAAGCTCCGGCACCCGGAGCGCGTGGTCGGCTTCCACTTCTTCAACCCGGTCGCGATCCTCCCGCTGCTGGAGATCGTCCGGGCCGAGCGGACCGACGACGCCTCGCTGGCCACCGCGTTCGGCGTCGCCCGGAAGCTGAAGAAGACCGCGGTGCTCACCAAGGACGCCCCGGCGTTCGTGGTCAACCGGATCCTGACCCGCTTCATGGGCGAGATCCAGAGCATCATCGACGAGGGCACCCCGTTCGAGACCGTCGAGGCCGCGGTGCAGCCGCTCGGCCTGCCGATGTCCCCGATCGCGCTGCTCGAACTGGTCGGCCCGGCGATCGCCCTGCACGTCTCCGAGACCCTGCACGGCGCGTTCCCGGAGCGGTTCTCCGTCTCCGCGAACCTCGGCAAGGTCGTCGAGGCCGGCAAGCGCGGCTTCTACGTCTGGCAGGACGGCGCCCAGGTCCTCGACCCCGAGGTGCTGGAGCTGCTCTCCTTCGGCGACACCGTCCTCACCGAGGAGCAGGTGCGCGCCCGCGCGCTGGAGGCCGTCGCCCAGGAGATCGGCCTGATGCTCGACGAGGGCGTGGTCGGCGAGGCCCAGGACATCGACCTCTGCATGATCACCGGCGCCGGCTGGCCCTTCCACCTCGGCGGCATCACCCCGTACCTCGACCGCGAGGGCGTCTCCGAGCGCGTCAACGGCAAGCGGTTCCTGGCCCCCGGCCTGGCCTCGGTCCCCGTCTGACGCCTCCGCGCGCCGCCGGGCGGCCCCCCGTTCCCCGACCGGGACGGGGGGCCGCCCGCTTTCCTGGGTAGGCTGCCGGTCTTTCGGACCCGGAGGGGCGTGGGGCGCGGATGCTGGTACTGGTGCACGGCGGGCTGTGGGACGAGGAGACGGACGCGGCCGCGTTCTGGGAGCGGCCCGGGGTGACGGCCGGCCTGCGCGCCGCCGGGATCGCGGTGGCCGCCCCCGACCGGGCGATGCGGGCCGGGAGCTGGGACGCGGAGGCCGCGCACCTGGCCGCGCTGCTGCCGGACGGGCCGCCGGTCGTCCTGGTCGGCGGCTCGAACGGCTGCTCGGCCGCCGTCCGGCTGGCCCTGGCGGCGCCGGACCGCGTCCGGGCCCTGGTGCTGGCCTGGCCGGCCACCGCGGGCGAGGAGGCGCTGGACGCCCGGATCCGGGCCGCCGCGCCCGGGGCCGCCGGACTGCTGGCCGGCGGGACGCTGCGCGGCACCACCGACGCCGAACTCGGCGCGCTGCGGATGCCGGTGGCCGTCCTGCCGTCCGTCCCGGAGAACCCCGCCCACCGGCGGCGCACGGTCGACGCGCTGCTGCGGCTGCTGCCGGGGGCGGTGGAACTGCCGGGGTGCCCGGAGCCGCCCAGGCCCGGGTTCCGGCCGGAACCGCTGGTCGCCGCGCTGGCCGGGTGGGCCGACCGGGTCGGCCGGGTCGGATAGGCGGGCCCCTGGAGGGGCGTCAGCGCTTCTTGAGGCGGTAGATGACCGTGTCGCCCGTGACGCCGACGACCTCGTAGTAGGTGTCCAGGAGGGTGGCGATCCGGGGCACCTTGTCGGGCTGGTAGGGGGCGGTGCCGGAGTCGTCGACGAAGACCTCGGGGAGGCCGTTGGCGCTGATCTCGTTGTCGAAGGTCTGCCAGGCGTCGGAGACGGAGTACTCCTCGCCGACCTTCTCGCCGCCCTTGCCGCCGCTGAAGTTGGTGAGGAAGCCGGCGGTGAGGTAGCGGCTGGCGGGGCGGCGGTCGGCGAGCCAGTAGAGCTCGGGGTGCATGCCCCAGACCAGGACGGTGTCCTTCGGGCCGGTCTGGGCGGCGACGGCGGTGGCGACCTCGGTGGTCTGGGTGAGGCGCTGGCCGGGCCAGAACACGGCGAGGCCGACGAAGAAGGTGCTGGCGAGGGTGGAGTAGGCCACCACCGGCCGCCAGGGGACGGTGGAGGTGGCGACCGCGCCGACGCCGAGCAGGACCAGCGGGGGCATCAGCTGGAGGTAGTAGTGCCCGAAGAAGTGGAAGCCGACCGAGACGGCGATGACCGAGGAGAGCAGCCAGACCCAGATGTCGGCGGTGGAGCCGCGCTGCGGGCCCTTCGGGGGGACCGGGCGGCGGCGGTGGCGCAGCCAGGCCCGGTGGGCGTAGGGCAGCAGGAAGGCGAGGCCGGCGCTGAGCAGGATCGCCGAGTTGCCGAGGGCCCGGCCGAGCATCTGCGGCCAGTTGGAGCCGAGCACGGCGTAGTCGCCGGAGCCGGTGACCACCCAGAACAGGAAGCCCTTGGGCTTGGTGAGGATGGCGGCGACCAGCGCTATCGGGACGGCGAAGCCGAAGCAGATCTTGGCCAGGGCGGGCGGCCAGGGGACACCGCGGCGGCGGGTGTCCTGGAGCAGCATCCACAGGACGGGGAGCATGACGGCGCCGCCGGTCTGCTTGGTGAGCGAGCAGAGGGCGACGGCGATGCCGGCGGCCAGCCAGCGGCGGCGCTCCGCGTAGCGGAAGGCGAGCACCATGGCGGGCAGCATGAAGACTTCGAAGGTGGCCGCCTGGGTGTCCTCGGGCGAGAGGCCGATGGAGACCAGCAGGTAGACGACGCCGGCGTAGCGCCCGGCCCGGTCGCCCCAGCGGCCGCGGGCGGTGGAGGCGAGCAGGACGGCGGTGGCGAGGTGGGCGCCGATCGCGAGGGTGCGCAGCGGCCAGAGCGAGGCCGAGCCGAAGACGGCGAAGCACGCCTCGTACAGCCAGGGCAGCAGCGGGGGCTTGCGGTCGACGACGGTGTCGTAGAGGACGCCGCCGTCGGCGAGCATCCGGGCCTGGGTGGCGAGGTAGCCCTCGTCCGGGCTCCACACCGGGCGGAGGAAGGACGGCAGGTGGGTGACGGTGGCCAGGACCGCGAGCAGCGGGACCAGCCTGGTCCAGTACCCGGCGCGGACGTGCCCGTGCATGCGTTCGACGAAGGCACGGGGGCGGCGCGTGACGGAGAGGGGCACGGGTGACAACCTACCTGGCGCGAACGGGCCGGAGAGTGCCAGTCCAGGAATGAATATGACGGTCCGACAATGGGCGCACCGCCGGGAGCCGTCGCTGCGGCTCCGCGTCGGTGCGCCCACGGAGGTTCGGCGGGTCAGCTCCGGGCGTACGAGCGGGCACTGACCAGCGCTTCGATCCGGGCCGCGACGGCCGGGCCGGTCAGCCCGATCTCGGCCATGATCTCGGCGCGCGAGGCGTGGTCGAGGAACTCCTGCGGGATGCCGAAGTCGCGCAGCGGGACGTCCACGTCGGCGTCGCGCAGCGCCTGGGCGATCGCGGAGCCGACGCCGCCGGCCCGGCCGTTGTCCTCGACGGTGACCACCAGGCGGTGCCGGGCGGCCAGGCCGGGGAGCGCGGCGTCCACCGGCTTGACCCAGCGCGGGTCGACGACGGTGCTGGTGATGCCGCGCCCGGCGAGCAGCTCGGCGGCCTCCAGGCAGAGCGGGGCCATCGCGCCGACCGAGACGATCAGCACGTCGGCGGCGTCCTCGCCGTCGGTGGCGTCCGCCTCGCGGCGCAGCACGTCCATGCCGCCGACGGTGCCGACGGCGGGCAGCGACGGGCCGACGCTGCCCTTGGAGTAGCGGACCACGGTGGGGGCGTCGGTGACCTCGACGGCCTCGCGCAGCTGCAGCCGGACCTGCTCGGCGTCGCGCGGGGCGGCCAGCCGCAGGCCGGGGACGACCTGCAGGATCGACATGTCCCACATGCCGTTGTGCGAGGCGCCGTCGGTGCCGGTGACGCCGGCCCGGTCGAGCACGAAGGTGACGCCGAGCCGGTGCAGCGCGACGTCCATCAGCACCTGGTCGAAGGCCCGGTTCAGGAAGGTCGCGTAGACCGCGACCACCGGGTGCAGGCCGTTGGTGGCCAGGCCGGCCGCGCAGACCGCGGCGTGCTGCTCGGCGATGCCGACGTCGAAGATCCGCTCGGGGTACGCCTTGGCGAACGGGGCCAGGCCGACCGGGTGCAGCATCGCGGCGGTGATCGCGACGATGTCGCGGCGCTCGCGGCCGAGCGCGACCATCTCCTCGCCGAACACGGACGTCCAGTCCTTGCCGGCGGTCTTCGCCGGCAGGCCGGTGTCGGGGTGGATCACGCCGACCGCGTGGAAGCGGTCCTCGTCGTTGTTCTCGGCGGCGTGGTAGCCGCGGCCCTTCTCGGTGATGCAGTGCACGATGACCGGGCCGCCGAAGCCGCGCGCCTTGGTGAGGGCGGACTCCAGGGCCTGCAGGTCGTGGCCGTCGATCGGGCCGATGTACTTGAGGCCGAGGTCCTCGAACATGCCCTGCGGGGCGATGAAGTCCTTCAGGCCCTTCTTGGCGCCGTGCAGGGTGTCGAACATCGCCTGGCCGACCACCGGGGTGCGCTGCAGCGCGTCCTTGCCCCAGGACAGGAAGCGCTCGTAGCCCTGGGTGGTGCGCAGCGTGGAGAGGTGGTTGGCGAGGCCGCCGATGGTCGGCGAGTAGGAGCGCTCGTTGTCGTTGACGACGATCACGACCGGCAGGTCGCGGCTGTCGGCGATGTTGTTGAGCGCCTCCCAGGCCATGCCGCCGGTGAGCGCGCCGTCGCCGATCACGGCGACCACCGGGCGGTCCTTGTGGCCCTGGATCTTGTTGGCCTTGGCCAGGCCGTCGGCGTAGCCGAGGACGGTGGAGGCGTGCGAGTTCTCGATCACGTCGTGCTCGGACTCGGCCCGCGAGGGGTAGCCGGACAGGCCGCCCTTCATCTTCAGCCGGGAGAAGTCCTGGCGGCCGGTGAGCAGCTTGTGGACGTAGCTCTGGTGCCCGGTGTCGAAGAGGATCCGGTCGCGCGGGGAGTCGAAGACCCGGTGCAGCGCGAGCGTGAGTTCGACCACGCCGAGGTTGGGGCCGAGGTGGCCGCCGGTCTTGGAGACCTCCTCGACCAGGAAGCCGCGGATCTCCTCGGCGAGCTCCGCGAGCTGCGCGGGCGTGAGTCGATCGAGATCGCGCGGTCCCCGAATGCGGGTCAGCAGGGCCACCCGTTCCTCCTCGTCCAAGTTCTCGCGCCCGCATGGGCCCGGAGGGCGTACGCCCCGCTTGAGTCTAATGTCCATTACCGGTCCGTAGTGCGGGGGGCAACCCGTACCCCCCTTCGGGTGGCCGCCGCGGAACGCGCCGAACCGCGCGACCGGCCCCTGGTACGGGAGCGCGGTCGCGCGGTTCGGGGTGCGGCCGGGGGTCAGCCGCGGCCGTGGGACTTCTGGGTGCGGCGGGAGACCGAGTCCAGGACCACCGCGGCGAGCAGCACCGCGCCGGTGATCATGTACTGGATGGCCTGCTGGGCGTGCACCATGTCCAGACCGGTGGTGATGGACTGGATGACCAGCGCGCCGAGCAGCGCCGACCAGGTCTTGCCGCGGCCGCCGAAGAGGCTGGTGCCGCCGATGACGGCGGCGGCGATCGCGCTCATCAGGATGTTGCCGCTGCCCAGCGCCTTGTCCGCGGAGCCCTGCTGGGAGGCGATGAACAGGCCGCCGAAGCCGGCCAGGCCGGCCGAGATCATGTAGACCGAGATCCGCACCCAGGCGACGTTGATGCCCGAGCGGCGGGCCGCCTCGATGCCGCCGCCGACCGCGAAGATCTGCCGGCCGTAGGCGGTGCGGCGCAGCACGAAGTCGCCGAGCGCGACGACGCCGACCAGGATCACCAGCGGCAGCGGCAGGCCGCTGTCCTGGTTGAGCATGTAGGCGGCGACCAGCAGGACGACACCGATCACGCCGGTGCGCAGCGCGATCTCGCTGACCGGGCGGGCGGGCAGGCCGGCCGCGGCGCGGCGGCGGGAGTCGAGCAGCTGGCCGCCGCCGAACAGCACGATGGTGACGATCGCGAACAGCCAGGCCCAGAGGACGTCGCCGTCGCCCAGGAAGTAGGTGTCCAGGTTGGCGACCACGCCGTCCATCGGGTTGTTGACGGTGCCCAGGGTGCCCAGGACGAGCATCTGCAGGCCGTTCCAGGCGAGCATGCCGGCCAGCGTGACGACGAACGCGGGGACGCCGATCTTCGCGAAGAAGTAGCCGTGCAGGGCGCCGATGGCGATCGCGGCGGCGATCGCCAGCACGATCGCGAGCCACTCGTTCAGGCCCTGGCGGACCGAGAGCACCGAGGTGATGGCGGCGGTGGCGCCGGCCACCGAGCCGAGCGAGAGGTCGATCTCGCCGAGCAGCAGCACGAACACCACGCCGACCGCGATCAGGCCGGGGCCCGCGATCCACTTGGTGATGTTGGTGAGGTTGTCGGCGTTGAGGAAGGAGCCGGTCTTGAACTGGAAGATCGCGGCGATCACGATCAGGCCGACGACCACCGGCAGCGAGCCGAGCTCGCCGCTGCGGATCTTGCGGCCGAACTCGTCGAAGTAGCCGGCCAGGCCCTCCTTGCGGACCAGCAGGCGCGGGTCCACCGCGGGGGCGGGGGTGGTGGTGGGGGTCTCGGTGCTCACTTGGCTTCCTCCGCGATTCGGGCCTGACGACGTGTCACCGCGTTGTCGGTGGCGCCGGTGATGGCGGAGATGATCTCCTCGTGCGAGGTGCCGGCCACCTCGAAGCTGCCGTTGTTGCGGCCCAGGCGGAGCACCGCGACGGTGTCCGCGACGGCCTTGACGTCGGCCATGTTGTGGCTGATCAGGATCACGCCGAGGCCGCGCTGGCGGAGCCGCTCGACCAGGTCCAGGACCTGGGCGGTCTGCTCGACGCCGAGGGCGGCGGTGGGCTCGTCCAGGATGACGATCTTCGGGTCGCCGACCAGGGCGCGGGCGATCGCGACCACCTGGCGCTGGCCGCCGGACAGGCCGGCGATCGGGATCCGGACGCTGGGGATGCGGATCGACAGGGTGTCGAGGAGCTCGCGGGCGCGCTTCTCCATCGCGACCTCGTCCAGGGTGCCGAAGCGCTTGAGCTCGCGGCCGAGGAAGAGGTTGCCGACCACGTCGAGGTTGTCGCAGAGCGCGAGGTCCTGGTAGACGGTGGCGACGCCGAGCTGCTGGGCGTCCTGCGGGCGGTTGATGTTGACCGCCCGGCCCTCCCACTCGATGACGCCCTCGTCGATCGGGTGGACGCCCGCGATGGTCTTCACCAGGGTGGACTTGCCGGCACCGTTGTCGCCGACCAGGGCGACGACCTCGCCCGCGTGGACCTCCAAGTGCACGTCGGTGAGCGCCTGAACGGCACCGAAGCGCTTGGAGACCCCGCGCAACGCCAGTACGGGTGCGCCTGTCACGTGAACCAACTCCTTGAGTCCCGTGCCGGACCTGACGTTTCCGGCACGGCCGTCCCGCGCGCCGGGCCGGGCGCGCGGGGTAGTGCTGCTGTGCTGCTTGAAGTGCTGGGGGGTGGGACGCCGGCCGGCGGGGGCTCCCGGGTGGTCGGGGAGCCCCCGCCGGGCGGGTGTTACTTCAGGCCGGCGGTGGCGCAGGCGGCCGCGTAGTCGGCGGTGCAGATGTCCGCGACCGTGTAGAGCTTGTCGGCGACCACGGTGTCCTTGATGTTCGCCTTGGTGACGACCTTCGGCTCCAGCAGCTGGGCCGGGATGCCCTTGTCGGTGTCGCTGTCGATGGTCGAGGTGGCGACGGACTTGATGTCCTTGCCCTGCAGCAGGTTGACCGCGAGCTGGGCGGCCGAGTCGGCCAGCGGCTTGTACGCCTTGTAGATGGTGTACGCCTGGTCGCCGGAGACCAGGCGCTGGATGGCGTCGAGGCCCGCGTCCTGGCCGCCGACCGGGACGTTGATGCCCTGCGACTTCAGCTGGGTGATGATGGCGGCGGCCATGCCGTCGTTGGCCGAGTAGACGGCCTGGAAGCCGTCCTTGCCGAGCTGCGAGATGGCGGCGCCGACCTTCTGGCCCGCGACGGTGGGCTTCCACTCGCCGCTCTGCTCGTAGACGACCTTCTTGACCTTGCCGTCCAGCACCTTGTGGGCGCCCGACTTGAACTTGCCGGCGTTCGGGTCGGCCTCGTCACCGTTGATCATCACGACGTTGGCGTCGGCGGCCTTGGCGCCCAGCGCGTCGACCAGGGCCTGGCCCTGGAGCTCGCCGACCTTCTCGTTGTCGAACGAGACGTAGGCGGAGACCGGGCCGGTGGCCAGCCGGTCGTACGCGATGACCTTGACGTTCTTCTTCGCGGCCTCGGCGACCCACGCCTGGGTGGACTTGGCGTCGAACGCGTCCAGGATGATCACCTTGACGCCCTGCGCGATCAGGGTGTCGAACTGCTGCTTCTGCTTGGCGGCGGAGCCCTCGGCGTTGTTGTACTCGACCTTGCAGTCGGCGCACAGCTCCTTGACCTTGGCCTCGATGAACGGCTTGTCGAAGGACTCGTAGCGGGTCGAGGAGGCGTTCTCCGGCAGCAGGAGGCCGATGGACTTGCTGTCGCCCGAAGCGGCCGCGTCCTTCTTCTTGTCGTCACCGGCCTTGCCGCAGGCGGCCATGGTGAGAGCCATCGAGACGGCGACAGTGCCGACGGCGACGCGACGCATCATTGCGTTCATGGTGGGGGGAGCCTCCCTGACAGAGCCGCGAAATGTCGCGGCGAGGTGGGCAGGAGTCAACCCCGTCACGAAGCTTGTCGTCAATAAGTAAAACCGGGACCCCCGGGATTCAAACCCTTTCGTTATCTTCCTGAAGGCTCACCCGATACCGAGTGAGCCTATGGACCCCCCCGGACGTGACTCAGAGCACGCCCGTCTCCCCCATCTCGCTCATCACCAGGGCCAGCGCGCCGAGCACCTCGGCCCGGCCGCCGAGCGTCCCCGGGACGACCGACAGCTGCCGGGCGGCACTGGGGATCGCGTACCGTGCCACCGAGTCCCGGATCGGGGAAAGCACCAGCTCACCGGCTTCCGCGAGGTCGCCGCCGAGGATCACCCGGCGGGGGTTGAGCAGGTTGCACAGGGTGGCCACGCCCATGCCGATCTGCCGGCCCGCGTCGGCGATCACCCGGCGGCAGCCGAGGTCGCCCTGCTGGGCCAGCTGCACCACCCGGCTCAGGCTCAACTCGCCCGGGTGGTTGGCGTTCAAGAGGTTGAGCAGGTAGCGGGAGCCGACGAAGGTCTCCAGGCAGCCGCGGTTGCCGCAGCGGCAGACCGGCCCGGCCTCGTCCAGCGTGATGTGGCCGATCTCGCCCGCGGTGCCGCCCGGGCCCCGGTAGATCTGGCCGTTGATCACCAGGCCGGAGCCGACGCCGCTGGCCACCTTGATGTACGCCAGGTCGCCCAGGCCCCGCCCGGCGCCCCAGACCAGCTCGCCCAGCGCGCCCAGGTTGGCGTCGTTGTCCACGTGCACCGGCATGCCCAGGCGCCCGGACAGCTCCCGGCCCGGCATCACGCCCGTCCAGCCCGGCAGGATCGCGGTCGAGCCGAGCGCGCCGGTCTCCACGTCGATCGGGCCCGGCACGCCCAGGCCGACCCCGATCACCTTGTCGGCCGGGAAGCCGGCCTGGCCCAGCAGCCGCTCGACCATCCGCTCGGCCCGGTCGAAGCCCTGCTGGGCGGAGACGTCCACGTCCAGCGGCTCGCTCTCCTCGGCCAGCACCCGGTGCGCCAGGTTGCCCACCGCCACCCGCAGGTGGGTGTGGCCGAAGTCCACTCCGACCACGATCCCGGCGTCCCCGCTCAGCGACACGCTGCGCGCCCGCCGGCCGCCCGAGGAGGTGTCCGCCACCACCACGGTGCCGGACTCCTTGAGCTCGCGGACGATGTTGGACACCGTCGCGGCCGACAGCCCCGTGCCCCGGGCGATCTCGGCCTGGGTCAGCGAACCGGCCATCCGCACCGCTCGCAGCACCCGTTCGAGATTGGCCCGGTGCAGTGAGGACTGCGATCCCGGTGTGTCCGTCGACATGTTCCACCCTCCTGGGCGTACGTGCGGTTCGTCTGAAGTTCAGCTTCAACTTCTGAACTCTATGCTCCGGTACTGCTCGGAGGGGGAGTCAAGCACGAACACGGATCGTTACTCGCATGGGAGGATTCCCGGTAACCCGAGCCCTGACGAAGGAGTCCTGCGAGTGCCTGGCACCAACTTGACCCGTGAGGAGGCCCGCACCCGGGCCGCACTCCTGGCCGTGGACGCGTACGAGATCGAGCTCGACCTGAGCTCCGCGCGCGAGGGCGGCACCTTCCGGTCCACCACCGTGGTCCGGTTCACCGCCGCCGAGCCCGGCGCCACCACCTTCATCGACCTGGTCGCCCCCGCCGTGACCGAGATCGTCCTCAACGGCCGCGCCCTCCCCCCGGAGAACTTCGCCGACAGCCGGATCACGCTGCCCGGCCTGGCCGCCGAGAACGAGCTGCGGGTCGTCGCCGACTGCGCCTACACCAACACCGGCGAGGGGCTGCACCGCTTCGTCGACCCGGCCGACGGCGAGACCTACCTCTACACCCAGTTCGAGGTGCCGGACGCCCGCCGCGTCTTCGCCAACTTCGAGCAGCCCGACCTGAAGGCCACCTTCGCCTTCACCGTCACCGCCCCGGCCGGCTGGGTCGTGGTCTCCAACTCCCCCACCCCCGAGCCGGCCGGCGACGGCGACACCCGGGTGTGGACCTTCGAGCCCACCCCCCGGATCTCCACCTACATCACCGCGCTGATCGCCGGCCCGTACGTCGGCGTCTTCGACAGCTACGACAACGGCGCGCAGCACGTGCCGTTCGGCGTCTACTGCCGCCCGTCGCTGCGCGAGTTCCTGGACGCGGACGCGATCTTCGCGGTCACCCGGCAGGGCTTCGACTACTTCCAGGAGAAGTTCGACTTCCCCTTCCCGTTCGCCAAGTACGACCAGCTGTTCGTCCCGGAGTTCAACGCCGGGGCGATGGAGAACGCGGGCGCCGTCACCTTCCGCGACCAGTACGTGTTCCGTTCCAAGGTCACCGACGCCTCCTACGAGGCCCGCGCCGCGACCATCCTGCACGAGCTCGCCCACATGTGGTTCGGCGACCTGGTCACCATGGAGTGGTGGAACGACCTCTGGCTGAACGAGTCCTTCGCCACCTTCGCCGAGGTCGTCTGCCAGGCCGAGGCCCCCGGCTCCAAGTGGCCGCACTCCTGGACCACCTTCGCCAACCAGATGAAGACCTGGGCGTACCGGCAGGACCAACTGCCCTCCACCCACCCGATCATGGCGGAGATCAACGACCTGGAGGACGTCCAGGTCAACTTCGACGGCATCACCTACGCCAAGGGCGCCTCGGTGCTCAAGCAGCTGGTCGCCTACGTCGGCCAGGACGCCTTCTTCCAGGGCGTGCGCGCCTACTTCAAGCGCCACGCCTGGGGCAACACCCGGCTCTCCGACCTGCTCGGCGCCCTGGAGGAGGCCAGCGGCCGCGACCTGAGGACCTGGTCGAAGGCGTGGCTGGAGACCGCCGGCATCAACGTGCTGCGCCCCGAGCTGACCCTGGCCGCCGACGGCACCATCGAGTCCTTCGCCGTCCGCCAGGAGGCCCCCGCGCTGCCGGCCGGCGCCCGCGGCGAGGCCGTGCTGCGCCCGCACCGGATCGCCGTCGGCCTGTACGAGCTCACCGACGGCAAGCTGGTCCGCACCGAGCGGATCGAGCTGGACGTCGACGGCGAGCGCACCGCCGTCCCGCAGCTGGCCGGCCGGGCCCGCCCCGCCGTGCTGCTGCTCAACGACGACGACCTCTCCTACGCGAAGGTCCGGCTCGACGCCGACTCGCTCGCCGTCGTCACCGCGCACCTCGGCGACTTCGCCGACTCGCTGCCGCGCGCCCTGTGCTGGGCCTCCGCCTGGGACATGACCCGCGACGGCGAACTCGCCACCCGCGACTACCTCGCGCTCGCCCTCTCCGGCCTCCAGCGCGAGAGCGACATCGGCGTCGTCCAGTCCGTCCAGCGCCAGGTCAAGCTCGCCCTGGAGCTGTACGCCGACCCGGCCTGGCGCGAGAGCGGCCTGCGGCAGTGGGCCGCCGCCGCGGAGGACGCCCTGCGCACCGCCCCCGCCGGCAGCGACCACCAGCTCGCCTGGGCCCGCGCGCTGGCCGGGGCCGCCCGCACCGACGGCCAGCTCGCGCTGCTCGCCGGGCTGCTGGACGGCACCGCCGAGGTCGAGGGCCTGGCCGTCGACACCGAGCTGCGCTGGACGCTGCTCACCCGCCTGGTCGCCACCGGCCGCGCCGACGAGGCGGCGATCGACGCCGAACTCGCCCGCGACAACACCTCCTCCGGGCAGGAGCACGCCGCGACCTGCCGGGCCGCCCGGCCCACCGCGGCGGCCAAGGCCGAGGCGTGGGCGTCGGTGGTCGACTCCGACACCCTCACCAACTACGTCCAGGAGGCCGTCATCGCCGGCTTCCAGCAGGCCGACCAGCGCGAGCTGCTGGCCCCGTACGCGGAGAAGTACTTCGCCGCGATCAAGCAGGTGTGGGAGACCCGCAGCCACGAGATCTCCCAGCAGATCATCGTCGGGCTCTACCCCGCGTACGCGGTCTCCCAGGCCACCCTCGACGCGACCGACGCCTGGCTCGCCGCCGCCGGGCCGGCGCCGGCGCTGCGGCGGCAGGTCGTGGAGGCCCGGGCCGGTGTGGAGCGGGCGCTGAAGGCGCAGGCCGCGGACCGCTGACCCGGCGCCGCGGGGACGACGGCGGGGTGCGCGCCTGCGGGCGGGCACCCCGCCGTCGCGCGTCCGCCCGCGTCCGCTAGCCGGAGGGGACGCCGAGGGTGACCGTGAAGGTGGTGCGGCCCGGGGCGCTGTCGAGGGTGACGGTGCCGTGGTGGGCGTGGACGACGGCCCGGACGATGGCGAGGCCGAGGCCGGTGGAGCCGGTGCGGCGGGAGCGGGCCCGGTCGCCGCGGGTGAAGCGGTCGAAGACGTGCGGGGCCAGGCCGGCCGGGATGCCGGGGCCGTCGTCGGTGACGGTGAGCCGGCCGGCCGGGGCGAGGCGCAGGGTGACGGTGGTGCCGTCGGGGGTGTGGGTGCGGGCGTTGGCCAGCAGGTTGGTGACGACCTGGGCGAGCCGGTGCGGGTCGCCGGGGACGGTGACCGGCTCGGCGGGGAGGTCGAGCAGCCAGCGGTGGCCGGGGGCGGCGGCCCTGGCGTCGGTGGTGCAGTCGAGGACGATCCGGGTGAGGTCGGTGTCCTGGAGGGCGAGCGGGCGGCCGGCGTCGAGGCGGGCCAGCAGCAGCAGGTCCTCGACGGTGGCGCCCATCCGGCGGGACTCGGCGCTGATCCGCTCCAGCGAGTGCCGGACCTGGTCGGGCACCGGCCCGGGGTGCCGGAGGGCCAGTTCGGCGTGGCCGCGGACGGTGGCGACCGGGTTGCGCAGTTCGTGGCTGGCGTCGGCGGCGAACGCGCGCAGCCGCTCCTCGACGTCCTGGCGGCGGGTCAGGGCGTCCGCGACGTGGCCGAGCAGGCGGTTGAGCGCGGTGCCGACCCGGCCGACCTCGGTGCGCGGGTCGTCGTCGGGGACGCGTTCGGCGAGGTCGACGGCGCCGCTGGCGAGCGGGCGGGCGGAGACCCGTTCGGCGGTGGCGACGACCCGGTCCAGCGGGCGCAGGGCGAACCGGACGGCGAGGGCGCCGGCGGCCGCGGCGGTGGCGAGCGCGGCGGTGAAGACCACGAGTTCGATCAGCAGCAGGTGGCGCATGGTCTCGTCGACGGGACGCAGCGGCAGGCCGGTGACCAGGCTGTCGTGGTCGTCGCAGGTGACGGCGGCGACCCGGTAGGGGCCGAGGGCCGAGAGGTCGAGGTCGTGCGGGCGGCCGTCGGTGGCCAGGGCGCGCAGCGCGGCCAGGTCGGCGGCGTCGAGCGGGACGGCGGTGTCGGCGCTGTCGCCGCGCCGGCCCGGCGGGAGGGGGCCGACCACGGCGGCGTGGGTCAGGCCGCCGTCGACCAGCCGGGCGCCGAAGGTGCCGGGGGCCTGGGCGCGGGTGTCGTGGTCGCTCTGGCCGGGGTGTTCGAGGCTGGCGGCGTAGTGGCCGCCGGCGGCGGCGAGCTGCTGGTCGAGCCGGTCGACCAGGAAGTGCCGCAGCGCCTCGCAGGTGGCCGTGCCGATGCCGGCGCAGATCAGCACGAACAGGGTGAGCAGGCCGGCCAGCAGCCGGGTCCGCAGGGTGCGGGGCCCGCGCGGGCGGAGTCGTCTCATCCGGCGGCCGCCCGCAGGACGTAGCCGGCGCCCCGGACGGTGTGGATCATCGGGGCCCGGCCGGCGTCGATCTTGCGGCGCAGGTAGCTGATGTACAGCTCGACCACGTGGGCCTGGCCGCCGAAGTCGTAGGACCAGACGGCGTCCAGCAGTTGGGCCTTGCTGAGCACCTGCCGGGGGTGCTCCATCAGGTGCCGCAGCAGGGCGAACTCGGTGGGGCTGAGGTCGACGGGCTCACCGCCGCGCCGGGCCTCCCGGGTGGCCGGGTCGAGCCGGAGGTCGCCGACGGCGAGGGTGCCGGGGGCGGCGGGGCCGGGCGGCGCGGTGCGGCGGAGCAGGCCGCGCAGCCGGGCCACCACCTCCTCCAGGCTGAACGGCTTGGTGACGTAGTCGTCGCCGCCGGCGGTGATCCCGGCGATCCGGTCCTCGACGGCGTCCCGGGCGGTGAGGAGGAGGACCCGCACCTCGGGGTCGGTGCCGTGGACCCGGCGCAGCACTTCGAGCCCGTCGAAGTCGGGGAGCATCACGTCGAGCACCATGGCGTGCGGCCGCCAGTCGGCGGCGGCCGCGACGGCGGCCAGGCCGCCGGTGACGCCGCGGGTCTGCCAGCCCTCGTAGCGCAGCGCGCCGCACAGGACGTCGACCAGGTCGGGTTCGTCGTCGACGACCAGGACCCGCCAGGGGGTGTCCGCGTACCGCATGGGCGCCATTGTGCCGTTCCGGGATGAGAAAGCGGTGAGATCGCCGGATCCCGTCCGGCCTTGTCCCGCCTGCTCCGACCCGCGCGGGTACCCTGCCCGGGCGGCCGGTCGGCGGACCGGTTCACAGGGAACTGAGAACTTGCGGTGCCACGGTGTCCGGGTACCACCGAAGGAGGTCCCGTTGACCGCACCGTCCGCTCCCGCCCGGGCCGCCCGGCGCGCCGCCCCGCGCCGGGCGCTGCCCCCGGACGCCGTCCGGCGCGGGGCGCTCGCCCTGGTCGCGCTCGGCGCGCTCGGCGTGCTCGCGCTGTGGTGGGCCGACACCCCGCGGGTGGCCGGCGCCGCCGACTGGCTGACCGGCGCGGGCCGGATCACCGGCCTGCTGGCCGGCTACGCCGCGCCCGTCCTGCTGCTGCTGATGGCCCGGATCCCGCTGCTGGAGCGCGAGGTCGGCGCGGACCGGCTGGCCCGCTGGCACGCGTACGGCGGCCGCTACCTGGTCGCGCTGGTCACCGTCCACGTGCTGACCGTGATCTGGGGCTACGCGCTGACCGACGGGCAGGGCCTGTGGGGCCAGACCGTCGAGATGGTGTTCCACTTCCCCGACATGCTGAAGGCCACCGCCGCGACCCTGCTGCTGCTCGGCACCGGCGCGGTCTCCGCCCGGGCCGCCCGCCGCCGCCTCGGCTACGAGACCTGGTACTACCTGCACCTGGCCACCTACCTGGCGGTCGCGCTCGGCTTCGCCCACCAGCTCAGCACCGGCGCCGAACTGGCCGGCGGCCCGGCGCGGGCCGCCTGGTACCCGCTGTACTTCGGCACCGCCGCCGTGCTGGCCTGGTACCGGCTGCTCCGGCCGTACCTGCGCGACCGGCGGCACCGGCTGGAGGTCGCCGAGGTGCGCGCCGAGGGCCCGGGCGTCGTCTCGGTCTTCCTGACCGGCCGGCACCTGGACGAACTGCGCGCCGAACCCGGGCAGTTCTTCCGGCTCCAGTTCGTCACCCCGCAGCTGCGCTGGGCCGCCAACCCGTACTCGCTCTCCGCTCCCCCGCACCCGCGCTTCCTCCGCTTCACCGTCAAGGACCTGGGCAGCCACAGCGCGGCCCTGGCCCGGCTCGCCCCCGGCACGAAGGTCCGCGCCGAGGGCCCGTACGGGGCGTTCACCGCGCGCCGGCTGCACGGCGGCGGCGCCCCGGTGCTGCTGCTCGGCGCGGGCGTCGGCGTCACCCCGCTGCGGGCGCTGGCCGAGACGCTGCCGGGCCGGGTCACCCTGGTGCAGCGCGCCCGCCGCGCCGAGGACGTGCTGTTCCGCCGCGAGCTGGCCGCCGTCGCCGAGCGGCGCGGCGTCCGGGTGCACGAGCTGCTCGGCGGCCGGGCCGAGGTCGGCGAGCTGGGCGCGGCGCTCGGCCGGCTCGTCCCCGGCCTGGCCCGGCACGAGGTCTACCTGTGCGGGCCGGAGGAGTTCGCCGCCGACGCGGTGCGCGCCCTGCGCGCCGCCGGGGTCCGGGCCTCCCGCATCCACCACGAGTCCTTCGCCCTCTAGGAGCACCCGCCGCCATGCGACGCGCCGTCATCACCGCCTCCGCGACCGCCGCCGGAGTCGTCCTGCTGCTCGCCCTGAAGCCGCACGACCCGGCCGCCAGCCGCACCATCTCCGCCACCGGCTCGACCGGCGCCACCGGCTCGACCGGCTCGACCGGCTCAACCGACAACGGCACCGCGCAGGACACCGGCGCGGACTCCCGGACCCTGACCGGCAGCGCGGTCAACACCCGGTACGGGCCGGTGCAGGTCAAGGTCACCATGGCCGGGACGCGGATCAGCCGGATCGACGTGCTCCAGTACCCCACCCGCGACCGCCGCGACCGGGAGACCAACGAGTACGCCGTCCCGGTCCTCAACCAGGAGGCGATAGCCGCCCAGAGCGCGGACATCGACGTGGTCTCCGGCGCGACGTACACCAGCGAGGGCTACGTCCGCTCGCTGCAGAGCGCCCTCGACCAGGCGAAGAAGTGACCGCCCGCCACGTCGAGCACGTGATGGGGACGGTCTTCTCGTTCGCCGTCCGCGACCCCGGGCCGGGGACCGGCCCGGCGATCCGGCGGATCGTGGAGCGGCTGCACCGGATCGACGCGCTGTTCTCGACGTACCGGCCGGAGAGCGAGATCAGCCGGCTCGGGCGCGGGGAACTCGCCCCGGCGGACGCCGACCCCGAGGTCCGGTGGGTGCTGGAGCGGTGCGCGGAGCTCGGCGCGGAGACCGGCGGCTACTTCACCGCGACGCCCGGCGGCCGGCTCGACCCCAGCGGCTACGTCAAGGGCTGGGCCGTCGAGGAGGCCTCCCGGGCGCTGCGCGCGGCCGGCTCCCGGCAGCACTGCGTCAGCGGCGGCGGCGACGTCCAGAGCGCGGGCGGGCCGTGGCGGGTCGGCATCGCCGACCCGCACCGCGCGGGCTCCGTCGCCCGCGTCGTCACCGGCCACGACCTGGCCGTCGCCACCTCCGGCACCGCGGAGCGCGGCCCGCACGTCATCGACCCGCACACCGGCCTGCCCGCCGCCGCCCTCGCCTCGCTCACCCTGGTCGGCCCCGGCCTCGCCCGGGTGGACGCCCTGGCCACCGCCGCGTTCGCGATGGGCGCGCGGGCGCTGCGCTGGCTCGACGCGAAGGGCGTCCGGGCGCTGGCGATCCACCCGGACGGGCGGCAGGAGACGACCGGGGGCTGGGGCTGACCCGGGCTCAGCGGCCCTTCACCAGGTCGTAGGTGGTGGCGATCACCGGGCTGGTGAAGGTGTTGACGGCGTCGGCCGGGGAGGGGTGGTAGGAGCCCCACTTGAGGTAGTTCCGGGTGCCGTCCCAGGTGGTGCCGGTGTAGGTGCCGGAACCGGTGGTGAAGGTCTGCTTGACGCCGTCGTACCAGAAGTCGATGGTGCCGTCGGTCCGGCCGAGCCGGAGCTTGAGGACGTAGCGGTGCCACTGGTCGTTGCCGACGGGGGCGCTCCAGATCGGGTGGGCGACGTGGTCGGTGTCCCACTCCTGGAGGCGGACGCGGCCGTCGGCGATGTCGATCTCGACGGGGTGGTTGGCGGTGCCCTCGCTGGGCGAGCACTTGAGCTGGAAGACGTAGCGGCTCTGGTCGTCGTCGATCCGCACCCGGGAGGACCAGCCGACGTAGATCGTGCTGCCGTTCGTCAGGTCGGGGCTCAGCGTCTCGCAGCGCTCCTCCCCGGCGACCTGCTTCGCGCGCCAGACCTTGCCCTTGGCGGCGTCCTGGACGGTGCCGAAGTTGCCGGCCTTGCACTGGACGGCGGCGAAGGAGGAGGGCCCCCGGGCGGTGTCGGCGGCCCAGAGGACCTTGTCCGCGCTGTTGGGGAGCGCGGGACCGGCAGCGGCCGGTACGGCGAGGGCGACCGGCGCGGCGAGCACGAGGGCCGCGGCGAGGGCGGGACGAAACATCGGGGCTCCGAGCGGGTGAGGAGACGGATGGGGAGGGGCTTCGTCCCGCCTGATGATCCATCACCTCCGGCCCCGCCGCCACCCTGGCCGCCCGCGCACGGCGGGAACGCGGCGGCGACCGCCGGATCACCGACGGGTGTCGGGATCCGGCGGTCGCCGCCGCGGGTCCGGGCCGGGCCGGCCCGGGTTACTTCTTCTTGCCGCCCGGGATCATGCAGAGGCCCGCGATCACCGCGAAGGCGAGGATCGGGAGGCCGATGAACAGGCCCAGGGTTGCGCCGACGCCCAGGCCGGAGCCGGGGTCGTCGCCGTCGTCGCGCGTGAGCGCCATCGCGGGCGACGACATGATCATCATCAGCGTGGCCGCCGCGGTGACCGCACCGGCGCGCATTGCGTTCCTCTTGTCCACGTTTCCCAAGGTACCGGCCCCCTACAGTGCCGCGCCCGGCGGGGTGCGCCTGTCGGCGTGTCCCGCCGGCCGGACCGCAGCCGGCGGCGCGGACGGGACGGCGGCCGGCGGCGCGGGCGGGGCGTCGAGCGGGGCGAGGGTGGCGGCGATGCCCGCGGTGCCGGCGGCGGCGGCGAGGGCGTCGAGGGTGCGGGGGGTGCCGTCGGCGTCGGCGACCGGGAGGCGCCAGTTGGGGTACTGGTCCCAGGTGCCGGGGAGGTTCTGCGGGCGGGGGTCGCCGACGGTGTCGGGGAGCCAGACGCCGACCAGCGCGGCGGGGGTGGCCAGCAGGTAGGCGTACAGCGCCTCGGGGGTGGCGGGCTCGTTCTCGGCGAGCACGCCGATCCGGACGAGTTCGCGCTGCCAGTCGGCGAGTTCGCGGGCGGCGGCGTCCTGCTCCTCGGCCAGCGGGCGGGCCAGCAGGCCGAGGTGGTGGCGGAGCTCGACGTGTTCGCCGGTCAGCCGGGCGGCGGTGGAGGGCAGGTCGTGGGTGGTGAGGGTGGCCAGGCAGCCGGGGCGCCAGCGCTCGGGGGGCAGCACGGCGCCGCCGGCCTGCCAGTCCCGTTCGAACCAGAGCACCGAGGTGCCGAGCACGCCGTGGTCGGCGAGCCGCTCGCGGACGCCGGGCTCGACGGTGCCGAGGTCCTCGCCGATGACGGCGGCGCCGGCCCGGTGGGCCTCCAGGGCGAGGACGGCGAGCATCGCCTCGGCGTCGTAGCGGACGTAGGTGCCCTCGGTGGGGCGGGCCCCGGCCGGGACCCACCAGAGCCGGAACAGGCCCATCACGTGGTCGATCCGGATCGCGCCGGCGTGCCGGGCGGAGGCCCGGATCAGCTCGGCGAACGGGGCGTAGCCGGCCTCGGCGAGGGCGTCGGGGCGCCAGGGCGGCAGGCCCCAGTCCTGGCCGTGGGCGTTGAACGCGTCCGGCGGGGCGCCGGTGGAGATGCCGGCGGCCAGCACGTCCTGGAGGGCCCAGGCGTCGGCGCCGTCGGGGTGGACGCCGACCGCGAGGTCGTGGATCAGGCCGATCGGCATGCCGGCGTCGACGGCGGCCCGCTGGGCGGCGTGCAGCTGCTCGTCGACCAGCCAGGCCAGCCAGCGGTGGAACTCGATCCGGTCCTTCAACTCGGCCTTGGCGGCGGCCACCTGCGGGTTGGCGGGGTGGCGCAGGCCCTTCGGCCAGGCGTGCCAGCCGCCGCCGTGCGCCTCGGCCAGCGCGTTCCACACCGCGTACCGCTCCAGCCACTCGCCCTCGCGCCGGACGAACGCCCGGTACGCGGCCTCCCGGCCGACCCCGCGCTCCACGGTGTGCAGCAGCTCCAGGGCCTGGCGCTTGAGCGACCAGACCGCGTCGCGGTCGATCAGCGCGTCGTGCTCCAGCACCTCCTCGCGCAGCAGCCGGGCCCGCCGGGCCAGGTCGCGGACCCCGTCGTGCCGGGCGTACTCGGGGACGGCCTCGATCCGCAGGTGCACCGGGTCGGCGAAGCGGCGCGAGGACGGGCGGTACGGGGACGGGTCGGAGGGGGCGCCGGGCATGCCCGCGTGCAGCGGGTTGATCTGCAGGAAGCCCGCGCCGAGTTCGGCGCCGGCCCACTGGGCGAGCTCGGCGAGGTCGGCCAGGTCGCCCATGCCCCAGGAGCGTTCGCTCAGCACCGAGTACAGCTGGGCGAGGAAGCCCCAGGAGCGGCCGCGCGGTTCGGGGATCCGCGCCGGGGCGACCACCAGGACGGCCCGGGCGGCCCGTTCGCCGGCCCGGACGTCCAGCGCGTGCCGGCCGAGCGGCAGGTCCTCGGGCAGCCAGTGCGCGTGCTCGGCCGTCAACTCCCAGGCTTCGCCGCCCTGTTCCAGCTCGATCCGGACCTCGGCCCCGGCCGGCAGGTCCAGCGCGGTGCGCCGCCCCCGCCAGGCCACCACGGTGGGCGGCAGCAGCCGGGCCGCGGCGTCCTCGCGGTGCCGCTCCAGCGCCTGCGCGGTCGACTCCGGCGTCCCGGCGTCGACCCCGAGCGCGGCCAGCACGGCGGTCAGCGTCCGCGCGCCGACCTCCACCGGACCGGCCCCGGCGTCGTAGCGGGTGTCCACCCCGTACGCGTGCGCCAGCGCCGTCAACTCCGGTGGGGCGGGCGGGTTGTCCTCCGCCGGGACCTGCTCGGACCCCGCGTGCTCGCGGTCAAGGTATGCGGCCACCCGGCGCGCTCCGTCCTCGGGTGCTCCCCGACGCCGACGATGTAGACAGCCTCAGTCCTACCCGCGCCGCCGCCCGCCGACCCCGACCGACACGGCCGCGCGCCCGCACCGGTCGGGTGAACGTGCGTCCGGGCGGTTGCCGCGCGGCACGCCGGGCATCGGCCTTTTCGGGCGATAACGGACATAGCCGCCAGGGGCGTTGACAGCGGCGCGGGTAGCTGGTGGGGTGGGCGGGCCGGGTGGCCGAGGGGGGCTGGGCCGGGGCGGCGGGGGCCGGTGAGCTGGCGTTTCGGGCGAGGAGGCTCCGGTGCAGGCGCGGGTTTCGGTGGCGGCCGGACGGCGGCTGCGGCAGGGCTTGGAGCGGAGCGCGGCGCTCCGCGAGGTGCTGTACCACCCGGCGGCGCTGGCGGCGCGCCGGACGGCGGCGCGGACGGCGCGGCAGGTGGCCCCGAAGGCGGCGGACCGGTTCATCGCGGACGTCAAGGGCACGGCGCCGCTGCTCGCCTCGGTGCGGGCGGAGCGGCGGGCGGGCCGGCGGGGCAGCGCGCTGCGGGCCGCGGCGACGCTGTCGGCGGCCGCGGTGGTCGGCGGGCTGTTCGCCCCGGTGCCGGGCTTCGCAGCCGAGTTCGCGCCGCGCGCGGACCTGTCCAGCGCCGTGCCGGACGGCGCCGAGCGGCCGGACGCGGCGGTGGCCGAGGCGGCCGCGCCGCTGGGTTCGCTGACGGACCCCCAGATCTTCCCGCGCCCGCAGGAGTTGCGGGCCGGCGGCCGGCCGGCGGCGGTGCCCCGGCTGGTGACGCTGGTGCTGGCGGACGCCGCGGACGGCCCGGCGGTGGACGCGGTGCGCGCGCTGCTGGCCCGGGCCGGCGCGGCCGAGGTGCGGGCCGTCCCGCAGCCGCCGGAGCGTCCGGAGGCCGGCTCGCTGGTGGTGTACGTCGGCGGCCCGTACGAGGGCGCGGGCGGCGCGGTCGACCGGGTGCTGCGGCAGCTCGCGGTGGCGGCCGGCCTGAAGGACACCGAGGTGCCGGCCCTGGCGGGCCTGCCGTCGGGCGGCCACCTGCTGGCGTCCGGGCAGCTGCCGGCCGACGGCGGCGGCGCGTACGGCGCGGTGGTGCTGGCGGGCGCGGACGGCGCGGGCACCTTCTACGCGGCGCAGAGCCTGGCGCAGCTGCTCGCGCCGGTCGGCCCGGGCCAGGCGCAGGGCGGCGAGGGCGACCGGGGGTTCCCGGGGGTGCTGGTGCGGGACTGGCCGTCGGGCGCGGCGCTGCGCGGCACCGCGGAGTCGTTCTTCGGGGCGCCGTGGAGCGCGGCGCAGCGGCTGGCGGCGGTGGACTTCCTGGGCCGCACCAAGCAGAACTACTTCCTGTACGCGCCGGGCGGCGACCCGTACCGGGCGCAGCGCTGGCGGGAGGCGTACCCGGCGCGGCAGGCGGACGAGCTGGCCGAGCTGGCGGCGCGGGCGCGGGCGAACCACGTGACGGCGGCGTACTCGGTGGCGCCGGGGCAGTCGTTCTGCTTCTCCTCGGGCAAGGACGTCGACGCGCTGGTCGGCAAGCTCGACGGGCTGCGCCGACTGGGCTTCCGGGCCTTCCAGTTGGACTTCCGGAACGTGTCGTACGACGAGTGGCACTGCGGGGCGGACCGGCGCAAGTACGGCACCGGGCCGGTGGCGGCGGCGAAGGCGCAGACCGCGCTGACCGCGGCGGTGCGGGAGCGGCTGGTGGCCGGGCACCCGGACCTGGCGCCGCTGTCGGTGGTGCCGACCGAGTACCTGAAGCAGGGGTCGACGCCGTACCGGGCGGCGCTGGCGGCGGGGCTGCCGGGCGGCGTGCAGGTGGCGTGGAGCGGCGGCGCGGCGATCCCGAAGCAGGTCACCGGCGAGCAGGCGGACGCCACGGCGGCGCTGTTCGGGCGGCCGCTGATGACGCTGGACAACTACCCGGTGAACGACTCGGCGCCGGACCGGCTGTTCCTGGGCGGCTACACCGGGCGCGACCCGGAGGTGGCCCGGCGCTCGGCGGTGCTGCTGACCTCGGCGATGAGCCAGCCGGTGGCGTCCCGGATCCCGCTGGCGACCGCCGCCGACTTCGGCTGGCAGCCGGACGGCTACCTGCCGGAGCGGTCGCTGGCCGCCGCGCTGCGGCTGCTGACCGCCGGCCCGGCGCAGCGCGACGCGGCGGCGGCGCTGGCCGGCAACAGCGCGTCCTCGCCGCTGGGCGGCGAGGAGTCGGCGTACCTGGCGCCGCTGGTCGAGCGGTTCTGGGCGGCGGCCGAGCCGTCCTCGGGCGCGCCGGTCGACGGGGCGCGGCTGCGGGAGGCCGCGCGGCCGCTGCGCGAGGCGTTCGCGGTGATGGCGGACGCGCCCCGGACGCTGGCGGGCGACCCGCTGGCGGCGGACGCGGCGCCCTGGCTGGCCCGGCTGTCGGCGTACGGCTCGGCGGGCCGGGCCGCGCTGGACGTGCTGGAGGCGCAGCAGGGCGGCGACGGCACGGCGGCCTGGCGGGCCCGGATGGAGCTGGGCCGGCAGCGCGGGGTGCTGGAGCAGAACCCGGTGACGGTCGGCCGGGGCGTGCTGGACGCGTTCCTGGACCGGGCGGCGAAGTCCGCGGACACCTGGTCGGGCATCACCGCGGGCGCCGCCCCGACCACCACCCTGGGCACCGCGCACGACCACGGCCCGGCGCTGATGGCGGACGGCTCCGACGAGACCTTCTACTGGTCGTCCGCGCCGCCGCAGGTCGGCGACAGCTTCGGCCTGGACCTGGGCACCCCGAAGCCGCTGGGCTCGGTGACGGTGCTGATGGGCGGGGGCGACGACCCGGACGCCGCCCCGGCGGCCGACGACTACCTGCGCGACGGGGTGCTGGAGTACTGGAGCGGCTCGGGCGGCTGGCACCGGCTGGCCGCCGTGCACGGGCAGCGGACGGTCCGGGCGACCGCCCCGGCGGGCGCGGTCGCCAAGGCGGTCCGGCTGCGCGCCACCGGCGGGCAGTCCGGGGCGGTGGCGGTGCGCGAGTTCACCGCGGCGGCGCCGGACACGGTGGACACCGCGGTGTCCGGCCCGCCGGCCGCGCCGGGCTCCTCGCCGCAGGCGGTGCTCTCCGGCGACCCGGACTCGGCCTTCCGGGCGGCCGCGCCGCCCGCCGAGGGCGACGCGCCGCTGACCGTGGAGCTGGGCGCGGCCCGGCCGCTGGACCGGCTGACCGTGCTGACCGACCCGACGGTGCGGGCCGAGGCGACCGCGCAGGCCCGCCGCCCGGACGGCGGCTGGACCGACCTGGGCCCGGTGAAGCCGGGCTACAACGAGCTGCGGGCCGACGGCGGGCCGGTGGAGGCGCTGCGGCTGGTGTGGCGGCCGGGCGGCGAGGCGCCGGTGGTCAACCAGGTGATCCCGTGGTGGGCGGACGTGCCGGCGGCCCGGCTGGCGCTGGCCGAGCCGACGCTGGACGTGGTGGCGGGCGCGGCGGCGCCCGCGCAGGCCCGGGCGACCGTGGAGTCGGGCCGGCCGGACGCGCTGGCCGGGACGCTGCGGGCCGAGGTCCCGGCGGTCGCCCGGGGGCTGGCGGTGGCCCCGCCGCCGGCCCTGACGGTGCCGCGCGGCGGGCGGGTGGTGGCGCCGCTGCTGGTCACGGCGGCCGCGGACACCCCGTCGGGCACCTACCGGGTGCCGGTGGTGTTCGCGGCGGGCGCGCTGACCGTCCGCCAGGAGCTGCTGGTGCACGTGGTGCCGCCGGTCGGCGGCGCCGACCTGGCGCGGACGGCGGACGCCTCGTCCTCGGGCGACGACAGCGCGCGGACCCCGGCCGCGGCGGTGGCCGACGGCGATCCGGCGACCTCCTGGAGCTCCCCGGCCAGTGACGGCGCCTGGCTGCGGCTGCGGCTGCCGCAGCCCGTCCGGCTGGGTTCGGCGGTGCTGCACTGGGGCGCCGCGTACGCCTCCGCGTACCGGCTGGAGTCCTCGGCGGACGGCGTGAACTGGACCACCGTGGCGGAGGTCGGCAACGGGCAGGGCGGCACCGAGACGGTCCGCTTCGACGCGCCGGACACCCGGTACCTGCGGGTGCAGGGCGTCAGCCGGGCCACCCGGTACGGGTACGCGCTGTCGGGGGTCGAGCTGTACGCGGTGCAGGAGCCGTAGGCGCGGGCGCGGCGGGCCGCCGGCGCTCCCCGCGCGGGGGGCGCCGGCGGCCCATGAGGCGTACCGGTGTCTTGTCGGGCAGGCCCTTGTCTGTTCAGGCGGAGAGCGGTGCGTGCTGCTCGCCGCGGCGGATCGGACGGGTGCGGACGGGAACGGGAACGGGCAGGACCGCCTCCGGATGGTCGTGGTGCTCGAAGTCCCGGAACTGGTCGAGGCCGCCGTACGGCTCCAGGTAGGGCCGCCAGCGCGGGTCCTTGATCCCGGTGCCGATGACCCGCCAGGCCAGGCCGCTGGGCGCGGCCGGGGGGCGCTTCATCCGCCAGCCGAGGTCGGCGAGGTGCCGGTCGGCCTTGGTGTGGTTGCAGCGGCGGCAGGCCGCCACCACGTTGTCCCACCGGTGCTGGCCGCCCCGGCTGCGCGGGATGACGTGGTCGACACTGGTGGCGGCGGCCCCGCAGTACACGCACCGGCCGTGGTCGCGGGCGAACAGCGCCCGCCGGGTCAGCGGCACGGGGCCTCGGTAGGGGACCCGCACGAAGCGGGTCAGCTTGACGACGGACGGTGCCCGGACGGCACCGGTGGCGCTGTGCAGTGTGGTGCCCGCATCCTCCAGGGCGATCGCCTTGTGGTTGAGGACGAGGATGAGGGCGCGTCGCATCGAGACGACACCGAGCGGCTCGTACGACGCGTTGAGGACAAGGACATGCGGCACGGGGCCTCCTTGGACGCCTGCGGCGCGTGGCTCGCGCCGAGTCGAGCGGGTGACCGCGCCCCGCGCGGGGCGTGATCTCCCTCAGTGTCGCCTTACGCCGTCGTACGACGCCACCATTTCTCCGTGAACGTGCCGCGCGCGGGCGGTGGGCCCGCGCGCGTTCCGCCATAGCCGGTATGCCCAGCTCGGGGCCCTCCTGCACGTACCGTGCGGGTGGCGGTGCGGTGCGTGGCCGGCCCCGGGCGGCGGCGGCCGGGGCGGTCCGGGCGGGTGAACGGACCCTGGTCGGACGGGTGAACGGGCCCCGGTCGGGCGGGTGAACGGGCCCCGGCCGGGCGAGTGAACGGGCCCCGGCCGGGCGGGTGAACGGGCTCGCTACAGTGGGGCGATGCTCGACGATTCCGCTGCCGACAGCACCGTCCCGACGTTCACCCTGCCCACCTCGGCCGCCGATGTGACCGACACCACCCGGCAGGCGGCCGGCTGGCTGGACGACAACTGGCAGGGCTGGCTGGTCTCCGGGCTGCGGATCGTGCTGATCCTGGGCCTGGCACTGGTGCTGCGGGCGGTGGTCCGCAAGGTGATCGACAAGCTGGTCTCCCGGATGGCCCGCCCGGCCGACGGCGGCGACGACCACGGGGTGCTCGGCGGGCTGCTGGCCAACAGCGGCGTGGTCAACACCGAGCGGCGCCAGCAGCGTTCCGAGGCGATCGGCTCGGTGCTGCGCTCGGTGGCGTCCTTCAGCATCCTGGGCACCGCCTCGCTGATGGCGCTGTCGGTGCTCGGCGTCGACCTGGCCCCGCTGCTGGCCTCCGCCGGTGTGGCCGGTGTGGCGATCGGCTTCGGCGCCCGCAACCTGGTCACCGACTTCCTCTCCGGCGTCTTCATGATCATGGAGGACCAGTACGGCGTCGGCGACGAGATCGACACCGGCGTCGCCACCGGCACCGTCCTGGAGGTCGGCCTGCGGGTCACCAAGCTGCGCGGCGCGACCGGCGAGATCTGGTACATCCGCAACGGCGAGGTCAAGCGGATCGCCAACATGAGCCAGGGCTGGGGCACCGCCACGGTGGACGTCCAGATCGGCTACAAGGAGGACCTGGAGCGGGTCGAGCTGCTGATCACCGAGGCCGCCGAGCAGCTCGCCAAGGAGAGCCCGTACGACGAGCTGATCTGGGGCCGGGTCAAGGTGCTCGGCGTCGAGGCGGTGGCCGTCGACTCCGTCCAGCTGCGGATCGAGGCCCGCTGCACGCCCGGCAAGTCCGCCCAGGTCGCGCGCGCGCTGCGGCTGCGCCTGAAGGCCGCCTTCGACCTGGCCGGCGTCAAGCTCAAGGAGGAGGCCGCCGCGACCGTCCCGGCCCAGGCCACCGCCCCCGAGGTGCTGCCGCCGTCCGCGCTGGCCGACCCCAGCTCGGCGCGCTCGCTGGCCGCGAAGCCGATAGCGCTCCCGTAGCCGCGGCGCCCGCGCGGACGGGCCGGGGCCCCGGGGGACGCTTCCCCCCCGGGGCCGGGGTCGGGGCCGGGGTCGGGGTGGGCGTGGGCGTCGGCGTGGGTTCCGGGGCGTCATGACCGCCCTCGGGTTCTCCCGGCGGCCGACGTGTGGGATCCTCTGGCGTCGCACGGTGCGGACGAGGGGGAAGCATGTCGCAGGGGGGCTACGCCGGCGCACTGGTCGGCGAGCGGTACCGGCTGGTCGAACAGCTCGGCGCCGGCGGGTTCGGCCGGGTCTGGAAGGCCGTGGACGAGCGGCTGCGGGTCGAGGTCGCCGTCAAGGAGGTGCTGCTCCCGCAGGGCGGCCCGAGCGAAGCCTCGGCCGCCAACGCGGCCCGCGCCGAACGCGAGGCCCGGCACGCCGCCCGGCTGCGCAACCACCCCAACGTGGTGGCCGTGCACGACGTGGTGCTCGACCAGGGCGTGCCGTGGATCGTGATGGAACTGGTCACCGGCCGCACCCTGGACGACGAGATCCGTGCCGTCGGCGCGATCCCGGCGCCCCGGCTGGCCGCGATCGGCGACGCCGTGCTCGGCGCGCTGGCCGCCGCGCACGCCGCCGGGATCGTGCACCGGGACGTCAAACCCGCCAACGTGCTGCTCGCCGACGACGGGCGGGTGCTGCTCACCGACTTCGGCATCGCCGTGCACGCCTCGGACACCGCGCTGACCGCCGCCGGGATGGTCGTCGGCTCCTTCGAGTACATCGCCCCCGAGCGCGCCGAGGGCCGCGAGGCCGCCCCGGCCGGCGACCTGTTCTCCTGCGGGGTGACGCTCTACCACGCGGCCACCGGCCACTCGCCGTTCCGCCGCGACAGCGTCTCCGACTCGGTGCTGGCGGTCTTCGCCCACCACCCCGAACCGCTGCCCGGTCCGGCGCCGCTGGCCGACGTGGTCGGACGGCTGCTCGCCAAGGACCCGGCCGCCCGGCCCACCGCCGAGGCCGCACTGCGCGCACTGCACGAAGCGAGCGCGGCGGCCGCGGGCGCCGTACCGCCGCAGCCCGCCCCGCCGGTCGTCCCGGCCGTCCCGGCCGTCCCGGCCGTGCCGCCGGGCCCCGGCCCGGTGCCGACCGCGCTGGACCGCTCCCCCGCGCCGCCGCCCGCGTTCGGCCCGCCGTCCCCCTCGTACGGGCCGCCCGCCTACGCCCCGCCCGCCTACCCGCCGCCCGCTTACGCCCCGCCCGCGTACGGCCCGCCCGGGTACGCGGCGGTGACCGAGGACGCCGCGCTGGACCCGTTCGGGGTCGGGGAGGAGCTCCCGGAGAGCGGCTCCCCGGTGCTGCTGCGGATCGTCGGCGGCTTCGCGATGCTCGGCCTCGGCCTGGCGGTGACCGCGTACGTCCTGCTCAGCTACCTGGTGGGCGAGACGCCCGCGAGCGCCGCGTCGGTGACCGGCGCCAAGGTCGCGGTCGAGGCGGTCTCGGCGGGCGCCGCGATCACCGGCGGCGTGCTGGCCCTGCCCGGCGGCTCGCCGCAACTGCGGCTCTACCTGGGCGCCGGGCTGGGCGTGCTGCTGACCGTGCTGGTCACCGCCGTGATCGCGGCCAACGCGCACATCACCGGGGCGTTCTGAGCCGGGGCGTTCCGTACCGCGGCGCTCGGCACGGCGTTCAGGCGTCGGCCGGCGGGGCGCTGAGCGCGGCGGTGAGGAAGGCCCGCACCGTCGCCCCGGCCGGGAAGTGCGGGGCGGTGCCGGCCGGGCCGGCGGCCAGCGGGCGGCCGTAGGTCTCCAGCAGGGTGGTGAAGGCCAGCCGCCAGCGGTCGGCGAGCTCGCGGACCGCCAGGTCGGGCAGCGCCCGGCCGAGCACCACCTCGAACGGGGCGGTGCCGGACCACGGGGAGCCGGTCAGCGGGCGGTCGGCGGCCAGCACGGTCTGCGCGAGCAGTCGGCACAGCAGCCGGCCGCGCTCGGTGCGCACCAGTTCCTCGAACGGGCCGACCACGGCCGCGACCAGGGCCTCGACCTGCTGGAGCGGCGTGCTGCCGGGGGCCGGGCGGGCGGTGGCGGCCTCCAGCCGGTCCTGCCAGAGCGGGAGCAGTTCGCGTTCCAGCAGCGCGGTGACCAGGCCCTCGCGGGAGCCGAAGTGGTAGTGCACCGCGCCCGGGTTCAGGCCGGCCCCGGCGTTGACGGCGCGCAGCGAGACCTGGGCGGTGCCGTGCTCCAGGAACAGCCGCAGCGCGGCGTCCAGCAGCCGGTCGCGGGTGGGGGCCCGGTCGGCGGGCGGCGGGGTGGGTCCTTCCGGCATGCCCCCATTGGATCACAGCGGCGCGGTTCGTTCGCGTTACCATCCAATCAGTGATTGGACGAGGAGTGGACCCGGCCGGGAGGGGGGAACCGGTCCGCTCCCAGCACCTGAAAGGCCCGCACCATGGGTATCCACGCAGTCACCGGCTCCGCCTCCGGCATGGGGGCGGCCACCGCCGCCGTCCTGCGCGAAGCCGGCCACACCGTCATCGGCGTCGACCTCCGGGACGCCGACGTGATCGCCGACCTCGGCACCGCCGAGGGCCGCGCGGCGGCCGTCGCCGCGGTCCTGGAGGCGTCCGGCGGCGTCCTGGACGGCGTCGCCGCGGTCGCCGGCGTCGGCCCCTCGCTGAAGGACGCCGGGGCGGTCGCCTCGATCAACTACTTCGGGCCGACCGCCCTGCTGGACGGCCTGCGGCCCGCGCTGGCCCGCTCGGCGGCCGGCCGCGCGGTGGTGATCGGCTCCAACTCGGCCAGCACCGTCCCGATGATCGACCAGACGCTGGCCGACCTGCTGCTGGCCGGCGACGAGGACGCGGCCCGTACGCACGCCCGCGCCGCGCAGGCGGGGGTGCCGGCCGAGCTGGCCGCCGCCTCCCCCAGCATCTCGGCGTACGCCACCTCGAAGTTCGCGCTGGCCCGCTGGGTCCGCCGCACCGCGGTCCGCCCGGAGTGGGCCCGCGAGGGCGTCCTGCTGAACGTGATCGCCCCGGGCGCGGTGGTCACCCCGCTGATGCTGGGTGCCACCGGCCGCGCCGAGGACCTGGACGCCGACGCCTTCCCGACCCCGATGCCGCTGGGCGTCTTCGGCACCCCGGAGGACATCGCGTTCTGGGTCCACCAGTTCCTCCGCCCCGAGGCCCGCTTCACCACCGGCGCGACGCTGTACGTGGACGGCGGCACGGACGCGGCGATGCGGCCCGACGGGCAGCCGACGGCGCTGACCCTGCCGTAGCCGCGGGGACCGGCCCGGGGAGGGGCGGGGAGGGACGCGGAACGGCGCGCCCCTCCCCGCCCCTTTCGCCGCTCCCGTCCCCCTTCGGCGCCTCCGTTTCCGTTTCCGTCCAACGAACTGGTCACGGGCCGTTGACATCCACGGCTCATGATTGGAAACTTTCCTAACAGTTGGCCGCAACGGCACAGGAAGAGGAGGATCGGTACGTGACCACCCGAAAGACGCCCCGATCCCCGCTGGCCGGTACGCCGAGTCTGCTGCGGGCCATAAACGATCGTGCCGCGCTGGAGCTGCTGCTCGCGAACGGCCCACTGTCCCGTACCCAGATCGGGAGCCTGACCGGGCTCTCGAAGCCGACCGCGTCGCAGCTGCTGGCGCGGTTGGAGGCGGTGGGGCTGGTGGTGCCGGTGGGGACGACCGCGGGCGGGCCGGGGCCCAACGCCCAGCTGTACCAGGTGAATCCGGCGGCGGGCTACGTCGCGGGCGTGGATGTGACCAGCACGACGGTGCGGGTCGCGGTCGCGGACGTCACCGGGACGACGCTGGCCGAGCACCGGGTGTCCGCCAAGGGCTGGCCGGCCGCGGAGACCGTGGCGCGCACCGCGGAGGCGGTCGCCGAGGCGGTGCGCCGGGCCGGGCTGGCGCCGGAGTCGCTGCGCGAGGTGGTGCTCGGGATCGGCGGCGCGCCGGACCCGGTGACCGGGAAGCTCCGCTACGCCTCGCACCTGCCCGGCTGGCACTCGCCGCGGCTGGTGGAGGAGCTGGAGGCCGCGCTGGGCGCCCCGGTGTCGATCGAGAACGACGTGAACCTGGCCGCCGTGGCGGAGCAGGCCGGCGGGGCGGCGGCGGGGTGCGAGGACTTCGTGCTGCTGTGGGCCGAGGAGGGCATCGGCGCGGCGATCGTGATCGCGGGCCGGCTGCACCGGGGTTTCACCGGGGGTGCGGGCGAGGTCGGCTACATGCCGGTGCCCGACGCCCCGGTGTCGTTGATCACCCGCCGGAAGGTGACCGGCGGGTTCCAGGACCTGGCGGGCGAGCCGGCCGTGCTGGCGCTGGCCCGCAAGCACGGGCTGCGCGGCGCCGACGCCGCGCAGGCGGTGGCCAGGGCCCTGGGCAGTGCCGAGGGCGAAGCCTTCCTGGCGGAGCTGGCCGAGCGGCTGGCGGTCGGGCTGGCGGTGATCGCCTCGGTGGTCGACCCGGAGCTGGTCGTCCTCTCCGGGGGGACGCCGACCGCGGGCGGGGAACGCCTGCGGGAGCTGGTCCAGGACGCCCTGGGCCGGATGTCCATCCCGCGGCCGGAGGTGCGGCTGTCGACCGTGCCGGGGTCGCCCGTCCTGACCGGCGCCCTGCAACGCGCGCTGGCGAGCACCCGGGACGTCCTGTTCAGCACCCACTGAGACGCCGGCCGAAGCACCGGAACACCGAGCACTGACGCACGTTCGCACACTCCCCTTCCCCCACACGGGCCGTCGGGGCGCCCCGCCCTGCCCCCGTACCCTCTCCAGGAGTGCTACTTCCGTGGACATGACCCGCAGAGCCCCGTCCGCCCGCCGCCGCTCGCTGGCCGGGATCACCGCCGCCGTCTGCGCGACCCTGCTGGCCTCGGCCTGCACCGGCACCAACTCCGGTGGCGGCCAGGACGGTTCGGCGTCCGGCCAGGACGTGACGATCACCTTCTGGCACGGCTGGAGCCAGGACAACGAGGTGAAGGCGATCAACGACAACGTCGCCGCCTTCGAGAAGCTCCACCCCAACATCCACGTCAAGGTGGTCGGCAACATCGCCGACGACAAGGCCCAGCAGGCCCTGCGCGCCGGCGGCCCCGACGCCCCCGACGTGGTCTCCTCGTTCTCCACCGACAACGTCGGCAAGTTCTGCTCCTCGCACGTGTGGGCCGACCTCGCCCCGATGCTGGCCAAGGACGGCGTCGACCCCGCCAAGACCTTCCCCGCCGCGATGCTCAAGTACAGCCAGTACCAGGGCAACCAGTGCTCGCTGCCGCTGCTCGGCGACGCCTACGGCCTCTTCTACAACAAGACCGCCTTCGCCGCCGCCGGCATCACCGCGCCGCCCAGGACCTTCGGCGAGTTCGCCGAGGACGCCGCCAAGCTGACCGTCACCGACGGCGACTCCTACAAGCAGCTCGGCTTCATGCCGAACTACCACGGCTACGAGACCGCGATCGCGCACTACCTCGGCCAGTACGGCAGCACCTACTTCGGCCCCGACGGCAAGTCCGACATCGCCACCGACCCGACCGTCGCCGCCGCGCTCGGCTGGCAGAAGCAACTCGTCGACCGGCTCGGCGGGTTCGACAAGCTGGAGAAGTACCGGACCTCGTTCGGCGACGAGTTCAGCGCCAAGAACCCCTTCACCACCGGCCAGGTCGCGATGAGCCTGGACGGCGAGTGGCGCACCGCCTCCCTCGCCGAGGACAAGCCCGACTTCGAGTGGGCCACCGCCCCCTTCCCGGTGCCGGACGACCAGGCCTCCACGTACGGGCGCGGCTACCAGACCGGCACCATCGTCGGCATCGCCAACGGCAGCAGGAAGCAGACCGCCGCCTGGACCTTCGTCAAGTACCTCACCACCGACACCGACGCCGTCGTCTCCTTCGCCAACGCCATCCACAACGTCCCCAGCACCCTGGCCGCCCTCGACTCGCCGAAGCTGGAGGCCGACCCCAACTTCCGCACCTTCGTCGACATCGCGAAGAACCCGAACTCCTCGACCACCCCGGCCAGCGTCAACGGCGGCGCCTACCAGGTCTCCCTCCAGAACCTCAGCTTCCGGGTGGAGTCCGGCGAGCAGGGCGACCTCAAGGCGGGCCTGACGGCCACCGCCAAGGAGATCGACGACGCCGTCAACCAGGCCAAGTGACATGACGACCGTGATCCCCACCCTCCCGCCGGCGCTGCGCCGCAAGCGCCGGCGGGAGCGGGCCAGGACCCTGGCCTTCCTCTCGCCGTGGCTGATCGGGTTCGGGTTCTTCTTCCTCTACCCGCTGCTGTCCACCGTCTACTTCTCGTTCACCCACTACGACGGCTACCTGGCTCCGGTCTTCAGCGGCTTCCGGAACTGGGACTTCGTCTTCACCAAGTACCCGCCGTTCTGGCAGGGCCTGGGCAACACGCTCTGGCTGGTCGCGGTGATGGTCACCCTGCGGGTGGCGTTCGGCCTGGGCGTCGGCCTGCTGGTGACGAAGGTCAAGACCGGCAGCGGGTTCTTCCGCACCGCCTTCTACCTGCCCTACCTGGCGCCGCCGGTGGCCGCCACGATGGCCTTCGCCTTCCTGCTCAACCCGGGCACCGGCCCGGTCAACCACCTGCTGGGCGAGATCGGCCTGCCGCAGCCCGGCTGGTTCACCGACCCGTCCTGGTCGAAGCCGGCCCTGACCATGCTGGCCATGTGGGGCATCGGCGACCTGATGGTGATCTTCATGGCGGCGCTGCTGGACGTCCCCCGGGAGCAGTACGAGGCGGCCGAACTCGACGGCGCGAGCGCCCCGCAGCGGTTCCGGTTCGTCACGCTGCCGAACATCGCGCCGATCGTGGTGTTCGCCGTGGTCACCGGGGTGATCCAGGCGATGCAGTACTACACCCAGGCGATCGTGGCCGGGAAGGTCGCCTCCGGCGTGATCGGCGGCTCCGGCCAGCAGTTCGAATCCGGCTACCCGCACGGCTCGACCTGGACGCTGCCGCAGATGGTCTACAACCTCGGCTTCCAGCACTACGACTACGGCTCGGCCTGCGTGGTCGCCCTCATCCTGTTCGCCCTCACCATGGCGTTCACCTCGATCCTGCTGCGGCGCAGGTCCGGCTTCCTGACGGAGGACTGAGCCACCGTGACACTCGCCTCCACCCTCCCCCGCGAGCGGGCCGTGCCGGCTTCCGCCGCCGCCCGCACCGCCCGTCGCAAGGCGGTGTTGAACTGGGTCGCGGTGCACTCGCTGGCGATCGCCGCCGCGCTGTTCTTCCTGCTGCCGTTCGTGTTCGTGTTCCTCACCTCGGTGATGACCGACCGCCAGGCACTGACCTCCGACCTGTGGCCCCACCACTGGCAGTGGTCCAACTACACCAAGGTGTGGAACACCGACGGCTTCCTCACCTGGTGGCGCAACACCCTGCTCTACGCCGCCCTGGGCACCGCGCTGACCATCGCCTCCAGCCTGCCCGTCGCCTACGCCCTGGCCCGCTTCCGCTTCCGCGGCCGCAACCTGGCCCTGATGGCCGTCGTCTCCATGATGATGCTCCCACCCCAGGTCACCGTCATCCCGATGTACCTGTTCTGGGCCAAACAACTGCACCTGTCCGGCACCCTGTGGCCCCTGATCATCCCGATGGCCTTCGGCGACGCCTTCTCCATCTTCCTGCTCCGCCAGTTCCTCCTCACCATCCCCAAGGAATACGTCGAAGCCGCCCGCATCGACGGCTGCGGCGAACTGCGCACCCTCCTGCGCGTCATCCTCCCCATGGCGAAGCCCGCCATCGCCGCCGTCGCGCTCTTCCAGTTCTTCTCCTGCTGGAACGACTACTTCGGACCGCAGATCTACGCCTCCGAGAACCCGGGCGCCTGGACCCTCAGCTACGGCCTGGAATCCTTCAAAGGCGCCCACCACACCAACTGGAACCTCACCATGGCCGCGACCCTCCTGGTCCTGGCCCCCGTGATGATCCTGTTCTTCCTCGCACAACGCGCCTTCGTCGAAGGCGTCACACTGACAGGGGTCAAGGGCTGATGTCCGCACTCAAACTCGCCATCGTCGGCGGCGCCTCCACCTACACGCCCGAACTCATCGACGGCTTCGCGCGCCTGCGCGACACCCTCCCCATCGGCGAACTCGTCCTCATCGACCCGGCCGCCGACCGCCTCGAACTCATCGCCGCCCTCGCCCGCCGCATCTTCGCCAAACAAGGCCACCACGCCACCGTCACCACCACCACCGACACCACCACCGGCGTCCACGACGCCGACGCCGTCCTGCTCCAACTGCGCGTCGGCGGACAAGCCGCCCGCGACAAGGACGAGACCTGGCCCCTGGAATGCGGCTGCGTCGGCCAGGAGACCACCGGCGCCGGCGGCCTCGCCAAAGCCCTGCGCACCGTCCCCGTCGTCCTCGACATCGCCGAACGCGTCCGCACCGCCAACCCCCACGCCTGGATCGTCGACTTCACCAACCCCGTCGGCATCGTCACCCGCGCCCTGCAAACCGCCGGACACAAAGCCGTCGGCCTGTGCAACGTCGCCATCGGCTTCCAACGCAAATTCGCCACCCACCTCGGCGTCGCCCCCGAACTCGTCCGCCTCGACCACGTCGGCCTCAACCACCTCACCTGGGAACGCGGCGTCACCCTCCTGGACACCCCCGACGCCACCACCGGCACCGAAGTCCTGCCCCGACTGCTCACCGAACACGGCCAGGCCATCGCCGCCGACCTCCACCTCCCCCTCCCGGTCATCCAGCGCCTGGGCGTCGTCCCCTCCTACTACCTGCGCTACTTCTACCAGCACGACCAGGTCGTCAAGGAACTCAAGGACAAGGGCTCCCGCGCCGCCGAGGTCGCCGCCATCGAGAAGCAGCTCCTGGAGCTGTACGCCGACCCCGCCCTCGACACCAAACCCGAACTCCTCGGCCAGCGCGGCGGCGCCTTCTACTCCGAAGCCGCCGTCCAGCTCATCGCCTCCCTGCTGGGCACCGACCACCGCACCACCGTCCAGGTCGTCAACACCCGCAACGACGGCATCCTGCCCTTCCTCCCCGACGACGCCGTCATCGAGGTCCCCGCCACCGTCGACGCCACCGGCGTCCGCCCCCTGCCCCAACGCCCCCTCGAACCCCTCTACGCCGGCCTGATCGCAAGCGTCACCGCCTACGAACACCTCGCCCTCGACGCCGCCCTCCACGGCGGCCGCGACCGCGTCTTCGACGCCCTCCTCGCCCACCCCCTGATCGGCCAGATCGACCTCGCCGACCACCTCACCGACCGCCTCCTCGCCCACAACCGCCACCACCTGAACTGGGCGTGACCGGCACCATGCGCACCACCATCGAGCACCACCACGGGGGGACCGGCCGATGAGCCGCACCGCACTCCGGCCCGGCGTCCTCGCCGTCGACGCCGGCAACAGCAAGACCGACCTGGCCCTGGTCGGCGCCGACGGCAGCGTGCTGGCGACCGCCCGCGGCGGCGGCTTCCAGCCGCAGGTCACCGGCCCGGCCGCGGCCGTCGCCGCGCTCGCCCCGCTGGTCGCCGACCTGGCCCGGCAGGTCGGCGCCGACCTGCGGCCGGACGGGCCGCCGCTGACCGACCACGTCAGCGCCTGCCTGGCCAACGCCGACCTGCCGATCGAGGAACAGCAGCTGCACGACGTGATAGCCGGCCACGGCTGGGCGCCGTCCACGTACGTCGCCAACGACACCTTCGGCCTGCTGCGGGCCGGCACCGACGGGCCGCTCGGCGTCGCCGTGGTCTGCGGCGCGGGCATCAACTGCGTCGGCCTGCGCCCCGACGGGCAGACCGCCCGCTGGCCCGCGCTCGGCCGGCTGACCGGCGACTGGGGCGGCGGCGGCGGACTCGCCGACGAGTCGATGTGGCACGCCGCCCGGGCCGAGGACGGCCGCGGCGCACCCACCCTGCTCTCCCCGATGATCGGCGCCCACTTCGGCCTGGCCGGCGCCAACGCCGTCGCCGAGGCGATCCACCTGGGCCGGATCGACCGCACCCGGCTGCACGAGGTCACCCGGGTGCTGTTCGCCGCCGCCGAGGCGGGCGACGCCATCGCGCTCGGCCTGATCGACCGGCAGGCCGACGAGGTCGCCCGGCTCGCCGTGATCGCGCTGACCCGGCTCGACCTGCTGGAGCAGCCGGTCCCGGTGGTCCTCGGCGGCGGCGTGCTGGCCTCCCGCCAGCCGCTGCTGCTCGACAACCTCACCGCCCGCCTCGCCGCCGACGCCCCCCTCGCCGAACCCCGCGTCGTCGTCGCCCCGCCCGTCCTCGGCGCCGCCCTGCTCGGCCTGGACCACCTGGGCGCCGCCCCCGAGGCGCACCGCCGCCTGCGCGAGGCGTACCCGACGGCCCGCCCGATAGCGGCCTGACGGCCCCTCCGGGACCCGCGCGCACCCGGAAACCGCCGGCGGGACCGGCCGAGGCACCGCACATGCCTCGGCCGGTCCCGCCGGCGGTTCCGTCGTCTCCCGGGGTCAGCTCCGGCGGCCGCGCGAGCGCCGGGCCGCGAGCAGCACCGCGCCGCCGAGCAGCAGCAGCACCGCACCGGCCCCCGCGGCCGCGGTGGCGGGCCGCAGGCCGGTGCCGGGCAGCTCGGGGCCGGGCGTCGGGGCTGTCGGGCTGGGCGTCGGCTGCGGGTTCGGGGTCGGGGTCGGGGTCGGGGTCGGACTGGGCGGCGGTGTGGGTGACGGCGACGGGCTGGGGGCGTCGACGGTGAAGGTCGCGCTCGCGCGGTCGTTGGACGGGTCGGTGTCGGTCTGGTCGAGCCCGGTCAGCGCGGCGGTGTTGGTCCGGGTGCCGGGTTCGGCGGCCCGGGCGGTGAGGGTGAGCCGGGCCTGGTCGCCGACGGCGAGGCCACCGATCGTCCACACCCCGGTGGCGGCGTCGTAGCTGCCGGGCGCGGGGTCGGCCCGGACGAGTTCCAGGCCGGCCGGCAGCAGGTCGGTGACGGTGAGCCCGGTGGCGGGCGCGGGGCCCTCGTTGGCGGCGGTGACGGTGAACACGGCCTGGCCGCCGACCGGTTGGCGCGCGGTGTCGACGCTCTTGCCGATCACGATGTCGGTGTCGTCGAGCGGCCGGACGGTGGCGCTCGCCGTGTTGTTCTCCCGCACCGGGTCGGCCTGGTCGGCGGCGGTGACGGTCGCGGTGTCGGTGGCGGGCGCGTCGGCGTCCAGCCGGACCAGCAGGGTGAGCCGGACGGATCCGCCGACGGGCAGCGCGGGCACCGTCCACGTCCCGGTGGCCGGGTCGTAGGCGGTGCCGGCGTCGGCGGTGGGGGTGAGCAGGGTCGTCCCGGTGGGCACCGGGTTGTCGACCACGGCGTTGGTGGCGTCGGCCGGGCCGTTGTCGGTCAGCGTGACGGTGAAGGTGGTGGTGGAGCCGACCGGCAGCACCTGCGGGTCGGCGGTGACGGTGACGCCGAGGTCGGCGACCGCGACCACCGGGATGACCGCGGTCGACGGGTCGGCGGTGACGGTCTGCCCGATCGGGGTGACCGCCCCGGCGGTGGCGGTGTTGCGGAACGAGCCGGCCGCCAGGTCGGCCTCGGTGACGGTGTGGCTGCCGGTGCACACCAGCGACTCGCCGGGCTGGAGCGTCGAGCCGGGGCAGGCCAGGTCGGTGATCAGCGGGTCGCGGACGGCGACGGTGGAGAGCGCGGAGCCGCCGGTGTCGGTGACGGTGAAGGTGTAGTCGACCACCTGGCCGACGGTGTGCGGGGCGGGCGTGACGGCCCGCTTGTCGAGCGTCATCGAGGAGGTCAGCGGCACGGTGACGGTGGACGGCCCGGCGTGCAGCCGGTCGCCGATGTCCGGGGTCGCGGTGGCGTTCGCGGTGTTGACGACCTGTCCGGCGGCGACGTCCGCGGCGGTGACGGTGTAGCTGCCGGTGCACACCACGGTCGAGCCGGGTGCGGGCGCGGGCGGCAGGGTGGTGGCCGGGCAGCTCACCGGCGCCAGCCGGTCGTCCGTGACCTCCAGCGAACCGACCGGCACCGCACCGGCGTTGGTGACCACGTACTGGTACGGGATGACCGTCCCGGCGGTGATCTCGGCGGGCAGCGGGGGCCCGGTCCGGTCGACCTGCTTGACCAGGTCGAGCGCGCCCAGCGGCAGGATCGAGGAGGCGGTGACGTTCCGGATCAGGTGGACGTCGGTGGAGCCGCCGGTGGAGGCGCTGAACCCGAACTTGTAGGTGGACGGCAGCCCGGCCGGGGCCGGCTCGTCCAGCACCTGGTGCCAGCCGGTGCCGTCCTCGAAGTCGACCTGGACGATCACCCGGGGCGACGGCGCGGGCGTGATCTGCACGTTGACGGTGCGCTTGGCCGCCGCCGGGTCGGTGGTGCCGAACGGCGTGCCCAGGCTGCCGGGCAGCGTGCTCGCGGCCCGCGGCGGGTCGCCGGCCGGCGGCTGGGCGGTGGAGGCCAGGTAGCAGTAACCGGAGATGCCGGCGCCCGGGCCGCGCAGGGTGATCACGTTCGGTGCGACCGGGCCGTCGACCTTGACCGGCGACTGCTGCCCGGTCGGGCAGTCCGAGCCGCGCAGCTCGCCGTCGTTGTAGAAGTTGCCGTACATGTCGAGGCCGACGCCCAGGTAGCCGCCGACCACGCCGGGGCTCAGGTTGCGCTGCGCGTAGCCGAGGCTGCCGCCGTCCGCGCCCTTCGAGTCCAGCGGGGTCGAGCCGTCCACCAGGTAGAAGCCGATGCCGTCGCCGGGCTGCTGGTTGCCGCCGTACTGGTACTGCTCGAAGGTCACCGACAGGCCCGCCGAGGACGGCACCGGGCGGCGGTACAGCAGCGAGCCGCCGACGAACCCGGCCGAGTCGTTCAACTGCAGGTAGCCGGGCACCACCCCGGGCACCGGCGCCGCCGGGGTGCCACCCGCCGGGCAGGACGGGATCGGCGCGTCGGACGGCGCGGGCGTGCTGCCGACCGGCGCGCCGGTCAGGCAGGTGTCGCCCAGCGGCTCCCAGGACGGGTCCGGCACCGAGGCGCCGGTGAAGGTCTCGTCGACGATCACCGTCCCGCCGGTCGGCGGGTCCGCCGCCGCCCGCGGCGCCACCGCCACCGGACCCGCCGCCAGCACCGCCAGCACCGCCGCCGCCAACCCGCGCAGCACCCGTCCCGCCATCCGCCCTCTCCCGCCGCCGACCGCCGACCCGGCTCTCCGCCCGCACCGGCGGCCCGAGCGTAGGCAGCGGGGACGCGCCCGCCCGGGCAGTGCGCCATCGGTGGGCGCGGCGGACGGCCGACGGGGCGTCAGGGGACGTCAGGGGGCTGCCAGGCCGGCCCGGTAGGCGAGGATCACCAGGTGGACCCGGTCGCGGGCACCGAGCTTGGCGAAGAGCCGGGCCGGCGGTCGGTGACACCGGGCAGGGCCGCGGGCCGCCCGGATCGGCGAACCCGCCCTGCGCGAGGGGCTGGTGCCGTACCGGCCGGCGGAGCCGCCGGCCGCACTGGAGCAGGCTTTCGTCGACCTGGCGGAGGGCCACGCGGGCACCGCGCGGCGACGACCGAGGGGGAGCCCGCGTGGACACCGAACCGACGCACCGGCTGCGGGACCTGGCGGCCGCCGGGTGGATCCGGGTGCGCTCGCTGCGCTCCACTCTCCCGGGTGCTGCCGGCGGCGGCGCCGTCCCCCGGTGACGGTACGTCACGGTGCCGACAAGTTCCCGGCGCCGGTATCGGTTCGGTGAAAATCCGGCGGTGGCGCCCGGGATGCCCGTTCTGTCCGTTGAAGCCACCGGGCGGGGTTGTTAGTGTCGCGCGCCTACAGCGCGTCCGACACGGGGGCGCGCGCTGGAGTGCCGGGAGCAGCGCCAGATGGCGATCGTCAAGTCCACGATTCAGCAGCAGGTCGCCGACGCGATCGCCGCGATCGAGCCCAACGACCGTCCGGTCGCGACCATCCAGACCATCACGGGCCCGAGCCCGTGGCTGACCAACGGCGTGCTGGGCCTGATCGGCCAGCTGCTGGTCAAGTACTACTTCGTCACGCTGACCCACCGGGTGGTCGTCATCCACCGCACCTCCCGGATCAGCAACCGGCCGCAGGAAGTGCTGTACGTGATCCCGCTGGAGCAGGCCCGGGTCTCGATCAGCGACGTGCGGCGCAACCCGCTGTGGAGCTCGCTGCGGTTCCAGCTCCCGGGCGAGGCGACCCCGACCCGGATGAACATCCACCGGATCTGGCGGACCGAGATGGACACCTTCGTCAACGGCCTGACCGGCGGCGCCCCGGGCGTCCCCGGCCAGTACCCGGCGCCGCAGCTGCCCGGCCAGGCCCCGTACCCGCAGCAGCAGGCGCCCGTCCCGCCGCAGCAGGGCTACCCGGCGCCGCCGCAGCAGCCGTACCCGCCGCAGCAGCAGGCGTACCCGGCGGCCCCGCCGCAGCAGGCGCCGGGCCAGTACCCGCCGGCCCCGGGCGCCAACCCGTACCAGAGCTGACCCGCGCGGCGCCGAGGCGCCCGTCCGGCCGCACCGCGCGGTCCGGGCGGGCGCCTCGGCGTTCCGGCGGGCCCGCGGCGGGGGATGCTCCCCGAAGCCGGTGTACCGAAGGGCCTGCGGGAGCGGTCAAAGGGCTGGTGGTGATGTGATCTGGCACAGGACCACGAGCTCAAGGCGCGGGACCACGTAGTAGGCGAGGAGGCCGCCTGCGAGATCGAGGTAGTGCATCGGCTCGCCGCTGCCCTGGTACGTGGTCCCGTCCAGGTGGAGGGCTTCGGCCGCGCGGACGAGTTCAGCCGCCCTCTGCTCGACCGCGGCGAGGAAGTCGGCCGGAGCTCCGGCGGTGACGTGCTGCTCGCTGGGCAGGTACTCCCAGCTCCAGGTCATCCGTTCACCGCCGTGTAGGCGGCACGGTAGATCTCGGCGACGGCGGTGGCGTGCTCTCTGCACTCCTGGGTGGTGCCGGCGTGGTTGGCGAGGTAGTTCTCCCGGTGGTAGGCCCGGGCCGTGACCGGGTGCCGTTCGATCTCCACCACGGCCGCCCAGTGCGCGACGAATGCCCGGATCGGCTGGACGCTGCCGCTGGTGATGGCCTCGGCCATGGCCTTCGTCTGTCCGTCGATCATCTCGGGGAGGCGGTCCGCCGCCACGACGGCCAGGGCTGCTTTGAGCGCGGCCGGGTTCTGCTCGGGCCGGGGGATCAGCTCGACTCCGTCGTGCACGGGCTGACTCATGGCGGCACTCCCTCTCTCGTCTGCTGCGAGGCTACTCGCTCCGGAAGGCGCTCCTCCCGCCCCCGTGGAAGCCATCCGGCGTCGAACCCGGCCGAAGGGCCGGACCCACCGGCAGCGCCACCACGAACGTCATCACTGTCAGCCGAGGTGGGTGCGGGCCCAGTCGGCGAGCAGCCGGGCGCAGTCGTCGACGGACTCCCGCCAGCTGCGGGCCGCGTCGTCGCCGGCCTCGTCGCTGACGTGCTTGACCAGGCGGACGGGGAGCTGGGCGCGGCGGGCGACGGTGGCGAGCGCGTAGCCCTCCATGTCGACCAGGTCGGCGCGGCGGGCGAGGGCGTCGCGCTCGGCGTCGGCGGAGACGAAGCGGTCGCCGGTGGCGAGGACGGGGCCGGCCGGGCCGAGGTCGATCGGGCCGTCCAGCGGGCGGCCGGTGAGCTGTTCGAGCAGCGGGGTGTCCAGGTCGTGCTGGAGCACCCGGCCGACCTCGTGGGTGCCGCCGAGGCCGGGGCGCAGCGCGCCCGCGGTGCCCAGGTTGACGACGCCGGCCGGTCGCGGGCCGGAGGCCAGCAGGGTGGCCAGGGCGGCGGCGGCGTTGAGCTTGCCCATGCCGGTGAGCAGGACCGGCAGGCCGTCGCCGAGGTACGCGGCCTCCTCGGGCAGCGCGACGACGAGCAGCGGGCGGTCGGGGGTGACGGTTCCGGTCAGGTGCATGGCGCCCAGCTTACGAGGGCGGGCCGGCCCCACCCCGGGCCCGGCTCGGCCCGACTCGGCTCGGCCCGGCTCGGCCCGACTCGGCTCGGCCCGGCTCGGCCCGGCTCGGGCACAGATCGGTCACCGCCCGGCGAACAACAGGCCAACTCCGTTCCGGGCGCGGCTCCGACTGGCGATACTGCCCGGTGACGGGGGTCGGTGGAGCCGAGGGGGAACGGTGGCCGGACAGACAGAGGGGGGCGTCCTGACGCCGCCCGCCACCGCCGCGCCGCCTGCGGGCCCGAGCGCGGGCGCGAACGCGGGCGCGGGGCCGTCCGGTCCGCTGGCCCGGCTGCGGTCGGCCGCCCGGACGCCGCCGGGCCGGCTGCGCGCGGCGGGCGCGCTGCTGGCCGCGCTGGTGCTGCTGTTCGGTCTGGCGGCGAGCTGGCAGTCGGCCGGGCGGTCGTCGGCCACCCGGCAGTTGGCGTCCCGGAGCGAGCCGCTCAGCCAGGACGCGGCGGAGCTGTACCGCTCGCTGGCGGACGCCGACGCGACCGCCGCCGCCGGGTTCCTGATGGCCGCGACCGAGCCGCCGGAGGTCCGCAAGCGCTACCAGGACGACCTGGCGACGGCGTCCCGGCTGATTCCGCGGGCGGCGGCGCGCAGCGGCTCGTCCGCCGAGGCGCAGCGCCGGCTGGCCGAGCTGGCGCAGCAACTGCCGCGCTACGCGGGCCTGGTGGAGACCGCCCGGGCGATCAACCGGGAGGGCCTGCCGCTGGGCGGCGCCTACCTGCGCTACGCCTCGGACTACATGCGGCAGACCGTGCTGCCGAACGCGCAGGGGCTGGCCGACACCGAGGCGGCCGCGCTGCGGGCGGACTACGAGGCGGCGGACGCGGTGCCGTGGGCGGCGATGGTGCTGGGGGTGGCGGCGCTGGCCGCGCTGGGCCGCTACCAGGTGCTGCTGTTCCGGCGCACCAAGCGGGTGTTCAACCCGGGTCTGCTGGCGGCCTCGCTGGCGGTGCTGGTCGCGCTGGGCTGGACGGTCGGCGGGATCGCCTCGGCGGGCAACGACCTGTACCGGGCCCGGCTCCAGGGTATCGACCCGCTGCGCGAGTTGAACCTGGTCCGGGTGGAGGCGCTGCAGGCGCACACCGCGGAGAACCTGAACCTGGTCTCGCGCGGCGCCACCGAGGCGTACCGGGTCCGCTGGGACGAGCTGGCGAAGACCCTGAACGAGGACTCCGGGCGCTTCCCGGGCTCGGTGGCGTACCTGCTGACCGCGCCGCCCGCGCAGTCCCGGCAGCAGCTGTCGGAGGCGGCGCGCTGGTTCGGCGAGTGGCAGCAGCGGCACGCCGCCGCCGCGAAGCTCGACGAGGACGGCAAGTACGAGGAGACGCTGGCCAAGACCCTGGCGCCGGGCCGCGACGACACCGCGCAGGCCGCGTTCGACGCCGCCGACCGGCAGTGGGAGCTGGCCGGGCGGGCCGAGCAGGCCGCCTTCGAGGCGGCCGTGGACGGGGTCGACACCGGGCTGGCCGTCCAGGCGGTCGCGGTGGCGCTGCTGGCCGTGCTGGCGGCGGGCGGCACGGTGCGCGGCATCGGGCGCCGACTGGCCGAGTACCGGTGACGGGCGACGGGCGACGGGTGACGGGGGTACGAAGGATGCGCAGGGCGAGGACGGGGACGCTGCTGGCCGCCGCGGCGCTGCTGGCGGGGCTGCTGGGCGCGGGCGGTTCGGCCGCCGGCGCGGGCGGCGCGGTCGCGCCGGGCGGCGCGCCGGCGGCGGCCGGGGGCGCGGCACCGGGTCTGGCGCCGGCCGCGGACGACTGCGACACCGGGGTGTCGCTGCCGCCCGCGCAGCAGGCCGGGGCGCGGATCCAGGAGATCCGCAAGCGCGGCTACCTGGTGGTCGGCGTCGACCAGAGCGCCTACAACTGGGGCTACCGGGACTCGCTGAGCGGCAAGATCGAGGGCTTCGACATCGACCTGGCGCGCGCCGTCGCCAAGTCGGTCCTCGGCGACGAGAACAAGCTGGTGCTCAAGACCATCGCCACCGCGGACCGGGTCAAGCTGCTCCAGCAGCAGCCCCAGCCGATCGACCTGATCGTCCGCGCGATGACCATCACCTGCGACCGGATGAAGCAGATCGCCTTCTCCGCCCCGTACTTCAAGGTCTCCCAGCGGGTGGTGGCGCCGAAGACCGCGCACGCCGACAGCGTCGCGAAGGCGCTCGGCGGCAAGCGGGTCTGCGCGGCGCTGAACTCCTCCTCGCACACCGAGCTGAAGGCGAACGCGCACGGCGCCGCCTCGATCGTCACGCCCGACAACCAGTTGGACTGCCTGGTGCTGATGGAGCTCGGCGAGGCCGACGCGACGCTGTCGGACAGCTCGCTGGCCGCCGCGATGGTCGCCCAGGACGAGACCATGGAGCTGGCCGGCGAGTCCTTCCTGCCGACCTACATGGGCGTCGGCATGAACCAGCGCGACACCGACCTGGTCGGCTGGGTCAACCAGGTGCTGGTCGACTGGCGCAACAACGGCGGCTGGCAGGCCGGTTACGACCGCTGGCTGCGGTCCAGCATGGGGAAGCCCGACCCGTACCGGCCGTGGTGAGCACCGGCGCCCTCCAGCGCGGGAACGGCCGCGGCGGTGTCGGCGGGAGCGCCAACGGGGGGCGGGCGGACGGGAATCCGGGGGACCGCCGTCCGCCCCGCACCCGGCGTCGGGGAGACTGGCGGCCCACGGGCCGTCACCACGACCGCCCCGGGAGCGCCGCCCCGTCACCACGAGCGTGGCCGAGAGGAGGAACCGCGTTGGCCGGAACGACCCGCCCGGTGCTGAACCGTGAAGAAGTCGACCGCGCGCTGGCCCGGCTGGGGGCCGAGCGGGACGCGGTCGAGGCGGCGCTGCTGGCGCTCCAGGACCACCAGGGGCTGCGGCTGCTGACCGGCGCCGAACTGGCCGGGCGCACCCGCGAGCGCTGGTCGGCCGCCGAGGGCGGCGTCGCGCTGCTGTGGGCGCTGTTCGACCGCTACGCGGAGGCGCTGGCCTCGGCCCGCGCGGTCCGCTCCCGGCGCAACCGGCCGACCGCCGCCGAACTCGCCGAGCTGAGCGAGCTGCTGTCCGGCCGCTCGGTGACGGTCTCCGGCGGCCGGCTGCCGGACGCCGCCGCCGGACTCGGCGCGCCCGCCCGGCTGGTGGAGCAGGTCACGCTGGCCGAGCTGCTGGAGCGGATGAACGGCTGGTACGCGCTGGTGGTCGACGTGGTGAGCGCCGTCGACGCGGTCTGGTCGGCGCTGCCCGCCCGGATCGACCTGCTGCTGGCCGAGCTGGGCCGGGTGCAGATGCTGGCCGGCTCGGTCGGGGTCCGCCCCGGCGGGCACCCGCTCGCCGACGACCTGGCCGAGCTGGCCGAGCAGTTGACCGCGCTGCGGACCCTGGTGGTCTCCGACCCGCTGGCGCTCTGGCGGCCCAGCCGGGTGCCCGCGCAGCGCGGCCGGGAGGCCGCGGGCGGCGCCTGGACCTCGCCGGCCGGCGCCGTCGACACCGCCGGGTTCGACCGGATGGGGCGCCGGCTGGACGACGTCCGGGTCGAGCTGGAGGGGCTGCTGCGGCTGCGCGACGAGTCGCACGAGCGCCTCCAGCAGGTCGCCGACCTGCTGCAGCGCGCCGACCTGACGCTGGGCGAGGCCCGCCGGGCGCGCGGCGAGGTGCTGGCGAAGATCGCCGCGACCGAGGTGCCCCCCGTGCCGGGGCCGCCCTCCGCGCTGCGCGAGGCGATCGGCCAGGCCGTGGACTTCCAGCAGACCGGCCAGTGGCACCGGCTCGGCCCGCTGCTGGACGCGCTGGAGGACGCCGCCGCCAAGGAGCTCGGCCGGGCCCGGCAGGCACTCACCGAGGTCGCCCAGCCGCTCGCCGTCCGGGCCGAGCTGCGCGGCCGGCTGGAGGCGTACAAGGCGATGGCCGCCCGGCTCGGCCTGGCCGAGGACCCGGAGGTGGTCGAGCGCTTCGAGAAGGCCCGCTGGCTGCTCTGGAGCGCCCCGTGCGACCTGCGGGCCGCCGCCGAGGCGGTCGGGCGCTTCCAGCAGGCGCTGCGGCCACCGCAGCCGCGACCGGAACAGCGGGCACCGGCCGTCCGGGACGGCCGGCCGCCGGAGCAGGGCGACCAGCGCGACCTGCGCGACCAGGGGGAGGACAGCGATGGCTGAGGCATGCGCCCGCACGGGCTGCACCGGGGAGATCGACACCGACGGGTACTGCGACGAGTGCGGGCTGACCCCCGAACGCGGCCCGGCGGCGGCCCCGTCCGCGCCGGTGCCGGCCCCGCGCGCGGCCGTCCCGGCGGGCGGCTCCTGCGGGCGGGCGGGCTGCGCGGGGACGATCGACCCGGACGGCTACTGCGACGAGTGCGGCCTGACCGCCGCCACCGCCGTGCCCGCCGCCGCGCCGCCGGCCCAGGCCGCGCCGTCCGCCTCCGCTTCCGTCTCCGCCCCTGTCTCCGCTTCCGCTTCCGCCTCCACCCGCTCCCGTTCCGGCCGTTCCGGCCGTTCGGCCCGCTCCGGCTCGGTGTCGGTGCGCAGTGCGAAGGGCGGCACCGGCACCGCGCGGCGCGGCAACCTGGGCGCGGGCCTGGTGGCGATCGCCCCGGTGCCGAGCCCGGACCCGGCGCTGGCGGTGCTGGCCGACCCGCAGGTGCCCGAGCACAAGCGGTTCTGCTCGCGCTGCGAGCAGCCGGTGGGCCGCGAGCAGGACGGCCGCCCGGGCCGCCCGGAGGGCTTCTGCGTCAAGTGCGGCACCCCGTACTCGTTCAGTCCGAAGCTGTCGCGCGGCGACCTGGTCGGCGGCCAGTACGAGGTGATGGGCTGCCTGGCGCACGGCGGCCTGGGCTGGATCTACCTGGCGGTGGACCGCCGGGTGAACGACCGCTGGGTGGTGCTGAAGGGCCTGCTCGACACCGGGGACGAGGACGCGCTGGCGGTGGCGATCGCCGAGCGGCGGTTCCTGGCCGAGGTCGACCACCCGAACATCGTCCGGATCATCAACTTCGTCGAGCACCCGGACGCCAGGACCGGTGCGGCCGACGGCTACATCGTGATGGAGTACGTCGGCGGCAAGTCGCTGAAGGACATCGCGAACGAGCGCCGCGCCCCGGACGGCCGGCGCGAGCCGCTGCCGGTCGAGCAGGCGCTGGCGTACGGGCTGGCGGCGCTGCCCGCGCTCGGCTACCTGCACGCCCGCGGGCTGGTGTACTGCGACTTCAAGCTGGACAACGTGATCCAGTCGGACGACATGCTCAAGATCATCGACATGGGCGCGGTCCGCCGGCACGACGACGACGGCCCGATCTACGGCACCGTCGGCTACCAGGCCCCGGAGATCGCCACCACCGGCCCCTCCCCCGCCTCCGACCTGTACACGGTGGCCCGCACGCTGGCCGTGATGACCTTCGACTTCCGCGGCTACACCGACCGCTGGCGGCACGAACTGCCGGGCCCGGACGAGGTGGAGGTGTTCGCCCGGTACGAGTCCTTCCACCGGCTGCTGGTGCGCGCCACCGACCCGGACCCGGCCCGCCGGTTCGCCTCCGCCGAGGAGATGGCCGGGCAGCTGACCGGCGTGCTGCGCGAGGTGCTGAGCCTCCAGGACGGGCAGGCCAGGCCCGCCCCCTCCACCCTGTTCGGCCCCGAACTGCGGATCGTCGACACCGAGTTGGCCGAGCACGCGCCGGACCCCCGGGCCGCCGCGCTGGCCCTGCCCGGGCCGCTCGCCGACCCGGCCGACCCGAAGGCGGGCCTGCTCTCCGCGCTGTCCGCCGCCTCGCCCGCCGAGGCGCTGGCCGCGCTGTCGGCCCTCGCGGCGGACGGGGGCCCCGACTCCACCGAGCTGCGGCTGCGGCTGCTGCGCACCCACCTGGAGCTGGCCGACCCGGCCGCGGCCGCCGGGGTGCTGGCCGGGCTGGAGGCCGACCACCCCGGCGAGTGGCGGGTGGTGTGGCACCGCGGGCTGCTCGCGCTGGCCGAGGGCCGGGCCGAGGAGGCCGCCGAGTCCTTCGAGGCGCTGTACGACGCGTTCCCGGGCGAGGCCGCGCCGAAGCTGGCGCTCGCGGTCTGCGCCGAACTGCTCGGCGACCACCCGGTCGCGGCCGGCTACTACGCGCTGGTCAACGGCGTCGACCGGTCCTTCGTCGGCGCCGCGTTCGGCCTGGCCCGGGTCCGGCTCGCGGACGGCGACCGGGCGGGCGCGGTCGCCGCGCTGGAGGCCGTCCCGGAGACCTCCGCGCACTGGACCGCCGCCCGGATCGGCGCGGTCCGCGCCCGGCTGCGCGGCCGGGCCGCCACCGAGCCGCTGGCCGCCGAACTCGCCGACAGCTCCGAACGGCTGGCGGCGCTCACCCTGGACGCCCGGCGGCGCGAGGAACTCGCCGTCGAGGTACTGGACTCGGCGCTCAACTGGGTGCTCGCCGGGGCCGCCGGACGCCCCGCCACGCTGACCGTGCTGGGACATCCCGCCGCGGAACGGGAACTGAGGCTCGCCCTGGAACACTCCTACCGGATGTTGGCGCGGTTGTCCGACCGGGCCGAGACGAGGATCGAGTGGGTGGAACGGGCCAACCGGGCCCGCCCCAGGACATGGGTGTGAGCATGCCGCAGCAGACCGAGTGCCCGAACTGTGCCGAACCGCTGAGGCCCCAGGACGCCTTCTGCGGGGCCTGCGGCACCGCCCTGACCGGGCCGCCGACCCTGCGCGACCTGCCCGTCGTGCCCAGCTGCCCGCACTGCGGCTCCGCCGACCTCGCCGACGGCTGGTGCCAGCGGTGCGGGCAGGCCCAGCCGCGCGAACGCGACCACCAGGAACTGGAACTGACCGGCGTCGCCGCCGTCTCCGACCGCGGCCTGCGCCACCACCGCAACGAGGACGCGTTCACCGCCGCCACCGCCGAGGGCCCCGAGGGCGCGCCCGCGGTACTCGCCGTGGTCTGCGACGGCGTCTCCTCCTCGTCCCGCCCGGACGAGGCGTCCGCCACCGCCGTCACCGCCGCCGCCGACTCGCTGGTCGCCGCGCTGACCGCCGGCCGCGAACCCGGCCAGGCGATGCGCGAGGCGATCGGCGCCGCCAACCGGGCCGTCACCGCGCTCGCCCACGACGGCACCGCCCCCGACGGCCGGCACAGCAACGCGCCCGCCTGCACCTACGTCAGCGCGATCAGCTCCGGCGGCCTGGTCACCATCGGCTGGGTCGGCGACACCCGCGCCTACTGGATCCCGGACGACCGCGAGTCCGCCGAACCGTACCGGCTCACCGAGGACGACTCCTGGGCGGCCCGGATGGTCGCCGCCCAGCTGATGGCCGAGGCCGAGGCGTACGCCGACCCGCGCGCCCACGCCATCACCGGCTGGCTCGGCGCCGACGCCGAGGACCTCGACCCGCACACCGTCAGCTTCACCCCGCACGTCCCCGGCGTGCTGCTGATCTGCACCGACGGCCTGTGGAACTACGCCGAGGCCGCCACCGACCTGGCGTTCGTGGTCCGCGCCGACGCCCGGACCGAACCGCTCGCCACCGCGCGGGAGCTGGTCCGGTTCGCGGTCGAACGCGGCGGGCACGACAACATCACCGTCGCGGTCCTGCCGATCGACCCGCGGACCGCCCCGCCCGCCCACGACAGCACCCTGCTCGACGTGCCGGTGCCGCTGCCGCGCTCCGCCGCCGACGCGGACGACGCCACCGTGCCGCTCCGCGCGGCCGCCCCGCCGGCGGCCCCCGCCGCACCGGCCGCGCCCGCCACCGTGCCCGCGCCGCCCGCCGCACCGCCGACCGTGCCCGCGCCGGTGGGCGCCGCGCCGGCGGGAGCCGCCGCCGTCCCGCCGCCGCCCGCCGCACCGCCGGCCGTGCCCGCGCCCGCGCCCGCCGAAGACTGATCCACCGCGCCACCCGCACCACCGCCGACACCGCCACCGATTCCTCCGACAGGAGTTCTCCGCATGGCCTCGTTGTCCAAGCCCGACGCGCCCCGGTTCGACGTCGACGTCTTCCAGAACGAGTACCTCGCCCAGGGATCCCAGGAGGTCAACGCCATCGTCACGGTCACCGCGACCGGCGGCGGCACCTCCGGCGGCCGGCCGATCGGCGCCCCCGGGCCGGGCGCCGCCGTGGTGCTGGTGATCGACTGCTCCGGCTCGATGGAGCACCCGGCCGGGAAGATGCGGCACGCCCGCGAGGCCACCGCCGCCGCCATCGACGAGCTGCGCGACGGCGTGGCCTTCGCCGTGGTGGCCGGCACCCACCAGGCCGGCGACGTCTACCCGGGCAACAACCGGCTGGCGGTCGCCGACCGGGCCACCCGCGAGCAGGCCAAGGAGGCGCTGCGCCGCCTCAACCCGTCCGGCGGCACCGCGATCGGCACCTGGATAGCCAAGGCGCAGCAGCTGTTCGCCTCCCACCCGGAGGCGTCGATCCGGCACGCCATCCTGCTCACCGACGGCCGCAACGAGCACGAGAAGCCCGCCGACCTGCAGCGCTCGCTGGACGCGGCGGCCGGCTACTTCACCGCCGACTGCCGCGGCGTCGGCACCGACTGGGAGGTCGCCGAGCTGCGGAAGATCTCCTCCGCGCTGCTCGGGACGGTCGACATCGTCGCCGAGTCCTCCGGCCTGGCCGAGGACTTCCGGGCGATGATGTCCGCCGCGATGGGCAAGCAGGTCGCGGACGTCGCGCTGCGGGTGTGGACGCCGGTCGGCGCCCGGGTGAAGTTCGTCAAGCAGGCGGCGCCCGCCGTCGAGGACCTCAGCGAGCGGCGGGCCGAGGCCGGGCCGAGGTCCGGGGACTACCCGACCGGGTCCTGGGGCGACGAGTCCCGCGACTACCACGTCTGCCTGGAGGTCCCGGCGGCGGCGGTCGGCAGCGAGATGCTGGCGGCCCGGATCAGCCTGGTCCTGCCGCAGCCCGACGGCACCGCCGAGGTGCTCGGCCAGGGCCTGGTCCGCGCCGTGTGGACGGACGACCTGGCCTCCTCGACCCGGATCAGCCCGCAGGTCGCGCACTACACCGGGCAGGCCGAGCTGGCCGACTCGATCCGCGACGGCCTGGAGGCCCACCGGGCGGGCGACTTGGAGCTCGCGAGCGCCAAACTGGGCGCCGCCGTCCGGCTGGCGTACGGCAGCGGCAACGAGGGCACCCTCAAGCTGCTGCGGAAGGTGGTGGACGTGGTCGACGAGCGGGAGGGTACCGTTCGGTTCCGTAAGAACGTGAGCGAGGCCGACTCGATGACCCTTGAGACCCGGTCGACGAAGACCGTGCGCGTGAAGAAGTGAGCCGGACACCCGCCGGACCCGAACCTGCTGGAGTGGGGACCTGATGCCGATCTGCCCTAGGGGACACGAGTCACAGGCCGAGGACTGGTGCGACTACTGCGGCTTCCCGATGTCACCGCCGCCCGGCCTGGCGATCCCCGGCTTCCCGAACGGCCCGGCCCAGCCCGGCGCCCAAGGGCAGCCCGGCGCCCAGGGCCAGCCCGGTGCCCAGGGGCAGTACGGCGGTCCCGCCGCGCCGCCGCCGGGTCCGCCCGGCCCGCCGCCCTCCTACGCCTCCTCCGGCTACCCGCCGGTCGGACCGGGCAGCACCCCGCCGGCCGGCACCCAGGCCGGCGGTGGCGGCTACTTCGAGCCGCGCCGCACCCCGACCCCGCCGGCCGGCACCCCCACCGGCCCCGCCGCGCCGGGCCCGTACGGCGCCCCGCCGCTGCCCCCGCCCACCACCGGGCTGGTGACCTGCCCGATCTGCCGCAGCCCGCAGACCGGCCGGTACTGCGAGGAGTGCGGCTACGACTACAACCTGGCCACCTCGGCCCGCCCGCCGGGCGCCGCGCCCGGCCCGCTCGGCCACCAGCCGCCGCCCGCGCCGCCGCAGGGCCACCAGCCGCCGCAGGGCTACGGCTTCCCGCCGCCCGCCGCCGCGCCCCCGGCCGCCCCGCCCGCCTTCGAGCCGCCGGCCCCGCCCGCGTACGAGCAGCCGCAGCGCCCGCCGCAGCCGCAGTCCCCGTACGAGCCGCCGCGCTCCCCGTACGAGCCGCCCGCGGCCCCGCCGCAGCCGCAGTCGCCGTACGAGCGGCCGCAGTCGCCCTACGAACAGCCCCAGCAGCCCCAGCGGCCCCAGCCGCCGCAGCAGCCGCAGTCGCCGTACGAGCCGCCGCGCTCCCCGTACGAGCAGGCGGCGCAGGCCGCCGCGCCCGCCGCGCCCGCGTTCGAGAAGTCCCCGGCGGCGGCGTTCCCGGACGTCGACTACGAGCGGACCGGCCCGGTGTACGCCGAGCCGTCCGGGCCGGGGTCGGGCCCGCAGCCGGGCCAGGACTCGGGGACGTCGTTCCGGCTGACCCCGCCCGGGCAGCAGCAGGGCGGCGCGCCGCAGCAGCAGCGCGGCACCTGGTTCGCGGTGGTGGCGCCGGACCACGAGTACTTCACCGACATGATGACCCGCAGCGGCCCGGAGGCGTCCGGCCTGTACTTCCCGCAGTACACGGCGGAGCGGCGGGTGCCGCTGACCGGCCGCGGCCAGCTGCGGATCGGCCGGCGCAGCCAGCAGCGCGGCACCGTGCCGGAGATCGACCTGTCGGTCTCCCCGGAGGACCCGGGCGCCTCGCACCACCACGCCCTGCTGGCCGAGCAGCCGGACGGCAGCTGGGTGGTGGTCGACCAGGACTCCACCAACGGCACCACCATGAACGGCAGCCCGGACACCCTGCCGCCGCACACCGCGATCCCGCTGAACGACGGCGACCGGATCCACGTCGGCGCCTGGACCACCATCACGGTGCACCTGGCCTGACGACACGTCAGCGGCACGTCGGCTGATTTGCCGTCACCACCGGCCCGCGCCCCGGGAGTTGGACTCCCCGGGCGCGGGCCGGACCGCGTCCGACCCTGACACCACCTGCTCAAAATTCGCACAAAAGTGCTCGTCGGATATGCCCCGACCCCCTACGCTTCGCCCCATGAGTGAAGCGATAACCGCGGACGGGATCCGGAAGCGGTACGGGGATGTCCAGGCCGTCGACGGGGTGTCGCTCTCCGTCGCGACTGGCGAGTTCTACGGTCTGCTCGGGCCCAACGGCGCCGGCAAGACCACCACGCTGGAGATCCTGGAGGGCATCCGGGAGGCCGACGAGGGCCGGGTCGAGCTGCTCGGCCTGTCGCCGTGGCCGCGCAACCCGAAGCTGCTGCCGCGGATCGGCGTCCAGTTCCAGGCGTCCGCGTTCTTCAACAAGCTGAGCGCGCGGGAGACCATCCGCACCTTCGCGTCGTTCTACGGCATCGGCCCGAAGGCGGCCGACACCATGCTGGAGCGGGTCGGCCTGACCGAGTCCGCGAACGTGCTGACCGACAAGATGTCCGGCGGCCAGGCGCAGCGGCTCTCCATCGCCTGCGCCCTGGTGCACGACCCGGAGCTGGTGTTCCTGGACGAGCCGACCACCGGCCTCGACCCGCAGGCCCGCCGCAACCTGTGGGACCTGCTGCGCGACATCAACGCCGAGGGCCGCACCGTCGTCCTCACCACGCACTACCTGGACGAGGCCGAGGTGCTCTGCGACCGCGTCTCGGTGATGGACCACGGCAGGGTGCTGAAGACCGGCGCCCCGGCCGCGCTGGTCCGCGAGATCGACGACACCGTCCGGGTCCGGATCGAGTCCGGCCTGCTGACCGCCGACCGGGCCCGCGACCTGCTCGCCGCCGCGGGCGCGGAGCACGCCAACCTGGAGGACGACGGCGTCACGCTGGCGCTCTCCACCACCGACCCCGGCCCGGTGCTCGCCGTGCTGGCCGAGCAGAACGCGCTGCGCGGCCTCGAAGTCCGCGGCGCCACCCTGGAGGACGTCTTCCTCCAGCTGACCGGACGGGAGTACCGGGCATGACCGCCACCGAACGGACCCCGGCGCCCGCCCCGGCCCCGGCCGCCGCGGGCCGGGAGAGGGCCAACGCCTTCGTCGGCCTGTCCCGGGTGATGCTGCTGGGCTTCCTGCGCGACAAGGGCACGCTGTTCTTCACCCTCGCGCTGCCGCTGATGTTCCTGCTGCTGTTCGGCGTCCTCTACAAGGGCGGCGGCAGCTCGCACGTCAAGGTCGCCCAGATCGGCCAGGTCAAGGTCCTGGACGACGCCCGCGCCCACGCCGGCGACTCGCTGGACGCGCTGGAGATCACCACCGGCCTGAGCGAGACCGACGCCCTCGCCAAGGTCAGGAAGGGCGAACTGGACGGCGTGGTGCTGGAGAAGCCGGACGGCACCCTGGTGCTCCGCTTCAGCCAGTCCGACCAGGTCAAGTCCGCCACCGTGCAGGGCATCGTCAACTCGCTGGTGCAGGGCGCCAACCAGGCCGCCTCGAACGCCCCGCAGAAGTTCACCCTGGACGCCTCCAAGGTGGAGGACGACTCGGTCAAGCCGATCCAGTACCTGACCCCGGGCCTGCTCGCCTACGCGGTCGCCATGGGCGCGGTCTACGGCGCCTCCTTCACCCTGGTCACCTGGCGCAAGAAGCGGGTGCTGCGCCGGCTGCGGCTGGCGCCCATCTCGGCGGGCACCATCGTCGGCGCCCGGGTGCTGGTCAGCGTGCTGGTCGCGATGGCGCAGACCGCGCTGTTCCTGCTGGTCGCGCAGATCGACTACTTCGGGCTGAAGCTCACCGGCAACTGGTGGCTGGTGCTCCCGCTGGTGGTCTGCGCCACTCTCGCGTTCATGTCGATCGGGCTGGTCACCGGCTCGCTGGCGAAGACCGAGGAGTCGGCGAACGGCATGAACCAGCTGATCATCCTGCCGATGTCGTTCCTCGGCGGCGCCTTCATCCCGCTGGACTTCGCGCCGAGCTGGCTGCAGGACGTCTCCCGGGCGCTGCCGCTGCGCTACCTGATCGTCCCGGCGAAGTCGGTGCTCAGCCAGGGCGGCGGCCTGGCCGAGGCGCTGCCCGCGATGGGCATCCTGCTGGGCTTCACCGCGGTGCTGTGCGCCGTCGCGTGGCGCTTCTTCAACTGGGACGACGCGTAGCACCGCGCCCGCCCCGGGACGGGGGTCGTACGCCGGAAGTCCCGGTGTACGGCCCCCGTCGGCGTCTGCGACCATGGACGGGTGACTGACACCGGGCGCGAGACCACCACCGCACAAGAGGAGACCTTCTACCAGCGGGTCGGCGGCGAGGAGACCTTCCGCCGGCTGGTCCACCTCTTCTACCGGGGTGTCGCCCAGGACGAGCTGCTCCGCCCGATGTACCCGGAGGACGACCTCGGCCCCGCCGAGGAGCGCTTCGCGCTGTTCCTGATGCAGTACTGGGGCGGCCCGCGCACCTACAGCGAGCGCCGCGGCCACCCCCGGCTGCGGATGCGGCACGCCCCGTTCCGGGTCGACCGGGCCGCGCACGACGCCTGGCTGAAGCACATGCGCGCCGCCCTGGACGAGCTGGCGCTGCCCGCCGAGGCCGACCGCGAGCTGTGGGACTACATGACGTACGCCGCCGCCTCGATGGTCAACACGGCGGGCTGAGGCCCGCCCTCGCCCGCTGCCCCGTCCCCGCCCCGCCCCCGCTCCCCCGGTGGGGGCGGCCGCTCAGCGCAGCGGGCTGAGGCCCAGGCCCGCGCCGGGCGCGGCCGCCGCGCGCAGCGCGACCGAGCCGGCCGGGGCGTCCAGCCGCAGCCAGGGCCCGGCCCGGTGGGCGGCGAGCGGGGTGCCGGGGCGCAGGAAGCCGATCGCGTGGGCGGCGTGCGCGGCCCGCAGCGGCAGGCCCTCGGCGGCGGCCAGCGGGCGGGACCAGATCTCGTCGGCGATCGCGTCGACCGCCTGCCTGGTCCGGTGGTGGTCCGGCACCTCGGCGGTGCGGCGCTTGAACTCCTCGACGGCGGCGAGCACTTCGCCGACCACCCGGTCGACCGGCGGCCGCCCGAGCGGCTGCCAGCCGGAGCGCGGCGGCAGCAGCCCGGCCCAGGACGGGCCGGTGACCGGCGCGGGCGGGGTGAGCGCGGCGCCCGCCTCGTCCACCGCCTCCAGCAACTGCCCGGCGGAGACGGTCAGGTCGGCGGCCGCGACCGGCCCGGCCAGCCGCACGGTGCGCACCGCGAGGACCGCGGCCCCGCCGAGCGGCAGCCGCCCGAAGACCGCCAGCACCCCGCCGCCGTCCACGTCCACGTCCGCGTCCCCCGCGCCGCCCGGGCCGGGGACCGCCTGCAGCCGGACGGCCGCGGCGCGGTCGAAGCGCAGCAGCCGGCCGAGGAAGGCGGCCAGGTCGGCGCCCTCCCGCTGGTCGGCGAGGGCGAGTCGGGTCTGCACGGTCACCGGGGGTCAGCTCGTTTCGTCGGGGCGGCGGGGTCCGCGGGTCTGGTCAGGCGGCGCGGCCGGCGGGCTGCTCGTCCGTGAACCGGCCGAGGAACTCCCGCTCGACGGGGCTGATCCGGCGCGGCCGGCCCTCGGCGAGGTCGTAGGGGACGACCACGGTGGAGGCCGTGACGTACACCGTCTCGGTGCCGTCCTCGGCGACGTCCTTGATCTCGTAGGAGACGGTCAGCGAGGCGCCGCCGATCTTCGTCACCCAGGTCTCGATGGTGACCGGCGCGGGGCGGTGCACCAGCGGCCGCTTGTAGTCGATCTCGTGGCGGGCCACCACCGAGCCGCCGGCGAACTCCCCGGCGCCGGCCTCGGCGGCCTGGGTGAACATGAAGTCGATCCGGGCCTCCTCCAGGTAGCGCAGGAAGACCACGTTGTTGACGTGGCCGAAGGCGTCCATGTCGGACCAGCGCAGCGGGCAGGCGTAGATGTGGCGGGCCACGTCGTTCTCCTCAAGCGTCATTCGTACCCGTGGGTAGCTGTACGGCAGCCTACGGGCGTCGGCCCGGCGGCCCGCCCTCGGGGGGCGGGCCGCCGGGCCGACGGCGCGACCGGGGGTCAGTCGCGGGTCAGCTTCTTGTAGCTCGCCCGGTGCGGGCGGGCCGCGTCGGCGCCGAGGCGCTCGATCTTGTTCTTCTCGTAGGACTCGAAGTTGCCCTCGAACCAGAACCACTTGCTCTCGCCCTCGTAGGCGAGGATGTGGGTGGCCACCCGGTCCAGGAACCAGCGGTCGTGGGAGATGACCACGGCGCAGCCGGGGAACTCCAGCAGCGCGTTCTCCAGCGAGGAGAGGGTCTCGACGTCGAGGTCGTTGGTCGGCTCGTCGAGGAGCAGCAGGTTGCCGCCCTGCTTGAGGGTCAGCGCCAGGTTGAGGCGGTTGCGCTCACCGCCGGAGAGCACCCCGGCCGGCTTCTGCTGGTCCGGGCCCTTGAAGCCGAACGCGGACACGTAGGCCCGGGACGGCATCTCGACCTGGCCGACGTTGATCCAGTCCAGGCCGTCGGAGACGACCTCCCAGAGGGTCTTCTTCGGGTCGATGTTGGCCCGGCTCTGGTCGACGTAGCTGATCTTGACGGTCTCGCCGACCTTGACCGTGCCGCTGTCCGGGGTCTCCAGGTCCTGGAGCATCTTGAACAGGGTGGTCTTGCCGGCGCCGTTCGGGCCGATCACGCCGACGATGCCGTTGCGCGGCAGGGTGAAGCTCAGGTCGTCGATCAGGACCTTCTCGCCGAAGGCCTTGTTCAGGTGGTCGACCTCGATGACGACGCTGCCCAGGCGCGGGCCCGGCGGGATCTGGATCTCCTCGAAGTCCAGCTTCCGCATCTTGTCGGCCTCGGCCGCCATCTCCTCGTACCGGGCGAGGCGGGCCTTCGACTTGGCCTGGCGGCCCTTGGCGTTGGAGCGGACCCACTCCAGCTCTTCCTTGAGCCGCTTGGCGCGCTTGGCGTCCTTCTGGCCCTCGACCTTGAGACGGGTCTGCTTGGTCTCCAGGTAGGTGGAGTAGTTGCCCTCGTACGGGTAGGCGCGGCCGCGGTCGAGCTCCAGGATCCACTGGGCGACGTTGTCCAGGAAGTACCGGTCGTGGGTGACGGCGATGACGGCACCCGGGTACTTCGAGAGGTGCTGCTCCAGCCAGTTCACCGACTCGGCGTCCAGGTGGTTGGTGGGCTCGTCGAGGAGCAGCAGGTCGGGCTGCTCCAGCAGCAGCTTGCAGAGCGCGACGCGGCGCTTCTCGCCGCCGGAGAGCTTGGTGACGTCCCAGTCTCCGGGCGGGCAGCCCAGGGCCTCCATGGCCTGCTCGAGCTGGGCGTCGAGGTCCCAGGCGTTGGCGTGGTCCAGGTCCTCCTGGAGGGTGCCCATCTCGGCGAGCAGCTCGTCGGAGTAGTCGGTCGCCATCAGCTCGGCGATCTCGTTGAACCGGTCGAGCTTGGCCTTGACCTCCTTGACGCCGTCCTGGACGTTCTCCAGGACCGTCTTGGTCTCGTCGAGCGGGGGCTCCTGCTGGAGCATGCCGACGGTGAAGCCCGGCGAGAGGAAGGCGTCGCCGTTGGAGGGCTGGTCGAGGCCCGCCATCATCCGCAGCACGGTCGACTTACCGGCGCCGTTGGGGCCGACGACGCCGATCTTCGCCCCGGGGAGGAAGCTGAGCGTCACGTCGTCAAGGATGACCTTGTCGCCGTGTGCCTTGCGCACCTTGCGCATGGTGTAGATGTATTCCGCCACGTTGGGATCGCTCCGGCGTCGTCGTGAGTAATCGGCTTGCAGCCTTCCATTGTGCCGTAAGGCCGGGACGGTCCCGAACGCCCGTCGGGGCGCCCGCCGCCCCCGGGGCCGCTGGCCGCGGACGGCCCGGTCAGCGGGCGGCCCGGTCAAGCGAACGGCCCCGCCCCCCGGTCTCGGGAGGCGGGGCCGTCCCCGTCCCGGCGCGGGGCCGGGGCGGGTTCAGCGCGTCGTTCAGGAGGCGCGGCTGTGGCGGCCGCGGCGGCGCAGGCCGTAGACCGCGGCACCGCCGGCGAGGACGAGCGCGGCAGCGGCGGCGGCGGTCAGGCCGGTGCCCATGCCACCACCGGTGGAGGCGAGCTCGGGGCCGGTCGGGCTGGCCGACGGGGCCGGGGCGGCCGGGGTGGAGCCCGAGGCCGACGGGGTCGGGGTCGGGGTCTGGGTGGAGCTGTCGGTCTTGCAGTTCAGCAGGCCGGTGAACTGCTTGCTGAAGCCCTCGGGGCCGGTGACGGTGACGTCGTACTTCTCGTCCTCCTTGACCGGCAGGGTGACGGCCTGGGTGCCGCCCGGCTTGACCGTGTAGTCCTTGCCGGCGACCTTGAAGGCCGCGTCCTTGTCGCCCTTGTTGCCGAGGGTGACCACCAGGGCGCCCTTGGCGCAGTCGACCACGGCGTCGGCGGTCGGCACCGCGCCGAGGCCCCAGCTGATGTCGGCCTTGGCGGAGACCGGGACGGTGCCCTCGCCGGCCAGGATCAGGGTCTGGCTGGGCTTGTCGCCGATCCGGCCGACGAAGGCGCGGCCGACCGAGGAGGTCGCGCTGCCCTCGGCGGTGATGGTGGCGTGCCCGGCCGGGGTGTCCGCCGGGACCTTGGCGTAGATCTTGTCGCCGGACTTCACGGTCTTGAGTTCGGCGCCCTTGTCGTCGACCAGGGAGACGTGGGCGTCGGTGCCGGACTTGCCGAGGCTGACCTTGACGGAGGCGGTGCCGCCGCCGGCGGTGACGGTGATCGGGGCCAGGGTGGTCCCGGACTTGCCGCCGACCGAGGCCGGGTCGAGGCTGAGCGTCGGCTTGGGCTCGCTGCCCCCGCCCTTCGCGTTGGCCTGGGCGATCAGCCAGGTGGTGAACGCCTTGGCCTCGTCGTCGTCCTGGGTGACCGGGATGCCCGGGTCGGAGAAGGACCAGATGGCGACCTGGGTCGCGGCGGCGGCGTCGGCCTTGGAGAGGTTCTTGACGCCGGAGTCGGCTATCAGCTTGTCGATGCCGACGGCCGGGTAGGAGTTCTTCAGGATCCAGAGGACCTTCGGGCCGGCGCCGGGGTTGTCCTTGAGCGAGCTGGAGTCCCAGTCGGTCTCGTGGTAGTCGGCCTCCCAGGAGGCGCCGTTCAGCAGGTCGATGCAGTAGACCGGCAGCCGCACCTCGCTGTCGCCGATCCGGATGAAGAAGGGCCCGGCCTCGGTGCGCTGCTGGTGGCCGGTCTTCGGGTCGGGGTAGGTGACGTACTCCTTGTCGTCGGCACCCTTGACGATCTTCGCCGTCACTCCCGACGTGCCGTCGGCCGCGGCCGCCGCACCGGCCGCGAGCAGGCCCGAGCCGACCGTGAGACCGGACGCGAGCATGACAGCAACGATGCGGGAGACAGCCCGCCCCTGCTTGTGGAACATGTGGGATCCCTTCGGGCGGCGACGTGCCAGTGGCAACCCGCCCCTGCAAAGCGGCGCTCCCTGCGGCGCCGCTGCACGTGTCTGGACCAGACGCATCCTATTGACGGGATCCGGCCACTCCAGGGCCGTGGCGAATCAGGACGATATCGTGGCTGTTCTGTTATCAAAGAGCTGATCACCAGCGCGGGTTGATGTGTCGACATAAAGGCACGGGGCGCCGCCGTCGCAATCAGGATTGCACTCCCGGGCCCAAGAAGTGCCCGGATTCCGTCAGTTCAGAACCTCCTGGGTCACATCCGCACCCCCTTCCCCGGCCGCACCGCCGTCGGCCGCGCCGCCCTCCCCCGCCCCGCGCCGGGCCGCGACCGCCGCCACGATCCAGTCCGGAACGGCCTCCTCCACCAGCCGCACCGCCCGCGGCCCGCCCGCCCCGGAGCCGCCCGCCGCCGGCCCGCCGGGGCCGGCCGGGCCCGTGGCGCCGAGACCACTCGCACCCGAACCACCTTGCTGGGGCGGCGACTTGCCCTCCAGACCGCGCCGGAACGCCGAGGTGCCGCGGGCCAGGTCGTGGCCGACCGAGCGAGCGTCGATCTCCACCTCCGTCCGCCTGCTCCCCTCCTCCCCCCACTCGCGCACCCGCAGCCGCCCGCTCACCAGCAGCGGGTCGCCCTTGTTCACCGAGCTGACCACGTTGACCGCCAGCCGGCGCCAGGCGACCACCGTCACCCAGGTCGTCTCGCCCTCCGTCCAGTCGCCGCGCTCGCGGTCGTAGCGCCGCTCCCGGGCGGCGAGCCGGAAGTTCGCCACCGCCACCCCGCCGGGCGTCTCCCGGTACGTCACGCCCGACGCGGCGTTGCCGACGATCGTCACCAGTGCCTCGTCCATTCCCGTCTCCGTTCCCGGCCGCCGCGGTCGGCGCCCTTTCCCGGCGGAATCCCCGCCGGGAAAGATCCTCCGCCTTCCGGGAAATCCGTACCAGCGCCTTCCGGCCGCCTGTGGAAAACCCGGGCCTGTGGAAAACCGGAGTACCTCCCAGGGGTGAATCGGGCCGCTTTTCGGTCGGAAATCGACCATTTGAATGACGTGCTCACGACAATAGTCCGACACCCGCGCCGAATAGGCCCGATCCGCCCCGCCGACCGGCCCCCGACCGCCTCCCCGCGCCCCCGCCCCACCCGCCCCCGGCCGTCGCCTTCCGCCGCCTTCCGCCACAAGGACCGTTCGGGCACTCCCTTCGACCGCCCCTTCCGGCAGCCGCCCGCACACCCGGCGGACACCTCGGAGTCACCGCCGAAACCACGAACGGGTGGCCGCCGACTCGCCCCGTCCATGTCATCCGACCGATGGAACCCCTAAACACGCCCCCACCCGTGGGCCGCTCCGGGCGATTGTCCGCGCCGAATCCATAACGGGTCAGGTCGCAGCCCCGTAACGACTGCACAACGTCCCGCCCCGAGAGCCGGTAGAGCGCTGCACTCCCCGGCGCTACCTGCGATTATCGGACCGCCCCGCGGAGGCCGACACACCCCTGTCCGGTCTGCGAAGTCGGGGCGGCGGAACTGAACACCCGTATCCTGTCCCGGAACATCCCGTCCCGGCCCAGGCCCGGCAAGCGGGCCGACGTCAGCACCCCGGCCCCCATAGCTCAGCGGATAGAGCACCCGCCTTCTAAGCGGTAGGTCGCAGGTTCGAATCCTGCTGGGGGCACCCACCCGTTCCGACCGGCCCCGATGCCGCAGCGTGAGCACTCCGCCACCGCCTCCCGGGCACAGCGGGCAACCGCCCCGTCACTCCCCCGACCCCGACCCCGGCCCCGCCGCCGGTCGCGGCCCCGCGCCGTCCTCCGGTCAGCGCTCCCCCGCCGCCAGGCCCGCCAGGAAGTCGTCCAGCAGGGCGCGCTGGCGCGCGGGCGGGAACTCCCCGGGGGCGAACAGCGCCTGCACGACCAGCCCGAGGGCGAAGGACTGGGCCAGCGCGGCCAGGTCGGCGGCCGGGCGGTCGGCCGGGAGGTCGCCGAGCTCCTGGGCCTGGGCGCAGAGTTCGGTCATCCGCCGGCGGGCCCGGCGGTAGCGCTCGGCGTGGCCGGCGGTGAGTTCGGGGTCGCCGAGGGCGGCGTCCCAGGAGCCGACCCAGATCCGGTTGCCGGCCTCGCCGTCCGCGTCCAGCGGGAGGACGTCGAGCAGCGCGGCGCGCAGCACGGGCAGGCCGCGGGAGGTGGCGGCGGCCTCGGTGGCGGGGCGGCGGCGTTCGGCGGCCTGCCGGTCGAGGACCTCCAGCGCGTGGGCGACCAGGGCGCGCTTGTGGGGGAAGTAGTGGGTGAGCAGTCCGGTGGAGGCGCCGAGTTCGGCGGCGACCGCGCGCAGCGTGAGGCCGCCGAAGCCGCGGTCGGCGAGGACCCGCCAGACCGCCTCCGAGACGTCGCGCCGGCGGGCTTCGTGGTCGCCTCGTGCGGGTGGTGTCATGCGCGCTAGGGTACCTACCCAACGTTTGTTACGTACCTTCGAGGGGATGCCGATGTACGCCGTAGCGCTCGCCGAGGACGCCGAGCTCCGCCCGCTGGAGCCGTGGCAGGCCGAGGAGTTCCTGGAGCACATGGACCGGGCCCGGGCCGGAATCGATCCGTGGATCCCGTGGGCGTCCCGGAGCACCGATCTGGAATCCGCCCGCGCGACGCTGCGGAAGTTCGCCGACAAGCAGGCCGCCGACACCGGGCGGATCCACGGGATATGGCTGGACGGCACACTGGTGGGCGGCGTGATGTTCGTCCAGTTCGACGCGGCGGCCGGGGTCTGCGAGATCGGCGTGTGGACCGAGCCCGCCGCCCAGGGCCGCGGCCTGGTCACCGCGGCCGCCCGCCGGCTGCTGGACTACGCGCTGCTCGAACGCGGCCTGTACCGCGCCGAGTGGTGGAACAGCACCGTCAACCTGCGCAGCCGGGCCTGCGCCCGGCGGCTGGGCATGACGCTGGACGGCACGCTCCGCAAGCACACCGAACACCTGGGCGTCCGGCTGGACCTGGAGATCTGGTCGATGCTGGCCCCGGAGTGGCGCGCCGCCCGCGGGGGCGCCGGCTGAGCCCGCGGACCGGCCCCGCCGGGTTGACGCGGATCACGTGGTCCGGCCCGGGCCCGCGTGAAAGGCTGGCGGCCCGGCACCGTCCCCCCGAGAGGCCCGCCATGTCCGCCACGCCCGCCGTGCCCGCGAGCACCGCCCACCCGCTGGACCGCCCGGGCCCGGCGGACGTCGAACTGCCCGCGGGCGCGCCGGGGTTGCGCTGCTGGGTGGGCCCGGACCGGGTGGCCACGCTGCTGCTGGACCGGCCCGCGCGGCGCAACGCGGTGACCGACGCGATGTGGCGGGCGCTGCCGGAGGTGCTGGCGGCGCTGGCGCGGCGGCCGGACGTCCGGGTGCTGGTGCTGACGGGCGCGGCGGGCGCGTTCTCGGCGGGCGCGGACATCGCGGAGCTGGCCGGGGTGTACGCCGATCCGGCCGCCGCCGACGCGTACCACGCCCGGAACGTGGCGGCCGAGGAGGCGCTGGCGGCGTTCCCGCGCCCGACGCTGGCGGTGGTCCGGGGCGCCTGCGTGGGCGGCGGCTGCCAGTTGGCGCTGGCCTGCGACCTGCGGTTGGCCGCCGATGACGCCCGGCTGGGCATCACCCCGGCCAAGCTGGGCGTGGTGTACCCGGCGGTGCCGACGCTGCGGCTGGCCGCGCTGGTGGGCCCGGCCCGGGCCAAGTACCTGCTGTTCTCGGGCGAGTTGCTGCCGGCCGCCCGCGCGGAGTCGTTCGGCCTGCTGGACGAGGTCGTCCCGGCGGCGGAACTGGACGCCCGGGCACGGGAGTTCGCCCGGCTGCTGGCGGGCCGCTCGCCGCAGACGATCGGCGCGGTGAAGGCCGTGCTGTCGGCGGACCCGGCGGAGGCGGCCGCCGCGCTGGCGCCGTGGGAGCGCGCGTCCCGGACGGCGCCGGACGTCCACGAGGGCCTGGCCGCGTTCCTGGAGCGCCGCGAGCCGAGGTTCTGAGCCCGGCGGCGGCCGTACCGGCGGGCGCCGCCGGTACGGCCGGAAGCGGGGCGCGGCCGTCAGCGGATCGGCGCGCCCGAGACGGCCCGGGCGATGACCAGCCGCTGGATCTCGCTGGTGCCCTCGAAGACGGTGTAGATGGCGCTGTCCCGGTGCATCCGCTCGACGGGGTACTCGCGGGTGAAGCCGTTGCCGCCGAGGATCTGCATGGCCCGCTCGGTGACGAACTTGGCGGTCTCCCCGGCGTACAGCTTGGACATCGAGCCCTCGGCGGCGGTGAACGGCTGGTGGGTGGCGGCCATCCAGGAGGCGCGCCAGACCAGCAGCCGGGCGGCGTCGATCCGGGTCTTCATGTCGGCGAGCTGGAACGCGACGCCCTGGTTCTCGATGATCGGCTTGCCGAACTGGACGCGGGTCCCGGCGTAGTCGAGGGCGACCTCGTACGCGGCGCGGGCGATGCCGACGGCCTGCGCGCCGACGGCGGGTCGGGAGGCTTCGAAGGTGGCCATGGCGGCGTTCTTGCCGCTGCCGCGGGTGCCTTCGCGGGCCCGGGCGAGGCGGGCGTCGAGCTTCTCCTTGCCGCCGAGCAGGCAGTGCCCGGGGACGCGGACGCCGTCGAGGACGACCTCGGCGGTGTGCGAGGCGCGGATGCCGTGCTTCTTGAACTTCTGGCCCTGGCTGAGGCCCGGGGTGCCGGGCGGGACGATGAACGAGGCCTGGCCGCGGGCGCCGAGCTCGGGGTCGACGGTGGCGACGACGACGTGGACGTGCGCGATGCCGCCGTTGGTGGCCCAGGTCTTGGTGCCGTTCAGCACCCACTCGTCCTTGGCCTGGTCGTAGACGGCGCGGGTGCGCAGCGCGGAGACGTCGGAGCCGGCGTCGGGCTCGGAGGAGCAGAACGCGGCGAGCCTGACCTCCTCGGGGGTGCCGAACATCTGCGGGGCCCAGGTGCCGATCTGCTCGTCGGTGCCGTTGGCGAGCACGGCGACGGCGGCCAGCGTGGTGCCGGTGATGGCGAGGCCGATGCCGGCGTCGCCCCAGAACAGTTCCTCCATGGCGATCGGGATGCCGACGCCGGACGGGTCGAAGAACTGCTGGGCGTAGAAGTCGAGCGAGTAGATGCCCAGCTTGGCGGCCTCCTGGATGATCGGCCAGGGGGTCTCCTCGCGTTCGTCCCACTCCGCGGCGGCGGGGCGGACGACGTCGGCGGCGAAGCCGTGCAGCCAGTCGCGGACGGCGATCTGGTCCGGCCCGGGGTCGAGCGAGAAGGTGGTCATGTCGGCCTCCAGGGGACGGCGGTGCGGGCCGGAGGGTCCGCGCCACTGCGCTGTTACCTCCGGTAACATGGCGGCGAGTCTGCTACCGATAGGTAACCGGTGTCAACGCCCGCCGGGCCACCGCCCCGGACCCGCCGCCCACCCTCCCGTCCCAGGAGCAGCGCATGACCGCCGAACCCCGCCGCGAACAACTGCTCAACGCCGCCGACCGGGTCGTCCAGCGCGAGGGCCCGAGCGCCAGCATGAACGCGATCGCCGCCGAGGCCGGCATCACCAAGCCGATCCTGTACCGGCACTTCGGCGACCGGAACGGCCTGATCGGCGCGCTGACCGAGCGCCACACCGCCGGCCTGCTGGCCGCCGTCCGCTCCGCGCTGAACGAGCCGCTGGAGCGCCGCGACCGGGTCGAGCACGTGCTGGACGTCTACCTGGCCGCGATCGAGTCCCGCCCGCAGGTGTACCGGCTGCTCACCCACCCCGAGCCCGGCGACCCGACCGGCGCGGGCAACGCGCTGGCGCCCGCGCTGCGGCGGATCGCCGAGGAGATCACCCGCGCCATCCAGCAGCAGATCGACCTCGGCCGGGACGGCCCACTGCTCTCCGAGACCTGGGGCCGCTCGATCACCGGCATGGTGCTGGCGGCCGGCGACTGGTGGCTGGAGACCCGCCCCTGCCCGCGCGCCCGGATGGTGCAGGCCCTCGCCGACCTGCTCTGGGGCCGGCTCTCGGCGGCCGCCGACCTGCCGCCGATGCTGGCCGCCCCGGAGGGCTGAGCCCGCCGGACCCCGCGGAAGCACGAGCGCGCCCCCGCGCCCCCGCGCACGCACGCACGGCGGGGGCGCGGGGGGCGGGGGTGCGCCGTCCTACCGCAGTCCGCGCCGGGCGAGCAGCGGCCCGATCTCCGGCTCCCGCCCGAGCACGTCCCGGACGCTCTCCAGCGCGTCCCGGCTGCCGCCGCGGGCCAGCAGCCGCTCGCGGAACAGCTGCCCGCTCTCCCGCACGCCGCGCCCGTTCGCGCCGAACCACTCGACGGTGTCGGCGTCCAGCACCTCGGACCAGATGTAGGCGTAGTACCCGGCGCTGTACCCGTTCGAGAACACGTGGTTGAAGTACCCGGTGCGGTAGCGCGGCGGCACCGCCGCGACCGCGACGCCCGCCTCGGCGAGCGCCCGGGCCTCGAACTCCGCGGCGTCCGCGACGACCGGGTCGGTGGCGGCGCGGGTGTGCCAGGCCCAGTCGAGCAGCGCGGCCGACAGGTACTCGACCGTCCGGAAGCCCTGCCCGTAGTTCTCGGCGGCGAGCATCCGCCCGACCGCGGCGGCGTCCAGCGGCTCGCCGCTCTCGTGGTGGCGGGCGTAGTGCGCGAGCACCTCGGGCCGGGTCATCCACATCTCGTTGACCTGGGACGGGAACTCGACGAAGTCGCGCGGCACCTCGGTCCCGGCGAACGAGGGGTACTCGACGTCCGAGAACAGGCCGTGCAGCGCGTGCCCGAACTCGTGGAACAGCGTGCGCACCTCGTCCCAGCTGAGCAGCGCGGGCTCGCCGGGGGCCGGGCGGGCGATGTTCAGGTTGTTGACGACCACCGGGCGGGTGCCCAGCAGCCGGGACTGGGCGACGAGTTCGTTCATCCAGGCGCCGCCGCGCTTGGACTCGCGGGCGTGGAAGTCGCCGATGAACAGGCCGAGCGCGCCGCCGTCCGCGTCGTGCACCTCGAAGACCCGGGCGTCGGGGTGGTACGCCGTCAGGTCGGGCCGCTCGGTGAAGGACAGCCCGTAGGCGAGGTTCGCGGCGAAGAAGACGCCGTCCCGCAGCACCCGCTCCAGTTCGAAGTACGGGCGCAGCGCGGCGGTGTCCACGTCGTAGCGCTCGGCCCGGACCTTCTCCGCGTAGAACGCCCAGTCGTGGGCGGCGAGTTCGCCGATCCCGTCGGCGGCCGCGGCGGCGGCCAGGTCGGCGGCCTCGCGCTCGGCGTTGGCGACGGCGGGGGCGACCAGCCGGCCGAGCATCGCGGCGACCGCGTCGGTGGTGCCGGCGGTCTCGTCGGCGACCACGTACGAGGCGTGGCTGGGGTGGCCGAGCAGGGCGGCGCGTTCGGCGCGCAGCGCGGCCATCTTCGCGGCGAGCGGGCCGTTGGTGTCGAGGCCGCGGCGCAGCGAGGCGGTGAGCAGGCGCTCGCGCAGGGCCCGGTCGGTGAGGGCGGCGAGTTCGGTCTGGTTGGAGAAGTTCTTCAGGCTGAGCACCCAGCGGCCGTCCTGGCCGAGGGCGCGGGCGTTCTCGGCGGCGGCGGCGATCGCGGTGGCGGACAGGCCGTCGAGGGCGTCGGCGCTGTCCACGGCGACCGCGCCGGCCAGCGAGGCCTCGTGCGTGTTCTTGCGGAACGCGGCGGCGTCGGAGGCGAGTTCGGCGTTGATCTCGCGCAGCCGGCGCTGGCCGTCGGCGTCGAGCCGGGCGCCGGCCCGGACGAAGGCGGTGTGCCGGCGTTCCAGCAGGCGCAGCGACTCGGCGTCCAGGCCGAGCCGGTGGCGGTCCGCGTGCAGGGCGTCGAGGCGGGCGAACAGGGCCGCGTCGAGGTGGATCGCGTCGGCGTGCGCGGCCAGCAGGGGGCTGATCGCGGCGTCGATCTCCTGGATGCCGGGGGTGGTGTCGGAGGCGTCCTGGTTGAAGAAGACCGCCGAGACCCGGCGCAGTACCGCTCCCGAACGCTCCAGTGCCACCACGGTGTTGTCGAAGGTCGGCGGCTCGGGGTTCGCGGCGATCGCGGCGGTCTCGGCGAGCTGGTCGGCCATGCCCCGGTCGAAGGCGGGGCGGTAGTGCTCTTCCCGGATCTCGGCGAAGGGCGGGAGCTCGTACACCAGGGTGCTGGGCGAGAAGAAGGGGTTGTCGCTCATGGACGCGACCCTACGGCCCCCGGGATCGTGGCGGAACACCGTCACGGCAAGCCGCCGTCCGGACGGCCGGTTCCGGCCCCGCGCCCCCTCCGGCCGTCCGGCGCCGGTCCGTTCGTCCACCGTCCGGCGGCGCCTGGCGCCGGTTGTCGGTGCCACCGGCTACCGTCGACAGGTCCTGCCTGGTGGATCGAAACGCACCAGTCCGTCCCCGTGTCCGAGAGGAGCCGCCGCCGGTGCGGTACGCCCTGGTGCCCGACCCGCACGGCCCCGGCGGCCGGCTGCAGCCGCTCGACGAGGAGGGCGCGCCGCTGGGCCCGCCGGAGCCCGCGCCGCGGCTGGCCGAGGCGGTGGCGGCGGTGGAGGCCGCGCACGCCCCGCGCTGGGTGTGGCCGACGGCGGACACCGCGTACGGGCCGCTGGTCGCCGCCCTGCCGGTCCGACTGGCGCGCTGCCACGACCTGCGGCTGACCGAGGCCCTGCTGCTCGGCCGGGAGGGCCGGTTCGGGGCGCCGCGCTCGCTGGGCGCGGCCTGGTCGCGGCTGCGCGGCCTGCCGGTGCCGGCCGACCTGCCGGAGGGCGCGCTGCCCGACGAGGACGGCCTGTTCGCCCCGGACCGGCTCCAGCTCCCGCCGGGCGCGGACCCGTTGGAGGCCACCGTGGCGGTCCACGCCGAGCAGGTGCGGCGGCTGGCGGCGATCGCCGACCCGGCGGCCAGGTCCCGGTTCCGGCTGCTGGTGGCGGCGGAGTCGGCGGGCGCGCTGCTGGCCTGCGAGATGGCGCACGACGGCCTGCCCTGGCGGGCGGACGTGCACGACGCGCTGCTGACCGAGCTGCTGGGCCCGCGCCCGGCGATCCCGGGCACCCAGCCGGCGAAGCTCGCCGAGCTGGCCCTGGAGGTGCAGCGGGCGCTCGGCGCCCGCCCGTTCAACCTCGACTCGCACACCCAGGTGATCAAGGCGTTCGCCGACCGGGGCGTCCAGCTCTCCTCGACCCGCTCCTGGGAGCTGAAGGCGGTCGACCACCCGGCGGCGGCCCTGCTGGTGCGCTACAAGGAGCTGTCCCGGCTGCACGCGGCGCACGGCTGGGCCTGGCAGGCGGCCTGGGCGCGCGGCGGCCGGTTCCGCCCGGAGTACGTGGTGGGCGGCGTGGTGACCGGCCGCTGGGCCTCCCGGGGCGGCGGCGCGCTGCAGATCCCGCGCACCCTGCGCCGCGCGGTGGTCGCCGATCCCGGCTGGCTGCTGGTCGTCGCGGACGCGGCCCAGCTGGAGCCCCGGGTGCTGGCCGCCCTCTCCGGGGACGCCGGCCTGGCCCGGACGGCGGCCGGCGGCGACCTGTACGCGGCGCTGGCCGCGTCCGCGTTCCACGGCGACCGCGAGCAGGCCAAGCTCGGCCTGCTCGGCGCGATGTACGGCCAGACCGGCGGCGGCATCGGCCCGCTGCTGAACACGCTGCGCCGCCGCTACCCGGACGCCATGGGGTACGTGGAGGCGGCGGCCCGCACCGGGGAGGACGGCGGCGTGGTCGCCTCCCGGCTGGGCCGGGTCTGCCCGCCCCCCTCGGCCGACTGGCTCGACCTGACCGAGGCCCCGGAGTCCGGCGAGGCGGGCGGCCGCTCGGCCCGCGCCCGGGGCCGCTTCACCCGCAACTTCGTCATCCAGGGCAGCGGCGCCGACTGGGCGCTGGCCCTGCTGGCCGCGCTGCGCCGCCGGCTGGCCGTCCTGCACTCCGGCGGCGACCGGCCGCACCTGGTCTTCTTCCAGCACGACGAGGTCGTCGTGCACACCCCGGCCGACCTCGCCGACGCCGTGGCCGCCGCCGTCGCCGAGGCCGCCGAGGAGGCCACCGCGCTGGTCTTCGGCGACACCCCGGTCCGCTTCCCGCTGACCACCGCGGTGGTCGACTGCTACGGCGACGCGAAGTAGTCGCGCGGCGCGCGCCGCTACCCGGGCCCGTCCGGTGCCGGCCGGGTGACCAGCAGCAGCAGGGCGTCGTCGCCGAGTTCGCCGCCGGCGTGCACGAGCAGGTCGGCGTAGAGGCGGGCGACGGCGGCGTCGAGGTCGGCGAGGGAGCGCCAGCCGTCGCGGACGAGCGGGCCGGCCCGTTCGGCGAGCGGGTAGAAGGCGCCGTCGCGGGCGCCCTTGGCCTCGACCACGCCGTCGGTGCAGAGCACCAGGACGTCGCGCGGGCCGAACGGCACGGCGGTGGGGCGGGGGCGGCCGGCGACCAGGTGGCCGAGGCCGAGCGGCACCCAGGGGTCGGCGAAGTCGACGGTCTCGCTGGTCCCGTCGGGGTGCACCCGCACCGGCGGGACGTGGCCGAGGTGCAGCAGGTCGACGCTGCCGGGTTCGCGGAAGCCGGCGAACACCGCGGTGGTGAACTCCCCGTCGGGGACGTGCCGGTGCATGCTGGCCTCGATCCGCCCGGCGACGTCGGACAGCGCCTCCTCGTCGTAGGCGGCCTCCCGGAACGCGCCGAGCACCACCGCGGCGGTCTGCACCGCGCCGAGCCCCTTGCCGCGGACGTCGCCGACCAGCACCCGGGTGCCGTACGGGGTGTCCAGGACGGAGTACAGGTCGCCGCCGATCCGGGCGGCGTCCGCGGCGGAGACGTACCGCACGGCCAGCCGCAGCGGTCCGACGACCGGTTCGGGCTGGCGCAGCAGCGCGCGCTGGGCGGCCTCCGCGACCGAGCTGACGGCCGCGAAGGCCGCGGCTCGTCGCATCCGCAGTTCGGCGATGCCGGCGCTCAGCGCGGCGACGGCGACGTAGCTGACCATCGCGCCGTACAGGAACCGGTGGTCGCCGAAGTCGGCGACCTGGTCGTAGCGGCTGAGTCCGAGCAGCGCGATCAGGCCGAGGAAGCAGACCGCGAGGAGTTCGCGCGGCCGCAGGGTGAGCGCGGCGACGGAGGGGACGACGACCATCAGCGGGGCGAGGTAGCGGTCGGGCCCGGAGAGGTAGTCGGCGAGCGAGACGACGGCGATGGCGGTCAGCGCGGGGGCGGCCCGGCGCAGCAGCGAGAGGTCTTGCAGGTCGGTGGCCAGCAGGGCCCGGCGCTGCCGGCTGGGCGGTACGCCGCCGGCCGGGCCGATCCGGCCGCCGCCACCGCGTCGAAGGTGCACCTTCCGAACATATCGGACCTCCGGCCGCCCTGCTCCGTCCGGGCGAAATGCGGACAACACGGGCCAAAGACCTCAAATTGTCATACCGTACGTTCACCACACGTACGCGGCGCGGAAGGGCTCCCGGATGTCCGATTACGGCACGACACCCCCGAGTTACGGCAACCCGAGCGGCCGCCCGAACGTACCCCCGCCCCGCCGGGGCACCCCCGCCCCGACCCGGTACTGGCTCAAGCTCCTGCTGCTCGGCCTGGCCCTGTGGGCGGCCACCGTGCTGGTCACCTTCGCCACCGGCAACAGCAACCTGGTGCCGACCGTGGTGCTGCTGGGCAGCTTCCTCGTCCCGGCCGTCTTCACCGTCTGGGCGTACGAGCGGTTCGCCTCGGACGTCGGCCCGGGCAGGATCCTCGCCTGCTTCGGCGTCGGCGGGATCATCGGCGTGCTGGGCGCCTCGGTGCTGGAGACCTACCTGCTCTCGCCGTCGGTCTGGATGTACCTCGGGGTCGGCCTGATCGAGGAGGCGGTGAAGCTCTTCGCGCTGGTCCTGGTGGCCCGGAGCCTCCCGGTCCGCGGCCTCAGGTACGGCCTGGCGCTGGGCGCCACCGTCGGCGCGGGCTTCGCCGCGTTCGAGAGCGCCGGGTACGCGTTCAACGCGGTGCTGACCATCCACGGCCTGTCGCTGCGGAACCTGGTGGAGACCGAGATCCTGCGCGGCCTGCTCGCCCCGGTCGGCCACATCCTGTGGACCGCCATCCTCGGCGGCGTGCTGTTCCGCGAGCGCCGCGGCCCGCACTTCCGGTTCACCGCCCCGGTGCTGCTCACCTACCTGGGCGTCTCGCTGCTGCACGCGCTGTGGGACAGCATGAACGGCATCGCGGTCTGGCTGGTCGTCCGCACCACCACCAGCGACCTGCAGAAGCAGCTGTTCGCCAACGGCTACCTGCCGCAGCCCACCCAGCGGCAGGTGCACCTGTACACCCTGTACGACCTGCTCGGCCTGCTGCTGGTCTCGCTGCTCGGCCTGCTCTGGCTGCGGGCCCTGGTGCGCCGCGAGGAGCGGGCGCCCGCGCCGGCCTGACCGTTCGGGTGGCGGACGGCGGGCGGCCCGGCGCGGTGCCGCCCGCCGTTGCCGTTCCAGGCCCGGCCCGGACTACCCTCGGGACCGGGCCGCGGGCCTCGCCCGGCGCCACCCGCCCCCCTCTGGACGGAATACCCCTCGGGGGTATGGTGGTTGTTGTCAGCACCGCACGCGGTCCAGCGAGCGCGCGTCCCCCGGAGGTCCCCATGTCCAGCACCGTCACCTACACCGTCAGCGGGATGAGCTGCGGCCACTGCGAGAAGGCGATCAACGGCGAGGTCTCCGCGCTGCCCGGCGTCACCGCGGTCGTCTCCGACGCCGGGGCCGGCACCGTCACCGTCACCGCCGAACCCGCCCCCAGCGACGAGCGGATCGCCGCCGCCGTGGACGAGGCCGGCTACGAACTGGTCGGCCGGGCCTCCTGACCCGCCCGCGGGGGCGGCCCGCGCCGCCCCCGCCCACCCCCTGGCACCGAGCGAAGCGGACGAGCCGATGAGCACCACCACCACCGACCCCGCGGCCGCCCCGCGCGACCGCGTCGAGCTCTCCATCGGCGGCATGACCTGCGCGTCCTGCGCCGCCCGGATCGAGAAGAAGCTCAACCGGATCGACGGCGTCGAGGCCAGCGTCAACTTCGCGACCGAGCGGGCCCGGGTGGATTTCGGCCCCGGCACCAGCGTCGCCGACCTGATCGCCACCGTGGAGGCCACCGGCTACACCGCCGAGCTCCCGCCGCCGCCCGCCGCCCCCGAAACCGCCGCCGAACCCGCGGCCGCGCCCGCCGCCGAGCCCGACCCGCTGCGCGAGCGGCTGCTGGTCAGCGCGGTGCTCAGCGTCCCGGTCGTGCTGCTCTCGATGGTCCCGGCCCTCCAGTTCGACAACTGGCAGTGGCTGTCGCTGACCCTGGCCGCCCCGGTGGTCACCTACGCCGCCTGGCCGTTCCACCAGGCCGCCTGGACCAACGCCCGGCACGGCGCCGCCACCATGGACACCCTGGTCTCGCTCGGCACCCTGGCCGCCTTCGGCTGGTCCGTCTGGGCGCTGTTCTTCGGCCACGCGGGCATGACCGGCATGCGGCACTCCTTCAGCCTCACGGTCGGCGGCGCCGACGCCTCCTCCGCGCTCTACCTGGAGACCGCCGCCGCCGTCACCACCCTGATCCTGCTCGGCCGCTGGCTGGAGGCCCGCTCCAAGCGCCGGGCCGGCGCCGCGCTGAAGGCCCTGCTGGCACTCGGCGCCAAGGACGTCACCGTGCTGCGCGGCGGCCGGGAGACCCGCCTGCCGGTCGGGCAGCTGGCGGTCGGGGACCGGTTCGTAGTGCGCCCCGGCGAGAAGATCGCCACCGACGGCACCGTGGTCGAGGGCAGCTCCGCCGTGGACGCCTCGATGCTCACCGGCGAGTCCGTCCCCGTCGAGGTCGGACCCGGCGACACCGTCACCGGCGCCACCGTCAACGCCGGCGGCCGGCTGGTCGTCGAGGCCACCCGGATCGGCGCCGACACCCAACTCGCCCGAATGGGCCGACTCGTCGAGGACGCCCAGAACGGCAAGGCCGCCGCCCAACGCCTCGCCGACCGGATCTCCGCCGTCTTCGTGCCCGCCGTGCTGCTGATCGCCCTCGGCACCCTGGTCGGCTGGCTGCTCGCCACCGACAACCCCGCCGAGGCGTTCACGGCAGCCGTCGCGGTGCTGATCATCGCCTGCCCGTGCGCCCTCGGCCTGGCCACCCCCACCGCCCTGCTGGTCGGCACCGGACGCGGCGCCCAGCTCGGCATCCTGATCAAGGGCCCCGAAGTCCTGGAGAACACCCGCAAGGCCGACACCGTCGTCCTCGACAAGACCGGCACCGTCACCACCGGCCGGATGACCCTGCTCGCCCTCCACACCGCCGACGGCACCACCGAGGACGAGGCACTGCGGCTGGCCGGCGCCCTCGAACACGCCTCCGAACACCCCATCGCGCAGGCCGTCGCCACCGCCGCGCGGGAACGGTTCGGCGACCTGCCCGCCGTCGAGGACTTCACCAACATCCCCGGCCTGGGCGTGCAGGGCACCGTCGACGGCCACACCGTCGTCGCCGGACGCGAAGCACTGCTCGCCGACCGGGCCCAGCACCTGCCCGCCGCCCTCGCCGCCGCCAAGACCACCGCCGAGCGGGCCGGACGCACCGCCATCGCGGTCGGCTGGGACGGCGCGGCCCGGGCCGTCCTGGAAGTCGCCGACGCCGTCAAGCCGAGCAGTGCCGAGGCCGTCGCCGAACTGCGCGCCCTGGGCCTGCGCCCGATCCTGCTCACCGGCGACAACCGCCTGGTGGCGGAAGCGGTGGCCGCCGAGGTGGGCATCCCCGCCCGGGACGTGATCGCCGAAGTCCTCCCCGAGGACAAGGTCACCACCGTCCAGCGCCTCCAGGCCGAGGGCCGCACCGTCGCCATGGTCGGCGACGGCGTCAACGACGCCGCCGCCCTCGCCCAGGCCGACCTCGGCCTCGCCCTCGGCACCGGCACCGACGCCGCCATCGAAGCCGCCGACCTCACCCTCGTCCGCGGCGACCTGCGCTCCGCCGCCGACGCCATCCGCCTCGCCCGCCGCACCCTCGCCACCATCAAGGGCAACCTGTTCTGGGCCTTCGCCTACAACACCGCCGCCCTCCCCCTCGCCGCCGCCGGACTCCTCAACCCGATGATCGCCGGCGCCGCCATGGCCTTCTCCTCCGTCTTCGTGGTCGGCAACAGCCTGCGGCTGCGCGGGTTCCGGCCCGCGGGCTGACGGCGGAGCGTCACCGGCCGAGCAGTTCCCCGCCGTTGCAGTGCAGGATCTCGCCGGTGATGAACCCGGCCTCCGCCGAGGCGAGGAAGCACACCGCGGCCGCGACCTCCCCGGACTCGCCGATCCGGCCGAGCAGGGTGCGGGCCGAGCGGCGGGCGACCTCGGCGTCGTCCAGCCGGGGGCCGAAGAACTCGGTGCCCGCGACGGTGCCGGGGGCCACGATGTTGGCGGTGATGCCGGAGGGGCCGAGCTGCGCCGCCAGGAAGTGGTTCCAGGCGTGCAGGGACGCCTTCGCGGCGCCGTAGGAGCCCGCGCCGCGGAGCGCGGCGATGGAGGAGACGGTGACCACCCGGCCGGAGCCGGGGGTGAGCCGGTCGCGGACCGATTCGGTGAGCAGCACGGCGGTCAGCACGTTGCGTTCGAAGTCGCCGCGCCAGCGGGCCAGGACGGCGTGCGGTCCGGCGCCGAGGACGGTCTCCCGGCTGCCGGCGTTGTTGACCAGGACGTCGATCCGGGCGGGCAGCGCGGGCAGCGCGGCTTCGACGGCGTCGGGGTCGGCGAGGTCGCAGACCAGCGGGGTGACGTTGGTGCCGATCTCCTGCGCGGCCTGGTCGAGGACGCCGGGGCGGCGGCCGACGATCACGACGCGTTCACCGGCCTCGGCGAAGCGCCGGGCGACTTCGAGTCCGATGCCGGTGCCTCCACCGGTGACGACGATGTTCCTGGCCATTGCGCGCTCCCTCCCTGACCGTTCGCCGCGCCGCGGCTCGCAGGCGGTCCGTACCGGATTGCCACGATTCCTATCACGCTGGGTTGCGACGGCAGCGGGGTGGGTGACGCCGCGCGGCGGGCGTGCGGTGTGGTATGCGGGCGGCGGTCCGGGTGCGCGGGCGCATACGGAGAGTGGAGAGAGCCAACTCACACCCCCCTGGCGTAACTCTGCGCCCCCTGGTACGTCTTACCTTTTGTAGAGCGGGGCTCCGGCGGGCCCCGGACGGGCTGTCGATTCGTCGATCGCCCTCGCGCACGGCAACCGGGCCGGACCCGGGCCCCGGGATCGCTTTGAGCGGCCGTTCCCGGGCCGGGGCCGTCCCGGGCGCCGTGCGCCCCCGAGCAGAGCGGTGGAACGGCGAAGGGGCCCGGCCCCGCCCCCGGTACGGGAGGGCGGGGCCGGGCCCCTTCGGTCGCCTGGCGGCCGGTCGGGCCGGCCGTCGGGTCAGCGCGCGGAGAGCGGCACGTAGTCGCGGATCTCGACGCCGGTGTAGATCTGCCGCGGGCGGCCGATCCGGCTGGTCGGGTCCTTGATCATCTCGTGCCAGTGGGCGATCCAGCCGGGGAGCCGGCCGAGCGCGAACAGCACGGTGAACATGCTGGTCGGGAAGCCCATCGCGCGGTAGATCAGGCCCGTGTAGAAGTCCACGTTCGGGTAGAGCTTGCGCGAGACGAAGAAGTCGTCCTTGAGCGCGTGCTCCTCCAGCTTGAGCGCGATGTCCAGCAGCGCGTCGGACTTGCCGAGCTGGGCGAGCACCTCGTGGGCGAGCACCTTGACCTGCGCGGCGCGCGGGTCGAACGCCTTGTAGACGCGGTGGCCGAAGCCCATCAGCTTGACGCCGTCCTCGCGGTTCTTCACCTTGCGGATGAACGCGTCGACGTCGCCGCCGTCCTGCTGGATCTGCTCCAACATCTCCAGCACGGCCTGGTTGGCGCCGCCGTGCAGCGGGCCCCACAGCGCCGAGATGCCCGCCGAGATGGAGGCGAACAGGTTGGCGTGCGAGGAGCCGACCAGGCGCACCGTCGAGGTGGAGCAGTTCTGCTCGTGGTCCGCGTGCAGGATGAGCAGCTTGTCCAGGGCGTTGACCACGACCGGGTTCAGCTCGTAGTCCTCGGCCGGGACGGCGAAGGTCATCCGCAGGAAGTTCTCGACGTAGCCGAGGTCGTTGCGCGGGTAGACGAAGGGCTGGCCCATCGCCTTCTTGTACGCGTACGCCGCGATGGTCGGCAGCTTCGCCAGCAGGCGGACCGTCGACAGGTGGCGCTGGGCCTCGTCGAACGGGTTGTGGCTCTCCGGGTAGAACGTGGAGAGCGCGCCGACCACCGAGGAGAGCATCGCCATCGGGTGCGCGTCCCGGGGGAAGCCCTGGAAGAAGCGCTTGACGTCCTCGTGCAGCAGCGTGTGCTGGGTGATCTCGTTGCTGAACGCCGCGAGCTGGCCCTCGTTCGGCAGCTCGCCGTTGATCAGCAGGTAAGCGGTCTCGATGAAGTTGGCCTCACCGGCCAGCTGCTCGATCGGGTAGCCGCGGTAGCGCAGGATGCCGGCGTCACCGTCAATGAAGGTGATCGCGGACTTGTTGGCGGCGGTGTTGCCGAAACCGTTGTCCAGGGTGACCAGGCCGGTCTGCGGGAGCAGCTTCGAGATGTCGAAGCCGGCGTTGCCCGCAGTGCTCTCGACGACGGGGTACTCGTACTCGCCGTCCTGGTACCGCAGTACTACCGATTTGTCGCTCACGTCTTCCTCACCGACGAAATTGATCCTCATCCGACTGCCCTGACTGTCTCAACGATCCCCCACCCGAAGGACGGCCGCGCACCCGGGGGTGACCCCGGGAAGGACCGGGGCCTACAAACTCCGCCGCCGCGACCGGTGCGAACCGGACAAGATCGGCATTGGACACCGACCAGGTTCCGCCCTAAATCTCTTCACGTCAAGACAACCTCTGAACGTACCGTACCGCCTCGAACTCACCCCGCAGCCAATCTGTGGTCCAGCGCGGAGTGCCGCCGCTCGGTGCTCAGCGACCGCACCGCCTGCGCGATGGCCTTGCGTGATCCGACGAGCACCACCAGCTTCTTCGCCCGGGTCACCGCCGTGTACAACAGGTTCCGCTGGAGCATCGGCCACGCCGACATCGTGACGGGAATCACCACCGCCGGGTACTCGCTGCCCTGCGAACGGTGGATCGTCACCGCGTACGCGTGCGCCAGCTCGTCGAGCTCGTCGAAGTCGTACGGGATCTCCTCGTCCTCGTCGGTCAGCACGGTCAGCCGCTGGTCGTCCACGCTCAGTGCCGTCACCACGCCCACGGTGCCGTTGAAGACGCCGCCGCGCCCCTTGTCGTAGTTGTTCCGGATCTGGGTGACCTTGTCGCCGACCCGGAACGTCCGCCCGCCGAAGCGGCGTTCGGCCAGGCCCTCGCGGGCCGGGGTGACGGCCGCCTGGAGCAGCGTGTTCAGCGCGCCGGCGCCGGCCGGGCCGCGGTGCATCGGGGCCAGCACCTGGACGTCGCGGCGCGGGTCGAGGCCGAAGCGCTGCGGGATCCGGCGGGCCACCACCTCGACGGTCAGGCCGGCGGCGCGCTCGGTGTCCTCCTCGGCGAACAGGAAGAAGTCCGGCAGGCCGTCGGTCTTCGGCGGCAGGCCCTCGTTGATCCGGTGCGCGTTGACCACCACGCCGGACTGCTGGGCCTGCCGGAAGATCCGGGTCAGCCGCACCGACGGGATCGGGCTGCCGGGCGCCAGCATGTCCCGCAGCACCTTGCCGGCGCCCACCGAGGGCAGCTGGTCGACGTCCCCCACGAAGAGCAGGTGGGCGCCCGGCGCGACCGCCTTGACCAGCTTGTTCGCCAGGATGAGGTCCAGCATCGAGGCCTCGTCGACGACCACCAGGTCGGCGTCCAGCGGCCGGTCCCGGTCGTACGCGGCGTCCCCGCCGGGCTTCAGCTCCAGCAGCCGGTGCACCGTGGACGCCTCGGCGCCGGTCAGCTCCGCCAGCCGCTTCGCCGCCCGCCCGGTCGGCGCCGCCAGCACCACCTTCGCCCGCTTGGCCAGCGCCAGCTGGACGATCGACTTCACCGTGAACGACTTGCCGCAGCCCGGGCCGCCGGTCAGCACCGCGACCTTCTCGGTCAGCGCCAGGCGCACCGACTGCTCCTGCTCCGGGGCGAGTTCCGCGCCCGTCCGCCCGGCCAGCCAGCCCAGCGCGGCCGGCCAGTCGACGTCCCGGAACCACGGCATCCGGTCCTCGCCGGTGCGCAGCAGCCGCAGCAGCTGGCCCGCCATCGAGAGCTCCGCCCGGTGGAACGGCACCAGGTACACCGCCGTGACCTCCTCCCCGGTGCCGCCCGGCAGCCGCTCGCGCACCACCCCCTCCGCCGCGACCAGCTCCGCCAGGCAGTCGATCACCAGGCCGACGTCCACCTGCAGCAGCTTCACGCCGTCCGCGATCAGCCGCTCCTCGGGCAGGTAGCAGTGCCCGCTGTCGGTGGACTGCGACAGCGCGTACTGCAGGCCCGCCTTCACCCGCTCGGGCGAGTCGTGCGGGATGCCGACCGCCTGCGCGATCCGGTCCGCCGTCAGGAAGCCGATGCCCCACACGTCCGACGCCAGGCGGTACGGCTGGTTCTTCACCACCCCGATCGAGCCGTCGCCGTACTGCTTGTAGATCCGCACCGCCAGCGACGTCGACACCTGCACGCCCTGCAGGAAGACCATCACCTCCTTGATGGACTTCTGCTCCTCCCACGCCTTCGCGATCATCTTCGTCCGCTTCGGGCCCAGGCCGGGCACCTCGATCAGCCGCTTGGGCTCGTTCTCGATCACCTCCAGGGTCTCCGCCCCGAAGCGCTCCACGATCCGCTCCGCGAACCGCGGGCCGATGCCCTTGATCAGCCCCGAGCCGAGGTAGCGCTGGATGCCCTGGACGGTGGCCGGCAGCACCGTCGTGTAGTTCTCCACCGTGAACTGCCGCCCGTACTGCGGGTGCGAGCCCCACCGGCCGAACAGCCGCAGGCTCTCCCCCACCTGCGCCCCCAGCAGCGCCCCGACCACCGTCAGCAGGTCGTTCGCCCCGCGCCCGGTGTCCACCCGGGCGACCGTGTACCCCGTCTCCTCGTTGGCGTACGTGATCCGCTCCAGGACCCCCTCCACCTGAGCCAGCTGCAACGGACACCTCACCCGCGTTCAGGGACACTCCACCGCGAAAGGTACTCCGTACCGCCGACAGCCCCCCGCCCGGGCGGCGGACCGGAGCACGACGGGGCCGCGCGCCCACGGCGCACGACCCCGTCCCGCGGCGCGCCGCTACACGCCCTCACCCAACCGGAGGACCTGCGGCACCCGCCGCCGCCCCGTCACCCCCTCCAGCGCCGCCGCGCACGGGATCAGCACCAGCAGACCCAGCGCCGCCACCGCCACGGCCGCCCAGTCCGGGGCGAACGGCGGCACGCCCGGCCCCCCGGTGAACGCCCGCAGCTCCAGCGCCGGACCGATCAGCCACGGCAGCGCCAGCCCGAGCAGCGTGCCGCCCAGCACCGCCGCCACCATCACCGGCAGCAACTGGACCAGCTGCACCCCGGCCGCGGCCCGCGAGCCGAGCCCCAGCGTCCGCAGGTGCGCCAGCGTCCGCCCGCGCTCCGCCGAACTGAGCAGCAGCTCCAGCACCACCGCGACCAGCCCCAGCACCAGCCCGATCGCCGCCGCCGCCCGGAACGCGGTCTCCAGCGCGGACACCAGCCCGTCACCCGCCGACTCCCGCAACTGCCGGTCCAGGGAACGGATCTCGACCGGCGCGCCGCGGCTGATCGCCCCGCCCGCCGCCCCGCCGCCGCCCGCGCCCGCGGCCGCCGACGAACCCACCACCACGGACCGCAGCCGCTCCGCGTCGATCCGGCCCGCGCCCGCCGCCGAACCCGGCCGGCCCGGCTCGGCGAACAGCACCGCCGCGCTGCGCTGCCCGCTCTGCCGCGGCAGCCGCTCCGCCCCCGGACCGCCGAACACCAGCAGCCCGCCCGCCGTGCCGACGCCCTCGACCACCGGGCCGATCGCCCGGTCCGCGGCCGCCCCGTCCGGCAGCACCCCGACGATCCGCACCCGCACCCGGGTCGACCCGGCGTCCGCGTCGAACGAGCCGTCCGGGAACCGGTCCGCCGTCACCTTGTCGGCCAGCGCCGGGAGTTCGGCCCCCGACCCGAGCGGCGCGGTCAGCTCCGGCGACCCGCTCAGCGCCGCCGCCAGCGCCGACCCCGGCTCGTACCGGGCCAGCGCCACCGGGTCGACCCCGACCAGACCGACGCCCTTCACCTTCGTGCCGTCCTCGTCCGAGGTCAGCGCGGCCAGCGCGCCGCGCACCGACAGCACCCCGGCCACCCCCGGCACCCGGCCCAACTCGTCGAGCGGCAGCGCCCGCTGGGACGGCCCCAGCACCACCGCGTCACCGCCGGTGCGCCACCGCGCGGCCTCCGCCCGGCCCTCCCGGACCGTGCCCGACACCAGCGCGCCGAACACCGCGCACGCCAGCGCCGGGACCAGCACCAGCAGCGCCGTCGCCGCCGCACCGGAACGCCGCCCGGCCTGCGCCAGGCCGACCAGCGCCACCGCGCCGCGCCGGCGCCGCGCCCAGGCCGTCACCAGCCGCAGCGGCACCGGGTAGAGCCGCAGCACCAGGACCACCGCCGCCAATCCCAACACCACCGGCACCAGAGCCAGTTGGGGATCGGTCTCGGAGCCCGCCGGAGCCGCGCCGCGCAGCCGCAACTGCAGCACGCCGGCCGCCGCCAGCAGCAGCACCGCACCCTCCACCACCAGCCGCGCCGACAGGCCGAGCGCCCGCTTCAGACCCCGCCGGCGCACCGGCTCCCGGCCCGCCCGGCGCACCGCCCGGCCCTGCCACCACACCGCCACCGCCGGCGCCAGCGCCACCAGCGCCGCCGCCAGCAGCGCCGGCCACCACGCCCCCAGCTCGCGCCCGTCGGACCACCGCAGCGCCACCGCCCAGCCCGCCGACAGGCCCGCCAACGCCGCCGGAACGGCCTCCAGCAGCCGAACGGCGGCCAGTGCGGGCTCACCCGCACCGCGGGCCCGCTGCAGCGCCAGCGCCCCCTCCCGGCGCCGCGCGCCGAGCCGGGCCGCGGCCACCGCCGTGGACACCCCGATCGCCAGCAGACCGGCCAGCGCGAACGACTGCAGCACCACCGTCCGGGCCCGCTGCACCGCGAACGCGTCCACCAGCGACGACAGCTGCTCGTTCACCCGCGGCGGCTTCACCGTCCGCGTCCCGACGATGCACGGGAAGACCTCCGAGACCACCGCGCCGCACAGCGACGTCGCCGCCGTCGAGGCGAACTGCCGCGCCTGATCGGTGAGTTCCCTCGCCCCGGCGAACGTCCCGCCGGTGCCCCAGGGCTGCTCCGCCGTCCAGAACACCCAGGTGGCGTCCAGCGTCCGCGCCCCGCGCGCCTCGATCGCCTCCAGGCCGGCCGGGGCCACCATCGCCTGGCCGTAGCGGATGTAGACACTGTCCTTGATGTGCACGTCCATCGGCGAGTTCAGCTGCGGCAGTTCACGCCACAGGTCGTCCATCGCGTCCAGCGGCTCGAACTCGCCGACCACCACCGTCTCGGTGGCCCGGCTGTCGCCCGCCAGGAACACGTGCTGGCCGACCTTCAACCCGAACTGCTCCAACGTGGCGGCGGACAGGCCCAGTTCGATCGGCGCGGTGGCCGGGTCGGCCGGCAGCCCCGGCGCCCGGCCGGCCACCCAGCGCACCCGGTCCGCCGCGTCCTGCGCGTACGCCAGCGCCATCATCCCCGGGTTGCCGTGTGGCTGCGGGACGCCGTCGCCCGACATCTGCATGCCGTCGGACTCCGCCCACCCCGACACCCGGGCCATCGCCCGCCCGAGCTCCCCGGACGTGCCCTGCCGCATCTTCTCGCCGATCTTGGTCAGATCGGTGTCCAGGGTGCCGAACTGCGGCACCTGCAACTGGCCCTTGTCGTTGACCGGCGCGTTCAACGACGTCCGGGACACCAGCAGCGGACCGTTCACCTGCGCCGCGTCCAGCCGGCGCGCCAACTCCTTCGTCGCCAGTCGGTCGAACACCGGCGGCCACAGCAGCGTCGCCACCGTCAGCACCGCCGACAGCACCGCCAGCACCAGCAGCACCGGCCAGCCCGTCCGGGCCTCCCGCGCCGCCGGCCGCCAGCCGCCGAAACCACCCGACCGCCGGCCGAACAGCCGACGCCCACCCAGCCCGCTCATCCGTTCTCCCCCGCCCGAAGCTCACGCGCCAGATCGACCCGCGCCAACATCCGCGACAGCAGCAGCACCACCGAACCGACCCCCAGGCCGGTCGCCGCCACCACCACCGCCGTCCAACCCCAGCCCACCGTCAGCTCCAACGACGGGAACACCGCCCGCCCGCCACCGTCGACCATGATCAACGGCAGCACCACGGCCGCCAGCGCCACCCCCAGGACACCGCCCAGCAGCACCGCGAAGCCCACCACCACCGACTGCTCCAGCCGCAGCACCCCGGCCAACTGCCGGCGCCGCACACCCAGCGCCCGCAGCACCGCGAACTCCCGCCGCCTGGACCGCGCCGACCCCACCGCGTGCACCGTGAACCCGGCCACCGCGAACACCGGCGACAACGCCAGCGACAGCACCAGCGCACTGCGCCGCCCGGACCGGAACGGGTCCTCGGCCAACGCCGCCGCCACCGCCCGGACCGAACGCACCCGGCCCAGCCGCGGATCGGCCGCGACCGCCCGCTCCGCCCGCTCCGCACCGGACCTCGAGTCCGCCGCCAGCAGCCAGGCGTCGTCCACCAGCGGCGGCAGACCCGCCACCGCCCGGGCCCCCGACAGCGCCCGCAGGTCCACCAGCGCCTGCGGCTCGTCCCGGCCCGCACCACCCGGCAGGTCCGACAGCTCGCCGACGATCCGCAACCCGAACTGGTCCTCCCCGTCGGACAGCAGCCGCACCTCCTTGCCGACCTCGTAGCCGGTCTCCCGCAGGAACGCCGCGTTCACCAGCGCCGGCACCACCGCGCCCTTGCCCACCGCCTTCGAGGCGCCACCCGGCCGCAGCGCGAACGACACCGTGTCCGCCCCCGAGCTCAGCACGAACGAATCCGCCGCCGCCGCCGGCACCCCGACCTGCGGATCCACCCCGCGCACCACCGCCGACAGCAACCCGCCCGCCGGCTGCGACACCTCGCACACCCCGGCCTTCAACACCGCCTCCGACTGCCCCTGGTCGGCGCGCCCCGGACACCCCAGCCCGGTCGCCACGTACACCCCCCGGGTGACGTCCGCCCACTTCACCCCCGCCGGCAGCGCCGCCCCCGCGATCCCCGACACCTTCAACTCCAGCGTCGGCCGGGTGTACTCCTTCACCGGCGTGTTCCGCAGCGACAACCCGGTCACCCGCAACGGGTAGTGCAACACCCCCTGCCCCAACGGCAGCGAGACCGTACGGGACACCCCGTCCGGCGTCAGCCGCACCCGGGCCGACGTCACCAGCCCGCTCGCGTCCTCCACCTGGGCCGAGAGCCACAGCGGCCCGGTCCGGTCCACCGGCTCCGACGAGGCCACCGACACCTGCACGTCCACCGCCGCCGGCCGCCCCTCCAGCACCATCCCGTGCTCCGGAACGCCCGCCCCCGACTGGCCTGACTGGCCTGACTGGCCTGACTGGCCTGACTGACCCAACTGGCCCAACTGCTCGGACAGCGAACCCCGTTCGAGATCCGAACGGACCGCGGGCACCGCGTGCGTCCACGCCCCCGACGCCATCCGGCCGGACGTCGCCAGCGCACCCACCGCCGCCGTGTCCACCGCCAGCACCGTGGTCCGCTCACTGCGCACCGTGCCCTGCACCGACACCAGCGGCGTCACCGCCGCCACCCCCGGCAGCGCCGACAACGCCCCGTACCGCGCCCCCGGCGAGAGCTCACCACCCGTCACCCGCAGGTCCGCGCCCACCTCGAACGCCGCCCGGTCCCGATCGCTCGGCGCCTCACCCGCGATCACCGTGGTGGTCAACGCCCCCACCGCCAACGCCAGCGCCATCAACAACACCGGAGCACCCTGCCCCGCACGCCCCCGGCTCACCTGCCAGCCGCTCAACGGAGCCACCAGACCCCGCCCGCGCCGCGCCAACGCCTCCAACGCCCGCCCCAGCGGCGGCAACAGCCGCAGCAGCAGCAACGCCGCCGCCACCGTCATCACCACCGGAGCCGCCACCAACACCGGATCGAACCCGACCGCGTCCGACGCCGGACTCAACAACCCCTGGTACTGCCGAAGTTGCAAGTACGCCAGGACCGCCACCGCGGCCAGCACCACGTCCGCACCGGCCCGCTGCGCGACCGCCCGCCGAGCAGTGCGCGATGGCGTCTCCCGTTCGCCACCGTCAGCCGTCCACACCACCGGCAGCAGCGCCGCACACCCGTGCAGCACCAGCGCCGTCCCCGCCACGGCCCACGCCGCCGGACCGGCCGCCTCAGCCGCCGCGCCCTCCACCGGCAACCCCCACCACTCCAGCAGCCGCAGCAGCGGCCCCGCCACCCACACGCCCAGCACCGCGGCCGGCACCGTGCACAGCGCCCACTCCGCCGCCGCGACCCCCAGCAACCGGGCCCGACCCGCACCGCGCGCCAACTGCAACAGCAGCTCCGCCCGCCGGAACTCGGTCAGTTGACGAGCCGTCAGCACCATCGTCACCGCCGACAGCACACCCAGCATCGTCACCGGCACCAGCATCCCCGAGCGCGCCACCATCATCGGCGACCCGAGCTCCCCCAGCGCCTCCGGAATCGCGCTGGACGCCCGCAGCGCCTCCAACGGGCGCTCGGCACCCCGGAACACCGCCCGGCCCGCGTCACCCCCGGTCAGCCGCTCCACCCGGCTCCGCAACCCCGACAGGTCCTCGACCCGCAACCGCCCCGGATCCGGCAGCGCCGTCCACTGCACGTCCAGTTCGTCCCGCAGCGCCGGAGTCGTCCGCAGCAGCTCCCGCGAGACCAGCACCAGGTTCTCCGGCGTCTTCAGCGAAGCCCCCTCCTCCCAGGCCCGCCAGAACGCCTCCGCCCCCGGCGACTGCCGGTACACCCCGCTCACCGTCATCGGGAGCGCCCCGTTCGCCTTCACCAGCGGCACCGTCCCGCCGACCGAGACCCCCAACCGGCGCGCCACCCCCTCCGAGAGCGCCACCTGGTCCGTCCCCGACGGCCAGGCCCCCTGCGTCAACTCCGCGTACCGCTGCGGATCCGGCACCGCCAACGGCGCCACCGGCTCCCCACTGGCCCCTGCGGCCGTCCCCGACCCCTGGGCCGACGCCGCCGTCGGCAACGTCAGCGGACTCGACGCGCGCACCACCTCCTCCACCCGCACCGTCGCCCCCGGCAACGCCCGCTGCAACGCCGCCCGCACCGGGCCGTCCGCCTTCTCGTCCGCCCCCTCCGCGTACCGCCCCGACACCGAGAGCGAGAGCCGCGGATCCCCCGCCAACCGGTGCCGCATCCCCTCCGTCACCGAACTGCCCGTCAGCGCCGTCAACGCCGCCAACACCGCCACTGCCAACAACACCGTCACCGCCGCCGCCCCCAGCACGACCCCGTGCTGCCCGGCCCGACGAACCCCAGCGGGCGATCCCCGCCCGTCCGTTCCCATATCCCCCATTGCCCTTCCGCCGTCGTCATTCGATGGTCTGGACCAATCTGATGACGGGCAGTCTGCCCCCTACCCCCAGGGCAGACAACAGCCCGGCGATCACAGACCGGACTCGTTCGCCCACACCCCGCACGCTTCTTCCCCCACGGGCGGACCTCCCGCCCCTTCGGGCACCCGCCGGCCCCTCCCGACTTCCGTCCCGGAAACGCGAGAAAGCCCCCCGACATCCCGTCGGGGGGCTTTCTCAGAAGAATTGTTCGGCGGCGTCCTACTCTCCCACAGGGTCCCCCCTGCAGTACCATCGGCGCTGTGAGGCTTAGCTTCCGGGTTCGGAATGTAACCGGGCGTTTCCCTCACGCTATGACCACCGAAACACTATGAAACCGTGCACCACCCACCCGTGTCGGTGGGGGTCGTTGTTTCAGAACAACACAGTGGACGCGAGCAACTGAGGACAAGCCCTCGGCCTATTAGTACCGGTCAACTCCACCCCTCACAGGGCTTCCATATCCGGCCTATCAACCCAGTCGTCTACTGGGAGCCTTACCCTCTCAAGGAGGTGGGAGTGCTCATCTCGAAGCAGGCTTCCCGCTTAGATGCTTTCAGCGGTTATCCCTCCCGAACGTAGCCAACCAGCCATGCCCTTGGCAGGACAACTGGCACACCAGAGGTTCGTCCGTCCCGGTCCTCTCGTACTAGGGACAGCCCTTCTCAACACTCCTACGCGCACAGCGGATAGGGACCGAACTGTCTCACGACGTTCTAAACCCAGCTCGCGTACCGCTTTAATGGGCGAACAGCCCAACCCTTGGGACCTACTCCAGCCCCAGGATGCGACGAGCCGACATCGAGGTGCCAAACCATCCCGTCGATATGGACTCTTGGGGAAGATCAGCCTGTTATCCCCGGGGTACCTTTTATCCGTTGAGCGACGGCGCTTCCACAAGCCACCGCCGGATCACTAGTCCCTACTTTCGTACCTGCTCGACCCGTCAGTCTCACAGTCAAGCTCCCTTGTGCACTTACACTCAACACCTGATTGCCAACCAGGCTGAGGGAACCTTTGGGCGCCTCCGTTACCCTTTAGGAGGCAACCGCCCCAGTTAAACTACCCACCAGACACTGTCCCTGATCCGGATCACGGACCCAGGTTAGACATCCAGCACGACCAGAGTGGTATTTCAACGATGGCTCCACCATGACTGGCGTCACGGCTTCAAAGCCTCCCACCTATCCTACACAAGCCGAACCGAACACCAATATCAAGCTATAGTAAAGGTCCCGGGGTCTTTCCGTCCTGCTGCGCGAAACGAGCATCTTTACTCGTAATGCAATTTCACCGGGCCTGTGGTTGAGACAGTCGAGAAGTCGTTACGCCATTCGTGCAGGTCGGAACTTACCCGACAAGGAATTTCGCTACCTTAGGATGGTTATAGTTACCACCGCCGTTTACTGGCGCTTAAGTTCTCAGCTTCGCCTAGCCGAAACTAGACTAACCGGTCCCCTTAACGTTCCAGCACCGGGCAGGCGTCAGTCCGTATACATCGCCTTACGGCTTCGCACGGACCTGTGTTTTTAGTAAACAGTCGCTTCTCGCTGGTCTCTGCGGCCACCACCAGCTCAGGGAGCAAGTCCCGTCACCAGCAATGGCCCCCCTTCTCCCGAAGTTACGGGGGCATTTTGCCGAGTTCCTTAACCACAGTTCACCCGAACGCCTCGGTATTCTCTACCTGACCACCTGAGTCGGTTTGGGGTACGGGCCGCCATGAAACTCGCTAGAGGCTTTTCTCGACAGCATAGGATCATCCACTTCACCACAATCGGCTCGGCATCAGGTCTCAGCCTTGATGAGTGACGGATTTGCCTATCACTCGGCCTACACCCTTACCCCGGGACTACCACCGCCCGGGCTGGACTACCTTCCTGCGTCACCCCATCGCTCACCTACTACAGGCTTGGACCGGCGGCTCCACCACGTCCCATCGTCCGAAGACTCCGGGCCGGCTTCACGGCCTTAGCATCACCTGGTTCGACGTTGGCGCTTCAAAGCGGGTACGGGAATATCAACCCGTTGTCCATCGACTACGCCTGTCGGCCTCGCCTTAGGTCCCGACTTACCCTGGGCAGATCAGCTTGACCCAGGAACCCTTGGTCAATCGGCGCAAGAGTTTCCCACTCTTGTATCGCTACTCATGCCTGCATTCTCACTCGTGAACCGTCCACAACTCGATTCCTCGGCTGCTTCACCCGGCACACGACGCTCCCCTACCCATCACAGCCTCCGTTGGGAGTATTGCTGCAATGACACGACTTCGGTGGTGTGCTTGAGCCCCGCTACATTGTCGGCGCGGAATCACTTGACCAGTGAGCTATTACGCACTCTTTCAAGGGTGGCTGCTTCTAAGCCAACCTCCTGGTTGTCTCTGCGACTCCACATCCTTTCCCACTTAGCACACGCTTAGGGACCTTAGTCGGTGTTCTGGGCTGTTTCCCTCTCGACCATGGAGCTTATCCCCCACAGTCTCACTGCCGCGCTCTCACTTACCGGCATTCGGAGTTTGGCTAAGGTCAGTAACCCGGTGAGGCCCATCGCCTATCCAGTGCTCTACCTCCGGCAAGAAACACGCGACGCTGCACCTAAATGCATTTCGGGGAGAACCAGCTATCACGGAGTTTGATTGGCCTTTCACCCCTAACCACAGGTCATCCCCCAGGTTTTCAACCCTGGTGGGTTCGGTCCTCCACACGGTCTTACCCGCGCTTCAACCTGCCCATGGCTAGATCACTCCGCTTCGGGTCTTGGGTATGCAACTCGAACGCCCTGTTCGGACTCGCTTTCGCTACGGCTACCCCACACGGGTTAACCTCGCTACACACCGCAAACTCGCAGGCTCATTCTTCAAAAGGCACGCAGTCACAGCCCGAAGGCTGCCCCCACGGCTTGTAGGCACACGGTTTCAGGTACTATTTCACTCCGCTCCCGCGGTACTTTTCACCATTCCCTCACGGTACTATCCGCTATCGGTCACCAGGGAATATTTAGGCTTAGCGGGTGGTCCCGCCAGATTCACACGGGATTTCTCGGGCCCCGTGCTACTTGGGAGAAGCTCAAGCGAGCCGTACGGATTTCGTCTACGGGGGTCTTACCCTCTACGCCGGACCTTTCGCATGTCCTTCGACTACCCATACGGTTTCTGACTCGCCCAGCCGCCGGCAGACGACTGAAGAACTTTCCCACAACCCCTTGAGCGCAACCCCTGCCGGGTCTCACACGCTCAAGGTTTGGCCTCATCCGGTTTCGCTCGCCACTACTCCCGGAATCACGGTTGTTTTCTCTTCCTGCGGGTACTGAGATGTTTCACTTCCCCGCGTTCCCTCCACATACCCTATGTGTTCAGGTATGGGTGACAGCCCATGACGACTGCCGGGTTTCCCCATTCGGACACCCCCGGATCAAAGCTCGGTTGACAGCTCCCCGGGGCCTATCGCGGCCTCCCACGTCCTTCATCGGTTCCTGGTGCCAAGGCATCCACCGTGCGCCCTTAAAAACTTGGCCACAGATGCTCGCGTCCACTGTGCAGTTCTCAAACAACGACCAGACACCCAAACCCGACACCCCCAAGACAGGGACGCCCGGCATGAGGCCGGCAACCTGAAGACAACGATTACTCGTTCCCTCAGGACCCAACAACGTGCCCGACACACCCGCCTCCGGAACACCGCTTTCCACGCCCCGGAAGGGCAGTACTCGCGATCTCCATCACCGTGTGCGCCGAATAGTCAACGTTCCACCCATGAGCTAGCACTCCGGGACATTCGCCCGAAGCTGCCGTGTGCTCCTTAGAAAGGAGGTGATCCAGCCGCACCTTCCGGTACGGCTACCTTGTTACGACTTCGTCCCAATCGCTGGTCCCACCTTCGACGGCTCCTCCCCTTACGGGTTAGGCCACCGGCTTCGGGTGTTACCGACTTTCGTGACGTGACGGGCGGTGTGTACAAGGCCCGGGAACGTATTCACCGCAGCATGCTGATCTGCGATTACTAGCAACTCCAACTTCATGGGGTCGAGTTGCAGACCCCAATCCGAACTGAGACCGGCTTTTTGGGATTCGCTCCGCCTCGCGGCATCGCAGCCCTTTGTACCGGCCATTGTAGCACGTGTGCAGCCCAAGACATAAGGGGCATGATGATTTGACGTCGTCCCCACCTTCCTCCGAGTTGACCCCGGCAGTCTCCTGTGAGTCCCCATCACCCCGAAAGGCATGCTGGCAACACAGAACAAGGGTTGCGCTCGTTGCGGGACTTAACCCAACATCTCACGACACGAGCTGACGACAACCATGCACCACCTGTACACCGACCACAAGGGGGCTGATATCTCTACCAGTTTCCGGTGTATGTCAAGCCTTGGTAAGGTTCTTCGCGTTGCGTCGAATTAAGCCACATGCTCCGCTGCTTGTGCGGGCCCCCGTCAATTCCTTTGAGTTTTAGCCTTGCGGCCGTACTCCCCAGGCGGGGAACTTAATGCGTTAGCTGCGGCACCGACGACGTGGAATGTCGCCAACACCTAGTTCCCAACGTTTACGGCGTGGACTACCAGGGTATCTAATCCTGTTCGCTCCCCACGCTTTCGCTCCTCAGCGTCAGTAATGGCCCAGAGATCCGCCTTCGCCACCGGTGTTCCTCCTGATATCTGCGCATTTCACCGCTACACCAGGAATTCCGATCTCCCCTACCACACTCTAGCCTGCCCGTATCGAATGCAGACCCGGGGTTAAGCCCCGGGCTTTCACATCCGACGCGACAGGCCGCCTACGAGCTCTTTACGCCCAATAATTCCGGACAACGCTCGCACCCTACGTATTACCGCGGCTGCTGGCACGTAGTTAGCCGGTGCTTCTTCTGCAGGTACCGTCACTTGCGCTTCTTCCCTGCTGAAAGAGGTTTACAACCCGAAGGCCGTCATCCCTCACGCGGCGTCGCTGCATCAGGCTTTCGCCCATTGTGCAATATTCCCCACTGCTGCCTCCCGTAGGAGTCTGGGCCGTGTCTCAGTCCCAGTGTGGCCGGTCGCCCTCTCAGGCCGGCTACCCGTCGTCGCCTTGGTGGGCCGTTACCCCACCAACAAGCTGATAGGCCGCGGGATCATCCTGAACCGCCGGAGCTTTCCACCACCCCCCATGCGGGAAGCGGTCGTATCCGGTATTAGACCTCGTTTCCAAGGCTTGTCCCAGAGTTCAGGGCAGATTCCCCACGTGTTACTCACCCGTTCGCCACTGATCCACCCCGAAGGGCTTCACCGTTCGACTTGCATGTGTTAAGCACGCCGCCAGCGTTCGTCCTGAGCCAGGATCAAACTCTCCGTGAATGCTTCTCACAAAGAGCGGCACGGCGACCAGCCGGAATAAGGCGGCCCCGCGCACTGCGTCCTCGCTAGTGTTACTTCATAAAGGAATCTCCAACCAACCGAACATGTCGGCCGGCCGGGGATGTCAACATATCTGGCGTTGACTTTTGGCACGCTGTTGAGTTCTCAAGGAACGGACGCTTCCTTCGACCGGCCTTCCGACCGCATCTCCGGGCGCTTCGTTTTTTCGTGTTCTCAGCTTATCAGAGGTTTTCGCCACCGTTTCACCGGTGTTTACTCGGACTCGCTTTCGTTCGCCCCTCTCGGTGCGACTCCGGAACTATACGGGGATCGGCGTCCGCAAAGCAAATCCGCCCCCGCGCCGGGTGGCGCGGGGGCGGAAGGGGACGCGGGGCGTCCGGTGGGTCAGTGGACCTCGGTGATCTCGGGGCCGCGCGAGAAGGGGTCGATCGAGCCGCCGGCGTAGGGGGACTCGGGCTCGGCGGGAGCGGCGGCGCCGTCCGCGACCATCTGGGCGTCCTCGGGGAGCTTGAGGACGATCGGGTCGCGGGGGGCCATGGGGGCCTCGCCGCGGACCACGACGGTCTGGCGGAAGACCTCTTCGAGGATGCCGGCCATCTCGGGCTGGACGGCCGCCTGGCCGGAGATCACGCCGCGGAGGAACCAGCGGGGGCCGTCGCAGCCGACGAAGCGGACCAGCTGGACGCCCTGGGTGCCGTCCGGGAGCTGGACCGGGACCTGCGCGCGGAGGTGCCAGCCGAGCGGGCCCTCCTCCTCCTCGACGGCGCCGCCCTGGCCGGTGATGCCGGTGGCGATCTCCTCGCGGACCTCGCCCCAGATGCCCTCGGACTTGGGGGCGGCGAACGCCTGGAGCTGGACGGCGCTGTTGCCCAGCACCAGGGTGGCGGCGACGATCGCGTCACCGGCGACCTCGACCCGCAGTTCCATCCCTTCGACGCCGGGGATCAGCAGGCCCCCGAGGTCGACGCGGCCCTCTTCGGGCTTCTCCAACTCGGAGATGTCCCACGGCCCGTCCGGGCGCGGGGCCGGCGGGAGGCCGACCCGGTCGGCCGGGTCCCGTTCGGTGTCGCTCTCGTTCTCGACGGAATCCTCGACGTCATCGGCCGTCTCGTCGGCGCTGATGGCGTCCTCGGCGAGCTGCTCGACAGCGTCCTCGCTCTTGCGACGACGGAACACGGTCACTGTCCTTCCCGGTCCAAGACCGAATCCAAGACCGAACGCGAATATCTGCTACCTGCTACCCATCGGAGCGGCCGAGAACCGTTGCGACCGCACCGCTTCCGCCCGCTCGTCGTGCTGCTCGGCGGAACCGAGACCGCGGCGCATGCTAGACCGCGGCGTGCCCGCCGGTCGAGCCGAACCCGCCTTCGGCACGGACCGAACCCGGGAGTTCACCCACCTCGTGGAAGCGCGCCTTCTCGACCTGCTGGATGACCAGCTGGGCGATCCGGTCGCCCCGCTTGAAGCTGACGGGCTCCTTGGGGTCCAGGTTGACGACGATCACCTTGATCTCACCACGGTACCCGGCATCGACCGTCCCCGGGGCGTTCACCAGTGCAACTCCGCAGCGGACGGCGAGCCCGGAGCGCGGGTGCACGAACGCCGCGTAGCCGTCCGGTAGCGCGATGGAGATGCCGGTGGGCAGCAGCGTCCGTTCCCCGGGGGCGAGTTCGGCGTCGACGGTGGTGCGCAGGTCGGCCCCGGCGTCGCCCGGGTGCTCGTAGGCGGGCAGCGGGATCTCCGGGTCGAGCCGGCGGATCAGGATGTCGACGGGCGGGCGGACGGGATCGGTCACGGGTTCACCTCGAAGGCTCGGGCGCGCTTGATCTGGTCGGGGTCGTCCAGGATCTTGCGCACGTCCTCTGGACGACCGTGCGTGGTGAAGTGTTCCAGCTTCACCTGGATGAAGAGTGCCTGTGCCCGGATGGCGACCGGTCCGTCCGGGCCGCCGATCCGGCCCTCGGCGGCGCTGTAGACCTTGCGGCCGTGCACGCCGGTCACCCGGGCGTGGATGTGCAGCACCGAGTCGACCGGGACGGGGCGGACGAAGTCGGTCTCCAGCCGGCCGGTCACGGCGGGCGCGCCGAGCAGCCAGTTGAGGGTGCCCAGGGTCTCGTCCAACGCGCTGACCAGGACGCCGCCGTGGGCCAGACCGGGGCCGCCCTGGTGGGCCGGCTTGACGGTGAACCGCGCGGTGACGTCGAGGTGTTCGCCTGCCACGGCGGTGAGTTGGAGGCCCTGGGGGTGGTGCGGGCCGCAGCCGAAGCACTCGTCGTAGTGGGAGCCGATGAGGGTGCCGGGCGCGGGCGCCAGCGGGGAGCGCTCGGGGAGGACGGCGTCCGCGGGCGGGGTGGTGGGGGTGGTGGGGATGCTGGGTCCGTTCACGGCGCCGACCCTACCTGTCGGTAGCTTGCCGGGACAGGGACGACCGGCCCCGGGGACCGGTGCGGGGCGGGGCGTGCCCACAATGGGAGGCATGTACGAGGAACGTCTCACCGTCCCGCGGTCCTGGTGGCTGCTGTCCGTGGCGCTCGGGCTCTCGCTCGCGCTGATCATGCTCCGCTTCAGCGGGGTGGGCGCACTGGTCGGCCTGGTGGTCGGGGTGGCCGGCGGCGCCGCCGCGCTGAGCGGGTACGGGTCGGCGCGGATCCGGGTGGTGCAGGGGTCGCTGGTGGCCGGCCAGGCCCGGATCCCGGTGGCCGCGCTGGGCGCGGCCGAGGTGCTGAACCCGAAGGAGGCGGTGGCCTGGCGCTCGGTGAAGGCCGACCCGCGGGCGTTCATGCTGCTGCGCAGCTACGTGCCGACGGCGCTGAAGGTCGAGGTGACCGACCCGGCCGACCCGACCCCGTACCTCTACCTGTCGACCCGCTCGCCGCAGAAGCTGGCGGACGCCCTGGCCCGGGCCGCGGCCGCCGAGCGGGGCGCCGAGCGCGGCCGCTGAGGCCGGCTGGCTGGCTGGCTGGCTGGCTGGCCGAAGATGCCGAAAGGGACGGTCCCACCCTGAGGTGGGACCGTCCCTTTCGGTACGTCTGCGAGCCCTGCGGGGGCAGGCGCGCGGCTCGCGCCCTGCCGGGTGCGACCGCTCGGGACGGTCGCTGCTTCTGCCCCCGGCCTTGCTGCTCAAGGCCGGGCGGGGCGGCGTACCGGGCCGGCGGAGGGGTCTCGCCCGCCCGGGCCAGTGCCGCGCCGTTTTCAGGCTCCGCAGTCCCGGCAGATCGGCTGGCCGTTCTTCTCGCTGTAGAGCTGGCTCCGGTGGTGCACCAGGAAGCAGCTCATGCAGGTGAACTCGTCGGCCTGGCGGGGCAGCACTCGAACCGAGAGCTCCTCGTTCGAGAGATCGGCGCCCGGAAGCTCCAGTCCCTCGTTGGCGTCGTACTCGTCGACGTCCACCGAGCTGGACGCCTTCTCGTTCCGACGGGCCTTGAGTTCCTCGATGCTGTCCTCGTTGAGGTCGTCATCGGTCTTGCGTGGGGTGTCGTAGTCCGTTGCCATAGTTTTCGCTCTCCCCCTTTGGGTGTGTGCGGGTGTCTCCAGCGCACGTAACGCCTGGGGGGCCGGTCTTGTGCCCGACCCGAGGCCGAGATTGTGCCTTACTTCAAGCCCTGTTACTCAATCGACATCCGGACAGGGGTCCGTTGGGATGATCGAACAGCAGCCGAACACTGCCCACCGTACGGGTGAATCGCCCCGAACCGGAACTCGTCGCTCACTACGGTCGGTGATCATCGGGGAACACGGGGGATGGCAACTCGCGGACGGCGGAGGGGTCTTGAGGGCCTGATGGGGCACCCCGAGCCGAACCGGCCGGTGACCGAGAGCCACCGGAACATCCGAACGGGTGATCACTCCATCGGGGGAGACGGGTGCGTCTTCCGGACAGCTGTGAGTTTCGTCACATTGGGCGTGACAGCGGGCGTTTGCCGCCAAAGCGGGCCTTTCGTCCGGAGCCCGCGCGGCCGAATTGTCCGCATGCCCACCGGTACGTCCGAGCCCTCTGCGGCACCCCGTCGGGGCGTCGCGGAGGGCTCGGTTCGCGGGGTCTCCCGGCGGCCGGCGCTCAGGCTGCGGCGGTCGGCGCTCAGGCCCGGGCGGCGGCCGCGGCGGCGCGGCGGGCGAGCAGCGCGGCCTGGCGCTCGTCGAAGCGGGTCGCCTGGGTGTCCAGGCCCGCCAGGAAGGCCCCCAGCTCGTCCTGGGCGTGCTGGCCGACCGGGCCGAGGCCGGTGACCTCCATGACCTTCAGGTGGCGCAGCACGGGCTGCAGCACGTCGTCGTGGTGGATCCGCAGGTTGTAGATGCCGCCGATGGCGATCTGGGCGGCGGAGCGCTCGAAGCCGGGCATGCCGTGGCCGGGCATCCGGAAGTTGATCACCACGTCGGCGATGGCGCGCATGGCCTGGTCGGGGGCCAGTTCGAGGGCGGCCTTGAGCAGGTTCCGGTAGAAGACCATGTGCAGGTTCTCGTCGTTGGCGATCTTGGCCAGCAGCTGGTCGCAGAGCGGGTCGCCGGAGTGGTGGCCGGTGTTGCGGTGGGCGATCCGGGTGGCCAGCTCCTGGAAGGCGACGTAGGCGACGGACTGCAGCATGCTGTGCGCGTTGTCGGACTCGAAGCCCTCCGACATGTGCGCCATCCGGGCCCGCTCCAGCTCGACCGGGTCGACGGCGCGGGTGGCCAGCAGGTAGTCGCGGATCGCTATCCCGTGCCGGCCCTCCTCGGCGGTCCAGCGGTGCACCCAGGCGCCCCAGGCGCCCTCGCGGCCGAACATGGTGGCGATCTCGTGGTGGTAGCTCGGGAGGTTGTCCTCGGTGAGCAGGTTGACCACCAACGAGATCCGGCCCAGCGGGGTGACCTTGGACTGCTCGATCGACCACGCCTCGCCGCCGAGCACGCCGTCGAAGTCCCGCCCCTGGCTCCACGGCACGAACTCGTGCGGCATCCACTCCTTGGCCACCTTGAGGTGGCGGTTCAGCTCGGTCTCCACGACCTCCTCGAGCGCGAGGATCAGCCTGGCGTCGGTCCAGGCGGTCGTGGCGGTTCGCTGCACGGGGGCGATGGTCACGGCGTTGCTCCTGCGGATGGGGCGGGCTGACCTACGGCTGCGTAGGTTACGACACCGTAAGTTGTCGCGGCAGCAAAAGACAAGCCGCCCCTGTCCAGCGCTTATGTCGTTCTGACACGGCTGGGCGGGGGCGGCTCGGGAAGGACGGGCGGGCGCGGGCCGGGGGGAGGCCCGGCGGGCCGGGACGCCTGAGGGGGCCGCGGCGGGCCCGGGGGCGCCGGGGCGGCTACGGGATGCGGACCTGGATCCGCAGGCCGCCTCCGGGGCGGGCGGTGACCTCGATGGCGCCTCCGTGGGCGCGCACCACCGAGCGGACGATGGACAGGCCGAGGCCGACGCCCTTGTCGCTGCGGGTGCGGTCGGTGCCCTTGAGGCGGCGGAACGGTTCGAAGATGTGCTCCAGCTCGTAGCCGGGGACGACCGGGCCGGTGTTGCTCACCACCAGCTCGCCGCCCCCGCCGCGGACGGCCGAGGTGGCGATCTCGACCCAGCCGCCGGGGCTGTTGTAGCGGGTGCCGTTCTGCAGCAGGTTGAGCGCGATCCGCTCCAGCAGCACGCCGTTGCCGTGCGCCGGGGCGGGGGCCAGCCGGGAGCGGAGCTCGACCTCGCGGTTGGCGGCCTCGGCCCGGGTCTGCTCCATCGCGCGCTGGGCGACCTCGGCCAGGTCGACCGGGCGGCGCTCGGTGAGCTCGTTCTCGCTGCGGGCGAGCAGCAGCAGACCCTCGACCAGCTGCTCGCTGCGCTCGTTGGTGGCCAGCAGGGTCTTGCCGAGCTGCTGGAGGTCGGGCGAGGCCTCCGGGTCGGCCAGCTGCACCTCCAGCAGGGTGCGGTTGATCGCCAGCGGGGTGCGCAGCTCGTGCGAGGCGTTGGCGACGAAGCGGCGCTGCGAGTCGAAGGCCCGGTCGAGGCGCTCCAGCATCTCGTCGAAGGTGTCGGCGAGCTCCTTGAGCTCGTCGTCGGGGCCGTCCAGGTCGATCCGGCGGTGCAGGTCGCTGCCGGCTACCTCGCGGGCGGTGCGGGTGATCCGGCCGAGCGGGTGGAGCACCCGGCCGGCCATCGCGTAGCCGACCGCGAAGGCGATCACGGCGAGGAAGACCAGCGCGGTCAGGGCGCGGCGCAGCAGGGTGGACAGGGCCTGGTTGCTGTTGCCCTCCTGGAGGGCGTTCATCACCCGGTCCAGGGTGGCCTGGTCGCTGATCTCCTGGCCGTTGACGATGATCGTGACGCCGCGGCCGAGGGTGAGGTGCGGCAGCTGGGCCTGGTCGAACGCGGAGCGGACGAAGTAGTACATCAGCAGCAGCAGCACCACGCCCGCCATCAGGAACATCCCGCCGTACAGCAGGGTGAGCCGGATCCGGATGGTGGGGCGCAGCGACAGCCAGGCGAACAGGCCGTCGCCGGGGTGGTAGGTGTCGTCGGCGCGGTCGCGGTCGGGGCGGCGCGGGGGGTGCGTCGGTCGTGGGGGCACCTGGTGCGGGCCCGGGGCGGGCGTGCCGGGGGCCCCGCCGGGGAGTGGCGGGGTGGTCATGGCCGGGGTCCTCTCAGACGGTGGGTACGGCGGCGGTGCGGTGAGCGGTCCGGCGCGGGCGGGTCACACCCGGTAGCCGGAGCCGGGCACGGTGACGATCACCGGCGGGTCGCCGAGCTTGCGGCGCAGGGTCATCACGGTGACCCGGACGACGTTGGTGAACGGGTCGGTGTGCTCGTCCCAGGCCTTCTCCAGCAGCTGCTCGGCGGAGACCACGGCGCCGCCGGCCCGCATCAGGACCTCCAGGACGGCGAACTCCTTGGGGGCGAGCTGGACCGGCCGGCCGTCCCGGATGACCTCGCGGCGGCCGGGGTCGAGGCTGATCCCGGCGCGTTCCAGGACGGGCGGCAGCGGGACGGTGGCGCGGCGGCCCAGGGCCCGGACCCGCGCGACGAGTTCGCTGAAGGCGAACGGCTTGGGGAGGTAGTCGTCGGCGCCGATCTCCAGGCCCTCGACCCGGTCGCTGATGTCGCCGGAGGCGGTCAGCATGATCACCCGGGTGGCCAGTCCCTGTTCGACCACCCGGCGGCAGACGTCGTCGCCGTGGACCAGCGGGAGGTCCCGGTCGAGCACCACCACGTCGTAGTCGTTCACGGCGATCCGCTGCAGCGCGGCCTCCCCGTCGTAGACGACGTCGACCGCCATGGCCTCCCGGCGCAGGCCGGTGGCGACGGCCTCGGCGAGCAGCTGCTCGTCCTCGACGACGAGTACCCGCACGGTGGTTGTCCCTTCTGCTGGAGCGGCCCTGGCCGTGCTCGCCCGTGCGGGCCGTGGTGCGCCGGGCGCGGATTCCGGGCAGGCGGGATCCGACGGTGCCTCCATCCTGCCTGGTCGCGCGGTAAAGCAGTCGTAAGTCCGGTGCGCCGTCCGCGAAAACGGAGCGTGGCGTGCCTGTTTGGACTGTGACTCGGGCAACTTTTCAGAGAGTTGGAGGTTTCCCGGCCCCGGGGGCGGGGAGGACACGTGCACACCGTGATGCCGCCCCGTGGCGCGTCACGGCCACCACCCGCCGAGTGCCCCATCCGCACCGGCCTGGGACGGAAAACCACCGGGTCGCGGCTGCCACGCCGCCCGAGCGCCCGACCGGAACCTGCTTCCGGTCCCGGGTGTCCGCCGGGGTTCGTCGGGTCCCGCGCCGGGGGGTCGCTCGGACCGTGCCCGTCCGACACAGCAAAGGGGGCCCGTATGGACGCCTTCACCGCCGGAATCCTTCAGCGGATCAAGAACGCCGAGCAGGATCTGAACCGCGCGATCGAGTCCGGGGACGAGTTCCTGGCCGAGGTGGAGCAGTCCGAGCTGGAGGACCTGCAGCGCCTCGCCACCGAACACGGCGTGGACCCGGTCCTCGGTACGCACCGCTCCGCCGCCTGACCGTTCCCCGCTCCGCGACACCGCGACACCGCAACTCCAGAGCACCGCAGCACCACAGCACCACGATCGCGTACGACGAGCGCCCCGGCCCGGGTTCCCCCTCGGGCCGGGGCTTTTCGCTGCCCGCCGCGCGGTCGCGCGGCCGCGGCGCCCTCGGGGTCAGTCGTGCCAGGCGCCGAGCTCCTCCAGCCGGGCCTGCAGCGGCTCGAAGACGCCGGGCGGGGCGGCGACGGTGAGCTCGCCGTCCGCGGGCAGGCCGGGGCGGGAGCCGGTGAGCGCGCCCGCCTCGGCGGCGATCAGCAGGCCGGCGGCGCGGTCCCAGGGGGCCAGGCCGCGCTCGTAGTAGCCGTCGAACCGGCCGGCCGCCAGGTCGCACAGGTCGACGGCGGCCGCGCCGCCGCGCCGCACGTCGCGCACCTCGCCCATCAGCGCCTGCAGCACCTCGGCCTGGCGCACCCGCCGCTCGCGCAGGTAGCCGAAGCCGGTGGCGACCAGCGCCCGCCCCCACTCGGGGGCCGGGCGGGCGGCGAGCCGGCGGCCGTCCAGGTGGGCGCCGCCGCCGCGGACGGCCTGGAACAGCTCGCCCCGGGCCGGGACGAAGACCACCCCGACGACCGCCTCGCCGTGCAGTTCGGCGGCCACGCTGACCGCCCAGGAGGGCAGGCCGTACAGGTAGTTCACGGTGCCGTCGAGCGGGTCGACCACCCAGCGCACCCCGCTGGTGCCGGGGCGGTCGGCGCCCTCCTCGCCGAGGTAGCCGTCGTCCGGGCGGCGGGCGGTGATCAGTTCCAGCACCAGCTTCTCGGAGGCCAGGTCCATCTCGGTCACCACGTCCACCGGGCTGCTCTTGGTGGCGGCCACCCCGAGCTCCGCGGGTCGCCCGTCGCGCAGCAGCTCACCGGCCTTGGTGGCGGCCTCCAGGGCGGTGGCGAGCAGTTCCTGCAGCAGGTCGTCGGTCACGGGTCTCGTTCCTCCACGGTCTCGGGGCTGGTCCGGTCGGGGTGCTCAGGCTTCGGCGGCGGCCGGGCGCGGCGCGCGCGGGTTGGGGCAGCAGGCGGTGGCGCACCGGTCGTGGCTGGGGCCGAGGGCGCCCAGCGCGCAGCGGGTGACGGGTTCGCCGCGCTGGACGGCGGCGCGTTCCAGCACCAGGTCGCGGACGGCGGCGGCGAACCTGGGGTCGGCGCCGACGGTGGCGGCGCGGGCGACCGGCAGGCCGAGTTCGGCGGCCTTGGCCACCGCCTCGGTGTCCAGGTCGTACTTGACCTCCATGTGGTCGGAGACGAACCCGATCGGCACCATGACGACGGCTTCGGCGCCGTCGGCCCGCTCGGCGGCCAGGTGGTCGCAGATGTCCGGCTCCAGCCAGGGGATGTGCGGGGCGCCGGAGCGGCTCTGGTAGACCAGCTGCCAGGGCCGGTCGGCGACGCCGGTGCGCTCGGCGACCGCGGCGGCGATCAGCCGGGCGACGTCCAGGTGCTGGGCGACGTACGCGCCGCCGGGGGTGCCGCGGGCCGGGTCGTCGGGGGCGCCGGAGGTCTCGGCCATCGCGGTCGGGATCGAGTGCGTGCTGAACGCCAGCCGGGCGCCGTCGCGGACCTCGGCCGGCAGTTCGGCGAGCGCGGCGAGGGTGGCGTCGGTCATCGGGCCGACGAAGCCGGGGTGGTTGTAGAAGTGCCGCAGCTTGTCGACGGTCAGCTCGGGGCGGCCCTCGGCGGCCAGTTGCGCGAGCGCGTCGGCGAGGTTCTCCCGGTACTGCCGGCAGCCGGAGTAGCCCGCGTACGCGCTGGTGGCGAGCACCAGCACCCGGCGGTGCCCGTCGTCGGCGATCTCGCGCAGCGCGTCCACCAGGTACGGGGCCCAGTTCCGGTTGCCCCAGTAGACCTGCAGGTCGAGGCCGTGGTCGGCGAAGTCCTTGCGCAGCGCGCCCAGCAGTTCGCGGTTCTGCGCGTTGATCGGGCTGACGCCGCCGAACAGGAAGTAGTGCTTGCCGACCTCGGTCAACCGCTCTCTGGGGATTCCCCTCCCCCGGGTGACGTTCTCCAGGAACGGCACCACGTCCTCGGGGCCCTCCGGCCCGCCGAAGGAGAGCAGCAGCAGCGCGTCGTACGGCGCCGGATCGGTCTGGCTGGGCGTGCGCGTGTCGGACATGGCACCGATCCTGCCACCCGTGACGGCTCCGGCCGTGCCGGGCGGGCGGAGTCCGGGATGTCCGCGAACAACCCGGATGCGGGCGTTCGGTCCCGCTTCGTAAGCTGTGTGGGCAGGCGTCGTGCATGACAAATGGTTGTATCTTCCCTCCATCTGTCCGGCGCCCGTCCCCATCCGACCTGCGACGGAGCCACCCCCCGTGCTGTCCAGCTACCGCCAGATATTCGCCGCCCCCGGCTCCCTGGCCTTCCCCCTGACCGGGCTGATCGCCCGGCTGCCGATCTCCATGACCGGGATCGGCATCGTCACGATGCTCGGCCGGATCAAGGACTCGTTCTGGCTCGGCGGGCTGCTCTCCGCCTTCCTCGCCGTCTCCGCCGCCGTCCTCGGCCCGCGGATCTCCCGCCTGGTCGACCGGCACGGCCAGCGCCGGGTCGCCCTCCCGGCCACCGCCGTCACCGTGCTCTCCGCCACCGGCCTGCTGCTCGGCGCGCACTACGGCCTGCCCGACTGGACGCTGTTCGTCTTCGCCGCCGGCATGGGCACCATGCCGAGCACCGGCTCGATGGTCCGGGCCCGCTGGGCCCACCTCTACCGGGACGACCCGGCCAAGCTGCACACCGCCTACTCCTTCGAGGCCGTCGCGGACGAGGTCTGCTTCATCGTCGGCCCGATCCTCGCCGCCACCCTGTCCACCTCGCTCTTCCCGGAGTCCGGCCTGGTGCTGGCCGGGGTCTTCCTGGTGGTCGGCGTCCTGCTGTTCACCGCCCAGCGCCGGACCGAACCGCCCGCGCACCCGGTCAGCCGGCACACCGGCGGCTCGGTCGCCCGCGACAAGGGCATCCAGACCCTGGTGCTGACCCTCGGCGCGGTCGGCGTGGTCTTCGGCTCGGTCGAGGTGGTCACCGTCGCGTTCACCGAGGCCCAGGGCCACCCGGCCGCCTCCGGCTACGTCCTCGCCGTGTACGCGCTCGGCTCCTGCCTGGCCGGGGCGGTCTTCGGCGCACTGAAGTTCACCGGCCCGATGGACCGCCGCTTCCAGGTCGGCGTCAGCGTGATGGCCGTCGGGATGGCCCCGCTGGTGGTCGCCGCCCAGTTCCTGCACGGCACCGCGGCGCTGTTCGGGGTCGGCGCCGCGCTGTTCCTCTCCGGCCTGGCCATCTCCCCGACGCTGATCACCGCGATGGCCCTGGTCGAGCGCCTGGTCCCGGCCGCCCGGCTCACCGAGGGCATGACCTGGACCACCACCGGCCTGGCCCTCGGCGTCGCCCTCGGCTCGGCCGCCGCCGGCGTGGTCGTCGACGCCGCGGGCAGCGCCAACGGCTACTGGGTGCCGGTCGCCGCCGCCGCCCTCGCCGCGACCGCCGCCTACACCGGCCTCCCGCGCCTGCGCCACCAGCTCGCCGCGGCGACCGGCCTGTGACCACCGCCGCCGCGGGGCCCGGATTCCCCGGTCTCCACCCGTAGACCTGCGCGTTCGTTGTGACTACGCTCCCCGTACCCACCGGTAGAACCGGAAGGTAGGACGCGCGAGCGGGAGGCTCTGGAGATGACCGAGGTCTGGCGGAACTGGGCGGGGAACCAGAGCGCGCGGCCCGCGCGGACGGTGGCGCCCGGCTCGGTCGAGGAGCTCTCGGCCGCGGTGGTCGCCGCCGGGAAGGCCGGCCTGCCGGTGAAGGCGGTGGGCTCCGGCCACTCGTTCACGGCGATCGCCGCGGCCGGCGACGCCGTGCTGGTCCGCCCGGACCGGCTGACCGCCGTCCGGAAGCTGGACCGCGCGGCCGGCACCGTCACCGTCGAGTCCGGCCTGCCGCTGCACCGGCTGAACCGGCTGCTGGCGGCGGCCGGCCTCTCGCTGACGAACATGGGCGACATCGAGGTGCAGACCGTCGCGGGCGCGACCAGCACCGGCACCCACGGCACCGGCCGGGACTCCGGCTCGCTGGCCGCGCAGGTCAGCGAGGTCGAGATCGTCCTGGCCGACGGCTCGGTGCGGACCTGCTCGGCGACCGAGGACCCGGAGCTGTTCCAGGGCGCCCGGCTCGGCCTGGGCGCGCTGGGCGTGGTGAGCGCGCTGACCTTCGCCGTCGAGCCGATGTTCCTGCTGTCCGCGCACGAGCAGCCGATGGGCTTCGACGAGGTGCTGCGCTCCTTCGACGACCTGACCGCCGTCAACGAGCACTTCGAGTTCTACTGGTTCCCGCACACCGACCGCTGCTCGACCAAGCGGAACAACCGCAGCCAGGGCCCGGCCGAGCCGCTGCCCCGGTTCAGGAACTGGCTGGACGACGACTTCGTCTCCAACACCGTCTGGGAGGGCGCCTGCCGGGTGGGCCGGGCGTTCCCGGGCGCGATCCCGACCATCGCCAAGGTCGCCAGCCGGGCCTGGTCCGAGCGCCGGTTCACCGACCAGCCGTACAAGGTCTACACCAGCCCGCGCAAGGTGCGCTTCGTCGAGATGGAGTACGCGGTGCCGCGCGAGGCGGCGACCGGGGTGCTGCGCGAGCTGAAGGCGATGGTGGAGCGCTCCGACTGGCGGATCAGCTTCCCGGTGGAGGTGCGGGTGGCCCCGGCGGACGACCTGTGGCTGTCCACCGCGCACGGGCGGGACAGCGTCTACATCGCCGTCCACCTCTACCGGGGCACCCGCGAACTCTCCTACTTCACCGAGGTGGAGAAGCTGATGGCGGCCCACCGGGGCCGCCCGCACTGGGGCAAGCTGCACACCCAGGGCGCCGAGTACCTCTCCTCCGTCTACCCGCGGTTCGGCGACTTCACCGCGCTGCGCGACCGGGTCGACCCGGAGCGCCGGTTCGCCAACGACTACCTGCGCCGGGTGCTGGGCGCCTGACCCGCCGTCCGGTCAGCCGGTCGGCTCCCCCGCCGCGGGCAGCCCGTCCCGCGCGCCCGGGGTGGCGGCCGGCGGCGCCGGCGCCCCGGTGGCCGGCGGCTGCCCGCTCGGCGTCGGCTGTGCGGACGCGCCCCCGGACGGCGGGGCCGAACCGCCGCCCGCCGAGGGGTCGGCCGAGGGCGACGACGGCGCGGACGCCCCGGACGACGCCGACGGCGCGGACGACGCCCCGCCCGAGGCCCCCGGCGAGGGCAGGTCGGACGGCCCGGTCGACGGCCGGTCCGCCGGGGCCTGCGGCTGCCGGTCGCCGGACGGCCGGTTCGGGTTGAACGAGGTGCCGCTGCCGTCCTGGCCGGTGGTGATGTCGTGCATCGGCTTCCCGGCCGCGAGTTCCACCGCGACGATCGGCACCATCGCGAGCGCGAACACCAGCCCGGAGACCGCCGCGTACGACTTCCAGGTCCAGCGGCGTTTCGCGCGCAGCACCCGCGGCGCGTTCCAGTCCTGGCTGATTCCGTCCGCCGGGGCGGGCGCGGGGCGCGCGACCGGAGTGGATTCGGTGCCGCGTTCCACCGCGTTGCGCAGTTGTTCCCCGGTGCGTTTGAACAGGTGCTGGAAGAGCGCGCTTCCGATGGTCGCCCCCACCGAGACGACGGCCGCGCCGAGTATCGTTCCGTACACTCCGAGTTCCGAAGCGAGCACCGCGCCGACAACCGCCGCCATCGCGCTCGCCGCGACCTGGGTGACCGTCAGATCAAGCCGTCTGCGTTCCGCCTTCTCCTCGGGACCGGCCGGTCCGTGCGCGAACTGCTGCCTCTGCTGCGGCATCCCTGTCCCTCGGTCGATGGGTCGGAATTTCGAACAAGTCTCTCCATCTTGCCCAAAGAAGGACACAAGGGTCGAAAATCCGGTTCTCGCCGGTCGATATATGTGAAGATGATCACCGTCCGTTGATCGTCGGCGGGTCAATGGGGTGGCCGCTCTTGAGATTCCGCTGATTCGCGGGAGACTTGAGCGGCGAGCCGCCCCTCCGGATGCCACGAATGGAGTACTGTTCGTGGAGCCTGAGCCTTCGGACCCGCTGTCGACGATCCGTCAGACAACCGGACCGGGCGCCCGGGTGCGATGTCGACCGTCGACGTGGCAAACAGGCAACCGTGCCACAGCGGCGCGCCCGGGCGAAAGCCCGACACGCCGGGTAACTCTGCAAGGTTGTGGCCACTCGCCAGCGGGCAGGCCACACTCAGTACGGGAGCAGCGACGCAGGTGACGTCGGCAGGCACCACCCGGGAGGTAACCGTGCCCGAACTGCGCGTCGTGGCCGTCAGCAACGACGGCACACGGCTGGTGCTCAAGGCTGCCGACAGCACGGAGTACACCCTGCCGATCGACGAGCGGCTGCGCGCCGCCGTCCGGGGTGACCGCCCGCGGCTCGGCCAGATCGAGATCGAGGTGGAGAGCCACCTCCGCCCCCGTGACATCCAGGCGCGGATACGAGCCGGTGCCTCCGCCGAGGAGGTCGCCCAGGCCGCCGGCATCTCGGTGGAACGCGTCCGCCGCTTCGAGGGCCCGGTGCTCGCGGAGCGCGCCTTCATGGCCGAGCGGGCCCGCAAGACGGCGATCCGCCGGCACGGCGAGTCCACCGGGCCGCAGCTCGGCGAGGCCGTCGCCGAGCGCCTCGCGCTGCGCGGCGCCGAGAAGGACAGCGAGCGGTGGGACTCCTGGCGCCGCGACGACGGCACCTGGGAGGTCGTCCTCTGGTACCGCGCCGAGGGCGAGCACCGGCGGGCCGGCTGGTCCTACGACCCGCCGCGGCGGCTGGTCCAGCCGAACGACGACGAGGCGCGCGCGCTGATCGGCGAGAACGTGGAACGCGAGGAGGACTCGGTCTTCCCGTTCATCCCGCGGATCGCCCGGCTGCCGCACGACCGCCCGGCCCGCCCGATGATCGAGCGGCCGTCCGCCGACCGGATCATGCAGGTCCGCGAGGCCCGCGAGGCGACGGCCGCCGCGGCGAGCGCCGCGACCGCGGCCGTGCCCGAACGGGACTCCCTCACCAGCCTGTTGGACGTGGTCCCGTCCTACCGCGGCGACCTGACCCCGGTCGGGCCGAGCGTGGAGACCACGATCGCCGAGGAGCCCGAGGAGGTCGAGGAGACGGCGGCCCCCGCCGCCAGCGTCGGCGCGGGCTCCGCGTACGCGGACATCCTGATGCCGCGCTCCGTCGCCCCGCACCGGGACCGCCTGGTCGGCACCACCGACCGCCAGGCCGAGGCCGACGGCGTCCGCCCGGGCCGCCGGGCGACGGTGCCCAGTTGGGACGAGATCGTCTTCGGCTCCCGCCGCAAGAAGCCCGAGTAGCCCGGAGTAGCTCCGAGTAGCCCCGCCCGGGCCCCGCCTCCAGGGGCCCCGGGCGGGTTTGCCCCGTCGGGTCGGGTCAGGCCGGCTCAGACCTCGACCGGGTTCTCCGGGTTCGCGGACCACTCGCTCCAGGAGCCCGGGTACAGCGCGACGCCGTCGTGCCCGGCCAGGGTGAGGGCGAGCAGCTGGTGGGCGGCGGTGACGCCGGAGCCGCAGTAGACGGCGGTGCGGGCGGGGTCGGTGAGGTGCAGCGCGGCGAAGCGTGCGGCGAGTGCCGCCGGGGGCAGGAAGCGGCCGTCGGGGCCGAGGTTCTCGGTGGTGGGGGCGGAGGCGGCGCCGGGGATGTGGCCGGCCCGGGGGTCGACCGGCTCGGTCTCACCGCGGTAGCGCTCGCCGGCCCGGGCGTCGAGCAGCAGGCCGGTGCGGGCGAGTTCGGCGGCGCCGGCCGCGTCGACGGTGGGCAGCCGGCCGGGGTCGACCTTGAAGTCGCCGTCGCCGGGGGCGGGGGCGGGGGCGGGGGCGTCGGTGCTGAGCGGGTGTCCGGCGGCGGTCCAGGCGGCGAGTCCGCCGTCGAGGACGCGGACGTCGGGGTGGCCGGCCCAGCGCAGCAGCCACCAGGCGCGGGCGGCGGAGAGCGCGGGTCCGGCGTCGTAGGCGACGACCGGGCGGTCGGCGCGGACGCCGGCCCGGCGCAGCGCGGTGGCGAGGCGTTCGGGGTCGGGCAGCGGGTGCCGGCCGGCCGGGCCGGGCGGGTCGGCGAGTTCGCGGTCGAGGTCGACGTAGTGCGCGCCGGGCAGGTGGCCCTTGGCGTACTCCTCGGCGCCGGGCGGGCCGCCGAGGGCCCAGCGGATGTCGAGCAGGACGGGCGGCCGCTCGGTGCCGAGCGCGTCGGCGAGTTCGGCGACGGTGATCAGGGGCGAGGTCATGCCGTCATTGTGGCGCGCCGGGGCGGCGGCCGGGGGCCGCTCGGCGATCGCGTCACCCGGGGAAACACCCGGCCGCGGGCGGCCGTTCAGCCCTCGAAGGGGAGGACGTCCGGGGAGAGGACGGCGGCGCGGGCGGTGGCGGCGGTGAGGCGGCGGCGGTGGTGGCGGCGGCAGAGCACCTCGTAGCCGATCTCGTCCTCCCGGACGGTGACGTCCCCGACCACGACCTGGGCGCCTTCGACGACCATGACGCCGCCGACGGTGCGGGCGTTGTGGGTGGCGCGGGCGCCGCACCAGCAGAGGGCCTCGACCTGGAGGACCTCGACCCGGTCGGCGAGTTCGATCAGCCGCTGGGAGCCGGGGAAGAGCCGGGTGCGGAAGTCGGTGGTGATCCCGAAGGTGAACACGTCGATGCCCAACTCGTCGACGATCCTGGCGAGTTGGTCGATCTGGTCGGCGGAGAAGAACTGTGCCTCGTCGCAGATCAGGTAGTCGACCTTGCCGCCGGCCGAGAGCAGCTGGACGACGTACGCCTGGAAGTCGAAGTCGTCGCCGGCCTCGACGGCGTCGGCGCGCAGGCCGAGCCGGCTGGAGATGGTGGCGGCGCCGGCCCGGTCGTTGCGGGTGAAGATCATGCCCTGGCGGCCGCGGGCGGCGTGGTTGTGGTCCATCTGGAGCGCGAGGGTCGACTTCCCGCAGTCCATCGTGCCCGAGAAGAACACCAGTTCAGCCATGGTGGAGCGGCAGCCTTTCGGGCGTGGGGGTCAACGGGCGGTCTCAGCCGCGGACTTCGAGCAGCGGGACGAGCTGTTCGACGGGGGTCATCGAGCCGTGCAGGCCGACCATCTGGGACTCGCCGGGTTCGCTGCGGGTCGCGATGATCGCGATGTCGTCGCGGGCGGCGGCGACCACGTCGCCGATCCGGGGCAGCACCCGCTCGTCCACCACCGGGCCGAACCAGCCCGCGGCGACGGCCTGTTCGCGGGTGGCGACCCACATCTGCTCGCCGAGCACCTCGCTCCAGACGGCGTGCACGTCGGCGGCGGCGCCGGGGTGGGCGTAGACGTGCCGGGCCCGGCCCTCGCCGCCGAGCAGGGCGACGCCGGCCGAGAGCTCCCAGTCCTCGTCGAAGTCGATCCGGTTCTCCGGGGCGACGTCGATCATGCCGTGGTCGGCGGTGACGTACAGCGCGGAGCGCGGCGGGAGCTGTTCGGCGAGGCGGCGGACGAGCCGGTCGACGCTGAACAGGGTGAGCCGCCACTCGTCCGAGGCGACGCCGTAGCGGTGTCCGGCGGCGTCGAGTTCGCTGAGGTACGTGTAGACCAGGGCGCGGTCGTGCTCGGCCAGCCAGCCGGCGGCCCGGTCGATCCGCTCCTCGCCGGTGGTGCGGCCGAGGAAGGTGCCGCCGGAGAGCGCGACCCGGGTGAGCGGGGTGGTGGCGAACAGCGGGGAGGAGACCTGGGCGGTGGCGATCCCGGCCTGGTGGGCCCGCTCGAAGACGGTGGGGTGGGGCTGCCAGCGGTGCGGGTCGACCGGCGGGGTCCAGCGCAGCTGGTTCATCAGCCGGCCCTCGCCGGGGATGGCGACGGTGTAGCCGGCCAGGCCGTGCTGCCCGGGCGGCAGGCCGGTGCCGACCGAGGCCAGCGAGGTGGCGGTGGTGGACGGGAAGCCGGCCGTGATCGGGGCCCGCCCGGCGGTCAGCGCGTTGAGGAACGGCGCCCAGTCCGGATTGGCCCGGATCAGCTCCCAGCCGAGGCCGTCGACCAGGAACACGCAGACCCGGTCGGCGGGCTCCAGCGGCAGCACGGCCCGGTACCCGGGCACGCCGAGGTGGGCCGCGAGGGTGGGCAGCAGGTCGGAGAGCGCGGCGCTGCCGTAGCGCGGGGCGGGGGCGTCGGCCGGGTCGAGCGGGTCGAAGGGGTCCTCGTGGTGCATGCCGGGTCAGCCGTTGGCCACGGTCGCCTCGGACAGCGCCCGGGCGAACACCAGCGCCTGGGCGACCGTCTCCGGCCCGTCCCCGGCCTCGCTGACCCGCAGCGACAGGTCGTCGGCGGTGGCGGAGCCGGTGTAGCCGTGGTCGGCGTCGCAGTTCGGGTCCGAGCAGCCGGCCGGCTCCAGGTCGAGCCGCTGCACGGCGCCCCAGCCGATGGTGAGCACGACCTCGCGCGGCGGGGTGCCGGGGGTGTACGTCTCGGGGTTGGCGACCATCCGGCTGACCACCACGGAGGTGATCCGGTCCAGCCGGACGGTCTCGGTGGAGGTGGTGGCGTACGGGACGGGGGTGGCCGCGTCGCCGTTCTGCTCGTCGGTGTGGCTGACCACGAAGCGGGAGGCGGTGAGCACCAGCACGGTGACGTGCCGGCGGACCTCGTTCGCGTCGAAGGTGGTCTCCTGGTGCACCAGGTACGAGGTGATCGGCTCGGGGCCCACCGCGGACTCCACCGCCTCGGAGACCAGCGCCGGGTAGTAGCCGCTGCGCTCGATCGCGGACCGCAGGTCCTGCGTGGTGGTACCGGTCTTCGCCATATCTCCATCCTGGCATGTCCCGCCGCTGCGGCGGGTGGCACTGCGCCGGGTCGCCCGGCCCGCACCGCGGCCGGGGCCGCCCGGGCCGGGCGGGCAACCACGCAAGATTACAGCGTGCTCATGGCGCGCGGCCCCAGATCGGTGCGGACCGGCAGCGGGGCGATCCGGACCCGGGCGCCGAGCACGGCCAGCCCGTGCGGGGCGACCACGACGGGCTCCAGGTCGACCGCGGCGACCTCGGGCAGGTCGTCGACGAGGCGGGAGACCCGGAGCAGGACCTCCTCCAGCGCGTCGGTGTCGACCGCCTCGGCGCCGCGCCAGCCGAACAGCAGCGGGGCGGCCCGCACCTCGCGGATCAGTTCGGCGACGTCCCGGTCGGTGGCGGGGACGAGGCGGTGCGCGACGTCGCCGAGCAGTTCGGCGGGGGCGCCGGAGAGGCCGAAGGACAGGATGGTGCCGACGGCGGGGTCGACGGCCGCGCCGATCACGGTGTCGACGCCGCGCGGGGCGAGCCGCTGCACCACCAGTTCGGCCTGGGCGGCGCCGCCGAGCAGCGCGTCCAGCTCGCGGTGGGCGCGGCGCAGCCCGGCCTCGCCGGTCAGGTCGAGCCGGACGCTGCCCAGGTCGGGGCGGTGCCGCAGGTGCTCGGCGGTGGCCTTGAGCGCGACCGGGTAGCCGAGGGCGGCGGCGGCCCGGACGGCGCTCGCCTCGTCGGGGGCGGGCAGCGCCGGGCTGACCGGGATGCCGTAGTGGCCGAGCAGTTCGGCGGCCTCGGCGTCGGGCAGGGTGACCCGGGCGCCGCCGGCCTGCAGCCGGGCGGCGACCGCCTCCCGGCTGGTCAGGGCGTGGGCGACCAGGGCGCGGGCGGCGTTCTCGTCGACGCCGTCGAGTTCGGGGACCCGGGCGGTCTGCTCGGCCTCGGCGTTGCGCCGGCGCCACTTCGCGTAGCGGACGGCGTCGGCCAGCGCGTGCACGGCGCGTTCCGGCGCGGGGTAGGCGGGCACGCCCCCGGCGCGCAGCCGGGCGACCAGCGCGGGCAGCGCGAGGTGGGCGAGCAGCAGCGGTTTGCCGAGTTCCCGGCCGCGGTCGGCGGCGTCCAGCAGGGCCTGGGCGATCTCGGGGTCGTCCTCGACGAGTTCGGCGGCGGCGCCGGCGCCCTGCACGCCGATCGGCGGGATGGCGACGGCGATCACGGCGTCGGTGTGCGGGTCGGCGAGCGCGGTGTCCAGGGCGATCCGGAAGTTCTCGCCGCTGGCGCCGGTGGTCAGGTCGACGGGGGTGCGGGGGCGCAGTCCGGCGCTCAGGCAGGTGTCGTAGGTGAGCAGGCCGAGCGAGTCGGAGTTGCCGACCACGGCGACCCGGCCGCCCTGCGGGAGCGGCTGTCCGGCGAGGAGTTCGCCGGTGTCGAAGAGTTCGGTGATGGTGTCCACCCGGATCACGCCGGCCTGCTGGAACAGGGCGTCCACGGTGGCGTCGCGCAGCCGGGTGGCGGCGGGCTGGACGGCGTGGCCGGGCGGCAGGCTGCCGGTGTGCCGGGCGCCCTTGAGCACCACGACGGGTTTGGCGGCGGCGAGCCGGCGGGCGATCCGGGTGAACTTGCGCGGGTTGCCGAAGGACTCCAGGTAGAGCAGCACCACCTCGGTGGCGTCGTCCTCCTCCCAGTACTGCAGCAGGTCGTTGCCGGAGACGTCGGCGCGGTTGCCGACCGAGGCGAACGAGGAGAGGCCCGTGCCGCGGCGGTGCGCGGCCTCCAGCAGGGCGACGCCGATCGCGCCGGACTGGCAGAACACGCCGAACGGGCCGCGGTCGGGCAGCGCGGGGGCGAGCGAGGCGTTCAGCCGGTGCCCGGGGTCGGTGTTGAGCAGGCCGAACGCGTTCGGGCCGATCACCCGCATGCCGGCCGCCCGGGCCTGGCGGACCAGCGCGCGCTGCCGGTCTCGGCCGTCCGGACCGGTCTCGGCGTACCCGGCGCTGACCACCACCAGGCCCTGCACGCCGTGCGCCCCGCACTCGGCGACCGCGCCGGGGACGGACGGCTCGGGCACCGCGATCACCGCGAGGTCGACCGGTCCGGGCACGTCCAGCACCGAGCGGTGCGCGGGCAGGCCCTCCAGGTCGGTGCCCGGCGCGGCGCCGCGGTTGACGGCGTACACCGGGCCGTCGAAGCCGGAGCGGACGTCGCGCAGCAGGGCCCGGCCGACCGACTGCGGGTTGCGCGAGACGCCGATCACGGCGATCGACCGGGGGGTCAGCAGGCGCTGCACGGAGCGGGCCTCGGCGCGGTGCTCGCGGGCCCGCATGACGGCGAGCGAGGCGGCGGTCGGCTCCAGGTCGAACTCCAGGTGCACCACGCCGTCGGCGAAGCTGCGGCGCTGGGTGTAGCCGGCGTCGGTGAAGACCTTGACCATCGTGCGGTTCTCCGGCAGCACCTCGGCGGTGAACCGGCGGATGCCGCGCTCCTGGGCGACCGCGGCGATGTGCTCCAGCAGCGCGGAGGCGATGCCCCGGCCCTGGTGGGCGTCCTGCACCAGGAAGGCGACCTCGGCGTCGGTGCCGGTGGTGGACGGCATGCCGTCCTTGTCGGTGCGGTCGTAGCGGACGGTGGCGATGAACCGGTCGCGGACGACGAGCGCCAGGCCGACCCGGTTCACGTAGTCGTGCCGGGTGAACCGGCGGACGTCCTTGTCGGAGAGGTGCGGGTAGGGGGCGAAGAAGCGGAAGTACTTCGACCGGTCGGAGACCTGCTCGTAGAACTCGACCAGCCGGTCGGCGTCGTCCGCGGTGATCGGCCGGATCCGGGCCGTCCCGCCGTCGCGCAGCAGGACGTCGGCCTCCCAGTGCTGGGGGTACCCGTTGGCCGGCTCCGCGCGCTCGTGCTCCACGCCCGCCAGCGTAGTCGTCGGCGAGCCTGATGGCGCCAGGCGTGCCGGGCACGGCACGCTGGCCCTGCCGCTCCGCGCCGACGAGCCCGCGATGCGCCGGCGTGCAACACTGGTCTAGACAACCCTGCACCACCCTGCACCACGTGAAAGGCACCTCTCATGGCTGAGCGCCGCGTCACCATCGGTTGGGCCGAGGGCCTGCACGCCCGTCCCGCCTCCGTCTTCGTCAAGGCCGTCACCTCGACCGGCGTCCCGATGACCATCGCCAAGGAGGGCGGCACGCCGGTCAACGCCGGTTCCATGCTCGGCCTGCTCGCCCTGGGCGCGGCCGGCGGCGACGCCGTCGTCCTCAGCTCCGACGCGGACGGCGCCGAGGCGGCCCTCGACCGCGTCGCCAAGCTCGTCCAGGAGGGCCTGGACGAGCTCCCCGCCGCGTAGCGGCAGCCCTCGGGGGCCCGGGCGGCGCGCTCGCCCCCGGGCCCCTCGCCGTGCGCTCAGCCCTTGACGCAGATGACCTGCTTCAGGTGCGCCACCACCTCGACCAAGTCCCGCTGCTGGGCGATGACCTTCTCGATCGGCTTGTACGCGCCGGGGATCTCGTCGACCACGCCGGAGTCCTTGCGGCACTCGACGCCCGCCGTCTGCGCGGCCAGGTCCGCGGTGGTGAACCGCTTCTTGGCCGCGGTGCGGCTCATCTTCCGGCCGGCGCCGTGCGAGGCCGAGTTGAACGAGGCGGCGTTCCCCAGGCCCTTCACGATGTACGAGCCGGTGCCCATCGAGCCCGGGATGATGCCGTACTCGCCCGAGCCGGCCCGGATCGCGCCCTTGCGGGTGACCAGCAGGTCGACGCCGTCGTAGCGCTCCTCCGCGACGTAGTTGTGGTGGCAGGAGATCAGTTCGCCGAACACGGCCTTGGCCTTGGGCAGTTCGCGGCGGACCGCGTCCTGGAACAGGGCCATCATCAGCGCCCGGTTGTGCTTGGCGTACTCCTGCGCCCAGAACAGGTCGGAGCGGTAGGCGGCCATCTGCGGGGTGTCCGCGATGAAGACCGCGAGGTCCCGGTCGATCAGGCCCTGGTTGTGCGGCAGCGACTGGGCGATCGACATGTGGTGCTCGGCGAGCTCCTTGCCGATGTTGCGCGAGCCGGAGTGCAGCATCAGCCAGACCGCGCCGTCGTCGTCCAGGCAGAGCTCGATGAAGTGGTTGCCGCCGCCGAGGGTGGCCATCTGCTGGGCGGCCCGCTCGCGCCGCCAGCGCACGTCGGGGGCGATGTCGTCGAAGCGCCGCCAGAAGTCGTCCCAGCCGGCGGTGGACAGGCCGTGCAGCCGGCCCGGCTCGACCGGGTCGGTGTGCAGGCCGCGGCCGACCGGGATGGCCTGCTCGATCCGGTGCCGCAGGTGCGACAGGTCGTCGGGGAGGTCCTTGGCGGTGAGCGAGGACTTCACGGCGGTCATCCCGCAGCCGATGTCGACGCCGACCGCGGCCGGGCAGACCGCGCCCTTCATCGCGATGACGGAGCCGACCGTCGCGCCCTTGCCCAGGTGGACGTCCGGCATCACGGCGAGGCCGTGCAGCCACGGCAGCGTGCTGATGTTGCGCAGCTGCTGCATGGCCTGGCCCTCGACGGTGGCCGGGTCGGTCCACATCCGGATCGGGACGCGGACGCCGGGTACCTCGGTGTACGACATGGGTGTTCGACCTCCTGGGTCGGGTGGGTTCGAGGTGCCGCACGAGAACGCCCGGTGCGGCGGCGGGGAGGATCGGGGGCGGCCCGGCGCACGGGGCCGCGGGCAGCGGACGGGCGCTGCGCCGGAGACTGCTCAGGCGGTGCGGAGGGAGCAGCGGAAGGGCAGTCTCGGGGAGCGTCGTCGTGGCTCGACCCGCATGGTGACCGCCTCCTTCCGCCGTGTGTCGCGTCCGACCGCGCTTCGGTCGCCCGGTCGGGGATATCTACCCACGCCGCACCGGCGGCGCGCAAGGCATTAAAGGCCCGGGGAAACGCCGAGGGCCCGGCGGGGCTGACGCCCCGTCGGACCCTCGCGGGCGGTGCCGGGTCAGGCGACGACCGTGACGTCCCCGATGCCGAGCGCCTTGACCGGCTCGGCGATCACCGAGGCGTCGCCGACCAGCACGGTGACCAGCCGGTCCGGCGGGAAGGCGGCGACCACGGCGCGGGTCGCGGCCGCGGTGTCCAGTTCGCTCAACCGCCGGTAGAAGTCGGCCTGGTAGGTGTCGGGCAGGTACTGCTCGACCTGGTCGGCCAGGGTCGCGGCGACCGAGCCGGCCGTCTCGAACTTCAGCGGGGCGACGCCGACCAGGAACTGCACGGCCTCCTCCCGCTCGGCGTCGGTCAGGCCCTCGGCGGCCAGCGTGCGCAGGATGGTCCAGGTGTCCTCCAGCGCGGGCGCGGTGGACTCGGTGTCGACCGAGCCGCTGATCGCCAGCATGCCGCGGCCGGAGCCGTCGGCGGAGGAGCGCAGCGCCTGGGCGAAGGCCCGCACGCCGTAGGTGTAGCCCTTCTCCTCGCGCAGCACCCGGTCCAGCCGGGAGGTGAGGGTGCCGCCGAGGCAGTAGGTGCCGAGCACCTGCGCGGCCCACTCCGGGTCGTGCCGGTCCGGGCCGATCCGGCCGATCAGCAGCTGGGTCTGGACCGAGCCGGGCCGGTCGACGATGACCACCCGGCCGGTGTCGTCGGCGCTGACCGGGCCGTGCGCGGCGGGCGTCGCGGGCTCGGCGGTCCACCGGCCCAGGGTGCCCTCCAGCAGCGCGGCCAGGTCGGTGCCGGCGAGGTCGCCGACCACCACGGCGGTGGCGGTGGACGGGCGCAGGTGGGCGTCGTAGAACGCCCGGACCGCGTCCCGGTCGATCCGCCTGACGGTCTCGGCGGTGCCGGCCCGCGGCCGGGACAGCCGGTCGGCGGCCGGGAACAGCTCGCCGTACAGCGCCTTGGCGGCCCGCCGGGCCGGGTTGGCCTGCTCGTGGACGATCTCGTCGAGGCGGTTGGCGACCAGCCGCTCGATCTCGTCGGCGGGCAGCGCGGGGGTGCGCAGCGCGTCGCCGAGCAGGGTCAGGCCGCGCTCCAGGCGGGAGGCCGGGACCTCCAGCGAGACCCGGATCGCCGGGTGGTCGGCGTGCGTGTCCAGGGTGGCGCCGGCCCGCTCCAGCTCGCCGGCGAACTCCTCGGCGGTGAGCGTGTCGGTGCCCTCGGAGAGCGCCCGGGCCAGGATCGAGGCGACGCCGTCCAGGCCGTCCGGCTCGGCGGCGAGCGGCGCGTCCAGCACCACGTCGACGGCGACCAGCTGCTGGCCGGGGCGGTGGCAGTGCAGCACCGTCAGGCCGTTGGCCAGGGTGAGCCGTTCGGGCGCCGGGAACGCCCAGGGGGCGGGGGTGCCGGGCTGCGGCTGCGGGTGGAACTCCATCGCGGGGGTGTGGTCGCTCACGCCGCGGTCTCCTCGTCGCTCTGGTCGCTCTGGTCGCTCTCGTTGCGGTCTTCGTCGCCGGTCGGCTCGTACACCAGCACGGCCCGGTTGTCGGGGCGCAGCCGCGCGGCGGCGACGGCCCGGACCTCCTCGGCGGTGACGTCGAGGACCTTCGGCAGGGCCTGGTTGACCAGCTTCGGGTCGCCGAACAGGACGGCGTAGCGGCAGAGTTCGTCGGCCCGGCCGGCCACCGTGGTCAGCCGGTCCAGCCACTCGCGCTCGATCTGGGCCTGGGCGCGCTCGAGTTCGGCGGCGGTGGGGCCCTCGGCGGCGAACCGGGCGAGCTCCTCGTCGACGGCGGCCTCGATCCGCTCCAGGGTGGCGTCGCCGCCGGCCTTGACGTCCAGCCAGCCGAGCGAGGGGGCGCCGGAGAGCCGCAGCAGGCCGAAGCCGGCCGCGACGGCGGTGCGGTCGCGGCGCACCAGCCGGTTGTAGAGCCGGGACGACTCGCCGCTGCCGAGGATGGTCAGCGCCAGGTCGGCGGCGTCGGCCTCGCGGGTGCCGTCGTGCGGCAGCCGGTAGGCGGCCATCAGCGCGCGGGACGGGACGTCCTCGCGGACCAGCTCGCGCACCTCGGTGCCGAGGGTGTCGGGCAGCGAGCCGTCGCGCGGCGGCTGCTTGCCGTCGTGGGCCGGGATCGTGCCGAAGTACTTCTCCACCCAGGCGATGGCCTGCTCGGGGTCGAGGTCGCCGACGATCGACAGCACCGCGTTGTTGGGCGCGTAGTAGGTGCGGAAGAACGTCCGGGCGTCCTCCAGCGTGGCGGCGTCCAGGTCGGCCATCGAGCCGATCGGGGTGTGGTGGTAGGGGTGGCCGTCGGGGAAGGACAGCGCGGTGAGCTTCTCGAACGCGGTGCCGTAGGGCACGTTGTCGTAGCGCTGGCGGCGCTCGTTCTTCACCACGTCGCGCTGGTTCTCCATGGACGTCTCGTCCAGCGCGGCGAGCAGCGAGCCCATCCGGTCGGCCTCCAGCCAGAGCGCGAGCTCCAGCTGGTGGGCGGGCATGGTCTCGAAGTAGTTGGTGCGCTCGAAGCTGGTGGTGCCGTTGAGCGAGCCGCCGGCGCCCTGGACCAGTTCGAAGTGCCCGTTGTTGGAGACGTTCGCCGAGCCCTGGAACATCAGGTGCTCGAAGAGGTGGGCGAGGCCGGTGCGCCCCTTGACCTCGTGCCGGGAGCCGACGTCGTACCAGAGGCAGACCGCGGCGACCGGGGTGAGGTGGTCCTCGGAGAGCACCACGCGCAGGCCGTTGGCCAGGCGGTGTTCGGTGATGGCGAGGCCGCTTGCGGGCGCGGGGTTGGCCATGCGGGGGTCCTTCCCGTCGTCGGTTCCGGAGTGTCCGGGCCGGGGGCGTGTGACGTCCCCCATTGTGGTGCAACGCCCGGTGCCCCCGTCAGGTGTCCGGGCCCCGGGCGCGTTCGCCAGCGGCGGAAGCGGCCCGGGTGACGGGCGGTGTCCCACCGAGGGTCCACAATGGGGGGCGTTCACGCCCGCGTCCGCCCACCCCCATGTCCCGCATGTACCGCAAGGGAGCCCCGCCGCGATGGCCCGCCGCAGTTCGCCCACCCCGCCGCCCGGTGACTTCGAGGAGCGGATCCTCGACGTCGATGTCGTGGACGAGATGCAGGGCTCGTTCCTGGAGTACGCCTACTCGGTGATCTACTCCCGGGCCCTGCCGGACGCCCGGGACGGCCTCAAGCCGGTGCACCGCCGGATCCTCTACCAGGCCAACGAGATGGGCCTGCGCCCGGAGCGCGGCCACGTCAAGTGCGCGCGCCTGGTCGGCGAGGTGATGGGCCGGCTGCACCCGCACGGCGACGCCTCGATCTACGACGCGGTGGTGCGCCTGGCGCAGCCGTTCTCGATGCGGCTGCCGCTGATCGACGGCCACGGCAACTTCGGCTCGCTCGGCAACGACGACCCGCCGGCCGCGATGCGCTACACCGAGTCGCGGCTGACCGCGGCCTCGATGTCGATGGTGGAGTCCATCCACGAGGACACCGTCGACTTCGGCCCGAACTACGACGGCTCCGAGCAGGAGCCGCAGGTGCTCCCCTCGGCGTTCCCGAACCTGCTGGTCAACGGCGCCACCGGGATCGCGGTCGGCATGGCCACCAACATGCCGCCGCACAACCTGGCCGAGGTGGTCGCCGCCGCCCGGCACCTGATCAAGCACCCGGCGGCCGACCTCGAGACCCTGATGCGGTTCGTCCCCGGCCCCGACCTGCCCACCGGCGGCCGGATCGTCGGCCTCTCCGGCATCCGGGACGCGTACGAGTCCGGCCGCGGCACCTTCAAGATCCGCGCCACCACCTCGATCGAGAACGTCACCGCCCGCCGCAAGGGCATCGTGGTCACCGAACTGCCGTACACGGTGGGCCCGGAGAAGGTGATCGCGAAGATCAAGGACCTGGTCAACGCGAAGAAGCTGCAGGGCATCGCGGACGTCAAGGACCTCACCGACCGCGAGCACGGCCTGCGCCTGGTCATCGAGGTGAAGAACGGCTTCGTCCCCGAGGCGCTGCTGGAGCAGCTGTACAAGCTGACGCCGATGGAGGAGACCTTCGGCATCAACAACGTCGCGCTGGTCGACGGGCAGCCGCTGACGCTGGGCCTCAAGGAGCTGCTGGAGGTCTACGTCGACCACCGGTTCACGGTGGTCAAGCGGCGCAGCGACTTCCGCCGCCGCAAGCGCCAGGACCGGCTGCACCTGGTCGAGGGCCTGCTGGTCGCGCTGGTCGACATCGACGAGGTGATCGCGGTCATCCGCAGCAGCGACGACGCCGGGCAGGCCAAGGACCGGCTGATGGAGCGCTTCGGCCTCTCCGAGACGCAGACCGCGTACATCCTGGACACGCCGCTGCGCCGGCTCACCCGCTTCGACCGGGTCGAGCTGGAGGCCGAGCAGTCCAAGCTGCTCAAGGAGATCGCCGAGCTGACCGAGATCCTGGAGTCGGACCACAAGCTGCGCTCCGTGGTCTCCTCCGAACTCGGCTCGGTCGCCAAGCAGTTCGGCACCGAGCGGCGCACCGTGCTGCTGGAGGCCGGCTCGGTGCCGTCCGCCGCGCTGGCGGTGCCGCTGGAGGTCGCGGACGACCCGTGCCGGGTGCTGCTGTCCTCCACCGGCCTGCTGGCCAGGACCTTCGACCTGAAGCCGGTCACCGAGGAGTCCGCGGCCCGTGCCAAGCACGACGTGCTGGCCTCCGCCGTCCCGGCCACCGCCCGCGGCGACGTCGGCCTGGTCACCACGGCCGGCCGGGTACTGCGGCTGCCGGTGATCGACCTGCCCGCGCTGCCCCCGGGCACCGCGGCGCTGTCCGGCGGCGCGGCGGTCTCCGAGTTCCTCCGGCTGGAGGACGGCGAGCGGCCGATCGCGCTGACCACGCTGGACGAGTCCTCGCCCGGCCTGGCGCTCGGCACCGTGCAGGGCGTGGTCAAGCGGGTGGTGCCCGAATGGCCCGCCAACAAGGACGAGTTCGAGGTGATCGCGCTCAAGGACGGCGACGCCGTGGTCGGCGCGGTCGAACTGCGCACCGGCGAGGAGGACCTGGTCTTCATCACCTCCGACGCCCAACTGCTGCGCTACCAGGCGAACCAGGTCCGCCCGCAGGGCCGCCCGGCCGGCGGCATGGCCGGCATCAAGCTGGCCGACGGCGCGCGGGTGCTCTCCTTCGGCGCGGTCGACCCGGCGCAGGACGCGGTGGTGCTGTCGGTCGCCGCCGCCACCGGCACGCTGGCCGGCGAGGAGCAGAGCAGCTGGAAGCTCACCCCGTTCGACCAGTACCCGCGCAAGGGCCGGGCCACCGGCGGCGTCCGCTGCCAGCGCTTCCTGCGCGGCGAGGACGGCCTCGCCTTCGCCTGGGCCGGCCCGCTGCCCGCGCTCGGCGCGGGCAGCGCCGGCCAGCCGGTCGCCCTCCCCGAGCGCGACCCGCGCCGCGACGGCTCCGGCACCCCGCTGCCGACCCCGATCGCCGCGGTCGGCGGCCGGATGTAGCCCCGCGCACCCCCGGAACGGCGGGCGCCCCACGGCGGGGGCGCCCGCCGTTCCCGTTCCCGTTCCCGTTCCCGCGCCCAGGCCCCCGCCGGGGCGGGCGGGACGGCCTAGGCTGGGCCGGGTGAGCACCTGTACGACGCTGTCGCGCGAACTGACCGAGCCGCTGAGCGCCACCGCGGCCACCGCCACCACCTGGCTGCTGCTCGAACAGTCCGGTCCCTGGGGCGCGCAGGCGCTCACCGGCAGCCACCTGGACCCGGAGCTGGGCGCCGCGCTGGACCGCGCCGCCGAGGGCACCGGCGTCCGGATCGCGCTGATCCGCCGTCCCGGCCGGCACGCCGACACCGACGGGACCGCCCGGCACGAGGTGCTGCTCGCGCACACCTCGCCCGCCGACCCGTGGGTCCGCCGCGGGCACCTCGCCTCCGCCGCCGAGCTGCTCGCCCTGGACTTCGCCGCCCTGGGCGCGGGCGACCACGGCTCCTTCGGCGCCCCGCACGTCGGCGGCCCGATCGCCCTGGTGTGCACCAACGGCCGCCGGGACCGCTGCTGCGCGCTGCTCGGCCGCCCGCTGGCGGCCGAGATCGCGGCGGCCGGCCACAGCGAGGTCTGGGAGGTCACCCACCTGGGCGGCCACCGCTTCTCCCCCACCATGCTGGTGCTGCCGCACGGCTACGCGTACGGGCGGCTGACCGCCGAGTCCGCCAAGGAGGTGCTGGCGGCGACCGCCGCCGGGCAGACCGCGTTCGCCCACTCCCGCGGCCGCTCGTTCTGGCCGCGCCCGGCGCAGGCCGCCGAACAGGCGGTCCGCGAGCTGACCGGCGAGGGCGCCGCCGACGCCCTGACGCTGCGCCAGTCCCCCGGCGGCTCCCCGTGGACGGTGGAGGTCCGGCACGCCGACGGCCGCCGCTGGCGGGCCGCCGTCGCCGAGTCGGCGAGCGAGCCGCCGCGCCCGGAGAGCTGCGGCAAGGCGCCGGGCACCCCGTCCCGGATGGACGTCGTACACCTCGTGGAACTCCCGGAGGTCTCGGCGGGCTCGGAGGGCTCGGAGCCGTCGCCCGCCGCCCCCTGACGTGCCGGGAGGCCGGGACGCGGGCCGCTTCGCCCGCCTCCCGGCCTCCGCCGTCCGCTCCCCCCGCCGTCCGCTCCCCGCCGTCGCTGCCGCCCGGCCGGTCAGGCCGCGCCCGCGCCGGTCAGGGCGCGCACCTCCAGTTCGGCGAAGCCGTCCTCGTCGGCGCGCTCCCTGTCCAGGACGGTGCCCAGCCAGCCGGCCAGGAAGCCGAGCGGGATGGAGACCAGGCCGGGGTTCTCCAGCGGGAACCAGTGGAAGTCGAGGCCGGGCAGGACCGAGGTCTTCGCGCCGGAGACGACCGGCGAGAACAGCACCAGCACCACCGCCGGGACGAGGCCGCCGTAGACCGACCAGACCGCGCCCCGGGTGGTGAAGCGCTTCCAGAACAGCGAGTACAGCAACGTCGGCAGGTTCGCCGAGGCCGCCACCGCGAAGGCCAGGCCGACCAGGAAGGCGACGTTCAGCTTCTGCGCGAACAGGCTGAGCACCACCGCGAGGCCGCCGATCACGATCGCCGAGATCCGGGCCGCGATGACCTCCTCGCGCTCGGAGACCTGCCGCTCCTCGGGGCGGCGCCAGGCCCGCGCGTAGAGGTCGTGGGCGAAGGCCGCCGAGGAGGCCAGGGTGAGTCCGGCGACCACGGCGAGGATGGTGGCGAAGGCGATCGCCGAGATCACCGCGAACAGCAGCAGGCCCCAGGTGGAGCCCGCGCCGCCGCCGAGGTCGAGGGCGAGCAGCGGCACGGCGGTGTTGCCGGCCGGGTTGGCGGCCTTGACCGCCTTCGCGCCGACCACCGCGCCGGCGCCGAGGCCGAGCACGATCGCCATCAGGTAGAAGCAGCCGATCAGGCCGATCGCCCACATCGTGGAGCGCCGCGCGGCCCGCGCGGTGGGCACGGTGTAGAAGCGGCTGAGGATGTGCGGCAGGCCCGCGGTGCCGAGCACCAGCGCCAGGCCGAGGCTGAAGAAGTCGAGCCGGCTGGTGGTGCTGGCCCCGTACTTCAGGCCGGGCTGCAGGTAGCGGTCGCCGACGCCGCTGTGCTGCGCGGCGGCGTGCATCAGCGCGCCCAGGTCGCCGTGGAAGCGGGCCACCACCAGCACCGTGAGCAGCACCGAGCCGGCCACCAGCAGGAAGGCCTTGACGATCTGGATCCAGGTGGTGGCGCGCATCCCGCCGACCGTGACGTAGACGATCATCAGGCCGCCGACCGCGACGATGGTCCAGCCCTTGGCGGCCCCGCTGTCGGTGCCGAGCAGCAGCGCGACCAGGCTGCCGGCGCCGACCATCTGCGCGATCAGGTACATCAGGGTGACGACCATGGACGCCAGGCCGGCCGCGGCGCGCACCGGCCGCTGGCGCATCCGCAGCGCCAGCACGTCGGCCAGGGTGTAGCGGCCGGCGTTGCGGACGAGTTCGGAGACCAGCATCAGCACGACCAGCCAGGCGACCAGGAAGCCGATGCTGTAGAGCACGCCGTCGTAGCCGTAGAGCGCGATCAGGCCGGTGACGCCGAGGAAGGACGCGGCCGACAGGTAGTCGCCGGAGAGCGCGAAGCCGTTCTGCAGCGGCGAGAAGTCGCGGCCGCCGGCGTAGAAGTCCTCGGCGGCGTGGCCGCGGCGGCCGACCCAGACGGTGATGGTGAGGGTGACGGCGACGACGACGGCGAACAGGGCCACCGCCAGGCCGTGGCTGGGGTGTGGGGTCATCGCAGTTGGTCCTGGGTGTCCCAGCGCAGTTCGAGGGCGGCTCGATCGCGCTTGGTGCGGGCGTTGCGGGCGTAGAGCCAGGTCAGCAGGAAGGTCGAGGCGAACTGGCCGAGGCCGAGCAGCCAGGCCAGGTTGAGCGGCCCGGCGACCTGTCGGCTCATCAGCTCCGGGGCGAACGCCTGGGCCGCGACGAACAGCAGGTACCAGGCCAGGAACCCGGCGCTGGCCGGGAACACGAACGAGCGGTAGCCGCGCCGGATGTCCTGGAAGGCCTCGCTGTCCTGGACGCTGCGGTAGACCTCGCGCCCGACGCGTTCCTCCGGCGCCACCGGTTCCGCGGCCCGCTGCCGCGCCACCGCCCGGGGCCGGGCGGCGGCCGCGGCCCACCAGTCGACTCTCTCCTGTTGCGCCACAGTCGACACCTCATCATTTCGGTCACTACGACCGAACCATGATGGAGCGTCACAAACCACACCGCGAAACCGGTGCAGATACGTTCACCCGAACCAGCGACCCGGGAGTGGGTTTACGAACCGTCGGAAATTCCATGCCTGAAGGCGTACGCCACGGCCTGCGCGCGATCCCGTACCGCCGTCTTGGCGAAAAGGTTGTTGATATGTGTTTTCACCGTCGCGGGGCTGACGAACAACCTCTCCGCGATCTCGGCGTTGGACAGTCCGGCGGCGATCAGCGCCAGCACCTCGGCCTCCCGCTGGGTCAACCCGTCCGGCAGCGAAGGGCGTCGGACGGCCTCCGGGGCGGCCTCCGTCGCGACCGGCGCCGGCTCGGGAGCCGCCGCCGGGCCCGCCAGCCGTTCCAGCAGCCGCAGTTGGACCTGCGGGGAGAGCCCGGCCGCGCCCGAGCGGACGTCCGCGACCGCGCGGGCGATCTCCTCCGCGCCGGCGTCCTTGGTCAGGAAGCCGCGCGCCCCGGCCTGCAGCGCGGAGAACAGCGAGTCGTCGTCGGCGTACGTGGTGAGCACCACCACCTCGGTGCCGGGGTGCCCGGCGCGGATCCGGCGGGTGGCCTCCACGCCGTCGCAGCGCGGCATCCGCAGGTCCATCAGCACCACGTCGGGGGCGTGTTCGGCGACCAGCCGCAGCGCCTCCTCGCCGTCCGGCGCGGAGCCGACCACGGTGATGCCCGGCAGCAGGCCGAGCAGCATCACGATCCCCTCCCGCACCACGGTCTGGTCGTCGGCGACCACCACCCGGATCGGTCCGTCCGTCACGCCGGCACCCGCAGCAGCACGCGCCACCCTCCCTCGTCGGGGCCCGCCAGCAGTTCGCCGCCGAGCAGTTCCGCGCGTTCGCGCATCCCGAGCAGACCGTACCCGCTCCCGCTGCCGCCGAGCACGGGGTGCGCCCCGCGCGGGGCGGCCGAGTTGCGCACCCGCAGCTCCACCTCGCCCTCCCGGTAGGCGAGTCGGACGTCCACCCGGCCGCCGGGGGCGTGCTTGCGGGCGTTGGTCAGCGCCTCCTGGGCGACCCGGCGCAGCGCCAGGCCGGCCTCGGCGGGCACCGGGCGCGGCACCCCGTCGACGGCCAGCCCGGCCCCGGCCTCGGCGGCCAGCTCGGCGACGAACTCGGCGACGGGGGCGAACTCGCCGCGCAGCGCGGACAGCGCCTGCCGGGTCTCGGCCAGGCCGTCCTGGGCCATCCGCCGGGCGGCGACCACCCGTTCGCGGACCTCGGCCCGCTCGGCCCCGGCGTCCAGCATCAGCCGGGCCGCCTCCAGGTGCACCAGCTGCGCGGAGAGGCTGTGCGCCAGCACGTCGTGGATCTCCCGGGCGATCCTGGCCCGTTCGGCGAGCGCCGCGCTCTCGGCCCGCGCGGCCTGGGCGGCGCGTTCCTGGGCGAGCAGGGCGCGCTGCGCGGAGCGGGCCTGGCCGTCGAGGCGCAGCAGGTAGCCGAGCAGGCCGAGGCCGCCCGCGACGGCCAGCATCACCAGCAGCGACTCCCCGGTGCCCAGGCCGTAACTCGCCAGCGCCGCGCCGGCGGTGACCAGTCCGGCGGCCAGCGGCAGCCGGATCACGGCGAGCACCGCGAGCCCGCACCAGATCACCGAGGCCAGGGTGTCGGCGCCGCCCTCGTGGGCGAGCCCGGCGGTGGCCAGCAGTCCGGCGGCGCAGCCCAGCGCGGGCCACAGCCGGCGGGCCCGGCAGGCGAAGTACCAGCCGGTGAACAGGCCGGCGGTGGCGGCGATCCAGCCGATCGGCGGCAGCAACCGCCAGCCGGTGTACCGCTGTTCGGCGAAGGTGCCGAAGACCACGGCGCCCAGCATCGCGGCCCGGCCGAAGAAGGACAGCGTGGTCCGGGCCCGCGAACCGCGCTCCCGGATCGGGACGTCCCCGGCGGGCCAGCGGGTCCAGCGTTGCAGTGTGCTCACCGGCCGATCCTCTCAACAGCGGCGCCGCCGGGCCCAGTCGGAGCCCGGCGGCGGTGTTCTGACGGCGTCTCAGGCGGCCAGCGTGTGCCGCTTGCCGCCGTCCAACTGCCCGGCCCGCCAGCGGAGGACCACCGAGCGGGTCAGCAGCAGCACGCCGAGCGAGAGCAGCAGCACGCTGCCGGACTGGTGGACGTGCAGCGCGGCGCCCAGCCCGTACCAGCCGATCCGGATCACGACGGCGCCGACCCAGGCGAACACGGTGGCGGTGCCGCCCCTGCTCCACAGCACGCCGTCGGCCTCCCGCCAGATCCGCACCGTCCAGGCCCAGGCGCAGCCCATGCCGGCGGTGGTGAGCAGCGAGCCGGCCAGCAGCACGGCGGCGGTGGCCCGGTGCTCCGGGTCGAGCAGGGCGGTGTCGCGCAGTCCGGCGGCGACCAGCACCAGCGGCAGCAGCAGCCACAGGCGGCGCTCGCCGTCCAGCCGGCGGGCCCGCAGCTGCCGGCCCACCACCAGGACGATCACGGCGACGGCGATCAGGACATCGGACAGGGCGGTCATCTCGGTGCCTCCAGACGGGGTGTTCTCGACACCGCCAACGCTACGGAGCGCGGGTCGCCCGGTCCTCGGAGCGCGGGTTGATCCCGCACGCCGAAGGGCTCTCCACCCGGGGGTGGAGAGCCCTTCGGCACCGGCTCGCTCAGGCGTCGATCCGGGACCGGTCCAGGGTGGCCGCCGAGTCGACGATGAACTCGCGGCGCGGCGCGACGTCGTTGCCCATCAGCAGGTCGAAGGTCTTCTCCGCGGACTCCAGGTCGCCCAGGTTGATCCGGCGCAGGATCCGGAACCGCGGGTCCATGGTGGTCTCGGCCAGCTGGTCGGCGTCCATCTCGCCGAGGCCCTTGTAGCGCTGGATCGGGTCCTTCCAGCGCAGCCCCTTGCCCTGGAACTGCAGCAGGGTGCGTCGCAGTTCGGCGTCGGAGTAGGTGTAGTGGTACTTCTCCTGGCCGCGCTTGGGGTTGGTCAGCTCGATCCGGTGCAGCGGCGGCACGGCGGCGAACACCCGGCCCTGCTCGACCATCGGCCGCATGTAGCGGTGGAACAGCGTGAGCAGCAGGGTGCGGATGTGCGAGCCGTCGACGTCGGCGTCGGCCATGAAGATGACCTTGCCGTAGCGGGCCTGGTCGATGTCGAACGTCCGGCCGGAGCCCGCTCCTATCACCTGGATGATCGAGGCGCACTCGGCGTTCTTGAGCATGTCGCTCACCGACGCCTTCTGCACGTTCAGGATCTTGCCGCGGATCGGCAGCAGCGCCTGGAACTCGGAGTTCCGGGCCAGCTTGGCGGTGCCGAGCGCGGAGTCGCCCTCGACGATGAACAGCTCGCTGCGCTCGACGTCGTCGCTGCGGCAGTCGGCCAGCTTGGCGGGCAGCGAGGAGGTCTCCAGCGCGGTCTTCCGGCGCTGCGCCTCCTTGTGCTGCCGGGCCGCGACCCTGGTCCGGGCGGCCGCGACGACCTTCTCCAGCACGGCCCTGGCCTGCAGCTTCTCGTCCTTCTTGGCCGAGGTCAGGAACGCCTTGAGCTCCTTGGCGACCACGGCCGCGACGATCCGGTTGGCCGCCGAGGTGCCCAGCACCTCCTTGGTCTGGCCCTCGAACTGCGGCTCGGCGAGCCGGACGGTGATGACCGCGGTCAGGCCCTCCTGGGCGTCGTCCTTGGTGATGTCGTCCTCGGCGACCCGCAGCAGCTTGGCGGCCCGCAACGCCTCGTTGACGGTCTTGGCGAGCTGCCGTTCGAAGCCGGTGACGTGGGTGCCGCCCTTGGGGGTGGAGATGATGTTGACGAAGGAGCGCTGGGTGGTGTCGTAGCCGGCGCCCCAGCGCAGCGCGATGTCCACCCCGAGCTCGCGGGTGACCTCGGTGGGGGTCATGTGCCCGAGCTCGTCGAGCACCGGGACGGTCTCCTTGAAGGTGCCCTCGCCGCGCAGCCGCAGCACGTCGGAGATCGGCCGGTCCGGCGCCAGGAACTCGCAGAACTCGCTGATCCCGCCGTCGTAGCGGAAGGTCTCCTCGGCGACCTGCTCGCTCTCGGTGAGCCGCTCGTCGCGCACCACGATGGTCAGCCCGGGCACCAGGAAGGCGGTCTGCCGGGCCCGGCTGTGCAGCGACTCCAGCGAGAGCTTCGCGTCCTTGAGGAAGATCTGCCGGTCCGCCCAGTAGCGGATCCGGGTGCCGGTGCGGGTCTTGGCGAACTTGCCGCGCTTGGTCATCCCGCTGCCGGGCTCGAACGCCGCGTCCGGCCCCTCCCCGGCGTACGCGCCGGGGGTGCCGCGCCGGAAGCTGATCGCGTGGGTGGCGCCGGAGCGGTCCACCTCGACGTCCAGCCGGGCGGACAGCGCGTTGACCACCGAGGCGCCGACGCCGTGCAGGCCGCCGGAGGCCGCGTACGAGCCGCCGCCGAACTTGCCGCCCGCGTGCAGCTTGGTCATCACCACCTCGACGCCGGACAGCCCGGTCTTCGGCTCGACGTCCACCGGGATGCCGCGGCCGTTGTCGCGGACCTCGACCGAGCCGTCCTGGTGCAGCAGCACGTCGATCCGGTCGCAGAAGCCGCCCAGCGCCTCGTCCACCGAGTTGTCGATGATCTCCCAGAGGCAGTGCATCAGGCCGCGGCTGTCGGTCGAGCCGATGTACATGCCGGGCCGCTTGCGGACCGCCTCCAGGCCCTCCAGGACGAGCAGATGCCGCGCGGTGTAGTCGGACCCGCCCTCACCGGTCACCAGAGAGGACGGGCCGGTCTTTTCTCCACTCACGCTCTGCACTCCTCCATGACGTTGACGGACACCCCCGCATGCTCTCAGCAACTGAGATCCGGGCCGCTCGGGCCCGCTCGCTTTGTACGCGCTGCGCGAACACGATTCCCGCCCCGGGGGCGGTTACCAGCCTGCCATCTCCTGCCGACACCACGGGTCCTGGCGGGTCCGGGGCGCCCGAGAGGGCCGGGAGCTGCTGCGATGCGGTCCAACGGGTTCCGGGACGGGGCTTATGCTCCAACCCAGCGGAGGATTATGCTACGCGGACCTCGCCCCCCGGCCCGGTCGGGTGTTCGAGGCGATTGGCCGGCCGCGGGAATCGGTAGGCATGAACCACCGTTACCCGGGGCACGTCCTCATCAAGACGACGGCAGAATCCTCCAAGAGAAAAGCCACGAGCGGGAACGAATTCGACCTGGTTGGATGTTGATCCTGGTACACAGCTCGTCGAGCTAGAGAAGAGGCGACGTGACTACTGTTCTGACCCCTGCGAGCCCGCTCACCGCGGCAGACCGCTGCGACCGTTGCGGCGCTCAGGCTTACCTGCGCGTCGTCCTCTCCAGTGGCGGAGAGCTGCTGTTCTGCGCCCACCACGGGCGAAAGTTCGAGCCTGAGCTCAAGAAGATCGCCGTGGAGATACACGACGAGAGCGACCGCCTCTCCGGCACCCCGGCAGTCGCCGAGGAGGGGGAGCGCTGACGCTCCCGCTGCTCTCCCGAGCTGCTTGAAACGGCCGGGTGGCCCACCCCTTCCAGGGGCGGGCCACCCGGCCGTGGCGTTTCCCCGCCGTCCCGCCGCCCCCGCCGTGCGGCAGTCCCCCGGGTCCCCCGCCGTCCCGCCGTCCCGCCGTCCGGGGGCTCACAGCACGTTGTGCACGGCCTCCGAGACCGCCGCGATCCGGGTGTACACCCCGGGGTGGTCCGCCTCCGCGCAGCCGGCCCCCCAGGAGACCAGCCCGGCCAGCCGCCCGGCCACCAGCAGCGGCCCGCCGCTGTCGCCCTGACAGGCGTCCCGGCCGCCCTGCTGCTCGCCCGCGCACACCATGCTGCGGGCGTCGTACGCGCTGTCCGCGCCGCCCGGGTAGGCGTGCCCGCAGACCTCGTCCGAGACGATCGGCACGGTGACCTGGCGCAGCGTGTTCGAGTAGCTGCCGTTGCCCCGGGTGTCGCCCCAGCCGAAGACCGTCGCCGGGGTGCCCGCCGCGTAGGGCTCGGTCTCGCCCGGGTTCACCAGCTCCAGCACCGGTCGGCCGTCCTGCGGCTCGGTGAGGGTGAGCACCGCCACGTCCCGGGTGTTCGCGGTGAAGCTGTAGCCGGGGTCGATCCACACCGCGCGCACCGCCACCTCCCGCCCCGCGGTGCCCCGCAGGTCGTCCCGTCCGAGGACCACCCGCAGTCCGGGCCGGTCGGTGGGACGGGCGGTGGACTCGTCGTAGAAGCAGTGCGCCGCCGTGATCACCTTGGTCGGGCTGATCAGCGCCCCGCCGCAGAACTGCCCGGAGCGGGCCGAGCCGAACTGCTGCCGGCTGGCCAGCGCCACCATCCACGGGTGTTCGCCGGTGGTGGTGCCCGTCCCGCCGATGATCCGCCGCTGCGCGGCGGCCGGAGCGGCCGCGCCCAGCGCGACCAGCGGGGCGGGCAGGGCGGCCAGGGCGACGAGCGCGACCGCCCGGCGGCGGAGCAGCCGAGGCGCGAACGTGTCCAGGATGGGCACCGGTTCTCCAGGGGTGTCGGCGGGTTCCCGCAGCGCCGGGCGGGCGCCCGGCGGGGCGTGCTGCCGCGGTGCGCCGCGACAACCGGCCCAGCGTAGTCAGCCGGTCACCCCGCGTGCCCCCGTCCGGCCCGCCCGCCACCCCAACGGGCGATCCCCGGACACGCGAACGGGCCCCTCCACCGATGGTGGAGGGGCCCGTTCGCGTGACGTCCGGGAGCCGGATCAGTCCAGGTAGTCGCGCAGCACCTGGGAGCGCGACGGGTGGCGCAGCTTCGACATGGTCTTCGACTCGATCTGCCGGATCCGCTCGCGCGTCACGCCGTAGACCTTGCCGATCTCGTCCAGCGTCTTCGGCTGCCCGTCGGTGAGGCCGAAGCGCATCGAGACCACGCCCGCCTCGCGCTCGGACAGCGTGTCCAGCACCGAGTGCAGCTGCTCCTGGAGCAGGGTGAAGGAGACCGCGTCGGCCGGGACGACCGCCTCGGAGTCCTCGATCAGGTCACCGAACTCGCTGTCGCCGTCCTCGCCGAGCGGGGTGTGCAGCGAGATCGGCTCGCGGCCGTACTTCTGGACCTCGATGACCTTCTCGGGGGTCATGTCGAGTTCCTTGGCCAGCTCCTCCGGGGTGGGCTCGCGGCCCAGGTCCTGGAGCATCTGGCGCTGCACGCGGGCCAGCTTGTTGATGACCTCGACCATGTGCACCGGGATGCGGATGGTGCGGGCCTGGTCGGCCATGGCGCGGGTGATCGCCTGCCGGATCCACCAGGTCGCGTAGGTCGAGAACTTGTAGCCCTTGGTGTAGTCGAACTTCTCGACCGCGCGGATCAGACCGAGGTTGCCCTCCTGGATCAGGTCCAGGAAGAGCATGCCGCGGCCGGTGTAGCGCTTGGCCAGCGAGACCACCAGGCGGAGGTTGGCCTCCAGCAGGTGGTTCTTGGCGCGGCGGCCGTCCTCGGCGATGATCTCCAGCTCGCGCTTGAGCTTGGGGGCGAGCTTGTCGGCCTGGCTCAGCTTGTCCTCGGCGAACAGGCCGGCCTCGATCCGCTTGGCGAGCTCGACCTCCTGCTCGGCGTTGAGCAGCGGGACCTTGCCGATCTGCTTGAGGTAGTCCTTGACCGGGTCGGCGGTGGCGCCGGCCACCGCGACCTGCTGGGCCGGGGCGTCGTCCTCGTCGTCGTCCGAGAGCACGAAGCCCTGGTCGGTCTCCTCCTCGGCCTCGCCCTCCTTGACGTCGCCGGGGAGCGCCACGTCCTCGAGGAGCTCCTCCTCGCCGATGATCTCCTCGTCGCCCTTGGCACCGGGCTTGCCGGCCGCCGCGGTCTTCTTGGCGGCGGTCTTCTTGGCGGGCGCGGCGGCCTTCTTGGCCACCGCCTTCTTCGCCGGGGCGGCGGCGGCCTTCTTGACCGCGGCCCTGGCCTCGGAGACGTCGATGGACTCGATGACGGTGACCTCGGTGCTGGTCACCGAGGCGGTCACGGAGACGGACGGGGCGATGTTCGCCGCGGGGGCGATCCGCACCGGGGGCTTGGTCTGGGCGACCGGCGTGCGGGTGGTGACCGCCTTGGTCGCGGTGCGCTTGGTGGTGCTCTTGGCCGCGACGCTCTTGCGCTTGGCGCCGGCCGGCTCCGCCGCGCTGACCATCAGCTCCACCCCCTCCTCAATCAGCACCTGGTTGAGGCTGCGCATGACGTTCTTCCACTTGGTGACCGGGATCTGGTCCGCCTCGAACGCGTGGCGCACGTCGTCACCGGCGATCTGCCCCTGGGCCTTGCCCCGCTCGATGAGCGCCAGCAGTGCCGCGGACTCGGCGATCTCGGGGGGAAGGGAACGGGATGTGCTGGCCGACACGAACAACCTCTCGGACGATGAGTGGACACGAACCCGCACCGACCGGCCCGACTGCTCGGGCTCGGACGGGTGGACGGTGACCGGGGTCTGCAGGACGGCAGCAGCGCCGCGGACCATCACAGCCAGCTGGCTAGTGGTGATATTCCGGAGCTGCTTCCGCTCCGTACACATCGCTGCCGCCCCTCAAGTGTTACGCATGCCCGTCGTGGCGCCCGTCACACCACCCGGCGACCGCCTCGGGCAGCCCCCGAGCGGCCTATCCGCGAGGCCCGCGGGACGGCCCGGGGCCCTGACGTGCCGATGGCCCCTCGGCTGCGCGGGCGGGGCAGCGGAGGGGCCATCCGGCTCCGGGCGACTGGGGTCCGGCCGCTCAGTGCTCGCGCGGCGCGGGGACGGCGTGCTCGATGTCCGGGTGGACGGTGAGCAGCGCGCGGATGGCGGCCTCGGCGGCAGTGCCGTCCCCGGTGCCGAGCGCGTCCACCAGCCGGGCGTGCAGGCCGACCGCCGACTCGGACGGGCGCTCGCAGGTGCCGCCGGAACCGCCGGAGACCTGGAGCGCGCCGGCCACGATGCCGGACAGGTGCTCCAGCATCCGGTTCCCGGCCATCTGCAGCACCAGGCCGTGCAGCTCGGCGTCGGCCCGGGCGTAGCTGACCAGGTCGCCCTGGTTGCCGGCGTGGCCCATGATCTCGGTCAGCTCGACCAGCCGGTGCTGGACGTCCTCCCGGCCGTGGCCGGCGGCCAGCCGGGCGGCCAGCGGCTCGATCGCCCAGCGCAGCTCGAACAGCTCGCGGCGCTGTTCGTCGCGCTGCGGGCCGAAGGCGCGCCACTCGATGATGTCGGGGTCCAGCAGGTTCCAGTCGCTCACCGGGCGGACCCGGGTGCCGACGTTCGGCCGGGCCGAGACCAGGCCCTTGGCCTCCAGCACCCGGAGCGACTCGCGCACCACGGTGCGGGAGACCTCGAAGCGCTGGCCGATCTCCTCCGGCACCAGCGGGCGGTCGGCGCCCAGGTCGCCGGAGACGATCATCTGGCCGAGCTGCTGGACCAACTGGCCGTGCAGGCCGCGGCCGCGGCTGCTGGTGGTCTTCCGACCGACCCGGGAGAGGTCGCTCTCGGCCCCCTCCCAGCGGGGCGCGGGCGGGGCCGGGCGGTCGGCGTACGGGAAACGGTCAAGCTCGGAGGCGGAGATCGACTCGGCCTGGCGAGCGGCGGTAACGGTGGGGTGCGCAAGGGTACTCACGCCTTCCTTTGTCGGCGATCGGCGGATCCGCCTTGAGCATTCTCGTGAAAAGCACACGAAAGGGTGATCGACCGTGTCTGGATAATTGACTTCTTATCAGCCGTAAATGCGCATACCGGTCACAAGGTGTGTTTTTTCCCAACCGCCCCGGCCGACCCGACTGTCACACCGTCAAGGCCCTTCCGGGCACCGCTCCCCCGCGCTTTCCGGCCCTTTCCGCGACGCCGGACGCCGGACGGCGGACGGCGACCGCGCAGCTCAGAGGCTGCGGCGGCGCAGCTGGGCCAGCACCGCCGCCAGCACCAGCAGCCCGGCGGGCGCCAGCAGCGCGGCCGCCACCACCCCGTCCAGCGCGCCGGCCGTCCGGTCGGCGGTACCGCGGACCCAGTCCAGGCCGTACTGGAAGGGCACCAACTCCCGTACCCAGAAAGGCCAGTTGCGACCCGTACGGTGCAGCAGCAGACCCGCGGTGGGCTCCAGCAGGGCGGGCAGCGCGCCGGTCAGCAGGATGCCGACGACGGCGCTGCGGACCAGCGAGGTGATCAGCAGCCCGGCCCAGCCGCCCGCCACCGCGAGCACCGGGAACACCAGCAGCGGACGGCCGATCCCGCCCGCCGCGAACGGGCCGGCCGGCCACACGGACGGGGCGAGCAGCGCCGCGGCGTCCGTCCCGGCGGGCAGCGCGAGCCAGGCCGCCAAGGCGTTCAGACCGAGCACGGCCACCGCCAGCAGGGCCGCCGTCGCACCCACCACCAGCGCCTTCGCCAGCAGTCCGCCGAGCCGGCGCCCCAGCGTCACCCGGGAAGCGGGCAGGCCGGGCCAGCGCGTCTCGTTGCCGTAGGCCAGCGCGCCGAGCACCGCCGCCGCGAGCGCGGTCAGCGGCAGCGGCAGGGCCGGCACCACCGCCGCGACCACCCGCACCGCGTCCGGCACCGCCAACTCCCCGGCCGGCAGCCGACTCGCGGTGAACGCCGCCACCGCCGCGTTCACCAGCAGCGCGCCCGCGACCACCACCCACGTGGAACGCACCCCGCGCAGACGCCGCACCTCACTCGCCACCACCCGCACGGTCACTCACTCCCGTTCTCGTCGCCGACGGCAGCGCGCCGCGCCGCTGTTTCCGTACCGGTGCCTGTGCCTGTGCTTGTTCCTGTTCCTGTTCCTGTACCCGACTCGGCTGGCTCGGCTGACTGCCTCGGCCGGGCCGCCGGGCCTGCGGACTCGGCGGGCTCGGCGGCCCGCAGTTCGGCGGCGTCGGCCGGGGCCGGCCAGGGGCGTCCCGCGAAGGGTCGGACCGGCGCGGGCTGGTGGCCGACTCCCCTGATCCGCGCGGGAGTCAGCAGTTCCGCGTCGGTCGGGTTGGCGGCCAACTGCTCGGCGTCGGCCATGGTCGCCGCCGCGGGCTCCGGCGCCACCGGCCGCGCGGGCCGCGCCGCGCCGCGTGCCTCCGGATGGCCGAGCGCGGAGGCCCCGCCGGGCGTCCGCGACGTCCGGCGGGTCAGGTCGACGGCGGGGGCCGACGGCGCCGGCACCACCGCTGCCGGCGGGGCCGGGGTCGGGGTAGGCGGGGTCGGGGCCGACGGGGTCGGGGCGGGCAGCGAGGCGCCCTGGCCTTCGCCCCGGGTCTCCTCCCGCTCCCGCTCCCGCTCCTGCCCCTGCCCTTGCTCCGGGGCGACCGGGTTCGGCGCGAGCGCGGCGGCGGCCCAGCGGCCGGCCTGCAGGCCGCGGTGGTCGAGCGGGCGCTCCGGTCCGGCCGGGCGGCCGATGGTCACCGGGCGCTGCCCGGCGGGCGGCCGCTCGCCGGGATCGGTCGCCGTCCGGATCAGCACCTGGCCGGAGCGGCCCGAACTGCTGGGCAGGGCGGAGGGGTAGGAGACCGGGCGCTCCACCACCCGGTCGGCCAGCTCGTGCAGCAGGATGCCGTTGCGGTAGGCGAGTTCGCCGATCTCGGTGCGGCCGATGCCGCTCACCGCGAGGCCGGCCCCGCCGTCGTGCCGGACCTGGCCGCCCTGGGCGGTCAGCAGGTCCGCGAGGCGGGCCATCTGCGGCCCCCGGACCAGCACTTCGGGGTGCAGCCTGGTCCGGCGGAACTCCACCACCGGCTGGTCGGCGGCCAGTCGGCCCGCGTCCAGGGTGACCACCCGGTCGGCGAGTCCGGCGGCCTCCTCGGGGGCCCGGGTGGTGGTCAGCACGGTGCCGCCGGAGAGCGCGAAGGAGCGCAGGAAGGCCCGGAACCACTCCTCGCCGCTCGGGGACAGGCCCTCGGTGGGAGCGTCCAGCAGCAGCGTCGAGGGGTTGCCGAGCAGCGCGGCGGCCAGGGCGAGGCGGCGGTGCATGCCGGGCGAGAAGGTGCCGAGCCGGTGGTCGGCGACGGCGGCGAGCCGGGTCTGCTCCAGCAGGTCGTCGGCCCGGCGGGCCGGGACGCCGACCGTGCCGGCCAGCATCCGCAGGTGGGCCCGGGCCCGCTGTCCGGGGTGCCCGGCCTCCGGGCGGCCGGTGGACAGCAGGACGCCGATCTCCCGTTCCGGGCGCCGGATCCGCCGGTACGTCCGGCCGTCGAACAGGGTGAGGCCGTGGCCCCGTTCCAGCTCCACCATCAGCCGGAGCGCGGTCGACTTGCCCGCCCCCTCGTCCCCGAGCAGCGCGGTGACCATCCCCGGGCGGGCGTCGAAGCTCAGGTCGAGCACCGCGGGAGGACGCCCCCGCCGGTACGCCTTGGTCAGTCCGGTGATCTGGATCATCGCCGCCCGCTCCCTCGCCCGCCGCCCGGCCGGGGCGTCCGCCCGGCCTGAGCCTGCACAGTAGGACGCGGAAGCGGGGAAACCAGGCATTCCGGATGGGCCGCGGACGGTGTCAGCGCCGACCTCACCCGTGCGGGCGACAGCCTCCTCGCCGCGCTGACGCCTTTCTCACGGACCGTCACCACCCGTTGGCCGCAAGGCCGCTGGGCTCAGGCGGCGGGGTTCAGGTGGCGAGGTTCGGGATCGGGCGCTCAGGGTCGGGAGTTCGGCGTTCAGGACTCGGGGCGCAGCATCGGGGGGTTGAGGACGGTGGCGCCGCCGGCCGTGAACAGCTGGGCGGGGCGGCCGCCCTGGCGGGTCGTGGTGCCGCCGGAGGGGAGCAGGAAGCCCGGGGTGCCGGTGACCTTGCGGTGGAAGTTGCGCGGGTCGAGCACCACGCCCCAGACCGCCTCGTAGACCCGGCGCAGCTCCCCGACGGTGAACTCCGGGGGGCAGAAGGCGGTGGCCAGCGAGGAGTACTCGATCTTGGACCTGGCGCGCTCCACCCCGTCGGCCAGGATCTGCTCGTGGTCGAAGGCGAGCAGCACGCCGTCGTTGCGCTCCTCGCCGAAGAGTTCGCGCACCGGCGCCCAGCGGGCGCTGCTGGCGTCGCCGCCCGCGCGGGGCGAGGGCAGGTCCGGGGCGAGGACCAGATAGGCGACGCTGACCACCCGCATCCGGGGGTCCCGCTGCGGGTGCCCGTAGGTGGCGAGCTGCTCCAGGTGCGCCCCGGCGGGGGTCTGCCCGGCGGGCAGGCTGCCGGGCAGCGACTGGGCCCGCAGGCCGGTCTCCTCCGCCAACTCCCGGGAGGCCGCCTCGGCCAGGCCCTCGTCCAGGCGCACGAAGCCGCCGGGCAGCGCCCAGTAGCCCTGGAACGGCGCCTCGCCGCGCTTCACCAGCAGGGCGCACAGCTCGTGGTCGCGCACCGTCAGCACCACGAGGTCAACCGTGACTGCGAACGGGGGGAAGGCCGACGGGTCATAACGCGACATGTCGCCGATCTTAGTCGTCTCTCTGACGATAATCACAGACCACAGCGCTTTTCCCCTCCGGCGGCAGGCTGTACGGCAGGCCCGGCCGAGGCGCCGCCGGGGCGCGGCCAAGACCAGACCGGGGCCGGGCGAGGGCCGGACGAGGGCCGGGCGGGACCGGCCCCTGTCCCGACCGGGGCTCAGCTAGCGGCGAGTTGCAGGAACGACGGCGCCTCCTCCACGACCGCGACGCCGATCCGGCTGACCCGGACCGAGAACGGCTCGCCGGCCACCCGCAGGCCGGTCAGTTCCAGTGCGCCCAGCGGGGCGGTGCTCGCCGGGCGGGTGGCCACCCGCCCGGACGGGACGTCCGGGCGGACGCCCGCCAGGGAGAGCACCAGGTGGACGGCGGCCGCCGCGGAGACCCCGGCCGGGCGGCAGGCCGCCGGGTGCGGGACGGGTGGGCAGTCGGCGACCTTCTGCTCACCGGCGTACATCTCGGGCAGTCGGCCGTCGAAGTGCACGGACGCCTCCAGCAGGCCCTCCAGCAGTATTTCGGCCTCCCGCTCGAAGCCGGCGTCCACCAGGCCGCTGACCGCGAGCGCGGTCTCCTGGACCCGCACCGCGCCGCTGCGGTGGCCGAGCGGGTTGAACCGGGGGGACTTCGCGCTCAGGGTGCGCAGCCCCCAGCCGCAGTCGAGCTCCGGGGTGACCAGGCGCTGGGCCAGCAGTCTGGTCTGCTCGCGGTCGAGCAGGCTCTCGTGCAGTTCGCCCTCGGCGGCCAGGCCGGGGTCGAAGAGGTGCACCAGGGTGGAGGCGAGGGCCGGCACCGGGCGGTCCGGGGCCAGCAGGGCGGCGGCCGGGCGGCCGCCGGACAGGTCGTCGATCCAGAACTGCTCGCGGAACCGTTCCCTCAACTCCGCTGCCCAGGTGCGCCAGCGCGCCGCCCCGGGCCGGTCGAAGGCGTCCAGTAGGTCGGCTCCCTGGAGGGCCGCCCGGTGGGCCTGCGCCTGGACCTCGCAGCGGGCCGGGCCGGGGCGCGCGGCGCGCTCCTCGGCCGGGCGCCCGAAGTCGCCGACGAAGCCGACCGGACCGTCGGGGCCCTCCACCACCGCGGCCCGCAGCGCGCCGAGCGCCCGCTCCACCGCCGGGAGCAGCTCGGCGACCTCGGCCCGGGGCATGCCCCAGCGCCAGGCCTCCGCCAGCACCGTGACGAACAGCAGGGTCGCCTCCGTCGCGGTGCAGCTGGCGGGCAGTTCGGGGCCGCCGTGCCGGAGCGGGCCGGGGATCACGCCGTCCAGCGCCTGGGCCGGACCGGCCTCGCCGCCGAGCGGACCGGTGGCGCCCTCCGGGGCCGACCCGCCCTCACCCGGGGCCGGGTCGGCCGGGCGGGCGGGCACGGCGGCCGGCGGGGCGGCCTGGTGCTGGCGGCGGGCGACCGCCCGCAGGGTGCCGGCGGCGAGCCGGGTGCCCAGCGGGAGGGTCATCCGGGCGGCCCAGAGCGCGTCGGCGGCGGTCAGGCCGAACCGCCAGGGGGCGCCCGAGGCGGTGTAGAGGTCAGTCGGGCGGTCGGCGTCGGCGAGCAGCAGGCCGCTCATCGAGTCCAGGGCGCGGGCGACCAGGCGGGCGGCCCGGCGGTCGTCGGCCCGGATCTCGGGCTCGGACCAGGGCAGCGGCACGCCCGGGCCCCGGCCCGTCGGCGGCCGCGCCGTCGACGGGGTCTCCAGCTCGGCCCGGAGGTCGACCGACCAGCGGGCGCCGGGCTGGATCTCCAAGTCCCAGCGCAGCACGCCCGCACCGGCCAGCACCGCGTGCGGCGAGGGCCGCGCGCTGACGGTGGCGGCCCGGCCCTGGCCGACCCAGCGCAGGCCGGACGACTGGACCTGGCCGGGCAGGTCGGCAGAGCGCCGGCCCGCCGCGATGTCGGTGAGCAGGCCGAGGTCGGTGCCGAGCGCGATCTCCAGCGGGAGCCGGGCCGGACGGGCGCCGGTGTTGCGGACCGTCACCGTCTCCGCGCCGTCGGCGTGCCGCAGCCGCTCGACCGTCAGCGCCGGATCCGGGTCGAGGTCGCCCGGCACCCGGACCGAGCCGACGAACCGGGCCGCCGCCGCGGACGTCAGGACGCCCTGCAGCGGGAGCGGCTCCACGCCGCCCAGCCGCAGCTCCATCCGGGCCAGGGTGCGCACCCCGTGCCGGAAGAAGCCGTGCAGGCCCTGGCCCCGGAGCTGGCCGTCCGACCCGGAGGCCGCCATGCCCGGGGCGTTGACGCACAGGACGTCGTGCGCGGCGGAGGGCTGCGGCCGGGGCGGCGGCGCCTGGGCGGGCCCCCTGGACAGGCCGGCGGCGGGCGCGCCCGCCACCTGCTCCGACCTGACTCCGGCCGGAGCGGCCGGAGCTGACGGCTGGTCGGCCCGCGGCGCCGGACCGCCCCACCCGCCCGCCGGGTGGGCCGGGGCCGGCCGCGTCACGGTGCCGTACGGCGGGGTGGCGGCGGCACCGTACGGCGCACCGCCGGCCGGGGTCCCGTACGGGGGCGTGCCGGCGGGGCCCTGGTAGGGGTGGGCGCCCGGGTGCCAAGCGCCCGCCGGGGTGCCGTAGGGCGGGGTGGCGGGCCGAGGCGTGCCGTGGGCCGGGGTGCCGTGAGCGGGGGTGCCGTGAACCGTCGGACCGGGCCCGGCCGTTCCGTGGGCAGGGACAGGGACAGAACCGGTGGGCGTCCCGTACGCGGGCGTGGCCTGGCGGGGGTGCGGGGGGCCGGCCGGGCCGCCGGGCGGCGCGGCGGCGCCCGGGGACGGCGGATTGGCGGGTGGCAGCGGTTGCGGCGCTGCGTGGGGTGGCCTTGGGTCGGTCACCGGGCTCTCCTCCCCCCGACCGGCCGAGGGCTGCGGGCTCGGTCGGCCGCGAGCGTGCTCGATCGCGGACTGTGCTGCTCTGCCGCCGGAACACGCGGCTGTGACTCCGGTGGGACCTGACCTCCGGTGCCCCGCCCCGGCGGGGGCGGTGTCCCGGCCCGGACGTCGAGGCCGCCCGGGGGCCGGCCGCGCCGGGTCGAACGACGCGTGACCGGTGCCCGGGACGGTCGCCCCGGCCGCGGTCCGGCCGGCGGTGCCGGTCCGGGTGGCGGCGTCCCGCAGATTGAACGCACCACACCCGCCCCAGGTCACGCCCGTCCGGCGGACGCCCGGCCGGAGGCGGCCGCGGGCCGAGGGTCGTTCGGCGCTCCGCGACCGACACCCGGGGCGCCCGCTGTGTCGTGGTGCCGCTCGGGGGTCTCCGCACGTGGCGGACGCCCCCCGGTGGCTCCTGTCCGCGGTCAGGATACGGTGCGAGGACGACGCCGGACGCACCGGTGACCCCGACGATCGGCGTCGCGCCCCGCCTGTGACCAGCTCGTACCAAGGAGTTGCATGTCCTCCCTCAGCCGCATCCCCGGAATCGTCACCACCGATCACGTCTTCCGGGTGCCGCTGGACCACGCCGCGCCCGAGGGCGAGTCGATCGAGGTCTACGCCCGCGAGGTGGTGGCCGCCGGTCGGGAGCACGACGAACTGCCGTGGCTGGTCTACCTGCAGGGCGGCCCCGGTGGGAAGGCCAACCGGCCGATGGGCCGGGACGGCTGGCTGGACCGGGCGCTCGACGACTACCGGGTGCTGCTGCTGGACCAGCGCGGCACCGGCCGCTCCACCCCGGCCAACCGGCAGACCCTGGCCCGCCGCGGCGACGCCCGGCAGCAGGCCGAGTACCTGGCGCACTTCCGGGCCGACTCGATCGTCCGGGACGCCGAGCTGGTCCGCCGCCGCCTGCTCGGCGAGGACGGCGTGTGGAGCCTGCTCGGCCAGAGCTTCGGCGGCTTCTGCACCCTGACCTACCTCTCGCTGGCGCCGGAGCACCTGCGCGAGGCCTTCGTCACCGGCGGCCTGGCCGGCCTGCGCCGCTCGGCGGACGAGGTCTACCGGGCGGCCTTCCCGCGCGTCGCCCGCAAGAACGCCGGCCACTACGCGCGCTTCCCCCAGGACGTGGCGGCGGTACGGCGAATCGCGGCGCACCTGGTCGAGCGGCCCGCGACCCTCCCCGACGGGGGCACGCTGACCGTCCGGGCGTTCCAGGCGCTGGGCCTGATGCTGGGCAGCGGCTCGGGCTCCTACGTCCTGCACTACCTGCTGGAGGAGGCCTGGGTGGAGGGGCCGGACGGGCCGGAGCTCTCCGACACCTTCCTGGCCGGGGCGCAGTCGCACCTGTCCTTCGCCCAGAACCCGCTCTACGCCGTCCTGCACGAGTCGATCTACGGGCAGCGCTCGGTCGACCCGGGGGCCACCGACTGGTCCGCGGAGCGGGTGCGCAAGGAGTTCCCCGAGTTCGACGCCGAGGCGGCGCTGGCCGGGGACGGGCCGGTGCTGCTCACCGGCGAGACGATCCACCCCTGGATGTTCGAGACCGACCCGGCGCTGCGGCCGCTGCGCGAGACGGCGCAGCTGCTGGCGGAGCGCACCGACTGGCCCGACCTGTACGACCTGCCGCGCCTGGCGGCGAACCAGGTACCGGTGTACGCGGCGGTGTACCACGACGACATGTACGTGGACACGGCGCACTCGCTGGAGACCGCGGACGCGGTGGCCGGGACCCGGGTCTGGGTCACCAACGAGTGGGAGCACGACGGGGTGCGGACCAGCGGCCGGGCCGTCCTGGACCGGCTGGTCCGGATGGCGCGCGGCGAGGTGTAGCCGGTCGGCCCGCGGGTCCTGGGCGAGGGTGCGCATGGTCAGTCTCCGATCGCGTGTCGGTTCCGGTGCGTCCGGGCCGGTCGGACGCGGGTGCTCGCCGGGGTGATCCGGTGGGCGCAGGAGCGGCGCACCCGCTCGGCCCGGCAGGCCGCGGCCGGCGGCCCGTCGGGCGCGGCGGTCGGCCGCCCGCCCTCGGGCGCCGCGGACCGGTCAGCGGCGGGAGCGGGGCCGGGGCCGTCGGGCTCCGGCGCCCGGTGCGCCTCGAAGCCGACGGACCGCTCCCCCGGAGCGGTCGCCCGGCCCTCGGCCGGTCGGACGACGGCCGGTCCGGGGTCGACGGTCGGCCCGGGGTGCTCCGGGCCCGCTCCGGGCGCCGGCGGCGGGGGTTCCGAAGGCGGCGGGGCCTGCGGGGTCCCCTGGTCCTGCGACGCCTGCGGACTCTGCGGCGACACCTGCGGGTCGCGCAGGCGGGTGGTGCGTTCGCGGCGGACGACCCGGAGCAGGGCCTCCGGAGCGAGACCGGCGTTCAGCGATTCGTAGAGGAGTTGGGCCAGGGTGTAGGTCGGTTCCAGCTCCAGTGCCCTGGCCAGGACGACCCGGGCGGTGGCCGAGTCGTCCGCCAGCCAGGACGTCCAGGCCAGCAGGGTCAGCGGCGGGGACGCCAGGTGCTCGAACGGGTCGACGCAGCGCTGGATCAGGAACCGCCACAGCCGTTGGGCGGCGGCGAGTTCGTCCGGCTCGGCGTACTCGGCCGCGCGGTCCCGACCGAGCTTGTCCTGCAGGCCGATCAGCAGCCTGGCGGTGCGCGCGGCGTCCAACTCCTTGGCCCCGGCGTGGAATTCGGCCATCGCTTCGGCGAGCAGCTCCGCAGTGCGTTCGACGGCCGCCTCCCGGCCGCCGGGGCCGGCCAGTTCGCGGATGAAGGGCGGGCCGGCGTCCTCCAGGGCGCGGCGCTGGGTCTCGGAGCCCGGCGGTCCGATCGGGGACAGCCCGGCCACGATCGCCTTGCGGCTGCCGCGCGGGGCGAGGCCCGCGTAGGTGGCCGCCGCGGCGAGCGGGCTGGGCTGGTGGGCGGCCCGGACCGGGGTGCCGTCCGGCGGACAGCAGTCGGCCCCGGCGCAGAGGAAGGACCACCAGCGGCCCCCGGAGACGCACAGCGACTCCTTGACGGCCACCCGCTCGTCCCGGAAGGCCCGGGCGAGCGCGGCGGCCAGCGGGCGGAGCCGCGCCAGCACGGCGTGGGCGCCCTCGGGCCCGCCGGGGCCGCCGGCGGGATCCCGGCAGAGGTAGAGCAGGACTTGGACGGGGCGGCGGTCGCGCTGTTCGGACAGCTCGACCAGCAGCCGGGCGGACTCCACCGCGGTGCGCTCCCAGTCGGCCGGGTCCTCCGGGATGTCGATCCGGATCACCCCGCCCTGGTCGAGCGCGGCGCCCTGCAGGCCCACCGCGACGATGCTGTCGTCGGGGAAGAAGCCCAGCAGGTAGGGGAGCATCTCCGCCATGTCGGCGGGGCCGCGCAGCCGGACCGGGAGGTGGCCGGGGCGCGGGGCGGGGGTGGTGGTGCGGTCGTCTGCGGTCATGGCGGAAAGCATGGACCGGATCGCGCCCGACTGCGGACGATTGGCCCCAGCCTGTGGATAACTCGGGGGGTTCAGCATCTCCTCTGACGAATCACCCGCATTTCACGGTACTTGGAGCGATTTGACGTCATATCAACCGATCAACGCCACTCTGTCCACAGCCTGTCATTCGCGGTCCGTCCGTGCCGCACGGTATCCATGACCCCATGCAGAAGCGCGAGCTCCACCCGACCACCCCAGCCGACCGCGAAGCCGTCCGGGCCGCCGCGGAAGCCGTGCTGCGCGAGCTCGCCGGCTCCGGCGCGGTGCTGCGCGAGGACCAGTGGAGAGCCATCGAGGCCTTGGTGGTGGACGGCCGCCGCGCCCTGGTCGTCCAGCGGACCGGCTGGGGCAAGTCCGCCGTCTACTTCATCGCCACGGCGCTGCTCCGCGCGCGCGGCGCCGGCCCGACCGTCATCGTCTCCCCGCTGCTCGCCCTGATGCGCAACCAGGTCGACGCGGCCGCCCGGGCGGGCATCCGCGCCCGGACGATCAACTCGGCCAACCCCGAGGAGTGGTCGCAGATCCAGCAGGAGGTCGCCGACGGCCTGGTCGACGTCCTGCTGGTCAGCCCGGAGCGGTTGAACAACCCCGACTTCCGCGACCACGTGCTGCCCAAACTGGCCGCCTCCACCGGCCTGCTGGTGGTCGACGAGGCGCACTGCATCTCCGACTGGGGGCACGACTTCCGGCCCGACTACCGGCGGCTGCGCACCATGCTGGCCGAGCTCTCCCCCGGCGTCCCGGTGCTGGCGACCACGGCGACCGCGAACGCCCGGGTCACGGCGGACGTCGCGGAGCAGTTGGGCACCGGCGCCGGCGACGCGCAGGCCCTGGTGCTGCGCGGGCCGCTGGACCGGGAGAGCCTCAGCCTGGCGGTGCTGCCGCTGCCCGACCCGGCGCACCGGCTGGCCTGGCTCGCCGACCACCTGCCCGACCTCCCGGGCTCCGGCATCGTGTACACCCTCACGGTGGCCGCCGCCGAGGAGGTCACCGAGTTCCTGCGCGGGCGCGGGTACCAGGTGGCCGCCTACTCCGGGCGGACCGAGGACGCGGAGCGCCGCGAGGCCGAGACGGCGCTGCTGGAGAACCGGGTCAAGGCGCTGGTCGCCACCTCCGCCCTCGGCATGGGCTTCGACAAGCCGGACCTCGGCTTCGTGGTGCACCTCGGCTCGCCGAGCTCCCCGATCGCCTACTACCAGCAGGTCGGCCGGGCCGGCCGCGGCGTGGACCGGGCCGAGGTCCTGCTGCTGCCGGGCCGGGAGGACGAGGCGATCTGGCGGTACTTCGCCTCGATCGGCTTCCCCGCCGAGGAGCAGGTCCGCCGCACGCTGGACGCGCTCTCCGAGGCGGGCCGCCCGCTCTCCACCGCCGCCCTGGAGACCTCGGTCGACCTGCGCCGCACCAGGCTGGAGACCATGCTCAAGGTCCTCGACGTGGACGGCGCGGTCCGCCGGGTGCGCGGTGGCTGGGAGTCCACCGGCGAGACCTGGCAGTACGACGCCGCGCGGTACGCCAAGGTCGCCCGGGCCCGCGAGGCCGAGCAGCAGGCGATGCGGGAGTACGTGGCCACCGGGGGCTGCCGGATGGAGTTCCTGCGCCGCCAGCTCGACGACCCGGAGGCGGCCCCGTGCGGCCGCTGCGACCGCTGCGGCCCGCCCCGGCACTCCGCCGAGGTGTCCGCGGGCGCGCTGGACGCGGCCCGGGCCGCGCTCGGCCGCCCCGGCGTCTCCTTCGAGACCCGGCGGATGTGGCCCACCGGGATGGAGTCCCTGGGCGTCCCGCTGAAGGGCCGGATCCCCCCGGCCCAGCAGGCCGAGCCGGGGCGCGCGCTGGGCCGGCTGTCCGACATCGGCTGGGGCGGCCGGCTGCGTTCGCTGCTGGACGAGCGCTCGCCGGACGGGCCGCTGCCGCGCGAGGTGCTGGACGCGATGGTCGGGGTGGTCGCGGACTGGGCCAGGGGCCCCGGCGGCTGGGCCGGCCCCGGGGGCCCGGACGGGCAGCGGCTCGACCGCCCGGTCGGCGTGGTCGCGCTCGACTCCTCCACCCGCCCCCAGCTGGTCTCCGACCTGGCCGGCGGCCTGGCCTCGATCGGCCGAATGTCCCTGCTCGGCCGGATCGAGTACGCCACCGGGGAGCCCCCGCACGGCCCGCGCAGCAACAGCGCCCAGCGGCTGCGCTCGGTCGCCGGGGCGCTCGCGCTGCCGCCGGGCCTGGCCGAGGCACTGGCCGCCGCGCCGGGCCCGGTCCTCCTGGTCGACGACCTGGTCGACTCGGGCTGGACGCTGACGGTCGCCGCCCGGCTGCTCCGGCAGGCCGGCGCCACCGCCGTCCTGCCCCTCGTCCTGGCGGTCCGGGGATGAGACCCGGCCGCCGGGCGTGAGCCCCGGCCCCGGAAGCGGCTCCGGAACCGACCCGGAAGCACCGCACCGCACCGCACCGTCCGCGCCCACCGGGCGGGCGGGCGGTGGCCGGAAATCCGTCTCTCCCGCGCCCGAGAAGGAGGTCGGGCGCCCGGATGTGAAGGAGGCGCACACCGGAAAGTTTCGGGCCGTACATCCGGCGCTCACCGCCGGGTCAGCCGAATGGCCCCGTCGAGGGCGCGGGACATATCCGGCAGAAGCAGGGATTTCGGGCCGCGCTCGTCATTTCATCATTGCCGCTCGGAGTGCTCTCGCCCGAGAATTGGAAGGTATCCAGTGCCTGGTCCGTCGGACCCGGCCTTCGGCGTACGCTCGCGCGCCCCAGGGGCGCGAGCCCGGGAAGGAGGATCGTGATCAACGGCATCGACCGAGGTCCTTCCCGTTGTGACGGGCACCGGAGCATCACCCTGCCGGAGTGGCGCAGCCACGGCGTGCCGCTGCTGCGGGCGCCCCGGGAGTTCGTCACCGAACTGCACCAGCGGCACCTCCCGCAGCCGGGGACCACGGTGGTCGCGGTGCTGGGGGCCGACGACCGGGTGGTGGCGTCGGCGTCGTTCGGCGTCCGGCCGCAGTTCAGCGACGGGTGGGACCACCGCAACGCCCTGCTCGGCCATCTCCGCCGGGTCACCCCGCACGACCTGAAGCGGCACAGTCCGAGCCGGACCACCGTCCTGCTGCGCTGCCGCGAGGGCGTCCCGGACTGGACCGAGCAGGACGGCGCCTGGATGTGGGCGCTGCGGGCCGCCGCCGAACTGCACGGGCTCCGCTGCGGCTCGTACCTGACGCTCACCCCGGCGGGGTGGCAGTCGCTCGGCGACGGCCGGCGCGGGCGCAACCCGAACTCCGGGTCGTGGGCGCTCGGGCCGCTGCACACCGTCACCGAACTGCCACCGCGCCTCCCGCGCGGCGTGTCAGCCGTACCGGCCGAGCCACCGCTCCCCCAGCAGCCGCCGGTCGCCCCGGTCACCTCACTGGACGCGGTCCGCGCCCTGGAAGGGACGCACGAGGCCAGGACGGCCCGCCGCACCGCCGCACGCTGACCACCGGCGACGGAACGAGGGACGGGCGAACGGGCTGAGCGGCGGGCAGCGGGAAACCGGAGGCGGGCAGCACGGAGCGGCCCGCCGACCGTGCCGGACCGTGCCGCCCGCCGTGCCGGGCGGCACGGCGGGCGGATCCGGCTGACGGAGGACGGGCGAACGAGGAACGGGCGGGCGGAGCGGCGGGGCTCAGGCGAACAGCGGGGCGACCGTCTCGGTCTCGCCGCAGACCACCAGGAGCTTCCCGGCCCGCTCCAGCGCCTTGCGCGCCGCGGCGGCCACCCGCTCCGACCGGTCCGCGTTGACCACCAGGACCACCACGTCCCGGCGGAACGGACGCGTCGCGGCCGCGTCGGCGTAGAACACGTCGCCGCCGTCGGCGAGCTGCGCCCAGTAGCGCTCCTCGCCGAAGCTCAGCTCGTGCTCCTGCCAGGGGTGCGCCCCGCCGACCGTCAGGACCAGCACGTCGCCGGGGCGGCGGCCGGACTCCAGCAGTGCGTCGACCGCCTCGTCGGCACGGTCGATCGCCTCGGCCGCGCCGGCGGGCAGGAGTTGGACCTCCGGCCGGCCGGGGCGCGGCGCGGGGTTGGACTTGGGACGGGCCGGGGGCCTCGGGCCGGGGACCGGCCGGTCGGCACGGGGCGGCGCGGGGCGCGGCGGACCGGGGCGCGGGCCCGGGACCGGAGCGGCGACGGCGGTGGGGGAAGGCATACGGGGGGCAGGTGCGTCCGACTTGTGGGGAAGGGGAACGCCGGGGCCCGGGATCGTCTCGTGAATCTCCGGCTCCTCGGGGAAGACAGGCATACCCGGATTCCTATCAAATGCCGGTCGGATGCGCACGGGCACCCCACCAGTTGGAAGTGTGGCGCGCTGTGCGCACACCGGCGGCGACACTCCGGTGACCAGTGGATGAATACTGACGAACCGTCAGGATTCAGGCCCGCCGAGCCCTTTCCGCCCCCTTTCGACCTCCCCTCGGGCCAGTCCGGCGGCCGGTTCCGGCCGCCCGAAAGCGTCCGGAAATCATCCGGGGCGCACCGACGGAGCGCCCGGTGGCCCCGGGAGGCGCCTGCGGGCACTCGGGAAACACCCAGGAAACCGCTGGACCCTCAGAAGCCCAGCGAGAGCTGCTCGCCGGTGTCGGCGGAGCCGCGCTGCCGCTTGAGGTGGCTCCAGCGCGGCAGGTCGTCCAGGTAGGCCCAGGAGAGCCGGTGGTGCTCGGTGGGGCCGTGCTCCTCCAGGGCGGCGCGGTGCGTCGGCGACGGGTAGCCGGCGTTCTCCGCGAAGGCGAACTCCGGGTGGCCGCTGCCGAGTTCCGCCATCAGCGCGTCCCGCCGGACCTTCGCCAGCACCGAGGCGGCGGAGACGCAGACGCAGGACTGGTCGCCCTTGATCACGGTGCGGACCCTCCAGGGACCTCCCAGGTAGTCGTGCTTGCCGTCCAGGATCACCGCGTCGGGCCGCACCGGGAGTTCCTCCAGGGCGCGGACGGCCGCCAGCCGGAGCGCGGCGGTCATGCCGAGCTCGTCGCACTCCAGCGCCGAGGCGGAGCCGATCGCGTACGCCGTCACCCACTCCTCCAGGACCGGGGCGAGCGCGGCCCGGCGCCGTTCGGTGAGCAGCTTGGAGTCGGTCAGCCCCTCGGGCGGGCGGCGCAGGCCGGTGACGGCGGCGCCGACCATGACCGGCCCGGCCCAGGCGCCCCGGCCGACCTCGTCCAGCCCGGCCACCACCCGGGCCCCGGCCTGGTGCAGGGAGCGCTCGACCGCGTGGGTCGGGGGGTCGTACGGCATCGGGTCGTTCCGTTCGGTGAGGCGAGGCGGGTCGGGGCGGGTCGAGGCATGGCAGGGCATGGCGGGGCGGGAGGGCCACCGGCCTCCTCAGCGTACGCCGACGCGCCGACGCGCCGACGCCCCCGGGAGCAGCGGGCGAGCGGGGCGAACGGCCCGCCCATGCCGCCGGGGCGGTCCCGGCCACGGATTCGTGGTCGGAACCGCCCCGGTGGGTGGTTGCCCGACGGGCGGCCGCGAACCGGCCCACCCGCCCCTGCGCTCACACGCCTGCGCGTCTACGCGCCGGCGCGCCTGGCGCCGGTCGGCTCAGCCGCTCAGCCGCCTCAGTACGTGCCGTACAGCGAGTACACGAGGTTGTCCTTCACCGCGGTGCCGAAGCTGGCCGGGAAGGTGCCGAACGGGACGGAGGCGCTGCTGTAGACGCCCGAGCCGGCCGGGCCGGAGCTGTAGTGCATGTTGTTGACGGTGGAGCTGGTGCCGTTGGAGTTGTAGATCACCCAGTACGTGGTGTTGGCCGCCAGCGTGTAGCTGATCGGGGCGCTGTTCCAGGCGTTGGCGCTCAGCGTGCCGACCGAGCTGGTGGCGAGCAGGGCGTCCGGCGAGCCGCCGTTGTCGCTGTAGATGGCGATCTGGAACTGGTTGTTGGGTGCGGCGCTGGTCTGCCCGGTGTGCACGTTGAGCGAGGTCAGCGCGATGCCGGAGGCTCCGGTGGTGATCTTGGAGCCGTTGAGGTGGTTGGAGTCGGTGTCGTCGAGCTGGCTGCCGACGGCGTTGTTGCCGATGGTCTGCGGCGGCGCGCCGGCGGTGGTGAAGGCCGCGGTGTAGGCGGCCGTCTGGGTGTTGCCCGCCAGGTCCTTCACGTTGGCGACGCTCAGCGTGTAGCCGGTGCTGAGCGAGAGCGCGGCGCTCGGGGTGAAGGTGACGGTGTTGGTGGCGGCGTCCAGCGAGACGGTGCCGGCGACCGCGACGGAGCCGGTGGTGGTCTTCAGCGTGACGTTGGTGCCGTTGACGGTGCTCGCCTGGACCGGCTCGCTGAACGAGGCCTTCACCGGGGCGGTGGCCGAGACGCCGGTGGCGCCGTTGGCCGGGACCGAGCCGGTGACGGTCGGCGCGGTGGTGTCGGTGCCGTAGGTCGCGGTGTACGAGGCGACGTTGCCGTCGAAGAAGGCGTACGCGATGCCGTGGATGGTCTCGATGCGGTAGCTGACGTTGGTGGCGCCCTGCTTGATGCCGGTCAGGGTGCCGGCCGCCGAGTTGACCGGGACCATGGCGCGCAGGCCGTTGGCGCCGCCGGTGATGCTGAAGCTCAGCGTGTTGGCGCTCCAGCTCAGGCCGGAGAACGCGGAGCCGTTGCGGGTGTCCAGCCAGTTGAGCAGCTGCCGGCCGGAGACGACGGGGGCGCCGTGCGCCTTGGCCGAGGCGATGACCTGGTCCGAGGCGGTGGAGGCGGCGTAGTCGGTGTGGATGTTGGCGGTCAGGACGGTGTAGTAGCCCTTGGAGTTGTAGGCGTTGTCCAGCAGCGTGTTGACGGTGCCCGGCATGGACTGCCCGGACTCGTCGGTGAGCTGGGTGGTGGCCTGGTACTCGTTGATGGTGCTGCCGTCGCTGTCCGCGTACTTCATCGGCAGGCCGGTGCCGTTGAAGTAGCCGGGCCGGTCCTGCACGAAGCTGGCCGGGTAGTAGTAGTAGTCGGTGTCCAGCCGGATGCCGTTGGCCAGCTTGGTCTTGGCCTGGGTCGCCCAGTCGTCCCACTCGACGCAGTGGGTGCGGGTGCTGTCCGGGTTGGGCAGCGAGGTGTACTTGGCCTTCCAGGCGCCGATCTGGGTGGCGTAGATGTTCTGCAGGTCGGCGGGGGTGCCCCACGGGGTGCAGTTGGTGGTGACGTGCGCGCCGATCTCGAAGCCCTGGTCGGAGTAGGCCTTGGCCTGGGCGTCGGTCAGCGGGTCGTTGGTGTAGATGTAGGACGAGGCGCGCACGCACTCCCAGTTGGCGACGTTGCAGCCGACCGGGCTCTGCGCGACGTAGCCGTCGAAGCGGCCGCCGGTGCCGCCGATGCCGTGGTCGTCACCGGTCATCACCACGACGGCCTTGACGTCCCGCGGGAAGTACCAGAACTTCGGCAGCGGCTTCTTGCTCGCGTCGATGGTGGTGATCAGGTTGGCGAGCAGGCGCTGCTGCTCGTCGGCGATCGGGATCTGCGCCTTGTCGAGGTTGTTCCAGTTGAGCTGTCCGCCGGTGCCGAAGAACATCTCGCTGGCCTCGATGCCGTCGACGTTGTCGCGCTGCTGGCCGCCCCAGGCGATGTTGCCCTGGCGGGTCTGCACGACGGACTTGGCGAGGTCGTAGGTGAACGCGGCGGCCTGGCCGCTGCCGACGGTGCGCAGCGTGACGGCCGGGTTGGTGGTGGGCACGGCGACGTCGCTGTACAGCGTCGCGACGGCGGTGGCGCCGTTCAGCGTGTACTTGTCCGCGGTGCCGTGGAAGCCGATGGTGTCCGGGGTCAGCCCGGTGCCGGGGGCCGCGGTGGTCTCGATCTTCAGGTAGCCGTCGGCCAGCGTGTCGGTGCCGGCGGTGAGGCCGAGCAGCCCGGCGAGCTGCTTGTCGGGCCGCATCGCGACGAGCCGGCCGCCGGCGTTCACCCAGGTGGTGAAGAGGGTGGTCTGGGCAGCGGTGAGCTGGTTCTCGGCGAGCAGGACCACGTCGTACGAGTTGAGCAGGGTCGCGGTGACGGTGCTCAGGTCGACGGTCTTGTAGTAGTTCAGGCCCTCGGCCTTGAGGATCTCGCCGTAGTAGGTGCTGTACGGGTTGGCCGAGTTGGTGACCAGCAGGATCGGGCCCTCGTTGCCGGGCCCGCTGCCGGGGGTGCCGCCACCGCCGCCGGACGTCGTGTAGGTGGCGTAGATCGAGTAGTTGAGGTTGCCGGTGGAGACGGCGCCGAAGCTGCTGGGCCAAGTGCCGTAGGCCGCGCCGCCGGTGGAGTAGCCGCTCTGGCCGCCGGTGGAGTAGTTCAGGTTGTTGACGGCGGCGGAGACGCCGTTGGAGTTGTACGCCAGCCAGTACGGCGTGTTCGGCGCGAGCGTCGCGGCGACCGGCAGGGTGTTCCAGGCGTGCGCGGTGAGCGTGCCGGACGCGGAGGAGCCGAGCAGCGGGCCGGGCTTGCCGGCCACGTCGCCGTAGACCGCGACCTGGTACTGGTCGTTGGGCGTGGAGCCGACGGCGCCGACGTACACGCTGACGCTGTTGACGGTGCCGCCGCTGGCGCCCGTCACGAAGCGCGAGGTGTTGATGTAGTTGGAGTCACCGGAGTCGGTCGCGGTGCCGACGGTGTTGTTGCCGAGGACCGCCGTGGCCGCGTGCGCCGCGGGCGCCGCCACCATCAGTCCGCTTGCCGCGAGCATGCCCACGAGCAGCCCGGCGATTCGTTTTCTGAGCCTCACGCCAACCCCCCAAGGTCGGATGACCGGATCAACGGCAGAAGTTGCCGCCCTCCGTCCTACCGGCTCCGACCCCGGCGCGTCCCCAGAATCCTCACATCACAGCCACCACTTCCGGCCAACTAGGACGCGAACGCTCCGCATCCGACCTGTTTGTCCGCGTCCGTTCAAGAAGTGCGGACGGGTGGTTCAGCCCTTGCGCCCCCGCCGGGCTCAGCCCTTGACCGACCCGGCCAGCAGACCGCGGACGAAGTAGCGCTGCAGCGCGAAGAACACCGCCAGCGGGATCAGCATCGACAGGAACGCGCCCGCGCTGAGCAGTTCCCAGTGGCTGCTGTCGGAACCGGAGAGCTGGGCCAGCCGGGAGGTCATCGGCGCGACGGTCGGGTTGCCGCCGGCGAAGGTGAGCGCCACCAGCAGGTCGTTCCACACCCACAGGAACTGGAAGATGGCGAACGAGGCCAGCGCGGGCGCGCTCAGCGGCAGCACGATCGACCGGAAGATCTTGAAGTGCGAGGCGCCGTCCACCACCGCCGCCTCCATCAGGTCGCGCGGCAGCTGGGCGATGAAGTTGTGCAGCAGGAAGATCGCCAGCGGCAGCGCGAACATGGTGTGCGTCAGCCAGACCGGCAGGTAGGAGTCCTTCAGGCTGAGCGCCGGGATCACCGTCACCGACCCCAGGTGCGCGCCGCCGGAGAACAGCCGCAGCAGCGGGACCAGCGACATCTGCAGCGGCACCACCTGCAGCGCGAAGACCGCGAAGAAGACCGCGTCGCTGCCCTTGAACCGCACCCAGGCCAGCGCGTACGCCGCCATCGCGGCCAGCACCAGCGGGAAGACCGTGGCCGGGATGGCGATCGCCACCGAGTTGACCAGGTACGGCATCAGGCCGCCGGAGGTCCCGAAGGAGTTCTCGAACAGCACCGCCCGGTAGTTCTCCAACCCCAGGTCGGGGTGGACGAACGCCTCCCACCAGCCGGAGGAGACCACGTCCTGCTTCGGGCGCAGCGAGGTGACCAGCAGGCCGACGGTCGGGATGGTCCAGAGCACCGTGACGGCCACCACCAGGGCGCCGGCCAGCGGCGAGCTGAACGCCCGGCGGACGGCCTTCACGGGCGGCAGGTCGGGCCTGGACGCCTTGCCGGCGGGCGTCCTGCCGGCGGGCGTCCGGCCCGCGGTGGCGCCGGTGGGCTCGGCGGACTCGGCGGACTCGGTGCTCATCGGGTCGCACGCTCCTTGCGCAGCAGGGCGATGTTGTAGACCACCAGGGGGGCCACCGCGAGGAAGAGGATCACCGCGAGGGCGCTGCCCCGGCCGGTGTTGTACTGGTCGAAGCTCTGCGAGTACATCTCGTTGGCCAGCACCTGGGTGCCGAAGTTGCCGCCGGTCATGGTGCGGACGATGTCGAAGGCCTTCAGGGTGATGATCATGACCGTGGCGAGCACCACCACAAGCGTGGTGCGGATCATCGGCACGGTGACGTGCAGGAACAGCCGCAGGCCGGTGGCGCCGTCGAGCCGGGCGGCCTCGGTGATCTCGTCCGGGATGGCCTTGATCGCGGCGGACAGCACCACCATGGCGAAGCCGGTCTGCACCCAGACCATCGCGGACATCAGCAGGAAGTTGTTCAGCGGCTGGCTGAGGATCCAGTTCGGCGGGTCGTCCCAGCCGAGCACGACCGCGAGCTGGCTGAGCAGGCCGACCTGGTTCTGCCCGTTGCCGCGCGACTCGTACAGCAGCTTGAAGATGAGCGAGGCGGCCACCAGCGAGACCGCCATCGGCATGAAGATCAGCGACTTGTAGACCGCCTGGCCGCGCATCCGGTCGACCAGCATCGCCAGCAGCAGGCCGAGGCCGGTGGCGGCGACCGGGGCGACCACCAGCCAGAGCAGGGTGTTCAGCAGCACCTCGTGGATCGTCGAACTGGTCGCCGCCCAGCCGTAGTTCTTCCCGCCGACGAACTTCGCCGAGTCCGCGTCGTAGAAGCTCAGGTAGACGGTGCGCAGCAGCGGCACGACCAGGCCGGTGAGCAGCAGGACGGCGGCGGGGCCGAGCATCAGGGCGATCGCCAGCGGGCGGGAGAAGCGTCCGGTGGCGCGGCCGGCCGCGAAGAAGACGACGAGCAGCACGCCGAGGAAGCCCAGGACGGCGCCCGCGGTGTTGCCGAACTTGATCGCCGCGTCCTGCCACAGCGAGTCGGCGAGGTGGAGCGCCGGCCCGGCGAGCCGGGTGTCGGTGGGCATGCGGTGGGTCCTTCCTCAGGGCACGGGAAGGGCAGCGCGGGCGGGCCCGCGCTGCCCGGTGGCGTCCGAACCGCCGCAGCCGTCCGAACCGCCGCAGCCGTCCGAACCGCCGTGGCGGGCCGAACCGCCGCAGCCGGCCGGGCCGTTGCGGCCGCCGGCCGGCTAGCGCCGTCGGCCTACGGCCAGGCCGCGTCGATGTCGGCCGCCGTCTTCTGGATCGACTGGCCCTCGGCGAACCAGGCGGTCAGCGCCTTCCACTCGGCGCCCGAGCCGACGGCGGCGGGCATCAGGTCGGAGGCGTCGAACCGGAAGGTGGCCGCGGGGTCGGTGAGGGAGTCGGCGGAGAGCCGGTCGATCGGGTCGGTGTACAGGCTCTTGTCCACGCCCTGGTTGGCGGAGACCCAGCCCGGCGAGACCTTGACCCGGCTGCTCGCCCACTCGGAGCTGGACAGGTAGTTCTGCACGGCCTGCACCTCGGGCCGGTCGGAGAACGCGGCCAGGAACTCGCCGCCGCCCTCGACCGGGTTGTTGACCTGCGGGTTCACCGCGGGCAGGTGGAAGGCGAAGACGTCGCCGTCCGGCCCGATGGCCGTGCCCTTGGGCCACTGCGCGCGGTAGAAGGACGCCTGCTGGAGCATCCCGCACTTGCCGCTGAGGATCGGGCTGCCGGCGTCCTGGAAGGTGGTGGTGGCGATCGTCTTGACGTCGCCGAAGCCCGCGTTGACCCAGGCCGGGTTCTGCATCCAGTCGGCGACGGTCTTCATCGCGGTGGTGATCTTCTCGTCGGAGAACTTCACCTGGTGGCTGACCCACTGGTCGTAGACGTCGCCGCCGTACGAGCCGAGCACGACCTCCTCCAGCCAGTCGGTGGCCGGCCAGCCGGTGGCGGTGCCGGAGCCGATGCCGCCGCACCAGGGCTTCGTGCCGCCGCCGGTGCGGGCGATCCGGTCGCTGAGCGCGACCAGGTCGGCCCAGGTCTTCGGGACTTCGTAGCCGGCCGCCTTGAACGCCTTCGGCGAGTACCAGACCAGCGACTTCATGTTGGCGCTCATCGGCGCCGCGTAGAAGGTCCCGTTGACCGAGCCGTACTCCTTCCAGACCGGCGACCACTTGTTCTCGTTCTCGACGGTCTGCCGCGGCGGCTTGACCACCTTGCCGGACTTCACCATCTGGGCGAGCAGGCCGGGCTGCGGGACGATCGCCAGGTCGGGGGCGTTGCCGCCGGCCACCCGGACCGGGAGCTGCGACTCGAAGTCGTTGGAGCCCTCGTAGCTGATCTTGATGCCGGTACAGGTAGTGAACTCGGCCCAGGACTTCTCCAGCGAGTCGGACTCGGGCGAGAGGATCGAGGCGTACATCGTGACCTTGGTGCCGGAGTGGCCCGCGTACGCCTGGTACTTGGCGCAGTCACCGGTCAGCGCGGCGCTGGAGCCGCCCCCGCCGCCACCGCCGTCGGAGGAGCTGTTCGAGCAGGCGGCCGTCAACGCCAGTGCCAGCACGGCCGGTACGGCGAGCAGCCGACGGCTTCGGGTGGTCACGGGGGTGGTCAATGCGGTCCTCCTTGCCAGGGCATGGGCATGCCAGCCGTACGACAGAAACACTGCGCTGTACCGGAGATGTGTATCTGTACCCAGCGATCGCTGGCTCAAAGACGTTAACTCACCGGTACCCCCAGGCCAAGGAGCGCGTTCGACCTTCATCGGGCAGCGCCCCAGTTGTGACCGCACCGTGCCTTCAGGCCGCCCGCACGCCGCCCACCAGCGCCGCTTCCGTCGCGCGCTCCAGCGCGGCCGGGTCGACGCCCCGCTCGCGCAGCACCCGGACGGCCGTTCCGCCGCCCTCGCGGAGCAGGCCGAGCAGCAGGTGGCCGGTCTCGATCCGGCGGGCCCCCTGCCCGGTGGCCGCGCGCAGGGTCAGCACCATCGCCCGCCGGCCGCGCTCGGTGAACCGGGGCCCGCCCCGGCGGGGGCGGCGGGCCGGCGGCGGGGCGTCCAGCGCGCCGGCGCCGAAGGTGTGCTCGACGGCCGCGCGGACCGCGTCCAGGTCGATGCCGATCGCGGCCAGCGCGGCGGCGTCGCGCTCCGGCTCGGAGCCGCCCAGCGCGTGGAGCACCGCGCGCCGTCCGCCGTCCAGGTCGAGTCCGAAGCCGGCGAGCACCCGGGCGGCCGGGTCCTGCGGCCGGGCGAGCAGGCCGAGCAGCAGGTGCTCGGTGCCCAGGTGGTCGTGGCCCATCCGGCGGGCCTCCGCGCCGGCCCGGGTGACCGCGTGGCGGGCCTCCTGCGCGAACCGTTCGAACATGTCAGTCCCCTCCCCCGCCGGCCGTCCGCCGGGCGTGCTTCTTGTGGACGGCCTGCCGGGTGACCCCCAGGCAGACCGCGATCTCGTGCCAGGACCAGCCCTTGCGCCGGGCGTTGCCGACCTGCAGGTCCTCCAGTCGGTCGGCCAGGTCCCGCAGGGCCCGGACGGCGCGCAGGCCGGTGGCCGGATCGCCGCTGCTCGCGTCGGCCGCGAGCCGTGTCGTCTCACTCATGGTGTCAACATAGGTTGACGCGAGCGGGCGTGTCAACCATGGTTGACAGATCGGCGCGGGGGTCAGGCCGGATAGCGCTCCGCCAGGAACTCGGCGAAGGTGATCCGGCCCGCCCGGTGCTCCGGCACCAGGTTCCCGCCCGCCCGCAGCGCCTTCACCGACCGGCCCGGCAGCGGCGCCCGCAGCACCGGCCGCCGCCGGCCCCGGGCCCGCAGGAACTCCGCCGCCAGCGCCTCCACCGGACGGGCCCGGGGCCCGCCGAAGTCGTCCGCCCGCCCGGCCGGGGCCCCCTCGGCCAGCTCCGCCAGCCGCTCCGCGACGTCCCGCACGTCCACCGGCTGGAACGCCACCCCGCGCGGCACCACCACCACCGGGGCCTTCGACAGGCCCTCCAGCACCCGCGCCAGCAGGTCGTGGAACTGGGTGGCCCGCAGCACCGTCCAGCCCAGGCCGGAGTCGGCGACCAGCCGCTCGCACTCCGCCTTCACCCGGTAGTAGCCGAGCGGCACCCGGTCCACCCCGACGATCGACACGTACAGCAGGTGCGGCACCCCGGCGCCGCGGGCCGCCTCCAGCAGGCGGCGGGTGGCCTCGACGTCCCGCTTCCCGTGGGTGGTCGCGCAGTGCACCACCGTCCCGGCGCCGGCCAGCGCCGCGTCCAGCCCGCGGCCGGTCACCAGGTCGCCCACCGCCCAGCCGTGCTCCCCCGGGGTGTGCGCCTGCCGGCTGAGCACCCGCACCGGGCAGCCGCGCGACAGCAGCCGGCCCACCACGGCGCTCCCCAGGGTTCCCGTCCCGCCCGTCACGAGTATCGGCCGCATCGCGTTCACCCCTCTGCTCCGCCACTCCCCCCAGCCTGCCCGGCCCCGGCCCGCCCGGCAGCCCGGCCCGCGCGGCCGGGGGAACGGCGCGCGGCGGGGGGAACGGCGCGCGGCGGGGGGAACGGCGCGCGGCGGGCCGCCGGCTCCCGGGCCCGGAACGGCGCGGGGCGCCCACCGGGTTTCCGGTGGGCGCCCCTGGGGTCGGGCCGTCGTCGGCCGGGCGTCAGCTGCAGCCGCTGGTGGAGCCGCAGCCCTCGCAGAGGTAGCAGCTGCCCGCGCGGCGCATCTTGGTGCCGCAGGAGAAGCAGAGCGGGGCGTCGGCGTTCAGGCCGAGCCGGATCTCGGCGAGCTCGGTGGAGTTGTGCGCGGCCGCGGCCGGGGCGGCCTTGGGCCGGTCGGCGAGCGGGAGCGCGACGTGCGGCGCCGCCGGGGCGAGCGGGGCGGACTGGGCCAGCGACTCGATGTCGAGCTCGTCGTCCTCGACCGGCTCGTAGGAGCCGGTCTCCAGGTGCCGGGTGCGCTCCTCGACGGAGTGGATGCCCAGCGCGGAACGGGTCTCGAACGGCAGGAAGTCGAGGGCCAGGCGGCGGAAGATGTAGTCGACGATCGACTGGGCCATCCGCACGTCCGGGTCGTCGGTCAGGCCGGCCGGCTCGAAGCGCATGTTGGTGAACTTGGCGACGTACGTCTCCAGCGGGACGCCGTACTGCAGGCCGACCGAGACGGCGATCGAGAAGGCGTCCATCATGCCGGCGAGGGTCGAGCCCTGCTTGGACATCTTCAGGAAGACCTCGCCGAGGCCGTCGTCCGGGTAGGAGTTGGCGGTCATGTAGCCCTCGGCGCCGCCGACCGTGAAGGAGGTGGTGATGCCGGGGCGGCCCTTGGGCAGGCGCTTGCGGGTCGGGCGGTACTCGACGACCTTCTCGACGGCGGGGGCGGGCGCCGCCGCGACGGCCGGGGCGGACGCGGCCGCCGGGGCCTTGGTCTTGGCGGAGAGCGGCTGGCCGACCTTGCAGTTGTCGCGGTAGATGGCCAGCGCCTTGACGCCGAGCTTCCACGCCTCGAAGTAGATCTCCTCGACCTCTTCGACGGTGGCGTCCTCCGGCATGTTGACGGTCTTGGAGATGGCGCCGGAGATCCACGGCTGGATCGCGGCCATCATCCGGACGTGGCCCATCGGGGAGATCGACCGCTCGCCCATCGCGCAGTCGAACACCTCGTAGTGGGCGCTCTTCAGGCCGGGCGCGTCGATGACGTTGCCGTGCTCGGCGATGTGCGCGACGACCGCCTCGACCTGCTCGTCCTGGTAGCCGAGGCGCTTGAGGGCGCGCGGGACGGTGCCGTTGACGATCTGCATCGAGCCGCCGCCGACCAGCTTCTTGAACTTGACCAGGGCGAGGTCGGGCTCGACGCCGGTGGTGTCGCAGTCCATCATCAGGCCGATGGTGCCGGTCGGGGCGAGCACCGACGCCTGCGCGTTGCGGAAGCCGTTGCGCGCGCCGAGGCGGACCACGTCGGCCCAGGTGTCGTTGGCGACGGCCCAGACCGGGGCGTCCAGGTCGTCCAGCGGGGCGACCGCGGCCGAGGCGTCCGCGTGCTGCCTCATGACCCGCTGGTGCGGGGCGGCGTTGCGGGCGTAGCCGTCGTACGGGCCGACCACGGCGGCGAGTTCGGCGGAGCGGCGGTAGGCGGTGCCGGTCATCAGCGAGGTGATCGCGCCGGCCAGGGCGCGGCCGCCGGCCGAGTCGTAGGCGTGGCCGGTGGCCATCAGCAGGGCGCCGAGGTTGGCGTAGCCGATGCCGAGCTGGCGGTAGGCGCGGGTGGTCTCGGCGATCTTCTCGGTCGGGAAGTCGGCGAAGCAGATCGAGATGTCCATCGCGGTGATGACCAGCTCGACGACCTTGGCGAAGCGCTCCGCGTCGAAGCTGTCGTCGTCGCGGAGGAACTTCATCAGGTTCAGCGAGGCCAGGTTGCAGCTGGAGTTGTCCAGGTGCATGTACTCGGAGCACGGGTTGGAGGCGTTGATCCGGCCGGACTCGGGGCAGGTGTGCCAGTGGTTGATCACCGAGTCGTACTGGATGCCCGGGTCGGCGCAGGCCCACGCGGCCTCGGCCATCTTGCGGAACAGGGCCTTGGCGTCGACGGTCTCGATCACCTCGCCGGTCATCCGGGCGCGCAGGCCGAAGCTGCCGCCGTTCTCGACCGCGGTCATGAACTCGTCGTTGACGCGGACCGAGTTGTTGGCGTTCTGGTACTGGACGGAGGTGATGTCGTCGCCGCCCAGGTCCATGTCGAACCCGGCGTCGCGCAGCGCGCGGATCTTCTCCTCCTCCTTCACCTTGGTCTCGATGAAGGCCTCGACGTCCGGGTGGTCGACGTCCAGCACGACCATCTTGGCGGCCCGGCGGGTGGCGCCGCCGGACTTGATGGTGCCGGCCGAGGCGTCGGCGCCGCGCATGAAGGAGACCGGGCCGGAGGCGTTGCCGCCGGAGGAGAGCAGTTCCTTGGAGGAGCGGATCCGGGAGAGGTTCAGGCCGGCGCCCGAACCGCCCTTGAAGATCATGCCCTCTTCCTTGTACCAGTCGAGGATCGAGTCCATCGAGTCGTCGACCGCCAGGATGAAGCAGGCCGAGACCTGCTGCGGCTGCTGGGTGCCGACGTTGAACCAGACCGGCGAGTTGAAGCTGAACACCTGGTGGAGGAGGGCGTGGGTCAGCTCGTGCTCGAAGATCTCGGCGTCGTCCGGGGAGGCGAAGTAGCCGTGCTTCTCGCCGGCGGCGCGGTAGGTGAGCACCACCCGGTCGATGATCTGCTTGAGGCTCCACTCGCGCTGCGGGGTGCCGACCGCGCCGCGGAAGTACTTGCTGGTGACGATGTTCACGGCGTTGACCGACCAGAAGTCGGGGAACTCGACGCCGCGCTGCTCGAAGTTGATCGACCCGTCGCGCCAGTTGGTCATCACCACGTCGCGGCGCTCCCAGGTGACCGCGTCGTAGGGGTGCGTCCCGGGGGTGGTGTGGATGCGCTCCAGCCGCAGCCCGGCCTTGGGGCCCTTGGCTCCCTTGGCGGCCTTGTCCGACTTCGACCCTCGTGCGGACCCGCTCGTGGTGTCTGTCACTGCTCCTGCTCCTCCTCCTGGGCAAACGCCCGAAGTGCCCGAGAAAGTCCGGGCACGACTGGTTCGTTCCGTCCGTGCGCGGGCAGGGGGGAACCCGACCTCGACGCACGGGGTACTGCGTGGATGGCGTACGTGAAAAGGGCGCGCGAAGGCGCCGGAGGCCCGTTCCTAGGACACGGGCACCGGTTCGGGGGCGACGGCCTGCTCGGCGCGCAGCTCCGCGATCGCCGCCTCGAAGTCCTCGAGGTTGTCGAAGGCGCGGTAGACCGAGGCGAAGCGCAGGTAGGCCACCACGTCGAGGTCCCGCAGCGGGCCGAGTATGGCCAGCCCGACGTCGTGGGTGGAGAGTTCCGCGCTGCCGCTGGCCCGCACGCACTCCTCGACCCGCTGGCCGAGCTGGGCCAGCGCGTCCTCGGTGACCGGGCGGCCCTGGCAGGCCTTGCGGACGCCGGAGATCACCTTCTCGCGGGAGAAGGGCTCGGTGACGCCGCTGCGCTTGATCACCATCAGGGTGGCGGTCTCGACGGTGGTGAACCGGCGACCGCAGTCCGGGCACTGCCGGCGGCGGCGGATCGAGCTCCCGTCGTCGCTGGCCCGACTGTCCACGACTCTGCTGTCCTGGTGCCGGCAGAAGGGGCAGTGCACCTGGAACTCCCTCCCTGTCCGGCCGACGGCGTACAACAGACAACATGCTACCCGAACACAAGACCTGTGCCCGATGGCGAGCGTAGACCACTAGATGTTGTGTGGGAAACTTCGCCACGCCGAGTGAACGGGCGGTTTCGGGGACAGCTCGCGGGGCGGCGCCATAGACTGTCCGACGACCGCGAGAGTCGAACACGCGATCGACTTACACCCGAAATCTTGATCACGTCAGCCGACCTCGAATAAATTCACTCGAACGTGTGTTTGGCGCAACCTTTCGATAGAGGGGCCAGTTGAGCTGGGCAGATGGAGCACCAGCCCGACGAGAGGGTCGCCGCGATGTCCACCCCCAGCGCCACCAGCGTCATGCACACCGCCGAAGCCAAGACCGCCATCCCGGTGCAGGAGCGTTCCGCGCGCACCACTGACCAGGAGAGTCTGGATCAGACCATGAGCCGTAGTCAGCCGATCGAGGAAACCCCGCTCGGTGCTCCCGTCCCCGTCGCCCGCTCGCTCCCCGGCCGGCCGCCCGGCATCCGCACCGACGAGGCGGGCCTGACCGAGCGGCAGCGCCGGGTCATCGAGGTCATCCGGGACTCCGTCCAGCGCCGGGGGTACCCGCCGTCCATGCGGGAGATCGGCCAGGCCGTCGGCCTGTCCTCGACCTCCTCGGTGGCGCACCAGCTGATGGCCCTGGAGCGCAAGGGCTTCCTGCGCCGCGACCCGCACCGCCCGCGCGCCTACGAGGTGCGCGGCGTCGAGGTGGCCCGCCCGACGGCGACCGAGACCTCCGGCCGGCCCTCCACCTCGTACGTGCCGCTGGTCGGCCGGATCGCGGCCGGCGGCCCGATCCTGGCCGAGCAGACCGTCGAGGACGTCTTCCCGCTGCCGCGCCAACTGGTCGGCGAGGGCGAGCTGTTCGCGCTGACGGTGAAGGGCGACAGCATGGTCGAGGCCGCGATCTGCGACGGCGACTGGGTGACCGTCCGCAAGCAGCCGGTCGCCGAGAACGGCGACATCGTGGCCGCGATGATCGACGGCGAGGCGACGGTCAAGCGGCTGAAGCGCGAGGACGGCAAGATCTGGCTGATGCCGCACAACGCCGCGTACGAGCCGATCCCGGGCGACAACGCGACGATCCTGGGCAAGGTGGTGGCGGTGCTGCGCCGCCTCTGAGCGCGCCCCGCACGCGGAAGGCCGGTCCCGCCCGACGGGACCGGCCTTCCGCGTGCCCGCTCAGCGCTGCTTGACCGGCGGGGCGGCGGCGTCGATCGCGGCGAGCGAGCGGCGGACCTGGTTGCGGTCGGTGGTGTACCAGAAGTCCGGCATGGAGGAGCGGAAGAAGCCGCCGTACCGGGCGGTGGCCAGCCGCGGGTCGAGGACCGCGACGATGCCCTTGTCGTCGGCGGCCCGGACCAGCCGGCCGGCGCCCTGGGCCATCAGCAGCGCGGCGTGGGTGGCGGCGACCGCCATGAAGCCGTTGCCGCCGCGGGCCTCGACGTCCTTCTGCCGGGCGCTCATCAGCGGGTCGTCCGGCCGGGGGAAGGGGATCCGGTCCATCACGACGAGCTGGCAGGCCGAGCCGGGCACGTCGACGCCCTGCCAGAGCGAGAGGGTGCCGAACAGGCAGGTCTCGGCGTCCGCCGCGAAGGTCTTGATGAGCTCGCCGAGGGTGTCCTCGCCCTGGAGCAGGATCGGCACGTCGAGCCGTTCGCGGAGCTTCTCGGCGGCGGTCTGGGCGGCCCGCATCGAGGAGAACAGGCCGAGGGTGCGCCCGCCGGCCGCGCCGATCAGCTCGGTCAGCTCGTCCAGCATCTCGGGCCGGTCGGGCTCCCGGCCGGGCGGCGGGAGGTGCTTGGCGACGTAGAGGATGCCCTGCTTGGGGTAGCTGAACGGGGAGCCGACGTCCAGCCCGCGCCAGTACGGCGGGGCGTCCTCGCCGGTCTCGGCGGCGGGGCCGTCGGGGGTGCGCTGGTCGGGGAGCCGGGTCTCGCCGGGCAGGCCGAGCGAGGCGGCGACGCCGTTGAAGTCGCCGCCGAGCTTGAGGGTGGCGGAGGTCAGGACGACCGAGCGGTCCTTGTACAGGTTCTCCCGGAGCAGGCCGGAGACCGACAGCGGGGCGACCCGCAGCGAGGCGGTGCCCGGGCCGAAGCGGTCGGAGCGCTCGATCCAGACCACGTCGTACTCGGAGCCGGTGAGCAGCCGGTCCGCCGTCTCGTGCAGCGTCTCGGCGGAGGCCATCGCCTGCTTGCGGACGGCGTCCTCGTCGGTGAGGCCCTTGTCCCTGGTCTCGCCGAGCGAGGTGATCACCTGGCGGCAGGCGTCCCGGATGGCGGCGACGGCGTAGCCGAGGTACTCGGGGAGCTCGTCGACCTGGCCGGGCTGGGCGGTCTCCATCAGGCCGTGGAAGTTCTCGGCGGCGGCCTGCAGCGCGTCCACCGCCTTCTCGTTGGCGAGTTTGGCGGCGCGCTTGACCGCCCGGTTGACCGCGCCGACGGTCAGCTCGGCGGTGGCCGCGCCGGTGACCCGGTTCACCAGCTCGTGCGCCTCGTCGATGATCAGCAGGCCGTGCTCGGGCAGCACCGGGGCGCCCTCGATCGCGTCGATCGCGAGCATCGCGTGGTTGGTGACCACCACGTCGGCCAGCTTGGCGCGCTCGCGGGCCTGCTCGGCGAAGCACTCCTCGCCGTAGGCGCAGCGGGAGGCGCCCAGGCACTCCTTGGAGGTGACGGCGAGCTGGGCCCAGGCCCGGTCGGAGACGCCGGGGGTGAGGTCGTCGCGGTCGCCGGTCTCGGTCTCCTCGGCCCACTCGCGCAGCCGGAGCACGTCCTTGCCGAGCTTGCCGGTGGGGCCGCCGAGCGCGTCGACCGGATCGAACAGGCCCTCGCCCTCGTCGCTCGGGGTGCCCTCGTTGGCCCGGTGCAGGCACAGGTAGTTGGAGCGGCCCTTGAGCATGGCGAACAGCGGGCGGCGGCGCAGCACCGGGTGCAGCGCCTCGACGGTGCGCGGCAGGTCGCGCTCGACCAGCTGGCGCTGCAGGGCGAGCGTCGCGGTGGCGACGACCACCCGGTCGCCGTGGGCGAGCGCGGGCACCAGGTAGGCGAGGGACTTGCCGGTGCCGGTGCCGGCCTGGACGAGCAGGTGCTCGCCGTCGTCGACGGCGGCGGAGACCGCCTCGGCCATCCGGACCTGGCCGGGCCGCTCGGTGCCGCCGACGGCGGCGACGGCGGCGTGCAGCAGCTCGGGGAGGCGGGAGGCGGGGGCCGGCGCGGGGGTCTCGGCCGTCTCCGGGCCGCCGGGCAGGGGTTCGGTGGTGTCGTTCGTCATGACGCCCCCAGCCTACGGGGCGGGACTGACAGCCCGGGACGGCTGGGCGGGGAGCCGGGCGGGCGGCGGGGCGGCGGCGTGCAGCGGGTTGTCGACCTGGCCGTGCACGGCGGCGTGCGGGCGGTCGGGGCGGTCCCGGTAGCCGTCCAGCAGCAGCCGGTTGCGGTTCAGGCAGAGCCGGTCGATCCGGGGCGCGAACAGGTCGAACAGCTTGTGCCGGTCGGCGAGTTCGGGGAACCGGCGCTGGCAGGCCCGGATCCGCTCGGCCAGCAGCCCCCAGAACTCCTGCTCGGGCAGGCCGAGTTGGTCCTCCATGAGCGGGGCGAGGTAGCGGTAGACGCCGATGAACAGGCCGGAGTGCAGGAACTGGCAGAGGTAGTCGGGCTCCTCCCGGTTGAGCACCCCGGCGATGTCGGCGGGCAGGTCGGCGAGTTCGGCCAGCGGCTGGTCGCTGAGGTTGACGTCGTCGACGAAGTCCTTGACCGCGAGCCGGACCGGCACGTCGTCCCGGTCGAAGACCACGATGGCGTTCTCGCCGTGCGGGGAGAACACCAGGCCGTAGCGGTACAGGAAGTGCAGCAGCGGCGGCAGCATCGCGGCGAACAGCCGCTCGGCCCACTCCCGGGGGGCCAGCCCGGAGCGGGCCACCAGCTCGGCGGTCAGCGCCCGCCCGTCCGAGCCGGTCTGCAGCAGCGCGGCCAGCGTGCGGGCGCGCTCGCCGGGCTCCAGGTGGCGGCCGAGCGGTTCGCGCCAGATCGCGCCGAGCAGTTCCTTGTACTGGTAGGGCGCGTCGGGCAGGTCGCGGTACAGCGGGTGCTCGACGGTGACCGAGGCGATCTCGCCGAGCAGCACCACCCGGCACTCGTCGCGCAGGTACGGGTCGCCGTCGCGCAGCCGGTGGATCCAGCCGGTGACGGCGGGGGCGGCGAGCGCGCGCTCGGTGGGCAGGCCGCGCCAGACCAGGGTGTTGAGGACGGCGAGCGGCAGCTTGACGGTGCACCGGTCGGGGCGGCTGAGGTTGAAGAAGGAGCGGATCGACTGCTGGGGCAGCCGCAGGTCGCCGTCGGTGGGCAGCGGGATGATCCGGCCGTCGGCGATCCACGGCGCGAACAGGCCGACCACGGTCTCGTCCCACTGCCAGGGGTGCACCGGAAGCAGGTGGAACTCGTCGGCGCGGTCGCCGAGTTGGCGGCGGAAGGCGGGGTCGAGCTCGGTGTCGTAGATGGTCGGGTCGCCGCGGAACTCGGCCAGGCTGCGGTGCACGGCCAGCCAGGGCAGGGTGCGCGGCAGCCGGGCCTCCGGGGTCCAGCCGGCCGCGTCGGTGGCGGAGAAGCCGAGCCGGCCCTTGTTGGCGACGATCCACGGGTGGCCGGTCTGCCGGCCCTCCAGGGCGACGTGGTCGAGGTCGGCGAGTTCGGCGGCGGTCAGCGCGGTGGCCCGCAGGTGGGCGTCGGCGATCAGCGTGGCGGTGAGCTCGCGCACCAGGTGGCCGGTGGTGTCGCCGCTCAGCCCGAGCACGTGCCGGGCCCGCTGGAGGAAGCGCAGCGGGTCGTCGCCGCCCTCGACCGACCCCGGCTCGACCCGCCAGCTGCCGTACGCGCCGCGGCGGGCGGTGAACCGGTAGTCGGCGTCGGGCAGGCGCAGCAGGTAGCGGTCGCCGCCCTCGGCCCGCGGGTCCAGCAGCTCCTCGTAGGCGAACTCGCCGAGCAGTTTGGCGAGCATCTCGCGGCCGGCGGCCCGCCAGTGCTCGGAGGTGAGCTGGGGCGGCAGGTGGAGTGCGGGTTCAGCGGCGGGCTGCGGCACGCTCGGTCCCTTCCTGGGGTCGCGGGAGCGCCGCCGCGAGCGGCGGTGCGAAGGTGGTCCAGGCGGTGCGGTGGGGCAGCGGGTGGAGGGTCCTGCCCGCGACGGCGTTCAGGATCACGGCGGCGCGGTGCGCGCCGAGTCCGAGGTCCGGGGTGCCGACACCGTGAGTGTGCAGCTCGGCGTTCTGGACGTACAGACCGCCGGTGAGTTCCGGCCGGGTGGCGACCCGGTGGTCGAGGTCGACCCGGTAGCGGCCCTGCTCGTCCCAGTCGACCAGCTCGGCGATCGGGTCGAGCGCGGCGGGCCGGACCGCCCGGTAGCCGGTGGCCAGCACCACGGCGTCGGTGCGGACCAGGTGGCGGCGGCCGGAGTCGGCGTGCCGGCAGTGCAGTTCGAGGCCGCCGCAGGGGCCCTGCCCGGCCTCGGTGACGGCGGTGCCGGGGAGGATCTCGACCGGTTCGGCGTCGATCGGGCGGCCGATCGTGCGCTCGTACAGGTGGTCGTGGATCTCGGCGAGGGTCTCGGCGCTGGCGGCCTTGTGCAGCTGCCACTGGGCGGGGACGAGGGCGTCCCGGACGTCGGCGGGCAGGCCGTGGAAGTACCGGGTGTAGTCGGGGGTGAACTGCTCCAGGCCGAGTTTGGAGTACTCCATCGGGGCGAGCGCCCGGGTGCGGGTGAGCCAGCGCAGCCGGGTGCCGTCGCCGGCCCGGTGGCGCAGCAGGTCGAGGAAGACCTCGGCGCCGGACTGGCCGGATCCGACCACCGTGACGTCCCGGGCCGCGTCGAGTTCGTGCCGCCGGGTCAGGTAGTCGGCGGAGTGCAGCACGGCGGGGTGGCGGCGCAGCGGGGCGAAGGACTCGGGGCGGGCGGGTTCGGTGCCGGTGCCGAGGACGAGGTTGCGGGCGCGGTGCGTCTCCCCGGCGGCGCGCACCAGGTAGTGCTCCTCCGCGGCGTCCCAGTGGACGGCGGTGACCGGGCTGTCGAAGCGGCAGTTCGGCAGCGCGTGGGCGGCCCACCGGCAGTAGTCCTCGTACTCGCGGCGGGGCAGTTGGAAGCGCTCGCTGAAGTAGAACGGGAACAGCCGCTGCTTCTCGCGCAGGTAGTTGAGGAAGGACCACGGGTTGGTGGGGTCGACCAGGGTGACCAGGTCGGCCAGGAACGGGACCTGCATCCGGGCGCCGTCGACGAGCATGCCGGGGTGCCAGCGGAACTCGGGGCGGGCGTCGAGGAACAGCGCGCTGACGGTCTCGGCCCGGTCGGCGAGCGCGGCCAGCGAGAGGTTGAACGGGCCGATGCCGACGCCGATCAGGTCGTACGGCTCGGGCGGCCGGCCCGCCGTGTCGTCGTGGGAGGTCATGTCGTCCTAGGTGGCGGCGGTGGGGTCGGCGCGCCGGCGGATCATCAGGGCGGCGCGCTTGTCGGGCAGGTCGAGGTCGGCGGCGCGGGTGAACCCGGCCCGGGCGAACGCCCGGACGGAGGGCGCGTTGCGGACGTCGGGTTCGGCGAGCACCCGGGTGCAGCGGGGTTCGCGCTCCAGCAGCCGGGCGGCGGTCGCGGCGAGCAGCGGGGCGGCCAGGCCCCGGCCGCGGGCGGCGGGGGCCAGCAGCAGGTGCACGCCGAGGTCGTGCGGGCGGGCGGGGTAGTGCGCGGCGAGCGGGTCGAGGTCGGCCCGGTACAGCTCGAAGTAGCCGGTGGGCACCGCGTCGAGCAGGGCCAGCACCGGGCGGCTGCGGCCGTCGCCGTCGAGCTGCGCGGCGAGGTGGGCGGCGGTGGTGGCGGGCGGGCCCGCGAGGGCCCACCAGCGGTCGGTGTCCGGGTCGTTCATCCAGCCGGCCAGCAGGTCGAGGTCGGTCGCGGGGTCGACCGTGCGCAGGACCAGCGGGCCGGCAGGGGTGGGGATCGTCCCGGTCGCCGGGATCACGCCCGGGCCACCGGGTTGTCGATCTCGACGTACACCGACTGGGTCTCGACCGGGCCGACCAGTTCGTCCAGGCCGTGCAGCCGGGTGAGCAGGTTGGCCTTGCAGCGCAGGGTGGGGGCGTCCAGCAGGTGGGCGGGCAGCCCGGAGCCGGTGGCGGTGGCGGCGGGGCCGGCCAGGAAGCGGCGCAACGCGGCCAGCAGCAGCTGTTCGTCGGCGAGGCCCTGGGAGCCGAAGGCGCCGATCAGGCCGAGGACGTGGTTGATGCCGAGGTAGTAGGCGAAGCGCTCGTCGGCGACCGGGTCGGGCACGAAGGTGTCGCTGTGCTCGCCGAGGTTGGGCAGCAGGGCGCGCAGCCGGTCGGCGTGCGAGGCGCGGAAGTAGTAGCCCTGGTTGTCGCGGTAGCGGCCGCCGGTGGGCCAGCCGAGGGTGTCCAGCAGGACCAGGCTGTTCTGCTGGTGGGCCTCCAGGGCGATGCCGGCCTGCCCGTCCAGCCAGAGGATCGGCAGGACGACGGCGTCCAGGTAGCGGAGGAACCACTCGGTGGCGACGGTCGGCGTGGAGCGGCCGGTGCGGGCGGCCAACTCGCCGATGATGTCCGACAGTTGCGAGTCGAGTCGGCCGATCGGCTGCTCGGCGACCAGTCCGGCGACGCAGAGCGCCCGGTCGGCGGGGCCGAACGGCATCTGCCGCAGCACGGTGTCCAGGCCGTTGGGGTCGGCCAGCGCGGGGTGGTCGACGCCGATCCAGGCCGGGTCGCGGACGATGTCGAAACCGGGGTGGGCGGCCTTCCAGCGGTCGGACAGGCCGGCCTCCAGCAGCCGGTGCACCTCGGCGCCGCGGTGCAGTTCCTTGCGGAGGTTCTCCCGGCGGGAGTTGGTGATCCGCAGGCCCAGCGAGAGCTTGAGCATCCACGGGGTGCCGGGCCGGCAGACGGTGCGCACCGAGCTGGTGGGGTGCCAGGGCTCGCCGTGCTGGCCGAGGTCGGTGAGCAGGCCGAGCTCCAGCAGTTCGGCGACGGCCGGGCGCAGCGCCAGCTCCCGGGCCTGCCAGGGGTGCAGCGGCAGCACGGCGGTCCCGGCGGGCGGGGTGCGGCCGTACAGCTCGGCGGTGAGCCGCTCGACCGGGGTGCCGGCGGCCGAGTCGCCGGCCAGCAGCGAGCGGTGCGCGGCCCACCAGTGCAGCCGGAAGCTGCCGTGCAGCTCCGGGGAGTACGCGGCGGACTGGGCGGGGCCGAGGCCGTCGCGGCTCTTCGGGGTGGGGTGCAGCGGGTGGCCGAGCAGCAGCGACTGCTCGGCGCGCAGGAACGGGTCGGCGGGCGCGGCGGAGATCGTCCGGCGGTGGGTGAGGATCTCGGCGGTGCGGCCGACCGAGTCGGCCACCCGGGCGGTGAGGTCGGCGAGTTGGCCGGGTTCGGGGCGGCCGGTGGCGCCGGCCACCAGGGCGGCGACGGTGACCGCGTCGACCGGGTGCCCGGCGGTGCCGGTGGAGACGGCGGCCGGGCCGAAGCGGTGCCAGCCGCAGGCCGACCAGTGCCGGACCGGCGCGGAGAGCTCGGCGGCGCCGCCGAGCACCGGGATCCGCAGCAGGTCGCCGTCGGGGCGCTCGGCCGCGGTCTCCCGGGCCCAGCAGCGCAACAGGCTCTCGGTGGCGGCGTGTTCGGCGGCGACGGCCGGGTCGGGGTCGAGCAGCGGGTCCGGGGCGGGGTGCCCGGCCGCCGGCTGGACGGCCGGGGGGACGCCGGTGAGGGTGCTGGCCAAATCCGCTCCTTGAGCCGCGTGACTGCCTTCGGGTAAGGGTTACCTATCCCGGGTGGCCGGGCACAAGATCGGCTCACTCGTTCCGGTGGTTTTCGGGCGAACCCTCACTCTTCGGTGTGAGGGTTCGGCACCCTGGCGGACCGTCACCATCACGGTTCGGTGACCGGACGTCAACGGCAGGGGCACCGGACGTCCGGCGCTCCGTACCCGGATGGGAGACTGTCCCCGGGGAGAGATCCGTTGACTTGGGGGGTAGCCGGTGAGGGCACGGGGGGTGGTGGCCGCGCTGTCCGCGGCCGTCCTGGCCGCCGGGGGCGCGAGCGCCTGCACGTCCGGCGGCGGGGGCGGCGACGACGGGAACCCGCGCGGCTTCGCCGAGTTGCGGCAGTGGGGCGCCGGCGAGTGGGACCGCTGGGCGCAGCGGCACGGCTTCCACAACCAGGTGGTGCCGGGCCTGTGGAGCGCCGAGCGGATGGACCAGGCGCCGCCGCGGCAGCCCGCCCCGGCCGCGGAGCCGTCGGCCCCGGCGTCGGGGTCGGCCTCGGCCGTGCCGTCGCCGCTGTCGCCGTCGCCTTCGCCTTCGCCGTCGGCGGGCGCTCCGGAGGGCGGCTCGCCGTCGCCCGCCGGAGCGTCCGGGGCGCCGTCCGCGTCCGGGGCGCCGTACGCGCCGCCCCCGGTGGCCGCGCAGCCGGTGCCGCGCCCGTACACCAGCTACCCGGCGTCCGGGAAGGTCTTCATGACCGCGCCGGGCGGCGGCACCGGCCAGTGCTCGGCCACCGTGGTCGCCGACCCGGCGCACCCGGGGAAGAGCGACCTGGTGTGGACGGCCGCGCACTGCGTGCACGAGGGCAGGGGCGGCGACTGGTACAAGAACCTGGTGTTCGTGCCGGCGTACAACAGCTCCGGCGCGGCCAGCGACCACCGGAAGGCGACGCTGGCCGAGGTCGCGCCGCTCGGGCAGTGGTGGGCCGACAAGGTGATCACCTCGCCGCTGTGGACCACCGAGGGCACCAGGGGCGGGGACGCCGCGAACCAGTACGACTTCGCGGTGGTCAAGGTGCGCGGCCCGGAGGGCGAGACCCGCTCGCTGGAGGAGGCGGTCGGCACCGCCGTACCGGTCTGGTTCGACGCCCCGCGCGAGCGGTTGGCGATCCAGGCCTGGGGGTACCCGGCGGTGGCGCCGTTCGACGGGCAGGAGTTGGAGCGCTGCGACTCCGGCCGGCCGGGTTCGCGCAGCTTCGACCCGGCCCGGCCGCCGATGCTGGTGATCGGCTGCACCATGACGGCCGGCGCCTCGGGCGGCGGCTGGTTCGCCGACGGCCCGGACGGCCGCCAGCGGCTGGTCAGCAACACCTCGATCGGCACCTCGGCGCACACCGCCCTGAACGGCCCCTACCTGGAGGACGTGGCCCGCCAGGCGCTGGCCTACCTCTCCCGGCAGTGAGCCGGCTCCCCCGGGACGGCGGGTCCCGCCGCCGCTCCCGATCCACTTCGACACGACCAGCGACCAACGACCAGCGACCAGCACGGGGGAAAGACCCATGACCGACCAGCACCGCCCGATCCACCGGTTCCGGAAGGCGGCCGCGGCCGCCCTGGTGACGGTGCTCGCCGTCAGCACCGCCGCCTGTTCCAAGCAGGACCCGAAGCCGGCCGTCTCCTCGGCCGCCGCCGGCGACTCCGCGAAGGACTCGGTGGACGTCGCCGACCTGCAGAAGTACCTCTCCGACGTACAGAGCTGGACCGGCGACGACTGGAAGAAGTGGGCGTCCCAGAACGGCTTCAAGCCGGAGGACATCGACGCGATCCGGAACTACTGGAACAAGAAGACCCCGGGCGACCCGTCGAAGGGCACCCAGATCTCGACCGACGAGAAGGCGCCCGGGCTGCGTGACGTGGTCCTGCCGGCGACCATCCCGGCCCGGCCCCAGCAGCACCCGTACGCCGCGGACACCGCGGTGCTCGGCAAGATCCGGTTCGCGACCAGCGAGGGCGACGCGGTCTGCTCCGGCACCGTGGTCTCCGACCCGGACCACCCGGGCAAGAGCAACCTGGTGTGGACCGCCGCGCACTGCGTGCACGACGGCAAGGGCGGCAAGTACTTCACCAACTTCCTGTTCGCGCCCAGCTACAACCGCACCGGCGTCAGCAGCAACGGCAACCGGAGCGCCAGTTGGGCCGAGGCCGCGCCGCTGGGCCAGTGGCTGGCCATCGACATGCTGGTGATGCCGCAGTGGGTGAAGGAGGGCACCCTGCACGGCACCTCGGCCAACCAGTTCGACTTCGCGGTGGTCCGGGTGACCAACATCGACGGTTCCAAGCGCTCGCTGGAGGAGACCGTCGGCGGCTCGGTGCCGGTCCTGTTCGGCGCCAAGTCGACCGACCTGACCGCGCCGAAGGCGTACGGCTACCCGGCCGGGAAGCCGTTCGACGGCCAGGAGCTGGAGCACTGCGACTCCAACGTGAAGCTCACGCCGTTCGTCTTCGACCCCTCGCGGCCGCCGATGATGATGATGGGCTGCAACATGACCGGCGGCTCCTCCGGCGGCGGCTGGTTCACCGAGCAGAACGGCAAGCGGATGCTGTTCTCGAACGTCTCGATCGGCGACAACGGCAGCCACTGGCTGGCCGGCCCGAGCCTCGGCCCGGACGCCAAGAAGATGTTCGACGGCTTCCTCGCCAAGGCCAAGTAAGGCCGGATAAGGCCAGGTAAGGCCGAGCGCATGCGGAAGGGCGGCCCACCCCCGCGGGGGTGGGCCGCCCTTCCGCATGCGCTCGGCCCGGTCGTCAGGCCGTGACGACCGCGTACCGCTCCAGCTCGGCGGCCAGCACGGTGGCGACCTTGGCGTGCAGCAGGGTACCGTCGGCGGTGTGCTCGGTGGAGAGCAGCTCGCCCTCGGCGTGCACCCGGGAGACCAGGTCGCCGCGGGTGTACGGCACCAGGACCGTGACCTCCACCGCGGGGTGCGGCAGTTCCCGGTCGATCAGGGCGAGCAGTTCCTCGATGCCCTGGCCGCTGCGGGCCGACACCACGATGGCGTGCGGCTCGCGGCGCAGCAGGCGCTGGAGGACCAGCGGGTCCGCCGCGTCGGCCTTGTTGATCACCACGATCTCCGGCACGTTCTGCGCGTCGACCGAGACGATCACCTCGCGGACGGCGGCGAGCTGGGTCTCCGGCTCGGGGTGCGAGCCGTCCACCACGTGCAGGATCAGGTCGGCGTCGCCGACCTCCTCCATGGTGGAGCGGAACGCCTCGACCAGGTGGTGCGGCAGGTGCCGGACGAAGCCGACGGTGTCGGCCAGCGTGTAGAGCCGGCCGCTCGGGGTCTCGGCCCGGCGGACGGTCGGGTCCAGGGTGGCGAACAGGGCGTTCTCCACCAGGACGCCGGCCCCGGTGAGCCGGTTGAGCAGCGAGGACTTGCCGGCGTTGGTGTAGCCGGCGATGGCCACCGAGGGGACGTGGTTGCGCCGCCGCTCCTGCCGCTTGGTGTCGCGGCCCTTCTTCATCTCGGCGATCTCCTTGCGGAGCTTCGCCATCTTCTCGCGGATCCGCCGCCGGTCGGTCTCGATCTTGGTCTCACCGGGACCGCGGGTGGCCATGCCGCCGCCCGAGGTGCCGGAGCCACCGCCACCCATCTGCCGGGACAGCGACTGGCCCCAGCCGCGCAGGCGCGGGAGCATGTACTGCATCTGCGCGAGCGAGACCTGCGCCTTGCCCTCTCGGGACTTGGCGTGCTGGGCGAAGATGTCCAGGATCAGGGCGGTGCGGTCGACGACCTTGACCTTGACCACGTCTTCGAGGTGGATCAGCTGGCCGGGGGTGAGCTCGCCGTCGCAGACCACGGTGTCGGCGCCGGTGGAGGCGACGATGTCGCGCAGCTCCTTGGCCTTGCCGGAGCCGATGTAGGTGGCGGCGTCGGGCTTGTCACGGCGCTGGATCACGCCGTCCAGGACCTCGGAGCCGGCCGTCTCGGCGAGGGCGGCGAGCTCGGCCATCGAGTTCTCCGCCTCCTCCAGCGTGCCGTCCGTCCACACGCCGACGAGCACCACGCGCTCCAGCCGGAGCTGGCGGTACTCGACTTCGGTGACGTCCTGGAGTTCGGTGGAGAGGCCGGCGACGCGGCGGAGCGCGGCGCGCTCGGTGCGGTCGTACTGCGCTCCGTCGTAGTTGCCGAGGCCCTCGTCGATCGCCGCGAGGTCCTCGTCCATCAGGGCTTCCGCCTTGAGGTCGGCGAGTCGGTTGGCGGACTCGCCCGATCGGGTGCGGCTGTCGAACGTGGAGGTCATTTCATCCTTGGGTTGATCGGATCGTGCTCTCGGACAACACGGCGGAGCCGCCGTGAATTCCCCACGATGGTTGCACGTCCGCGGTGTCCGAGTCATCCCTTTTACCAGGGGCCTCCTCGCCCCCGGCGCCCGCCCCCGCCGTCTCCTCCGGCCCGCTGGGCCGGTAGACGTCGTACACGCCCGACACCCGGAGCATCGCCCGCATCACCGCGGGCAGCGCCGCCGCGTCCGGCAGTTCCAGGGTGTAGCTGTGCCGGACCCGCAGCTGGCGGGGCGGCTCGACCTCGGCGGAGAAGATCGACACGCCCTCGCCGGAGATCGCCTCGGTCAGGTCGGCGAGCAGCCGGGGGCGGTTGAGCGCCTCGGCGTGCAGGGTGGCCCGGTAGCCCCACTGCGGGGCGCCGCCGGGCAGCCAGCGGACCTCGGCGGGGCGGCGGCCGCCGCGCAGCATCCGGACGCCGGTGGGGCAGCCCGCCCGGTGCACCGCGACGGCCCCGCCGCGCAGCACGATGCCGGTCACCTCGTCCGGCGGGACGGGCGTGCAGCAGCGGGCCAACCGGACGGCGGCGCCGGGCAGTTCCGGCACCTCCGCGGGCGAGACGGCCCCGGCGGCGGGCGGCGCGGGCGGCGCGGCGGGGGCCGGGACGGCGGGTGGCGCGGGCGGTTCGGCGACGGCCGGACGGGCGGCCAGCCGCCGTTCGACGGCGAGCCGGGCGCCGGGGGTGCGCAGGTAGTCGAGCCACTCCGGGTCGGGCCAGCTGTCCTCGCCCTCGGGGGCGGTGAGCAGGCCCAGCACGTCGCCGTCGCGGAGCTGGGTGGAGAGCGCGGCGAGCCGGCCGTTGACCCGGGCGCCGATACATCGGTGGCCGGTCTCCTCGCCGATCAGGTAGGCGGCGTCCAGGCAGCTGGAGCCGGTCGGCAGGTGCAGGGTGGCGCCGTCCTCGGTGACGGCGGTGATCTCGCGGTCGTCGCGCAGGTCGGCGGTGAGCGCGGACCAGAAGGCGTCCGGGTCGGGGGTGTCCTGCTGCCAGTCGAGCAGCCGGGCCAGCCAGCCGGGGCGGGCCGGGTCGGTGCGGTCCTCGGGGTCGTCGGCGGTGTGCGGCCGGTCGGTGCGCGGGTCGCCGAGGGCGACCACGCCGGTCTCGGCGACCTCGTGCATCCGCCGGGTGCGGACCAGCACCTCGACCACCTCGCCGCCGGGCAGCGCGACCGCGGTGTGCAGCGACTGGTAGAGGTTGAACTTGGGGGCGGCGACGAAGTCCTTGAACTCGCCGGGCAGCGGCGTCCAGCAGGTGTGCAGTTCGCCGAGCACGGCGTAGCAGTCGGCGTTGTCCTCGACCACCACCAGCAGCCGGCCGAAGTCGGCGGGCCGCAGCCCGGCGCCGTCCGGGCCGCCGCGCTTGATCAGCACCCGGTGCAGCGAGACCAGGTGCCGGGGCCGGACGGTGACGGCGGCCGGGATCCCGGCCTCGGTGAGCTGGCGGCCGAGCTCGGCGGCGAACGGGGCGAGCACGCCGTCCGCCCAGCCGCCGGCCACCGTGCCGGTGTGCTCGTACTCCTCGGGGTGCAGGGTGGCGAAGACGATGTCCTCCAGCTCGGCCTTGACCACCTGGATGCCGAGCCGTTCGGCGAGCGGGATCAGCACGTCCCGGGTGACGTTGGCGATCCGCACCTGGCTGGCCGGCCGCATGTGCCGGATGGTGCGCATGTTGTGCAGCCGGTCGGCGAGCTTGATCACCATCACCCGGACGTCGTCGCCGGTGGCGACCAGCATCTTGCGGAAGGTCTCGGGCTCGGCGGCGGCCCCGAAGTCGACCTTCTCCAGTTTGGTGACGCCGTCGACCAGGTAGGCGACCTCGGGCCCGAAGTCCTCGGCGACCTGCTCCAGCGTCACCTCGGTGTCCTCGACGGTGTCGTGCAGCAGCGAGGCGACCAGCGTGGTGGTGTCCGCGCCGAGCTGGGCGAGGATCATCGTCACCGCGAGCGGGTGGGTGATGTACGGTTCGCCGCTCTTCCGGGTCTGCCCCCGGTGGCTCTCCTCGGCGAGCCGGTACGCCCTGGTCAGCAGCGGTACGTCGGCCTGCGGGTGGTGCACCCGGTGGGCCTGGACGATCGGCTCGATGGCGTCCGGCACCGGGGTCCGCCCGGTGGCGAGCAGCGCCGCCCGGCCGGCCCGGCCGAGCGCCGCCCGGCTGAACCGGCCCGCCTGCTGCTTGGACGGCGAACCCGCCAACTCGGAGCGGATGGTCATCTGCACCTCCGGCAGCAACACCGGAGCGACGGCCGACCCGGTGGTCCATGCTACCGAGCAGAGCACGTTGCGCGAGCCCCCGCTTCCCCTCTGTCACCCGGATCACCCGAACGGGCGGATTAGCCGGACGGCGGTCTGGGAAGCGGGAGCTGACCGCGCGTCGCGCTGACCGGCCGTCAGGCGAGCACGCCCTCCGCGACGATCACGGCGGGCCCGGTCATCTCGATCCGGCCGTCCGGGAACTCCTCGATCACCAGCCGCCCGCCGGGCACGTCCACCGTGTAGCGGACCGCCTCGCCGGTCGCCGCCGGGTCGGCGCCGTCCCGCCGGATCGCCGCCACCGCGACGGCGCAGGCGCCGGTGCCGCAGGAGCGGGTCTCGCCGGAGCCGCGCTCGTGCACCCGCATCGCGACGTGCCGCTCGCCGCGGTCCACCACGAACTCCACGTTGACGCCCTGCGGGTACGCGCCCGCCGGGGCGGTGGCCGGGGCCTCGTACAGGTGGCCGGCGTGCGCCAGGTCCTCGACGAACGCGACGGCGTGCGGGTTGCCCATGTTGACGTTCAGCGCGGGCCAGCTGCGGCCGTCCACCGTGACGGTGACGCCGTCCGGGCCGGGGAAGGCGGCGCGGCCCATGTCGACGGTGACGTCGCCGGGGGTGCCGTCGGGGGCGTCCGCGGCGATCCGCACCCGCTTCACGCCGCCCCGGGTGGCCACCGCCAGCTCGCCGGACCCGGCGTGCCCGGCGTGCACCAGGTAGCGGGCGAAGACCCGCACCCCGTTGCCGCACATCTCGGCGATCGAGCCGTCCGCGTTGCGGTAGTCCATGAACCACTCGGCCTGCCCGGCCATCCCGGCCGCCGCGGGCTCGGCCGCCGAGCGGACCACCCGCAGCACGCCGTCCGCGCCGATCCCGGCCCGCCGGTCGCACAGGGCGGCGACGTCCGCCGCCGAGAGGTCGATCCGCCCGTCCGGGTCGGGGACGATCACGAAGTCGTTCTGGGTGCCGTGCCCCTTGAGGAAGGCCGTCCCGCTGATGCCGCTGGTGCCGCTGTGCTCGCTCACACCGCCGATGGTAACGAAGCCCGCCCGCCCCGGGCCGGGGGCCCGGAGCCTAGCCGCGCAGGTGGATGACCCGCCAGACGGCGAGCGCGACGGCCAGCGCGGCCAGCAGGGTGTAGACCACGATGGCCTTCCAGCCGGCCCGCTCGGCGCTGCCGCGGCGCGGCACGCCCGGCCACTTGTAGCCGGCCCGGCGGGCGGCCATCGCGCCCCAGCCGACCGAGGCGGCGGTGATCAGCAGGCCGAGCATCCCGATCATCGCGGTCGCGCCCTCGGTGCCGAAGGCCAGCGGGAAGGCGAACATCAGCGAGCCGAACATCACGGTCGCGGCGATCGGCAGGATCTGCCACCAGCGCAGCCGGCGGCGCGGCCGGATGTCCCGTTCGTGGACGACGCCGGGCGTGGCCGCCAGGTCGTCGATCGCGGGCAGCGCCACGGCGTACGAGGTGGTGGGGCCGACGAGCTCGGGAAGGGTCTCGGACCCGTCGGGGACACCGCCGAACAGCTCATCGGTTTCGGGGCCGGTACCCGTTGACACGCGGCCTCCCCTGACGGCTCGACACGAGCTCGGGGGCTCGCGGGCGGTGAGGCCGGCCCGCGTGCCGGGCCTCGGTGGTACCGATGATGGCACGTACCAAGACCCGGACAGGGCGCCGCACGGCATGATCGGGTGATCCGATGCCAGGACGTGATCCCGCCGTGACCGCCGGTGCCTTCTGCACCTGCGTCTGCCGGTGCAGACGCCGCGAGCCTGGCCGGATCCCGCCCTCCGGGCGCCGGAATCCGCCGGTCAGCCGGGTTCGCCGGGCTCCGCCGGACGGTCGATCAGTTCCAGTGCGCGCGCCAGCAGCTCGACCGGGTCGGCGCCCTCGGGGCGGTCCAGCCAGTGGATCCGGGCGTCCCGGCGGAACCAGGACTCCTGCCGCCGGGCGAACCGCCGGGTGGCCCGGACGGTCTCCTCCCTGGCCTCCCGCTCGGTGCACTCCCCGGCGAAGAACGCCAGCACCTGCTGGTAGCCGAGCGCCCGGCTCGCGGTCAGGCCCTCGCGCAGCCCGGCCGCCTCCAGCTCCCGGACCTCGTCGAGCAGCCCGGCCTCCCACATCCGGTCCACCCGCAGCTCGATCCGCCGGTCCAGCTCCGGGCGCGGCACCCGGACGCCGATCTGCACCGCCTCGTACACCGCCCGCTGGGTCGGCAGGCTGGCGGTGAACGGGCGCCCGGTGATCTCGACGACCTCCAGCGCCCGGACCACCCGCCGCCCGTTGCTGGGCAGGATCGCCTCCGCCGCGGCCGGGTCGAGCCCCGCCAGGCGCCGGTGCAGGGTGCCGGGGCCGACCCGCTCCAGCTCCTCCTCCAGCCGGGCCCGGACCGCCGGGTCGGTGCCGGGGAACTCCATCTCGTCGACCGCGGCCCGCACGTACAGGCCCGAGCCGCCGACCAGCACCGGCAGCTGCCCGGCCGCCAGCTGCCGGTCCATCTCGGCCCGCGCCAGGGCCTGGTACTCGGCCACCGAGGCGGTCTCGGTGACCTCCCAGACGTCCAGCAGGTGGTGCGGGACGCCGGCCCGCTCCGCCGTGGTCAGCTTGGCGGTGCCGATGTCCATGCCCTTGTAGAGCTGCATCGAGTCGGTGTTCACCACCTCCCCGCCGAGCTCGCGGGCGATCGCCACCGCCAGGTCGGACTTGCCGGCCGCCGTCGGACCGACCACCGAGACCACCCGGGGCAGGGCGGCGCCGGGGGGCGCGGACTGGGAAGAAGAGGAACCGCTCACTCCCCCAGTCTCGCAAAAGCCGGGCACCTCCCGTGTCGCACCGTCGTTGACCGGGGAGGATCAGCTGTATCCGGTACGAAATGACCCGATTCGCGAGGAGCGCACTCGATGGGCCTGATGGACAACCTCAAGGGCAAGGCCGAGGAACTCAAGGAGAAGGCCAGCGAGCTGGCCGGGAAGCACGGCGACAAGATCGACAGCGTGGTGGACAAGACCGGCGAGGCGATCGACAAGGCGACCAAGCACAAGTACTCGGACAAGATCGTCAAGGGCACCTCGGCCACCAAGCACGCCCGCGACGACTTCGCCGCCAAGCCCAAGGACGACTGACCGGCCTCCCCCTCGGCCCGGTTCAGCGCCAGGAGGCCACCAGGTAGCCGACGCCGTACGGGGCGTCCTCGTAGCGCAGCTCGCCGGCGAGCCCGGCGCCCTCCGCGGCGCCCGCCAGCACCTGCCACGGGGCGCGGCCCTCGGCCATCAGCTCGGCCGAGAGCCCGGCGTCCAGCGCGGCCAGCGCCGCCGCGTCCGCCCCGGCCAGCGCGAGCGCCACCGTCCGGTCGTGGCCCTCGGCCCGCTCGTCCAGGTAGCCGGGGGCCTTCACCGAGCGCCGGGCGCTGCCGTCGCCGAGCACCAACAGGCCCACCCGGTCCGCGAGTTCGGCCAGCCCCCGGCCCAGGCCCAGCAGCCGCTCCGGCGCGGTGTCCGGCCGCACCGCGACGGCGTGCGTCGGCACCCGGACGGCTGCCTCCTCCAGCAGCCACGCGCCGACCGTCAGCGCGGGCGACAGCTCCGGCCCCGCCACCCCGCCCAGCGGCAGCCGGACCGCCTTCGGCACCCCGTACCGGTGCAGCGACCCGGCCCCGCCCTCGGTCCACACCCCGGCCCGCTCGCCGGTGCCGACCACCACCACCAGCTCCGTCCCGGCCAGCTCCCGCACCGCCGCCAGGCACGCCTCCCGCAGCCCGGCCGCCTCGTCGGCGGCCCCGGCGGCCACCTCCGGCACGAGCAACGGCGGGCAGGGACACACGGCGGCGGCAGCAAGCATGCCGGTCACTCTACGCGAGCGGGGGGCGGCGGCCCGGCGGAGTCTCCTCCGTCGGGCCGCCGCCCCCCGCGGGGCTCCGGCCGGCCGTCAGCAGGTGCCGCAGCCGTCCCCGCCCGGCACCGCCGCCGGCGCGGGCACGCCGATGCCGGGCAGGCCGAGCATCACGCCGGCCGGCTTGGCCGCGGGGGCCGCCCGCCGCTTCTCCCAGGCGTCGCCGGCCCGGGTGCGGCGGACGCCCAGCACCGGGCCCTCGGCGAGCAGGTGGTGCGGGGCGGCGTAGCTGATCTCGACGGTGACCATGTCGCCGGGGCGGACGCCGCCCTCGGGGCGGGTGAAGTGCACGAGCCGGTTGTCGGGGGCGCGCCCGGAGAGGCGGTCGGTGCGGTCGTCCTTCTTGCCCTCGCCCTCGGCGACCAGGACCTCCAGCCGGCGGCCGACCTGCTTCTTGTTCTCCTCCCAGGAGATCTCCTCCTGGAGGGCGACCAGCCGCTCGTAGCGCTCCTGGACGACGGCCTTGGGGATCTGGTCGTCCATCTCGGCGGCCGGGGTGCCGGGCCGCTTGGAGTACTGGAAGGTGAAGGCGTTGGCGAACCGGGCCTCGCGGACCACGTGCAGGGTCTGCTCGAAGTCCTCGTCGCTCTCGCCGGGGAAGCCGACGATGATGTCGGTGGAGATCGCGGCGTCCGGCATCGCGGCGCGGACCTTCTCGATGATGCCGAGGAAGCGTTCCTGCCGGTAGGAGCGGCGCATCGCCTTCAGGATCCGGTCGGAGCCGGACTGCAGCGGCATGTGCAGCTGGTGCATCGCGTTGGGCGTCTCGGCCATCGCGGCGATCACGTCGTCGGTGAAGTCGCGCGGGTGCGGCGAGGTGAACCGGACCCGCTCCAGGCCCTCGACCTGGCCGCAGGCGCGCAGCAGCTTGCCGAACGCCTCGCGGTCGCCGAGGTCGGAGCCGTACGCGTTGACGTTCTGCCCGAGCAGGGTGACCTCGACGACGCCCTCGGCGACCAGCGCCTCGACCTCGGCGAGGATGTCGCCGGGGCGGCGGTCCTCCTCCTTGCCGCGCAGCGCGGGGACGATGCAGAAGGTGCAGGTGTTGTTGCAGCCGACCGAGATCGCGACCCAGGCCGCGTACGCGGACTCGCGCCGGGCGGGCAGGGTGGAGGGGAAGGTCTCCAGCGACTCCAGGATCTCGACCTGGGCCTCGCGCTCGACGGCGGCGCGCTCCAGCAGCGCGGGCAGGTGGCCGATGTTGTGGGTGCCGAAGACGACGTCGACCCAGGGGGCCTTGCGGACGATGGTCTCGCGGTCCTTCTGGGCGAGGCAGCCGCCGACGGCGATCTGCATGCCGCGGTTGGCCTGCTTGGCGGGGGCGAGCCGGCCGAGGTTGCCGTACAGCTTGTTGTCGGCGTTCTCGCGGACCGCGCAGGTGTTGAAGACCACCAGGTCGGGGTCGCCGTCGCCGACGGCCTTGGCGTAGCCGGCCTGCTCCAGCAGCCCGGACAGCCGCTCGGAGTCGTGGACGTTCATCTGGCAGCCGTACGTGACGACCTTGTAAGTTCGCAAGCTCTCCTCCATACCCACAGAGCCAAGGGTACGGGCACCCGGGAGGGCCTCCCGCCGGGCGGTGGGGGCTGGCAGTATCCACGGCATGGCTGCCGCGAACCTCCCGTCCCGTGCCCGTGCCGCCGCCGGTGCCGCGGCCCGCGCAGCGCTGCGCGGCCGCCTGCTGCGGCTGGCCGCGGTGCTGCTGCTGGTGGCCGGCGGGCTGGGCGGCTGGTGGGTCTCCTCGGCCCGCTCGTCGGCGGGCCCGCACGGCCGGGTGGCGTTCGCGACCGGGGTCACCGGCGGGGTGTACGACCGCTACGGGGTGCTGCTGCGGGACTACCTCGGACAGCACCTGCCGGGGCTGCGGGTGCAGCTGGACAACTCGGTCGGCTCGATGGACAACCTGGAGCGGCTGGTCAGCGGCCGGGACGACTTCGCGGTGGCCACGGCGGACGCGGTGGCCACCTTCGCCAGCCCGGACAAGCCGAAGCTGCGGGCGATCGCCCGGCTGTACGACGACTACATCCAGCTGGTGGTGCCGGCCGAGTCGCCGGTGCGCTCGGTGGCGGACCTGCGGGGGCTGCGGGTCGGGGTGGGACCGGACAAGTCGGGGGTGAACCTGGTCACCCGGCGGCTGCTGGAGGCGGCCGGGGTGGACCCGGACCACGGCGTCCGCGGCTCGGCCACCAACGTCACCGAGTCCGCCGACAAGCTGCAGAAGGGGGAGCTGGACGCGTTCTTCTGGTCCGGCGGCCTGCCCACGGCGGCGCTCTCCGACCTGTCGGCCCGGACGCCGATCCGGATCGTCCCGATGGGCGAGCTCTCCGACCCGCTGCACCAGCTGGCCGGCCCCGGCATGGACGCGTACCGGGCCGCGACCATCCCGGCGGACGCCTACCCGGACGTCGAGCCGGAGCGGACGGCGGTGCCGACCGTCGCGGTGCCGAACCTGCTGGTGACCCGGGCGGACGTGGACCCGGCGCTGGTGGAGGCGCTGACCCGGGCGGTGATCGACAGCCGGGACGACATCGGCCGCAAGGTGCACGCCGCGCAGCTGGTGGACCTGCGCACCGCGGTGTACACCGACCCGCTGCCGCTGCACGACGGCGCCAAGCGCTACTACCTGTCGGTCAAGCCGTAGGCACCGCCGGCCGGCCCCCGCGCCGGCCGGCCCCCGACCGGGCCTCGGCGGCGCGGGCCTCAGCGGCGCGGGCGCCGCCGGGGCACCGCGAGCCGCACGGTCAGGCCGTGCGGCTCGGCGGGCGCGAAGCCGAGGCCGCCGCCGCCGGCCAGCAGCAGGGTGCGGGCGATGGAGAGGCCGAGTCCCGAGCCGTCGATGTTCTGGTGCCGGGAGGAGCGCCAGAACCGGTCGCCGACCCGGGCGAGCTCCTCCTCGGTGAGGCCGGGGCCGGCGTCGGTGACGGTCGCGGTGACCTCGTCCTTGCCGATCCGCAGGCCGACCCGGACGGCGCCGCCGACCGGGGTGAACTTGAGCGCGTTGTCCAGCACGGCGTCCAGCGCGCTGCCGAATCCGATCGGGTCGGCCCAGGCGTGCGCCAGCGGCGGCCCCTCCCAGTGCAGGTCGACGCCGCGCTGCCCGGCCAGCGGCCGCCAGGCGTCGACCCGGGCGCGGACCAGGCCGACCAGGTCGACCGGCTCGGGCTCGGGCCGGGAGCCCTCGGCGGTGGCCAGGCCGAGCAGGTCGTCCAGCACCCGGGCCAGCCGGGCGCCCTCCTCGCGGACGGCGACCAGCTCCTCCTCGTGGCCCTCGGGCAGGTCGAGGCCGATCAGCTCGACCCGCAGCAGCAGCGCGGCGAGCGGGTTGCGCAGCTGGTGCGAGGCGTCGGCGACGAAGGCCCGCTGCTGGTCGATGGCGAGCACCACGTGGTCCGCCATGTCGTTGAACGAGCGGGCCAGCCGCCGCAGTTCGGGCGGTCCGCCGCTGGGGGCGACCCGGGCGCCGAGCCGCCCGGTGGCGATGTCGTGGGTGGCCCGATCGAGGGTGCGGACCGGGCGCAGCACCCAGCCGGTGAGCCGCATCGCGAGCAGGATCGCGACGATCATGGCCAGCGCCTCGCCGCCGGCCAGCACCATCCAGCGGTGCAGGACGCGCGAGCGCAGGCCGCCGGTGGGCGACTCGGTGAGCACCACGGCGACCACGTCGCCGTCGCGGACCACGGGCAGCGCGACGGTCAGGGTGCGGTCGGGGGTCCACGGCCAGACCTGCGGCGGGTTGTGGCTGCGGCGGCCGGCCAGCGCCTCGTGGTAGGCCTGCTCGCCGGGGCCGGCGGTGGGCGGGCGCCAGCCGGCCGGGGCGACCGCGATGGCGCTGCCGTCGCGCTGGAAGACGCCGATCCGGGCGCCGTACAGCTCGTGGTAGCGGTCGGCCTCGCTGGTCAGGGCGTACAGCCGGCCGGTGTCGCCGGGGCCCGGCTGCGGGTCGCCCTTGACCGCGGCGGTGTTCGGGCGGCCCTGGGTGGGCAGGTCCTGGGCGAAGCGGGCGGCGTCGTCGATCCGGTCGACGACCACCTTGGACTGCTCGGAGGCGGCGATCAGGTAGGCCAGCGGCACGCCGAGCGCGGCCAGCACGCAGGCCATCAGGGCGATCAGGATGCCGAGCAGACGGTTGCGCACGCGCGGTCAGCGCTCCGCGTCGTCGTCGGCGGAGGCGGAGGCGGAGGCAGCGCCCCGGGCCTCCCCGGCACCGCCGGGCCCCTCGACCTGCTCGGCCTGCTCCGCCGGCTCCGGGGCGATCCGGTAGCCGACGCCGCGGACGGCCTCGACCAGCCCCGGCAGCCCGAGCTTGGTGCGCAGCGAGCCGACGTGCACCTCCAGGGTGCGACCGTTGCCCTCCCAGCCGGAGCGCCAGACCTCGCTGAAGATCTGCTCGCGCCGGTAGACCACGCCGGGGCTCTGGGCGAGCAGCGCCAGCAGGTCGAACTCCTTGCGGGTGAGCGGGACGTCGCGGCCCTCGACCGAGACCCGGCGGCGCTCGCGGTCGATCTCGACGCCGCGGGAGGCCAGCGGGCCGGTCGGCTCGGGGCCGCTGTCCTCGCCGGCCCGGGGGGCGCCGCGGCGGGCCACCGCGTGGATCCGGGCGAGCAGTTCGCCCATGTCGTAGGGCTTGACCACGTAGTCGTCGGCGCCGAGGTTGAGGCCGTGGATCCGGGAGCGGATGTCGGCCCGCGCGGTCACCATGATCACCGGGACGCCGCTGCCGGCCCGGATCCGGCTGCACACCTCGAAGCCGTCCCGGTCGGGCAGCCCGAGGTCGAGCAGCACCACCCGGTACGGGTCGCTGCCGTCCGGGACGAGCGCGTCCAGCGCCTCGTGCCCGCTGCGGGCGTGCCGGACCTGGAAGCCGTGCCGGCCCAGCACCGCGACCAGGGCGGCGGCCACGCGGTCGTCGTCCTCGACCAGGAGCAGGCGCATCGGGTTCCCTTCCGACGGTGGGGGTGCTCGGGCTCGGCGCGCCCCGGTTCGACCACGTACGGCCTTCCGGTGCCGGGGGCGGCCCCGGTCGGCGGCGCGCCGCGCCGCGCACCGGGATCGGGCCATCCTGGCATCCATGCCCCTCCGGCGTCACCCGGTCGGCCGAGCCTCCCGCTCCGCCGCCGCTCCGGTATCCGCTACCCCGTGACTACCCGGCGTAGCCGAACCGTGATCCTCAAGTTCAGCTCAGATCGGCTGACGAGACGTCGTGTACCTGCCTAAAGTCGCCCCGTCCGGGGGCCGTGGGCTCCGCCGGCTCCGGCCCCCGGACATCAGACGGACCATCACCGGCTCTGCGGCCCCTGCGAGTCGGCCCGGGTTCGGAGGACGAGGGAGCGAGCCGCGATGACCGAGAACAGCGCCGACCCGCACGAGGCGGAGGCCGTCCCGACCGCTCCGCTGGTGTCGCTGCGCGGGGTGAACAAGCACTTCGGCGCGCTGCACGTGCTGCGGGACATCGACCTGGACATCGCCCAGGGCGAGGTCGTGGTGCTGATCGGCCCGTCCGGCTCCGGCAAGTCCACGCTGTGCCGCACCATCAACCGGCTGGAGACCATCGACTCCGGCACGATCGAGGTGGACGGCCGGCCGCTGCCCGCCGAGGGCCGCGAGCTGGCCCGGCTGCGCGCCCGGGTCGGGATGGTGTTCCAGTCCTTCAACCTGTTCGCGCACAAGACCGTGCTGCAGAACGTGGTGCTGGCCCAGGTGAAGGTCGGCCGGGTGCCGAAGGACGAGGCCGAGCGGACCGCCCGCGAGCTGCTGGAGCGGGTCGGCGTCGCCGCGCAGGCCGACAAGTACCCGTCGCAGTTGTCCGGCGGGCAGCAGCAGCGGGTGGCGATCGCCCGCGCGCTGGCGATGGACCCCAAGGTGATGCTGTTCGACGAGCCGACCTCGGCCCTCGACCCGGAGATGGTCAACGAGGTGCTGGAGGTGATGCGTTCGCTCGCCGCCCGCGGCATGACCATGGTCGTGGTGACCCACGAGATGGGCTTCGCCCGCTCTGCCGCCAACCGCGTCCTGTTCATGGCGGACGGCCGGATCGTCGAGCAGAACACCCCGGAGGCGTTCTTCACGGCGCCGAGCAGCGACCGTGCCAAGGACTTCCTCTCGAAGATCCTGCACCACTGAGTCCGACGTTGATCTAGCGTCAGTTCGAATGTGCCCGGAGCCAGCGATGGCCCCTACCGAGGAGAGAACGACCGCATGAAGGCCCGTCGTACCGTAGCCGCCGCCCTGTCCGTGCTCGCCCTGACCGCGGTCGCCGCCTGCGGCAAGGACGGAACGCCCGACTCCGATGCCGGCAAGGGCGGTTCGGCCGCCCCCCAGCTGCCGGTCTACCAGGTGAACGCCGCCGCCAAGCTGGACGCCTCGAAGACCTGGACCACCGCGAAGACCCGCGGCAAGCTGGTCGTCGGCGCCAAGTCCGACCAGCCGTTCCTCGGCTTCGAGGACGTGCAGACCGGCAAGCGCAACGGCTTCGACATCGAGATCGCCAAGATGGTCGCCGCCGACCTCGGCTTCTCGGCCGACCAGATCGAGTTCAAGACGATCAACTCCAGCGCCCGCGAGACCTCGCTCTCCGGCGACCAGATCGACTACTACGTCGGCACCTACTCGATCACTCCGAAGCGCAAGGAGCAGATCGACTTCGCCGGCCCGTACTACATCGCCGGCCAGTCCCTGCTGGTGAACAAGGACAACACCGCCATCACCGGCCCGGAGACCACCAAGGACAAGGCGGTCTGCACCGCCGCCGGCTCGACCTCGGTCGCCGGCATCCAGAAGTACGGCGCGAAGGTCACCACCTTCGAGAGCTACTCGCTGTGCGTGGAGAAGCTGCTGACCAAGGAGGTCGACGCGGTCACCACCGACGACTCGATCCTCAAGGGCTACGCGGCCAAGAACCAGGGCCAGTTGAAGGTCGTCGGCACCCCGTTCTCCGAGGAGCGCTACGGCGTCGGCCTGAAGAAGGGCGACGCGGCGCTGCAGAAGGCGATCAACGACGCCCTCAAGAAGCACGAGGACAACGGCGACTGGAAGAAGGCGTACGACGCCACCCTGGGCCTGTCCGGCTCGGCCGCGCCCGCCGTCCCCGCGCTGGACCCCGTCTCCTGACGCACCACGACTGACGCACGACCCCTGACGCACCACCGACCGACACCGAGAAAGGAGGGCCGCCGGCATGGGCATACTGTTCGAGAAGGACAACTTCTCGCTGTTCGTCCGCGGGTTCCTGGGGACGATCGAACTCAGCGCGCTCAGCGCCCTGTTCGCGCTGCTGCTGGGCGTCCTGCTGGCGGCCTTCCGCGTCTCGCCGGTCCCGGTGCTGCGGGGCTTCGGCACCGCCTGGGTGACGGTGTTCCGCAACACCCCGCTGACCCTGCTGTTCTTCGTGGTGACCTTCATGCTGCCGCGGCTGGAGCTGCACATCAGCAGCTTCACCGCCGCGGTGGCCGCGCTCAGCGTCTACACCGGCAGCTTCATCTGCGAGGTGCTGCGGGCCGGCATCAACACCGTGCCGCTGGGGCAGGCCGAGGCGGCCCGCTCGCTGGGCATGGGCTTCGGCCAGACCCTGTTCCTGGTGGTGCTGCCGCAGGCCGGCCGGGCGGTGATCGCGCCGCTGGGCTCGGTGTTCATCGCGCTGCCGCGCAACTCGGCGGTGGCGGGCGCGTTCAACGTCTTCGAGTTGTTCAGCGTCCAGAAGACCTGGACCGAGGACTCGGCCCCGATCTTCGTCAGCTTCTTCTGGCTGGCGCTGGCCTACCTGGCGATCGGTTTCGCGATCAGCTCGGTCCTCTCCCTCCTGGAGCGTCGCGTGGCGGTGGCCCGATGAACTCCCGCTCCGCCTCCGTGCTGTACGACGTCCCCGGCCCGCGGGCCAGGGCGCGCTACCGGCTGTTCGGCGTGCTCGGCGTGCTCGGCATCGCCGCCCTGCTCTGGTGGATCGTCGCCGTGCTGGCCGACAAGGGCCAGTTCGACGGCTGGCTCTGGCGGTCGTTCGAGTACAAGAACGTCCAGCAGCGGATCGTGGACGGCGCCCTGGCCACCCTGAAGGCGTTCGCGCTGGGCGCGGTCGGCTCGCTGGTGCTCGGCGTGCTGCTCGCCGTCGGCCGGCTCTCCGACCACCGGCCGGTCCGGGTCGCCTGCACCGCGGTGGTGCAGTTCTTCCGGGCCATGCCGCTGCTGATCATGATCTTCGCGCTGTACACGGCGGTGTTCACCGCGCAGCCGCTCTGGGCGCTGGTGCTCGGCCTGTCCGTCTACAACGGCGCCGTGCAGGCCGAGATCATCCGCTCCGGCATCAACGCCGTCCCGCGCGGCCAGGGCGAGGCCGGGTACGCCCTGGGCCTGCGCAAGACACAGGTGATGACCCTGGTGCTCCTGCCGCAGTCGGTCCGGGCGATGCTGCCCGCGATCATCGGCCAGCTGGTCGTCACCCTGAAGGACACCTCGCTCGGCTACATCATCACGTACCCCGAGCTGCTGTTCGTCGGCAGGTGGATCGCCTCCAACTCCGACGGCTACCCGTACATCCCGGTCATCCTGGTGATCACCCCGCTCTACATCGCGATGTGCCTCGCCCTCAGCGGGCTGGCCCGCTGGATCGAGTCCCGCGGCCGTCGCGGCGCGAGGGCCCGCGGCACAGCCGCTGCTTGACGGACACCCAGGTGAACTGTTGCATTGCTCTTCGTGACACCACCTGGGACCTCCCACCCGGCATATGACGCCCCGGCGGCCGACGACGCCGCCCGCCCGAAGGCCCCGGCATGGACGCGGTGATCATCGTCGGGGCCGGGCCGGTCGGCCTCGCCCTGGCGCTCGCACTGGCCCGCAACGAAGTCCCCAGCACCGTCCTGGACGAGGGCACCGGCGTCAGCCCGGAGAGCCCCCGCACCGTCGTGCTCGGCGGCGACACCGCCGCCTTCCTCGGCCGGATCGGCTACACCCGGGTGGCCTCCGACTCCGCCCGCTGGGACGCCTTCACCGTCTGGCGCCGCCGCGCCGAGGTGCTGCGCCTGCCGCTGGACGGCGAACCCGTCCTGCACCTCGCCCAGCACCGGCTGCAGCGCGGCCTGCGCGACGCGGTCGCCGCGACCCCGCTGGTCCGGCTGCTGCCCCGGCACCGGGTGGTCGAACTCGCCCAGGACCGCGACGGGGTGGCCGTCCGCACCGAGTCCGGCGGCGAGGAGACCTGGTGGCGCGGCAGCCACCTGGTCGGCTGCGACGGCGCCCGCTCCACCGTCCGCAGACTGCTCAAGGTCCGTTTCCCCGGCCGGCCCGCCGTCGACCGGCACGCGGTCGCCACCGTCCGGGTCGACCTGCCGTTCCCCGGCGAGGCCCGGCTGCACCGCGAACCCCCGTGGCGCGGCGACCGCGAGGCGTCCGCCCGCCCGCTGCCCGACGGCCTGTGGCGGCTCGACTGGCGGCTGCCCCCCGGCCGCCCGCAGCCCACCGAACCCGTCGACCCGCACGCCACCTGGCCGGGCATCGTCACCGGCGACACCCTGCTCACCCGGGTCACCTCCGCGCTCACCGGCTGGTGCGGCGAACTCCCGCCCCACCAACTGCTCGCCGCCGCCGACCACACCTACCAACAGCGCCTCGCCGCCCGCTTCCGCACCGGCCGCGCCTTCCTGGCCGGCGACGCCGCCCACCTGCACGGCGCCCTCGGCATGCAGAACCTCGCCGACGGCCTGCGCGACGCCGACAACCTCGCCTGGCGGCTCGCCCTCGCCTGGCACCTGCCCCCCGCCGCCGACCGCGCCGACCGCGCCCTGCTCGACGGCTACGAGGCGGAGCGGCGCGGCGCGGTCGGCGCCCGGCTGCGCGCCGTCGACCAGAGCATGCCGCTGCTGCGGCCGCTGCGCGGCTGGGCCGAGACCCGGCGCTCGCTGCTCTCCGGCTCGTTCCGCAAGCACGCCCCGCTGCTCGCCGACGGCCAGCTCGGCACCGGCCGCTTCGGCGGCGCCCCCGCCTACCCCGCCACCCCGTCCGGCGTCGTCCCGCGCGTCCCCGAGCAGCGCGGCTCCGGCCGCGGCGGCACCGCGCTGACCGAGCAGTTCCCGGCCACCGCGCCGGGCGTGCTGGTGCCCGACCTGCCGGTGGTCACCGCGGACGGCGCCGCGGACACCCTGCGGGCCCGGCTCGGCGGCCCGTTCCTACTGGTCCTGGTCGCCCCCGGGACCACCGTCTGGTCCGCCGAGCACTGGGTCGGCGCCGGCCTGATGCCCCGGCTCGCCGAACTCGCCGCCGCGCTGCCCGTGCCCACCGAGGTGCTGGTCGCCGACGCCTACCCCGGCGCCGCACCGCACACCGTCCTGCTGGTCCGCCCCGACGGCCACCTGCTGGGCACCACCCCCGGCCTGCACCCCGAGACCCTGCACGCCCTCACCGCGCCGCTCACCCCCAAGCCCGGCCTGGAACAGGAGAAGACCCGGTAGGGGCGCGGGGAACTGCGCCCCCGCACCGGCAAGGTCGCGGCACCGACGGCCAGTTGCCGCCCGGAGCGCCTCCCGCGGCGCGCCCGCACGGCCTCGCGCTACCGCGCGACCTCCGTCGCCCGCGACTCCCGCACCACCGTGATCCGGATCTGCCCCGGGTAGGTCAGCTCCTCCCGCACCTGCCGGGCCACCTCGCGGGCGATCTCCTGCGCCCGGACGTCGTCGACGGCCTCCGGCTGCACCATCACCCGGACCTCCCGGCCGGCCTGCATCGCGTACACCTTGGTGACGCCGTCGTGCGCGAGGGCGATCTCCTCCAGCCGCTCCAGCCGGCGGACGTACGCCTCGACCGACTCCTTGCGCGCGCCGGGCCGCCCGGCCGAGCAGGCGTCGGCGGCCTGGGTGAGCACGGCCTCGACGGTCTTCGCCTCGATCTCGCCGTGGTGGGCCGCTATGGCGTGCACGACCTCCTCGGCCTCGCCGTGCCGGCGGGCGAACTCGGCACCGATCGCGGCGTGGCTGCCCGGCACCCGGTGGCTGAGCGCCTTGCCGATGTCGTGCAGCAGCGCGGCCCGCCGCACCGTCTCGGGGTCGACGCCGAGTTCGGCGGCCATCATCCCGGCCAGGTGCGCGGACTCCACCAGGTGCCCGAGCACGTTCTGCCCGTACGAGGTGCGGTAGCGCAGAGTGCCCAGGGTGCGGACGAGTTCGGGCGACATCTCGCCGCTCGCCCCGATCCCGACGGTGAGCAGCGCGTCCTCGCCGGCCCGGACGCACAGCCGCCCGACCTCGGCCCGGCTGCGCTCGTGGGTCTCCTCGATCCGCGCGGGGTGGATCCGCCCGTCGACCAGCAGCGCCTCCAGGGTGAGCCGGGCGCTCTCCCGCCGGACGGGGTCGAAGCAGGAGAGCTGGACCAGCCCGGGGGTGTCGTCGACGATCAGGTTGACGCCGGTGACGGCCTCGAAGGCCCGGATGTTGCGGCCCTCGCGGCCGATCACCCGGCCCTTCATGTCCTCGCTGGGCAGCCGCAGGGTGGTGACGACGGTCTCGGTGGTGTGCTCGGCGGCGAGCCGCTGGATGGACGCGGCGATGATCTCCCGGGCCCGGCCCTCGCCCTCGTCGACCGCCCGCCGCTCGATCTCCCGGACGGTCAGCGCGGCCTCCCGGCGGGCCTCCGACTCGGCGGCCCGGACGATCTCCTCGCGGGCCTGGTCGGCGGTCAGCCCGGCGGTGCGCTCCAGCAGCAGCCGGTTCTGCACGCCCTGCCCGGCGAGTTCGGCCCGCACCCGCTCGGAGTCGGCGGCGCGGGCGGCGAGTTCGTCCTCGTGCTGGTGGAGGCGGTGCAGCTCGGACGTCAACCGCTCCTCGCGGCGGTCGAGTTCGGCCCGGCGCTGGCGGAGCATCAGGAACCCGGCGGCCAGCACCAGGACCAGGGCGCCGATCAGCACCCCGGCGGCCAGCAGCAGGGAGGAACCCGTTTCGGTGCCCTGAGCGATGCCCATCCGGCCACTCCCCGTCCTGCTCACGCTGCCGCTGAGGCGACCTCCGCGATCGTCCTGCCACTGAGTGTGAGGCTAGGCCGAGGTTACGAAACGGTCAAGATGCGATCGAGAATTGGCGCCGATGATCTGATCACCTGTCATCAGATCACACCGGAAACCGGCCTCACTCCTGCCAGTCTTGGTCGCCCTCCTCGCCCGCGTCGTCCTCCCCGCCCGCCCCTTCCGCGTCGATCGCCGCCCGCACCACCCGGAACGCCAGGCCCTCCGGGTAGCCGCGCCGCGCCAGCACCCCGACCAGCCGCCGGATCCGCACGTCCCGCGCCAGCCCGGCGGTGGAGCGCAGCTTGCGCGCGACCAGCGCCCGGGCCGCCTCGGACTCGTCCTCCTCGTCGACCTGCAGCAGGGCCCGCTCGGCGGCCTCCCCGGCGACGCCCTTGGTGCGCAACTCCTGGGCCAGCGCCCGCCGGGAGAGCCCGCGCACCGCGTGCCGGGACTCCACCCAGGCCTCCGCGAAGGCGGCGTCGTCGATCAGGCCGACCTCCTCCAGCCGGTCCAGCACCCGCTCGGCGGCCTCGTCCGGGATCTCCTTGCGGCGCAGCGCGTCGGCCAACTGCTTGCGGGACTTGGCGGCGCCGGTGAGCAGCCGCAGGCAGATGTCCCGGGCCCGGTCGGCCGGGTCGCCCTCCGGCTCGGTCTTCGCCCGCCCGCGCCGCCCCTCCCGGGCCGCGCCCGCCCCGGCGCCCGGGCCGTCGCCGTCCGCCCGCTCGGCCTTCGCCCGCCGCCGGGCCCGCGGCCGCTCCGCCGCCACCGGCTCCGGCGCGGCGGCCGGCAGCTCCCCGAGCGCGCTGCGCCGTCGCCGCCGCCCGCCGGCCAGGTCGGACGCCCGCATCATCCCGGGCAGCTCCCCGACCGGCCCGACCGGCGGCTCCCCCGCCGCCTCCCGGGCCGGCTCCGGCTCCGGCTCCTCCTCCGCCACGGCCGCGAACCAGTCCGGCGGACCGTAGTCGTCGTCCGGCCCGGGGCCGGGGCCGTGAACGCCCGCACCGGGCCCGTCGCCGGACGGGCCCGGTGCCGGGTGGTCGTACTGCTGGTGCGGTGTCAACGGATCAGCTCTTGGCGGCGGCCGCCGCCTTCTTGGCCGCGGCCTTCGCGGGGGCCGCGGCGGCCGGGATCTCCACGGCGGGGGCCGCGGCGGCGTCGCCCTCGGCCGCGGGGGGCTTCGGGCCGATGCCCAGCTTGCCCTTGATCTTGGCCTCGATCTCGTCGGCCAGCTGCGGGTTGTCCTTCAGGAAGTTGCGGGCGTTCTCCTTGCCCTGGCCCAGCTGGTCGCCCTCGTAGGTGTACCAGGCGCCGGACTTCCGGATGAAGCCGTGCTCGACGCCCATGTCGATCAGGCCGCCCTCGCGGCTGATGCCCACGCCGTAGAGGATGTCGAACTCGGCCTGCTTGAACGGCGCGGCGACCTTGTTCTTGACCACCTTGACGCGGGTGCGGTTGCCGACCGCCTCGGTGCCGTCCTTCAGGGTCTCGATCCGCCGGATGTCGAGGCGGACCGAGGCGTAGAACTTGAGCGCCCGGCCACCGGTCGTGGTCTCCGGCGAGCCGAACATCACGCCGATCTTCTCGCGCAGCTGGTTGATGAAGATCGCGGTGGTGTTCGACTGGTTCAGCGCACCGGCGATCTTGCGCAGCGCCTGGCTCATCAGGCGGGCCTGGAGGCCGACGTGCGAGTCGCCCATCTCGCCCTCGATCTCGGCGCGCGGCACCAGCGCGGCCACCGAGTCGATGATCACCAGGTCGATCGCGCCGGAGCGGATCAGCATGTCGGTGATCTCCAGCGCCTGCTCGCCGGTGTCCGGCTGGCTGACCAGCAGGGCGTCGGTGTCGACGCCGAGCTTCTTGGCGTACTCGGGGTCGAGCGCGTGCTCGGCGTCGACGAAGGCGACGGTGCCGCCGGCCTTCTGGGCGTTGGCGGCCAGGTGCAGGGTCAGGGTGGTCTTGCCGGAGGACTCGGGGCCGTAGATCTCGACCACGCGACCGCGCGGGATGCCGCCCACGCCGAGCGCCACGTCGAGCGCGGTGGACCCGGTGGAGATCACCTCGACCGGCTCGTTCGCCTTCTCGCCGAGCCGCATCACCGAGCCCTTGCCGAACTGCCGCTCGATCTGGGCGAGTGCGGCCTCCAGGGCCTTCTCGCGATCCGTTCCTGCCATGGCTTCCACCCTCGGGTTCTGTCCTGTGCGCTTCATCGTCATCGACGCTAGCGCGTCCCACCGACAATCGGCCCCGGACGGGCTCGGCCTGTGGAAAACTCCGCGCCGAAGAGTACAAAGAACATACGTTCGATTCCAGTCTCGCACCTCACCGCCCCCGGAACCGCCGCGCCGCCGGGACCGCCGACGGCGCGGCCGCCCCGCCCCCTCACCCCCGCCGCGCCGACAGCAGCGCGACCGCGCCCAGCAGCACCAGCGCCCCGGCCCCGGCCAGCACCGTCCCGAGCCCCTCCGCCCCGGTGCCGGCCAACGGCGGCACCGGGGCGGGCGACGCGCTCGGAGCGGGCGCGGACGAGGGCGCCCCCGACGGCGACGGGCTCGCGCTCGGCCCCGCCGTGGCCGTCGCCGTGGCCGTCGGGCTCGGGCTCGGGCTCGGGCTCGGGCTCGGCCCGCCCAGCACCCGGATGGTCTCCTCCGGGCTCCCCACCCCGTGCCCGACCGGTTCCTGCCCGCCGGTCAGCACGGTGTGCGTCATGACGGTGTCGAAGCTGTAGCACCCGTCCCGTTCGAGCCGGACCGGCTCGGTGGTGACCGAGCCGTCGGCGGTCAGGTCGTGCGGGGCGAGCCGGGCGGCGACCGGGAGGCCGGGGGCGGTCCAGTCGAGTCCGGCGCAGCCGCCGTCCCCGGCGGGGGCGAGCGGGCCGTACAGGGTGGGTTCGAGGTGGACGGTGCTCCCGGCGGTGACGCCGGTGACGGTGAGGGTGTCGGTGGCCTCCCCGCCGGCCGGGAGGGTGCTCGCGGAGGCCCGGGTGGTGAGGGCCGGCACGGGCGGGACCTCGCGCGGGTCGACCCGGAAGGTCTCGGCCGGGTCCCCGGGCAGGAGGTTCACCGGGTCGCCGCCGTCGGGCCGCAGCTCCGTGCCGAACGAGAAGCAGCCGGTCTCGCCGGTGTCCCGTTCGGGGACGACGGTCCGTCCGTCGCCGGTCAGCCGGATCGGGGCGAAGGCGGCCGCGACGGGTACGGCGACCGCCTCCCAGCCGGCCCGCGCGCAGTCGCCGGAGTCGGGGACGGGCAGCGGGCCGTACAGGGTGGCGGTGAGCGTGGCGGGGCCGCGCAGGCCGGCGACGTCGACCCGGTCGAAGACGGGGTCGCCGCTGGTCAGCACGGTCGCGGAGACCTGGCTGGCGAGGCGCGGCGGGTCGCCGGCCACCAGGGTCAGGGTCCGTTCGGACTTGCCGGTGAGGGTGACGGCGGTGGCCAGCACCATCGACTGCACCCGCACCGCCGGGTCCCCGGCGACGTACGTCCCGATCTCGGCCCGCACCGGCCCCTCGGCGTGCAGCACGACCGGCCCGGCGGGCCCGCGCAGCCACAGCTGTCCGCCGGGCGGGAGGGTGTCGCCGCTGGTGAAGGGCACCGTGCCGGCCGCGTCGGTGTACGCGCCGACCCCCGCACCGTCGATCCGGACGGTCACCGGCCCCACCGCGTTGGCGCCGACGGTGTACGGCCCGACCAGGTCCTGGGCGTCGCCGCCGGCGGGCCCGTCGAGGGCTGGGGTCGGGTCGGCGGGCGCGGCCAGCGGCCCGGCGGCGAGGGCGCCGTCGACGACCTCCTTGACGGACGCGTACAGCGCGGGCACCTGGTAGTCGGGCGGCATCACGATGCCGTCGCTGAACCAGTGGACGGCCATCGCGACGGCCCCGGAGCGCTGCCGGTTGGCCACCGTCGGGTTGGCGGCGCCGGGCACGGAGGGCAGGGCGCTGCTGGGCCAGTACGCGGCCAGGATCCGCCGGACGTACCCGGCGTTGCGGACGGGGGCGGCGTCCTGCGGGTCGTAGCCGGTGCCGGAGAGCTGCCCGGCGGCGTACTGCACGCAGTAGCCGGAGGCGATGTAGACGGCGGTCGGGTCGGTGCGCGGGTCCTTGTCGTAGAACTTGTACCGGCAGGCGTTGGTGCCGCCGGTGGCGGTGAACCCGAGCGCGACCGGGTCGTAGCCGAACGCGGGGTAGCCGGCCGTCGGGTCGTACCCGGCGGGCGCGGCGTACGGTTTGGGCTGCCCGTCCCGGGCGCCGACCTCCAGGCAGCCGTCGGTGCCGTACTGGTAGGCGGCGAACGGCGCGCTCGGCGGCACCGCCCCGGCCGTCCCGGCCCAGCCCCCGCACCAGCAGGCGGCCAGCAGCACCAGGGCCGCCCAGACCGCCGCCACGCTCCGCCGCATCGCCGTCCGCCTTCCCGCCGGGCACCCGTTCCGGCCCGACGCTAGGCAGCGCGCGCGCCGGACGGGCTCCGACACGGCCCGGCGGTCACCCTCCCGGCGGACCGCTTCGCACGCGGAGCGGCCCGGACGGAGCGGCCCGAACCCCCCGGGCCGCGCCGCCCGACCGCCCCGCCCGGCGGCCTACTCGGTCAGCATCTTCTCCCCCGCGTTCGGCAGTGCGGCCCCGGAGCGGTCGTAGAACCCCCAGGAGGCGACCTTCACGCCGGGCCGCTCCGCCACCACCAGGCGGCGGTACGGGGAGTCCCCGACGGTGACCGGCCGGAGCTCGGAGACGGTGCCGTCCGTCCAGGTCACCACGGTCTTGTCGATGCCGGGCCCGAGCGCCAGCACGGCGAGCGTCACCGGCAGCGGGCCGGGCCGGAAGTCCTTGTCCCGGGCCGCCAGCAGGCCGCCGCTGAAGGTGTCCGCCATCCACGGTTCGAGGTGCCCGGGCGCCGGGTAGCCGCCCTGCTCGTCGTCCTTCTGCCGGACGCCGTCCAGCGTCGCGTACGTGTTGACGACGTCCTCCCCCGGCTGCCAGTACTGCCGGACGTACGCCTCGGTCGGCGCCTCCAGGCCGGGGTCGACGGCGTGGCGCTCCTGCCAGACCGCCAGCGCCTGCTCGTAGGCCCGCTCCTGCGGGGCGAGCGGCCAGAGCGCCTCCCAGAGCTGCCACTCCCGGCCGTCCACGACGCCCTGCCCGATCAGCACCCGGACGGGCGTGAGCGGGTCCCGGACGGCCGTCGGGGCGGAGGCCGGGGCGGAGGCGGGCCCGGACGGGCTGGCCGGCCCGCCGAGGGCCGCCGGGCCGATCTCCCGGGCGGTGCCGGCCCCGCCCGGGGCCCCGGGCAGTCCGGCGGCCGCGCCGCCGCCGAGGACGGTCACCGCGGCCAGCGCGAGCGCGCCGACCGCGGTCCGGCGGCGGCGCCGGATCCGCCGGCCGCCGGCCACGATGCCGTCGACCGGGACCGGCCCGACCGCCACCTCCGCCGCCGCTCCCGCGAGCCCGAGCTCGACCCACATCGCGCCGTCGCCGCGCGTTCCCTCGCCGGTCCCGTTCACACCGCACCCCCGATTCGTGTCATGTCCCGCAGTTCCCGCAGACCGGCGCTCTGGCGCAGTCTGGCTATCCCCTTGGCCGCGTGGCTGCGCACGGCCCCGGCCGAGCAGCCCATCGCGGCGGCCGCCTGGCTGTCGCTCAGGTCGTCCCAGTGCCGCAGCACCACGGCCTGCCGCTGCCGGGTCGGCAGCGTCGCGAGGGCCGCCATCAGCTCCCGGCGCTGGTCCGACCTGGCGTACCCGTCCTCGGCCCCGGCCGTGTCGGGCACGGCCTCCACCAGCACCTCGGGCGCGCGGCGGCGCCAGCGGCGGGCGTGCTGGTTGACCATGATCCGCCGCACGTAGCCGTACGGGTCGTCGGCCCGGCGGACCCTCGGCCAGGCCGCGCAGGTCCGTTCCGCGACGGACTGCGCGAGGTCCTCCGCCGCGTGCCGGTCGCCGGTCAGCAGGTACGCCGTGCGGGTCAGCCAGGGCCAGGCCGCCACGACGAACGCCCGGAAGTCCTCGTCCGGATCGCTCCGTTTCCCTTTCATGACCACCTCCTTCACCCGTACAGAGCCCGGAGGGGGCGCGAACCGCTTACTCCCCCGGCGGATCCTCCCGCCGCCGCTCCGGGCGCTCCCCGCCGGGGCCGTCCGCGCCGCCCCCGCCCGAGCCGCCGGAGACCATCCGGCGCAGCCGCCGGACGGTGTGCCGGCGCCGTTCGCGGCGCTCCTCGCCGCGGTCGATCCGCGGGTCGTCCTCGACCTCGTAGCGGCGCACGTACGTCCCGACGAAGCCCTGCAGGGTGGCGGCGACCGGGATGGCGATCAGCGCGCCGACCGCGCCGAGCAGGGCGGCGCCGGCGATCACCGAGCCGAACGCGACGGCGGGGTGCACGTCGACGGTCCTCGCGGTGATCCGCGGGTGCAGCAGGTAGTTCTCGATCTGCTGGTAGACGGTGACGAAGACCAGCACCCAGAGCGCGTCCACCGGCCGCACGGTCAGCCCGACCAGGACCGGCAGCGCGCCCGCCAGGTAGGTGCCGATGGTCGGCACGAACTGCGACATGACGCCGACCCAGACCGCCAGCGCCGCCGCGTACGGCAGCCCGATCGCGGCGAAGAACGCCCAGTGCGCGAAGGTGGAGACCAGCGCGAGCAGCGCCCGGGAGTACAGGTAGCCGCCGGTCTTGGCGAGGGCGATCTCCCAGGCCCGGAGCACCTCGCCCTGCTTGGAGGGCGGCAGCAGCGAGCAGACGGTGCGCCGCACCCGGGGGCCCTCGGCGGTGAAGTAGAAGGTGAACAGGCCGACGGTGAACGCCTGGAACAGGCCGCCGACCACGGTGCCGGTGACGCCCCAGACGTTGTCGGCGGCCTGCTGGGCGTACTTCTCGATGGTGCCGGAGTCCTTGAGCACCTGGTGCTGGAGCTGGTCGAGCGACAGGTCGGTGTGGAAGGTGTGGTTGATCCAGTTGATCAGGTCCTGGAGCAGCTGCGGCAGCCGCCCGGCGATCTGGGTGATCTGGTCGACCAGCAGGGTGCCGAGCGCGGCGAGGAAGCCCGCGACGGCGAGGCCGACGCCGATGAAGACCAGGAAGGTGCCCAGGCCGCGGCGGACCCCGCGGGCGGCCATCCGGTCCACGGCGGGCTCCATCGCCAGCGACAGGAAGAACGCCACCAGCAGCATCACGAACAGGTCGATCAGCTGGTGGAAGGCCCAGTCGGCGAGCTGGAACAGGCCGACGCCGAGCAGCGCCAGCAGGATCGCCCGGGGCAGCCAGCGGGGCATCGCGCCGCCGCCGAGCTCGGCCCGGCGCAGCAGCCGGGCGGCGGCCGTGCGCACGGTCTCGGCGTCGGCGGCGTCCGTCTCGGCGGCGTCCGCCTCGTCCGCCGCGGCGTCGACGGCCGCGACCGCGTCGGCGGCCCGGGCGGTGGTCCCGGGGTTCGGTTCGGGGGCGGTCGGGTCGGGGTTCTCTGCGCTGCTCGCCACCGGGACAGTCTCACCCAACCCGGGGCGTTTACTCTCACCGCAGCTGCGCCGACACCCCCTGCGTGACGCAGACCACCCGCCAGACGTCCTTGGCCTCCCAGCCCGCGTCCAGCGCCTGCCGGACGGTGCGGCCGTCGAGCTCGCCCATCACGTGGTCCTGGGCGAAGGACTCCGCGTACGCCTCGCCGAAGTGCTCGTACATCCGTCGCCAGAACTCGGTCAGCCTCATGCGCCCCAGTATCGGGCACCGGTCGGGGCACCCGGCGTCAGTCGGCGGGGAGGATGAGGATGCCGGCGCCGTAGTAGTCGCGGTCCTGGCAGCCGAGCGGCAGGGTGCGGTCGCAGCCGTTCGCGGCGGCGGCCCGGGCGAGGGCGGCGGTGATCCGGTCGGGGCCCCAGTCGGGGTGCCGGGCGGCGACCACGGCGACGGCGCCGGTGACGTGCGCGGCGGACATCGAGGTGCCGGCCAGTGCCGCGTACCGGCCGCCGGGCCAGTCGGAGACGATCGCGCCCTGGTTGCCGCCGTCGGGGTCGCCGCCGGGGGCGGCGAGGGAGACCTTGCCGCGGCCGTGGTTGCTGTAGAGGGCGGGGCGGCCGTCGCGGTCGACGGCGGTGACGGTGACCACGCCGGGCAGTTCGCCGGGCAGCCGGATGCACTCGGTGCCGAGCCGGCGGTCCTCCGGCGGGGCCGTGGTGCGGTCGTTGGGGCTGCGGCGGTCCTCGCGGCCGGCGTTGAGGTCCTGTCCGTCGTTGCCCGCCGAGGCGACCACCACGGCGCCCTTGCGCTGGGCGTAGGCGACGGCCCGGCCGACGGCGGCGGCGAGCGCGGCCTGGTCGGCGTCCTCGGGGCAGTTGTACTTCCACGGGTCGGCGAAGTAGCTGTCGTTGATCGCCCGGGCGCCGTGGTCGGCGGCCCAGATCATGCCGCAGACGATGTTCTCGGCGTAGTACTGGCCGAGCGGGCCGAGCAGCCGGACGGCGGCGATCCGCACGCCGGGGGCGACGCCGGTGACGCCGCGGCCGTCCCGGGCGGCGCCGACGATCCCGGCGACGTGGGTGCCGTGGCCGCTCTCGTTGATCGCGGGGTCGGGCCGCCAGGCGCCGTCCCGGGAGTCGGGGCGGCCGTCGGCGCAGGACGCGGAGGCGGCCGGGTCGACGGCGGCGCGCAGGTCGGGGTGGGTGTCGTCGACGCCGGAGTCCAGCACCGCGACGGTGACCCCGGCGAGCTGCCCGGCGGTGGGCAGCGCCCCGGCCCGGTCGGCGGACGGCTGCTCGGCGGCGTTGCCGGCGGTCCCGACGGGCGGGCGGAGCAGCGCGGCGGTCCGTCCGGCGGGGCGGTCGAGGGCGCCGATCATGGCGAGGTTCCAGTCGGTCCGCTCGCCGGGGTCGGGCACGGTGGGGGTGGAGTCGTCGGCCCGCTCGACGGCGTCGCCCGCCGGCCCGGGGGCCCCGGCGGCCCCGGCGCCCCCGGCGTGCGCGTCGAAGCCGGCGCCGGCCAGCGGCCGGGGCGGCGAGGGGACGGGGACGGTGCGGGTGGCGCCGACGGCGGCTATCCCGGGCCGCTGCCGGAGCTTCTCGGCGAACCGCGGCCCGGCGTAGGCGAGCACCGCGCCGATCTGCGGGTAGTCCTGGACGACCCTGCCGCCGAGCGCCCTGGCCTGCTCGCCGGCGTGCTCGGCGCCCTCGGCGTCGGTGCGCTCGTCCAGCACCAGGTAGCTGAGGTAGGTGCCGCCGTTGCCGGTGACGTACGGGACGGCGCCGCCGAGCAGCAGTCCGGTGAGCAGCGTCGCGCCGAGCACCCGGACGCTGCGGCGCCGGCGGGTCGCGGGGGTGCTGCTGTGGGCGTGGCTCACCTGCTCCATCGCACGGTCTCCGCTCGTCAGGCAGGGCCGGACCCCGGGGGATCGGGTCCGGATCATCACGATATGAGCGATTTGTACGATTTGCTTCACGGGATTGGGTCAGACGGTGACCATTCCGTGACCTGTCAGCGTGTCGGGGCACCATGGGTCCATGGCCACCTCCGACGCTGACCCGCTGCAAGGCTTCGCCCCGGCCACCCGGGCCTGGTTCTCGGGGGCGTTCGCCGCGCCCACCGAGGCGCAGGCCCGGGCCTGGTCGGCGATCGGGCTGGGGACGGACGTGCTGGTGGTCGCCCCGACCGGCTCCGGCAAGACGCTGGCGGCGTTCCTCTCGGCGCTGGACCGGCTGGCCGCCGCCCCGCCCCCGGCCGACCCGAAGCGCCGCTGCCGGGTGCTCTACGTCTCCCCGCTGAAGGCCCTCGCGGTGGACGTCGAGCGCAACCTGCGCGCCCCGCTGGCCGGTCTGCGGCAGGCGAGAGTCCGACTCGGCCTGCCGGAGCCCGACGTCCGGGTCGGGGTCCGCTCGGGCGACACCCCGGCCGCCGACCGCCGCCGCTTCACCACCCATCCGCCGGACATCCTGATCACCACCCCCGAGTCGCTGTTCCTGCTGCTCACCTCGGCCGCCCGGGAGTCGCTGCGCGGCGTCGACACGGTGATCCTGGACGAGGTGCACGCCGTCGCGGGCACCAAGCGCGGCGCGCACCTGGCGCTCAGCCTGGAGCGGCTGGACGAGCTGCTGGACGCGCCGGCCCGCCGGATCGGCCTGTCGGCGACCGTCCGCCCGGTCGAGGAGGTGGCGCGGTACCTCAGCCCGCGGCGCGGCGCGGCGATCGTCCGGCCCGGCTCGGACAAGCGCTTCGAGCTGTCCGTGGTGGTCCCCGTCCCGGACTTGGCGGACCTGCCCGCCGCGCCCGCCGAGGAGGACGACCCGCAGCGGCAGTCGTCGATCTGGCCGCACGTCGAGGAGCGGATCGTCGACCTCGTGCAGGCGCACCGCTCGACCATCGTGTTCGCCAACTCCCGCCGGCTGGCCGAGCGGCTGTGCAACCGGCTGAACGAGATCGCGCACCAGCGGGCCACCGGGGCGCCGCTGCCCGCCGGGCACGCGCCCGCCGAGCTGATGGGCGGCTCGGGCGCGGCCGCGGGCGCCCCGCCGCTGCTGGCCCGGGCGCACCACGGCTCGGTCTCCAAGGAGCAGCGGGCGCTGGTGGAGGAGGAGTTGAAGGCCGGCCGGCTGCCCGCCGTGGTGGCCACCTCCAGCCTGGAGCTGGGCATCGACATGGGCGCGGTCGACCTGGTGGTGCAGGTCGAGTCGCCGCCGTCGGTGGCCTCCGGCCTGCAGCGGGTCGGCCGGGCCGGGCACCAGGTCGGCGCGGTCTCCCGGGGCGTGTTCTTCCCCAAGTACCGGGGCGACCTGGTGCAGTCCGCGGTGGTCACCGAGCGGATGCGGGACGGCCGGATCGAGGCGCTGCGGCTGCCCCGCAACCCGCTGGACGTGCTGGCCCAGCAGCTGGTCGCGATCACCGCGATGGACGTCCGGGACGTCGACGAGCTGCTCGCCCTGTGCCGCCGGGCCGCCCCGTTCGCGACCCTCCCGCGGTCCGCGTTCGACGGCGTCCTCGACATGCTGGCCGGCCGCTACCCGTCCGACGCCTTCGCCGAGCTCCGCCCCCGGCTGGTCTGGGACCGCGTCGCCGGCACCGTCACCGGCCGCCCCGGCGCCCAGCGCCTCGCCGTCACCTCGGGCGGCACCATCCCGGACCGCGGCCTGTTCGGCGTCTTCATCGCCGGCGCGGACCCGAAGAAGGGCGGCGGCCGGGTCGGAGAGCTGGACGAGGAGATGGTCTACGAGTCCCGGGTGGGGGACGTCTTCACCCTGGGCACCACCTCCTGGCGGATCCAGGAGATCACCCACGACCGGGTGCTGGTCGTCCCGGCCCCCGGCGTCCCCGGCCGGCTGCCGTTCTGGAAGGGCGACACCCTCGGCCGCCCGCTCGAACTCGGCCGCGCGGTGGGCGCGTTCGTCCGCGAGGTGGGCGCCCTGGAGCCCGCCGCGGCCACCGCCCGGCTGCGCGCGGCGGGGCTGGACGACTGGGCGGCCGGCAACCTGCTCGCCTACCTCGCCGAGCAGCGCGCCGCCTGCGGCCACCTGCCCGACGACCGCACCATCGTGGTCGAGCGGTTCCGCGACGAGCTCGGCGACTGGCGGATCGTCGTGCACTCCCCGTTCGGCGCCCAGGTGCACGCCCCGTGGGCGCTGGCGATCGGCGCCCGGCTGCGCGAGAAGCACGGCCTGGACCCGCAGGTGATGCACGCCGACGACGGCATCGTGCTGCGCCTGCCGGACGCCGACCTGCTGGCCGACTTCCCGTCCGCCGCGCCCGCCGCGACCGACCCCGACGAGGCGCCGGTCGGCGCGGACGCCGCGGTCTTCGAAGCCGACGAGATCGAGCGGCTGGTGACCGACCAGGTCGGCGGCTCCGCCCTGTTCGCCGCCCGGTTCCGCGAGTGCGCCGGCCGCGCCCTGCTGCTGCCCCGCCGCAGCCCGGGCAAGCGCACCCCGCTCTGGCAGCAGCGCCAGCGCGCCTCCCAACTCCTGGAGGTGGCGGCCGAGTACGGCTCGTTCCCGATCGTCCTGGAGGCCGTCCGCGAGTGCCTGCAGGACGTCTTCGACGTGCCCGGCCTGGTCGAGCTGATAGGAGACCTGGCCTCCCGGGCGGTCCGCCTGGTCGAGGTCACCACCCCCGAGCCGTCCCCGTTCGCCCGCTCGCTGCTGTTCGGCTACGTCGCCCAGTTCCTGTACGAGGGCGACTCCCCGATCGCCGAGCGGCGGGCTGCCGCCCTGGCGCTGGACTCCCGGCTGCTGGCCGAGCTGCTCGGCCAGGCCGAGCTGCGCGAGCTGCTCGACCCGCGGGTGCTCGCCGAGCTGGAGGCCGAGCTGCAGCGGCGCACCCCCGAGCGCCGGATCCGGGACGCCGAGGGCGTCGCCGACGCGCTGCGGCTGCTCGGCCCGCTGTCCGAGTCCGAGCTGGCCGAGCGCGGCGCCGAGCCGCTCTGGGCGCTGGAGCTGGAGGCCGCCCGCCGGGCGGTCCCGGTCCGGATCGGCGGCGTGCCGCGCTGGGCCGCGATCGAGGACGCCGGGCGGCTGCGCGACGCCCTGGGCACCCCGCTGCCGGTCGGCGTCCCCGAGGCGTTCACCGAGCCGGTCAAGGACCCGCTGGGCGACCTGCTGGCCCGCTACGCCCGCACCCACGGCCCGTTCACCGCGCGGCGGGCCGCCGAGCGCTTCGGCCTGGGCACCGCCGTCGTCACCGGCACCCTGCAGCGACTGACCGCGGCCGGCCGGCTGGTCCAGGGCGCGTTCCGCCCCGACGGGTCGAGCACCGTCCCGGAGTGGTGCGACGCCGAGGTGCTGCGCCGGCTGCGCCGCCGCTCGCTGGCCGCGCTGCGCCAGGAGGTGGAGGCCGTCCCGCCCCGGGCGCTGGCCGCGTTCCTCCCGCAGTGGCAGCACCTGGCCGGGCACCGGCTGCGCGGCGCGGACGGCCTCTACCGGGTGGTCGAGCAGCTGCAGGGCACCGCGCTGCCCGCCTCCGCGCTGGAGAAGCTCGTGCTGCCCGCCCGGCTGTCCGACTACTCCCCCGGGCTGCTGGACGAGCTGATGGCGGCCGGCGAGATCGGCTGGTCCGGCGCGGGCGCGCTGCCCGGCAAGGACGGCTGGATCGGCCTGCACCTGGCGGAGAGCGCCCACCTGCTGCGCCCCGAGCCGCTGCCGCTCACCCCGGGCCCGGTGCACACCGCCCTGCTGGAGGCGCTGGCCGGCGGCTACGGCGCGTTCTTCCGCCAGCTCGCCGAGCGCGTCCCGGACACCCCGGACGCCGAGATCGCCGACGCCCTGTGGGACCTCGTCTGGGCCGGGTACGCCACCAACGACACGCTGGCCCCGCTGCGCGGCCTGCTGGGCTCCGGCCGCACCGCGGGCGCCACCGCGCACCGCGCCCCGCGCGCCACCCCGCGCGGCCGCTACGGCGGCGCGGCCCGCGGCCTGGCCCGCCCGGCCTCCCGGACCGGCCCGCCGACCGCGGTGGGTCGCTGGTCGCTGCTGCCCGCGCTCGCCGCCGACCCGACGGTGCGGGCCACCGCCCGGGCCCAGGCCCTGCTGGACCGGCACGGCGTGCTGACCAGGGGCGCGGTCGGCGCCGAGCGCGTCCCGGGCGGGTTCGCGGGCGTCTACCGGGTGCTGTCGGCGTTCGAGGAGCGCGGCCGGGCCCGCCGGGGCTACTTCGTCGAGGGCCTGGGCGGCGCCCAGTTCGCGATGGACGGCGCCGCGGACCGGCTGCGCTCGGTCGGCTCCCGGCTGGAGCGGGCGGGCGGCGACGAGTGGTCCGCGCCGGCCGCGGACCGGGCCCCGCAGGCCCTGGTGCTGGCCGCCGCCGACCCGGCCAACGCGTACGGGGCGGCGCTGGCATGGCCCGAGCCGCCGACCGGCACCGCGGCGGCGCACCGCCCGGGCCGGAAGGCCGGCTCGCTGGTCGTCCTGGTCGACGGCGGGCTGGTGCTGTACCTGGAGCGCGGTGGGAAGTCCCTGCTGTCCTGGGCGGCCGACGGCCCGGCGGACGACCCGGCCGACGACCCGGTCCTGGCGGCCGCGCTGGGCGCGCTGGCCGGTCCGCTCGCGATCGAGCGGATCAACGGCCTCCCGGCGCTCACCAGCCCGCTGGGCCCCGCCCTGGAGGCGGCCGGTCTGCATCCCGCCCCGAAGGGCTACCGGCTCCGGTAGCGGCGCCGCGGTTCACCCGTCCGAGGGAGGCCCGCCCGCCCCGGACGGGTCCGGCGGCCCGCCGTCGGGGCTCTCGCCGGCCGGCCCGTCGGCCTGCTTGTCGGCCGACCCGCCGCGCGGCTCCGGCGGCGCCGTCGTCGCGTGCACCGGGATCAGCCCCATCCCCCACCAGCCGGCCGCGAGCATGCCGAGGGCGGCACCGCCGTTCATCGCGGTGCCGCCCACCAGCAGCAGTATCAGGCCCAGGCCGACCAGTGCCGTCGCACCGAGCAGCAGCGCACGTCGCGTACTCCGCATCGCGGCCCTCCTTCACCCGGCGCCCCGCGGTGGCGGGGCGGTCGAGGTCCGGTCAGGCCGCCACCACGTCCATCGCCGCCTTGGGCGCGATGGAGCCGGACCGGTCGACACCGGGGGCCGGCAGCGGAACCGGTTCGAGAACCGGCCTCAGCAGATCACCCTCCGAGAGGGTGGCCATCGCCGCAAGTTCGGCGAGCGACAGTTCGTCGCTGACCTCCCGCATGACCTCCGACATCCGGACGTCGAGCGCGTCGCAGATGGCGGAGAGCAGTTCGGAGGACGCCTCCTTCTGCCCCCGCTCGACCTCGGAGAGGTAACCGAGCGAAACCCTGGCGGCTGCCGACACCTCGCGGAGTGTGCGGCCCTGGCGCTGGCGCTGCCGACGCAGCACATCGCCAAGCAGGCGACGGAGCAGGATCATCGGTGCCTCCCTCCTCGGACTGCGGATCGAGATGTCACGACCCCACCGTACCGCCTTGCCAGCATCCCGTGCCGGGACCGGGGTCGTGTTCACTGTGGGCTGCAAGGCGCCCCCTCCCTGATTCTTCCCCTTCCGGGCCGTCGAACCACCCGTGAAGGCAGGATGTCCGGCTCCGGACGCGCGGTCGACGAACGACCCTCCGCCGGGGGTCGGCCCCGCCGGAGCATCCGGTCTAACACGTTCCCCCACCGGGTGCGGCGGGTTCGAGGGTTTTCGGCGCGGAGTGTCAGGTCTTTCGGCGAAGCTCAGCCCTCGCCGGGCGTCAGCCCTCGCCGGACGTCAGCCGGACGTCAGCCGGGCGTCAGTCGGCGGAGCAGCAGCCCCAGCGCGGCGTCCACCGACCCGTTCCGGATCGTGTCACGCCCACCCGACAACCGGAGCGGGAGCGCTTCTGTTCCCGCCGGCCCGGCCAGCGCGACGTGGACGGTGCCGACCGGCTGCCCGTCCTGCGGGTCGGGGCCGGCCACGCCGGTGGTGGCCAGCGCCCAGTCGGCGCCGAGCAGGCGGCGGACGCCCTCGGCCATCTGCCGGGCCACCACCGGGTGGACCGGGCCGTGCACGTCGAGCAGGCCCTCGTCGACGCCGAGCAGCGACGCCTTCAGCTCGGTGGCGTAGGCGGTGACCGAGCCCCGGAAGACCGCGGAGGCGCCGGGGACGGCGACCAGGGCGGCGGCCAGCAGGCCGCCGGTGAGCGACTCCGCGACGGCCAGCGTGGCCCCGCGGGCCCGCAGCGCCGCCAGCACCCCGGCCGCGGCGTCCGCCCCCGCCGCGGCGCCCGCCCCGCCCGTCGCGGCCTCACTCACCGCGGCGCTCCCTGGCGATGCCCTCGCGGCGCAGCCGGACGGCCTGCAGCACGTAGTCGAGGCCGGTCGCGAGGGTGAGGAACACCGCGACGCCCATCACCACGGCCCGGGCGGTGGCCAGCGGCCCGGTCAGCACCAGCACGTACATGCCGACCGCGGTGCCCTGGGCGAGCGTCTTGACCTTGCCGCCGCGGCTGGCCGGGATGACGGCGTAGCGGATCACCCAGAACCGCATCAGGGTGATGCCGAGCTCGCGGGCCAGGATCACCGCGGTGATCCACCAGGGCAGGTCGCCGAGCAGCGACAGGCCGATCAGGCCGGTGCCCATGATCGCCTTGTCGGCGATCGGGTCGGCGATCCGGCCGAAGTCGGTGACCAGGCCCTTGCGGCGGGCCAGCGCGCCGTCGAACACGTCGGTGATCATCGCGATCGCGAAGGCCGCCCAGGCGAGCGCCCGCCACTTGGGGTCGTGCCCGCCGCCGGCGAACAGCAGCGCGGCGAACACCGGGACGAGCAGCAGCCGGAACATGGTCAGCACGTTGGCGATGTTCCACACGCCGGGCTGCGGCGGGACGGCGGCCGGGGTCGGCCGGGTGGCGGCCGGGGCCCCCGGCCCCTTGGTCATACGTCGGCTCCGGCGAGCTCCGCGGCCTCGTCGCCCTCGATCGCCTCGGCGACCAGGTCGACGCCCTCGGTGCCGGTCACGACGGCCCGGTAGAACCGGCCGACCACCGCGTCCGGGGCGCCGAGCAGGGTGGTCAGGCCGTCGGTCTCCGGGGCCTGGTGGGCGGAGCGGCCCTCCACCACGCCGTCCTCGACCGACTCGACCAGCACGGTGACCTTGCTGCCGATCCGCTGCTCGGCGCGCTGCGCGGTGAGCTCCTCGGCGAGCTTGGAGAGCCGGGCGACCCGGTCGTCGACGACGTCCTGGTCGAGCTTGCCGTCGTAGCCGGCCGCCTCGGTGCCGTCCTCGTCGGAGTACCCGAACACGCCGATGGCGTCGAGCCCGGCGTGGATGACGAACCGTTCCAGCTCGGCGTAGTCCTCCTCGCTCTCGCCGGGGAAGCCGACGATGAAGTTGGAGCGGGCGCCGGCCTCCGGGGCCTTGGCCCGGATCGACTCCAGCAGGCCGAGGAACTGCTCGGTGGAGCCGAAGCGGCGCATCCGGCGCAGCACGGCGGGCGCGGAGTGCTGGAAGGACAGGTCGAAGTACGGGACGACCTTGTCGGTGCCGGTCATCACGTCGATCAGGCCGGGGCGCATCTCGGCGGGCTGCAGGTAGCTGACCCGGACCCGCTCGATGCCGTCGACGGCGGCGATCTCGCTCAGCAGGGTCTCCAGCAGGCGGATGTCGCCGAGGTCCTTGCCGTAGGAGGTGTTGTTCTCGGAGACCAGGACGACCTCGCGGACGCCCTGCCCGGCCAGCCAGACGGCCTCGTTCAGGACGTCGCTCGGCCGGCGGGAGATGAAGGAGCCGCGGAAGGCCGGGATGGCGCAGAACGAGCAGCGGCGGTCGCAGCCGGAGGCGAGCTTGATCGAGGCGACCGGGGCGTCGTCCAGCCGCTTGCGCAGGGTGCGCGGGCCGGAGGCGGGGGCGACGCCGTCGGGGAGGTCCTCGGGGGCGCCGTGGCCGGGCAGCGCGACCTCGGCGGCGGCGGCCTGCCGCTCGACCGGGGTGAGCGGCAGCAGCTTGCGGCGGTCGCGCGGGGTGTGGGCCTCGACGTGGCCGCCGGAGAGGATGGTGTTGAGGCGGCTGGAGATGTCGGCGTAGTCGTCGAAGCCGAGCACGCCGTCGGCCTCGGGGAGGGCGTCGGCGAGCTCCTTGCCGTAGCGCTCGGCCATGCAGCCGACCGCGACGACGGCCTGGGTGCGGCCGTGTCCCTTGAGGTCGTTGGCCTCCAGCAGGGCGTCGACGGAGTCCTTCTTGGCGGCCTCGACGAACCCGCAGGTGTTGACGACGGCGACGTCGGCCTCGCTGGCGTCGTCGACCAGTCGCCAGCCGTCGGCCTCCAGTCGCCCGGCGAGTTCCTCGGAGTCGACCTCGTTGCGGGCGCATCCGAGCGTGACCAGGGCGACAGTGCGGGTTTCAGGCATGACGCCAAGATTAACGCGCGCCCCCCGGTGGAGTTCCCCCCGGAGGGCGCGCGCGTTGCCGCAAGGGTCGGATCGTCCCGGTTCAGCCCGCCTGCGGGTCGCCGGGGGTGTAGGTGAGGTGCACGACCTGGCCGTCCTGGCCGGCCGTGCCGAGGTCCTTGCCGTTGACGAACAGGTGCACGGCCCCGGCGTTGCCGATCACCAGGGTGATCTTCTTGGCGTCGGTGAAGGTCTGGTCCTGGCCGGCTTCGAGGTTGTTGGAGAACAGCGACTTGCCGCTGCCGTCCTTGGCGGTGACCCAGCTCTTGTCCGGCCCGGCGACCAGCTTGACGGTGACCTTGTCGGCGGGCGCGGCGGCGATCGCGGCGGCGCTGGCCTCGGGGGCCGGCGGCTGGGCGGACGCGGCGGTGGCCGGGGCGGAGACGCCGGAGGGCAGCGGGGCGCTGGCCGCGCCGGGCTGGCCGCCGCCGGAGGACGAGGAGCCGACCAGGTTGTAGCCGATCAGCGCGACCACGGCGAGGATCGCGACGACCATCGCGCCGGTCCAGTTCGGCCGGTTGTGGTCACGGACCTTGATCGGGCCGGAGTCGAGCAGCGGGCCGGTCGGCCGGACCGGGGCGCCGCCGTGCTCGGCGTCGTAGCGGGCGACCAGCGCCTCGCCGTCCAGGCCGACCTCGCGGGCCAGCAGCCGCAGGTGGCCGCGGGCGTAGAAGGCGCCGCCGCAGCGCTCGAAGTCGTCGGACTCGATGGCGTGCACGATCGGGACCCGGATCCTGGTCCGGGTGCTGACCTGGTCGACCGTCAGGCCGGCGTCGATCCGGGCCCTGGCGAGCAGCCGCCCGACGCTCGGTCCGCCGGTGGCACGACCCGGTTCCTCGGCGGGCCCGGGCGCGGGCGCGGCGGAGTCGGGGGCGGAGCGGCGGGGGGACTTGCCGATGGTCACTGGGCACGCCTTTCGAGCGGAGGCCACCTGCTGAGGCACCAGTCTAGGGGTGCGGGCGGAACGTTTCTCAACCGGAGGGGGCCCGAACGTGCCACAGTCTCGCTACAGAAGTTGACGGGCCCTCACGGCCGCTTCCGGCCGCCGCACCGCCCCCGCCTACCCCCGCAGGGCGATCAGTACACCGTCCAGTTCGTCCGGTTTGACCAGGACGTCGCGGGCCTTGGAGCCCTCGCTCGGGCCGACGATGCCGCGCGACTCCATCAGGTCCATCAGCCGGCCGGCCTTGGCGAAGCCGACCCGGAGCTTGCGCTGGAGCATCGAGGTCGACCCGAACTGGGTGGTGACGACCAGCTCGGCGGCCTGGACCAGCAGGTCGAGGTCGTCGCCGATCTCCTCGTCGATCTCCTTCTTCGGGCCGCCGCCGACCACCACGTCGTCCCGGTAGCGGGCGGTCAGCTGGTCCTTGCAGTGCTGGACGATCTTGGCGATCTCGGCCTCGGTGACGAAGGCGCCCTGCATCCGGACCGGCTTGGAGGCGCCCATCGGGAGGAACAGCGCGTCGCCCTTGCCGATCAGCTTCTCGGCGCCGGGCTGGTCCAGGATGACCCGGGAGTCGGCCATCGCCGAGGTGGCGAAGGCCAGCCGGGACGGCACGTTGGCCTTGATCAGGCCGGTGACCACGTCGACCGAGGGGCGCTGGGTGGCCAGCACCAGGTGGATGCCGGCGGCGCGGGCGAGCTGGGTGATCCGGACCACGGAGTCCTCGACGTCGCGCGGGGCGACCATCATCAGGTCGGCCAGCTCGTCGACGATCACCAGCAGGTACGGGTAGGGCGCCAGCTCGCGCTCGCTGCCCAGCGGCGGCTGGACGGTGCCGGCCCGGACGGCGGCGTTGAAGTCGTCGACGTGCCGGAAGCCGTAGGCCGCCAGGTCGTCGTAGCGCATGTCCATCTCGCGGACCACCCACTGGAGGGCCTCGGCGGCCTTCTTCGGGTTGGTGATGATCGGCGTGATCAGGTGCGGGATGCCCTCGTAGGCGGTCAGCTCGACCCGCTTGGGGTCGACCAGCACCATCCGGACCTCGTCGGGGGTGGCGCGCACCAGCACCGAGGTGATCAGGCAGTTGATGCAGGACGACTTGCCCGCGCCGGTGGCGCCGGCCACCAGGACGTGCGGCATCTTCGCCAGGTTGGCCATCACGGTGTGGCCCTCGACGTCCTTGCCCATGCCGACCACCATCGGGTGGGTGTCCTCGGCGGCGGTGCGCGAGCGCAGCAGGTCGCCGAGGGTGACCATCTCCCGGTCCCGGTTCGGGATCTCCACGCCGACCGCGGACTTGCCGGGGATCGGCGAGATGATCCGGACGTCGGGGGTGGCCACCGCGTAGGCGATGTTCTTGGCCAGCGCGGTGATCCGCTCGACCTTCACGGCGGGGCCGAGCTCGACCTCGTAGCGGGTCACCGTCGGGCCGCGGGTGAAGCCGGTGACCCGCGCGTCGACCTTGAACTCGGTGAAGACGCCGCTGAGTTGGGTGACCACGTCGTCGTTGATCTGGGACCGGGCCTTGCCGGGGGCGCCGCGCTCCAGCAGGTCGAGGGAGGGCAGCGCGTAGCCGCCGTCGCCGGAGAGCCGGAGCTGTTCGGTCCGGGCCGGGGCGGCGCCGTGGCCCTCGGGGGCGCCGGCGGCCCGGGCGGCGGGCACCTCGGGCGTCCAGGGCTCCTCGGGGGGCGCGGTGTTGTCCTTGACCTGGCCGAGCATGCTGGCCACCGCGGGCGAGCCGGGCACGCCGTACAGCAGCGCGCCGTCCAGGTCGGCGGCGACGCCGGCCGCCAGGTCGCGGGTCTGGTACGGGTCCTTCTCCAGCGAGAGCGGCTCGGCGGTCCCGTCGGCGGTCCCGTCGTCGGCGGCGGCGGGGCCGGGGTCGGCCTTGCGGCGGCGCCGGCTGCGGCGGGCGGACAGCTCGTCGTCCTCGACGGTGATCGGCAGCGCGTCCGGGTCGGCGTCCTCGGGCGGGGCGGTGGAGTACTCCCGCTCGCCGGCCGCGTCCTCGGTGCCGTCGCCGTCGCCGGGCAGCGGCTCGACCACGCCGAGCCGGACGCCGAGCTGCCGCAGCCGCTCGGGGATCCGGTTGACCGGGGTGGCGGTGACCACCAGCAGGCCGAAGAACGCGACCAGCAGCAGCAGCGGGACGGCCAGCGGCGGGCCGGCCGCGGCCATCATCGGGGTGGAGGCGGCCCAGCCGATCAGGCCGCCGGCCTGCCGGATCCTGGTCGCCCCGGCGCCCATCGCGGGCCCGCCGCAGCCGATGTGCACCAGGCCGAGCACGCCGACCACCAGGGTGCTCAGGCCGATCGCGATCCGGCCGTTGGCCTCCGGCAGTTCGGGGTGCCGCATCAGCCGGACGGCGACCGCGCCGAGCAGGAACGGCACCAGCACGTCGAGCCGGCCGAACAGGCCGGAGACCACGTTGGTGGCGGCCTCGCCGAGCCAGCCCTGCGGGCTGAACCAGGTGCCCGCGGCGGTGACCAGGGCGAGCGCCAGCAGCAGCAGCGCCACGCCGTCCTTGCGGTGCTCGGGGTGCAGGTTGCGGGCGCCGTGGCCGAAGCCGCGGAACACCGCGCCCACCGAGTGCGCCAGGCCCAGCCAGACGGCCCGGACGGCGCGGAAGAGTATCGGCCGCTTCGGGGGCGACGGCGGCGGAGCGGCGGCGGCCGCCTTCTTGGCGGGGGCGGCCTTCTTCGCCGGGGCCTTCTTGGCGGGGGGCTTGGGCGCGGCCGCCTTGGCGGGTGCCTTCCTGGCCGGCGCGCTCTTGGCCGGCCCGGGCTTGCCGGTGCGGGCGGCGGCGCTTCCGGGCGTTCGTGTGGCCATGGGGGGCAGCCTACCGGCGGCCCCGGGCGGCGGACACGCTCGGGCGCCCTTCGGCGGGTTGTGTCGCCGACGCGCCGTCAGCCGCCCGGGAATCACCCGGACGGGCGACGGCTGAGGGTCCGTCAGCCGGAGCCGGGGCGCAGCGCGTCCAGCGCCCCGCGCAGGCCCGCGATCTTCCGCTCCAGGTGCGCGGCGGTCGCGGCGGCGCCGGCGTCGGCGGCCGCGTCGAGCTGCTTGGTGAGCGCCTCGGCCTGCTCCTCGACGGCGGCCAGCCGGGCCGACAGCTCGCCCAGCAGCGCCCCGCCGATGGCCGGCTCCGCGCCCGCCTCCAGTTGCAGGCGCAGCAGCGCGGCCTGCTCCTTGAGCTGGGTGTTCTTCTGGTAGAGGTCGACGAAGACGGAGACCTTGGCGCGCAGCACCCACGGGTCGAAGGGCTTGGAGATGTAGTCGACCGCGCCGGCCGCGTAGCCGCGGAAGGTGTGGTGCGGGCCGTGGTTGATCGCGGTCAGGAAGATGATCGGGATGTCCCTGGTCCGCTCCCGGCGCTTGATGTGCGCGGCGGTCTCGAAGCCGTCCATGCCGGGCATCTGGACGTCGAGCAGGATCACCGCGAAGTCGTCGGTGAGGAGTGCCTTGAGCGCCTCCTCGCCGGAGGAGGCGCGCACCAGGGTCTGGTCGAGCGCGGAGAGGATCGCCTCCAGGGCGAGCAGGTTCTCCGGACGGTCGTCGACCAGGAGGATCTTCGCCTTCTGCATCAGGACCCGCCCTCCTGCCGGTTGTTTCCCGAGGGCGGGCGCCTTCGCGCCGCCCATCACTGCCCCGGTCATGCTAGCCGTACCCCCTTGCCCGCCACAGGCCCGGTGCCGGGCGTCACCGTCCGGTCACTGTTGGCAACGACGGGTGACCTTGCCGGGTTCCCGCCCGCGGGTGCCAGCCGGAGCGGGCGCCCGCGGGCGGCGGTCACCGGACAGGCAGGTGCTGGCGCATCACCGCCAGCAGGTGGTCGGTCTCCACCGGCTTGGTGATGTGGTCGGTGGCGCCCGCCTGGAGGCTCTTCTCGCGGTCGCCCTTCATCGCCTTGGCGGTCAGCGCGATGATCGGCAGGCCGGAGAACCGGGGCATCCGGCGGATCTGCTCGGTGGTCGCGTAGCCGTCCAGCTCGGGCATCATGATGTCCATCAGCACCAGGGCGACCTCCTCGTGCTGCTCCAGCATCTCGATGCCCTCGCGGCCGTTCTCGGCGTACAGCACGGTCAGGCCGTACTGCTCCAGCACGCTGGTCAGGGCGAACACGTTGCGGATGTCGTCGTCGACGATCAGCACCCGCTCGCCGTCGAAGCGCGGCGGCGGGCCGGCCGGGGCGGCGGGGCGGGACGGCTCGCCCTGGCGCGGGACGCCCTCCTCGGCGCCGCGGGGGGCGTCGGCGGGGCGGCGGCGCTCGACGGTGGAGCGGCGGCGCTCCTCGACCAGGCCGCGGGCCTCCTGGGTCCACTGCTCGGCGGGTGTGCGGGGGGCCTCGAGGGCGCGCGGGGCGCCCGCGCGCTCCAGCGCGACCGGCTCGGGGCCCTCGCTGCGCAGCGGCAGGTAGAGGGTGAAGGCGGAGCCGCTGCCGATCTGGCTCTCGACGTGGATCTCGCCGCCGAGCAGTCGGGCGATCTCCCGGCTGATCGACAGCCCGAGGCCGGTGCCGCCGTACTTGCGGCTGGTGCCGCCGTCGGCCTGCTTGAACGCCTCGAAGATCTCGCGGAGCTTGTCGCCGGGGATGCCGATGCCGGTGTCGGCGACCGAGAAGGCGATCAGCGGCTCGTCCGGGTCGGCCATGGTGCCGGACTCCAGCAGCTGCTCGCGGACGTGCTGCGGGATCTCCGGGCCGGCCACCGGGCGGATCATCAGCTCGACCGCGCCGTTGTCGGTGAACTTCACCGCGTTGGAGAGCAGGTTGCGCAGCACCTGCTGGAGGCGCTGCTCGTCGGTGTGCAGGGTGGGCGGCAGCTCCGGGGAGACCCGGACCGCGAAGTCCAGGTTCTTGTCGGCGGCCAGCGGCCGGAACGCGGCCTCGACGTAGTCGACGAGCTGGACGAGGGCGATCCGGGCCGGGCGGACGTCCATCTTGCCGGCCTCGACCTTGGACAGGTCGAGGATGTCGTTGATCAGCTGGAGCAGGTCGCTGCCCGCGCCGTGGATGGTCTCGGCGAACTCGACCTGCTTGGCGGAGAGGTTGCCCTCGTTGTTGTCGGAGAGCAGCTTGGCCAGGATCAGCAGCGAGTTGAGCGGGGTGCGCAGCTCGTGCGACATGTTGGCGAGGAACTCGCTCTTGTAGCGGGACGCCTGGGAGAGCTGTTCGGCGCGCTCCTCCAGGATCTGCCGGGCGTCCTCGATCTCGCTGTTCTTGATCTCGATGTCGCGGTTCTGCTGGGCGAGCTGCTCGGCCTTCTCCTGGAGCTCCTCGTTGGTGCGCTCCAACTCCTCCTGGCGGGCCTCCAGTTCGGCGGAGCGCATGGAGAGTTCGGCGGTCAGCCGCTGGGATTCGAGCAGCAGGCCCTCGGTCTTGGTGTTGACCGAGATGGTGTTGACGGTGACGCCGATCTGGTCGGCGATCTGGTTGAGGAAGTCCAGCGCGACGGTGGTGAAGCTGGAGAAGGTGGCGAGTTCGATCACGCCGAGCAGCCGGCCCTCGAACAGCACCGGCATCACCACCACGTGCGCCGGGGAGGACTCGCCGAGGCCGGAGGAGATCTTCAGGTAGCCGGGCGGGGTCTCCTTGAGCACGATCGGCCGCTTCTCGACGGCGGCCTGCCCGATCAGGCCCTCGCCGAGCCGGAAGGTGGTGGGCATGGTGCGCCGGTGGTAGCCGTAGGAGCCGATCAGGCGCAGCACGATGTCGTTCTCGTCGTCGTCCTCGGTGACGAGTTCGGCGGTGCGGCCGGCCGGCTGGGCGAGGAAGAAGGCGCCGTGCTGGGCGGAGACCACCGGGGTCAGCTCGCTCATGATCAGCGAGGCGACGGCGGAGAGGTCGCGGCGGCCCTGCAGCATGCCGGACATCCGGGCCAGGTTGGACTTGAGCCAGTCCTGCTCCTTGTTGGTCCGGGTGGTCTCGCGCAGGTTGGCGATCATCTGGTTGATGTTGTCCTTGAGCTCGTCGAGCTCGCCGGACGCGTCCACGTTGATCCGCGGCGACAGGTCGCCGCGGGTGACGGCGGTGGCGACCTGGGCGATCGCGCGGACCTGCCGGGTCAGGTTGTTGGCCAGCTCGTTCACCGACTCGGTGAGGTCCTGCCAGGTGCCGGCCACGCCGGGGACGCGGGCCTGGCCGCCGAGCCGGCCGTCGGTGCCGACCTCGCGGGCGACCCGGGTGACCTCGTCGGCGAACGCGGAGAGCTGGTCGACCATGGTGTTGATGCTGGTCTTGAGCTCCAGGATCTCGCCGCGCGCGTCGACGTCGATCTTCTGCGAGAGGTCGCCGCGGGCGACGGCGGTGATGACGAGCGCGATGTTGCGGACCTGGCCGGTGAGGTTGTTGGCCATCAGGTTGACGTTCTCGGTCAGGTCCTTCCAGATCCCGGCGACGCCGGGCACGCTGGCCTGGCCGCCCAGGATGCCGTCGGTGCCCACCTCGCGGGCGACGCGGGTGACTTCGACGGCGAACGCCGACAGCTGGTCGACCATGGTGTTCAGGGTGTCGGCGAGCGCGGCGACCTCGCCGGCCGCGTCGATGGCGATCTTCTTGGACAGGTCGCCGCGGGCCACCGCCGAGGCCACCTCGGCGATGTTGCGGACCTGGCTGGTCAGGTTGGACGCCATCAGGTTGACGTTGTCGGTCAGGTCGCGCCAGATGCCGGAGACGCCGGAGACCCGGGCCTGGCCGCCCAGGATGCCGTCGGTGCCGACCTCGCGGGCCACCCGGGTGACCTCGTCGGCGAACGCGGACAGCTGCTCGACCATGGTGTTGACGGTGGTGACGAGTTCGCGGATCTCGCCCTTCGCGTCGACGGTGATCTTCTTGGAGACGTCGCCGCGGGCCACCGCGGTGGTCACCTCGGCGATCGAACGCACCTGGCTGGTCAGGTTGTTGGCCATCAGGTTGACCGAGTTGGTGAGGTCCTTCCAGGTGCCGGAGACCCCGGGCACGCTGGCCTGGCCGCCGAGGATGCCCTCGGTGCCGACGTCCCGGGCGACCCGGGTCACCTCGTCCGCGAACGCCGAGAGCTGGTCGACCATGGTGTTGATGGTGTTCTTCAGCTCCAGGATCTCGCCCCGGGCGTCGACCTGGATCTTCTGCGACAGGTCGCCCTTGGCGACCGCGGTGGTGACCTGGGCGATGCCGCGGACCTGCGAGGTGAGGTTGTTCGCCATCGAGTTGACGTTCTCGGTCAGGTCCTTCCAGACGCCGGCCACGCCCGGCACCTGCGCCTGCCCGCCCAGGATGCCCTCGGTGCCGACCGCGCGCGCCACCCGGGTCACCTGCTCGGCGAAGCCGGAGAGCTGGTCGACCATGGTGTTGATGGTGTTCTTCAGTTCGAGGATCTCGCCCCGGGCGTCGACCTCGATCTTGCGCGACAGGTCGCCCTTGGCGACCGCGGTGGTCACCTCGGCGATGTTGCGGACCTGCGCGGTCAGGTTGGCCGCCATGAAGTTCACCGAGTCGGTCAGGTCGCGCCACACGCCGGCCACGCCCGACACCTGCGCCTGCCCGCCGAGCCGCCCCTCGGTGCCCACGTCGCGGGCGACCGTGGTGACCTGCGCGGCGAACGAGTTGAGCTGGTCCACCATGGTGTTGACGGTGTTCTTGAGCTCCAGCATCTCGCCGTCGACGTCGACGGTGACCTTGCGGGACAGGTCGCCGCGGGCCACCGCGGTGGTCACCTCGGCGATGTTGCGGACCTGCGCGGTCAGCCGGCCGGCCATCGTGTTGACCGAGTCCGACAGGTCCTTCCAGGAGCCGGAGACGCTGCGCACCCGGGCCTGGCCGCCGAGCTTGCCCTCGGTGCCGACCTCGATCGCCACCCGGGTCACCTCGTCGGTGAACTCGGAGAGCTGGTCGACCAGCCCGTTGACGGTCCGGCCGACCTTCAGGAACTCGCCGCGCAGCGGGTAGCTGGCGCCGGTGGTGTGCAGCGAGCGCAGCTCCATGGTCTGGGTCAGGTCGCCCTCGGCGATCGAGGACAGCACCCGGCCGACCTCGGCCATCGGGCGGGCCAGGTCGTCGATCAGCGCGTTGCAGTTGTCGACGGCCGCCATCCAGGCGCCCTCGCCGACCCCGGTCTCCAAGCGCTCGGACAGCCGGCCCTCGCGGCCCACCGCCCGCCGCACCCGGGCCAGTTCGCCGGTCAGGTGCTGGTTGCGCTCGGCGACCTCGTTGAACACCGCGGCGATCTCGGCCAGCAGGCCGTCGCCGGGGAAGGTCAGCCGGCGGCGGAAGTTGCCGTCCCGCATCGCGGTCAGCGCGGTCAGCAGCTTGCGCAGCTCGGCGGGCTCGGCGCCGCGCCCCTGGCCGGGCCGCCGCCCGCCGCCGCCACCCCCGCCCGGGCGGGCCGCCGGCGGGGGCGGGGCCGGGCGGGCGCCGCGCGCGGCGGTGGTCGTACCGGACACGTCCTTGGTCGCCGAACTCAACGGGGGCCCTCCCAGGTCCTGACTCGGTTCACCGCCGCGGGGGAGGGCCGGAGTCCGGCCCGCCGCTCCCGCGCCGCCCCTCCGACCGTACTGCGGCGGTCACGGCACGCGGACCCCCCAGTGTGGCAGCACCGGCCCCCGGTGTCGGACCGGTTGCGGAGGGTTTTCCCGGCGACCAGGGAAAGTGGTGAACGAAATCACTCGCAGGGGCCTGTTTCGGCTCCCCGGCCCCATGGGGTACCAACCGGAAAGTAGGGTGGAGGGCCGCACCGGGCCCGGGCGACGCGTTCCGGCGCCTCCCGCACCGCCCGGAGCACCGCCCGAAGCCGTCCGCCGGACCAGCAGCAGAGGAGACGTGGACGTGGTCACCGCGCGCGCAGCCGCCACCTTCGAACCGGTCGACCGGTCGGCCGCCGCGGCCCGCGGCTTCGTCCGGGACGCCCTGCTCGGCTGGGGCGTGCCCGAAGTGGTGGACGACGCCGTGGTGCTGGTCAGCGAGCTGGTCACGAACGCCGTGGTGCACGCCGGGACGGCCGCCGAGGTGGCCTGCCTGCGCGAGCAGGAGACCGTCCGGATCGAGGTCAGCGACCGGCACCCGGAGCGCGGCCTGCCGTCCTTCGCCAACGTGACGCTGAACTCCGACCGGTACGCCGACCCGGACGGCGAGGGCGGCCGCGGCCTGCTGATGTGCTCGGCGCTGTCCAGCAGCTGGGGCGTCGAGTACGCGGCCGGCCGCAAGACCGTCTGGTTCCGCCTCGACCTGCCCGACCAGCGCCCCGGCACCCGGTACGCGCTGCCCAGCCTGCCCGGCGGCGAGCTCCCGGCCGCGGACGGGCCGGTGCGGGTGGCCGTCGTCCAGCTCGACGACCACGGCCGGGTCCGGCACTGGAACGCCGACGCCGAGTCGCTCTTCCACCGGCCCGCGGACGCCGTCTTCGGCCGCCCCTGGGCCGAGCTGGCCCGCTGGCCGCAGACCCCCGGCCTCGGCCTCGGCGACACCCTGCGCCTGGCCCGCTGGGAGGGCTCGTACGCGGTGCGCGGCGGCGACGGCGCGGAGCGCGAGGTGTACGGCACCCACGTGCGGCTGCGCGACAGCCAGGGCACCCCGACGGTGCTGTGCGTGCTGGTCCGGGAGGCCGACCGCGCGGTGCTGCGCACCCCCGGGACGTCCGCCGAGACCACCGCCACCGCGGTCGAGCCGCTGGACCTGCTGGTCGGCCCGGTCTCCCCCGACGACCTGCCCAGCCTGCTGCAGCGGATCGTCGAGCGGGCCCGCGACCTGCTCGACGCCGACGCCTCCTACCTGCTGCTCACCAGCGAGGACGAGACCGAGTTCGAGCTGCGCGCCGCCACCGGCCTGGCCGGCCCGTCCCGGCGGTTCGCCCGGCTGCCGGTCGACGCCGGCGCGGGCCGCTTCGACTCGGCCCGGCTGCCCGCCGTGCACGAGGACCTGGCGGTCCGCCCGGCCGGCGCCGCGCCGCTGCTGGACGGCACCGAGCTGCGGTCGCTGATCACCGTCCCGCTCAAGGTCGAGGGCCGGCTGACCGGTTCGCTCGGGGTGGCCGCGGCCGCCCCCGGCCGCTACGACAACGAGGACGCGCTGCGCCTGCAGTTCGCCGCCGACCGGATCGCGCTGGCCCTGGAGAGCGCCCGCCTCGGCGAGCTGGAGCGGCTGCGGCGCGGCTCGCTGTCCTTCCTGGTGGAGGCGTCCGACCTGCTCGCGGGCACCCTGGAGCACGAGCAGACGCTCGCCCTGATGGCGCAGATGGCCGTCCCCACCCTCTCCTCCTGGTGCGCCGTCTACACCACGGCGGACACCGCGGCGGGCGCCGAACTCGCCTTCGTGCTGCACGAGGACGAGGACCGGATCGACGCGCTGCGCGCCCTGCTCGACAAGTCGCCCGCCCCGGAGGCGGTGCCCAGCCCGGGCGCCCGCCCGTGGACGGCCCCGGCCGAGACCGCCCGGGCGCTCGGCCACCCGGTCGGCCCGGAGCTCGGCGAGACGGTGGTGCTGCCGCTGTCCGCCCGCAACCGGGTGATCGGCCTGCTGGTGCTCGGCACCCGGCGCGGCCTCCGGTTCCGCCAGGAGATCCTGGAGCTCGGCGAGGACCTCTCCCGCCGGGCCGCCCTGGCGCTGGACAACTCCCGGCTGTACTCCGAGCGGACCGCCACCAGCCAGGCGTTCCAGCGCGCCCTGCTGCCGCCCGAACTGCCGAAGATCCCCGGCGTCGAGGTCGAGGTCTTCTACCAGGCGGCGGGCGAGGGCAACGAGGTCGGCGGCGACTTCTACGACCTGTTCCCGATCCGCGAGGGCACCTACGGCTTCGCGATCGGCGACGTCTGCGGCACCGGCCCGGAGGCCGCCTCGGTCACCGGCCTGGCCCGCCACTCGCTGCGCCTGCTGGCCCGCGAGGGCCTGGACGCCCCGCAGGTCCTCACCCGGCTGAACGCGGCGATCCTCGACGAGGGCAGCCGGGCCCGCTTCCTGACCCTGCTGTACGGCGAGCTGACCCCGCGCGAGGACGGCTCGACCGCGCTCTCGCTGGTCTGCGCCGGCCACCCGCTGCCGCTGCGGCTGCGCGTCGACGGGCAGGTCGACCAGGCCGCCTCGCCGCAGCCGCTGCTCGGCGTGATGGACGAACTCGACCTGACCGCCGAGGAGTTGGTACTCGCCCCGGGCGAGGTGCTGCTGTGCGTGACGGACGGCGTGACCGAGCGCCGGGAGGGCCGCCGGATGCTCGGCGACGACGGCCTGGCCGAGGTGCTGACCGGCTGCGCGGGCCTGACCGCGGGTGCGGTCGCGGCCCGGGTGCACCGGGCGGTGGAGCGCTTCGCGCCCGAGCCGCCGTCCGACGACATGGCGATCCTGACGCTGCGCATCCCGACCCAGCGCGGGAACTGACCGGTCCGGAGTCGGTTCCGGCACCTGAACCGACCGGACCGGCGACCCGAACTGGTCACGGTTTGCTCACACTTGCTCATTCTGCGTGATTCACAAGGGTACAAGTCCGGGACGCCGGGTACACCGTAAGCACCGGGGGCTTCCACCCCGGAGGGCATGACCAGCGGCTGGGCCGCCGGTTCTCTCACTCGCCGCAGCCGCCGCACCCACCTTCGGTGCGCCCACGACCCGGCACCTGGCACCACCTCTTCGCACACCCACTTTTCACCGTGATCTCGCCATGCCCTGGCGCAGAGTGAAAGGAGCCTCCGGTGAGCAACGAAGCCTCCGGGGCGAACGCCCGATCCGCTGACGCGGGTCCGCTCGGTTACCTGGCCCTCGGTCTGACTCTGCTGGCGTACGGCCTGCTCGGCACCGGTGTCCTCAGTGGCACCTCGGTCGGCGGCGCGGCCTCGCTGGCGCACCTGGTCGGCGGTGTGACGCTGTTCGTCGCCGGCCTCTGGCAGTTCCGCGGCGGCGACCGCTTCAGCGGCACCGCGTTCACCGCCCTCGGCGCCTTCTGGGCGACCTGGGCCGCCGGCGGCGCCGCCGGCAAGAACACCGCGGGCCTGTTCCTGCTGCTGTGGGCGCTGCTGGCGCTCACCCTGACCGCCGCCTCCTGGGGCGCCGGCCTGCTCACCCGCGCCGTCTACGGCCTGCTGACGCTCTCGCTGGTGCTCAGCGCCGTCGGGGTCCTCGGCGAGGCGAGCGGCTGGGGCAAGGTCGGCGGCTGGGTCGCCGCCGCGGCCGGCCTGGCCGCCTGGTACTCGGCCACCTCCGAGCTGGCCGGCGGCCGCTGGGGCAAGCTCGCCCTGCCGACCAGGTAACCGCGCCACCGCACTGCCCGCTCGACCGCACCACCTGCTCGACCGCACCACCCGGAGCCCGGACGCCACCCCCACGGCGCCCGGGCTCCGGCCTGTCCGCAGGTCAACTGCCGCTTGAGATCATCTGATTGACAAGCAGTCAGCCCTCCAGTTCCATAGTGCTAGGAACCTAGATAAATGAGGTTGCGGTGATCGAGTTCCACATCGAGCCCCGGTCCGGCGTCGCCCCCTACCTGCAACTGGTCCACCAGGTGCGGCAGGCCCTGCGGCTGGGCCTGCTCTCCGAAGGGGACCGGCTGCCCAAGGTGAAGGAGGTCGCGGCGAAGGTCGCGATCAACCCGAACACCGTGCTCAAGGCGTACCGCCAGCTGGAGAACGAGGGGCTCGTCTCCCCCCGGCCCGGCGTCGGCACCTTCGTCAGCGGCACCCTCGGCTCCCCCGCGCCCTCCGAACAGGAGCCGCTGCGAAGGGAGTTGCGCCGCTGGCTGGACGCCGCCCGGGCCGCCGGGCTGGACGAGGAGTCGATCGAGGCGCTGTTCCGCCAGACCGTCCGAAGTCCCCCCGAGAGTCCCCCCGAGGAGGAGTGATGACCGCGATCGTCGAGGCCCGGGCGCTGGGCAAGCGCTACGGCCGCCGCCAGGCGCTCACCGACTGCACGCTGAGCGTCCCGGCCGGCCGGATCGTCGGCCTGGTCGGCCCGAACGGCGCCGGCAAGTCCACCCTGCTGCAGCTCGCCTGCGGCCTGCTCACCCCGACCAGCGGCGGCATCGAGGTGTTCGGCGCCCCGCCCGACCGGCCCGGATCGCGCGCCCGGATCGGCTTCGTCGCCCAGGACACCCCGGTGTACGCGGCCCTCTCGGTCGCCGACCACCTGCGGATGGGCGCCCGGCTCAACCCGCGCTGGGACGCCGCCCTCGCCGACCACCGGATCCGGCAGGCCGGACTCGACCCGGCCCAGAAGGCCGGCCGGCTCTCCGGCGGCCAGCGCGCCCAGCTGGCACTCGCGCTGGCCGTCGCCAAACGGCCCGAACTCCTGCTGCTGGACGAGCCGGTGGCCGCCCTCGACCCGCTGGCCCGGCGCGCCTTCCTGCAGGGCCTGATGGAGTTCGCCGCCGACGGCGGGCCGGAGACCACCGTGGTGCTCTCCTCGCACCTGCTCTCCGACCTGGAGCGGGTCTGCGACCACCTGGTGGTGCTGGCCGGCGGCCGGGTCCGCGCCGAGGGCGGCGTCGACGACCTGCTCGCCACGCACTTCCGGCTCACCACCGCCCGCCGGGCCGCCGACACCCTGCCCGCCGGGCTGCGGGTGCTGGCCGCCGAGCACACCGCGCGGCAGAGCACCTTCACCGTCCGGGCCGACGCTCCCGTCGACGACCCGTCCTGGGTGATGGAACCGCTCGGCCTGGAGGACCTGGTCCTGCACCACCTGTCCGCTTCCGCGGACGCTGCCGCCGCCCCCACCGCCGACCCCCGTCCCGTCCCGGAGCCGCAACGATGACCTGGCTGACCTGGCGCCAGTACCGCACCCCGTTCCTGGCCGCCGCCGCCCTGCTCGCGCTCGCCGCCGCCTACCTGCTGGTGGACGGACTCCGGCTGCGCGCCGGGCTGCACGGACTGCCCGCCGACTGCGGGGCCGACGCGTGCCCCGGCCTGGAGCGGCTGCTCGGCGCCAAGCGCAACGGCTACCTCGCGGCCGGCGCCCTGGTGCTGCTCGCCCCCGCGCTGATCGGCGCGTTCTGGGGCGCACCGATGATCGCCCGCGAGCTGGAGGCCGGCACCCACCGGCTGGTCTGGAGCCAGAGCGTCGGCCGCGGCCGCTGGCTGGCCGTCCGGCTGCTGCTCACCGTCGCGGCCGCGGTGCTGGTCACCGGACTGCTCAGCCTGCTGGTGGGCTGGTACGCCGCCCCGTTCGACCGCTTCGACCGCGACCGCTTCCAGCCGCTGCTGTTCGACGTCCGCGGCACCGTCCCGCTCGGCTACGCCGCGTTCGCGGTCGCGCTCGGCGCCTGCGCGGGCCTGCTGCTGCGCCGCACGGTCGCCGCGATGGCCGTCACGCTGGCCGTCTTCGCCACCGTCCAGGTCCTGGTGCCGCTGGCCGTCCGCCCGCACCTGCGGGAGCCGGTGCACGCGCTGACCGCGCTCGGCTCCGACCGGGGCCCGGGCAACCGCTCTTCGGTGGCCGGCTTCCAGTCCGCGGGCGACCACCTCGGCCCGGACGCCGTGATGGTCGCCCACGTCGAACTCCCCGACGCCTGGGTGCTGTCCGGCGGCGCCCCGCTGCCCGTCCGGGACGCCACCGGCCGCCCCCTCACCCTCGGCACCCAGCCCTGCCCGGCCGCCGCCGGCCTCCCGCCGGACGGCGCCTGCCTGGACCGGACCGCACTGTACGTCGCCGCCGACTACCAGCCGGCCGACCGCTACTGGACCTTCCAACTCGCCGAGACCGGCCTCTACCTCGCCGCCGCCGGCACCCTCGCCGCCCTCACCGCCCTGGGCCTGCGCCGCCGCCTCGGCTGACCGGCCGCCCGGGGTGAGCGCTGCTCGCCCCGCCCCCTCCGCCTCGCCCCGTCCGCCCCACGGTGATCGCGCATTCACCCCCTCCACCGGCCACCGGTTGCTACTGTCTGCCTGCGGAGGGGGACGCATGGGTCACTGGCTGGTGGGCGCGGAGTCCCTCGCCGCATGCCGTTTCGCGTTCTCGCCGCTGGTCGAGACGGTCGCCGCGCTCGGCGTCCTCGCCGAGATCCGCCCCGAGCCGTGGCGCCGCGACTGGCTCGCCGCCCACCAGCCCGCCTTCCGGGCCCACCTCGCGACCGCTCCCGGGCCCGCCGCCTGGCTCGCCGCCCGCCGCCCGGCCGACTGGCCCGCCGAACTGCGCCTGCCCGTCCCGGACCCGGACGCCGACCCCCGGCTGCCCGACCTCCCCACCGCCACCGGCCTGCCGCCCGAGGCCGCCACCCTGCTCGACTGGACGTGGCAGCACGTCGTCCGCCCCGAGTGGCCCGCCCGGCTGCGCGCCCTGCGCGCCGACCTCACCGCCCGCCGGGCCCGCGCCGAACGCCACGGCTGGCCCGCCGCCCTGCCCCAACCGGGCCCCCGGCACCGCTGGCTCCCCGACGGCCGCCTCCGCCTCACCGCCCCCGACGGAACCACCCCCCGCCCCGGCACCTCCCCCGCCCTGCTGCTCGTCCCCACCAGCGCCCGCCACGGCTGGCTCCTCCCGGACGAGTCGCACACCCGGCTGGCCGTCGTCTACCCCGTCTCCGCCGCCCCCGTCCCCGCCCCGCAGGCCGCCCCCGACAGCCTGGGCCGCCTGCTCGGCGGCGCCCGCGCCGCCCTGCTGACCGGCCTGGACCGCCCGCGCGACACCCGCCAGCTGGCCGGCCTCACCGGCCTCAGCCCGGCCGCCGTCGACGACCACCTCACCGTCCTGCTCGACGCCCGCCTGGTCGCCGGCACCACCACCCCCGGCCGCTACTACCGCACCGCCCTCGCCGAGGCCCTGCTCTCCGCCCAACCCCGCTGACCCGCCCCGGCCCCCGGAAACACCGAGGGCGGCCCGCAGGCCGCCCTCGTCCCCTCCACCGCTACCGCACCCCGGTGCGCTCCGGCTCCCCCACCCCCGGCGCAGCCTCCGCGGCCGGCTCCTTCTCCTGCCGCCAGCCCTTGACCGCCGCCTGCACCAGGTACACGGTCAGCAGGATCACCACCGCCACCAGGCCGTCCGCCCAGAAGTGGTTCGCCGTCACCACCACCACCCACACCGTCACCAGCGGATGCAGCACCACCAGCCACCGCCACGGCCCGCGCGCCACCGAGACCACCGCCACCGCCGCGATCACGCACCACGCGACGTGCACCGAGGGCATCGCCGACAACTGGTCCGCCACCACCCCCGCGACCGCGCCGCCGTACACCGACTGCCCGTACTGCTCCGCCAGGTCGACGAACCCGTTCCCCGGCAGCATCCGCGGCGGCGCCACCGGGATGAACTGGATCAGCAGGCACACCGCCGTCGTCGCCACCACCGTCGTCCGCACCCACGCGTACCGCGCCCGGTGCCGCAGGAACAGCCAGAGCAGCACCAGCAGCATCACACCGAAGTGCATCGTCGCGTAGTAGTAGTTCGCCGCCTGCACCAGCCACGGATGCCCCACCACCGCCCGCTGCCAGGACGCCTCGTCCGGCAGCCCGAACTCCCCCTCCGTCCGGTGGATCCACTCCGCCCGCTGCAACGCGTGATCCGTCCCCAGCAACGACAGGTGCCCCACCACCTGCCACAGCGCGAACAACGCCAACAGCGTCCCCGCCTCCCGCAGCACATCCGCAGCCACCCCCGCCCGACGCCGCCGCACCCCCTCCCCGGCCGGCCGGGCCGCCCCCCTCCTGACCGCGAACGCCGCAGCGTACAGCGCCGCGGAGGCACCGGCCGAGGTTTGCCACGTCAACGTCAGGTTCTGCATTGGCGCAGGCTACCCGGCATGTCCCGGAAACGCGAGAAAGCCCCCCGACATCCCGTCGGGGGGCTTTCTCAGAAGAATTGTTCGGCGGCGTCCTACTCTCCCACAGGGTCCCCCCTGCAGTACCATCGGCGCTGTGAGGCTTAGCTTCCGGGTTCGGAATGTAACCGGGCGTTTCCCTCACGCTATGACCACCGAAACACTATGAAACCGTGCACCACCCACCATGCGGTGGGGGTCGTTGTTTCAGAACAACACAGTGGACGCGAGCAACTGAGGACAAGCCCTCGGCCTATTAGTACCGGTCAACTCCACCCCTCACAGGGCTTCCATATCCGGCCTATCAACCCAGTCGTCTACTGGGAGCCTTACCCTCTCAAGGAGGTGGGAGTGCTCATCTCGAAGCAGGCTTCCCGCTTAGATGCTTTCAGCGGTTATCCCTCCCGAACGTAGCCAACCAGCCATGCCCTTGGCAGGACAACTGGCACACCAGAGGTTCGTCCGTCCCGGTCCTCTCGTACTAGGGACAGCCCTTCTCAACACTCCTACGCGCACAGCGGATAGGGACCGAACTGTCTCACGACGTTCTAAACCCAGCTCGCGTACCGCTTTAATGGGCGAACAGCCCAACCCTTGGGACCTACTCCAGCCCCAGGATGCGACGAGCCGACATCGAGGTGCCAAACCATCCCGTCGATATGGACTCTTGGGGAAGATCAGCCTGTTATCCCCGGGGTACCTTTTATCCGTTGAGCGACGGCGCTTCCACAAGCCACCGCCGGATCACTAGTCCCTACTTTCGTACCTGCTCGACCCGTCAGTCTCACAGTCAAGCTCCCTTGTGCACTTACACTCAACACCTGATTGCCAACCAGGCTGAGGGAACCTTTGGGCGCCTCCGTTACCCTTTAGGAGGCAACCGCCCCAGTTAAACTACCCACCAGACACTGTCCCTGATCCGGATCACGGACCCAGGTTAGACATCCAGCACGACCAGAGTGGTATTTCAACGATGGCTCCACCATGACTGGCGTCACGGCTTCAAAGCCTCCCACCTATCCTACACAAGCCGAACCGAACACCAATATCAAGCTATAGTAAAGGTCCCGGGGTCTTTCCGTCCTGCTGCGCGAAACGAGCATCTTTACTCGTAATGCAATTTCACCGGGCCTGTGGTTGAGACAGTCGAGAAGTCGTTACGCCATTCGTGCAGGTCGGAACTTACCCGACAAGGAATTTCGCTACCTTAGGATGGTTATAGTTACCACCGCCGTTTACTGGCGCTTAAGTTCTCAGCTTCGCCACGACGAATCGTGACTAACCGGTCCCCTTAACGTTCCAGCACCGGGCAGGCGTCAGTCCGTATACATCGCCTTACGGCTTCGCACGGACCTGTGTTTTTAGTAAACAGTCGCTTCTCGCTGGTCTCTGCGGCCACCACCAGCTCAGGGAGCTAAGTCCCGTCACCAGCAATGGCCCCCCTTCTCCCGAAGTTACGGGGGCATTTTGCCGAGTTCCTTAACCACAGTTCACCCGAACGCCTCGGTATTCTCTACCTGACCACCTGAGTCGGTTTGGGGTACGGGCCGCCATGAAACTCGCTAGAGGCTTTTCTCGACAGCATAGGATCATCCACTTCACCACAATCGGCTCGGCATCAGGTCTCAGCCTTGATGAGTGACGGATTTGCCTATCACTCGGCCTACACCCTTACCCCGGGACTACCACCGCCCGGGCTGGACTACCTTCCTGCGTCACCCCATCGCTCACCTACTACAGGCTTGGACCGGCGGCTCCACCACGTCCCATCGTCCGAAGACTCCGGGCCGGCTTCACGGCCTTAGCATCACCTGGTTCGACGTTGGCGCTTCAAAGCGGGTACGGGAATATCAACCCGTTGTCCATCGACTACGCCTGTCGGCCTCGCCTTAGGTCCCGACTTACCCTGGGCAGATCAGCTTGACCCAGGAACCCTTGGTCAATCGGCGCAAGAGTTTCCCACTCTTGTATCGCTACTCATGCCTGCATTCTCACTCGTGAACCGTCCACAACTCGATTCCTCGGCTGCTTCACCCGGCACACGACGCTCCCCTACCCATCACAGCCTCCGTTGGGAGTATTGCTGCAATGACACGACTTCGGTGGTGTGCTTGAGCCCCGCTACATTGTCGGCGCGGAATCACTTGACCAGTGAGCTATTACGCACTCTTTCAAGGGTGGCTGCTTCTAAGCCAACCTCCTGGTTGTCTCTGCGACTCCACATCCTTTCCCACTTAGCACACGCTTAGGGACCTTAGTCGGTGTTCTGGGCTGTTTCCCTCTCGACCATGGAGCTTATCCCCCACAGTCTCACTGCCGCGCTCTCACTTACCGGCATTCGGAGTTTGGCTAAGGTCAGTAACCCGGTGAGGCCCATCGCCTATCCAGTGCTCTACCTCCGGCAAGAAACACGCGACGCTGCACCTAAATGCATTTCGGGGAGAACCAGCTATCACGGAGTTTGATTGGCCTTTCACCCCTAACCACAGGTCATCCCCCAGGTTTTCAACCCTGGTGGGTTCGGTCCTCCACACGGTCTTACCCGCGCTTCAACCTGCCCATGGCTAGATCACTCCGCTTCGGGTCTTGGGCATGCAACTCGAACGCCCTATTCGGACTCGCTTTCGCTACGGCTACCCCACACGGGTTAACCTCGCTACACACCGCAAACTCGCAGGCTCATTCTTCAAAAGGCACGCAGTCACAGCCCGAAGGCTGCCCCCACGGCTTGTAGGCACACGGTTTCAGGTACTATTTCACTCCGCTCCCGCGGTACTTTTCACCATTCCCTCACGGTACTATCCGCTATCGGTCACCAGGGAATATTTAGGCTTAGCGGGTGGTCCCGCCAGATTCACACGGGATTTCTCGGGCCCCGTGCTACTTGGGAGAAGCTCAAGCGAGCCGTACAGATTTCGTCTACGGGGGTCTTACCCTCTACGCCGGACCTTTCGCATGTCCTTCGACTACCCATACGGTTTCTGACTCGCCCAGCCGCCGGCAGACGACTGAAGAACTTTCCCACAACCCCTTGAGCGCAACCCCTGCCGGGTCTCACACGCTCAAGGTTTGGCCTCATCCGGTTTCGCTCGCCACTACTCCCGGAATCACGGTTGTTTTCTCTTCCTGCGGGTACTGAGATGTTTCACTTCCCCGCGTTCCCTCCACATACCCTATGTGTTCAGGTATGGGTGACAGCCCATGACGACTGCCGGGTTTCCCCATTCGGACACCCCCGGATCAAAGCTCGGTTGACAGCTCCCCGGGGCCTATCGCGGCCTCCCACGTCCTTCATCGGTTCCTGGTGCCAAGGCATCCACCGTGCGCCCTTAAAAACTTGGCCACAGATGCTCGCGTCCACTGTGCAGTTCTCAAACAACGACCAGACACCCAAACCCGACACCCCCAAGACAGGGACGCCCGGCATGAGGCCGGCAACCTGAAGACAACGATTACTCGTTCCCTCAGGACCCAACAACGTGCCCGACCCGACGACCAGACGAAGCGCTTTCCACGCCGAAGCAGTACTACCGCTCGTCTCGTTCATCGTGCCGAATAGTCAACGTTCCACCCATGAGCTAGCACTCCGGGACATTCGCCCGAAGCTGCCGTGTGCTCCTTAGAAAGGAGGTGATCCAGCCGCACCTTCCGGTACGGCTACCTTGTTACGACTTCGTCCCAATCGCTGGTCCCACCTTCGACGGCTCCTCCCCTCACGGGTTAGGCCACCGGCTTCGGGTGTTACCGACTTTCGTGACGTGACGGGCGGTGTGTACAAGGCCCGGGAACGTATTCACCGCAGCATGCTGATCTGCGATTACTAGCAACTCCAACTTCATGGGGTCGAGTTGCAGACCCCAATCCGAACTGAGACCGGCTTTTTGGGATTCGCTCCGCCTCGCGGCATCGCAGCCCTTTGTACCGGCCATTGTAGCACGTGTGCAGCCCAAGACATAAGGGGCATGATGATTTGACGTCGTCCCCACCTTCCTCCGAGTTGACCCCGGCAGTCTCCTGTGAGTCCCCATCACCCCGAAAGGCATGCTGGCAACACAGAACAAGGGTTGCGCTCGTTGCGGGACTTAACCCAACATCTCACGACACGAGCTGACGACAACCATGCACCACCTGTACACCGACCACAAGGGGGCTGATATCTCTACCAGTTTCCGGTGTATGTCAAGCCTTGGTAAGGTTCTTCGCGTTGCGTCGAATTAAGCCACATGCTCCGCTGCTTGTGCGGGCCCCCGTCAATTCCTTTGAGTTTTAGCCTTGCGGCCGTACTCCCCAGGCGGGGAACTTAATGCGTTAGCTGCGGCACCGACGACGTGGAATGTCGCCAACACCTAGTTCCCAACGTTTACGGCGTGGACTACCAGGGTATCTAATCCTGTTCGCTCCCCACGCTTTCGCTCCTCAGCGTCAGTAATGGCCCAGAGATCCGCCTTCGCCACCGGTGTTCCTCCTGATATCTGCGCATTTCACCGCTACACCAGGAATTCCGATCTCCCCTACCACACTCTAGCCTGCCCGTATCGAATGCAGACCCGGGGTTAAGCCCCGGGCTTTCACATCCGACGCGACAGGCCGCCTACGAGCTCTTTACGCCCAATAATTCCGGACAACGCTCGCACCCTACGTATTACCGCGGCTGCTGGCACGTAGTTAGCCGGTGCTTCTTCTGCAGGTACCGTCACTTGCGCTTCTTCCCTGCTGAAAGAGGTTTACAACCCGAAGGCCGTCATCCCTCACGCGGCGTCGCTGCATCAGGCTTTCGCCCATTGTGCAATATTCCCCACTGCTGCCTCCCGTAGGAGTCTGGGCCGTGTCTCAGTCCCAGTGTGGCCGGTCGCCCTCTCAGGCCGGCTACCCGTCGTCGCCTTGGTGGGCCGTTACCCCACCAACAAGCTGATAGGCCGCGGGATCATCCTGAACCGCCGGAGCTTTCCACCACCCCCCATGCGGGAAGCGGTCGTATCCGGTATTAGACCTCGTTTCCAAGGCTTGTCCCAGAGTTCAGGGCAGATTCCCCACGTGTTACTCACCCGTTCGCCACTGATCCACCCCGAAGGGCTTCACCGTTCGACTTGCATGTGTTAAGCACGCCGCCAGCGTTCGTCCTGAGCCAGGATCAAACTCTCCGTGAATGCTTCTCACAAAGAGCGGCACGGCGACCAACCGGAATAAGGCGGTCCCGCGCACTGCGTCCTCGCTAGTGTTACTTCATAAAGGAATCTCCAACCAACCGAACACGTCGGCCGGCCGGGGATGTCAACATATCTGGCGTTGACTTTTGGCACGCTGTTGAGTTCTCAAGGAACGGACGCTTCCTTCGACCGGCCTTCCGACCGCATCTCCGGGCGCTTCGTTCTTTCGTGTTCCCAGCTTAGCAGATGTTTTCCGCTCCGTTTTCCGGAGTTTCATTCGATCTGCTTCGCTTTTGCCTTTCGGCGCTCCCGAACTCTACCAGAGTTATTCGGCCTGTTTTCCCCGCCCCGATTCGAACGATGAATTCGAATCCTGGGCGAAGCCGCACGACCGTGGGGCAACCCGGAGAACGTTACGCACCGGGCTGCCCCAGGTCAAATCGGGTCGGGGGTCAGACCTCGACGACGACCGGGAGGATCATCGGGCGGCGGCGGTAGTTGTCCGCGACCCACTTGCCGATGATCCGGCGGACCAGCTGCTGGATCTGGCGGACCTCCAGGACGCCCTCGCCGGCGGAGCGGGTCAGGGCCTCCTCCAGCTTGGCGGCGACCGCGCCGAACGCGCCGTCGTCGATGCCGGAGCCGCGGGCCTGGATGGTCGGGCCGCTGACGATCTTGCCGTTGGTGGAGTCGACCACCACGAAGACCGAGATGAAGCCCTCCTCGCCGAGGATCCGGCGGTCCTTGAGCGAGGCTTCGGTGATGTCGCCGACCGAGGAGCCGTCGACGTAGACGTAGCCGGCCCGGACCTTGCCGACGATCCGGGCGACGCCCTTCTCCAGGTCGACGCAGACGCCGTCCTCGGCGATGACCACGCGGTTGCGCGGGATGCCGGTGGCGATGCCGAGGTCGGCGGCGGCGCGCAGGTGGCGCCATTCGCCGTGGACCGGCATCAGGTTCTTCGGCTTGCAGATGTTGAAGAAGTACAGGAGTTCGCCGGCCGAGGCGTGGCCGGAGACGTGCACCTTGGCGTTGCCCTTGTGGACGACCTTGGCGCCCCAGCGGGTGAGGCCGTTGATGACGCGGTAGACGGCGTTCTCGTTGCCGGGGATCAGCGAGGAGGCGAGGACGACGGTGTCGCCCTCGACGATGCGGATCTGGTGGTCGCGGTTGGCCATCCGGGAGAGCGCTGCCATCGGCTCGCCCTGGGAGCCGGTGCAGATCAGCACCACCTCCTTGTCGGGGAGGTCGTCGAGGGTCTTGACGTCGACGAGCAGGTTGCCGGGGACCTTCAGGTAGCCGAGCTCGCGGGCGATGCCCATGTTGCGGACCATCGAGCGGCCGACGAAGGCGACCTTGCGCTTGTACTCGTGCGCGGCGTCCAGGACCTGCTGGATGCGGTGCACGTGGCTGGCGAAGGAGGCGACGATGATGCGCTTGTCCGCGTTGGCGAAGACGTTGCGCAGGGCCGCGGAGATGTCGCGCTCGTGCGGGATGAAGCCGGGGACCTCGGCGTTGGTGGAGTCCACCAGGAGGAGGTCCATGCCCTCCTCGGCCAGCTTGGCGAAGGCGGGGAGGTCGGTGAGCCGGCCGTCCAGCGGGAGCTGGTCCATCTTGAAGTCGCCGGTGGCGACGACCATGCCCGCGGGGGTGCGGACGGCGACGGCGAGGGCGTCCGGGATGGAGTGGTTGACCGCGATGAACTGGCAGTCGAAGGGGCCGATCCGCTCGCGGTCGCCCTCCACGACCTCCAGGACGTAGGGGTGGATCCGGTGCTCGGCGAGCTTGGCCTCGATCAGGGCGAGGGTGAGCTTCGAACCGATCAGCGGGATGTCCGGGTTCTCCCGGAGCAGGTAGGGCACGGCACCGATGTGGTCCTCGTGGCCGTGGGTCAGGATGATGCCGTCGACCTTGTCGAGGCGGTCCCGGATGTAGCTGAAGTCCGGGAGGATCAGGTCGACGCCGGGCTGCTCGTCCTCGGGGAAGAGCACGCCGCAGTCGACGATCAGGATCCGGTCGCCGTACTCGAGGACCGTCATGTTGCGGCCGATCTCGCCGAGGCCGCCGAGCGGGGTGATGCGGAGGGCGCCTTCCTTGAGTGCGGGCGGCGCGCCGAGTTCGGGGTGCGGGTGGCTCAAAAGACTCTCCTCACGACGCACGCCATATGCCCGGGGGGTTCTTCCCCCGGCGGCATATGGCGTGCGTCCATCGTGGTTACCTGACTGCCGATTGCCGCGCGCCTTCGGTCCCGGTCCAGCGGCGGACCCGGGCGGGTCCGGCGAGCCGGGGGCGCGCACGTCTGTTGTTGGTTACAGGTGTACCCCGCCGGCGGCGAGATCCTCCTTCAACCGGGCGGTCTCCGCGTCCGTGGCGGGAACCAGGGGCAGTCGGAGCGGGCCGGACGGGTGTCCCTGCAGGTTCAACGCCGCCTTGGCGAGGATCACTCCCTGGGTGCGGAAGATCCCGGTGTAGACCGGCAGCAGGGACTGGTGCACGGCGAGCGCCTTGGCGGTGTCGCCGGTGGTGAACGCCTCGATCATGGCGCGCATCTCGGCCGCGACGACGTGGCCGACCACGCTGACCACGCCGACGGCTCCGACCGAGAGCAGCGGCAGGGTCAGCACGTCGTCGCCGGAGTACCAGGCGAGGTCGGCGCGGGCGATCGCGTGGGCGGCCGCGGCGACGTCGCCCTTGGCGTCCTTGTTGGCGACGATCCGGGGGTGCTCGCCGAGGCGGACCAGGGTGTCGACGTCGAGGGCGACGCCGGCCCGGCCGGGGATGTCGTACAGCATCACCGGCAGCTCGGTGGCGTCGGCGACGGCGACGGTGTGCCGGTACAGGCCCTCCTGCGGGGGCTTGCTGTAGTACGGGGTGACGGCGAGCAGGCCGTGCGCGCCGGCCGCCTGGGCCTGGCGGGCGAGTTCGATGCTGTGCCGGGTGTCGTTGGTGCCGACGCCGCTGACGACGTGGGCGCGGTCCCCGACCGCCTCGACCACGGCCCGGACCAGCTGGGCCTTCTCCGCGTCGGTGGTGGTGGGCGACTCGCCGGTGGTGCCGTTGAGCACCAGGCCGTCGTTGCCGGAGTCCACCAGGTGGGCGGCGAGGCGCTGGGCGCCGTCGAGGTCGAGGGCGCCCTCGGCGGTGAACGGGGTGACCATGGCGGTCAGGACCCGGCCGAAGGGCGTCTGCGGAGTGGAGGTCGGAGCCATGGGTCCAAAACTACTCGTAGGGCGGTGGTCGATAGCCACGCAGGTCCAGGGTTTGGACAGACCAGGGGGTCGCGGAGGGCCCCGGTGCCCGGGCCGGACATGGGATTCCGGTGCTGCGCGCTCGGGGGTTCACGCAGCACCGGAATCCGTGTCCTGAGCGTATGGAGCGGCCGAGAAAGCCGCAATCCAGACATGCCGGACAGTCCGCCCGTCTGCTCGTCGGCCCAGGTCAGCGACCGGACGACGGCCCCGGCGGCGGTCCGCACGGGTGAGCGGGCCGCCCCGGCGGACCGGCGGACCGGCGGCCGGTCAGACCTTGCGCCAGCCCGGCACCCAGGCGCCGTTCTCGACGGTGTAGTCGCCGAACAGCGACGGCGCCTCCTTGGCCATCAGTTCGCCGATCCGGCCGAACAGCAGCCGGATCTCCTCCTCGGCGCCCGGCGCGGTGCGGTTCTCGATGACGTGCCGCAGGGTGCGGACGTTCGCCGTCCAGACCAGGCCGGTGGCCAGGCCCTCGGGGGCGAAGCGGCGCATGAAGGAGGTCTTCTCCTTCTTCTCGTGGAACGGCACGCCCTCCTCGTCCAGCCCGAAGTGGTCGGCCATCCAGTGCTGGAACTCCTCGATCTCCTTCATCAGGCCGGTGGCCCGGGACATCAGCTCCTCGTCCTCCTTGGCCCACTCGGGGAACCAGAACGGGATGTCGTCCAGGCGGACGAAGCGCAGCGACTCCTGGGAGACCGCGACGCCGGCCCGGTGCCGGACCAGCTCGTGGGTGACCACCCGGCTGACGTTGTGCAGGACGAAGGTGAAGGAGACGTGCTCCAGCACCGAGCCGTGCGCGCTGGCCAGGATGTTCTTCAGGTAGGCGTCCTGGTCGGTGCGGACCTTGGTGACGTTCGGGTTGAGGCCCGGCTTCCAGGAGCGGTAGCAGATCCGGCCGGCGAACTCCGCGAGGTTCTGGGCGTCGTCCAGGTCGCCGCGGTCGACCCGCTCCAGCCAGCTCTCGCCGCCGACGTCCTGGAGGTAGGCGGCGACCTCGTCGTAGTCGAGCTCGGGGCGGGCGATGAGGTGGACCTGGGGTTCGACTGCGCGCATGGGAGAACGTCCTGAGGGGTCTGAGGCGGGTTACGGGTCAGTCTACGGCGGCGGGCGAGGCGCCCCGGTCGTGCAGCTTGATGGCGTGCTGCATGGCCTTGCGGGCGCGCGGGACGTCGCCCGCGTCGGCGTACGCCACGGCGAGGCGGAAGAAGTTCCGCCAGTCGGTGGGGCCGGCCTCGGCCTCGGCCTTGCGGCGGGCGAACACCGCGTCGGCCGAGGCCCGGTCGATCCGGCCGCCCGCGGTGCGCTTCAGCTCGTCGACCGGCAGCCCGCCCTCGGCCTCCAGCTCGCGGCCGAGCCGCTCGCCGGCCCGGCCGAAGCGGACGGTCTGGACGAGGAACCAGACGCCGATCACCGGGATCACGAAGGCGCACAGGCCGATGCCGATGCCCAGCGGTTTCCCGGTGGCGACGAGTTGGATCCCCTCGCCGACGCAGACCAGGCTGACCAGCAGCAGGACGCCGGAGAGGACGAAGAAGCCGGTGCGGGAGGTCATGTCACGGGTCCAGTCACAGGTCCAGGAAGTGTTCCAGGCCGAGGGTCAGGCCCGGGTGGTCGGCGATCTTCCGCGCGCCGAGCAGGATGCCGGGCATGAAGCTGCTGTGGTGCGTGGAGTCGTGCCGGATGGTCAGGGTCTCGCCCTCGCCGCCGAGCATCACCTGCTGGTGGGCGAGCAGGCCGCGCAGCCGCACCGCGTGCACCGGGACGCCGTCGACGTCGGCGCCGCGGGCGCCGGGCAGGCCGTGGGTGGTCGGGTCGTGCTGCGGGGGCAGCCCGGCCTCGGCGCGGGCGGCGGCGATCAGCTGGGCGGTGCGGGTGGCGGTGCCGGAGGGGGCGTCCGCCTTGCCGGTGTGGTGCAGTTCGAGCACCTCGACGGACTCGAAGTACCGGGCGGCGGTCTGGGCGAACTTCATCCCGAGGATCGCGCCGATGGAGAAGTTCGGGGCGATCAGCAGGCCGAGTCCGGGGGCCTTGGCGAGCAGGTCGCGGGCGGTCCCCAGCCGTTCCTCGGTCCAGCCGGTGGTGCCGGTGACCACGTGGACGCCGTTGCCCAGGCAGTAGTCGAGGTTGCCCATCACCGAGTCGGGGTGGGTGAGCTCGACGGCGACCTGGGCCCCGGCGGCGGTGAGTTCGGCCAGGTCGGAGCCGCGGCCGAGGGCGGCCACCAGCTCCATGTCCTCGGCGGCCCGGACGGCCTTGACGGCCTCCGAGCCGATCCGGCCCTTGGCGCCGATTACGGCGACGCGCAGCGTCATGTCTGTCTGTCCTCTCAGCCGGTCGTCAGACCAGCAGGTCGGCGAGCTTGGCGGCCCGCCGGTCGTTGACCGGGCCGATCAGGGCGAGCGAGGGCCGGTGTGCCCCCAGCACATCACGGGCGACGGCGTGCACCTCGTCCAGGGTCACGGCGGCGATCCGGCCGAGCATCTCGTCCACCGACAGGTGGTGGCCGTAGGAGAGTTCGGCCTTGCCGATCCGGTTCATCAGCGAGCCGGTGTCCTCCATGCCGAGCACGGTGGAGCCGGAGATCTGGCCGATCGCGCGGCGCAGCTCCTCCTCGGTGATGCCCTCCTCGACGACCCGGGCGAGTTCGGCGCGGCAGATCCTCAGCACTTCCTCGACCCGCTTGGGCTGGCAGCCGGCGTAGATGCCGAACAGGCCGGTGTCGGCGTACGAGGAGGAGTAGGAGTAGACGGAGTACGCCAGGCCGCGCTTCTCCCGGACCTCCTGGAACAGCCGGGAGCTCATGCCGCCGCCGAGGGCCGCGTTGAGCACGCCGAGCGCCCAGCGGCGCTCGTCGTGGCGCGGGATGCCGGGGACGCCGAGGACCAGGTGGGCCTGTTCGGTGGGGCGGTTGAGGACGGCGGCCCGGCCGGCGGTGCGGACCGCCTTGTGGCCGCGGCGGGCCTCGGCGGGGTGGCCCTTGGACTTGGCCAGGACGGGCGCGAACGCCTGCTCGACCAGCTTGACCACCTTGGCGTGGTCGAGGTTGCCGGCCGCGGCGACCACCAGGTTCTCCGGCTTGTAGCGGCGCTGGTAGAAGCCGGCGATCTGGTCGCGGGTGAGGGCGGTGACGGTCTCCTGGGTGCCCAGGATCGGGCGGCCGAGCGGGCCGTCGCCGAAGAGCACCTTGGCGAACAGGTCGTGCACGACGTCGCCCGGGTCGTCCTCGGCCATCGCCATCTCCTCCAGGATCACGCCGCGCTCGGACTCGACGTCCTCGGGGCGGATCAGCGAGCCGGTCAGCATGTCGCAGACCACGTCGATGGCGAGCGGCAGGTCGGTGTCCAGGACCCGCGCGTAGTAGCAGGTGTTCTCCTTGGCGGTGAAGGCGTTCATCTCGCCGCCGACCGCGTCCAGCGCGGCGGAGATCTCCAGGGCGTCGCGCCGGGCGGTGCCCTTGAAGAGCAGGTGCTCCAGGTAGTGGGTGGCGCCGTTCAGGACCGGCGTCTCGTCGCGGGAGCCGACGCCGACCCAGATGCCGAAGGTGGCGCTGCGCACCGTCGGGAGGGTCTCGGTGACGACCCGCAGGCCGCCGGGGAGGACCGTGCGGCGGACGGTGCCCGCGCCGCCTTCGGTGCCCTTGAGCAGGGTCCGGGTGGTTCCGGGGCGCTGTTTCGCCGCCGAGGCCTGGGCCACGGGTGTTCCTTCCAACTGCTGCTGCACGAACAGGACTTCTGTGAACAGGGTGCGGCCCGCACGCGCCGGGAAGGGCGTGCGGGCCGCGGGTGCTACCGGGTGGTCACTCGGAGTCGGCGGCCTCGCCGCCCTCCTCGCCCTCGACCACCGGGATCAGCGAGAGCTTGCCGCGCGGGTCGATCTCGGCGATCTCGACCTGCACCTTGGCGCCGACGGCGAGGACGTCCTCGACGTTCTCGACGCGCTTGCCGCCGGCCAGCTTGCGGATCTGCGAGATGTGCAGCAGGCCGTCCTTGCCGGGCATGAGCGAGACGAAGGCGCCGAAGGTGGTGGTCTTCACCACGGTGCCCAGGTAGCGCTCGCCGACCTCCGGCATGGTCGGGTTGGCGATCTGGTTGATCGTCGAGCGGGCGGCCTCGGCGGCCGGGCCGTCGGCGGCACCGATGTAGATGGTGCCGTCGTCCTCGATGGTGATCTCGGCGCCGGTGTCCTCCTGGATCTGGTTGATCATCTTGCCCTTGGGGCCGATGACCTCGCCGATCTTGTCCACCGGGATCTTGATGGTGATGATCCGCGGCGCGTTCGGGGACATCTCGTCGGGCGCGTCGATGGCCTCGTTCATGACGTCGAGGATGTGCAGGCGGGCGTCCTTGGCCTGCTTGAGCGCGGCGGCCAGCACCGAGGCGGGGATGCCGTCGAGCTTGGTGTCGAGCTGCAGCGCGGTGATGAAGTCGCGGGTGCCGGCGACCTTGAAGTCCATGTCGCCGTACGCGTCCTCGGCGCCGAGGATGTCGGTGAGGGTCACGTAGTGGGTCTCACCGTCGATCTCCTGGGAGATCAGGCCCATCGCGATGCCGGCGACGGGGGCCTTCAGCGGCACACCGGCGTTCAGCAGCGACATGGTGGAGGCGCAGACCGAGCCCATCGAGGTGGAGCCGTTGGAGCCGAGCGCCTCGGAGACCTGGCGGATCGCGTAGGGGAACTCCTCGCGGGTCGGCAGGACCGGGAGGATCGCCCGCTCGGCGAGCGCGCCGTGGCCGATCTCGCGGCGCTTGGGCGAGCCCACCCGGCCGGTCTCGCCGACCGAGTACGGCGGGAAGTTGTAGTTGTGCATGTAGCGGCGACGGGTCTCCGGGGAGAGCGTGTCGAGCTGCTGCTCCATGCGCAGCATGTTCAGCGTGGTGACGCCCAGGATCTGGGTCTCGCCGCGCTCGAACAGGGCCGAGCCGTGCACCCGCGGGATGGCCTCGACCTCGGCGGCCAGGGTGCGGATGTCGGTGACGCCGCGGCCGTCGATGCGGACCTTGTCCTTGATGACGCGCTCGCGGACGATCTTCTTGGTCAGCGCGTTGTAGGCGGCGCTGATCTCCTTCTCGCGGCCCTCGAACTCCGGGAGGAGCTTGTCGGCGGCGACGCCCTTGATCCGGTCCAGCTCGTTCTGGCGCTCCTGCTTGCCGGCGATGGTGAGCGCCTTGGCGAGCTCGTCCTTGACGGCGGAGGTCAGCGCGGCCAGCACGTCGTCCTGGTACTCCAGGAAGCGCGGGAACTCGCCGGTCGGCTTGGCGGCCTGCTTGGCGAGCTGGGCCTGGGCGGCGCACAGCACCTTGATGAACGGCTTGGCGGCCTCCAGGCCGGCCGCGACGACCTCCTCGGTCGGCGCCTCGGCGCCGCCCTCGACCAGCTGGATGGTCTTGGTGGTGGCCTCGGCCTCGACCATCATGATCGCGACGTCGCCGTCGGGCAGCGCCCGGCCGGCCACGACCATGTCGAAGACGGCCGACTCCAGCTCGGAGTGGGTCGGGAAGGCCACCCACTGGCCGTTGATCAGCGCGACGCGGACGCCGCCGATCGGGCCGGAGAACGGCAGGCCGGCCAGCTGGGTGGAGGCGGAGGCCGCGTTGATGGCCACCACGTCGTACAGGTGGTCGGGGTTGAGCGCCATGACGGTCACGACGACCTGGATCTCGTTGCGCAGGCCCTTGACGAAGGACGGGCGCAGCGGGCGGTCGATCAGGCGACAGGTGAGGATCGCGTCCTCGGAGGGGCGGCCCTCGCGACGGAAGAACGAGCCGGGGATGCGGCCGGCGGCGTACATCCGCTCCTCGACGTCCACCGTGAGGGGGAAGAAGTCGAAGTGCTCCTTGGGCTGCTTCGAGGCGCTGGTGGCCGACAGCACCATGGTGTCGTCGTCCAGGTAGGCCACGGCGGAGCCGGCGGCCTGACGGGCCAGGCGGCCGGTCTCGAAGCGGATGGTGCGGGTACCGAAGCTGCCGTTGTCGATGACGGCCTCGGCGTAGAAAACGTTCTCTTCCACCTGGAAGATCTCCTCTTTCGTACGTCTCCCCAGGAGCGTCCCTGCGCTTGCCTGCCGTGGCCCGGGCAGCTGGGCCGGTCTTCGATCGAAGCCACCGGGGCGGTCCCCTCGTCTCGGGGTTCCCGGCGGCCACTACCGAGGACCGGCGCCTTTCGGCGCGCGGCGGTCGGCGTCTGGACGCTCCTGCGGGGTGCGGGCGGCCTCCGTTTGAGGCCTTGATCCGGCCCGCTAGGGCGGGCATGCCCTTTACCTTACAAATTCACACCCTACCGAGCGCGGCTTTAAGCGGACGGTTTCGTCGCGGGGTGTGGTCGCGGGGTCCCGCTCGGTGGCGCGAGATGCGCCGAGGGGCGGCTCCCCGGTGTGGGGAGCCGCCCCTGCGAGCGGTGTCAGCGGGCGCCGCCGGCGGCACCGCGGCGGATGCCGAGGCGGTCCACCAGGGTGCGGAAGCGCTCGATGTCCTTCTTGGCCAGGTACTGCAGCAGGCGGCGGCGCTGGCCGACCAGGATCAGCAGGCCACGGCGCGAGTGGTGGTCGTGCTTGTGGAACTTGAGGTGCCCGGTCAGGTCCGAGATCCGGCGGGAGAGCATGGCCACCTGGACCTCGGGGGAGCCGGTGTCGCCCTCCTTCTGGCCGTACTCGGCGATGATCTGCTTCTTGACGTCAGCGGCGAGGGCCACGGGCATCTCCTTCGGTGTGGGTGGCCGAGTGGTCCTGGTATGAGGCACAGGACCTGACAAGACTCGGACGGGCCAACGATACCAGTGCGGCTCAGCCGGTCGCGCCGCGCACCACGTTGTAGACGTCGAGGACGGCGAGCGCGAGCGGGACGAGCGCGATCAGCATCAGGCTGTCGACCATGTCCAGGATCCGGCCCCAGAACGGGGAGACGCCGGAGCGCGGGACGATCAGCGCGATCGCGGTCATCACCGCGGCGCCGGCCGCGATGGACGCGGACAGCCAGACCGTGCGCAGGTCGCCGCCGCCCTCGTTGGCGGCCAGGTCCGCCAGCAGGTGCAGCGGGGTGTGCAGGGCCAGGCCGAGGATCAGCAGCGAGAGCGCGGCCAGGCCGGAGACGGTGAGCGCGAAGACCTGCGCGGTGTAGCGGAACAGCCGGGCCCGCAGCATGGTCGAGACGCCGACGGCCAGGGCCAGCAGCTCGGCCCAGGTGCGGTCGCTGAAGCCGAGCACGGCGCAGGCGCCGACGATGGTGGCGGAGGCGCCGCCGACCAGGCCGACCAGCACCTCGTGGCCGCGGCGGGCCTGGGCGGCGATCCGCTCGTACTGGACGGTCTCGGCGCCGACCTGCTCCTCGCCGTAGGCGGTGGCGCGGGTGCGGGTCTGGCCGGGGGCGCTGAAGCCGACGGGCAGCCGGGCGAAGCGGGCGGAGAGCGCGGGCAGGAAGCCGACCGCGGCGACCGCGGCGACGGCGGTGACGGCGGCGATGTCGGTGATCGCGGTGCCGGACATCAGGACGGCGGCGAAGGTGGCCAGGGTGCCGGCGGCGGCCAGGAAGGACGCGGCGACGAACACCGAGTCCTTCTCCGGCAGCAGGCCGACCAGCAGCACGGAGACCACCAGCACGGTGACGCAGCCGACCAGGAACTGCAGCCGGCCGGGGCCGGCGCCGGCGTTGGCGACGTCGATGACGCCGGAGCCGGCCAGCATGGCGTGCGGCAGCGCGCCGAGGCCCAGGGCGAGCGCGGCGGTGTGGTCGGCGTAGACCCGGGCCCGGACGCCGGCGAAGGTGACCAGGACGACTGCGGTGACGCCGGACAGGATGCCGGGCAGGCCGAACATGTTGTGGCGCAGGTCGGAGAACCAGAGCGCGAAGGCGAGCAGCGTGAGCAGCACGGTGCCGGCGATCAGGCCGAAGGCCCGCATCAGGTCCGGGCTCCAGAACCGGCGGTCGGCCTCGACCGCGGAGGCGATGGCGTCCGCGACGTCGTCGTAGACCGCGGGCGGCAGCGACTCGGCGAACGGCCGCAGGCTCAGCAGGTCGCCGTCGCGGACCTGCTGGGCGGCCAGCGGCAGTCCGCTGTCGAGCACGGTGCCGTCCCGCCGGACCAGGTGGAAGCCGGTCGGCGTCCCGTCCACCTGGGTCTGTCCGGAGAGCCTGAGCACCTCCGGGTAGATGTCCGCGAGCGGGACATCCTCCGGCAGGGCGACGTCGATCCGGCTGTCCGGAGCCACCACGGTGACCCGGCAGAAACCGGTCGTTGCGTTGTTGCTCACCGGCCCTCTCCCCCTCGTTGGCAGTGTCAGCAAGTCTGCGGACCACTCCCCGTCGCGGCTGCCGGAACTGTCACGGTCCGGACGAGAGTTGGCGCGGCGACACCTTACCCCCCGGTGGAAGGGTGGTGTACGCGGGGCCCCGGCCCGCTCGGGCCGGGGCCGTCCGGAGGCGGTCTTGACGCGGTGTCAGTCCCGGTGCGGAGCCCGGGGCGACCCCGTGGACGAACGGCTTGGCGCGCGCAGTAGGATCGGCCCCTGCGCACGGCGTACGGGGGCGGCGGTCGAAGACGCGGCAGCCCCGCGCGCCTGCGGTTCGGCGGAGCGGGGGCGGCGTCATCACACGGGGCGCCCTCACCGTACGTATCCAGATGCGTGAGGGCGGATTGTGAGCGAGCGATGGGGGCGCCCCCTGTCAAGTGCCCTGGGAGGGCACGCCGTTGAGAGCGACGGGGAGTCGAGCGCTGCGGCTGCCGCCCGGGACGGGGTGACGGCGTGAGTACGGTGACGGTGAAGCGCCCGCCGCGGGCGTTCCCGCCCGCGGTGTCGGAGGAGCCGGTCGAGCTGGTTCCGCCGCCCGAGCTGCCGCGCGGCGGCGGCGAGGACTGGTTGATGACGCTGATGCCGATGCTCGGCATGGGCGGCAGCGCGGCCTTCCTGTTCCAGGGCGGCCAGGGTCCGATGAAGATGATGGGCGTCCTGATGATCGCGTCGACCGCCGCGATGGCGGTGGCGCAGATCGTCCGGGCCCGCAAGGGCGGCAGCGCGGCCACCTCGGACGAGCGCCGCGACTACCTGAAGTACCTGCAGCAGAAGCGCCGCGAGGTGCGCCGGACGGCGGAGCGGCAGCGCGGGGCGCTGCTGTTCACCCACCCGGAGCCGGACCAGCTGTGGTCGGTGGTGGCGGAGGGGCGGCGGCTGTGGGAGCGCCGGCCGACCGACCCGGACTTCGCGCAGATCCGGGTGGGCCTGGGTCCGCTGCAGCTGTCGACCCCGCTGGTGGCGCCGCAGACCGCGCCGATGGACGAGCTGGAGCCGCTCGCCGCGGAGGCGATGGGCACCTTCATCAAGACCCACGGCACCCTGCAGGACCTGCCGCTGGCGGTCTCGCTGCGCGCCTTCTACCACATCACCGTGTGCGGCGACCCGGACTCGGTGTACGGCAACGTGCGGGCGATGGTGGCCCAGTTGGCGACCCTGCACTCCCCCGAGGACCTGATGATCGGGGTGGCCGCCGCGCCGGGCGCGGTGGAGGAGTGGGAGTGGGCGAAGTGGCTGCCGCACACCCAGCACCGCAAGGAGAGCGACGGGGCCGGTTCGCGCCGCCTGATCGCCTCCGGGCTGGGCGAGTTGGAGGAGCTGCTGGCCGGCGAGCTGGCCGGCCGCAAGGGCTTCTCCCGGGACAGCACGCCGACTCCGGACCAGCCGCACCTGGTGGTCATCATGGACGGCGCCTCGGTGCCGGTGGACTCGGTGATCGCCGGTCCGGAGGGCGTCCAGGGCGTCACCGTGATCGAGGTCGTCCCGGGTGACCTGGACGAGCCGAACGGCCACCTGGTGATCACCGTCGGCAAGGACTCGCTGCTGCTGGAGGCCGCCTCCGGGGCGAGCTACCCGGGCAAGCCGGACGGGCTGTCCGGCTGGCAGTCCGAGGCGCTGGCGCGGCAGTTGGCGCCGTTCCGGGCGTCCGCGGGCGGCGACGACAGCGACCCGTCGCTGGTGTCGATGGACTTCACCGAGATGATGCACACCGGCGACCCGGGGTCCTTCGACCCGGCCCGGCACTGGCGTCCCAAGCCGATCCGGGAGAAGCTGCGCGTCCCGCTGGGCGTCGGCAGCAACGGCGAGTACGTCTGGCTGGACCTCAAGGAGGCCTCGCTGGAGGGCATGGGCCCGCACGGCATGTGCGTCGGCGCGACCGGTTCCGGCAAGTCCGAGGTGCTGCGCACCATCGTGCTGGCGCTGGCGGTCACCCACTCCTCCGAGGTGCTGAACCTGGTCCTCGCGGACTTCAAGGGCGGTGCGACCTTCGCGGGCATGTCCGAGATGCCGCACACCGCGGCCGTGATCACCAACCTGGAGGGCGAAGCGACCCTGATCGACCGCATGCGCGACGCGATCGAGGGCGAGATGAACCGCCGGCAGGAGCTGCTGCGCGCGGCGGGCAACTACGCGAACATCAACGAGTACGAGCGGGCCCGCGCGGCCGGCGCGCCGCTCGACCCGCTGCCCTCGCTGCTGATGATCATCGACGAGTTCTCCGAGCTGCTCACCGCGAAGCCGGACTTCATCGAGCTGTTCATCCAGATCGGCCGGATCGGCCGTTCGCTCGGCATGCACATGCTGCTGGCCTCGCAGCGACTGGAGGAGGGCAAGCTCCGCGGTCTGGACACCTTCCTCTCCTACCGGCTGGGCCTGCGCACCTTCTCGGCCGCCGAGTCGCGGGCCGCGATCGGCGTGCCGGACGCCTACCACCTGCCGCCGATCCCCGGCGTGGGCTACCTCAAGTTCGGCTCCGACGTGATGGAGCGCTTCCGCGCCGCGTACGTCTCCGGCAAGTACCGGGCGCCGGGCACCCAGCGCGCGGTCGGCGGCCAGGTGGTCACCGCCCAGCCGGTGCTGTTCACCGCCGCCGAGGTCGAGGTCGTCGAGCCCGAGGTGGAGGTGCTCCCCGAGCTGCCCGCCGAGGAGGAGATGGACGAGGCGCTGCTGGACACCATGCTCGACGTGTTCGTGCAGCGGATGATCGGCCAGGGCCCGCCCGCCCACCAGGTGTGGCTGCCCCCGCTGGACGCCTCGCCGTCCGTGGACAGCCTGCTGGAGCCGCTGCAGGTCAGCCCGGACCGCGGCCTGACCCCGGCGGCCGTCCGCCAGGGCAACCTGGTGGTGCCGGTCGGCATCGTCGACAAGCCGCGCGACCAGCGCCGCGACGTGATGTACCTGGACTACTCGGGCGCGGCCGGCCACGGCATGATCGTCGGCGGTCCGCGGTCCGGCAAGTCGACCATGGTGCGCACCGTGGTGGCCGGCTTCTCGGTCACCCACACCCCGGTGGAGACGCAGTTCTACCTGCTCGACTTCGGCGGCGGCGGCTTCGGCTCGCTGGCCGACCTGCCGCACGTCGGCGGCGTCGCGGGCCGGTTGGACGTCGAGAAGGTCCGCCGCATGGTCAGCGAGGTGCACGGCGTGCTCAACCGCCGCGAGGAGCTGTTCCGCGCGACGGGCATCGACACCATCGCCACCTACCGGGCCCGCCGGGCCGCCGGGCAGCTGCCCGACGAGCAGTTCGGCGACGTGTTCCTGTTCATCGACGGCTGGCTGACCTTCAAGCAGGAGTTCGAGGTCCTGGAGCCGGTCATCGCCGACATCGTGCAGCGCGGCCTCGGCTACGGCGTGCACGTGGTGATCACCGCGGCCCGCTACGCCGAGGTCCGCCCGGCGCTGAAGGACCAGCTGCAGAACCGGGTCGAGCTCAAGCTCGGCGACTCGATGGAGTCCGAGATCGGCCGCAAGGCCGCCGCGAACGTGCCGCCGATCCCGGGTCGCGGTCTGACCGCGGACCAGCTGCACTTCCTGTCCGGCCTGCCCCGGATCGACGGCTCCAGCGAGATCGCCGACCTGGTGGACGGCGTGGCCGGCCTGGTCGCCCAGGTCAACGCGGCCTGGACCGGCCCGCGCGCCCCGCAGGTCCGGATGCTGCCGCCGGTGCTGGACGGCCACTCGCTGCCCAAGGGCTTCGAGCACCCCGAGCTGGGTGTCGCGTTCGGCGTCGACGAGGTCGAGCTGGCACCGGTGTTCGTCAACTTCGAGAACGACCCGCTGTTCGTCGTCTTCGGCGAGAGCGAGTCCGGCAAGTCGGCGATGCTGCGGATGCTGATCAAGCAGATCACCGAGCGGTACACCCCGGACCAGGCCGGCATCGTGGTCGGCGACTTCCGCCGCTCGCTGCTCGGCGTGGTGCCGCCGGAGTACCTGGTGGAGTACGCGGCCGCCGCCCCCGCCATGACGGCGATCGTGGAGATGCTGCGCGGGGCCTGCGGGCGCCGCCTGCCCGGCCCGGACGTCACGCCGGAGCAGCTGCGCAACCGCAGCTGGTACACCGGCAAGGACATGTTCGTGATCGTGGACGACTACGAGCTGGTCGCCACCCAGTCCGGCAACCCGATGGCGCCGCTGGCGGAGTTCCTGCCGTTCGCGCGCGACATCGGCCTGCGCCTGATCATCGCCCGCAACGCGGGCGGCGCCGGCCGCTCGCTGTTCGAGCCGGTGATGCAGCGGATGCGCGAGCTGGGCGGCCAGGGCCTGATCCTGTCCGGTGACAAGGGCGAGGGCGTGCTGCTCGGCACGGTCAAGCCGCAGCCGCTGCCGCCGGGCCGCGGCGTGTTCGTCTCCCGCCGGATCCAGTCCGGCCAGACGGTGCAGACCGGCTGGCTGCCGACGCAGGTCTAGCGCGGGCGCCGTTCACGGACGGTGACCGAAGGTGGTCGGGAGGGCCGGGCTCCGGAAGGAGCCCGGCCCTCCCGGCGTTCCCGGCCCGGCCTTTTCCGATGCCGCCCGAGCGCTCCCCGGCACTCCCCGGACAGATCTGTGCCATAACGTTATCTTCCGATTTTCGCAGCCCTCCTTCGATTCCCGTACCCCTCCGAGCTGCCCGGAGGCGGTTTTCGGCCCGGCGGCGCGGGGCGCCGGAGCGCCTTGGAATCGGACGTAACCCCGCTCACTTCACCTTCGATTCAAGCGTCGTTCACCGGAGTTGACACCACGGAAACATGCGTCCCGGCGGCCCGGGAGCTGGGTTCCGCAGGCGCGCCGCCCTTACGACAACGGAATCCGCAGCTCATCGCGCGTTGACTGGACCAATTCACCCAGGCAACCTGGCGATCCGGGAGCGAAGCAGAACCAAGACCGCGAGACCGTGCTTCGGAGGCGATAGCGCTCCCCACCCCCACACCGCCGCTCAGTGGATCGGATGCCCGATGACCGACACGCTCCCCCCGCAGGTAGCCTCCCCCGCCGCGGGGGACACCGCGGGCAGCCCCAAGAAGCTCGCCCGGTCGCTCGGCGTCGTGGGCGGCACGCTGCTCACGCTGTCCTGCGTGACCCCGGCTTCCTCACTGTTCGTGATCGTCCCGGAGCTCTTCAACTCGCTCGGCACCTTCACCCTGATGTCGATCCTGATCGGCACGGTCATCTGTATCGCGGTGGCGTTCTGCTACTCCGAGCTCGGCACCCTGGTGCCCTCGGCGGGCGGCGAGTACGCCATGGTCGGCACGCTGGCCGGCAAGTTCACCGGCTGGCTGGTGTTCATCCAGTCGCTGATCGTGGTGATGATCGTGCCCTCGCTGATCGCCATGGGCACCGCCGACTACCTGGAACCGATCATCCACCTCGACCCCAAGTGGGCGGGCGCCGCGGTGATGCTCGCGGCCACCGTGGCCGGCCTGCTGGACCTGCGGGCCAACGCCTGGATCACCGGCGTCTTCCTGGTGCTGGAGGTCGTCGCCTGCGCCGTGGTCGCCTTCCTCGGCTTCGGCCACTCCGAGCGCGGCGTGAGCAGCCTGCTGCACGGCACGCTGGCCACCGACTCGGGCACCTCCTCGGTGGGCTTCGCGGCGATCCTGGCCGCGATGGGCACCGCGCTGTTCGTCACCCAGGGCTTCTCCACCGCGATCTACCTCTCCGAGGAGCTGGAGAACCCGCGCAAGAACGTCGCCCGCACCGTGCTGTGGACGCTGGGCCTGTCCACCGCGATCATCCTGATCCCGGTCGCCGCGATCACCATGGGCGCCCCGGACCTGAAGGCGCTGACCGAGGGCGACATCTCCGCGCTGGTGATCGGCTGGAGCAACAGCGCCGTCGGCACCTTCATCAGCCTGTGCATCGCGCTGGCGATCATCAACGCCGGCATCGTGATGGTCATCCAGAACTCCCGGGTGCTGTTCGCCTCCGGCCGCGACAAGGCGTGGCCGGAGCCGGTCAACAAGGCGTTCGGCACCCTCAACAAGTTCAGCGCCCCGTGGATCTCCACCCTGGCGGTCGGCGTGCCCGGCGCGGCGCTCTGCTTCGTCGGCCAGGACCTGCTGACCAACATCACCGGTGTCGCGGTCGCCGCGCTCTACCTGCTGGTCGCGGTCGGCGCGCTGTTCTCCCGCCGCGGCCACCACAAGGACGCCCCGGCCTGGCGCCAGCCGCTGTGGCCCGCGCTGCCGATCCTGGTGATCGTCGCCCTGGCGTACACCCTGACCAAGCTCGACACCACCGCCCTGCTCTGGACGCTCGGCATCACCGTCGCGGCCGGCCTGTACTGGGCGCTCTACCTCCGCCCCCGCCCGGAGACCCGCTGGGTGATCACCCTCCCCGAGGACGAGCGGGTCTGACCCCACGCGGGCCGCTCCTCCCCCTTCGGCCCCCGTCCCGGTTCCCCCAGACCGGAACGGGGGCCGGACCCTTTCCCGGGTCCGGCCCCCGTCGCGGGGTGTCCGCCGCTCAGCCCTCGCGGCCGCGCCGGCGGTTCATGTCCCGGGTGACGATCGCGCCGCCCGCCAGGCCGGCCACCACCAGGGCGCCGATGCCCAGCACGAAGGTGCCGGTGCGGCGGTCCCGGTCGGCCTGGGTCTCCTCCAGGCCGAGCGGCTGCGCGACCAGCGGGAGGGCGTCCAGCTTGGTCGGCGCGTCCGGGTGCGGCGACTCGGACGGGCCGGGCACGGTGGTGTACTGGACGGCCTTCACCGGGTCGACCACGCCCCAGCCGATGTACTTGTTGCGGCCGTGCTCGGTGCGCTGCGCGGTCTGCTCGATCACGGTCCGGATCTGGTGGGCCGTCCAGTCCTTGTGCATGCCGCGGAGGATCGCCGCGACGCCCGAGACGTACGGCGCGGAGAAGCTGGTGCCGTTGTCGGTGCACTGGCCGTGGCCGGGGACGGTGGAGAGCATGTCGACGCCGGGCGCGGCCACGTCGACGAAGTCGCCGTACTGCGAGAAGCCGGCCCGCTCGTTGTTCCGGTCGGAGGCGCCCACCGCCAGCACCGACTCGTAGAAGGCCGGGTAGGTGGGCCCCTCGGCGCCGTCGTTGCCGGACGAGGCGACCACCACGACCTGGGCCTTCTCGGCCCGGTCCAGCGCGGCGGTCAGCTGCTTCTCGTCGGTGAAGCGCTCCTCGCCGGCCGGCTTGGCCGGGTCGGCCTCGACCCGGACGTCCTGCGAGATGTTGATGACCTTGGCGCCCTTGGCGAGCGCCTCGTCGATCGCGCGGGCCAGCGTGAGGACGCTGCCGTGGCCCTCCGCGTCGTTCTGCCGGATCGACAGGACGGTGGCGTCCTTCGCCAGGCCGACGAAGCCGATCTTCGGGTTCGCGGCGGCCGCGATGATGCCCGCGACCTTGGTGCCGTGGCCGACCTTGTCGGTCAGGCTGTCGCCCTCGGGGCGCTGCTGGTCCTTGCCGACGTTCTCGCCGAGGAAGTCCCGGCCGGCCACCACCTTGCCGGCCAGCTGCGGGTTGTTGGCGTCCACCCCGGTGTCGATGACGGCGACCACCACGCCCTGGCCGGTCTGGTTCGGCAGGTCGGCCGGCTTGCCGGACTGCTTGGCGGCCTGCTGGCCGTCGACGTTCCACAGCTCGTCGAGGAAGACCCGCTGCAGCGCCCACGGCTTGGCCTCGACGTCCTGCTGGACGGGGAAGTTGCAGTCGCCCGACGCGTCGAGCCGCACCACCGCCCCCGGAGCGGCAGCGCCCGTCGGCGCGGGGGCGGCCCAGGCCGGCCCCGCCGCGGTCGTGCCGACCACCCCGAGCACCAGCAGCACCGCACCGGCCCGGCGCAACGATCCTGACGACACCTCTGCTCCACCCCTCACTGCGTTCCACCCGTGTAGGCCGTGCGCCGCCCCCTGCGACGCACGGAGGGCGGGCGCCCCTGAGGACGCCCGCCCGTGTCAAGCACTTGCCGTGCCGATCCCCCCGCCGACCGTCAGCTGACGGTCAGCCGCCCCAGATGGCGCTGTTCTGGTTCTCGGTCTGCTGGTAGCTCTGCGCGGCGTTGTCGAGCGCGGCGGCGATCCGGCCCAGCACCTGCTGGAGGTCGGCGGCCTTGGCGTCCCACTGGGCCTGGCGGGCCTGGTAGCCCTGCTGAGCCGCGCCCTCCCAGCTGGAGGCGATGCGCTGGACGCCGGACTTCAGGTCGTCGAGCTGGCTCTGGATGCGAGCGGCGGTCTGACGGACCTCGGAGCTCGCGCTCTGGATGGTCTGGAAGTTGACTTTGATGCCGGACATTGATCTCTCCCCTTCGATGGAATCACGGCGCGCCTTCGGTACGACAAAGGCGCTGTGTGGTGGCGGTGTGGGTTACCGGCCTCAGCCGATGCCGCCGACCGCGGCGCGCTGCTCTTCCTCAGTCATCGAGTAGGCCTTGGTGGTCGCCTCGATGGCCTGCCGGATCTCGTCCAGGATCTGGTTGAGCTTGGTCGCGTCGTCGTTGAACTGCGACTGCATCTGCTGGTACGCGGTCGCGGCCGCGCCCTGCCAGCCCGAGGCGATCTCGCCGACCAGGGTGTTCAGGCGGCCGATCTCGCCCTGCACCTGCTGGTTGACCTCGGTGATGCGGTTCGCGAAGGCGGTCATTTCCTCCGCGGTCGTCGTGAACTGACCTGCCATGATCCACCGTCCCCCATGAGACAGACTACGTCCGGACGCCCCTGTGGCGAACGTCCGTACGGGCACCACCGGTGTGGTGCTCAGAAGCACTGTAACGGCCAACTGCTGTGCGCCCAACACCGGGTAGCGGGTAGTTACCAGACCATGACACTGAACTCCCGCACCGCGCCTGACGGTTCGTCAGGCGTTCTGCCGCTGGAGTGCGGCGTTGGTGTTCAGCACCGGTCCGGCCGGGACCAGCTTCGACCAGGCCAGCGGCACCGGCGGCGGCAGGACGTCCTTGTAACCGAGCCGCGCCTGGGACTCGTTGGTGGTCGTCTTGCCCGCTTCCGGCGCAGGGCTGGGCGTGCTGCCGGAGCCGCCGTCGCTGTTGGCGGGCAGCGAGTAGCGCAGGCCCGAGTCGGTGATCAGGAAGTCGCTGCCGGAGGACGCCTGGCCGTCGGCGCCGAGCGTCTCGCCCTCCACCGCGCGGTACAGCAGGCCGTGGCCGGGCGTCACGTGGGCGCTGACCGAGCCCGAGGTGACCTGCGCCGGGTACTCGGTGCCGGCCCAGACCGAGCGCTTGATCTGGCCCTTCTCGCCGACCCCCTCGAAGGTCGAGCAGACCACCGTGCGGCCGCCCTTGCCGCCGACGTTGACCGCCTGCTGCTTCTTGGCCGGCCAGTCCTTGTACTTGTCCATCAGCTGCTCGGTGATCTGCGGCTTGAGCTTGCTGATGTCGCCGGCGCCGACCGCCTCGATCTGCGGCGCGCCGGTCTTGCCGTACGCGTCCTGCACCAGCGGGTCGGTGCGCAGCAGTTCGGCCTGGAACTGGGTGACCCGGTACAGCTGGGTGCTGCCGACCACGTAGTAGGCGTCCTGGAACTGCAGCAGCCGGCCGACCTTCTTCTGCTCCGGGTTGGTCAGCTCCAACTGGGAGCCGGCCGACTTGCCGGTGGTCAGGAAGGTGTCGATCCGCGGGAACTGCACCGGGGCGCCGTTGGCCAGCGTGGCCAGCCACTCCTTGGTGACCTGCTGCGGCTTGGTGCCGGGGCTGGTCAGCGCCGACACCAGGTTGTCGCGCTCGGCGGTGTCGGTGCCCCACTGGCCGAGCGCGTGCTTCAGCCCCCTGGAGTCGATCATGTACAGCGCGCCGTTGTCGGTCTTGCCGTCCAGCGGCGGCTCCTGGACCAGGACCATCTGCCCGTCGTTCAGCACGTTGTCCGGCGCGGCCAGCACCTTGGCGTCCGCCCCGGCCGCGATGAACACCGACTGGCCGACCGTGGACTGCCGGTTGTCGGCGCCCATCTTGTCGCAGACCGACCACTTCTTCGGGTCCTTGGCGTCCCCGGGCGAGGGCAGCTTGTCCGGCGCGTACGGGATCCCGATGGTGGCGCCGCGCCGCGGGTACTTGTCCAGCACGTCGTCGGCGACGGTCTGCACGGTGGCGTTCTCCGGCAGCACCAGCCGGGCCGAGGACATGTTCAGCACCTGGTGCAGGGTGGGCTCCCTGTTCGGCCCGTCCTTCAGGATCACGTAGCGGGTGGTCGAGGACTTGCCCTGGATGACGTACTTGCCCTCGTCCCAGTTCGGCGGCGCGGCGGGCTTGAGGACGCCCCACATGCCGAAGCCCGCGACGACCACCGCGGCGACCACGAAGCTGGGCAGCACGGCCCGCAGCGGACGCGGCGCGTCCTCGTCGTTGCCGCCGCCGCCCGGCTGCAGGAAGGCCCCCACCATCCGCTTCCGGGCGAAGGTGTAGGCGTTCAGCTCGTCCCGGCGTGATGCCATGCTCGTCCCCGTCTCCCCTGTGTGGCCCGCCTCCGCGGGCCGTCAACGCGCTTGTGCCGTCGGATGAGTCTGCCACCCGGCGGGCGGACCGCTCGGCCACCCCTCTACGATGCGGCAGCAGACGGTGAGTACGGTAACGGGTAGGCTCCGACGGTCCGCCATCCGGGCCGCCGCGCCGGACCCCGGCCCGCGCTCGCCGGGCCCGCAGGGGGAATCTGACGGACCATCCGGACATCTGATGGACATCTGAAGCAGAGAGGGCAATTCGGGGGATGCCAAGCCAGTCCGCTCCAGCACGACGACGCTCCACCTCGCACGGCCGGAGGCCGGACGCCCCGGGCGGACGCCGGGCCCGCACCGCGCCCGCCGCCCCGCCGGCCGCGCTCGGCCCGGTCGGCCTGCGGCTGCTGCCCAGGCCCGGCCTGCTGGGCCGCCGGCTGGAACTCAAGCAGATCGTCCAGTTGGAGGTCGCCGCCGCGCTGGTCGCGGTCGGCTGGTCGATCAACACCATGATGGCGGGCGTCTTCGCGGTCCCCGCCCTGCTGCTGGTCGTCGTCGCGCTGCTGCGCCTCGGCGGCCGCACCACCGGCGAGGCGCTGGGCGTCCGCTCGACGTACAACTCCCGCCGCCGGGACGCGAAGTACAACGTGCCGCCGCCCGGCACCGACCCGGCGATCGCGCCGGTGATGGAGCTGGACCCGGCGCTGAAGACCTCGACCCACGCGATCGAGACCGACCTCGGCGACGGCCGTCCGCTGCGCCGGGAGACCGGCATGGTCGGCGACGGCACCTTCTTCACCTCGGTGCTGCTGGTGCAGTCCAAGGACCAGCCGCTGCGTCCGGGCCGGGCCGCCTCCTCGGTGCCGCTGGACCTGATCTGCTCGGTCCTGCGGGTCGACGACATCGCGCTGGAGTCGGTGCAGCTGGTCCAGCACACCCAGCCGGCGCCCGCGCCGCACCTGCCCGAGCACTCGCTGGCTGCCCGCGCCTACCAGCAGACCCCGGGCGGCGTGAACACCCCGGCGCTGCGGCTGACCTGGGTCGCGCTCAAGCTCGACCCGGAGCGCGCGGCCACCGCGGTGCTGGCCCGCGGCGGCGGCGAGGAGGGCGCCCGCAAGACCCTCCAGCGGGTCACCGACCAGCTGGCCGGCCGGCTGAACAGCGCCGGCTTCACCGCGACCGTGCTGGACGAGCGCGAGCTGATCGCCGCGCTGGCCATCTCGGTGTGCGCCAACCCGGTCGCGGTGGCGGGCCGGCAGGGCTCCGGCGGCGGCGGGGTCGGCGTGCGCCGCACCCAGGAGTCGGCGAAGTACTGCCGGATCGACGACCGCTGGCACGCCACGTACTGGATCTCCAAGTGGCCGGTGCTGTCCCGCCCGGGCATGGGCGGCGGCCGGGTGACCGCGCCCGACCTGGTCAACCAGCTGACCGGCACCCCGGCGTTCGCCTCGACCTTCTCGGTCACCGCGACCCAGGCGATGGGCGGCGCGGTCGCGCTCAGCGGCCACCTGCGGCTGACCGAGCACAACGAGTCCAGGCTCGACCAGATGGGCCGCCAGGCGGAGTCCCGGGCGCAGCACAGCGGCGCCTCGCTGACCCGCCTCGACCTGGAGCACGCCCCCGGCCTGCTCGCCACGCTGCCCCTGGGAGGGACGTCCTGATGGCCTACCAGACCTACTCCGGCCAGGCCCCGCAGCCGGTCGAGCAGCGCCCGGTGCGGGTGCGTCCCGGCTTCGGCCTGCGCGGTCCGCGCCGGGAGAAGCACGTGCTGACGGTCGAGGACCTGTCGGCGCTGGCCTTCCCGGTCGGCGACGACGGCGTGGTGATCGGCCTGGACCACCAGCAGCAGCCCGCGGTGATCGGCCTGTTCCGCCCGTCCGCGTTCGAGGTGGTGCTGGTCGGCGGCATGTGGACAGCGCAGCTGATCGCGCTGCGCGCGGCCGCGACCGGGGCCCGGATCGCGGTGGAGACCGGCCGTCCGCAGGCGTGGGCGCCGATGGCGCAGGCGGCCGGCGGCGGGCAGCCGTGCGTGACGATCCACCAGGTGGGACGGCTGGGCGCGCAGGGCGCGTCGGTGGCCTCGCCGGTGCTGGTGGTGCGCGACCTGGGCGCCCGGCCCAACCGCAGCCGGCTGTCGGCGGCGCCCTGGCAGACCACGCTGACCGTGCTGCCGTACCTGGGCCCGAACGCGAGCCGGGTGCTGAACGCGGCCGACCTGGTCGGCCTGCAGCGGGTCTCGCCGCAGGAGGCCGAGCTGCTGGGCCGGCTGCTGTCGCTCTCGCCGGGCGACGTCAGCGCGCTGCCGACGCTGCCGGACAACGTGACGCTGTGGGCGACCCGGATGCGGCGCCAGTACGTGATGACCAACCAGGGCGAGGCCGAGACCCAGGTGCTGGGCGGCCCGCGCCGCATGGACTGACCGGCCGCCGGCCGGTCGGGCCGCCCCGGGGGATGCCGTCCGCGCCCCCGGGCGGACCGGCCGGCGGGCCGGTCCGATCCGCCGTCAGGTCCGGCACCGCCTTCAACGCGGGCACCTGCACGGCCTAGTCTTGTTGCCCGACGGCAACCGCCGAAGCAGCTTCGGCGAGAACGAGGGAGCCCCAGTGAGCAGCGATCGGGACGGCGTCTACGTCGGCGACAACCCAGCCGAGGACGACGATGACTGGTCCGACGCCCCGGACTACACCGCTCCGTCCTGGTACACCCAGAGCGCCGCGCCGGGCGCTCCGACCGCCGCGCCGCAGCCGCAACCGCAGCCGCAGCCGCCCGTGCAGCAGCAGGTGCCGCCGGCCCAGGTTCCGCCGGTCGCGCAGCCCCCGGTGCAGCAGCAGCCCACCGTCCAGCAGCCGCCCGTCCAGCCGCAGGTCGCGCAGCCGCCGGTCGCGCAGCCCCCGGTGCAGCAGCCCCCCGTCCAGCAGCAGCCTCCGGTGCAGCAGCCGCCCGCGCAGCCGCAGCCCCCCGTCCAGCAGGCTCCCGTCCAGCCGCCGGTGGCCGAGCAGGCCGCGCAGCCGCCCGTCCAGCAGCCTCCCGCGCAGCCGGAGCCGCCGCAGGTTCCGCAGCCGCCGGTCCAGCAGCAGGCTCCCGTCCAGCCTCCGGTGGCCGAGCAGGGCGCGCAGCCGCCCGTCCAGCAGCCTCCGGTGCAGCAGCCGTACCCGCCGCAGCAGCAGTACCAGCAGCCCGGCCCGCCGCAGCCGGACCCGCAGCAGCAGTGGCCGGGCCAGCCGTACCCGCAGCAGCAGCAGCAGTACCCGCCGCAGCAGCCGCAGTACCCGCAGCCGGACCCGCAGCAGCAGCCGTGGCAGAACCCGCAGAACCCGCAGCAGCCGCCGGCCGACCCGCGGGCGGGCGGCTGGCCGCAGCCGGGCCAGACGATGGGCGGGCAGCCGCCGCAGTACCAGCAGCCGCAGCACGGGGTGGGCGGTGCCCCGCAGGCGCCGCCGCAGTTCCAGCAGGCGGCCGCGCAGCCGTCCGCGCACGGGGCGGCGCTGGGGTACACGGCCGCGGTGGAGCTGTCCTCGGACCGGCTGCTGCGCGGCCAGCCGAAGGCGCAGAAGCAGTCGCGGTTCCAGTTCGGCGGCAAGTCGGCGCAGGCCGGCAAGCAGCAGAAGCTGGAGCTGATCCGGCACCCGGTGACGACCTGCTACCGGATCGCGGTGATCAGCCTGAAGGGCGGGGTCGGCAAGACCACGACCACCACCTCGCTGGGCGCGACGCTGGCCAGCGAGCGGCAGGACAAGGTCATCGCGATCGACGCCAACCCGGACGCGGGCACCCTGGGACGCCGGATCAAGCGGCAGACCGGGGCGACCATCCGCGACCTGGTGACGGCGATCCCGAGCATCCGCAACTACATGGACATCCGCCAGTACACCTCGCAGGACCCGAACTCGGGCCTGGAGATCGTCGCCAACGACGTGGACCCGGCGGTCTCCACCACCTTCGACGACTCGGACTACCGCCAGGTCATCCAGGTGCTCGGGCAGCACTACCCGATCATCCTGACCGACTCCGGCACCGGTCTGCTGTACTCGGCGATGCGCGGCGTGCTGGACCTCGCGGACCAGCTGATCGTGGTGGCCACGCCCAGCGTGGACGGCGCGTCCAGCGCCTCGACCACGCTGGACTGGCTGAGCGCGCACGGCTACGCGGACCTGGTGCAGCGGTCGATCACGGTGGTCTCCGGGGTGCGCGAGACCAGCAAGATGATCAAGGTCGAGGACATCGTCGCGCACTTCCAGACCCGCTGCCGCGGCGTCGTGGTGGTGCCGTTCGACGAGAGCCTGGCGGCCGGCGCCGAGGTCAACCTGCAGATGATGCGGCCGAAGGTGCGCGACGCCTACTTCGAGCTGGCGGCACTGGTCGGCGAGGACATCGCCCGCTCCCAGCAGCAGGCCGGCTGGCAGCAGCAGCAGTACCCGCAGCAGGGCGGCTACCCGCAGCAGCAGCCGTACCCGCCGCAGCAGCCCCAGCCGGCGTACCCGCAGCAGGGCGGCTACCCGCAGCAGGGCCAGCCGTGGCAGCAGCCGCCGCAGCCGGGCCAGCCCTACCAGCAGCCGTACCCGCCGCAGGCCCCGCAGCCCGGCTACGGCTACCCGCCGCCGCACGAGGCGCCGCCCCCGGGCTACGGCTACCCGCCGCCGCACCAGGGCTGAACGTGCCGGAGCCCCCGGCGGGAAGGAGGTCCTTCCCGCCGGGGGCTCCGCCGTGCTCAGGGGCGCTCGGTGAGGTCCCGGGCGCGCTTGACGTCCTCGGCCATCCGCTCCAGCAGGGCCTCGATCGAGTCGAACTTCTCCATGCCGCGCAGCCAGGCCAGGAAGTCGACGGCGACGTGCTGCCCGTACAGGTCGAGGCCGACCCGGTCGATGGCGTACGCCTCGACGGTGCGGTGGGTGCCGTCGAAGGTCGGGTTGGTGCCGACCGAGATCGCGGCCGGCATGGTCTCGCCGTCGGCGGTCAGCCAGCCCGCGTACACGCCGTCGGCGGGGATCGCCGAGTGCGCGACGGTGTCCACGTTGGCGGTGGGGTAGCCGAGTTCGCGACCGCGCTGGGCGCCCCGGACGACCTCGCCCTCGACCCGGTGCGGGCGGCCGAGGATCTCGGCGACGCCCGCCAGGTCGCCGGCCGCGACCAGCCGGCGGCACAGGCTGGACGAGAACGGCTCGCCGTCGCCCGCCGCGCCGCGCACCTGCAGGTCGACCACCTCGACGGTGAAGTCGTCCGCCCGGCCGAGCTCGGCCAGCAGCCCGACGTCGCCCGCCGCGCGGTGCCCGAAGCGGAAGTTGGGGCCCTCGACGACCGCCTTCGCGTGCAGCGCGTCGACCAGCACCGACCGGACGAAGTACTCCGGCGACTCCTTCGAGAACTCGGCGGTGAACGGCAGCACCAGCACCGCGTCCACCCCCAGCTGCTCGACCAGCTCGGCCCGGCGCGGCTGCGGCGCGAGCAGCGGCGGGTGGCTGCCGGGCCGGACCACCTCGCTGGGGTGCGGGTCGAAGGTGACCACCACCGACCTCGCCCCCAACTCCCCGGCCAGCTCCACCACCCGATTGATGATCAACTGGTGTCCGCGGTGGACCCCGTCGAACGATCCGATGGTGACGACGCTGCGCCCCCAGTCCCCGGGGATCTCCTCCAGGCCGTGCCAGCGCTGCACCTGACCGCTCCTTGTTCCTACCGTGTGCACGGACCGTGCACTCGAAAGACCGAAACCGAACCCCTATAGCGTGCCATGCGACCGGCCCTGCCCAGGTACCGGAAGGCCCTTGGTGTGACCGGAGAGACGGCCGCCGGGACGGTCGACCCGCCGTTCGGCCTCGGCCGCGGCGTACTGCGGGTCCCGGCCGGCCGCCGCGAGGGCCCGCAGCAGGGCCAGCCGGGGCCCCTGCGGCGGCTCCGGGGCCTCCTCGGGCCAGGACGCCAGCAGCCGGGCGAAACCCGCCCAGCGGCCCGCACAGCGCACCAGGACGGCGTCCGCGCCCGGCCAGCGCGCGGCGACCGCCGCCAGCAGCTCGCGCACCCGCCCCGGCGGGTGCCCGGCGTGCCGGGCCGCCAGCGCCTCCACCACGGCCGCCAGCACCCGCTCGTCCCGCTCGGCGGCCAGCAGCGCGTCCAGCAGCCCGGCCCGGCCGCCGCCGGGCGCCGCCAGCACCGGCGCGAACAGCGCCCGCACCGGCGGCTCGGCGGCCAGCACGGCGGCCAGCAGCGGGCGGCCGTCCCGCCCGGCGTCCAGCAGCCCGTCCAGGTGCCGGGCGACCTCCGCGGCCCGCTCCGGGGCGTCCTCCAGCAGCTCGGCCGCCAGCAGCAGCCCGCTCCGGGCCACCGCCGGGTCGGCCGCCCCGTCCAGCACCCGCAGGCCGTCGCCGACCCGGGCCCCCGGCACCCGCAGCCGCTCCCGCACCGCCGCCAGCACCTCGCCCGGGTGCTCCGGCAGCAGCCCGGCCAGCACCTCGGCGGTCAGGAACGGGTCGCCCGCCCGGTACGCGGCCAGCGCGGCCGGCAGGTGCTCGGCCCGGCCCTCCGGGTCCCGCACCAGCAGCGCCAACGCCGCGCCGTGCAGGGCCGGTTCGTCCTCCCGGGCGAGCAGCGTGCGGGCCGCCAGCCGCAGCAGCCCGGCGCCCGAGCCGCCCGCGTGCGGGGCGGTGCGCAGCGCGTGCACCGCCGCCGCGACGTGCCGCTCGGGGCGCGGGTCGTGGCTCCACCGGTCGACGGCCCGGCACAGCGCGGACGGCTCCCGCTCGGCCAGCCGGCCCAGCAGCGCGTCCGCCCTCGGGTGCGCGGCGGCGACCAGCGCCTCCGTCAACTCGTCGAGCGCCAGCGCCCGGTGGGCGTACAGCAGCTCGTCGGCCAGCTCGGCGGCGCCCGCGCCGGGCAGCCCGTACCAGGCGCACAGCAGCGGCAGCACGCCGCGCGGATCGGCGGCCAGCAGTTCGGCCGCCGCCGCCCGGGCCACCTCCGCCCGGCCCGGCGCCTGCTCCTGCGCCTGTGCCAACCCGCCCAGCAGCGCGAGCAGTTCGGCCAGCGGCAGCGGCAGGCCGGTCCAGAACGCGGCGCCGAACCGCTCGTCGCGGCCGGCCCGCTCGGCCAGCAGCTCCAGCAGCTCCCGGTGCGCGGACGGCTCCGGGCTGGCCGCCAGCCCGGCCGGCAGCAGCCGGCCCGCCCACCAGTCGGCCTCCCCGCCGCGCTCCGACCGCTCCAGCGCGGCCCGCAGCCGCCGCAGCCACCCGTCCAGCACCGCCGCCCCGCGCACCTCCCCCACCCGCCGCAGCGCCCCCGCCACCACCCCGACCCGGCTCCGCCCGACCCCGGCGGGGGCGGACGCGGCGGGGGCGGCGGACGCGGCGGGGGCCCGTTCAGGGGCCCGTTCAGGAGTCCGGGGAACGGCGCCCTCCCGGCCCCCGCCGGCCTCGTCCCCGCCCCCGTCCGGCCCCGCCCCCGTCCGCTCCCCCGCCGGCCCGTCCGCGTCCTCCGCGTCCTCCAGCACCAGCCGCAGCGCCGCGTCCAGGTCCAGGTGCAGGCTCTGCAGCCACTCGCCCCACTCCTCGTGCCCGGCCCGGTAGCCGGCGCCCGCCGGGACCAGCACCCGTTCCTCCCGGACGGCCCGCGCCCAGCCGCCGGTATCGGGGAACAGCCGGGCGAACTCCTCGGCGGTGAGCGCCCCGTCGCCCGCGCCGAGCATCAGCCGGGCGGCCTCGTGCAGCCGTCCGGCGACCACGGCGGCGAGCCGTCGCACCTGCCGGGCGTCCTCGCCGGGGGTGGGGGGCGCGCCGCGGCGGTGGCGGCGCGGGCCGCCGGGGGTGAGGGCGATCCGGCGGGCGACGGTGAGGCAGGCCAGGTCGAGCCAGCCGTCGAAGAGTTCGGCCCGGCTGCCGACCGGTCCGCGGACGCCCGCGCCGCGCAGCTCGCCGGCCAGCCGCAGGGCCAGCGGGTGGCCCTGCTCGGCCGGTCCGAGGAAGGCGCCGGGCAGTCCGTAGCGGCGGCCGGCCCGGGTGGCGGCGTCGGCGGTGAGCGGGCCGAGCCAGAGCGCGCGGGCGGCGGTCCGCCAGGGGCCGAGCTGTTCCCAGCCGTCGGGCCGGCAGGCGACCAGGGCCCGGGCCCGGTGGGTGCGCAGCCAGTCGAGGCAGGCGGTGAGCCAGCGCGCGGAGAGCGCGAGCGGCGCCTCCTCGGGGGCGTCGAGGATCACCAGCAGGGGCCGTCCGGCGTCGGCGCAGAGCGCGGCCAGCTCGCCGGGTTCGACTTCGGGTACGCCCAACTCCCTTGCGGCAGTGGCGAGTCGGCGGCGCAGCGGGTCGCCGAGGGTGCGGTCGCCGGCGGCCAGGTCGGCGCCGCGCAGCCAGAGCGTGGGCAGCGGCCGGGCGGTGCCGGAGCGGCGGACGGCCAGGGCGGCGAGTTCGGTGCTGCGGCCGCTGCCGGTCTCGCCGAGCAGCACGGTGAGGGCGTCCTGGGGTTCCTCGCCGCTGAGGCCGTCGGGGCGGTCGACCCGGTCGGCGGCGAGTTCGGCGATCCGGCCGGGGCCGGCGGCGGCGCCGTCGAGCTGGGCCTGGGCGAGCCGCAGCACCCCGCCGAGGTTGAGCGCCCGCCCGTACGCGGGGGCGTCGGCGGCGTTGCGGCCGAGCAGCCGGCCGAGCGGGGTGTCGCCGGGGGGCGCGCCGTCGGCGGTGAGCGGGACGGCGGCCACGCCGGGCCCGGCGACGGCGCGCACCCGGGGGGCGATCACGGCGAGCACCGCGCCGGTGTCCGGGTCGAGGACGGGGGCGCCGGCCAGCGGGGTGACCGGCAGGTCGAGCACCAGGACGCCGCTGACGGTCCGGATCGTCGCGCCGTCGCCGCACCGGCCGCGCTCCCGGCCGAGCGGTCCGCCGCGGGCGAGCGCGGGGGCGCCGTCCTCCCAGCGCTGGTGCGGCACCGCGACGGGGCCGTCGACCGGGCCGCGGCCGATCGGCAGCGCGGGGCCGGGGACGCCGCCGACCGCGGCGGTGCGCAGCAGGGCCAGGCCGCGCTCGGGCAGCAGGTCGACGCTCTCCGGGCCGAGCACCCGGGTCTGCCCGCCGGGGGTGTGCAGCACCAGCCGGGGCACTCCGGCCACCGCCTCGTGCGCGGTGACCACCGTGCCGTGCCGGTCGGCGACGAAGCCGAGCCCGCACAGCCGGCCCTGCTGGTCCCTGATCCGCAGCAGCGCCTGCGCCGGATCCCCCGCGAAGCCGGCGCCCGCACCCTCGCCCATCCGCCAGTCCTCCCGCCGGGCCGCCACCGGCCCCGCGCGGGACCGGGGTACGGCCGCCGTACACGCCGCGGTCAGCCTGCCCCCCACCAGCCCCACAGCACCCCGCACGCCCCTCTCACCACACCCGTTCACTCCGTGCGCCCCCTACCCGCCCGCCCGGCGCGCACCCCGCCCCGGACAACCCACCCCGCCCCCACCCGCCGCCTCCGGCGCCCAACTCCCGTCCGCCCGGACGCACTTGGCCGGCCGCCGCTCAGCCGAGCTCCCGCACCCGGGTGAAGCGCGCCGCGACGCCGGGCACCGCGCGGCGCGGCAGCAGCCGGGGCGAGGCGGCGGTGAGCCGGTTGAGCAGCCCGTCGACCCGGCTGGCCCGGCCCCGGGCGAGGGCGCGCAGCGCGGTGCCGACGACCTGCTCGGGGGTGCGCTTGCCGCCGGGGCCCGTGACCTCGCCGCCCATCACCGCGAAGAACGGGGTCTCGGTGGCGCCGGGGCAGATCGCCAGCGCCCGGACGCCGGTGCCGCGCAGTTCGTGGGCGAGCGCCTCGGTGAAGGAGAGCACGTAGGCCTTGGTGGCGCCGTAGACGGCCATGCCGGGCAGCGGTTGGAACGCGGCGGTGCTGGCGAGGTTGACGATCGCACCGCGGCGGCGCGCGAGCATGCCGGGCAGCAGCCGGGTGGTGAGCTCGGTGAGGGCGAGGCAGTTGAGCCCGACCTGTTCGGCGATCCGGTCCGGGTCGGCGGCGCCGAGCGGGCCGTGGGTGCCGAAGCCGGCATTGTTGACCAGCAGGTCGACCGTCAACTCCCTTTCCGTCAGCTGTCGTTCGAGTTCGGCGGCGGCGCCGGGCGCGGCCAGGTCGCGGGCCAGCACGACGGGGCGGACACCGTGCGCGGCGTCGAGTTCGGCGGCGAGGGCGGTGAGCCGGTCCTCGCTGCGGGCGACCAGGACGGGGCGGGCGCCGCGGGCGGCGAGTTCCCGGGCGAAGGCGGCGCCGATGCCGGTGGAGGCTCCGGTGATCACGGCGGTGCGGCGGGCGAAGTCCATCACGTACTCCTGACGGGGGCGGGCCGCCCGGTGCCGGCGGCGACGACGGATCCGAATGTAGTCGCTGACTACAAAGTGGTCAACGCCTACATTGATGCACCGTCGCCTATCATGGGCCCATGCGAACGGGCCGCTACCACCACGGAGACCTCCGCGCCGCGCTGCTGGCCCAGGCCGAGCTGGCCCTCCAGGAGCACGGCCCGGACGCCCTCTCGCTGCGCGAACTCGCCCGCGCGCTGGAGGTCAGCCACGCCGCGCCCAGCCGCCACTTCCGTGACAAGCGGGCCCTGCTCGACGCCCTGGCGCTGACGGGCATCCAGCGGATCTCCGCCGCCGCCCGGGAGCGGCTGGCCGCGGCCGGACCCGGGTTCGACGCCCGGATCCGCGCTTTCGCCGGCGCCTACGTGGACTTCGCGGCCGAGCGGCCGGCCATGCTCGAACTGACCTTCATACGCAAGCACGACCCGGCCGTCACCGACGAACTGCGCACCGCCTGGCAGCCGTTGGAGTCCGAGGCGCACCAGGTGATCGTCGACGGCCAGCGGGCCGGGCTGGTCCGCCCGGGCAGCCCGGCCCGTGTCTTCGAGGTGCTGTTCACCGCCGTCCACGGCGTCGCCGCCCGCGCCGCCGCCGGCGTCCTGACCGGCCCGGCGCTCGCCCGGGTCCTCGACGACGTCGTCGACCACCTGCTGCGCGGCCTCGTCCCCGCCCCCGGCGACACCCCGCTCGCCCCGCCGGCCGCACCCCCCTGCTGACCCGGACGGCCGCCGCCCGCCGCAGTCCCTTCCGGAGAACCACCGGCACCCGTCACCCGGTCGGACAACCACCGCCGCCCGCCGCGGCCCCGCCGGAAAACCACTGGCCCCCGGCCCCCGTCCCGGGCCACCCTGCCGGGCATGGACGTGCGCCTGGAACCCTGGTCCGACTCCCACCTCGACCTGCTGCGCCGGATCAACACCCCGGCGATGCGCCGGCACGTCGGCGGCCCGGAGTCCCCGGAGCTGCTGCTCGCGCGCCACCGCCGCTACCTCGAACTCCCGTCCCTGGGCGGCACGATGTACGCCGTGCTGGCCGACGGCGAGCGGGCCGGGTCGATCGCGCACCACCGGCGCGAGTGGCGGGGCGCCGAGGTGCACGAGGCCGGCTGGAACGTGCTGCCGGAGTTCCAGGGCCGCGGTGTCGCGGCCGCGGCCGGCCGGGCGCTGCTGACCGCCCTGCGGGCCCTGGTGGCGGCCGATCCGGCGGCGCCGGGCGTGCTGCACGCGTTCCCGGCCGTCGACAACGCCCCGTCCAACGCGCTCTGCGCCCGGCTCGGCTTCAGCTGCGACGGCCCGTGCGCCTTCGAGTACCCGCAGCGCTCGGGCCGCTTCCTGCACAGCAACGACTGGCGCCTGCGGCTGCGTTGAGCGCCCCGGGCGCCCTCTCAGCCGACGAACACCGCGACCGGCTTGGCCTTCCCGCCGCTCTCCTCGATCAGCGCCAGGAACCGCCCGTCCGGGTCGAAGACCGCGATCGGCCCGTCGGCGCCGAGCCCGGGCGCGTCCAGCCGCATGCCGTTGGAGAGCAGCCGGGCCTGTTCGGCGTCGACGTCCCAGCGCGGGAAGGCGGCGGCCGCGGCCTCGGCGATGGGCAGCACCTCCAGCTTCTCCTCCAACTGCTCCAGGGTGTGCGCCGACTCGACCGCGTACGGCCCGACCCTGGTGCGCCGCAGCGCGGTCAGGTGCCCGCCGACGCCGAGCGCCGCGCCGAGGTCGCGGGCCAGCGCCCGGATGTACGTCCCGGAGGAGCACTCGACGGTGACGTCGAGGTCGAGCACCGGCGTGCCGTCCTCGGCGACGGCCGCCCGCCGCTCGTGCACGGTGAACGCGTGCACGGTGGTCGGCCGGGCGGCGAGCTCGAACTCCTCGCCCTCCCGGACCCGGGCGTACGAGCGCTTGCCGTCGATCTTGATCGCGCTGACCTTGGACGGCACCTGCATGATCTCGCCGGTGAGCTCGGCGACCTGGGCGTCGACGGCCTCGGGGGTCACGCCGTCGGCCGGGACGGAGGCGGTGACCTCGCCCTCCCGGTCGTCGGTGACCGTGGTCTGGCCGAGCCGGATCGTCGCCTCGTAGGTCTTGGCGGTGAGCATCAGGTGCCCGAGCAGCCGGGTGGCCCGCTCGACGCCGATCACCAGGACTCCGGTGGCCATCGGGTCGAGGGTGCCCGCGTGCCCGACCTTCCGGGTCCCGGCCAGCCAGCGCAGCTTGGCGACCACCCCGTGCGAGGTGATGCCCTCCGGCTTGTCGACGATGACCAGCCCGTCGGGGCCCGTCCCTTTACGCTTCATCGCTCATCATCATTTCGAAAGTCCTGCGCGCACTGCCTGCGCGCGTTCCCGCAACCCGCCCGGCGACCGGCCGGCCGCCGAACCGCACGAGCCTAGCGCGCGCCCGGCCCGACCGCGTCCGACCCCACCGCGCCCGGCCCCACCGCGTCCGACCCCGCCGACGGCCCGCTCTCCGCCGCGACGGCGGCCAGCGCCGCCCGGAACCGCTCCACGGTCTCGGCGACGGCCTCCCGGGCGCTGAACCCGGCCGCGTACACGTGCCCGCCGCCGCCGAGCCGCGCGCAGGCGGCCGCGACGTCGACGGCGCCGCGCGAGCGGCAGGAGCCGCGCAGCGTGCCGTCCGGGTCCTGCTTGAGCACCAGCGCGACGTCGGCCTCGGCGGGCTTGCGCAGCACGTCGATCAGGCCCTCGATCTCCTCGACGGTGACGCCGAACAGCGCCAGGTCCTGGTAGGGCACCCAGGTCCACACCAGCCCGTGGCCGCCGGCCTCCTCGGGCTCGAACGCGGCCCGTTCCAGGGCCCCGGCGAGCACCTTGAGGTACCCGAAGGAGGTGGTGTCCCACAGCTGGCGGGAGATCAGGTCGTGCCGGATGCCGGTGGCCAGCATCCGCCCGGCCATCTCGTGGGTGGCGGGCGTGGTGGCCCGGTACTTGAACGAGCCGGTGTCGGTGGCGATGCCGGTGTACAGGCAGGCCGCGATCGCCTGGTCGAGCGGCACCCGCAGCCGCCGCAGCAGTTCGTCGGCGAGGACGGCGGTGGCGGGCGCGGCCGGGTCGATCAGCCGGACGGTGCCGAAGCCGGGGTTGGAGGCGTGGTGGTCGAAGACCACCAGCGCGCCGGCCGCGAACGCCTTCCCGCGCAGCAGGCCGAGCCGTTCCTCGGAGGCGGCGTCGAAGGCCAGCACCAGCGCGGGCGCGGCGGGCACGGCGGCGGCGGGCACGATCAGCTCCTGGCCCGGCAGGAAGGACAGCGACTCCGGGATGACCTGCGGGTCGTCGCCGAACGACACCCGCACCCGCTTGCCCAGGCCGCGCAGCGCCAGCGCGACGGCCAGCGCCGAGCCGAGCGCGTCGCCGTCCGGGCAGATGTGGCAGATCAGGTCGATCTCGTCGGCGCCGGCGATCAGTTCGAGGGCCCGCCGCCACTCCTCCTCGAACGCCCCGGCCGCCCCGGCCGCCTCAAGCGGCTCGGACGCCTCGGACCGCCCGCCGCCGGCCGGTTCCGCCTCCGCCCCGGATCCGGCCGATGACGCGCTGCGAGGGCCCGGAAGCACCGCGAGGGCGGTCTCCACCTCGACAGTGGAGACCGCCCTCGCGGTGCCGGACCCGGCCGGCTCGCCGGCCGTGGTCACTCGTCCTCGTCGTCGTCGCGGGAGGACTTGTACGGGTCGGCGTCGCCGGCGTACGCGGCCCCGGCGGCGGTGGTGCGGACGGCGGCGTCGGAGGCCCGGGCCTTGTCCAGCAGGTCGTCGATGTTCTTCGCGTTGTCCGGCAGCGCGTCGGCGACGAAGGTCAGGGTCGGCGTGAACCGGACCCCGGTCTGCTTGCCGACCTCGGAACGCAGGATGCCCTTGGCGCTCTCCAGCGCGGCCGCGCTGGACTCCCGCTCCGTCTCGTCACCGTAGACGGTGTAGAAGACGGTGGCCTCGCGCAGGTCCCCGGTGACCCGGGCGTCGGTGATGGTGACGTACCCCAGGCGCGGGTCCTTGATCCGGCGTTGCAGGGTCTCCGCCACGACCACCTGGATGCGGTCGGCGAGCTTGCGCGCCCTAGCGGTGTCGGTCACGTTGCCTCCTCGTGCAGTAGGCGCGTACCCCGGGTCATGACCTCGCCCGGTGGGGCCCTCTCCCCAACGTACCCGCCCGCGCCCAGCCTTGTGGGCGCTCTCGGTCCTGTGCGGGTGTGACGGTGGTGACTCCCGCAGGTCATTCGTCGTCGTCGTGGTGGTACCGCCTCCGCGTGGAGAGCAGCACCACCTCTGGGCGGCCGGCGACGAGCCGCTCACAGCTGTCCAGGACCTCGCTGACGTACCCGGCGTCGCCGGACACCACCGCGCAGCCGATCTCGGCCCTGCGGTGCAGATCCTGGTCTCCTACCTCCGCCGCGCACACGCTGTGCTTGCGCTGCAGTTCGGCCACGATGGGCCGCACGATCGACCGCTTCTCCTTGAGCGAGTGCACGTCGCCGAGGAGCAGGTCGAAGGTGAGTGTTCCTACGAACATGTGGGACAGACCTGAGCCGGTCTGGGGGCCTCGAAGGATGTTCTTCCGACTGGCCCCGACCCTAACAAGCGCGGCCGGGGCCGGTCGACGGGATAAGACACCCGTCGGCCGGCCCCGGTCAGGCACCTGTTACGAGCGCGGCTTCTCGCGCATCTCGTAGGTCTCGATGACATCCTCGATCTTGATGTCGTTGAACGAGCCCAGGGTGACACCCGCCTCGAAGCCCTCGCGGACCTCGGTGGCGTCGTCCTTGAAGCGGCGCAGGCCCTCGATGTTGAGGTTCTCCGCCACGACCTTGCCGTCGCGCAGCAGGCGCGCCTTGGTGTTGCGGCGGATGATGCCCTCGCGGACGAGCACACCGGCGATGTTGCCGAACTTGGAGGAGCGGAACACCTCGCGGATCTCCGCGGAGCCGAGGCGCACCTCCTCGTACTCGGGCTTGAGCAGGCCCTTGAGCGCGGCCTCGATCTCCTCGATCGCCTGGTAGATGACCGAGTAGTACCGGATGTCGACGCCCTCGCGCTCGGCCGCGGTACGGGCACGCCCCTCGGCGCGCACGTTGAAGCCGATGATGATGGCGTCCGAGCCCATCGCCAGGTCCACGTCGGACTCGGTGATGGCACCCACACCGCGGTGCAGGATCCGGAGCTCGACCTCCTCGCCCACGTCGAGCTTGACGAGGGCGTCCTCGAGGGCTTCGACGGAACCGGAGACGTCACCCTTGATGATGAGGTTGAGCTTCTCGATGTTGCCGGCGGCCAGCGCGGCCTCGAAGCCCTCCAGCGAGACGCGGACGCGGCGCTGGGCCATCGAGGCGTTGCGGTCGCGGGCGGAGCGCTTCTCGGCGATCTGGCGGGCGGTGCGGTCCTCGTCGACGACGATGAAGCTGTCGCCGGCGCGGGGCACCGAGGTCAGACCGAGCAGCATGACCGGACGGGACGGGCCGGCCTCGGAGAGGCTGTTGCCGTTCTCGTCCAGCATGGCGCGGACGCGGCCGTAGGAGTCGCCGACCACGATCGAGTCGCCGACCCGCAGGGTGCCGCGCTGGATGAGCAGCGTCGCCATGGCGCCGCGGCCCTTGTCCAGGTGGGCTTCGATCGCGATGCCCTGGGCGTCCTGCTCCGGGTTGGCGCGCAGGTCGAGGGAGGCGTCCGCGGTCAGGACCACGGCCTCCAGCAGCTCCTCGATGTTGAGGCCCTGGCGGGCGGAGATGTCGACGAACATGGTGTCGCCGCCGTACTCCTCGGCCACCAGGCCGAACTCGGTGAGCTGGCCGCGGACCTTGGTCGGGTCCGCGCCCTCGACGTCGATCTTGTTGACCGCGACCACGATCGGCACGCCGGCGGCCTTGGCGTGGTTCAGCGCCTCGACCGTCTGCGGCATGACGCCGTCGTTGGCCGCGACCACCAGGATCGCGATGTCGGTGGACTTGGCGCCACGGGCACGCATGGCGGAGAACGCCTCGTGACCCGGGGTGTCGAGGAAGGTGATCCGGCGCTCCTCGCCGTTCACCTCGGTCGCCACCTGGTAGGCACCGATGTGCTGGGTGATGCCGCCGGCCTCGCCCGCGACCACGTTGGTCTTGCGGATCGCGTCGAGCAGGCGGGTCTTGCCGTGGTCGACGTGACCCATGACGGTGACCACCGGCGGACGCGGGGCCAGCTGCTCCTCGTCGCCCTCGTCGACACCGAAGTCGATGTCGAACGACTCCAGCAGCTCGCGGTCCTCGTCGTCCCGGCTGACGATCTCCAGCACGAAGCCCATCTCGTCGGCCAGCAGCTGCAGCGTGGCGTCGGAGACCGACTGGGTGGCGGTGACCATCTCACCGAGGTTGAACATCACCGAGACGAGCGCCGCCGGGTTGGCGTTGATCTTCTCAGCGAAGTCCGTCAGCGAAGCGCCGCGCGAGAGGCGAACGGTCGAGCCGTTGCCGCGCGGCAGCATCACGCCGCCGACGGACGGGGCCTGCATGGCCTCGTACTCCTGGCGCTTCGCGCGCTTCGACTTCCGGCCGCGCGCCGGACGGCCACCGGGGCCGCGACCGAACGCGCCCTGCGTGCCGCCACGGGCACCCGGGCCACCGGGACGGCCGGCGAAACCGCCGCCACCCGGACGGGCACCGCCGAAGCCGCCGCCGCCACCGGCGCCGCCACCCGGACGGGGGCCGCCGAAGCCGCCGCCGGCCGGACGCGAGCCCGGACCGGCCGGACGGCCCTGGAAACCGGGACGGGCACCGCCCGGAGCACCCGGACGGGCGCCGGGGCCACCCGGACGCGCGCCGGCACCCGGACCCGGGCGCGGGCCCGGACGCTGCGGCATCATGCCGGGGTTGGGACGGGGCATCCCGGACGGGCTCGGCGCACCGGGGCGCGGAGCGGCCGGACGGGGCATGCCGTCGGGACGCGGCGCACCGGCACCCGGGCCGCCGGGACGCGGGGCGCCACCGGGACGGGGACCGCGCTCGCCGGACGGCGCGCCGCCCGGACGGGGGCCGCGGTCGCCGGCACCCGGCGCACCGGCCGGACGGGGACCGCGCTCGCCACCGGGACGGGGGCCGCGCTCACCGGCACCCGGCGCACCGGCCGGACGCGGACCGCGCTCGCCACCCGGACGGGGGCCGCGCTCACCGGACGGCGCACCGCCCGGACGCGGGGCGGACGGACGGGCCATGCCCGACGCTCCGCCCGAGGTGAAGGGGTTGTTGCCCGGACGCGGACCGGCCGGACGCGGGCCCGGACGGGCCGCGGGGTTGGCCGGGGCCGGCCGCGGGGCGGCCGGACGCGCCGGGGCCTCGCCGGCCGGGGCCGGGGAGGAGAACTCCGCCGCCGGGGCCGGAGCGGCCGGGGCGGGCGCCGCCGGGCGCGGGCCCGGGGTCGGGGCCTGGCCGGCCGGCTTCGGCGCGGCCGGCGCGGGGGCCGCGGCGGCGGGGGTGGGACGGGGGCCCGGCGTCACAGTGGGACGCGGGCCGGGGGTGGGGGCACCCGGCTTGGGTGCGGCCGAACCGGCGCCGCCGGTCGGCTGGGGCGCCGCGGGCTTCCGCGGGCCAGGCTTCGCGGAGGACGCGCCGCCGGACGGCGGGGTCGCTCCCAAAGCGTCAGTCAGCTTACGCACGACCGGCGCCTCGATCGTCGAGGACGCCGAACGCACGAACTCGCCCAGCTCGGTGAGCTTGGCCATGACGGCCTTGCTCTCCAAACCAAGCTCCTTGGCGAGTTCATATACCCGGACCTTAGCCACTTCGCTCCTGTCTATGCGTCCGGGGTATTCGTCCGCCGGACTGCCGTTACTTCATGGGCGTACTCATCGCGTACTCATCGAGTGCTCATCGCAATCTCGACCTACTTCCATCTCGCGAGGTACCTGACTGGGTGCACGGCGGCGTGACCGCGTGCCGTGCGCTGGTGCGTGTTGCCGGGCGCGTGGCCCGTCAGTGGGCCGACTGCCGGTCGGCCTGGCTCGCTGCCGCCCCGACGTGCTCCCGCAGGGCGCCGGGGTCGAGCGCGCCCTGGGCCTTGAGGGCCCGGGGGAACGCCCGGCGGCGGACCGCGAGGTCGAGGCAGTTCGGATCGGGGTGCAGATAAGCACCCCGGCCCGGCAGTGTGCCGCGGGGGTCGGGGACGCATTCGCCCTCGCCCGCCACGACACGCAGCAGCTCGTGCTTGGCCGCGCGCTTGCGGCAGCCCACGCAGGTGCGTTCAGGGCATGCCCGGACATGCGTCCGGCCAGACACGTTCAAGTCTACCCCTCCGAAGGGACTCGCCGCCGCCGAGTAGTTCCCCGGAGGCCCATGACAACGTTCTCAACGCCCCGGGGATTCCTCGGCCGGAGCCTCGGTGTCCGGACGGATGTCGATCCGCCAGCCGGTCAGCCGGGCGGCCAGGCGGGCGTTCTGGCCCTCCTTGCCGATCGCCAGCGACAGCTGGTAGTCCGGCACGATCACCCGGGCGGAGCGCTGGGCCAGGTCGACGATCTCCACCTTCGTCACCCGGGCGGGCGACAGCGCGGCGGCGACCATCTCGGCCGGGTCCTCCGACCAGTCGACGATGTCGATCTTCTCGCCGTGCAGCTCGGCCATCACGCCGCGCACCCGCATGCCGTTCGGGCCGATGCAGGCGCCCTTGGCGTTCAGGCCCTGCCGGCGCGACCAGACCGCGATCTTGGTGCGGTGGCCGGCCTCGCGGGCGATCGCGGCGATCTCCACCGAGCCGTCCGCGATCTCCGGCACCTCCAGCGCGAACAGCCGCTTCACCAGGCTCGGGTGCGTGCGCGACAGCGTCACCGACGGGCCGCGCACACCGCGCCGCACGCCCACCACGTAGCACTTCAGCCGGGTGCCGTGCCGGTAGTCCTCGCCCGGGACCTGCTCCTGCGGCGGCAGGATGGCCTCCAGCTTGCCGATGTCGACCAGCACGCTCTTCGGGTCGTTGCCCTGCTGGACGACACCGGTGACGATGTCGCCCTCCTTGCCCGCGTACTCGCCGAAGGTCTGGTCGTCCGCGGCGTCCCGCAGCCGCTGCAGGATGACCTGCTTGGCGGTGGACGCGGCGATCCGGCCGAAGCCCGACGGGGTGTCGTCGAACTCCTTCGGCTCGACGCCCTCGTCCAGCTCGGACGCGTCCTCCAGGGCCCAGACCGTCACGTGCCCGGTCTTGCGGTTCAGCTCCACCCGCGCCCGGCGGCGCGAGCCCTCGGTGCGGTGGTACGCGATGAGGAGGGCCGACTCGATCGACTCGACCAGCAGGTCGAACGGCACGCCCTTCTCGGTGACCAGCCCGCGCAGGGCACTCATGTCGATGTCCACGACTACGCCTCCTCTTCCTCTTCGTCCACGTCCGCGTCGACGTCCGCGATGTCCTCGGCGGCGTCGAGCGTCTCCTCGTCCTTGCGGTTGAACTCGACCTGCACCCGGGCCCGCGCGACCTCCGCGAACTCCAGTCGGCGCTCCTTGGGGCGGCCGCGCCCCTTGACCGGCTGCACCTCGACCAGCGCGCCGTCCTCGTCGCTCTCCAGCACCCGCGCGGTCAGCTCCGCGCCGTCCACCAGCTTGACCGCCGCCAGCCGGCCGACCGCCCGGCGCCAGTGCCGCGGCTCGCTCAGCGGGCGCTCGGCACCCGGGGAACCGACCTCCAGCACGTACGGGGTCTCGCCCATCAGCGCGGAGTCGTCCAGCGCCCGGCTGACCAGGCGGGAGAACTCGGCGACGGCGTCGAGGTCGACGCCGCCGTCGGCGTCCACGTCGATCTGCACCTGGCGGCGGCTGCCGGCCTGGGTCACCTTGACCTCTTCGAGGTCGAGCCCGGCGTCGGCTGCCAGCGGCTCCAACAACGCGCGCAGCCGGTCGGTGGGGGTGGTGCTCATCCGGGTGACTCCTCGGCCGCGTCTGCTGTTGTCGAAGGTGCTAACTCACCGCGAAGCCTATCGGGTCAACCCCCGAACCGCCGATTCCGACCCATCTCCCCGGCACCCCCTGCGAGGAACCTCACAGGAGTCGTATACCGTCCGAAAATCCGTACGGATGCTGTGCGGCTCAGGTAAAGATTCTCCCGACGAGGCGCACCGCGCCCCCACCGCGACCAGCAGGAGCCCCCGATGCCCGCGCCCACACGGCGGACCGCCCTGGCCCTCGGAGCGCTCACCGGGGTCCTGCTGCTCGGCGGCTGCACCGGCGAACCCCCGGCGAAGCCCGGCGCCAGTGCCGCCGCGGCCGACGCCGACCGCCCGCTGCGGCTGCGCCAGCTCGCCGCCACCGACGCCCTGCTCGCCGACTACGACGCCGCGCTGGCCGCCGCCCCCGCCGAAGCCCAGCGGCTCGGCGACCTGCGCGACGACGTCGCCCGGCACCGCGAGGCACTGGCCGGCCCGCTGCCGTCCGCGTCCGCCTCCGCGCCCGCGTCCACCGCGGCGCCCGCCGGGGCCGCGACCGTCGCCGCGCTGGCCGCCGCCGAACAGCGCACCGCCGCGGCCCGGCTGGCCGACCTCGACGCGGCCTCCCCTGAGCTGGCCCGGACGCTGGCCTCGATCGCCGCCTCCGACAGCGCCCACGCGGCCGCCCTCGGCGACACCGCCCTCACCCTCAACGTCACGCAGAGCCCCACCGCCTCCCCCTCGGCCTCCCCCTCGGCCGTCCCGGCCGCCGACACCGCCGCCCTGCAGAACGCCCTCGCCGCCGAGCACGCGGCCGTCTACGGCTACGGCGTCGTCGGCGCGTTCCTCCCGACCGGCCCGCAGCGCGAGGACGCCCGCACCACGTACGCCGCGCACCAGGCCCGCCGCGACACCTGGCAGCGCGTCCTCAGCGGCACCGGCGCCTCCCCCACCGCCGCGGCCGCCGGCTACCGCCTCCCCTTCCAGGTCAAGGACGCCCCCACCGCCACCCAGCTGGCCGCCTACCTGGAGACCCAGCTCACCGCCGCCTACGCCGACCTGGCCGCCGCCCCCGCCTACCGCGCCGCCGCCGCGACCGCCCTGCGCGACTCCACCCTGCGCGCCGCCCACTGGGGCGCCGACCTCCCCGCCCTCCCGGGCCTGGCCGACCAGTAGCGGAACCCGCCGCCACCGCCCCGCCACCGCCCTGCCGCGGCCCCCGGCTGCCCGATAATGACGGCATGTCGGCACAACCCGCGCGGTTCAGCGTCCCCGCCCGCCTCACCGAGTCGGTCCGCGCGACCGGCTCCCCCGCCGATCTGGCGTGGCTCGCGGGCCTGCCGCGGGCCCTCCCGGCGCGGCTGGCCGACCGGGGCCTGGTGGCGGAGCGGCTGGCCGAACCGGGCGGCCGGGGCAGCCTGGTGGTGTTCGCGCACCGGGCGGACGACCTGGCGCCGGTCGCCCTGAAGCTGACCCGCCCGTCCGCCGGCGCCGCCGAGGCCGCCGCGCTGCGGGTGTGGGCGGGCCGGGGCGCGGTGCTGCTGCTGGACGGCAGCGACGAAGGGGCCGGCCCGGACGCGGCCGGCGGCGCGCTGCTGCTGGAGCGCCTGCACGGGGAGATCCCGCTGCGGTCGCTGGCCGAGGCGAAGGCGATGCTGGAGGCGACCAGCCTGCTGCGCCGGCTGTGGGTGCCGGCCCCGCCCGGGCACCCGTTCGAGTCGCTGGCCGACCGGGCCGCCGCCACCGCGTCCCGGCTGGCCGAACGCCGGTCGCTGCCCGCCGCGGCCGACGCCGCCCCGCTGGTGGACGAGGCGCTGGAGGCCCTCGCGCTGGCCGGGGACGGCGGCGACTGGCTGCTGCACGGGGACTTCCAGCACGGCCGGGCGCTGGCGGCGGACCGCTCGCCGTGGCTGGCGGTGGCGCCGCGCCCGCTGGTCGGCGACCGGGCGTACGACCTGGCCCGGCTGGTGCTGGACCGGCTCGACACGCTGGCGGCCTCGCCGGGTCCGCGCGGGGCGGCCCGGCGCCGGCTGGCGCGGCTCGCGGAGGCGGTGGAGCTGCCCGCCGAGCGGGTCCGGGCCTGGACGCTGCTGCGGGCGGTGGACGCCGCGCTGGGCGCGTTCGCGGCGGGGGACGCCGGGCGGGCCGAGCTCCGGCTGGAGTTCGCCTCCTGGCTGTGAGGCCGGGGCGATCGGCCGCCCGGGACGGCAGGTAGTAACGTCCCGCTTCATGGAGCAGCTCACCGGGGTGACGATCGAGGCCATCGACCTTGCGGCGTGGGCGCCCGCCGCGCTGGAGGTCCAGGCGGTCGCCTTCGGCCTCGGGCCGCACGAGGTCGCGGTGCGGCTGCCGATCGTGGGGCGGCACGCCCTGCAGCCGGGGGTGCTGGCGCTGGGCGCGATGGCGCGGGGGCGGCTGGTCGGCTTCGGGTACGGGATGCCGAACCGGCGGGACCACTGGTGGTCGACGGTGATCGAGCCGTACCTGGCGGCGCGCGGCCACGAGCACTGGCTGGACGGGGTGTTCGCGGTGACCGAGCTGCACGTGCTGCCGGAGTTCCAGGGCCGGGGCGTGGGCAGCCGGCTGATCCGCTCGCTGTGCGAGCGCTCCGGCCTGGACCGGTCGATCCTGTCGGCGATCGACGCGGAGACCCCGGCCCGCCGGCTCTACCGCTCGCTCGGCTACCAGGACCTGGCGTCGGCGGTGCGCTTCCCGAACACCGAGCGCCCGTACGCGGTGATGGGCGCGCGGCTGCCGCTGCGCGACCCGTCCGCGCCCTGACCGGACGTCAGAACAGCACGCTCATGAACGCGCCGACCTCGCGGAAGCCGACCCGGCGGTAGGCGGCGCGGGCGCGGACGTTGAAGTCGTTGACGTAGAGCGAGACGACCGGGGCGACCTCGGCGAGGGCGGTGTTGACGACGGCGGCCATGCCGGTCTCGGACAGGCCCCGGCCGCGGTGCTCGGGGGCGACCCAGACGCCCTGGATCTGGCAGGCGCCGGCCGTGACGGCGCCGATCTCGGCCTTGAAGACGACCTTGCCGTCCGGGTCGAAGCGGGCGAACGACCGTCCGCCGGCGACCAGTTCGGCGACCCGGGCCTGGTAGAGCAGTCCGCCGTCGCCGGCCAGCGGGGAGATGCCGACCTCCTCGGTGAACATGGCGACGCAGGCGGGCATCAGCGCCTCGATCTCGGCCCGGCCGACCCGGCGGACCAGCGGGTCGGGCTCGACCTCGGTGACGGGCGTGGAGGTGGCCATCAGCGGCTGGTGGGCGCGGACGTCCCGGGCCGGGCCCCAGGAGCGCTCCAGCAGCGCCCAGAGGGTCGCGGTGGCCTCGGCGGGGCCGACGATGGAGGAGCAGCGGCGGCCCTGCCGGCGGGCCCGCTCGGCGAAGGCCCGGACGGCCTCCGGCCCGGCGTTGACCGGGACGAGGTTGGCGCCGGCGTAGCAGAGCGCGTCGAGCCGGCCGTCGGCGTCGTGCCAGCCCCACATCTCGCCGCCGAGCCGCCAGGGGTCGAGGCCGACGGCCTCGACCCGGGTGGCGACGAAGGCGTTGGCGACCGGGTCGCGGTGCAGGATCTCCAGCGCGTCGTCGAGGTCGGGGGCCTCCAGCACGCGGGTCGCGGCGAGCGCCCGGGCGACCTGGAACGGGCCGGGCAGCATGACACCTCGGTCGAGCACGGGGGTACCTCTCGGACGAGGCGGGACCGCCCCGCCCGGGGCGGTCCCGCCTGGGGTTTTCAGACCGTCACTCGGCGGCCACGACGACGGGGGCGCCGGAGGCGACGCCCTCCTCCAGCATCTGCTCGGCCAGCTTCATGGCCTCCTCGATCAGGGTCTCGACGATCTTCGACTCGGGCACGGTCTTGATCACCTCGCCCTTGACGAAGATCTGGCCCTTGCCGTTGCCGGAGGCGACGCCGAGGTCGGCCTCGCGGGCCTCGCCGGGGCCGTTGACGACGCAGCCCATGACGGCGACCCGGAGCGGCACCTCCATGCCCTCCAGGCCGGCGGTGACCTCCTCGGCGAGCTTGTAGACGTCGACCTGGGCGCGGCCGCAGGACGGGCAGGAGACGATCTCCAGGCCGCGCTGGCGCAGGTTCAGCGACTCCAGGATCTGGATGCCGACCTTGATCTCCTCGGCCGGCGGGGCGGACAGCGAGACCCGGATGGTGTCGCCGATGCCCTCGGCGAGCAGCGCGCCGAACGCCACCGCGGACTTGATGGTGCCCTGGAAGGCGGGGCCGGCCTCGGTGACGCCGAGGTGCAGCGGGTAGTCGCAGGCGGCGGCGAGCTGCCGGTAGGCGTTGATCATCACGACCGGGTCGTTGTGCTTGACCGAGATCTTGATGTCGCGGAAGTCGTGCTCCTCGAACAGCGAGCACTCCCACAGCGCGGACTCCACCAGCGCCTCCGGGGTGGCCCGGCCGTACTTCTCCAGCAGCCGCTTGTCGAGCGAGCCGGCGTTGACGCCGATCCGGATCGGCACGCCGGCGGCCTTGGCGGCCTTGGCGATCTCGCCGACCTTGTCGTCGAACGCCTTGATGTTGCCGGGGTTGACCCGGACGGCGGCGCAGCCGGCGTCGATCGCGGCGAACACGTACTTCGGCTGGAAGTGGATGTCGGCGATCACCGGGATCTGCGACTTCTTCGCGATGATCGGCAGCGCGTCGGCGTCGTCCTGGGAGGGGACGGCGACCCGGACGATCTGGCAGCCCGAAGCGGTCAGCTGGGCGATCTGCTGCAGCGTCGCGTTGATGTCGGAGGTGAGCGTGGTGGTCATCGACTGCACCGAGACGGGCGCGTCGCCGCCGACCGGCACGTTGCCGACCATGATCTGACGCGAGTGGCGGCGCTGGGCCAGCGGCTTGAGCGGCAGGGCGGGGATACCGAGCGAGATCGCGGTCATGTGTGCGGTGTTTCCTCTGGAGAGGTCGGTGATGCCGGCGCGCGCCGCGTGGCGGGGGCGCCCGGCGTCCAACGGTACGGCACGGCCGGGTGACGGAGCACACCCGGCCGCGGGGCGGCGCGGCTAGTTGATCCGGACCGGGTTGACGATGTCGGCGGCCATCACGAGGCCGGTGAAGCAGACGAAGATCCCGGCGACCACGTAGGCCAGCGGCATCAGCCGGGCCACGTCGAACGGGCCGGGGTCGGGCCGGCGCAGCACCCGGGCGGCGGTGCGGCGCACCGACTCCCAGAGCGCGCCGGCGATGTGGCCGCCGTCGAGGGGCAGCAGCGGCAGCATGTTGAACAGGAACAGCATGAAGTTCATGTAGGCGAGCATCTGGACGAAGAACGACAGCTGCTGGGTGGCCGGCAGGTCCATCGCGAACACGTCGCCGCCGAGCCGGGCCGCGCCGACCATGCCGACCGGGGAGTCCTGCGCGCGCGGGGCGCCGTCGACCACGGCGTGCCACAGGCCGGGCACCTTGCCGGGCAGCTGGGCCAGCGACTGCACGCCGTGGCTCGCCATCCGGCCCATCTCGTCGAAGCTCTCGGCGACCGTCATGTGGTGGACGCCGGTGGCGGGGCTGATGCCGAGGAAGCCGGCGGTGACGGTCTTGTCCTTGATCGGGACGCCGTCCTTGTCCAGCGCGGCGAGGGTGTTGGTCTTGATGTCGGCGGCCAGCGTGCCGGGGGTGCCGTCCCGGTGCCGGACCTCGATCGCCACGTGCTTGCCGGCCGAGTCCCGGATCAGGCCCTGCAGCTGGGGGTAGTCGTGGACCCGGACCCCGTCGAAGGCCAGGATGGTGTCGCCGGCCCGCAGCCCGGCCTCGTTGGCCGGGGTCCGGGCGGCCCCGGCCGGGCAGCTGTCGGTCTGCTGGCCGACCGGGACGACGCACTCGTTGACCTCGTTGACGGTCAGCGTGGACCGGGGGACGCCGATGCCCATGAACAGGGCGAGGAACATCCCGACCGCCAGCACCAGGTTCATGCCCGGCCCGGCGAACATCACGATGACGCGCTTCCACGGCTTGCGGGTGTAGAACAGCCGGTCCTCGTCGCCGGGCCGCAGCTCCTCGTAGGAGGCGGCCCGGGCGTCCTCGATCATGCTCCGCCAGGGCGAGGAGGAGCGCTGCTTTATCCGGCCGTCCGCGCCGGGCGGGAACATGCCGATCATCCGGATGTAGCCGCCGAACGGGATCGCCTTGAGGCCGTACTCGGTCTCGCCGCGCTTGGTCGACCAGATCGTCCGGCCGAAGCCGACCATGTACTGCGGCACCCGGATGCCGAACAGCTTGGCGGTGGAGAGGTGGCCGAGCTCGTGCCAGGCGATCGAGAAGAGCAGCCCGACCACGAAGATCAGGACGCCCAGCACCCACATCAGCTTGTCCACCGCGTCGCCTCCGTCGTACCTAACCTGCCGCCAGTTCCCGGGCCCGGGCGCGGGCCCAGTGCTCCGCGTGGAGTACGTCCTCCACGGTGAGCGAGGTTCCCGCCGCCGGGGTGCCGTGTTCGGCGACCACCTTCGCCACAGTGTCCACGATTCCGGTGAAGGGCAGTGCGCCCTTCAGGAAAGCGTCCACACATTCCTCGTTCGCGGCGTTGAAGACCGCGGGGGCCGTCCCGCCGAGCGTACCCACCTCCCGGGCGAGCTCGACGGCGGGGAAGGCCTCGTCGTCCAGCGGGAAGAACTCCCAGGTCGCGGCCTTGGTCCAGTCGCAGCCGGGTGCGGCGTCCGGGACCCGGTCGGGCCAGCCGAGGCCGAGCGCGATCGGCATCCGCATGTCCGGCGGGCTGGCCTGGGCGAGCGTTGAGCCGTCCGTGAACTCCACCATCGAATGGACGATCGACTGCGGGTGGACGACGACCTCGATCCGGTCGAAGGGCACGTCGTAGAGCAGGTGCGCCTCGATCACCTCCAGGCCCTTGTTCACCAGGGTCGCCGAGTTGATCGTCACCACCGGGCCCATCGCCCAGGTCGGGTGCGCCAGCGCCTCCGCCGGGGTGACCCCGGCCAGCTGCCCGCGGCTCCGGGTGCGGAACGGGCCGCCGCTGGCGGTCACCACCAGCTTGCGGACCTCGGCCCGGGTGCCGCCGGCCAGCGCCTGGAACAGCGCGGCGTGCTCGGAGTCCACCGGCACGATCTGGCCCGGCCGGGCCACCGCCTTGACCAGCGGGCCGCCGACGATCAGCGACTCCTTGTTGGCCAGCACCAGCACCCGGCCGGCCCGCAGCGCGGCCAGCGTCGGCGCCAGGCCGATCGAGCCGGTGATGCCGTTCAGCACCGAGTGGCACTCGGTCGCCGCCAGCTCGGTCGCCGCGTCCGGGCCGGCCAGCACCTCGGGCAGCGGGGCGCCGCCGGCCCGCGCGGCCAGCGCGGCGCGCAGCGGCCCCTCGGCGGCCGGGTCGGCCACCGCGACGGTGCGCACGCCCAGCGCGAGCGCCTGCTCGGCGAGCAGCTCCACCCGGCCGCCGGCCGCGGACAGCGCGACCACCCGGAACCGGTCGGGGTTGCGGAGCACCACGTCGATGGCCTGGGTGCCGATCGAGCCGGTCGAGCCCAGGATGACCAGCTCCCGGGGGCCGTCCTGGTCCCGGACGACCGGAGTGAAGCGCGACTGCGGATGGGCGAGCGAGTTCATGCCCCCATTGTGTCCTGCCCCGGGCCCCGCTCCGGACGCCGCGGCGCCCGCGGCGGCCCGCACGGCGGACGCCCCGCCGGCCGCTGGGGGCAGCGGGCGGGCGGGGCGTCCGGGGGTCCGGCCGGGCGTCCTCAGAGGTCCAGGCCGGTCAGGACCAGCACCTTCTCGAAGGTGAAGTCGTCCATCGCGTAGCGGACGCCCTCGCGGCCCACGCCGGAGTCCTTCACGCCGCCGTACGGCATCTGGTCGGCCCGGTAGGACGGCGCGTCGCCGATCACCACGCCGCCGACCTCCAGCTCGCGGTGGGCCCGGAACGCGGTCTGCACGTCGTGCGTGAAGACGCCCGCCTGCAGGCCGAACGCCGAGTCGTTGACCGCGGCGAACGCCTCCTCGGCGCCCTCCACCTTGTGCAGCGACAGCACCGGGCCGAACACCTCGGCGGTGGCCAGGATGGCGTCCGCGGGCAGCTCGGCGAGCACGGTCGGGGCGTACGCGGCGCCGTCCCGGCTGCCGCCGGTGAGCACCTTGGCGCCCTTGGCGACCGCGTCCTCGACCCAGGACTCGACGCGCTTGGCGGCGTTCTCGTCCACCAGCGGGCCGACGTCGGTGGCCTCGTCCGACGGGTCGCCGGTGACCTGCGCCCGCACCTTCTCGACGACCTTCTCCACCAGGCGGTCGTAGACGCTCGCGTCGGCGATCACCCGCTGCACCGAGATGCAGGACTGGCCGCCCTGGTAGTTGGCGAACAGCGCGATCCGGCCCGCCGCCCAGTCGAGGTCGGCCTCGGAGCTCCAGTCGGCCAGCACCACGGCCGCGGCGTTGCCGCCGAGCTCCAGGGTGACGTGCTTGCGCGGCACCGAGTCCATGATCTGGTAGCCGACCTTGTCCGAACCGGTGAACGAGATCACCGGCAGGCGCTTGTCCTGGACCAGCGCGGGCATCTTGGCGTTCTCGACCGGCAGCACGCTCCAGGAGCCGGCCGGCAGCTCGGTCTCGGCCAGGATCTCGCCCAGCACCAGGGCGGACAGCGGGGTGGCCGGGGCCGGCTTGAGGATGATCGGCGCGCCCACCGCGATCGCCGGGGCGACCTTGTGCGCCACCAGGTTCAGCGGGAAGTTGAACGGGGCGATGCCGAGCACCGCGCCGCGCGGGAAGCGCCGCACGATCGCGTACCGGCCGGTGCCGCCCGGGTCGGTGTCCAGCCGCATGGTCTCGCCGTTGGTCCGGCGGGCCTCCTCGGCCGCCCAGCGGAACACCGACACGGCCCGGCCGACCTCGCCGCGCGCCCACTTGATCGGCTTGCCGTTCTCGGCGGTGATCAGCCGGGCGATCTCCTCGGTGCGCTCGGCCAGCCGCCTGGCGACGTGGTCCAGCGCGGCCGCCCGCTGGTGCGCCGCGGTCGCGGCGAACACCGGCACCGCGGCGGCGGCGGCCGCCACGGCCTCCTCCACCTGCGCGTCGGTCGGCACGCTGACCTCCGCCACCAGGCTGCCGTCGTGCGGGTGGCGCACCTCGAACGCCGTCTCGCCGCTCGCCCGGCGCCCGGCCAGCCAGAACTCATGAGTGGTGGTCACGGTCGCACCGGCCCCTTCCCTCGAAGACTTGTCGCCTTCACGGTAGGGCGCGGCGCCGGGGTTTCCGATTGGACGGACGGGACGAAACCGGGGGTCCGATTAGTACGCAGCGGACGACAGGGCGCCTACTCCTCGCCGGACCGCAGCGCCAGCCACAGCTCCATCCGGACGTCGGTGTCGTCCAGCGAGCGCCCCAGCAGCTCCTCGACCCGCCGCATCCGGTAGCGCAGCGTGTGCCGGTGCACGCCCAGGTCGGCCGCGGCGGCGTCCCACTGGCCGTGCCGGGAGAGCCAGGCGCGCAGCGAGGCGACCAGGTCGCCGCGGGCGGTCCGGTCGTGCTCGCGCAGCGGGCGCAGCAGGCCCTCGGCGAAGGCGGTCACCGCCTCCTCGCCGAGCAGCGGCAGCAGCGAGCCGGCCCCGACCTCCTCGTGGTCGACGGTGCGCCGACCGCCGCGCTGGGCGACCGCCAGGGCCCGCTCGGCCTGGGCCTGCGCGGTGCCGGCCTCCTCCAGCGCGGTGGGGGCGGAGACGCCCAGCGCCAGGCCCTCGTGCTCCTCGACGGCGCCCAGGCAGGCCCGGTGCACCGAGCCGTTGTCCAGCGCGAGCACGGTCAGCCGCGGCCCGTGCGCGCCGTCCTCGCGGGCCACCAGCAGCTTCTCGCCGACCTTGCCGCCGGCGTTCTCCGCCCGGTCGGCCAGCTCGCCCAGCGCCTCGGCGGCCTCCGGTCCCGGCCCGGCGGCGGCCACCAGCACCCGGACGGTGCCCTCGGGCAGGCCGCCGAACAGCCCGGCCGCGACCTGCCGGGCGGTGCCGACCTCGCCGGCCAGCACCATCCGCAGCAGCGCCGCGCCCATCCGCTCCTCGGCCTGCCGCAGCTCGCGGGAGCGCTCCAGGGTGAGGGTGAGCAGCGCGACGGCGGCGTTCAGCACGTACCGCTCGGTCGGGGTGATCCGGTCCTCGGTGCCGACCGCCAGGAAGCCGCGCGGGCGCCGGTCGGCGCCCAGCGACTGGACCACCACGTAGTCCTCGTCGGCGGTGTCGATCGTCCCGGCCCGGCCCTGCAGCGCGGCGCTGGACGGCGCGGGGCGGCGGCGCAGCCGGTCGACCTCGGCGGCCAGCCGGCCGGCCCGGCGGGCGGCCCAGTCGGGGGCGACCGCGGACAGCGCGCCGGAGCCGTCGTACAGCGCGGCCCAGCCGCCCAGCCGGACGGCCAGCTTGCGGACGATCGCGGTGGTGCCGTCCTTGCCGAGCGCGGCCCGGGTCAGCTCCTCCTGCGCCTCGAAGCTGGTGGTGACGGCCTCGTACTGCTCGGCGGCCAGCGCGGCCGAGACGGTCTTGGAGATCGCGATGAACGGCGTCGCCTCGGGCACCCGCAGCAGCGGCAGCCCGCGCTGCGCGGCGGCCTCCACCAGCGCCTGCGGCACCTCGCTGTGCGAGAGCCCGACGCCCAGCCCGAGGCCCACCACGCCCGCGTCGGCCAGCCGGTGCACGTACGCCTGCAGTTCGGCTGCCCCCCGGCCCAGCTTGATGCCGGTGGTGAGGAGCAGCTCGCCGCCCTCCAGGAAGGGGGTGGGGTCGTCCAGCTCGCTGGTGTGCACCCAGCGGACGGGGCGTTCCAGGTGGTCCGCGCCGGCCAGCACCGTCAGGTGGAGCGCGCTGGTGCGGACGACGGAGGCGAGAGTGGGGGGCATGGCACCTTCGGGGGTTCGACCCGGACGCGACGCTGCGGCCGGGCGAGTGAGGGTTCTCCCCCCATTATGGACGCTCCGGACAAGCCGGAGCGCCGAAATCCGCCGGTCCGTAACTTCCGTGACCCAACGCTGATCCGCGTCGATCCGCCGCCGCCCCCTCGCCCCTCCCCCGCTCAGTGCCGCAGGTCGACCAGCAGCGGCGGCACCTGCTCCCCCGTCACCGAGGTCAGCGAGACCACCGCGTGCCCGGACGGCAGCGCGTGCGCCAGGTCGGACGGCGACCAGCGGTGCCGCTCGACGTCCCGGGTGGTGACCGACTCGGTCTGCGCGGTCGTCCCGGACAGCGCCTTGCGCAGCAGCCGCCCGGCCCGGCGAACCGTTCCGCCCGAGGTGTCCGGGACGTGCGTCACCGCGGTCTCCCGCACCAGGTGGGTGCCCCAGGCCTCGGAGAACAGCCGGCCGTCCCAGGGCGCGATGCCCGGGAACGCCATCCGGTTGCCGACCGCGCCGAACAGCGGCGCCCGCAGCCCCTCCGGCAGGTCGGAGAGCGTGCGCAGCAGCAGCACCACGCCCGCGTTGGCCCCGCGCAGCCGCTGCACGCCGCGGACCGCCTGCGCGTCGACGGCGGCGGTCGCGTCGTCCAGCACCATCCCGGCGAACAGCTCGCGGCCCTTGCGGTCGGCGGCGGCCTGGGTGAACTGGCCCAGCAGCAGCCGCGACAGGATCCGGGCGGCCTCCGGGTGGCTGCGCTCGGGCAGCTTCACCCGCACCCGCAGCGGGTGCTCCAGGGCGCGCATCGCGAACGCCGGCTTGGCGTCCGGCCCGCCGGAGAACCCGGCCGCCAGCGCGGGCCGGTCCAGCAGCGCCAGCCGGTCGGCGAGCAGCGCGCCCGGGTCGTCGGCCCGGCCGTGCATCCGCTCGCGCTGCTGCAGGTCCGGCTCGAACTCCGACCGCCGCCCCGACTTCTGCAACGCCTCGCCGAGCTCCGCCCAGCCCTCCGCGTCCCCCGCCAGCAGCGCCCGCAGCGCCCGCACCCCCGGGTACCGCCCGTACGCCGCCCGGTACGGCCCGACCACCTGCTGCATCGCGGCCCGGGCGCTCTCCGCGCGCGGCGCCAGCTCGTCCGGCAGCAGCGCGTCGGCCAACCGGGCCGCCGCCTCGTCCGAGTGCGGCGCCGCACCGTACAGGTCCAGGCCGTACGGGGCGTCCGGGTCGCCGGGGGCGATCACCACGTCGTACCAGTCGTCCGGCCCGAGGTCGGCGTCGGCCGCACCGACCACCACCGCGCAGGCCGCGCCCGCCAGCGCCTGCAGGCACAGCGCCTCGGCGACCGGGCGGGCCAGCGCCGCGGTCTTCCCGGTGCCGGCCGGGCCGACCGCCAGCAGCGAGGTGCCGAGCACCCGCGGGTCCAGCGCGAAGCCGGCGTTGCGGTGCTCGACCGGGTTCTTCGGCACGTCCTGCGCCGTCCCCAGCCGCACCTGCCGCACCAGCAGGTCGTGCCGCGCCGACCGCCCGCCCGGCAGGTCCCGCTGCTCGGACGGGTGCGCGCAGGCCGCCGCCCCCCGCGCCGCCACCTGCCCGGCGAACTCCCGCCACGCCGCCGGATCGCCCCCCACCGTCCGCCACGCCTGGTGCAGCCGCACGTAGTCCACGTCCCCGACCTGCTCCCCCTCCAGCCGCCGCACCGCGTCCCCGGCCGGCCGCAGCTCGGCCCACACGTCGACGACGGGGGCCTCCTCGGGGGCGGGGGCGACGTCGGTGACGGTGTGCGAGACCAGCGGCAGCAGGAACCGCCGGCCGACCTCGCGCCAGCGGCCCATCCGGCCGAAGACCCAGATCTCCAAGACCGCGGCGATCACCCCCAGCAGCAGGGCGATCGGGTTGGCGAGCGCGCTGGTGAGCTGAGTCCCCAGGCCGACGGCCTGGATCAGGAACACCTCGGCCTCGACCAGGTACGGGTACAGGACGAGCGCCACCAGCAGGTTGAGCGCCGCCCGCAGCAGCAGCGGCCCTGCCGGGGTCCTGGCCTGTTCGGCGGCCTTCGGGTCGTGCGGGGTGTGGTGCTGCCGGTAGATGCCGGGGGCGGCCTCGGGGCGCGGGGCGGTGGCCCAGGTGGGGAGGTGGAAGGGTGCGCGGGGGGGTGGGAGATGGGGGTGGGTGTGCTGGGTTCTCGCGTCGTTCAGTTCCACTTCGGGCCCCTCCTACGTTGCCGGCGGTGCCATACCCGCATCGCCGTCCCACCGACACACCCGGGGGCCAATGTAGTGGAGTGCGCGGGCGCGCAGCCGATCTTCGGCCACTGGCCGCGTCGGACAAGTGGGTCGTCCGAGCACTACCGAGTGGCGCATGCCCGGGCCGGTCGGCCGGTCGTAGCCTGCGGTTACCGCGTCAAGAACTTGGAGAAGACAGATGAGCGCTGCAACGCCGCTCCCGCAGGAGCGCCGACTGGTCACCGCGATCCCCGGCCCGAAGTCGCAGGAGCTGCAGTCTCGCAAGCTCGGCGCGGTCCCGGCCGGCGTGGGCACCACGCTGCCGGTGTACGTGTCGCGGGCCGGCGGCGGCGTGCTGGAGGACGTGGACGGCAACAGCCTGATCGACTTCGGCTCGGGCATCGCCGTGACGAACGTGGGCAACAGCGCCGCGGCCGTGGTGGCACGGGCGACCGAGCAGCTGGCCGCGTTCACGCACACCTGTTTCATGGTGACCCCGTACGAGGGCTACGTGGCGGTGGCGGAGCAGCTGAACGAGCTGACCCCGGGCGGCCACGACAAGCGCACCGCGCTGTTCAACTCGGGTGCCGAGGCGGTGGAGAACGCGGTGAAGATCGCCCGCGCCTACACCAAGCGGACCGCCGTGGTGGTGTTCGACCACGGCTACCACGGGCGCACCAACCTGACCATGGGCCTGACGGCGAAGAACATGCCGTACAAGCAGGGCTTCGGCCCGTTCGCGCCGGAGATCTACCGCGTGCCGGTGGCGTACCCGTACCGCTGGCTGACGGGTGCGGAGAACTGCGCCGCCGAGGCCGCCGCGCAGGCGATCGAGATCATCACCAAGCAGATCGGCGCGGAGAACGTCGCGGCGATCATCATCGAGCCGATCCAGGGCGAGGGCGGCTTCATCGAGCCGGCCAAGGGCTTCCTGCCGGCGATCGTGGAGTTCGCGAAGGCGAACGGGATCGTGTTCGTGGCGGACGAGATCCAGACCGGTTTCTGCCGCACCGGCCAGTGGTTCGCGTGCGACGACGAGGGCATCGTCCCGGACCTGATCACCACCGCGAAGGGCATCGCCGGCGGTCTGCCGCTGGCGGCCGTGACCGGCCGGGCCGAGATCATGGACGCCGCGCACTCGGGCGGCCTGGGCGGCACCTACGGCGGCAACCCGGTGGCCTGCGCGGCCGCGCTGGGCGCGATCGAGACCATGAAGTCCGAGGACCTGAACGGCAAGGCCCGGCAGATCGGCGAGGTCATGCTCGGCCGCCTGCGGGCCATGCAGGAGAAGTTTGACGTGATCGGCGAGGTCCGCGGCCGCGGCGCGATGATCGCGGTCGAGCTGGTGAAGCCGGGCGGCAAGGAGCCGAACCCGGAGGCGACCGCGGCGATCGCGAAGGCCTGCCACGCCGAGGGCCTGGTGGTGCTGACCGCCGGCACCTACGGCAACGTGCTGCGCTTCCTGCCGCCGCTGGTGATCCCGGAGCACCTGCTGGCCGAGGGCCTGGACATCCTGGAGTCGGCCTTCGCGGGCGTCTGACATCCCGGCGCTGACCAGCGACGATCCCCATGAGCGGCGCGGGGGCCGGACGGAGCGGATCCCGTCCGGCCCCCGCGCGTTCGGCGCCGCGCGCCCGGCCTTCGGCCGTCCGGGTGGAGTTCCTCCCGCCGGTGGTGAAGATGCTGTGCACGATGACGGGTCCGCCGCTGCGGGCCTCGGCTTTGACGTACTGTCATCACAGATGGACAGCGAAGAACAGCGCGCACTGCCCACCGCTTCGTCCGCCCCACCGGCGGACGCACCTGACCGATCGACCGGCCGTCCCGCCCACACCCCCCGGGCCGCACGGCGCGGCGATCGCCTTGGCCGCCCCGGAGCTCTCCCCCCTGCTCCGGGGCGGCCGGTTTTTGCTGTCCTGTTCACGACACTGGCGCTGGTGCTGGCCGTCGTCTCCTGGCAGGTGGCGGTGGACGGGCCGCTGCTGGCACTCGACACGGCGGTGCGGGACGGGGTGTGGCGGACCCGGCACGCGATCGGTTCGCCGCTGCTGAACCACCTGGGCGTGGCGCTGTCCGACCTGGGCGGCGGGCTGGTCGCCGTCCCGGTGCTGCTGGCGTGCGCGGGCCCGGCGGCCTGGCTGGCCCGGCGCGGCGGCCGTCCGCGCTGGTGGGTGCCGGTGCCGGTGGCGGCGGCCGCCGCGGTGCTGGTGCCGCTGCTGGTGGTGCCGGCGAAGGTCTGGTTCGCCCGGCCGGGCCCGTACGGGGATCCGCTGGCCGCCGACCAGTGGGGCTGGTACCCGTCGGGGCACACGGCGACCGCGTCGATCGCGTACGGGACGGCGGCACTGCTGCTGGCCCGGGTGCTGCCGGCGGCGGCCGGGCGATGGCTGGGGGCGGCGGCCGCGCTGCTCTGCCTGGGCGTGGGGGCGGGCCTGGTGTGGAGCGACTTCCACTGGCTGCTGGACGTGGTGGCGAGCTGGTGCCTGGCGGGCCTGCTGCTGCTCGGGCTGCACCGGCTGCTGCCGCGCCTGCTGCCCGACCGGGACGCCGGGAGCGGCCGGGACGCCGGGAGCAGCCCGTCCGGTAGTTGACGTCGCGTCAGTTCGCAGTTCGGTCCGGACCATTGACGCCCTCCCGGCCCGCGCGCACCCTGTTCCCCACCCATCAGCACGCGAGCGCCGGGAGGCGGATGTGCGTTCCCCAGCCAGGTCCATGGTCATGCTCATGACGCGTTTGGCGGTGGCGGCCGCGCTGCTGTCGCTGCCGCTGACCGCCCAGCCCGCCGCCGCCACCACCGCCACGGCCACTGCGGCCGCCGACCCGATGCAGGTGTACGGCGCCTGGCACTGCAGCGACGACGCCTGCACCTGGGCGAAGGTCCGCGACCTGGCGGCCTTCGACACCGCCAACCACTGGCTGGTGGACCGCGGCGACGGCCGCCCCTCGGTGAACGTGGTGGTGCTGAGCTTCGTCAACCCGCTGCGGCTGCTGGACGGCACCACCGACGCGGGGAACGCCGCCGGGGTGCCGGTGGGGATGAACCAGCAGGTGGTGGACTACTTCACCGCGCACGGCATCCGGGTGATGCTCTCCATCGGCGGCATCACGTACACCGGCGACTGGGACACCGCGCTGGCCCGGAACGGCACGCTGCTGGGCCAGAAGGCGGCGGCACTGGCGGGCAGGCTGGGCGTCGGCATCGAGATCGACTACGAGAACAGCAGCAACCCGAACCTGACCGGCTTGCAGGCTTTCGTGACCGCCTACCGGGCCGCCCACCCGTACGACGCCTCGGGCGCGGACCCGACCGCCCGGCTGACCATCGACGTGGCGGCCGGCGACCGCTGGCTGAGCGGCATCGACCAGTACGCCACCGCGAACTGGCTGACCACGGCGAACCCGGTGCTGGACTACGCCAACGCGATGGTGCCGAACAAGCAGCCGAGCGCCTCGACCGCGATCGCCAACTGGCAGGAGCACCTGGACGGCAAGCCGACGTACAGCCCGGCGATCCCGCCGCTGGCGCCGGCCAAGTTCACCGCCGGCCTGTACATCGCGGAGGGCTCGCAGGTCCGCCCGGAGTGCGTGAACTTCGCGAACTCGGTGCAGCAGGCCACCGGGAGCTGGGTCCGGAGCGCGGCGCCGAACGGCGCGGGCAGCACGGCGGGGCTGCTCGGCTTCATGTTCTGGGCGGCCGAGAAGCCGTCGACGCGGGGCGTCACCACCGCGCCGCCGAACGGCTGCGCGGGCGGCGTCGGCGCGGGGGCGACGGCCTTCGCCGTGCCGGTGCCGATGCCGCCGCTGCGCCAGAGCTGAGCGGACGCGGCCCCGCGCCTCACCGGCGAGGCGCGGGGCCGGTCAGCCCTCCTCGCCGGTGAGGCGCTGGACGGTGCCGGCCGCCCCGCCCTCGCGCTGCCAGGCGACGACCAGCTCGTCGCGGGTGCCGAAGCGGACGAGGTGGCGGCCGACCACGTCCTCCAGCTGGTCCAGACTCTCCTCGGCGCCCTCGACGGAGAGCAGCAGCGCGCCCTCCTCGGCGGCGAGCTCGGCCCGGCCGGCGCCGAAGACGAGCGAGCCGCGGCCGGTCTCCTCCGACCACTCGGCGGGGACCTTGCGGCCCATGTGGGCGGCGAGCTGCTTGGCGTAGCGGGCGGGGCGGTCGGTGCTGACGCGGGCGGTGGAGCGGGCCACGACGGACTCCTCTGAACACGGGGACACGAATCACTTAGGCTGCCCTAAGCTACTGGATTACTGAGTCAAGCTCAACATGTTATCGAGGCGAGATCGATCACCCTCCGTACCGGCCCCGAGCCGCCCGCTACCCTGTGCCCATGACCTCCCCCGGCCCCGCCGACACCGCCGCGGAACTCGCCGACGCGCTCACCCGGGCGATGAAGCGGATCCGGCGGCGGACCATGCAGCGGCTGGAGCCCTACGGCCTCACCCCGGCCCAGGGGCGGGCCCTGCGCACGCTGGCCCACGCACCCGGCTGCGAGAGCGCCGAGACCATGCGGCTGAGCGAGCTCGCCGAGCGGCTGCGCATCGCCCCGCGCTCGGCCACCACCGTGGTCGACGCCCTGGAGGAGGCCGGCCTGGTCGCCCGCACCCCCGACCCGGCCGACCGCCGGGCGGTGCGCCTGGTGCTCACCGAGGACGGGCACGGCGCGCTGGAGCGGATCTCCCGGGTCCGGCACGAGGTCGCCCAGGAGTACTTCGGCCCGATCAGCCCTGCCGAGCAGGACGTCCTGCTGCGAGCGCTGCGGCGCGCCGAGGAAGCCCACGAAGCCGGCCCCACAGCGCCGTAGGCACCGCCCCCAGCCCGATCCCGGCGATCACCAGCGCCGTCGCCGCCCCCGCCAGCGGGCTGAACCGCTCGCCGAGCAGCAGCGCCGCCGAGGACATCCCGAACACCGGCACCAGCAGCGAGTACGGGGCGACCACCGAGGCGTCGTAGCGGCGCAGCAGGTGGCTCCAGGCGACGAACGCGAACAGCGTCGAGACCAGGCCGACGTACAGCACCGCGCCGACGCCCGCCGCGCTGATCCCGCGCAGCGCCGCCCAGTCCGCGGCCGGGCCCTCGACCAGCAGGGAGAGCGCGAGCAGCGGCAGCGGCGGCACCGCGGAGACCCACACCATCCAGCGCAGCGCGTCCGGCGGGGCGGCCTTCCGGGTCAGCACGTTGGCCAGGCCCCAGGCCGCCGCCGAGCAGATCACCAGCACGAACGCGCCGACCGGCCCGCCGGCGCCGCGGTCGACGGCGGCCAGCGCGATGCCCGCGAAGGCCACCCCCAGCCCGGCGATCCGCAGCGGGGCGGGCCGCTCGCGCAGCATCCCGGCGGCGAACAGCGCGGTGAACCCGGCCTGGCCCTGCAGCACCAGCGAGGACAGTCCGGCCGGCATCCCGGCGTGCATGCCGAGGAAGAGCAGCCCGAACTTCACCACCCCGAGCGTCACCCCGACCCCCAGCACCCAGCGCCAGGCCACCCGCGGCCGGCCGACCAGGAAGACGGCGGGCAGCGCGACCACGGTGAACCGCAGCGCGCAGAACAGCAGCGGCGGGAAGTCGTGCAGTCCGACCTCGATCAGGACGAAGTTCAGGCCCCAGACGGCGGCGATCAGCACGGCGAGGGCGACGTGGCGCGGGGTCATGGCGACCCCCGGACGGGGAGGAGTGGGCATGCTCCGAGCATCCACCGGGCCGACCGTTCAGCACCAGCGATGATTCCTCAACCCCACGGTTTAGCATTGCTGCATGATGGATCTGGGACGCCTGCGCGCCCTGCACGCGGTCGCCGTGCACGGCTCGGTCGGCGGGGCCGCCGCGGCCCTCGGCTTCACCCCGTCCGCGATCTCCCAGCAGATCGCCAAACTCGAACGCGAGACGCGCACCGTCCTGCTCGAACGCCAGGGCCGGGGCGTCCAGTTGACCGACGCCGCGCACCGGCTCGCGGACACCGCGCAGCGCGTGCTGGCCCTGGTCGAGCAGGCCGAGGTGACGCTGGAGGAGCAGCGCGGCCGGGCGGTCGGCCGGCTGCTGGTGGCCGCCTTCCCCACCGCGGCGCGCGGCCTGCTGCCCGCCGTCCTGGCCGAACTCCGGGAGACCTGCCCCGAGTTGGACGTCCGCCTGCTGGAGAGCGACCCGTACCCGGCGGCCGAGCTGGTCGCCCGCGGCGAGGTCGACCTGGCGGTCGTGCAGGACTGGGCGACCGTCCCGCTGCCGGTGCAGGACGGGCTGGACCGGCTCGACCTCGGCGACGACCCGGTCGACCTGCTGCTGCCCGCCGGACATCCGCTGACCGAACTGGCCGCCGTCCCGGTGGAACGGCTGCGCGGCCAGCGCTGGATCAGCGTGCCGCCCGGCAACATCTGCCACGACTGGCTGCTGCGCACCATGCGGGAGACCGGCGAGGAACCGGACGTCGCCCACTGGGTCGGCGAGTTCCAGACCCAACTCGCCCTGATCGCCGCCGGCCTGGGCCTCGGCCTGATCCCCCGCCTCGGCCGCGGCCCCCTCCCGCCCGACATCACCGCCCGCCCCGTCACCCCCGAACCCGCCCGCCGCATCCACGCCCTCTGGCGCACCCAGACCTCCCGCCGCCCCGCCATCACCGCCACCCTCACCGCCCTGCGCCACCACTGGGACGCCCTCAACCCCCCGCACACCCCCGCCGCCTAGCCCCGCCCCGCCGCAGGCGCCTCCCCCCGCTCCACCCCCGCCCCGCCGCAGGCACCCCTCACGCCAACCCGACCACCAGCCACATGAACGCCACCCCCAGCAGCGTGCAGGCCAGCGTGCCCGCACCCCCATCCCTCCCGCCCGCCGCAGGCACCTCCCCTCACTCCACCCCCGCCCCCCGCAAGCACCCCTCACGCCAACCCGACCACCAGCCACATGAACGCCACCCCCAGCAGCGTGCAGGCCAGCGTGCCCGCACCCCCATCCCTCCCGCCCGCCGCAGGCACCTCCCCTCACTCCACCCCCGCCCCCCGCAAGCACCCCTCACGCCAACCCGACCACCAGCCACATGAACGCCACCCCCAGCAGCGTGCAGGCCAGCGTGCCCTTCGACGGGTGCGGGCTGTGCGCCTCGGGCAGGATGTCGGCGGTCGCCAGGTACATCAGGAAGCCGCCGAAGAAGCCGAGGTAGAGCCCGAGCAGCTGTTCCGGGATGGTGAACAGCAGGGTGATCCCGGCTCCGGTGACGGGTGCGAGCGCGTCGGCGAACAGCAGGGTGACGGCCCGTCGCCGGTTGTTCCCGTACAGCCGGGTGAGGGTGTACGTGTTGAAGCCGTCGGCGAAGTCGTGCGCGACGACGGCGATGGCGACGACGGTGCCGACCGTCGTGCCGGCCTGGAACGCGGCGCCGATCGCGAAGCCGTCCATCATGCTGTGCAGGACCAGCGCGGAGGCGGCGGCGAGTCCGACGCCCTGTTCGCGGGTGCGTTCGCCGGGGCCGTGGGTGTGCGCGTGGCCGTGGCTGTGGGCGTGGCTGTGGGCGGCGTACTCGCCCTCGTGGCCGCGGTGGATGGCGACGGCGCGTTCGACGACGTGGATGGCGAGGAACCCGGCGGCGAACATCAGCAGCGCGACGGGGACGCCGTGCAGTTCCTGCGGGGCCTGGGCGATGGCTTCGGGGAGCAGGTCGAAGGCGACCACGCCGAGCATCAGTCCGGCGGCGAGGCCGAGGACGAGGTGGCGGCGGTCCCCGGTGTGCTGGGCGACGAAGCCGCCGAGCAGGGTCATCAGGAACGCGCCCGCGGCGACCAGGACGGCGGTCAGTGTCGGCCTCCCCCGTCACGTCACGGTGCGGGGGCCGGACGGCTGCGTCGACCGCTGCCCACGGAGACCCAGTCCGTCCGGCCCGGGCCGGACGGTGCCGGGCCCTGGGTCCAGCCTGCGGAAGCGGGTGGCGGCGCGCCGCCCGGGCGACCCGTCGGGGTGACGCCCGGGCGCGGGCGCGGCGGGGGTCAGCCGTCGCCGGCGGCCCGGTAGACGGCGGCGAGCTGCGGCGCGCCTTGGACGGCCCAGTCGCGGCCGATCGCGGTGGCGTCGAGCTCGAAGCCGGTGTCGAGGACCATCAGCGGGCGGCCGTCGGCGGCGAGCCGCCAGCGGGCGCCGGGCACCCGGCGGCGGATCACGGTGCCGAGATAGAGGCCCGCGTCGGTGCCGAGCCACTGCGAGACCTGCGGGTCGTCGCGCCAGCGCGGCAGCAGCTGGTCGAGGGCGGTCAGCGAGTCGACGGTGTCGTCGAGGCGGACGCCGCTGGCCTCGGCGAGTTCGCGCAGCAGCCCGCACTCGCCGTACATCTCGGCCATCGCCAGTTCGCGGTCCCGCTCGGCCACCTGCCGGGCCACCCGCCGCTCCGCCTGCCGGTCCTGCCGGTCGGTCTGCCGGTCCTGCCCGTCGGTCTGCCGGTCCTGCCCGTCGGTCTGCCGGTCCTGCCCGTCGGTCTGCCGGTCCTGCCCGTCGGTCTGCCGGTCCTGCCGGTCGGTCTGCCGAGCCGTCCGCCGATCCACCTGTGCCTCCTGCGCGCTCGTCTGCCGGTCCGTCCGGGCGGCCGGGTGACCGATTCCGCTCTCCCCCCAGCCTGACAGCCCGTCCGGTCCGGCGCCGGGCGAACGCCGGTCCGGGGCGGGGCGGGCGGGCGCGGCCGGGGTCAGAGGGTGAGCGGGAGGGCCAGGTGGGTGGCGGCGAGTTCGCGCAGGCCGGGGCCGTCCATCAGGTGGATGCGCTGGTAGCGGTCGTCGCCGCCGAGGTCGAGCGCCTCGTCGGTGAAGCGGCCGCAGGTCATCCGCAGGCCGCGGTCGGCGCCCTCCTCGCGGACGGCCTCGGCGAGGGTGGCGATCTCCTCGGCGGTGACGGGGGCGGCGGTGCGGGAGGCCCAGACCACCCAGCGGCCGGGCAGTCCGCTGCCGGGGTCGCCCTCGGCGGTGGCGACCAGGCCGGCCGGGCCGCGCAGCCGGACGCTCCAGTCCCGCAGGCCGCCGGCGGTGAGGACGGCGCGCACCAGGCGGGCGAACTCGCCGGGCGCCAGTTCGCCGAGCGCGGGCACCGCGGAGGAGGCGGTGCCCCAGGGCTGCACGGTCTCGTCCGCGTACGGGTCGGGGGTGATCGCGGCGGCCAGCGCGCGCAGCCGCAGCAGCGACTCGTCGTGTTCGGCCTCCGCGTAGACGCCGCCGTCGGCGCCCTCGTCGCCGAGGTGTCCGGCGTCGGGGACGAGGCGGGTGCGGGCCAGCGCGTCCCGGTCGGCGTCGACGCTGAGCAGGCAGCGCGGGGGCTGTCCGGGTTCGCGCAGCCAGCCGTTCAGGACGACGCCGGCCAGCACCTCGTCGGTGTCGACGGCGTCGGCGGCCTGCAGGGCGCGCAGCGCGAGCCGGGCGGCGAGGCGCAGGTAGTCGGCGCGGACGTCGGCGGCGGGGCGGGGCACGGGTTCGACCTGGTCGGCGGCGGTGAGCCGGTAGCCGTCCAGTGCGGGGACGGTGTCCAGCGGCGGCAGGTCGAGGTCGAGGACGGCGGTGCGGGTGAGGGCGCGGAACACGGCGCGGCAGGGGGCGGGCAGGTCCCGGGTGGCGCCCTCGGCGGCGGCCAGGGCGCGTTCCAGCAGCGACTCGACGGCGGCGGGTTCGGCCTGCCGGTAGGCGCGGCGGCACTCCTCCAGGCTGTCGTTGTACTCCTGGACGGCCCGGGCCCTGGCCTGTTCGGCCTCCTCGTGGGCCCGGCGGGCGGCGACGGCGCCGCTGTCGGCGCGTTCGGCCTGCTTGGTGCGCCACTCGCGCAGCGCGCGCTGGTGCAGCAGCCGGGCCTGGGCGAGTTCGCGCTGGTAGCCGGAGTCGAGCAGGCGGCGCGAGCGCGGCTGGTCGGGCTCGGCGCCGGCGGGTTCGGGCGGCGCGAAGTCGGCCCAGTCGGGCTCGGGTTCGGCGTCGGGTCCGGCGTCATCCGGGAAGGGCTTGGGCTGGTAGTCGCGCAGCTGGCTCTCGAAGTCCATCGCGGAGACCGGCTGGGCCGCTCGGCGCAGCAGGTCGGCGAGGCGCTGGTGGTCGGCCTGGACGGCGAGGGTGCGGTGGTGGGTGAGCGCGGCGGCCCGGCCGTGCACGGCGACCGGGTCGTCGGCGTCGTCCGCCTCGCGCGCCTCGTCCGCCTCGCGCGCGGCCGCGCCGGCGGGGGCGGTGGCCGGCCCGGGCTGCGGCGGGATGACGGGCGGAGCGGCGGGCGGGACGGTAGGCGGCTCGGCGCGGGGGTCGGCCGGTTCTCCGGCGTACTCCTCCTCGTCCTCGTCGGCGCCCAGTTCCTGGAAGAGCGTGGCGAGGAACCCGGGCTGGAGCACCGTGGTGGTGCCGTCGGCGCTGCCCTCGGCTGGCTGCTGCATCGGCGGTGCTCCCCCTGCTCGTCCGGCCCCTGCTCGTCCGGCGTCCGCCCTGCTGGTGCGGCGCACGCCGGCGGGCCGCCGCGGCGGGGCCCGAGCAGCATTGTCCCCCGTCCGGGCTCCGGGGTCAGCCAACCCGGTTGGTTTGGCCGACCCTTGACGTCGGGTCGGCCGGGGAGGGCGGGGGCCGGTGCGCCACCGGCCCCCGTGGGGCGGTCAGTTGGTGCGGGTGTTGGTGAGGTGGAGGCCGATGTAGCCGACGTAGATCCGGCCGCTGCCGGAGCAGTCGTCCAGGTAGTGCACCCGGGGGGCGGTGCCGCCGCCGCCGATCCGCAGGTGTGCTCCCATGAAGGCGCGGCAGGAGGAGTCGACGGCGGCGGGGACGGGCAGCATCCGCTGGCGCTTCCACTTGCCGTGGCTGGCGACGGTGCGGGACTCGCCGCGGACGGCCTTGCGCGGCGGGAAGCGGTGGCAGCCGGGCGGGGTGTGCTCGCACCACTGCTTGAAGTCGCCGCCGGCCTCGCCGCGGACGGCCGCGGCCGCGTACTCCTGGAGCGCGGTCAGGCCGTCCCAGGTCAGCCGGGCCCAGCCGTCGGCCTCGCTCTGGCCGTCCAGGGCGAGCGTCTCCTTGCTGTCGCCGGTGAACTCCAGCAGGGTGAACTCGCCGAAGCGGTCGACGAGTTCGCCGAAGCTGACCGGTCCGCCGCCGCACCTCGCGCGGCGGGCCTCGCGCGGCGGGTCGATCCGCAGCCGGCAGCGTTCCAGCCGGACCGGCGGGCGTTCGACGACGGCCCGGGGCGCCGCGGGGGCCTTGCGGGCCTCGGGCGGCAGCCACAGTTCGGGGACGGCGTCCAGCGGTGCGGGCGGCGGGAGTTCGGCGGCGATCCGGCGCGGTTCGCGGGCCAGCAGGGCGGCGGCCCGGCGCGGGTTCTCGTCGATCCGGCCGCGCGGCAGGACGGGGTGGCGGGCGGCGTCGGCGCGCGAGGCCGGGTCGGCCTCGGGCAGGAAGGTACGGACCGCGCCGCCGTACACCTTGTGGTACTCCAGCGCCAGGTTGAACCGGGGCAGCGCGGCGTGCCCGAGCACGTACAGCGAGGCCAGGCCCGGGAGTTGGCGCAGCAGCGGGTCGAGCACCTGGCGCTGCCACTGCTCCACCGGCACGGCGGGCGGCACGCTGGCCACCACGGTGGGCAGCCGGCGCTCGGGGTCGCAGAGTTCGTCGATCAGGCCGTCCAGGTCGGCGGGGGCGACCAGCCGGGGCGCGGCGGCGAGCGGCACCGGGCCCTCGGCGGCGTCGAGCAGCGGCAGCAGCAGCCGGACGAGTTCGGGGACGGGCGCCCGGCCGGGCGGGACGGCGGTCGGCCCGGCGGGGAGGTGATCGGCCTCGATCCGCAGCCGGGTCGGCCCCCCGGCGCTCTCGGCGGCCAGGACGACGGTCAGTTGGTCGGTGCCGTGCGCGGCGGGCGTGCGCAGTCTGCGGCGGCTGTAGCGGGCGCCGGGGCCTCGGCCTGGCAGTGGGCCGTCGTCGCGGTCCAGCAGGACCTTCTCGCCGAGCCGCAGCCGCTCCGGCGGCGCGTGCCGCTCGCGGGGCGCGGGCTCCTCGTGGCCCTCGGCCTTGAGCCGTTCGGCGAGCAGTTGGTCGACGAGGGCGGTGGTCTCGTGGTGCGGGCGTGGTGTCGCGGCCGTCAGCCGGTACGGCGGCTGGGCGTGGTCGGTGGGCATGCGCGGAACCTCCCGTGGTGCGGTGCTGGGCTCTGCGAGTCCTCCTCCCGGAGTCGTTGGCGAATCGTTGCTCCTGTACTAGGAGACGAAGCGATCAGGAGCGGAAGTTCCGCATCCGGCCCCGCTTCCTTCGATCGGGTGTCATCCGGTGGCAACGGGAACACCACCGGCGTCGCCTCTGCTACCCGCCTTTCCGCGTTTGATGCGGACGCCTCCGGTCCACGGCCGGCGGGGCGCTGACCGGCCGTCAGACGTCGACCTCGACGAACGTCCGCCCGGCCGGCCGGGCCGACGCGGACCCGCCGGTGGCCTCGGCCAGCCAGGTGTGGAACTCCGCGGTCTCCGGTTCGGGCACGCCCACCTCGATCCGCACCCCGTCCGCCAGGTACTCCAGCCCGGCCACCGCGTACCCGGCCGCCCGCAGGTCGTTCTCCAGCCGTCCGGCCCGGGTGTGGTCGACGGCCACCGACAGCAGCGCGACCGGCCGCCGCTCCAGCAGCCCGAGTTCGTCCAGCGCCTCGGAGACCGCCGCGCCGTACGCCCGGACCAGGCCGCCCGCGCCCAGCTTGATCCCGCCGAAGTACCGGGTCACCACGGCGACCGTGTCGGTCACCCCGCGCCGGCGCAGCACCTCCAGCATCGGCACCCCGGCCGTCCCGGCGGGCTCGCCGTCGTCGCTGGAGCGCTCGCGCGGCTGCTCGCCGCCGACCACGAAGGCGGTGCAGTTGTGCCGGGCGTCCCAGTAGCGCTTGCGGATCCCGGCGATGAACGCCTGCGCCTCGTCCTCGTCGGCCACCCGCTCCAGGTGGCAGATGAACCGGGACTTCTTGATCTCCAACTCGTGGCTGCCGGAGCCCCGGACGGTCAGGTACGGCTTGGGGCTCGGCTCCGCCATGGCGCTGGTGCTCTCCGCTGTCGGTCGTCGGTGGTCGGTCGTCGGTCGTCGGGCTCGGCCCGGCGCCGGTCCCGCCGCCCAGCCTATGCCCAGCGCCGGCGGCTCCCGCTCAGCGGCCGGCGAGGGCGTCCAGCCGGGCGCGGTCCAGGCCGGTGCGCTCGGTGACCTCGGCGAGGTCGACGGCGCCGCAGTCCAGGCCGCGCAGCACGTAGCCGCTGAGCGCGCGGGCGGTGGCGGGCTCGTCCATCACGTCGCCGCCGGCCTTGGCGACGTACGCGGCGAGCCGGGCGCAGGCGGCGGCCAGGCCCTCGCGGTAGAAGGCGTAGACGGCGGCGTACCGGGTGGGCAGGTGGGCGGGGTGCATGTCCCAGCCCTGGTAGTAGGCGCGGGCCAGCGAGCGGCGGACCAGGCCGTGGTGCAGCCGCCAGGCGGCGTGCACCTGCTCGGCGGTGCCGGCCGGGACGACGTTGGTGGAGCCGTCGGAGAGCCGGACGCCGGTGCCGGCCGCGGCGGCCTGCATGACGGCCTTGGCGTGGTCGGCCGCCGGGTGGTCCATGCTCTGGTGGGCGGCGGAGACCCCGCAGGCGGCGCTGTAGTCGAAGGTGCCGTAGTGCAGGCCGGTGGCGCGGCCCTCGGCGGCCCCGATCAGCAGCGCGACGGTGGCCCGGCCGTCCGGGCCGAGGATCGCCTGGGTGGTCTCGATCTGGATCTCGAACCCGATCCGCCCGGCGGGCAGCCCGGACCGCCGCTCGAAGTCCGCCAGCAGCCGCACCAGCGCGGTGACCTGGGCGGGGTGGGTGACCTTGGGCAGGGTGAGCACCAGCCCGTCCGGCAGGCCGCCCTCCGGCCCGCCCTCGGCCAGCAGGGTGGCGAGGAACAGCTGCAGGGTGCGGATGCCGCGGGCCCGGACGGGGGCCTCCAGGCACTTGATCCGGATCCCGACGTACGGCGGGGCGCTGCCGTCGGCGACCGCGGCGGCCACCAGCCGGGCGGCCCGGACGGCCTCGGCGTCCTCCTCGGCGTCGGGGCGCGGGCCGTAGCCGTCCTCGAAGTCGATCCGCAGGTCCTCGACCGGTTCGCGCTCCAGCTTGGCCCGCACCCGGGCGTGCACGTCGGCCAGCAGCGCGTCGTCCGCGACCCCGAGCGCCTCGGCCAGCCGCCCGGGCGTGCCGGCGTGCTCGTCGAACGCGGCCAGCGCCCGCGCGCCCCACTCCCGGACGGTGTCCGCCCCGAACGCGTCGGCCGGCACGTACACGGTGTGCACCGGCTGCCGCGCACCCCTCTCGCCCGGGTAACGGCGCGTCAGCTCGGCGTCCACCGGCGCCAGCAGCGCCTCGACGTCCGCCAGCGCGGCGTCCGAGAACGAGACGGGCGACGCGACGGGCGACACGACGGACTGGGCGGCATCGACCTGGGCAGGCTGCGACATCCGGGGGCTCCTCCACTCACCGCACGACTTCAACAATTTGTTGAGGCGAAGGTAGTGGCGGCCCCGCGGAACCGTCAATGGCCGCCCGGCCGGGGAAACCGGCGGACGGCCATCGGGTGCCTGTGGTTCTCTCCAAACGGGCCCCCGCCCGGTCACTCACCCCGGCCGGAGGTCACGTACCGGCGCTGGAGGACGCCCCAGACCTTGTCCACGTCCTTCACCGTGACGCCGCCGTCCGACCGCGAACCGGCCAGGCCGCGCTGCGTCAGGTACTCGGCGAACTGCTCCTTGTCCGGGTGGTCGTCATAGGTGTCCATGTACGCCACCAGCGCGTCGAAGCACTCCTCGCCGTCCAGCGGCTCCGGCGCGCCCCCGAACGGGCGCCGCGCCGGGGCCTGCTCCGGCTCCTCGAACGACAGCGGCTCCGGCTCCGACTCCGACTCCGGGCCGGGCACCGTCATCGCGTCCAGCCGCACCGGCCGGCCCGACACCAGGATCGGCTCCGCCCCGGCCTCCGCCCGCACCTGCTGCGACTGCGACGGCTGCTGCTGCCCGACCGGACCGCGGCCGTTCGCCGCCGGACGGTACTCCGCCGGCCGACCTTGCTGCTCCGGCTGGCCCTCGTAGCCGCCCGGATAGTCCTCGTACGCCTCGTAGCCCTCGTACCCCTCGCCCTGCGGCGGCTGGTAGCCCGACTGCGGCCGGGGCGCCTCCTCCGGACGCGGCGCCTTGAACCACGGCGACGCCTGCCCCGGCACCCGGGCCGTGTGCACCTGCTCCGCCGCGACGTGCGAGCGCACCGGACGGGTGGTCCACACGTTCAGTTCGGCGGACGGGTCGATCGGCGGCGCGGCCTGCGCGGCCTCCGGGTCCTGCTGGTCGCGCAGCCGCACCGCGGCCAGCTTCGCCAGCGTCGGCACCGCGACCGCCGCCGACACCTGCGGCACCGCCTGACCCTGCTGCTGGGCCTGCTGCTGATGCTGGGCCGGCTGCGCCCGCCGCTCGGCCGCGCCCAGCGCGGCCGCCTGTACCTGCGCCGCCTGTACCTGCTGGACCTGTTGCGCCGACTGCACCTGCGCCGGCTGCCCGACCCGCACCGCCGGGGCCGCCTGCTCCTCGGCACCCGGTAGCGCGCCGCCGCCGGAGACCACCAGCGGGCCGTCGATCCGGTCCAGCACCGACGGGTCCAGCGGGACGCCGTACTTCGCCAGCTTCAGCGGCAGCAGCGCCTGGAACGGCGCGGACCGCCGCCAGCCCCGCCCGTACCGGAACCGCAGCTGCGCCCGGTACACCAGCCGGTTCTGCTCCAGCCGCACCGTCTCGTCGTACGAGCGCAGCTCCCACAGCTTCATCCGCCGCCAGAGCCGGAACGTCGGCACCGGCGACAGCACCCAGCGCATCAGCCGCACCGACTCCATGTGCCGGTCCGCGGTGATCGCCGCGATCCGTCCCACCGCGTGCCGGGAGGCCTCGACCACCACCACGAACAGCACCGGGATCACCGCGTGCATCGCCATGCCCAGCGCGTCGCCCCAGGACGCCGCCGCGTTGAACGCGATCGTCGCCGCCGTCAGCAGCCAGGCCGTCTGCCGCAGCAGCGGGAACGGGATCCGCAGCCAGGTCAGCACCAGGTCCAGCGAGAGCAGCACCACGATGCCCGCGTCGACGCCTATCGGGAAGGCGTAGGCGAAGGTGCCGAAGCCCTTCTCCAGGGCCAGGTCCCGCACCGAGTTGTACGACCCCGCGAAACCGATCCCCGAGATCACGCACGCGCCGACGGCCACCACACCCAGCAGTGCCCGGTGCGCGCGGGTAAGGGAAGGACGTGCCATTCGTTGATCAACCCCTGGGACTCGGCAGCTGCCGTATACGACCTGTAGCCGCCGAGTACACGTCCCCGCCCCGGGGCACACCCGTCACGGCACCGCGTCAGCACGCGGTACCGGTCGGTGCGCCGTCGACAGACTCGGCCCACCGGATACTACTCGTACGGGCGTTCTGCCCCACCGCCAGGCCGGACCGCCACTGCACCTCCACTGGTCCACACCACTACGCGCACCACCTCCCTACCGCCGGCCCGACCGCCGCCCCGGCCCCTGCTCACTCCCCCGCCGGATGCCGCGCCGCGCCGTTCAGGTACGCCAGCACCGCCAGCACCCGCCGGTTGCCGTCCTCGGTCGGCACGAGCTCCAGCTTCCCGAAGATGTTGGCGATGTGCTTGGCCACCGCCCCGTCGCTGACCGTCAGGCGCGCCGCGATCGCCGAGTTCGAACAGCCCTCCGCCATCAGCCCCAGCACCTCCCGCTCCCGTGGCGACAACCGCCGCAGCGGCTCGGACCCGGCGTTGTGCTGCAGCAGCCGGCCGATCACGTCCGGATCCATCGCCGTCCCGCCGGCCGCCACCCGCCGCACCGCGTCCACGAACTGGTCGGCGTTGAACACCCGGTCCTTCAGCAGGTAGCCGACGCCGCCCGTGCCGTCCGCCAGCAACTCCCGCGCGTACAGCTGCTGGACGTGCTGCGACAGCACCAGCACCGGCAGGCCGGGGATCTCCCGCCGCGCCGCCAGCGCCGCCTGCAACCCCTCGTCCGTCAGCGTCGGCGGCAGCCGGACGTCCACCACCGCCACGTCCGGCCGCTCCGACAGCAGCGCCGCCAACAGGTCGGGCCCGGTCTCCACCGCCGCCGCGATGGTGAACCCGTGGGCCTCCAACAGCCTCGTCAGACCTTGGCGGAGGAGGTAGAGGTCCTCGGCGAGGACAACGCGCACGGCAGCTCCATCGTGATCGTGGTCGGCCCGCCCACCGGACTGTCGAGCGAGATCGTCCCGTCGAACGTACCCAACCGCCTCTCGATCCCCCGCAGCCCGCCGTCCGCCTCCATCCGCGCACCCCCGTGCCCGTCGTCCGTCACCACCACCCGCAGCCGGCCCGCCCGGTACAGCACGTCCACCCACACCAGCCGGGCCCCGGCGTGCTTCACCGCGTTCGTCAGCAGCTCGCTCACACTGAAGTACACCGCCGTCTCCAACGCGGCCTCCGGACGCCCCGGCAGACCCACCGTCACCTCCGTCGGCACCGCCGCCGTCAGCGCCAACTCACGCACCGCGTCCGGCAGTCCGCGCTCCGCCAGCACCGGCGGATGGATGCCCCGCACCAGGTCGCGCAGCTCCTGCAGGGCCTTCGCCGACGCCTCCCGGGCCTCGGCCAGCAACTCGCGGGCCGCAGCCTGGTCGACGGCCATCAGGTGCTCGATCGTCCCCAGCGTCAGCCCGATCGACACCAGCCGCGCCTGCGCCCCGTCGTGCAGGTCTCGCTCGATCCGGCGCAGTTCGGCGGCCTGCGCGTCCACCGCGTCGGCCCGCGTCTCCGTCAGGTGCGCCACCCGCTCGGTCAGCTGCGCCCGGCTGGGCTGCGGCCCGCCGCCCAGCACTCGGCAGGCGAACGCCCCGTGCGCCCGCACCGCCCACGGCATCGCCGCCAGGCCGGCCGCCGCCAGCACCACGCCGATCAGCGTGGAGAACAACAGGCTGATCGGCCCGCTGTTCAACCCGAAGAAGGTCCGCGAGTCCACCGTCGCCGTGAGCACGAACACCAGCCCGCCCCACACCATCGCCATCGGCACCCCCAGCAGCACGGCCACCGCCACCGGATTGGCCAGCAGCCACACCCCCTCCCGCTGCACCTGGTGGTCCCGCAGCACCCACCGCACGAACTGCACCGACCGCGCCACCTCACGCCGCCGGTGGTACGACACCCCCGTCCACCAGAACCCCCGCTCGTCGCGCTCCAACGCCTCCCGCGCCGAATACACCACCCTCCACCGCTCGCCGGCCTCCCGCTCCACGCGCCCCCGCGTCCACGCCGCTCCCCGCCGCACGAACCAGTACAGCGCCGACACCCCCGCCCCCGCCGCACACAGCACCGCCGCGTACGGCGCCAACGGCCCGTGGTCGAAGAACGCCACCGCCACCAAGGCCGCACACACCGCGGCCCCCAACGGCACTAGCACCCCCGCGGCAGCCGCCACCGCGATCACCACCCCCTGCCCGGTCGCCCGCACCGCCAGCCGAGCCCGCTCACCCACCGCCGACCCGGCACCCCCACCGCCGAACCACACCGTCGTCGTCAAAGCCCACTCCCGAGAAGTCGAACGCCGTCCCAGCAACGCCCCCAGTCTCTCCTCGGCCCCCCCGGCCGGCACATTGGCCGTGCCACCCCTCTTTGAGGTGGACCTAGCACCACCCCTCGACCTCCGGTTTCCGGTTCACGGCTTCCGGGACGGAAACGCGAGAAAGCCCCCCGACATCCCGTCGGGGGGCTTTCTCAGAAGAATTGTTCGGCGGCGTCCTACTCTCCCACAGGGTCCCCCCTGCAGTACCATCGGCGCTGTGAGGCTTAGCTTCCGGGTTCGGAATGTAACCGGGCGTTTCCCTCACGCTATGACCACCGAAACACTATGAAACCGTGCACCACCCACCCGTGTCGGTGGGGGTCGTTGTTTCAGAACAACACAGTGGACGCGAGCAACTGAGGACAAGCCCTCGGCCTATTAGTACCGGTCAACTCCACCCCTCACAGGGCTTCCATATCCGGCCTATCAACCCAGTCGTCTACTGGGAGCCTTACCCTCTCAAGGAGGTGGGAGTGCTCATCTCGAAGCAGGCTTCCCGCTTAGATGCTTTCAGCGGTTATCCCTCCCGAACGTAGCCAACCAGCCATGCCCTTGGCAGGACAACTGGCACACCAGAGGTTCGTCCGTCCCGGTCCTCTCGTACTAGGGACAGCCCTTCTCAACACTCCTACGCGCACAGCGGATAGGGACCGAACTGTCTCACGACGTTCTAAACCCAGCTCGCGTACCGCTTTAATGGGCGAACAGCCCAACCCTTGGGACCTACTCCAGCCCCAGGATGCGACGAGCCGACATCGAGGTGCCAAACCATCCCGTCGATATGGACTCTTGGGGAAGATCAGCCTGTTATCCCCGGGGTACCTTTTATCCGTTGAGCGACGGCGCTTCCACAAGCCACCGCCGGATCACTAGTCCCTACTTTCGTACCTGCTCGACCCGTCAGTCTCACAGTCAAGCTCCCTTGTGCACTTACACTCAACACCTGATTGCCAACCAGGCTGAGGGAACCTTTGGGCGCCTCCGTTACCCTTTAGGAGGCAACCGCCCCAGTTAAACTACCCACCAGACACTGTCCCTGATCCGGATCACGGACCCAGGTTAGACATCCAGCACGACCAGAGTGGTATTTCAACGATGGCTCCACCATGACTGGCGTCACGGCTTCAAAGCCTCCCACCTATCCTACACAAGCCGAACCGAACACCAATATCAAGCTATAGTAAAGGTCCCGGGGTCTTTCCGTCCTGCTGCGCGAAACGAGCATCTTTACTCGTAATGCAATTTCACCGGGCCTGTGGTTGAGACAGTCGAGAAGTCGTTACGCCATTCGTGCAGGTCGGAACTTACCCGACAAGGAATTTCGCTACCTTAGGATGGTTATAGTTACCACCGCCGTTTACTGGCGCTTAAGTTCTCAGCTTCGCCTAGCCGAAACTAGACTAACCGGTCCCCTTAACGTTCCAGCACCGGGCAGGCGTCAGTCCGTATACATCGCCTTACGGCTTCGCACGGACCTGTGTTTTTAGTAAACAGTCGCTTCTCGCTGGTCTCTGCGGCCACCACCAGCTCAGGGAGCTAAGTCCCGTCACCAGCAATGGCCCCCCTTCTCCCGAAGTTACGGGGGCATTTTGCCGAGTTCCTTAACCACAGTTCACCCGAACGCCTCGGTATTCTCTACCTGACCACCTGAGTCGGTTTGGGGTACGGGCCGCCATGAAACTCGCTAGAGGCTTTTCTCGACAGCATAGGATCATCCACTTCACCACAATCGGCTCGGCATCAGGTCTCAGCCTTCATGAGTGACGGATTTGCCTATCACTCGGCCTACACCCTTACCCCGGGACTACCACCGCCCGGGCTGGACTACCTTCCTGCGTCACCCCATCGCTCACCTACTACCCCGTTGGGTCACCGGCTCCACCACGTCCCTTTGTCCGAAGACTCCGGGCCGGCTTCACGGGCTTAGCATCAAGAGGTTCGACGTTGGCGCTTCAAAGCGGGTACGGGAATATCAACCCGTTGTCCATCGACTACGCCTGTCGGCCTCGCCTTAGGTCCCGACTTACCCTGGGCAGATCAGCTTGACCCAGGAACCCTTGGTCAATCGGCGCAAGAGTTTCCCACTCTTGTATCGCTACTCATGCCTGCATTCTCACTCGTGAACCGTCCACAACTCGATTCCTCGGCTGCTTCACCCGGCACACGACGCTCCCCTACCCATCACAGCCTCCGTTGGGAGTATTGCTGCAATGACACGACTTCGGTGGTGTGCTTGAGCCCCGCTACATTGTCGGCGCGGAATCACTTGACCAGTGAGCTATTACGCACTCTTTCAAGGGTGGCTGCTTCTAAGCCAACCTCCTGGTTGTCTCTGCGACTCCACATCCTTTCCCACTTAGCACACGCTTAGGGACCTTAGTCGGTGTTCTGGGCTGTTTCCCTCTCGACCATGGAGCTTATCCCCCACAGTCTCACTGCCGCGCTCTCACTTACCGGCATTCGGAGTTTGGCTAAGGTCAGTAACCCGGTGAGGCCCATCGCCTATCCAGTGCTCTACCTCCGGCAAGAAACACGCGACGCTGCACCTAAATGCATTTCGGGGAGAACCAGCTATCACGGAGTTTGATTGGCCTTTCACCCCTAACCACAGGTCATCCCCCAGGTTTTCAACCCTGGTGGGTTCGGTCCTCCACACGGTCTTACCCGCGCTTCAACCTGCCCATGGCTAGATCACTCCGCTTCGGGTCTTGGGCATGCAACTCGAACGCCCTATTCGGACTCGCTTTCGCTACGGCTACCCCACACGGGTTAACCTCGCTACACACCGCAAACTCGCAGGCTCATTCTTCAAAAGGCACGCAGTCACAGCCCGAAGGCTGCCCCCACGGCTTGTAGGCACACGGTTTCAGGTACTATTTCACTCCGCTCCCGCGGTACTTTTCACCATTCCCTCACGGTACTATCCGCTATCGGTCACCAGGGAATATTTAGGCTTAGCGGGTGGTCCCGCCAGATTCACACGGGATTTCTCGGGCCCCGTGCTACTTGGGAGAAGCTCAAGCGAGCCGTACGGATTTCGTCTACGGGGGTCTTACCCTCTACGCCGGACCTTTCGCATGTCCTTCGACTACCCATACGGTTTCTGACTCGCCCAGCCGCCGGCAGACGACTGAAGAACTTTCCCACAACCCCTTGAGCGCAACCCCTGCCGGGTCTCACACGCTCAAGGTTTGGCCTCATCCGGTTTCGCTCGCCACTACTCCCGGAATCACGGTTGTTTTCTCTTCCTGCGGGTACTGAGATGTTTCACTTCCCCGCGTTCCCTCCACATACCCTATGTGTTCAGGTATGGGTGACAGCCCATGACGACTGCCGGGTTTCCCCATTCGGACACCCCCGGATCAAAGCTCGGTTGACAGCTCCCCGGGGCCTATCGCGGCCTCCCACGTCCTTCATCGGTTCCTGGTGCCAAGGCAT